>JAEZCE010000046.1 GCA_023429995.1 Bacillota bacterium | reverse complement strand
TGCAAAAGAGGCTCCCGGCGGAAGATTACAAGGCCCTGGAAGGGCTTTTGGATTTGGATTGCGACTCCAGTGTGATGGAAGCTTACGCTTCCTTTGCATATGGTTTTAAGCTCGGCGCGCTGGTCATGCTGGAGGTGCTGGGCAATAACGGAGATCTCAAGTAAGGCCCCCATCTCTAAGGCTTACTCAAAAAAACCGCCCTTCCCCCGCTACCGTATGCTGGAGCAAGGGAAGGCTCAGAACAGCGAAACATAGGCAATCATAATCCCTCGCCCGTAAAACGGGAGAGGGCAGCTTCTCTGAATGAACAGATGGGGTGAGGGCAAAACTTATGGGCATCGAACTGCTGGATCATGGGATAACGGGAGACTTGGACTTAAAGTAAAATAAAAATATGAATAACACTTAAAAACTTTGAACATAAGAGAATATTACCGCCCTCGATTCCCACACCGCCTCGTTAAAACGGGTCACACCGTAGGTCCCATTATTAAAATAAGTGGTATCCGTGCCCTCATCGGTTGACCACAAGCTATAGCAATATTTAAGAGTGAAATGGGTCTGGTCGGTAGGTGAAAAAGCAAGTCCAACCGAATAAGCACGACCATCGCCATCCGCGGAATGTTCGAAACTCACCGGATGTTCAAAGCCATTTACGCCCGTCCTTAGGTTCCAGTTTCCTACACCGTAATAGGATACCAAATGATATTCCATATTCCCGAACAGGGTCCAGGCGGGAGACAAATCCCCCTTCAAGCTCACTCCCAGCCAGGGCCCTTGCCATTTGGTTTTATAGGTGCTGTTCAGCCCGGGAATCGGACCATGATAATCATTCTCGGTGTCTATAGTTTGATAACCATGGGTCATCCGGACATTTTGCCAGTTATAAGCATATCCAAACAGAGGGGAAATTTGGAACATCCCTCCGGTAAGCGTGTTGATGCCTACCGCCAGGGAGATGTCGCCAACATAGTCCCCGTTGCTGCTGTTATTGGATCTGGAAAATTCCAAGGTACGGTTATCGCCGTGATAATCGGAATCCTGATTTTTGCCGCTGGTAATGATGCCGATGCCGGCGGAACCCTGAAAAAAAATATTCGAGTCCAGGTTGATTTTGGTATGGACGCCGGTTTGGAAAATTTTCAGGTCTTTCCAGGTCAACTCCGATAAAATATTGGGGGAAGCGCCCTCAATGTTTCCCGCAATATTCCAGCGCAGATTATCAACCCGGTAACCGGCGTCAAATCCGGTTGAGATCCCGGTATCTTCGGCAAAAGCCGGTATAACCGCCAAAAAAGCGGAAACCAATACCATAAGCAAGCTGAAAAAGGAGTTTTTAGGTTTCATAATCGTCCTGCTCTTAAATGAAATGATGGAAGAAAAAATAGTCTTCATGGATGAATGATTCTAAGCAATTCGTTGAAATCCTCTTGTAGCATTTTGGAATGAATGGGCCCGGCATGGGGAGTGGATTCCCAAAAGTTTTTTTGCTGTTTCCGAATTGTCTAAAAATTCCCCTTGACAAATCAAAAAAACTCTTTCCAACTTGGCGCTCCTATGGTATACTATTTAGCGGTGTACATTTGATTACACACGCCTGCGGATTTCGGCAGCGGTCCCGTAGCTTACGGGTCTGCCGGGAGAAGATGGAGGCGGCGGAAAAAAACTTTACGAGAGGAGGTGGCTAATGTGGCTGTTATTTCAATGAAACAATTGTTGGAAGCAGGCGTACATTTTGGTCACCAAACAAGACGATGGAATCCGAAGATGGCTCAATTCATCTTCACTGAGAGGAACGGTATTTATATTATCGACCTCCAGAAGACTGTTAAGAAAGTAGACGAGGCATACAATTATGCCCGGAGCGTCGTGGAAAACGGCGAGGCCATTCTTTTCGTGGGCACCAAGAAACAGGCTCAGGACGCTATCAAGGAAGAAGCGGAACGCTGCGGAATGTTCTTCGTTTCCCAACGTTGGCTGGGCGGTACTTTGACAAACTTCAAAACCATTCGTTCGCGGATAGACCGCTTACGGAAAATTGAACAAATGGAGCAGGACGGTTCCTTTGATTCCCTTCCCAAAAAAGAAGTATTGGATCTTAAAAAGGAAGCCGAGCGTTTGGAGAAATTTTTGGGCGGTATCCGCAACATGCATAAATTGCCCGGGGCAATCTTTATCGTTGATCCCCGCAAAGAACGGATTGCCGTTGCCGAAGCCAGAAAACTCGAAATCCCGATCATCGGTATTGTCGATACCAACTGCGATCCGGATGAGATCGATTATGTGATTCCCGGTAATGATGATGCCATCCGCGCTGTGAAACTCCTGGCCGGTAAAATCGCCGATGCGGTGCTTGAAGCCAAACAGGGAGAACAGTTAACCGATACCGCTGCTGCGGAAACAACGCCAGAAAGCGCCGAAGCTGCTGCTGCGGATTCCGGCGAGCCAGTCGCGGAACAAGCTTAAGTCCTTTGATGAGGGTGGTAAGGGGAGACCTAGACCCACCCTTTTTTAAAATGAATTTATCGCCATCTGTGGTTAAACTACATAGGAAATATGAGTGACAAGTTAGAAGGAGGAAAATTTAATGGCTGAAATAACTGCCGCTATTGTAAAAGAGCTTCGCGAACGTACCGGCGCGGGCATGATGGATTGTAAAAAAGCCCTTGCCGAGACCGGCGGGGATTTGGATAAAGCGATTGAATACTTAAGGGAAAAAGGTTTGGCCGCAGCCGCCAAGAAAGCAGGCCGGATTGCCGCCGAAGGAACCGTCAACGCGCTGATTAGCGCCGATAAAAAAGTCGGCGTTTTGGTGGAGATCAACTGCGAAACCGATTTTGCCGCCAAAAACGATGAATTTCAGAAATTCGTAAAGAATGTAACCCAAGTGGTCGCCGATAAAGCTCCCGCTGATTTAGACGCTCTTTCCGGAATGCAGATTCCCGGAGGAGGCACGGTAGGCGAAACGATTACCAATTTAGTCGCTACCATCGGAGAAAACATGCAGGTCCGCCGGTTTACCCGGTTTGAGTTAAAAGGAAACGGCATGATTGAAACCTATATTCATATGGGCGGTAAAATCGGCGTCCTGATTGAATGTTCAACAGCAAAGGCCGATACTGCAAGCAAAGCGGAGTTTCAAACGCTTATTAAAGACTTGGCCATGCAAATCGCAGCCGCCAAGCCGGAATATGTAAAGCGGGAACAAGTCCCCGCCGATGTTCTGGAAAATGAGAAAGCAATTTATAAAGCTCAAGCCATGAATGAAGGCAAACCGGAAGCGATTGCCGAAAAAATCATGGTGGGACGCTTGGAAAAGTTTTATAAAGAAATATGCCTTAACGAACAGGTATTCATCAAAGATAACGAACAAACCATCACCAAACTTCTCCAGGCCGCCAATAGCGCCCTGGGCGGAGAAAATATTGTCATCGACCGTTTCGCCCGTTTTGAGAAGGGTGAGGGGATCGAAAAGAAGAAAGATGATTTTGCAAACGAAGTCATGTCCCAAATCAAGGGTTAATTTTAGGTAGAGGCTGTCTGAAAGTTTTCATAGAGAAAAGATATATAATGTTGCGTTTTATGTTATATATCTTGTCTATGAAAGACGCTTTTGGGACAGCCCCTTTTTCTGTCGTTCGCTTTCCGCCCGGTTAACAAGTTATCTCAGGCAGAGAACGATCAGGGATGTACCAAACGGAAATAAGGGTATTTTCCGGATCAAAGCAGGAATTCAATGATATTACAGCGAATTATGGCAATACGGAGGGAAAAAACCAATGGCGACTCCGAAATACAAACGGATCGTGTTAAAATTAAGCGGTGAGGCATTAGCTGGTGAAAAAGGATTTGGAATCGATCAGGAAGTAGTCAACAGTATTGCCAAGCAAACGAAGGAAGTTGTCGACCTGGGAGTCCAGGTTGCAGTGGTTGTCGGGGGTGGCAATTTTTGGCGTGGAGCCGTGGGAAGCCATGCCGGTTTTGACCGTTCAACCGCAGATTATATGGGAATGTTAGCCACAGTGATTAATTCTTTGGCTTTGCAAGATTCCTTTGAGAAGCACGGAATCGAAACCAGGGTCCAATCAGCCATCGAAATGCGGCAAATTGCCGAACCGTATATTAAAAGGCGCGCAGTTCGTCATTTAGAGAAAGGGCGCGTGGTTATTTTTGGAGCAGGGACAGGCAATCCGTATTTTTCAACGGATACATCCGCTGCTTTGCGAGCGGCTGAAATTGAGGCGGAAATCATTTTGATGGCCAAAAAGGTAGACGGAGTCTATAGCGCCGATCCCAAAGTGGATCCTCAAGCGGTTCGTTTTGAAAACCTGAATTTTATGGAAGTATTGCAGCAACGGCTGAAAGTAATGGACGCTACAGCGACTTCTTTATGTATGGATAATCAAATTCCGATCGTAGTTTTTAATTTAAATGAATATGGTAATATCATGAGAGTAGTCATTGGAGAAAAAGTGGGGACTTTTGTGAAGGGGGAGGTTTGATTTAATGGTCAAAAATGTTATGAAAGACACCGAGGAACATATGAAGGGAGCTATTGAGGCTACCAAAAAGGCCTTTCAAGCGATTCGGACCGGAAGGGCTAACCCTAACCTCTTGGATCGAGTATTGGTTGAGTATTATGGCGCCGAAACGCCGCTGACCCAAATGGCCAGCGTATCCTCGCCGGATGGCCGCTCGCTGGTAATCCAACCGTGGGACAAAACGGCGTTGGGTTCTATTGAAAAGGCGATTCAAAAATCCGACTTGGGCTTAAACCCATTGAACGACGGCACTGTAATCCGGCTGCCGATTCCGCAACTTACCGAGGAACGCCGTAAAGAACTGGTGAAAGTCGTTAAAAAGGAAGCGGAAGAAAAAAGAGTGGTTATCCGCAATCTTAGACGGGATGCCAACGATAAGATCAAGGCTCTGGAAAAATCCAATCAGGTTTCGGAGGATGAATCCAAAAAGGGCTTGGAAGATACCCAAAAATTAACGGATAAATACATCGTAGAAATCGATAAACTTCTAGAACAAAAGGAAAAGGAGATCATGGAAGTCTAGTAGAGCGTTCACAATTATGGAGTAGTTATTTCGAGAACGTTTTACGAGTAGAACGTTTCGTAACTAAAGCCCATTCGGTAATGGCTAAGAAACGCCCTGCCCAAGGAAAAACGTCTCTGGATTTTTAGCGGATTAAGACGTCTACCAAGCTTCCGGGTTGTCCCAAAGAGTTTTTTAAACGATTGGGTATTCATAAGAAAACCTTTGTTGTTTTTAAAAGGCGCGTGTATGCGGCGCAGATCTTCTGAGTGCGTGTGTACACGCGAAATTTCTTTTTGGACAACCTCTTACTTATATGGATGTATTGAAAAACTGGTTTCGAAAACCGACAATTGCAACGCCAAAAAAGTTGACAAACATACCAACCCATATTGCAATTATCATGGATGGCAACGGGCGCTGGGCCAATAACCGTGGTTTACCCCGTTCGGCAGGACATCGCGCGGGATTGGAACGGGTCCGTGATACGGTTGCATTTTGTTTGGAAACCGGCGTGAAATATCTGACACTTTATGCTTTTTCCACCGAAAACTGGCAGCGTCCTGAGAATGAAGTCGGTTTTTTGATGAATCTTTTCGAACAAAGTTTGCCGGTGGAAGCAGCTAAGCTCCATCAACACCGGGTGAAGGTGCGCTTCATCGGCTTGAAGCAGGGCCTTCCCGCCAAGCTGTTGGAATTGATGGAACAAGCCGAGACTTTGACGGCAAATAATAGCGCTTTGACATTAAACATTGCCATTAATTATGGGGGCCGTTCCGAAGTTGTAGCCGCTATCAAAGGATTGGTCCGTTCGGCGCTTAAAAAAGAAATTACTCCGGAAGAAATTACCGAACATACCCTGGCAACCCATTTGTTTACATCAGGCCAGCCGGATCCGGATTTGCTGATTCGTCCCGGTGGGGAAAACCGTACCAGTAACTTTTTAATTTGGCAACTGGCTTATACTGAATTGTATTTTTCCGATTTATACTGGCCTGATTTTGGTAAAGAACAATTATTAAAGGCTTGCGAGTACTATAGCCGTCGCGAACGCCGTTTTGGCAGGGTTAAGGGGGACCAATAATGGCTAAAAGAATTATTTGGGGTTTACTATATGGAATCGTTTTATTGGGAGTGGTTTGGGCAGGTACCATTTGGTTCACGATGGCTATCGGCATTTTTGCTGCTTTAGGGGTTTTGGAATATGCTCAGCTTCTAAAAAAGCAGAATATGCGTCCCCAGACGGGAACCATGCTCATTCTTTCTTTATCGTTATTGGTTCTTATTCATATCAATTCGGATAACAATGTTTTGGGAAAAGTCCATTTCCTTTTGAGCAACGAGAAATTACTCAATCTTTTCCTACTGATCGCGTTTATCGTGGTGTTATTCCAAGAGCTGTTACGGGGTAATCCCGAACAAGGATTATTGAATGCGTCGGCTAATTTGTTCGGCACGGTCTACATCGGATTTATGTTCGCATATATCTTAATGGTAAGGTTTATTCCGGGCGGCGACGGCTTGTTTTATATTCTTTTCACGTTTTTGGTTACTTGGTTTAACGATACGGCGGCTTATTTCACCGGATCGGTTTTTGGAAAACATAAACTTTCACCCCGGATTAGTCCCCAAAAAAGCATTGAAGGGGCTATCGGCGGGCTGGCGGGTGGACTTATCGGTTCCTTAATCCTGGCGCTTATTTACCATAAGCCGGTGGTACTCCTTCTTTTATTGGGAGCGCTTGTGGTAGTGGCCGGCCAGATCGGCGATTTGATCGAATCGATCATGAAACGGAATGCCGGGGTTAAAGACTCGGGTTCTTTCCTGCCGGGACACGGTGGGTTGCTTGACCGTTTCGATAGTTTGCTTCTGGCGGCCCCGGTCGTTTATTTTATTGTAACGTATATTGCGCCGCACTTGAAGATATAGAATTTGAGGACAGCTTCAAATCCTTCTTAAAAGCCCCTTGCTGTCCTTGAGCATGGCGAGAGCGCAAATGGCTGTAAGGGCGGATAAAGGTGAGCAGAGAATATAAGGTTTATTTGTGGGTTTTCTTGGTAGCCATTGGTCTGATTGTGATTTTGAAATATCTTTTTCCATTGATGGCGCCTTTTTTACTGGGGACCATCTTTGCTTGTCTGATTGAACCTTTGGTGCAGAAACTGCATCAGAGGCTTAAAATCGGTAGAAAACCGGCGATAATGTTTATTTTGCTTTTTGTTATCACTTTGACTTTAACCATCAGCAGCTTTTCATTGATTGCCTTTTATCAGGAAACACAACGTTTGATGCCCCAAATTCCGGAAATTGTCAGTCGTATTTTAAAATTTGCCGGGATTTCCATCCAGCGTTTGACTAAATATTTTCCCCAGTTTAAGGAATTTGGACCTAATTTGGACATTCCCGGGGAATCAATCGTTCAGGTTTTACGTTCTATTATCATGGGAGGAATTCAAATATTGCCCCGGTTCCCCCAACTATTACTGGCTCTTGGTTTAGGGGGTGTCACCGCTTATTTTTTTAGCAGGGATAAAGAGCGAATTTCAAAGTCATTTTATAAAGTTTTGCCTTCAAAATGGCAACCTGCGACTTTGAAACTGAAAACCGAGGTGATGGACTCGGTAACTCGTTTTATCAGAGTCGAATGTATTTTAGCTTTGGTAACCACTACATTTACAACGTTGTTTTTTATGACGCTGGGTAAACCGGCGGCTCTGGCTTATGGATTGCTGGCGGGTATTTTAGATTTTTTACCTGTGCTGGGACCGGGTATGGTATATATTCCTCTTGCCCTGATTGATTTGCTGTTTGGAAATTATCTAAAGGCCTGTGGGTTTTTTTTCGCTTATTTTTTATTGTTGCTCATCCGTCAGGTGATCGAATACAAACTGATTGGCGAGAATTTAAATCTCCATCCTTTGATTAGTATCTTTGTCGTTTATATCGGTGTTGAAATCTTTGGTTTTGCCGGAATCTTTTTTGGTCCGATGCTGGTTATCATTCTGCGGTCCTTTTACCGGATTATGAAGACGGTTGACGGCTGATGGATACTACTTTCGAGGGTAAATGACTCCATGGAAAATAAAGTGGATTTTCAGTCGAAAAACTAACATCACGGATGGTGTGATCTTGAAAAAACGACTTGCGATTTTAGGTTCTACCGGTTCCATTGGTCGGCAAACTCTCGAGGTTGTCAGCCAATTTCCGGATCGTTTTGAGGTAGTGGCTTTAAGCGCCGGTTCCAACTTAAAGCTGCTTTTGGAGCAGGTTGCTGCTTTCCAACCCCGATATGTGGCCATTGGTCAAAAAGAGCTTTATCCGGAATTAAAATCAGCCTTATCGGGTATGGCATCCCCAAACCCCATTGCGCGTCCGCACACAACTGCTCTGGCGGGATTGGAAGGTTTGGCGGAGTTGGCGGTGATTCCGGAAGTCGACATGGTATTGACGGCCGTGGTTGGCTCCGTAGGCATTCGCCCCACTTTGGCCGCAATTGAGGCGGGTAAAGATATTGCCCTTGCCAATAAAGAAACCTTGGTTGCGGCGGGGTCCATCATCATTCCGGCAGTGAAAAAAAATCATGTCAAGCTTCTCCCGGTTGATAGCGAGCATAGTGCCATTTTTCAATGTCTGGAAGGGAGAGCCTCCGATCAGGTTGAACGCCTGGTGTTAACCGCTTCCGGAGGGCCGTTCCGTGGCTATCGGCCTGAAGATTTGGAACAGGTTACCTTGAAACAGGCATTAAACCACCCTAACTGGCATATGGGTGGAAAGATTACTATCGATTCGGCGACCATGTTCAATAAAGGGCTGGAAGTCATTGAGGCCCATTGGCTTTTTGATATGCCGTTTGATAAAATCGCCGCCGTCATTCATCCGGAGAGCATCATTCATTCCATGATAGAACTTATCGACGGGTCAACAATTGCCCAGCTAGGCCTGTGTGATATGCGCTTACCGATTCAAATTGCGCTGGCCTATCCACAGCGGCTGCCGGCCCGTTTTCCGAAATTGGATATAACGACTGGAGCACAGCTCCATTTTTATCCGGTAGATCCTGCGCTTTTCCCGGCTGTGGCGCTGGCTTATGAGGCTGGAAAAGCCGGAGGAACCATGCCGGTGGTCTTAAATGCCGCCAATGAAGTAGCGGTGGAAGCTTTTCTTACCGGCAGAATCAAATTCACCGCGATTATTCGTATTGTTTCCGAGTTAATGGGGTACTATCAGAAAGAAGGCTTTTCAGTTCATCCGGGCATCGATGAAATCTTCGCTGTTGACCGCCAGGTGCGGGAACGCGTTCATCAATTGATTCAACAAAGGGGGGCAAATTATGGGCTTTAATTTTAATTCTATCTGGTTGACGCTTTTAATGTTAAGCGTGGCGGTGGTGATTCACGAATATGGTCATTTCATGACCGCCCGGGCCTTCGGAGTCACAGTTCATGAATTCTCCGTCGGTTTTGGGCCTTTAATCGGCAAATTTACCAGGAATGGGGTCCAATATTCGCTGCGTTGGATTTTATTCGGCGGTTTCTGTAAGATTGCCGGCATGGACATGGCCCTTGAAGGCGAGATCAAAGAACCGGAGACTCGCGCGGACCATGTTTTTTATAATCTCTCGCTTTGGAAAAAAGTCATTGTACTGGCGACCGGTTCGATCTTTAATTTGTTGCTGGGTATGTTGGTATTCTTTTTTGCGCTGATTTGGATTGGTACACCCGTAGTATCCAAAGGGGTACTGGTGAATAGTTCGGTGGTAATCAGCGTGGTCAATCCGAACAGTCCGGCAATGCAGGCGGGGTTGAAGCCCGGCGATAAGCTCGTAGCCATCAATGGCGCGCCGATCAAACAAGCATCCGACTTATCGGCGGTGATTCAGAAAAATCCCCATCAGGCCGTTAATCTTGAAATTGAACGAAATGGCTCAAAACTAATGAAAGCATTAACTGCGATGTACAGTCCGGAAAATAAACGATACTTGATTGGCGTTTCTTTAATGCCGACCCCGAAGTTTAAAACCGCATCCATTGGGGAGGCAGCCAAGCAATCGTTGGCTTTTCCTTGGACGACCATAAAAATGCTGGTCCAATTGGTTAAAGGAAAAGTGAAAGGGGCGGTGATGGGCCCCATCGGCGCTGTTGATATGATTGAACAAACGTTACAGCTTCCTCCGCAATTGGTTTGGTTTACCATCGTTCAACTTTTTGCGGCAATTTGTATTTCGCTGGGACTCTTTAATTTGTTGCCGTTACCCTTACCGATTTTGGACGGCGGTTGGATCGTGATTTTGATTTTGGAAAAGATTTTCAGACGGGAATTTTCTGCCGAGCAAAAGGCGGCTGCTTATACCATCGGCTTAGTGGCCGCTCTTTTTGCATTCGTCTGGATTACTTATGGAGATATCATTCGACTGGTTAAAAGAGTCTTAGGGGGATAATATTGACATGCCGGATAAAGCGAGCGCGAGCGAGCGAAGAAAGTTATGGGCCGATCCAAACCGCGAAGGCCAAAGCAAAGGGAGAGAAAGTGAAAGAACTTGTTCCAAATGCGGTAACTCCGTCCGAAAAGTCCGCATTTATAAGTCTGTGAATCTCTGTGAATATTGTTTGAATGAAATCAGGGAAAAGCGAGACGGGATCACAAGTTGTCGGGGGTGCGGCAAGATTGAACCCTTAGAATTAAAGGAGCATAACGGTTATTGTTCAGGGTGTGTTTGCAGTGCTTGCGGGAAGCCCGATCCGGGGTATGTCCATAAAACAGGCCTATGTTTTCAATGTGCAGCCGCGCTAGGTGATTTTTGTCGGAGCTGTGGGAAGGAAGCCGCAGCTCAGGTTCGCAAAAATAAGGGCTTTTGTAATGAATGCGTGGCAAAGGGTAAACATAAGTTTTCGGGGCGCCGGCGCAGAGAATTTGAAGCGGGGAAAAAACGCTTGAGCGGATTTAAAAACAAAACAGAAAATTCCCCCTCCAAACCCGGCGGGATATCGCCGGAACGATCGCCTAATCATCAAGATATCATTAAGCCTGGTAAATTGAGTAGGTCATCGAACCAATCGATTTATCATAAAACAGCTCATGCTGGAGTGAGGCGTGGGAGCAACCATAAATAGGCATTGACAATTTATTGCAGACATTATATTGTAATATTGACTGCAATATTTTTTTGCAATATTGGGAGCGGGCGATGAGTAAAGTAAAAAGAGTGACCTTGGATGATGTTGCGCTTGAAGTAGGATTAAGCCGTTTTTTGGTGTGTCGCGCCTTGACCGGCAAGCCGGGAATCAATGAAGGTACCCGCAAACGGATCCAGGAAGCGGCATTGCGCTTAGGATATCAAAATCAACGGGCCAAGCGTACTGCTGCTCCCGAAGTAAAGTCGGTTGTGCTATTAATTGATGAAATTGAGGCCAACCGTGTTTTCTGGACTCGTATTATCCGGGGAATTGAAGCTGCCGCCAGAAATTACGGCTGGGACTTGTTATTGCGGGCGATATCCAGGGATGAAGTGGTAAAGGGAGAAATACCCTCAGTTATCCTGGAAGGAAGAGTCAATGGGGTATTGATTACCGGCAATTTTACTTCGGATTATGTGGCCCGTTTTGAAAAACTCGATTGTGAAGTGGTTCTCGTCGATAATTATCTGCCTACTACTCGGCACGACGCCGTTTTAATTGCTGATTGGGAAGGCAGTTTTTTGACTACCAAACATTTACTGGAGCTAGGCCATAAAAAAATCGGCTATGCCGGACAAATTAGCGGCCATTGGAGTTGGATCCAACGGTATCATGGCTTTTTGCAGGCATTGTATGAATACGGCATGGATTACAATTCCGATTATTCCATCGGGCAGAAAAATTCCGACCGGATTTGGGAGGATCATGAATTAATTAACCGTGAAATCGGGAACATAAAAAAATTTCCTACCGCATGGGTTTGTAATAATGATTATACGGCTCAAGTGGTTATCAAGGCCTTGAAAAAAATCGGAAAGTCGATTCCCAAAGATCTTTCCATTGTTGGGTTTGACGATTTGGTTCCCGAGGATTTCCCCGAAAATCCCCCTCTGACAACCGTTCGGGTTTTCGGCGCGGCGATGGGGGAAGCCGCATTTGAGCAGCTCTTGTGGCGGCTAAGCAACAGAAACAGTCAATCCCGTTGCATTTTAGTAGGAGTGCAGTTTGTGGAAGGAGCTACCACGGCTCCCCCCGAGTACCGTTAAGAAAATGTGCGCCCTCTTTTAATCAATCTCCTATTTTCCTTCCGTTAGATTTTTCCATTATATTTTAATTGATTTTCTCATCTTTTGAATCTTTATATGGTGAAATAAGTGATAGGAATCAAGATGTTTATTGATACCTAACTCTTGCCCTTCCCCTTCCCCTTAGAAGCAAGCTATTCGATGAAGCTATATATTGTATTTCTTATTGATTTCGAATTGCTTTTTAGACAGCCTCCGAGAGAGAGGTTCATCCGTTTTTAGCGTGCACTCAAATTATTTATTTCAACCTATATATTTCCAAAGATTTCACTGCAAATGAAGAAAGATTGACATTTTGTTACAAAAGTGTTAATATTGACATCAATTAGTGCAATAATTATATAAGTTGTAGTAATAAATTGCAGTTCCAGCGCGTACAAATAATTCTAACTTGAAAGGATGAAACTTATGACCGCTAAAGAAAATAACGCTTTTAGCGAAGCAACCAGCAAAATCCGGGTAATCAATGCAGTTGAATTACCCAATATCCCTTGGGAGGATCGGCCAACCGGCTGTGTGGATGTGATATGGCGTTCAGCCAAAAATCCGATTATCCCCCGTAATTTGATACCTTCTTCCAACAGCATCTTTAATAGCGCAGTCGTCCCTTTTGGGGGAAAATTTGCGGGAGTTTTTCGTTGCGATGACAAACGGCGCCATATGCAGTTGCATAGCGGAAAAAGTGATGACGGCTATCAATGGGTGATTAACAACGAGCCGATCACTTTTATTTGCAATGATCCTGAAATTGGCAAATTCGATTATGGTTACGACCCCAGGGTGTGCTGGATCGAAGATCGTTATTATATCACCTGGTGCAATGGTTACCATGGACCTACGATCGGCGTCGGATACACCTATGATTTTCAAAAATTTTATCAAATGGAAAATGCATTTTTGCCCTTCAATCGCAATGGGGTTTTATTTCCCCGCAAAATCAAGGGTAAATATGCAATGCTGAGCCGGCCCAGTGACAACGGCCATACTCCCTTTGGCGACATTTATTACAGCGAAAGCCCGGATATGTGTCATTGGGGACACCATCGCCATGTCATGTCTCCAACCGAAGGCTGGCAATCCACAAAAATAGGCGCCGGGCCGGTCCCGATTGAAACCAATGAAGGGTGGCTTTTAATTTATCATGGAGTCCTTACTTCCTGCAATGGATTTGTCTATAGTGCCGGAGCGGCTTTGTTAGATCTGGAAGAGCCTTGGAAAGTAATTCACCGCACCAAGTCCTATTTAATTTCTCCCCAGACAATGTATGAATGTGTCGGGGATGTACCCAATGTGTTCTTCCCTTGTGCGGCTTTAACGGATCCGGCCACTGGAAAAATAGCCATTTACTATGGAGGAGCTGATACTGTGACCTGCCTGGCTTATGCCAAAGTTGACGAGGTGCTGGATTTCATAAAAACCAACTAACCGGTGGGGTGATATCGATTCAATTTACAAAAGGGGAGGGATGTTTGGAAAAGTTTCGCCTAATTTTCCAGATCAAAAATAGAGAGGGAGTGTTATGAGTTGAAAAAAGTTGGAGCAATTTTGTTAGCATTATTATTGGGGGCAATCATTGCCGGATCGAGTGCCGGTGTGTTCGGAGCGAATGAGCTTACGGGTAAAATCATTATTACTACTCACCGTACGGATAAAGTTGACAAAGAACTTCCGGCGCTTTCCAAAGAATTTGCCAAAGATTTTCCCGGCGCCGAGCTGGAGTGGGTAGGAATTAAAGACGCCGTTCAGACCCTACAGACCCAAATGGCCACTCATACGATGACCGATATTACCGAACAATTCAATGAAATGAACCAGGCCGATTTCCCCAAATTTTTTGCCCCTATTGATGACTTAGGTTTCACCAAAGCCAATCTAGTTGATTATGAAAAGGGTATTTGCCCCACGGATAAAAAATTATATACCCTTACCCATGCCGCTAATTATGTGGGGCTCATTTATAACAAGAAAGTCTTTAAGAATTGCGGTGTTACCAAAACTCCTACGACTTGGGCGGAATTGATGACGGATTGCGCGAAAATCAAGGCCAAAGGGATTGTCCCGCTGGCTTCTAATTTTAAGGACAAATGGCCATTTGAAAACATTTGTTTCTTTTCCGGTTTCTATAATACCGGCGACCCTGATTATTATAATAAGCTATCCCAAAAGGGCAAGTTATTGGTTGACGATGGCGGTCCGTTGACGATGTTCAAAGTGTACCGGCAGTTAAATGAGAAAGGCTACCTGGAACCCAACCTCACCTCCACCAGTTGGGACAGTTTCCGGAAAGATTTTCCGGCCGGTAAATTCGGGATGACCTTGCTTGGTAGCTGGTATCCGCCGCAATTTGGGGATATGGGCGGATCGATGGAAGATGTCGGCATGTTCGCCATCCCGGGTTCCAAGTATATCTTCGCCGGTGGTGACTGGAGATATGCCATTAGTAAAGATTGTAAGAATATTCCGCTGGCTAAGGCCGCTTTAAAATGGTTATGGGAAAAAGGCCGTTACGCCAATGCAATCGGTATGGTCCCGCCCCAAAAAGGCATTACCTATCCGCAAGCTTTTGTCAACGAATTACTTAGCAGTAAATTGCCGGTTGTCAATGAAAATCCGGACAAAATAGCTTGGACCAAAGTTTATAACAAGGCCCAGGTTTACCTGCCTGATATTGCTCAAGAATATATTTTAGCCAAAGATCCCAATGCTGTCGTTAAAAAATATAATGCTCGATGGGCCAAGGCTGTAAAAGCTGTTAAATAATTAGGCGGAAAGCCGGGCTGTCTCAAAGGAGATTTCTTGATCAAGATATACAATATATAATACCTTATTGATTCATTGTACTATATATTGTATATCTTATTGATGTTACAGTTTTTTAAGACAGCCTCGTAAAAGGGGGCGGGATGATGACCGGCTTAAATTATCTGCGGCAGCAGAAAGTATCCTTGTTAATAGGTTTCTTAGCAATACCCCTGCTGCTTTTGTCGGTATTTTCGTTTTATCCGGCTTTAAAACTCTTCCATTTGAGTTTTGTACAATGGAATGGTTACGATCCTGAAATGACTTTTGTAGGGCTTGAGAATTATTGGGATGTTTTTACCGATGATATGGTTTTGATGACGCTTAAAAATTCACTGGCCTATTTTTTGGTGTTGCTGATCCAGACCGTACTGGCCTTGTACCTGGCGGTTATTTTGGATGGAAAAATGCGGGCCCGTAATTTTTTCCGAACCGTCAACTTTATGCCCTATATCTTAAACTGTGTTGCGGTAGCCTTTATGTTCAGCTATATGTATAACTACAACGACAGCCCTATCAATTACTTGCTGCGCGGTATGAAACTGGGTAATGGGATTACTTTTTTCGCGGATAATTATTGGATCAATTTTTCATTGGCCTTTATTAGTATGTGGCGCTTCACCGGATTTAATATGGTGATTTTTCTTAGCGCTCTGCAGTCGATACCTTCCGAGTTATACGAATCGGCCGGCCTGGACGGGGCCCACTTTTTTCAACATATCCGCTATATCACCATTCCCAGTATTAAACGGATAATCGGCTTGATGCTCTTTTTGGGGTTTAACGGCTGTCTGCAAGTTTTTTTCGAGCCGCTGGTTATCACACAGGGGGGACCGGGAGGCCTCAGTGATACGTGGGTTACCAAGACGATATCGATTGCATTCCGTTTTCAAAATTTCGGCAAAGCTTCAGCCATGGGAGTGATCTTACTTTTAATCATCTTTGGCGTTCTGGGCATCCAGCGGCTTTTTTCAAGGGGTGATCAAAGTGGCGACTAAATCAATTGCTGAAACTTCGGTGGGTATACCCGTTTATAGCCGGGCTTTAAAAATATTCAACTATATTTTGCTCTGCTTGACTGTAATCGGAATTTGCATGCCGATACTGATTCTGGTGAACGTCTCCTTCAAGACCGATAAGGAATATACATTTACTCCCTTTTATAAACTTCCCGAGCACTTTACCAACCTTGCCAATTATACGGAAGCCTTTCAACGGGGCCAGATGCTGCTGGGCGCTAAGAATACATTCATCATTTGTATTGCCGGGGTTTCAATTTGTGTAATTTTGGGAACGATGGCCGCCTATGCCTTGAGCCGTTTCAAATTCCGGGGCCGGGGATTGATTCTTGCAATGTATGCCGTCGCGACGGCGATTCCATTTGTCACGACACAGGTGGCTACCTTCTCGATTATTCAGGCTCTTCATTTACTCAATACGCTTTGGGCCGCGATAGTCCTCTATAGTAGCGTCAGCGTCATCGAATTGTATCTTTTTATTCAGTTTATCGAAAAAGTTCCGCTTGAATTGGATGAGAGCGCGATGCTCGACGGTGCTTCCTACCTGACAATTTACAGCCGGATTATCCTCCCGTTATTGAAACCGGCCATCGTTACGGTGGTGATCTTGAAAGTCCTGGCGATATATAACGATTTTTTAGTCCCCTATTTGTATATGAACCGTAACGAACTGCGAACAATCAGCACTGCGCTATATCATTTTACCTTTGATGTCAACACGCAGTACAATTTAGTGGGCGCCGGGGTGATTATGGTCATGATGCCGACTTTATTACTGTATGTGCTTTTACAAAAGTATATTATTGCCGGCGCCCTTGGAGGATCGGTAAAAGGGTAATTATTCATAACGTCTCGACGAACAGGCGCTTTTTACGGCAGCCTCTCCAATATTCATTGGACATATCATCAATCCTGAGACGCATCACTTTCGATTATTTTTTGATGCCAGTTGGCAAGGGAAGAACCATATCGTTTCCATGGGTCATGATATTGAAGGTAGCTGGCTTTTATATGAAGGGGCTAAAGTATTGGGAGATCCGGAGATATTGGCGGTAGTCAGGGACATTAGCATCGCTATGGCCCGGCGGGTTTATGATGAAGGTATGGACTGGGGTTAAGGCGGTTTATATAACGAAATTGAAAACGGTCCCCAAAAATACGGTAAAAATATGGTGGCCTCAATGTGAAGCGATGGTTGGATTTTTTAACGCTTATCAATTCAGCGGTAAACAGGATTTTGAATGCTGGCGAAGATAATTATTGCTTGACAAAGCGTTGATATCTGGATATACTATCACTGTTAAGTAAAAGTACTTGACGGCACTGTGAAGGTGAAACCTTTGGAACAACTGGTACGGATTGGACTCCTCTATGATTTTTACGGTGGTTTGCTCACGGAAAAACAGCGCCAGACAATGGAATTGTATTATTTAGAAAACTGGTCGCTGACGGAAATTGCAGCGGACGGAGGAGTTTCCAAGCAAGCCGTTCATGATTTATTACACCGTAGTGAAAAGATTTTGGAAGATTATGAGGTCAAGTTGGGATTGCTGCAGCGCTTTATGGATCAACAAACAATTTTGCAGCAGGTGTCCGGAAGATTGCAGGAAGTTATTTCCTCATTGCCGGATCATGAGATCAACCGTAAAATCTTAACTGAGATTCATCAGCAAATAATCGATTTGGCCGAGTCGGAAGTTGATTGATAGGCTTTATTTGAAAAAAGTCATCATTAAATAGCAATCAATAGCTCTGGCGAGCCAATCAGAACTAATAATAACCAATAACCATCGGGATGGAGGGTTTGGATAAGTGGTTTTTGAAAACCTTTCCGGTAAACTTCAGGAAACCTTAAAAAAACTTCGCGGTCAGGGGAAGCTGACTGAAAAAAACATCGACGAGTCTTTGCGTGAAGTCAGGCTGGCGTTGCTTGAGGCCGATGTTAGCTTTAAAGTGGTGAAAGATTTTATTGCCCGGATTAAGGAGCGGGCCATTGGTCAGGAAGTATTAAGCAGCCTCACGCCGGGACAACAAGTTGTCAAAATCGTTTACGAAGAATTGACCGAACTGATGGGCGGACAGGAGTCGCCTCTAAAGGTTGCCAGTCAGCCGCCAACCGTCATTGTTTTAGTGGGCCTTCAGGGCGCAGGTAAAACCAGTACCGCCGGAAAATTGGGAAGCCTGTTAAAAAAACAAAATCGCCGTCCTCTATTGGTAGCCGCTGATATATACCGTCCGGCCGCAGTTAAACAATTACAAGTTCTGGGCAACCAGCTTGAGTTGCCGGTCTTTAGTCTAGAGGGCGCCGATCCGGTTAAAATAGCCAAACAAGGCATGGAATATGCCCTCTCCCATCAACAGGACATTGTGATTATTGATACAGCCGGCCGTTTACACATCAATGAAGAATTGATGGATGAATTGAAACGTATTCAAAATGCGGTGGAACCCGATGAAATTTTGTTGGTTGTTGATGCAATGACCGGGCAAGATGCGGTGAATGTAGCCGGCTCATTTAAGGAAACCTTGGGCCTCACCGGAGTCATTCTGACCAAACTCGACAGCGATACCCGGGGTGGAGCGGCCTTGTCGGTTCGGGCCGTTACCAATTGTCCGATTAAATATACGGGACTTGGAGAGAAAATGGCGGATCTCGAAGTATTTCATCCCGCGCGGATGGCTTCGAGAATTTTGGGGATGGGCGATGTTTTATCCCTGATTGAGAAGGCTGAGGCTGCCGTAGATCTGGGCAAAGCCAAAAATATGTTTGATAAGATTCGCAAAAGCGATTATAACCTGCAGGATTTTTTGGAGCAGATGCGGGAAATGCGCAAAATGGGTCCTCTCGATCAGATATTGGGAATGCTTCCCGGTCAGATGACCAAACAGCTGAAGGGTGTTCAGGTTGATGAAAAGGAAATGGTCAAATTGGAAGCGATGATTCAATCCATGACCAAACAGGAAAGGGCTAATCCCTCTATTATCAATGGAAATCGCCGCCGCCGCATTGCTAATGGCTCAGGAACAACAGTCCAGGACGTGAACCGTTTATTACAGCAATTTGAACAAAGCCGCAAGATGATGAAGCAATTTGCTGAAATGGGTAAAGGCAAGATGCCGAAACTACCGTTTTAGTATAAATAACCGTTTTTTTTTGAAGGGAGGTGAACAGATGTCTGTAAAGATTCGCTTGAATAAAATGGGAGCCAAGAAACGGCCTTTTTACCGTTTGGTGGTAGCTGATTCCAGAGCACCGCGGGATGGCAGATTTATAGAGATTATTGGGCATTATAATCCTATTGTGGATCCGGTGGAAATCGTGGTTGACAAAGATAAAGCCCAAGATTGGCTGAAAAAAGGCGCAAAACCCTCTGAAACAGTGAAAAGACTGTTAAAGAAAGCTGGCGTTATCGCCGAAGCTGCTGGTAAATGAGTGAGGCAGGTGTGGTATCGATGAAAGATTTGGTTCTACAGGTTACCAAAGCCTTAGTGGATCATCCTGAAGATGTCAAAGTAACCAGGATGGAACGAAACAATCACATGCTACTGGAAATAACCGTCAACGACGAAGACGTCGGAAAAATCATCGGTAAGCAGGGACGTATAATTAAAGCCTTGCGTGCCGTGGTGAAAGCATGTGCCATTCGTGATAACTTAAGGATAACGGTTGAACTTAGCAACAAATGAGGTTACAGTGGATTCTGAAGATTTAATTGCAGTGGGTGAAATCATAAAAGCGCAAGGAATACGGGGTGAGCTAAAGGTTATTCCATTAACCGATAACCTAAAACGCTTTGGAGAAATTCGCCGTATTTACTTTAAAGCCCAAGAAGGCCTGCGGGAATTTAAACTTGCAGGATTTCGACCCTTTCGGGAATACGTATTACTAAAATTTGACGGTATCAATGATCTTACTGCGGCTGAAGGTTTAGGAAGGGGACTTATCTATATTCCGCGATCGGAAAGACCGCTTCTTCCTGCTGGACGATATTATCTTGATGAAATTGAAGGGTTAAACGTGTGGACCAGCGGGGGAGAAAATTTAGGAACGATTATTGAGATTTTTGCAACCGGATCCAATGATGTCTATTGTGTTCAAAGGGTCTCCGGAAAGCAAATCCTTATACCGGCTTTAAAAAGCGTTATTCAAAAAATCGACCTGGAACAAGGTAAGATGGTGGTTGATTTACCGCCGGGGCTTTTGGAGGAGACAAATGAATGATCATCCAAATCCTTAGCTTGTTTCCGGAAATGTTCGCAGGACCTTTTCAAAATAGTATTTTAAAAAGGGCTCAGGAACAAAAAATTATTGAATTCCGTTTTATTAATTTTAGAGATTTTACCCTCGATAAACATCGGATGGTTGATGATATCCCTTACGGTGGCGGCAGCGGAATGGTGCTGAAACCGGAACCGATTTATCGGAGTCTGCAATTTGCCAAAGAAACCAAACCGGACCCAAAGGTAATTTTGTTAACACCGCAAGGGGAGACTTTTAAACAGCAAACCGCACGAAAGCTGGCTTCAGAAGAACATTTGGTTATGATTTGCGGTCATTATGAAGGTTTTGATGAGCGAATCCGTTCATTTGTAGATATGGAGTTATCCATTGGGGATTATGTTTTAACCGGCGGTGAATTAGCGGCCATGGTCATCAGTGATGCAGTGGCAAGGCTATTGCCGGGAGTCCTGGGTTCAGAAGAGTCGGCTATTAAAGACTCATTTTCGGAAAATCTGTTGGACTATCCTCAATATACCAGACCAGTGGAGTTTGAAGGTTTACAAGTACCGGAGATTTTGCTGAGCGGCCATCATGCAAAAATCGAAGCTTGGCGTAGACAACAAGCTTTAATACGGACAGCAAAGCGGCGGCCTGATCTTTTAAACGGACTTAACCTTACTGAGCAGGAAAAACAATTATTGCGTCAAACATTAAGTCTTGAACTCGATTAACTCTTAATATTTTCTCGAAAGATTATTTTGTGAGAGGAGGTACATTTTATGAATATTATTGATACGATTGAACGGGAACAGATGCGTTCGGATATCCCCGGCTTTGAACCTGGTGATTCAGTAAAAGTTCACGTAAAGGTTGTTGAAGGCGGTAAAGAAAGAATTCAGATTTTCGAAGGAATTGTGACCCGGAGAAGTCATGGCGGTTTAAAGGAGACTTTTACCGTACGTAAAGTTTCCCAGGGTATTGGGGTAGAACGGACTTTTCCGGTACATTCACCGATGCTCGATAAGATTGAAATCGATCGTAAAGGCAAAGTACGTCGCGCCAAATTGTATTATTTGAGGGAACGGTCCGGTAAGTCGGCTAGAATTGAAGAACGTCGGGAAGTTTAAACTTTTTTGGAGGCCGTTTTATGCTGGAAATTAAAAAAACGGAATACCGCGAAAATGTTGAATCCTTTGCAATTGCGGTAGTGACTATCCTTTTTATCATTATCTTTGTCATCCAGTCTTTTTTGGTAAGCGGGACCTCAATGGTTCCAACTTTACTGGATCGAGAACGATTGATTGTCAATAAATATATTTACTGGTTTACAACTCCCAAGCGGGGCGATATCATTGTACTGAAACCGCCTCATGATACCAGAAAATATATTAAGCGGGTCATGGGTTTACCGGGTGATCATATTGAAATTAAGGACTCTAAGTTATACATCAATTATAGTGTAGTGAATGAGCCTTATATCAATGAAAAAGATATTCAGGATTTTCCGGCGACCGATGTACCTTATGGGACAATTTTCGTGATGGGAGACAATCGTAATTACAGCAAAGATAGCCGCGATCCCGATGTTGGATTTATCCCGCTAAAAAATGTAGTCGGCAGGGCAATTTTTGTTTTTTGGCCGTTAAACAAGGTAAAAGTATTAACCGAACCGAAATACGATAATTTAGATAATTTCTGACTTGTGAAACGAATACCGAATCCTGAATATACCGGGTTTGGTATTTTTTTTTTGCCTATTAGCGGATAATCCTACCCTAAGGACGGCATTCTACTTTTATATACAAAAGTAGAGGAGGGATTTTTTTTGCCGGATGTAAATTGCACCGTTGACAACTGTAAGTATTGGACGAACAAGAATTTATGCGAGGCTCAGCAAATCGTCATTCAAAGTGATGAAAAGGGCGGGTTTTCACCCAATGCCGATCTAAAGAGTTTAGCGGCGACTCCTGCCGATTCCAATGATGAAACCTGTTGCCAGACCTTTAAGCAGAAGTAAAAAACAAAATCCCGGCCCACTCCGGGATTTCATTTTTCCTTGACAAATATCTTTTTTCATCTGAAAATGAAATTAGCTTAACATTCATTACTTACTTGACATTCAAAGCATAGTGATTGGGTTTAAAATTTTATTTGTTTTACCTAAGGGTCTTAAGAGCAAGGACGCCGGAGACCGATAATTTTATGAATCGGTACACCTTGGAACGTTTGTTCTTTTGCTATAAAAAAAACAAATTTTTCCGATGTTGTATATAAGTAAATTTCAAGGAGGAAATGATGAAAAAAGTTTTATTTTCCCTGATGGCTTTATTTTTGATATTTTTTTATATTTCGCCTTCCTGGGGGACAAGTATCGGAGCTGGCGCAAGGGCAATCGGAATGGGAGGCGCCTATACCGCTGTGGCGGATGATGGATATGCGCCTTATTGGAACCCGGCCGGAATTGTGCAGACGTCCCATTTTGGATTCACTTTCGGGGGTGGCTTTCAAGGCGACTTAGAAAAACTCTCCAATGTGCAGAGTGCGCTTTCTGACAATGAGATGCCGGCCCGTGAAGACATGAACCAAAGTTACCTTCTTAACGGTTACCTGGGATTTACCACTCGCTATTTTGCCTTAAGCGGTTATGGGGATATACAACTCAATACAATCATGGATGATACACAAAACGTAGGGGTTGGAACCAATATGACCGGAGAGGGCTATGGGGTTGCAACCATTGCCTTTATAATTGAGAGAACTTTAGCCATTGGTATCAATTTCAAATCAGTTTATGCGGCTTATGGTGAAGCGGTACTACCGCCTTTTCCTGATTTGTCCTCTTGCACTACTTCAGGAGAAGTACTAGCCAAAGTTAATGATTATAACACGAATACTCCAGCATCCGTTTCCTATAATACTGGGACAGGCACAGCTTATGATATTGGAGCTTTATTAAGACTGACCGAAGAAGTTACTCTCGGTTTTACAGCGCATAATTTATTTGTTCAAATGGATTCCGAAGAAGGAAATACAACGCATTATATATTAAATTCTACAGGCGATCCTACTAATCCTCAGCCGACCTTGAGTGAAGGCACTAAAACTTCCTACACTCATTCCATCGAAATTCCTAAAACTTACACTTTGGGCATATCCTATCGTCCTTTTGAAACGACCTTGCTGGCTGCCGATGTTGAGAATATTACCAATACCAGCAATGACCAAACACGTTTTCATTTTGGCCTGGAACAAACCGCTTTATGGGATGTCCTGGCTTTGCGACTGGGGTGTTTTACCAATAAAGGAGATGCAACGAGTTATACCGCGGGTCTGGGATTTCAGCTTTGGGTTTTGGGTGTTAATGCAGCCTATATGAAGCATGATGATGGTGAAACTTATTGGGTAACGGGCGATTTATATTTTTAAATAATATTCTTGGGCAGGATTCGCTTGGCGGTGGTTATAGGTCACGTAAAACCGATGACGATAAAGGGGTAATCGTTAAGGGTAATAACCGCTGGAAAGCGGTTGAATCGCAATGAAGGGAGGAATATTCAGATGCAGGATTGGGCCAGGCATATCCTGACTTTTTTGGCCCATTACGGGGTAATTGGTTTATTTATCTTGTCTTTCGTGGAAGCGTCTTTTTTCCCGTTGCCTCCTTATTTGTTGCTGATTCCGATGACTTTGGCCAGTCCTCAGTTTGGACCGCTGTATGCTTTGATTGGCACGGCGGGTTCGATTTTGGGAGGCGTTTTTGGATATGCAATCGGATTTCGGGTTGGAAGGCCTATTTTAACCCATTTATTTAATGCGGAACACTCCGGTAAAGTGGAGTCTTTGTTTTTGCGTTATGGGGGTTGGGCTATAGCAATAGGCGGATTAACTCCAATCCCTTACAAAATATTCGCCATCATGTCCGGGGTTTTTCAGATGCCGCTCTTTACCTTTATCACGACTTCCGCAATAGCCAGGAGTATTCATTTTTTTAGCGGCGCTTTATTGCTGATGTTTTATGGTCCCAAGGTAGCCGATTACTTGCATCACTCAATGGGTATGACCATGTTCGTAATCGTTGGGACCGGCTTTTTGTTGTTACTGGCTTTTTGGCATACCCGGTGGATACAACGGCATTTGGTTCCTGTCGTCCGCCATGTAAAATCCCTATGGCAGCAAGGGGCCGCCAGGATTAATAAGCGAACAGAAGTCGTAAGCCGCTTCGGTTGGTTTCTTATTGCCGGCGCAACCTTAATCATTTTCAGCATTGGTTTTTTTATAAAACTAGCCCATGAATTGCTCAAAAATGAATTGGGACTTTTCGATCAGAACGTCGGCGCCTGTATTGTGACCTGGAGAACACCTTGGCTTACTTCGATAATGATTTCAATTACCAACCTGGGTTCAACTCCGGTTATTCTTTTAATTGTCATTTCTTTAACGGTTTTCGGCATCCTTTACCGCAGGTTCCTTATGGATGGTATTGTATTGGATATTTGTGCCGCTGGTGGCTGGGGGCTGACAGAGATTTTAAAAGCGACTTTTGAGAGGACCCGCCCACCCTTGCCGTGGCTTGGAATGGCAACCGGTTACAGCTTTCCAAGTGGGCATGCGTTGATAACCATGACTCTTTATAGTTTCTTGGCGTATTTAGTTATTCGGAATCGAAAAAATTTTCATTATAGCGGGATTTTTTCGTTTTTATTGATGATAATCGCTTTTGGAGTGGGTTTAAGTCGCATCTATTTAGGAGTCCATTACCCCAGCGATGTTGTTGCCGGATGGGCCATTGCGGCTGCTTGGGTGGGTACCTGTATTGCCGGGAGAGAAATTTTGTGGAAAGCGGAAGAATTGAGTGTACTGGGAGTAAGAGATTTGTTTAAGAAGTAAAAATAAATTGAACAATAGTTATTTTTTATTATCCGGAACGGAAGAATTTCTGCTTTGGCTCGGGGTTGGCCCATCACTTTCATTACCCAACCATAAGCGAAGCCCGTTTACAATTTGTTCGGGTGTTAATTTTTCAAGTTGTTTCAGTTGTTTCAGTTGTTTGTTGGCTGCTTCTTCTTTGGTCGCCATAAAATCACCACATATATCCATGTAATTTGGTATTCTCTTGGATTTTTAATTCATTGATTATTTTATTTAATGAATTCAATTCGCCGTCAAATAATCCTGCTGGTACTTTATTAATAAAAAATTTTCCCTATGGCGCCTTAAAGGAATTATAGGGTAAATTCTTTATATCTAAAGTCGATTGACCGGTCAGGTAAATTTTATGATATAGTATAAAAGATAAGGAGGCGTGCAGATTGCGAAAGTATTACTTCATTTTATTAAGTATAGTATCATTCCTTTTGGCTGGAGTTGTCGATGGTATTGGTATTGAAAGCGATAACAAAACCGTATCTCTTGATCGAACACTTCAAGTCCAAGTGAGTAGGGCCAATCAAAAACAATCGGTGGTTATTCCTGTTAATCCATTGAGTTTTGATACCACTTTGGAGTGGAATCTCAAAATTGATAGGAACAGTTTGGCCAGTGAAAAGGAAACTGCCTATTTTCAGATTGAGAGTATGGATGCGCCGGCAAAAAAAATCGAATATAAGACGGTTTCAGGGGCCGGAAGAATCGTCATTCCCAAAGGAACTCAACTGAAGATAACTTTGAATGCCGGAGAATATTCTTTATTAGTAACCAGAGATGGCGCCGGAGTTCAAGCGCGTTTGAAATATACGGAAGCAAGAGTTCTATATTCTCAGGGAGATAAACCCTACCAGCTTAACTTTGAAGTTATAGGACCTGAGGGGCTAAGTGACTGGAGTTGGCAATGGGGCAGTGATGATTTTACTGCCGGTAATAAGGTTTCCCATCAATTCGGCGAATCCGGAAATACTTCGATTATCATTGAGGGAAAGGGAAAATTAAGCGGTGCGAGTTCCCAAAAATTTTATTGTAGCATTGATGTACCACCACTGATTCAACTGGAGCCAAAACTTGAACCGCTAAAAGGGCCGGTGGAGCTGAATTTATCTGCAAAGGTCAATGCCATTGTGAATTATGGTCAAAAAGCCACTTATATTTGGAACTTTGGCAATGGAACCGAGGTTTCCGGTTCAGAGGTCAGCGGAAGTATTGTTGAACCGGGTCAATATCAAGTATTGTTGACAGCTAAAGTAGGAGATTATACTTTCGGGCGGAATTGGCAAGTACAAGCAGAACCATTAAACATCAGCCCCAATGTTGAATTGAGTCCCCTCAGCGGGCCAATACCTCTTGCCGTGACGGGTACCGTTAATCCCACGATTTCCGGAGGGCCGACTCAGCTTAAATTCAGTTGGGAAATCGGCAAGGAAACGATTGAGGGCAAAGACTTCAGCTATCGTTTTAAGGAACCCGGCGATTATCAGATTGTTTTAAAAACTGCGGATAAGCTACATCCGGGTCTGCTTATTTCTGAAAAGGTCTTTTTAATCAAGGCCTTGGCGCCTCAATTGACCATGAAGCCGACTGTCTCCATTGAAAAAGGAATCATTCCCCTTAAGGCAGACTTCGATCCCAAAGTAACTGTAGTAGGATCGCCGGTTGAATTGTTATATCGCTGGGATTTTGGAGATGGAGAAATCAGCAATTTAGAAAAACCAACCCATGTTTTCAAAAAGCCGGGAATATATAATGTACAGTTAACGGTAAGTGATCGTATGCACTCTGGGAATCTAATCGCAACTTCATTAAACGTTGAAGCTCAGCCGCCCGAGATGAAGGTAACACTAAAATCCGATGCCAATAAGGGCTTAGCTCCTTTTACCGTTAAATTTAACGGACAGGTGTCTGTGGCGGGCTCACCCTGTGATCCTCAATATTTATGGGATTTTGGCGATGGTGAGACCAGTGTTGAACAAAATCCGGTCCATACCTATAAACAAGATGGAAAATATACGGTAACTTTGGAAGCCAAAGATTGGTTACATCCGGCTAGTTCCGCAAAATCCAGTACATTGATTGAAGTCAGAATGCCGAAAATTCGTCTCACTGCTACCCTGACTCCTTTATCCGGAGGGGCCCCACTGACATTAAGCTGTCATGCAGAGGCCAGCGAAGAAGGAAATAAAAATACTTCCATGAAATATGTTTGGGATTTTGGCGATGGCAGTATCAACGAAGGGCCGGATCAAAAACATATCTTTACGGCGCCGGGCACCTATAATGTGTTGGTTTTTGTCGAAGATCCGAATCTGGGAAATTCAGAGCGAAAAACATTTAAAGTGGTTGTTAAATAGGAATCGAAAGGTAGATTGCCTTCGATTAGCCGTCTCAAAAGGTTTATTTTAAAGGGAGCGCAAAAAATGAAATTTTGCTCTCCCTTCATATTGGAACCCGAAGGGATGGCTTTATTTTTGATTACTTACGAAAATTGTTTCTTGTCGGGATGAAAACAAAATAATTGACAGTAAAGAAAAGAAAACGTAAAATAGAAAGGGTGATGGGAGTGTTTCCTGAAGAAAGGCGAACCTTTATTTTAAATATTTTAAATGAGACCGGCCGTTGCCAGGTAATTGATTTGGCGCGGAAATTGGGCGTGTCCGAAGTAACGGTCCGTCAGGATTTGGATTTATTGGAAAAGCAAGGATTCTTAAACCGCACACACGGCGGAGCGATTTTAATTGCCAAACGAGGCTTTGAACGCTCCTTCAACATAGAAGAGACCGCTTTTCAGGAGGAAAAATCCCGGATCGGTCAGGCGGCAGCTGAATTAGTTTCCGACGGCGAAACGATCATCCTCGATGTGGGGACGACAGTTACCGAGGTCGCCCGGAATCTTCAAATACGCAAAGGGTTAACTGTAGTAACCAACGCTTTGAACATAGCGATGTTGCTGGAAGAAGCGCCTGAAATTACAGTTTTGGTCACGGGCGGCACTTTACGGGCGAAACAGCATTCATTGGTGAATCCTTTCGGCCAATTTTTATTGGAGCGTGTTCAAGTGGATATAGCATTTGTTGGAGCGAATGGAATAAACGCTAAACATGGCATCACCAACGTGAATATGGCTGAAGCCGAAATGAAAACTTTTTTTCTGAAAGCAGCCCGCCGCCGGATCATGGTGGCGGATTCCAGTAAGGTCGGCAACGTTGCCTTGGCAAAAGTCGCCGATTTACAGGACATTGATATGTTGATAACGGATGAACAGGCTGATCCTGAAGAAGTGGCCCGTTTGAAAGAAAAGGGCCTTAAGATCATGCTGGTATAAATTATTTTTCCACCAACAGATGGCAATGGGGATTACGCCAATGAATATGCTTGACTTGAAACAGGGATTGTTCCCCAACTTCCCTATCAAAGGAGTGTTAATGATGTTGAAAAATGAAGCAATTGAAAGTGTTAGAAATACTTTTACCAAGGCGTTCGGGGCGGGTGGAAATTTAACCATCAGCCGGGCTCCCGGAAGAGTTAATTTGATTGGTGAACATACCGACTATAATGACGGATTTGTTTTTCCAATGGCCCTTGATTTTCAAATTGTCGTAGCGGCCCGAAAAACCGATACCGGTATAGTAAGGGTTTATTCAGCCGATTTTGACCAGAAAGTCGAGTTTTCCATTGAGCATCCCATCCAATACGACCCGGAAAAACGTTGGAGTAACTATTTACGTGGAGTATTGGCGATGCTGCGGGAAGAGGGGATAAAACTCTCCGGTATGGATATTGCCTTTCAGGGCGATATTCCCCAGGGTTCTGGCCTCAGTTCATCAGCGGCCCTGGAAGTTGCAACTGCCGTGACGGCTCAAAAGTTGTTGGGATTTAATATTGCAAAACCCAATTTGGTAAGACTCTGTCAGCGGGCTGAAAATAAATTCGTCGGCATGAATTGCGGCATCATGGATCAATTTATTTCCATGATGGGGGAGCAAGGCCACGCTTTATTTTTGGATTGCCGGTCTTTGGATTATAAACTTGTGCCATTAGAATTAGGGGATTGCCGGATTATTATCTGCCAAAGCGGCGTTAAACATACGTTAATTGACTCGGAGTATAATAAACGGCGTCAAGAATGCGAGCAGGGAGTGGCGACTCTTTCCAAACATTTTCCGTCAGTCAGGGCATTGCGCGACGCAACAATGGAGCAGTTGGAAAAAATTAAGTCAGAATTGGACCCGATTGTTTACCGCCGTTCAAAACATGTGATTACTGAGGATGAACGGGTGTTGGCCAGTATGAGCGCACTCAATAAGGGTGATTTGAAAACCTTTGGTCAATATATGAATGCCTCTCACGATTCGCTCCGTGACGATTATCAGGTGAGTTGCCCGGAAATTGATTTATTGGTGGATTTGGCCCGGGAAGTCAAGGGTGTTTTGGGATCCAGAATTACCGGAGGAGGTTTCGGGGGCTGCACTGTAACCCTAATTGAAGCCAAAGCGGAGGCTCAGTTTAGAGAACATATTATTAAAAACTATCAAGCGAAGACTGGGATTCTGCCTCAGATTTACATCAGTACTGCTGCAAACGGCGCTGAAATTATTGCATAAGGTGGTAATGAATGATGAAAGTTTTAGTAGCTGGAGGGGCCGGTTATATCGGCAGTCATGTGACATTGGAACTTTCCCGCCGCGGACACCATCCGGTTGTCCTGGATAACCTGGCGAAAGGCCATCGTGAAGCGGTTCAAGCCGGGAAGTTTTTTGAAGGGGATGTTAGTGATAAAGCTTTGGTCCGTAAGATTATTGAAGAAGAGAAAATTGAAGCGGCGGTACATTTATGTGCTTATAGCTTAGTTGGAGAGTCAGTGGGCGAACCGGCCAAGTATTTTCATAACAATATTGGGAATGGCTTGGTATTTCTAGACGCCCTTCGGGAAGGCGGCGTGGATAAGTTCGTATTTTCATCAACAGCTGCTGTTTTTGGGGAACCGGAGCAGATTCCGATTCCGGAAGATCATCCTAAAAACCCCACCAATCCTTATGGGTTTTCCAAATTAACATTTGAAGGCATCCTAAAAGCCTATGATCATGCTTATGGCATGAAATATATATCATTGCGTTATTTTAATGCTGCGGGGGCCGACCCGGAAGCTCCCATCGGAGAGGACCACCAGCCGGAATCTCATCTGATCCCCATTGTCTTGCAGGCTGCGCTCGGTATGAGGCCGCACATTGAAATTTTTGGTACGGATTATCCAACATCCGATGGAACTTGCGTAAGGGATTATATTCATGTAAATGACCTGGCCCAGGCCCATATATTGGCATTGGAGGCTTTGGCAAAAGGGAGTTCATCGACAATTTATAACCTTGGGAATGGTCAAGGGTATTCCAACCGGCAAGTTATTGAAACGGCTAAAATGGTAACGGGTTTACCGATTCCCGTCAAAGAAGGTCCAAGACGTCCCGGTGATCCGGCAGAGTTAGTAGCTTCATCCAAACGGATCCGGGAAGAGTTGGGTTGGAAACCTCAATATGCCCAGTTGGAGAAGATCATTGAGACGGCTTGGCGTTGGCATAAAGGGCATCCTAAAGGATACGGCCAATAATTGAAGGTTAATACGTCAGGAGCCGGAATGAAGAAGATTTCCGGCTCCTGTGGTTTTATTCGAGTCAACCAGCGTGTTCACTCGTACATGAACCCGTTCCCATAGAAAAAATAAGCTTACCTTTAAAAGGCTTAATTCTTATTGATTGATTTTACGATGTTTCGGATATCATTGGATAAATCTTTTGCCAATTCCACAAATTGCTGGAGAGAGCCGCTATCCACTTTGTTTGTGCTATTGCTGGCGTTATTGCCCATTAATGGCCGGTTACTGGAAGCCAGGAGGCCAATTAATTCACGTACCAGGTCATTGCGGCTTTTTAATTTTTCATTTTCGGCCTCTAATTCCTCCAGGCGCGTTTGGAGTTTCTGGTGTTCCTCTACTGAAATCCAGCGTCGGTTAAAACGATCCATTCATATCACCTGCGATCCACTTTAAAAATTTCAATACGCTTGGGTTTGATTATACGATTCATTAATCATCTGTGAACATTAATAGCATATAAAAAATAATGGCTTTTTGATATCATCAAAGCGCATAGAGCGCTTTTTGCATAAATTTTTAAATTCGTTTGTTTTTCAAATTACCCTTGGATAAAGGTCTTCGTGGATTCAACCGATAGAATATGGAAGAGATGATCCCTTTTAAGTCTTGCCGGGAGTAAGGAAAATATCATTGAACAAGGCGGAAATCCATGAAGAAACCAGTAGCCAAAACTAGAATATTGTTAATTGGAGGTAGTCTAACCCACCTTTGCTTTTTAAGTAAACTGTCCGTTAGGGAAATGGAATGTTTGAAAATTATTCTGGTGAATCCTTTTCCTTCTCTTTTTTACCCGGAAATGGCTGCGGGTTATTTGGAGGGAACCTTCTCAGAGAAGGATCTACAAATTGATATTTCGACCTTGTGTGAGCGTAAAGGCGTTCATTTAATCATAGCGCAGCCTGCTAAAATCGATACGGAGAATAAAAAGGTGGCATTGGCAGATGGAAGGAGGATTACCTATGATATTCTTTCGTTGAATTTGGCGCCTTTTGGGCGTTATGCCGAAGGGCTATCCTATTACGGAATCGCCATTTACTTCCATGATAATCTGCAGAAATTAAAACAACATTTCCTAAAAAAGAGCATTGAATCTAATATTACCATTATAGGTGCGGGAAAATTAGGGGTTGAGATTGCTCTGGCCCTTCGTCGCCTGGGAGAAAGGCATCATCGTAGTCTGAATATTACACTAATCGAAGAGGCGCAGACGTTGTTGCCGGGCTTTGATATTAAAGTCAAAAAAATGGTTCAAAATCGATTAAAAGAACGGCGGGTTGATCTTTTATTGGGTCGAACTGTCACCAGGGTTACCGGCGACTTTTTAGTATTTAATGACCATTCCGTGTTGGAATACGGTTTTTTAATATGGACCACCGTAGCAACCGATTATCCTATTTTGGAAGGTAGCGGTCTTAAAATGGACGAGCGGGGACGGGTTATGGTCGAGGCTGATTTACGAGCCCAAGGGGGAAAAATGGTTTTTGCCTGCGGCGAAAGCACCCTTATCCAAGGCGCAAACCAGCTTTTTCAGTCAATGGACCCCTGGCGGGAAGCGGAGATGTTGTTAAGAAATATTCTAAAAACGATCAACAACATACCCTTGATACAATACATTCACCCCACTACAAACAGAGGCAATATCTATTTGGGAGGAAAAAAGGCCATTACACAAAAGAAAAATTCCTTTTCAATGGGCTTTATGGATTGGTATTTCCGTAAATCGCATGATCGAAAACTAATTGGAAAAATACGAAAGGCTAAAATCCTACCGAAATAGTTTTAGTTGAATTTCCTACCGTCGACCGGATATTTCCATTACACTATGGGAGTAAGCAGGCCTAGAAATTCAAGTAATGTTTTTAAAAAACTTTGGCATACTAATGCTGGGTTTGAATTTAATCCAAGGCTGGAGTTTCCAGCATTAAACCAAAGATTGGAGTGAAATTTTTTTGGACAGATTTTCCTTGGTACTCGTAATCATCGGCGCCCTTAATTGGCTTCTGGTGGGTCTTTTTAGATATGATTTAGTTGCCCACCTTTTTGGGGGCCAGTCTGCTCCTTTTAGTCGGGTCGTTTATTCACTCGTGGGGATAGCCGGATTATATTGTATCAGTTTGTTGTTCCGCCAACGCGAGGTCCATAATGAAGATGATAAAGTGAAATAAATCAAAAACCACCCCAATATTAAGGGGTGGTTTTTATTTTAGGGATTCATGTTCTCGAGCTTCCGGGTATGAAAGTTAATCTTTCGATAATAGCAATTACGAGGTTCACCCTTTTGGTTTTTGGTATGGCATATGCCGCCCCGTCGCGGTCTGACCGTATAAAGAAGGGAATTTTGTTCACAATTGACGTAAACCTCAATTAAATCGAAAAACTCGCCGGAAGTTTTGCCCTTTTCCCATAATTCATTCCGGGATGTGGACCAGAAAACCGCAGTTTGGGTAGAGAGTGAAATTTCAAGGGCTTTTTGGTTTACATAAGCCAGCAGGATTACTTCTCGGGTATCAATATTTTGGACTACCACCGGAATAACGCCTGAACACTTCGAGGCAACTTTGGTTATTTTTTCAAAATCCAATTGAAGGGTTTTTCCTTCTTCCAATAGGTTCATTTTCCATCACCTTTTAGACAAAACATTTTCCTAGCTTATTTCATGTAAACAATAATATCATAGAGAATAGCCAGTTGCCAGCCTGGATTTTGAAATAGAAGTTTTTCTTTCATTTTAAGGGGGAATGCAGTAAGATAAATAAGAGTTTATTGGATTCAAGATTAAACTGCAAAAGAGGCTATTTTTATGATGAAGATCGCGGTAAATTACTCAAAAGCCTTACTCGGTTTGTTGGGGAAAGACCCCAACCTACCCATCAACTATGTGAAATGTCCAACCAGTCCGTTTCCAGGATGCTGGCATCAATTTGAAGATCCGGATATTTTCTTACCGCGTCTACCTCATCTGGCTCAGCTTGGGGTAATTTTTTTGGGCCATCCCGATCCAAGGCAACGGTTAAATATAGAAACTGTACGGAAAGTACTGGAATGTACGGATCCTCCTTATTTGTCTACACATTTGGAAGCAAGGGTGGATTTCTTCCCGGAACTGGCACTATACCAACACCAAAATCACCCTGAAGTCCAAAAAACCCTTAAGGCTCATTTTTTAAAAGTGATTTCTGAAGTAAAAGATCAGATCCGGTTGCCGTTGGTTTTGGAGAATTTTCCTTATTACACTTGGTGGCGGCATTTCAAGTGGGGGTCGGAACCTCAGTTCATCAAAGAGATTTGCTGGGAGAGCGATTGCGGATTTCTTCTGGATATTGCCCATTCCCGGTGCAGCGCTTGGCATATGCAAAGGGACTTGATGGATTATATTCAGGAATTGCCACTCGAACGCTTGCGGGAAATTCATTTGGGCGGTGTTTTGGAAAGGCCTCAAGAAGGCCTGCGTGATACCCACACTGCTTTAAGTGAAGATGATTATCAATTGATTGAGTTTTTACTGTCGAAAACCCATCCTGAGACGATTACCATCGAGTACGGCGGTTTGCCGGATAAACTGCTGAACTTGCAACAAGAATATGAGCCCATTGTAAGGAATAGCCCGGTGGAGTTAGAACGGATGATTTTAAGAATTCGCTCGTTGATTAAAGCCCATGGGGGCTGATGGTTTTATAATTCTTTATGCCTTAAGCCAAAAATTATAAACCTGTACAATCGGAATATAACAACTTTTTTCCCAATTCATAAACTAAATTAGAATTCTCTTTAAAGGAGACCAAAAATGGGAAAAAAGCATTGCGAGGATAAATGTCAGCCCCCTAATTTCCATGTACACACTTATGCTATCTATACCAAAGTTGACGACTGCCACCGGCATGTTATCCGGGGGGTAACATCCCCTGCTCCTGATACCCCTGACCATAAACATGAATATGAGGGCGTAACTTCATGCAACGATGGGCATGTTCATCGGTATCACGGATGTACCGGAAAACCCAAATATATGTGCAACGGACACGTCCATGATTTCGAGGGAAAAACTTCTTGTGACAATGATCACCGGCATTGTTATTGTGGAACAACTGAGCGCGACCGAAGATCTTTTTGCAGATAAATTCATGGTTCCAACCTGAACTTTGATTTTTTGCAGTCCTATTTTAATAATAAAAAACCGCGAATATCGGTATCAAGCGAAATCCGCGGTTTTATTATGCTTTTTGGATTAAAGCGCTTTAGCCGTTACAGTCACTTCGATATTACCCCGGGTGGCATTGGAGTATGGACATACTTTGTGCGCTTCCCGGACCACTTCATCGGCAATTTCCTGAGCTACCCCATTCAATGTCGCCGTAATCCAAACCGCCAATAAATAACCTCCTTGCCCATTAGGGCCAATACCTACTTCGGCTTGAACGGAAGTTTCTTTCAAGTCAAGTTTACGATTGCGAGCCACGTGTAAAACGGCGCTTTCAAAACAAGCCGCATAACCCGCGGCGAATAATTGTTCGGGATTGGTCCCTTTTTCCCCGGTTCCGCCCAGCTCTACAGGAGCGGCCATTTGAAACTCCAGGGGGCTATCCTTCACCGTAACCTTTCCTTTGCGGCCGCCAACAGAATTTGCTTGAGTTTTATAAAGAATTTTCATATTCATCATCTCCCTATCTATTTCTAACTATATTAATTATAAATCATATTGATTAAATTTTCAAGCTTACAGTTTTTAATTTTTAAATGGTTGTAACAGAAATAAGAATAAGGAAGCCCCGACCTTCATTGACTTTCAAAAGGTGATATGGTAAATTAAAGGAATATTACAGCAATAACATGTGCATCTGCGTTAAATTCCAGGAGCGAAAAATGAGAATATATCATACTCTGACTGAAAAAAAAGAGGTTTTTCAATTATTAAATCGGCGTGCTAAATTTCAGGGATCAACCCAAACGGATTTAAGTTCCAAAGTCATGACCATTATGGATGCGGTCAAAAGCTCGGGAGATGAGGCGCTCATTGATTTTACGGAACGTTTTGATCAAGTCAAGCTGACCCAAGCTACATTGCAAGTAAAGCCCGATGAGTTCCTTGAAGCTGAAAAGCTGGTTTCCCCCGAGTTTGTGCAAGCGATACGACAAGCAAAGACGAATATTTTGGAATTCCATACCAAACAATTGCCCAAAGATTGGATAGATGTTAAAGAGGACGGTATCGTTCTGGGACAGAGGATTCAGGCCGTTGAATCAGCCGGTCTCTATGTGCCGGGCGGAGTGGCCGGAAAAACCCCTTTGGTATCCTCCGTGTTGATGAATGCTTTGCCGGCTGTGGTTGCCGGAGTAAAAAGGGTAATCATTTGCACTCCTCCAAACAAAGAAGGAAAAATTAATCCCTATTTATTGGCCGCGGCTGCAGAATGCAACATTGATGAAGTTTATAAAGTAGGAGGAGCACAAGCCATAGCGGCCATGGCCTTCGGGACAGATACCATAAAACCGGTCGATGTCATCGTCGGTCCGGGGAATCAATTCGTAACTGAGGCTAAACGGCAGGTTTTTGGGTTCGTAGGTTTGGATATGTTGGCCGGACCCAGTGAAATCTTAATCATCGCCGATGATACGGCAAATCCGGCATATATGGCAGCGGATCTGCTTTCTCAGGCCGAACATGGACCGGTGAATGAAGCGGGCGCTTTTCTGTTAACACCTTCCCGTAAACTGGCGCAAGCTATTGCCGGGGAAATCGATAAACAATTGGCCGGATTGAGCCGACGGGAGATAGCCGAAGCCTCCATTAAGCTGAATGGGGGTATCGTTATCACGGTTGATCTGGATGAAGCTTTGGATTTAGCCAATTACTGCGCGCCTGAACATATGGAATTAGTCGTAGGCGATCCTTGGAGCTTCATAAACCGGGTTAAAAATGCCGGCGCTGTTTTTTTGGGCCCGTTTTCTACGGAGCCCATTGGTGATTATATAGCAGGGACCAACCATGTATTGCCAACCAATGGTACGGCCCGCTTCGCTTCCGGTTTGAATGTAGACCATTTCATGAAAAAGACCAGTATTATTTCTTATAATCAAGCGGGAATTCAAAAATATGGAAATGCTGCCACGACTATCGCTGCGGTGGAGGGCTTGGACGCACATGCTAAGGCGATAAAAATCAGAATGGAGTGATCTCCGGAAATGAGAACGGCTACCATTGAACGAAATACCAGTGAAACTCGAATTAAGCTTGAGCTAAATTTGGATGGTTCGGGGCTTCAGCAAATTGATACGGGAATAGGTTTTTTCGACCATATGTTGACTCAAATCGCCAGGCATGGCCAAATTGACCTGACGATTGCCGCTAGGGGCGACTTGGAGGTCGACTCCCATCATACGGTCGAAGATGTCGGCATTGTATTGGGCCAGGCGATTAAGAGGGCTTTGGGGGATAAATGCGGAATTACCCGTTATGGTGATTCCTATGTTCCGATGGATGAAGCTTTGGCATTGGTGGTTATCGATTTGAGCGGCCGCACTTATCTTCAGTACCGGGCGGAACTTGGTAAAGGACATTTGAATCATTTTGATATAGAAATGGTGGAAGAGTTTTTCCGCGCCGTATCCGTTCAGGGAGAAATGAATCTCCATATTCATTTAGTGGATGGCGTCAATTCCCATCATTGCATAGAGGCTATTTTCAAAGCATTTGGTAGGGCGCTGGCCTCAGCCGTCAAAATTGATGAAAGGATAAAAGGAGTTCCTTCGACGAAAGGGATTCTTTAAATAAATCAATGATTGCCATTATTGATTACGGGGTCGGAAATCTAAAAAGTGTTCAGAAAGCTTTTGATGCCCTGGGATATTCTGCAATAGTATCCACAGATCCCAAGGTGGTTCTGGAAGCTGATAAAGTAGTTTTACCGGGCGTGGGAGCTTTTGCAAAATCAATGGAGAATTTGAATCGGGCAGGCATGGCTCCCGTCGTTCGCGAGGTTGTTCATTCCGGACGTCCTTTTTTGGGAATTTGTCTTGGCTTGCAAATGTTATTTGAGGAGAGTTCCGAAAGCTTCGGCGACCATGAATGTCTAAGTCCGGGTTTGGGAATTTTCCCCGGTCAAGTTCTCCGTTTTCCGGCAAGTGATCTCAAAGTGCCCCAGATTGGCTGGAACCAAATTAAAAAGCACCAGGACACGCCACTTTTACACGGAGTGCCTGATGGCAGTTTTGTTTATTTCGTTCACTCGTATTATGTAAAACCGGCTAATCCCGGCATCACCGCCTGCACAACTGATTATGGTTTTGCGTACTGTTCCGGAATCACCTATGAAAATGTGACGGCTTTTCAATTTCATCCCGAGAAAAGCAGTCAGGTCGGATTAAGAATCCTTAAGAATTTTGGGGAACTCCGCTCATGAAGTTTCGTCCATGCATTGATATTCATCAGGGAGCTGTCAAGCAAATTGTGGGGGGGACTTTACATGATGATTCCCACCCTCTAATTGAAAATTATGTTTCCGACAGGGATGCCGCATATTACGCGCGAATATTCAAAGATGACTCTTTAAGCGGCGGTCACGTCATTATGTTGGGACCTGGAAACGAAAGAGAAGCTCTGAAAGCCCTTCAAGCATTTCCGGGCGGACTGCAGATTGGCGGTGGCATCACGGCGGAGAATGCGGCTTGTTTTTTGAGACAAGGCGCTTCTCATGTAATTGTAACTTCCTATATCTTTGAGGAAGCGGAAGTTAGTTATAAAAATCTGGAACGAATCAACCGGGAAATCGGTAAAGACAAGTTAGTCCTCGATTTGAGCTGTAGAGTTAAAAATGGAGCGTATTTTGTTACAACCAACCGTTGGCGGACATTTACTAATTTCCAAGTTAATGCTGAAAATTTACAGGAATTGGCCGGCTATTGCGCTGAATTTTTAGTTCATGCCGTGGATGTTGAAGGACTGCGTCAGGGGATCGATCCGGAATTGGTTGAAAAGTTGGGACTTTGGACCGCCATTCCGACTACTTATGCGGGGGGAGTAAGGTCTTTTGAGGATTTAGATCTCATCGCTAAGCTTGGACGAAAAAAACTTGATGTGACCATAGGTAGTGCGCTGGATATTTTCGGTGGGGATTTACCCTATCGGGATGTTGTTCAATGGCAGAAAAATTTAACGGATTAAACGTTCACAATCAATGAGTGGTTATTTAAAGAACGTTTTACTAGTGACTTAAAGCGATTCACCCGATGCGAAAAACGAAACAAATGACCAGGAGCTAAAATCATGCTAGCCAAACGAATTATCCCATGTCTTGATGTGAAAGACGGCCGGGTCGTCAAAGGCACTGAATTTCTTAACCTCCGGGATGCCGGTGATCCAGTCGAATTGGGCGCTTTTTATGACCGGGAGGGCGCCGATGAGTTGGTCTTTTTGGACATTACAGCCTCTCATGAGCGCCGAAAAACCGTTGCCGAGATGGTGGCCAAAGTCGCCGAGAGAGTGTTTATTCCTTATACGGTCGGAGGGGGCATATCCTCTACCGAGGATATGCGGGGAATATTGCTTGCCGGCGCCGATAAAACGGCGATCAATACCGCCGCCGTTGAAAACCCCAATTTAATTTCGGAAGGAGCGGAACTTTTCGGCGCTCAATGTGTGGTATTGGCAATCGATGCCCGCCGCAGGGCGAAAGATGACCCGGAACAAGGGTGGGAAGTATACATTCATGGTGGGCGGACAGCAACCGGAATCGATGCCATCGAGTGGGCGGTCAAAGCTGAAAAACTGGGAGCGGGAGAAATTCTTTTAACCAGCATGGATCGGGACGGCACCAAAGATGGTTATGATAATGAGTTGAATTGCGCAGTTGCTTCTGCGGTCGGAATTCCGGTCATTGCCTCCGGGGGTGTCGGAAATTTAGAACATTTGGCTGCCGGTATCAATAAGGGGAAAGTAGATGCGGTTTTAGCGGCTTCAATATTTCATTACCGGGAATATTCGGTCGGCGATGCCAAGCGATATCTCGCTGAGCAAGGAATTGCCGTCCGGACCTGAAAAGATGGATGAAGAATATGGATTGAGAGAAAACAAAAAGAGGCGTTGTTGTCGCCTCTTTTTGTTTTTTATTTCGTCATTGCATTTAATTTTTTAGTTAATCTTGATTTTCTGCGTGCAGCTTGATTCTTATGAATTAATCCTTTGCTGGCGGTCTCATCTAAAGTTTTAATGGCAACTTTTAAATTGACCTTAGCAGTCTCCGGATCTCCGGCAGTAATGGAGGATGTAACTTTCTTTAAAGAAGACTTCATCGCGGAACGTTGCGCCATATTTCTTTCACGATGATCGGCTGCAACTAAGACTCTTTTTTTAGCTGATTTAATATTCGGCAATACCTTCACCTCCTTAAACTGCAAGCCTGTATATTACACTTAAAAAGTGTATCATACTTGAAGACTCCTGATTTTTTAACAGTCTATATTTTACCATGAATTATGGTGATTTGTAAAGGATCAACTCGTTTTACATCCCTTTAACTTTAAAAAAAAGATGGTATATTTTACTAAACCCCAAGCCATTATAACACAAGTTCCGGATTGCTACAAGTTCTCCCAGTAGAAACGGTCTCCAAAGAGGTAGAGGTGACTTGAAAACCGAGCCAAATTAGGGTTCCCTGGGAAATTTGAATCCATTGTTAACCAATTCCTTTGTTGCGGGGCGATGATGTGGTATTCGCATTAAGATTTATTTCCATATCCTTGATGATGATAGCCGGAAATTTACTTATACCGGACCTAAAACTTGGCGGCCGTTATTTGATTTTACTGGAAGCATTTATTACCACGCTGGTTACTCATTTTTTACGATATGTATTATGCAATCTGAAAATAAACCGTTATCGCTGCACTTTTGCTGGTATCGGCATTTTAATAGGACTTTTTTTGATCCGTTCCTTGTTTTCCGGTGTGAATCTATCTTTGGCGGGAATACTAATTTTGTATTTCGGAGTTGTGCTGCTGGAAATGATATTGCCGGATCCATTGTGAAAAGGATAAAGCTTGAAAGGAGTAGGAATTGGAAACAACATTTGAGACTTTGGAAAAAATAGGTGAGGTTCATACCGATCTAGCTTTAGAATCCAGGGAGTTATCCATCGAACGAAGCAGGGGTGTGGAACCACCGGGAGTGGGGACGCAAACCGAAAAGCAGGGAAATACATTAATTACCCGGGTCCATGTGGAAAATGAAGAAGCGGGAAAAAGCATCGGTAAACTTCCGGGTTACTATGTAACTTTGGAATCTCCTTCATTAAGAAGTCGTGATCGGGATCAATTGGAAGAAGTCGCTTTTTTGGTAGCCAAAGAGATTGAAGGCTTTATCGCCAAAATCGGTGTGGGGGAGAATGATCCTTGTTTGGTGGTGGGACTTGGAAACTGGAATGCCACCCCCGATGCCTTAGGCCCTAAGGTTGTTGAACATATTTTAGTGACACGACATTTGGTTGAGTCGTCACCTCCGGAAAAAAAAGGAGGACTCAGGCCACTCTCGGCAATTGCGCCAGGGGTTTTGGGCACTACCGGGATCGAAACCGGAGAGATTGTGATGGGAGTCGTGCAGCGCGCCAAACCCAAATTTGTGATAGCAGTCGATGCTTTGGCTTCAAGGAGCACGCAGCGGCTTGGGGCTACTATCCAATTGGCGGACACCGGCATTCATCCGGGATCAGGTCTGGGAAACAAAAGAGTGGGGATCACCCCCCAAACTTTAGGGCTGCCGGTGATAGCCATCGGAGTTCCAACAGTAGTAGAGGCAACAACCATTGTCCATGATGCTATGTTTGAAATTAACCGGATGGCCCCGGCTTTAATCAACCCTAAGGCTTTTAACCAGCAGGATTTAATCAAGAGAGTATTATCCCCTTACATGAACAGTTTGATAGTGACTCCCAAAGAAATCGATGTGATGATTGACGATCTGGCGCGGGTGGTCTCAGGCGCCTTAAATATAGCCATCCATCCCGGAGTCAGCCCCGAAGAAGTGTTTCGCTATTTGAACTAAGGATGAAAACGAATAGTCGGAAGCAAAAAGATTAGCCGATGTTCTAAAATTTATCAGGCGTTCATATTCCTGTGGCGGAGGGATATGGATATGGTGAATCATTTAAAAGGATGGATTAAGATCTACCTGTTTTACGGGGTGGTCTTTTTCCTATTGGGATTCTTCGGCAGCCTGGCCTCCGACCAGACCAGGACCCAGGCATGGGCTACCCGGCAAAAGGAAAATCTGGCGAGAATGTGGTCCGATATCACTCAGACAAATGAAAGTGAGCCTGAGCTGCCAGCTTTTACAAACCGTTCCGGTAAAATAATATTACAGGTGTATGAGCCGGACAACCTTGAAAATGCGACGCCATTTAAATCTTTTATTCAAGAACTGCAAGGCCAATTAAAAAATCATTTTTCCCAAGTCATGCTCATAGGGGTTGAAAGTCTAGATACCGGCTCATGGGAATTATCGGGTTTGAACAGTTCTTCAATTTTAATCGGCTTTCAGAAGACGCCGGAAATATCGAAAAAAAATGGCGGGCTCCGCAATCGATTTTTTTTCGGCATGCCTGAAAGCGATTCGTCTCTTCTGGCGGGAAAACTTACTCAGGCGTTGGCGGGCCGGTTATCAACCTTTTTTTTACGAAAAGAAACCGGCTTCCGGAATACCCTTTATGAGTTCATGTGGGACGAAAAACAAGGGAATCAAAACAATCGGGAAAGCGAGGTTTTTTCGAGTTTTATGCGGATTATGAACGAAGATATCATTCCAACCATGGGTAAACCGAATTTTGAGTGAATGAGTTTATGAAGAATATTGGAATCGAAAAGTGTTTTGGAAGAGCGCAGCACGAAAATTTTTTAAGGGGTATGCTGAAGTGAATAATTTTTTAAAAATGTTTTTTATCATGATTATGGCGGCTTTTCTATGCGGAGCCGGTTTTTACCTTACGCTCCTCAATACCAGTAAGTTATTGGCCGCAGGCGAACCGAATCTGCAGTGCCGTTGGCTAAGTTCGGGCCTACAAATTCAGGCGGCCAAATGGCGTGAAACGATTATTTTACCACCGCCGGTCCATGTCCGAAACCATTCCGGGAAATGGCTGATTTATAGCCGCCATTTTGCTTTGACCGTAAACACGAAGCCCTTGCAGGTTCAATGGCGAAAAAGTTTTCGGGACGGGAAAACCGATTCAAGGGATGAATATGAATGAAAAGATTATGTTTCAAATTGAGGTAGAATCGTATGCGGGTACTTTTGGCGGATAATATCCTAACCGTATCCGGGGATGCCCCCTGCCTCTTTGGGGCAATCAAGGCTGGGGCCTTAGGTTATTTATTGAAAGCCTGGACAGAAGGAATTCCCCAAAAGAAGACAATTCGCGATGAGGTCATGGCCGGAAATTTTTGATTTGGATGAATAAAAGATATCAGGAAGCTTTCATTGACTTTCAAAGCCCTATATGATAGATTAAAATGTTGTTAGTAATAACCTTTTTTTTTATGATTTGAAAGTCCTTGGAGGTAACTCATTGATACAGACCAATATTCGCAACTTTTGCATTATCGCTCACATTGACCATGGGAAATCAACTCTAGCCGATCGTTTGCTGGAATATACCGGCGCCTTAAGTGAACGGGAAATGACCGAACAAGTTCTGGACTCCATGGATCTGGAACGGGAACGGGGCATAACCATCAAAGCCCAGGCTGTTCGATTGCAATATAAAGCCAAGAACGGGGAGACTTATATTCTCAATTTGATCGACACCCCCGGTCATGTGGATTTTACTTACGAGGTTTCGCGGTCCCTCAAGGCTTGCGACGGAGCATTACTGGTGGTTGATGCCACCCAGGGGGTTGAAGCTCAGACCATCGCTAACCTGTATTTGGCAGTGGACCTCAATTTGGATATTATCCCGGTCATTAACAAGGTCGACCTGCCCAGCGCCGACCCGGAGAAGACCAGAAACGAAATTAAAGATATTATTGGGATCCCTCCCGAAGAATGTATTTTGGCCAGCGCCAAGACCGGCCTGGGGACGGAAGACATTTTGGAGGCGATTGTGTCCAGAATCAAGCCGCCCGCCGGTGATGTGCGGCTACCGCTAAAAGCTTTGATTTTCGACTCGTTGTTTGACTCATACCGCGGCGCCATCGCCTATGTTCGGGTGATGGAGGGACGGTTGTCGGTGGGCCGGAAAATCCGAATGATGGCCACGGGAAAAGAATTCGAAGTGACGGAGCTCGGAACATTCCGCCCGGCGCCGACTCCGGCTCCCCAGTTGGAAGCCGGAGAAGTGGGCTTTGTGGTTGCATCCATGAAAGAAGTGAAAGATGTCCGGGTGGGAGACACCATTACCGATGCCGCTAACCCGGCCTTGCTTCCTTTGCCGGGATACCGTCCGGTACAGCCGATGGTTTATTGCGGACTCTACCCGGTTGATAACGCGGCTTACGGCGAATTGCGGGACGCTCTTGAAAAATTGAACCTCAATGATGCGGCGCTAGTTTTCGAGGCGGAGAGTTCCACGGCGCTGGGTTTTGGTTTCCGTTGCGGATTTCTGGGACTTTTGCACATGGAAATCATTCAGGAACGATTGGAAAGGGAATACAATTTAAACCTGATTGCCACAGCTCCCAGCGTTATTTATAAAGTCTATCTGACCAACGGCGAGGTAAACAGCATTTCCAATCCGGCGGAGTTGCCGGCGGCCAATTATCTGGAACATCTGGAAGAACCGGTTGTCAAGGCCACCATCATTTTGCCCAGTGAGTTTGTGGGGACCACTATGGAATTGTGTCAGGAGAAGCGGGGCGTTTTCAAAAACATGGAGTATATCACCGAGACCCGGGTGATGCTTACCTATGAATTGCCGCTGGCCGAAATATTGATGGACTTTTTTGATAAACTGAAATCCCGTTCCCGGGGTTATGCTTCTTTAGATTATGAATACCTGGGGCATAAACCGGCGGAACTGGTCAAGCTGGATATCATGATCAGTGAAAAAGTGGTTGACGCCCTGTCAGCTATCGTTCACCGCGACCGGGCCTACCAGCGGGGCAGACAGCTGGCGGAGAAACTAAAAGAGATTATCCCCCGTCAATTATTCGAAGTCCCGATTCAGGCCGCTGTCGGCAGCAAGATTATTGCCCGTGAAACCATCAAAGCCATGCGCAAGGATGTGCTGGCCAAATGTTACGGCGGCGATATCAGCCGAAAACGGAAACTGCTGGAAAAGCAAAAAGAAGGCAAAAAGCGGATGAAACAGCTGGGATCGGTGGAAGTTCCCCAGGAGGCGTTTCTGGCGGTTTTAAAAATTGAAGACTAACCAATGATCATCATCGGGCGATTGGCAAAAAAATTATTTATTTGGGCCAATACCTTACGGAATCAGATTGATAACACTATAAATTACGGCATTTAGGCCGAGGGGCTGTCCCAAAAGGAATTCGTGCCTGATGGCACCCACGATCAAGAAATACAATATATGGATGTCGGCTTATCTGATAAGGTGATATATTGTATTTTTTATCGATTTTACATTACTTTTTGGGCAGCTTCTTTTTTGTTTTTTATGAAAGACATGTGAGACTACGATTGTCATCGACGTGAAAGACGAATATATTTTGATAGGATTTCCAGTTGGAAAGAGAAAGAGGGAGGAATCAATTTCAGAAGAAAGGAGTGAGAACCAAGGCTATCCTCGGTTTGAAAGGAACTTTGGAATTATTTCCTAGAAATTTTTTAAATTAAAGGAGGTCGGTCCTTTGATGGCAGTTCAAAAAAATCCCGGTTTAGCGACTGTCCAATCGCAGCTCAATCCGGAGCCGGGGAAACGGCTGTTGTTTATCGACAATCTGCGTTGGCTGATGATTATTTTCGTCGTCATAATGCATCTTAATGTAACCTATAGCAGTTTTGGCAGCTGGTATTATGTTGAAAAAAGAACGCTGGATGTGTTTTCCACTATTCTCTTCGGCATATACGGCTCGTTCACTCAGGCCTATTTTATGGGTTTCCTTTTTTTAATTGCCGGCTACTTTGTACCGGGTTCTTATGATAAAAAAGGGACTGTTCGATTCATTACCGACCGGTTATTCCGCTTGGGCATTCCCGCCTTAATTTATATGTTATTCATCGAGCCCCTGAATACTTTGATCCGCTTGTCTTTCGAACATACAATGCCTGTCGATTTCCTAAGCCAATACTGGAAGTATATCATCACTTTTCAATTCATCGGTTCCAGCGGGCCTTTATGGTTTGCCGTTGCTTTACTGATATTTTCGCTCCTTTATGGGTTAGCAAGGGCGATAATACCGAAAAAAGAAACCCGGCAACGGAATGAAACCTTTTTAGTAACCCATGCCCAGGTTATAGCGATAATGGTATTCATCAGTGCCGGCGCTTTCTTGGTGCGATGGGCGCAACCTATCGGGACATCATTTTTTAATATGCAACTATGCTACTTTACGGCCTATGTCGTACTTTTTGTCGTGGGGATATTTGCTTACCGTCATAATTTATTCTTGAATATTCCCTACCGGTTTGGAATGACCTGGTTTAAAATCACATTGGGAGCCGGGATTCCTTTGTGGCTGGTATTGATGGTAACCGGAGACGCTTTCAAAGGAATGGCAAGGTTTAATGGCGGCCTTTATTGGCAAAGCTTTGCTTATGCTCTTTGGGAATCATTCTTCTGTGTTGGAGTTTGTCTCGGCTTAGTGGTATTATTCCGTGAGAGATATAATCATCAGGGGAAAATCAGTAAATTCCTTTCCAGTAACGGCTTTGGGGTATATGTGTTCCACGCCCCAATTCTTATAGGAATCACTTTAATGGCGCGGGGGATTTCCCTATACCCGTTATTCAAGATGATACTCATGGTCATCATCATCGTTCCGATTTGTTTCGGGTTTAGTGGATTAATCCGCAAAATACCCTGGCTTCGGAAGGTGTTTTCTTAAATCAATTTTAAGAATGATTCCGTGACGGAATGAATTCATTAGATGACGGAAAGAATTATTTTTGTGACGGAATGACGGAAATGATTCCTGTTTTCCCAAGGCTTAGGACGGCCCAAAATAGGCAACCCATAATCCCTCGCCCGTGAAACGGGAGAGGGTAACTTCTCTGAATGGACACAGTTTGGGTGAGGGCCTAAACCGTCAGAAACGTTGAGGGTCGCTGCTTTGAATCAGGCCCGTAATGGCTGCAATAAATAATAGCGGTTTAAGAGCTGATCCAATTCCCTGCTGACCGCTAATATTTCCGGATCAATGCAGTGTTTTTCATTCCAGAGTTGATACATCCGGTTCCGGTAGATATAAATTTGTTGTTGAACTTCAGATAAGGTTTCGCAATGAATCGTTTCCGTTTTATTTTTCATTTGGTTTACCCTGAACATTCATCAGATTGAGAAAGAATAGATTGATTTCCATAATATGCTATAGATGTGTTGTTTTAGTGAGAGATTTATAAACAAGTTGTTAAGATATTGAAAACCACGGAATGGGGAATGTCAAGATTGAATGGGGCAGTGTTTTTTTTCAAGCAGGCTGACGGTATACATTAAAATCCCCGCTGCGACAGAGATAAAGAAAACGAGTACCCAGACCGCATCGATTCCGTGTCCGGTAATGTATTTCCCCATCAGCAGCGGCCCCAGGCAACTGCCGGTACCTTGACATAGAGTTTGTAAGGCGGTGAAACGGGCCCGGTGGCTGATAGGCGCGTGACAGGCGATATAAGTTCCGTTGTTGGTGGCGGTTAATACTTCCCCAACCGACCAAATAATCGTACCGATGATGAATCCAAAAAGGCTTTGGGTGAAAAAATACAATCCGAAACCGCAGCCGTATAAAAGCCCGGCCAGGGCAATACACTCCAGGGAGCGCATTTTCCGGGTCAGCCAAACGATAACCGTGGAGCAAAATACCACCACCAAGGCATTCACCATTTCCAGGGTTCCGAAAAAAGCCGGCCCGGATGGGCCGAATTTATGGGCCAGATCCAGCGATACGGTAAAAGAATGTTGATTGTAGATGAAGCTGTAAACCGTGAGCAATAAGATCATGGCGCTTAAATAAGGACGCCGCCCCATGATCAGTAAAAAAGAACCTTTCTCGGCCCGTTCGTCGGGATGAATGAAATCCGCGTCTGGAATTACGGCCGCCTTTGGAGTCTGCTTGAAAGAAAAATCTTCTTTTACCATCACTTGAACCAAAGCCACCGCAATCAGTGTGGTCAATGCATCCCCGATAAAGAGCCAGCGGATATGGGCATGGAATAAAAACCCAGCCATCATCGGCCCGATGGCGTAACCGAGATTGATGCCGAGATAGGTTAGGGAAAAGGCAATCCGCCGGTTTGCAGCATCCGTTAAATCAGCCGTTAAAGCATTGGTGGCAGGTTTGACAGTTCCGTTAAAAATGCTGGATCCGATTAAAAGCCAGGGAAGCCAGTGAATATCCTGAATAAAGGCGCAAGACAGGATAAATAACGCCGATACTGTTTGCGCGGTAATCAGGATCGCTTTCCGGCCGACATGATCAGCTAGTTTACCTCCGATCACCACTCCGGGCATTTGGACTAGTAAGGATATCATGACAAAAAAACCGGCCTGGTCCGATCTCATCCCCAATTTTTCCGATAACATCAATGTTAAAAAAGGCGTCACAAAGTTTCCGGCGGAATTGATGATCTGGGCCAGAAAAAGAGCATAAATCCCCCGGGGTAAACCTGCATATGGCGACAGGAAAGGGGGAATATAAAATTTTGCTTTCAGTTGCATGGGAGCTCCCAATGATGGAATGAATTAGACTTTAAGTAATTGGCTTTTTTTGGGAAAAACCCTGCAAATTTATTGAATTTTAATGAACAAGAAAACCGCTTGGGAGAGAACGGCGATTATAGAGGTGAGGCAGGGATTTTGGCAATCATTGGCGAAAATCACTCTTTTGATTAGAAACATGAATCCGTGTTTCTGTCATTTTTTGTTGAACAGGGAGGTCGTATCATTGATTCATCAAATCATCAAACTCTGGGAGACCGCTTTCTATCAAATCCCAGGAGATGAGAGTTTTCAGCCAACGTTAGCCAGCTACATATTGGATGGGCCGAAGAGCCGAGGCGCCGTTTTAATATGTCCCGGAGGCGGTTATCATTTTACTTCCGAACGGGAGGCAGAGCCCATTGCCTTGCAATTTAACGCTGCCGGATTTCATGCCTTTGTTGTATATTATAGTGTAGCACCCAGAAGGCATCCTCAACCTTTACTTGATGTTTCAAGAGCAATGTGCATCATCCGTGAGAATGCTGATAAATGGCGCGTTCACCCGCAAAAAATAGCAGCTTGCGGATTTTCGGCCGGAGGGCATCTGGCTGCCAGTTTGGGAGTACATTGGCAAAAACCGTACTTACAAGATATTCCAGGTATACAAATTGGACTAAATCGTCCCGATGCATTGATTCTTTGTTATCCGGTGATAACCTCCGGACCTTATGCTCATCGCGGTTCTTTTGACAATTTGCTCGGCGCAAATCCTTCCCAAGCATTGCTGGATGAGATGTCTTTAGAACGCCAGGTGACCACCAAAACGCCCCCGGCGTTTATCTGGCACACTTTTAACGATGATGCAGTACCGGTTGAAAACAGCCTGTTATTTGCATCGGAGTTGCGAACCCACGGGGTCCCTTTTGAACTCCATATATATCCGGAAGGACCTCACGGATTATCTCTGGCGACTGAGGAAACTGATAATGGGAGTATGGGAGTCCATCCCCACGTCGCCACTTGGATGGGGCTTTGCGTTGAGTGGTTGAGGGGAATCAATAAAGGGTCTGTTGCAAAATAAGATTTATCGATAGAGAAATGCAATATATATAAAGCTTTGCCAACTATTTATGCTATATATTGTATTTCTCATTGATTTTAATCAATCACTTTTGCAACAGTCTCTTTATTTCCCGGGTTCATGAAAAAATGAAAAATTGCCTTAGTCCCAGTGACGGATAGCATAATCAGGCAATACGGTATTATCTAATTTAGGGAACGCTAAATCATTCGGATGTCTCCTTAAAATGTATTTTCGTTGTTTGGTTAATTTTATTACTAAAGGCTTTTCTTGAGGCCAGCAGAATTGTGTTAATGTAAATACTAACAAATAATTGGCAAGTTCATCAGCGACATGCCCAAGGTACACTGAATGACCGTAATCGCCATAATCGCTTTGGGTTTGGGTGTTAAGATTCGGAAATTTTACCTTTGGCTCCTCAATAGCAGAATAGGTGTGAACCAAATAACCACTTTTTGTGGATTCAACTCTTATTTTAAAATCTATCATGGAATTTCCGTTCATTTCTAGTATGGAACCGCTAAAAAGAGGTTTCATTAATTGTAGTTCTTGGCTTTCATAAAATAATATGAAATCTAGTTGGGAATTCTTTGAAAGTACATCGAGTTCATTTTGATGTTGTTGGAACTTTTTTAGAGCAATCGGCCGGACTTTAATGTAAGGCAGTTGCCGCAACACTTTGTAAATCGTAGAACAAGGGAAATTGGGACCTAAATCCGTATTTCTTCCCGGAACCAGTCCTAAATGGACCCCTTGCGATACAACTCGAATTCCTGTAAGTATAGATTCATCAAGAATCCAGAAAAGAGTTTCCAAGTCGGACTCATCATTGTTTGATAATGTCCACAGTCTTTTCCATCGTGATAGATCATATATCTCTATACTATGTTCCCGGTGCTTTACAACGGCCGCCAGCTGATAATCTTGAATCAATAAGTTTTTTAAAGTCGTTGAGAGAGGCTCTGGATTACTATCCAAATTACTCGGGATGATAGTTACTTGATTTCGATTGGCTGCATATTTTTCGAGGTAATAATTTATCAGATTAAAAGCTTTTTGGGATATCTTTTCTGCTGAGAACGAGTTGATAATTGCAACTTTTTTAACTTTGAGATGATTTGGATCATTGTTGCCAAAGGAAGGAACCGTTAACACAATCAATAAAATGAGAACGGTCATAATGAATTTGAATCTTCGGATCATGAAGATATCTATCCTCCCAAAAAAGGAAAAATTTTATCTTAATAAAATACATTTTCAATGGAAGATATACCTGCTCAAAATAAATGGAATTTTGGAAAAAGCAATAAATCCATATTGACAGTATAATATTTTTGTAGTACAAATAATATAACTTAATAAACGAAAATTCGTGGTAGAGTAGAGGCGCAAAACTCATCAGTATCTTCGGGGAGGCCGGCAGGCCGTTGAAACGAAGCCAAAGGGTGTTTTGCCGAAGTCGGAAGGAAGCCAAACTTTCGGCTGGTACTGCAGTTAAGAGCTTCAGTACTGTCATCAAGAAACTTCGTGTTTGGTTTTGGAAACCGCTGTTTCTTCTTGGAGAACTATCTTGCCGCCGGTAATATTTTTCTGCGTCGGAAAAATATATACAGGGTTGGTGGATAACCAATCCTTTTTTTTATGGCCTATGGATCCCTCCAAGTGTTTGTTATGCCTCACCACCCAAAACCTATTCAGACACAAAAGTCAGCAGCAAAACGGATAACCACTCATCAGAAAACAGCCTCCTCATTTTATCGACCACTCATGGGGAAAAAGAGAGCATCCGTGGTTCTTCCCTTTCAATATGTTGTATGGCAAAATGAGAAATGGGAGTTAACCTATGTGGGAAGATTTGAATATCGATACAAACAGCCCGGCTTATTTGCAGATTAAAGAGTATATCGCAAAACTGATTGCAAACGGATCACTCCGGGAGGGAGTAAGGCTTCCCTCGACCCGCGAATTATCGCAGATCTTAAAGGTAAGCCGCAATACCATTATTCTGGCTTATGATGAATTGCAAAATCTGCAACTTATTCAAAATATCAGGGGCCAGGGCGCTTTCGTGCGCCAAAGCTCACTCTCGCCTCAGGAGCAACTGAAGTTGGAGTGGCCCGACCGGGTAAATGGGTATGGCAACACTGCTTTGAATCTCGTTCAAAATTTGCGGAAACTTCCATGGCGGGACGGGATGATTTCCTTTAACAGTCTCGCTCCGGACGAAAGTATTTTTGAGGTTGAAGAAGTCAAACGGGCTTTCTTAAACCGCATCGCGCTCGAAGGGGAGAGATTATTAAATTATGGCGAGACCAAAGGATACCGCCCTCTGATCCTGTGGCTCAAAAGCTATTTGGAAGGCAAAGGAGTGGACTTCCATGACAAGGATATCCTAATTACCACCGGTTTCACGGAAGGCTTCAACCTGATATTAGCGGCCTTGACAAATCCTGGCCAAAGGATAGTTTGTGAGAATCCCACCCATAATCTGGCCATTAATGCAATGAAGCTGGCCGGGTTGCAAATTATCGGAATTCCCCTTCACGAAAACGGCATTGATTTGCAGGAATTGGAGTCTGCTTTAGCCGCCGGGGACATCCGATTGGGATTTGTGATGCCTTCTTATCACAATCCGACCGGTTTGGTGATGTCGCCGGATAGACGGATGAAGGTATTGAAATTATTTGAAAAATACCGGACACCTCTGGTTGAAGAAGGATTCAATGAAGAATTGCGTTATTCGGGATCACAGGCCAGTCCTTTACTGGCGCTTTCCGGCAGAGCAAACCATGTGGTATATCTGGGTAGCTTCACGAAAATACTTTTTCCGGCCATCCGGATTGGTTGGGTCATCGCTGACGCCAAATTGATTGCCTATTTGGAAAGCATTAAACTGTATCGCAATATCTATACTTCTCCCTTTGACCAAGCGATACTTTATGAATATTTAGAATACGGTAAATTCGGGCAGTATCTGAAACGGGCTAAAAGGCTTTATAAAGCAAAATACGAGAAAGCGTTGGAGTTTGCCAAAATTTATCTCCCCTGCCAACGGATATGGGGTGACGGTGGTTTACACCTGTTTATTGAACTTCATGAGGTGAATGCCAAGGAACTGCTGGCGTACTGTTATACCCAAGGAGTTTTGTTTACTACCGGGGAGATTTTTTATACCAACGGCCAAGGGGCGAATACTTTTCGGTTGAGCATTTCCAGGGTCGATACGGATGAGATGGAGAAAGGTTTTAAAATTATCGGGGAAGGAATCAGGCTTTTAACTGGAATTTCCAACCCCTGACTTATTCAAAATGGGGTTGATGAAATGATAATCTTGATTGGAGCATTGTTGGTTATTCTTATGATATTGGCTAGGTTTGAGGAAACTCGGAACTTGGAAGGGCTTAGGGGATTTTACAATGTAGAATATGGAAAACGGCGGGAAAAAGTCGATTTTCAACACCTCCCCAAGGAGTTTGAATACCCTTATCTCATGCAAAATTGTAAGTTATCCGGTTTCAATGGGGTAGAGAAAGTCCGGGATACTTTGGGTGTAATTACCCGGGAAGCAACCAAGAGCGATTTGCCGCAAATTATCGTCTTGTTGTCTCAACTAAGCCTTAGAGGGGGATCGAATACCTCTTTAAAAAAGGCCGAATCCTTTTTTAAAAAGATTCGCCGGTATCCTTTTTACAAGATCTATGTAACGGTTTTGGATGAACAAATTGTGGGAGTTTTTGAGTTGTTGATTATGGATAATTTGGCCCACTTGGGGATGCCGTCTGCAGTTATCGAAGATGTGGCGGTTACCGCGGAACACCGGCGGAGGGGAATTGGAAAAGTTATGATGAATTATGCCATGAATGTATGTAGAGAAATGGGGTGTTATAAGTTAACCCTATCCAGTAATTTGAAACGGGAAGAAGCTCATGATTTTTATGAGTCCCTCGGTTTTCGGAAACACGGTTTCAGCTTTCATGTTGAACTGGCGGAAGAATTGCCATGACTCATATAGAGAGATTAACTCCTGTTGATGGGGAGGCTTTGGCGGGATTATACCAAGAACTTTCCGGTAAGACCACGGATATTGAAAAGATGAACCGCAATTTGGCTTGGATTTTTGCAAATCAGGATTACTTTCTGATTGGGGCTAAGAATGAAAAAGGGGAACTTTTAGGTTCATTGATGGCTATCATCTGCCATGATATCGTGGGAAGCTGCCGACCGTTTATGGTACTGGAAAATGTAATCGTGGCAGAAAAATACCGGGGGCGTGGCATTGGCGCTCAATTGTACCAATGGATTGAGAATGTTGCCCTAAGCCATGGCTGTTATTATATTGAGTTTGTTTCAGCCGCAGATCGAAAAGGAGCCCACCGGTTTTACGAAAAGCAAGGATACAAGCCCGGTGAAGTTCAAGGATTTAAGAAATATTTGCCGGAATGATATTCAATCATTAAGGAGGAGAATCAATGGGATTGAAAGTGGGATTACTTGGAGTGGGTCCGGTGGGTGACCGGATCGTTAGGGTGCTTTATGAACGAAATTTTCCCATCGAGGGTGAGTTGGTTGTCATGGCCACTACCGAAAGAGAGGAAGTACTTGCTGATCAGACTTTTCAGGTGCGCCAAATCAGCGCCGACCTTTTTAAGGGATTGGATTTGGTTTTTTTCGCGGGTAAAGAAGGGGCTAAGGGCGCCAGTGTCCAATGGGGCAAAGTCGCTGTTGAAAGGGGCTGCAAAGTAATTGATAATGGCGGCGATTTCCGGATGTATCCTGAGTATCCGCTGGTGATCCCGGAAGTGAATATGGATGTGGTGACAGCCGATACACGGTACATCTGTAATCCAAACTGTTCTACCATTCAGATGGCCGTAGCCCTGGCTCCGTTGCATCGCGCAGCCCGGTTGCGCCGGGTAGTCGTTTCGACGTACCAGGCAGTCAGCGGTTGGGGGGCTGCCGCCATGAAACAATTACAACAGGAGACCGCGCAGGCCATATCCGGTGGGGAACTCCAACAAGATCCGGCTGTTTTTGCCCATCCGATTGCTTTTGATTGCATCCCGCACATTGATAAGTTCCTGCCGAACGGATATACCAAAGAAGAACTGAAAATGGTGAATGAAACCCGCAAGATTCTGGGAGAACCGAATCTGCTGATCAATCCGACCACCGTCAGGGTCCCGGTATTTGTGGGACATTCCGAATCGGTTAATGCCGAGTTTTGCGGCGATATGACGGCCGAAAAAGCGATGGATATTTTGGCAAATGCCGAGGGTGTGGTGATGATGGACGGCCCGGCCCTTGATTCGGATGGCCGGGATGTCCGTAAAGATCCATTGGAACGCAGGTATCCCGTTACCCGGGACTTAAGCAAGCCGGAATATCGGGATCAGGTTTTGGTGGGCAGAATCCGAAACGATACCACCAGTCAAAATGCGATCAACTTCTGGTGCGTATCGGATAATTTGCGCAAAGGAGCCGCCACCAATGCGGTGCAAATTGCCGAGGGTATGTTGAAGAGGGGATTGCTATAATGGTACGATTATTTTACCTTCTTAAATTTTTTCGGCTAGAGCAAGCTTAACTTGTTTTTGGAGGGAGAAATCAATGGGAGAAAAAGAATTACTCGATTTGAACATCGATATTTCCAGCATTAAAAGCCATCAGGATTATCAGGCCCTATGGCAAAAGATCGGCAAGATTGAAATCAAAATGGTTGAAAAGAACGAAGAATGCAAACATAACCTGGGAGATACTTTTATTTACGAGAATCCTTATCAAAAACCGCCGGGTGTTTGCAACGCTTTGCTCCATGTTTTGGATTTATACATCTGGCGGGTGGCCTTGGGTTTTCCGTCATGGAATGAAGCGGATTATAAAGTTCACCAGATCCACTGTCCCGACGCCAAGGGAACGGTTTGGGAGATGCGTAAAATTATTTAATAAGATGGAGTTCATTATTGCTTGATGGAGTAATGATATGTCTGAACTTATGGAAACCCAAAATCCCAATTTCAAAATACGTTTTGCTGCAGAAGCTGATGTGCCTATTATTTTGAACTTTATTAAAGAATTGGCCGATTATGAACACCTGGCAGATCAGGTTACCGCCACGGAAGCTGTTTTACGGGACTCTTTATTTGTTCGAGAGACTGCTGAAGTGGTTATCGGAGAATATGACGGTGAATCCGTCAGCTTTGCCCTTTTCTTTCATAATTTTTCAACCTTCCTGGGAAAACCGGGTATTTATTTAGAGGATTTGTACGTTAAGCCGGAACTGCGCGGCAAAGGTCTGGGTAAATTAATGCTTGCTTTTTTGGCTAAGCTTGCGGTAGACAGGGATTGCGGCCGTTTGGAGTGGTGGTGTTTAGACTGGAATCATTCCTCCGTTCAGTTTTATAAAAGTATGGGCGCTGTTGCGATGGATGAATGGACTGTCTTTCGGGTATGCGATACAGCGTTGGCGGATTTGGCAAAGAAATTTGTTTGACAACTTTTTTGTTGCTTTTTGACGGGATTTTAGTCGAGAGGCTATGCCATAAAAGAATTTAGCAACCAATTTAGGAGGGGTTTTTATGAAGCTTAATGGTGTCTGGATACCTTTAATTACTCCGTTGATAGATGATCACATTGATTATCAGTCGCTACAAAGATTAATTGATTTTTATATCGGAAAAGGCGTTTCCGGTCTGATTCCTTTGGCAACCACCGGGGAAAGTCCGGCTATTGAAGAAGATGAGTATTTGGAAGTCATCGAGAAGTCTTTGGAATTTACCCGGGGTAGGGTGTCGGTTTTTGTGGGGCTTGGCGGTAATTATACGAAAAAAGTCGTCAAGCAACTAAAAAAAGTTGAACATTACAAAGTGGATGGCATTTTATCGGTTACCCCCTATTACAACCGCCCGGATCAAAACGGTATTTATCAGCATTTTCTGCAGATGTCGGAAGCAACGGCACTTCCAATTATGATTTACAATATTCCTTACCGTACCGGAAGAAACATCGAAAATGCCACCATTTATAAACTGGCGGAGCTAAAAAACATCGTCGGGTTGAAAGACTCCTGCGGCGACTTGAAACAGACCTCTGAACTATTGCTGCGCCGGCCCGCCGATTTCTCCATTTTGACCGGGGAAGATGCTTTGTTTTATACCACTTTGACCCTGGGAGGCGACGGCGGTATTTTAGCCTCAGCCCACCTGGCAACCGGAATATTTGTGGAGGTTTTTAAGCTGATCCAGGCCAACAACCATCAAAAGGCGTTGGAGAAATGGAGGGGTTTGGCGGAATTCATTCCGTCTTTGTTTGTGGAGCCCAATCCGGCGCCTATCAAGTATTGTTTGAAACAACAAGGGATGATTCGCTCTTTGGAGACCCGCCTGCCGTTGACGGAAATATCCAGTGGGCTCAAAGAGAAACTGAATCAATATTTATAAAAATTCCACGACAGATAATTCCTTTGAAAAATTGCCCAACAAATAATAAGGCCGTCCGGAGTTGGCTTTTGCCATTCAAACATCTCCGGACGGTTTTATTTTAATCGTTCTGATGTTTTTACTGTGAACTTCGATAAATTGGATTGTAATAAGACATATAGTTGTCGTATATTCGGGTGTATTCTATTTTTAGAAATAGAAGCAGATGGATTGGTATTCGATAGCAGCTACAACGGGTTATAAAAAGGAGGCTTCGAAAATGGACAAAAAGCTTGATTTCAAACGTGAATTGAAGAAGTATTATAATCCTCCGCCCCATGAGTCGGAAATTGTGGAAGTACCCCGGTTCCAATTTTTGATGATTGACGGTATGGGGATGGATTTTGAAAATGGCGATTCACAGAAGGCCATCGAGGCTTTATTTAGTGTATCCTATAAAGCAAAGTTTCTGGTCAAAAAAACACTGGGAATCGACTATGGGGTAATGCCCCTTGAAGGCTTGTGGTGGGCTGAAGATATGAATGATTTTGTGAATGGCAACCGTGACAATTGGCGTTGGACCTATATGATAATGCAACCTGAATTTGTGAAGGGCCAGCTCGTAGGAGCGACAATAGACGATGTCGTAAAAAGTAAAAAGTTGCAGACTGCCAGACAGTTGCGATTGGAAGATTATCAGGAAGGCCTTTCATCCCAGATAATGCATATCGGTCCTTTCGCCGAGGAACACCCCAATATCTTAAAAATCCACCGACGGATTGAGGATCAACATGGGATATTTGACGGAGAAAAGCAAAAACACCACGAAATCTATTTAAGCGACTTCCGTAAAGTTGCACCGGAGAAAATGAAGACAATTTTGAGGCAACCGTTTCAATATCAAGGATAGTTTCATAATGGACCCCAGTAACGGAGAAACTTTAGTAAAAGGAGAGATGGATGGAATGATTGAGGAAAAACAAAAAAACGATGGATGTTGCCCTGAGTTCGATAAGACTCCATGGGATGAAAAGACCCATCAATGGGAGGAAAAACAATTTATCAAAGATTCAATACCGCAACTCTTTCATATCCCGTTACCCTGGACAATCAATCGGATAATGGCGCGGATGTGGAAGAGAGCCGAGGAGGCCGGCGCAGCGCCGGATCTGAAAGATTTTTTGATGCTGGCCTATGATCCTTCGCCGTGGAAGTGCGAATATTATTTAGCGGTTACCAAGGAAGTCCCCGGAGCTGAGAATTATAAATTCAGCGGCACTTTTATGAGCAAAGTTTTTGATGGCCCCTATAGTGCTGTACCAAAATGGATCAAAGAGATGGATCAGTATGTAGCCGCCAGTGGTAAAAAAGCCCGAAAGTACTATTTTTATTACACAACATGTCCAAACTGCGCCAAGAAATATGGTCACAATTATGTGGTTGCATTCGCTGAATTATGATTATATATTCTATACTTAAGTAAAAATAAAACAATGGCATATAAAGGACGAAAACATGACTACTATAGATCAGATTAATATTTTTATTCAAAACTATGTGATAGGTAAGGCGTTAAAAACAGATGATACAATTTATCGACTGGAAGAAGGTAAGCTGGAAGGGGTTTATACCGATGAAATGTTTTTTTCTGATTTACTAATTTTTAATTCCGGATTAAAGTTTAATATGACTACAGTTACTCATGAAAAAATTTATTATCTTGATCCGGATAAAAGTCGCAATGGTATTAAGAAAGATTTCACCGGAGTCAGTGTTTTTCATTATCTACTCGCTAAACGAAAGAGTACTTCTCAAATAACTGGAATCATGAGTTTAATCTCTTCCACTGTTCCCGACCATACAATGGAGGGAATTGCTTATGGAGTTTATGATTTGGAATTGAAAAACAAAGAGCTTTGTTGGAAAGAACAGCAATTGCTTTATCGAGATATGCCTACCGATAAAGATGATTTTCGCTCCATTGCATTCGATGCAGAAGCACGTTTTTTTATTGAAAATCAAAAATTAAGATTTGAATATGTTCCAACATACTACCATGTGGATCCTGTGAATTTACAAAAAAAATTGTCTAAAGATCAATATCCTGTTTTTTTGACAAAAGAGATATGAAAATATTTTGATCACCGGAGAACTTATTAATGATCCAAATAGCGTATTTGTATGTAATTGACAGCATGGCTGATTGGGAAACCGGTTATTTAATTGCCGAATTGAATTCCGGTCGTTATTGCAGGGAGGATACCGCTCGATATATCGTCAAGACTGTCGGCTTAACCAAAATATTTACTGGCGGCCAAGTCTGAAAGGGGTAAAAGTGAGGGAGCATTATGGCGATTTTGAAATATGGATTGAATATCCCCTCAAAGGTCCGGCTATATATTTCAAAACTGCGGTAAAGGAAGCACCTTCTCGCTTTGAATTCGAAATGACGGATGGCAAGACGTGGAAAGGGCATTGGGTTGGGGAGTTTATTCCGTTACCGAATCATAAAACCAAGATTATTTTTATCGAGTGTATAGAAATTGGAAATCCGTTTATTCGGGTACTGTCTTATCTGTTTTTTGATTTGGGAGCAACCATGGATCACTATTTGTTTGAACTGTCAATGAAGCTCGGAGAAACTCCGGATCGGCCTGGAGAAGGTTGATGGGTAGACTGGAAGTCAAGAGACAGGCTCGCGAAGCCAGAGGAGAAATTACGGCTGAATTTGCACAGCAGTTTGAAACTCATTCCGATGTAGCTTTGACGGCATTTTTGAATAACCGTGATCCTCAAACTCGTACTGCGGCAGCCCGGCTCCTTGGGAAAAGAAAAGTCCTGGCCTCGGTCCCTGATTTATGCATCCGGCTGAAGATAGAAAAGGCTTTATACGTAAGAATCGCTATCTCTGATGCCTTAAGCTCGATTGGAGCAGGGGCAATACCGGAGATGCTGAAATACGTCGGTAAGATTGGGAGTAATCAATATCAAGAATTGCCAAGTGAAATTTTTCAAAAATGGAACTTCCCTTTGCCCCGGGATATAATCATTCGCAGTATCATTCGTATGGGAATACCGGCTTTGGGAAAATTGAATGAATTCTTGTTGGAAAGCGCTGAACCGGAGGTTAGCGAAATCATTGACGCCATCGGACATATTTCGTTTTATTCCCATGATCAGAGTTCGTTTGACAACTTACTGAGGATAATGGCGGATTATCATCAAAATGAACTCATTGTATGGAAGGTTCTCCGGGCGTTACAAGCATTTCCCAATCCTCGAACGTATCAAGTTTTGAAACACTTTTTACTGAACGGCGCAATACCCCAGTTCCGCTGGGAAGCGGCAAGAAGTTTGGGGAAGATGACAACCAAAACGGCGGAAGAGTGCCTTGCAATGGCTAAGAATGATTCCGATGAAAAGGTGCGAACAATGGTGCAATTATCGCTAAAACATATTCATAAGTTAAGAAGGAACGAATTGAGAGGTTGTAAGAATGAGCAATGAATTTATAAATTTAACCATCGGCAATATTGGAAGTGAGCATTTATGTTGTGCGATAGCCGATAAAAAACACCAAAAGGGTGTTGAAGGTAAAAAAGCATGGCTAGTCGATAGAATTCCTGAAGGCCATGTTTTTAGAAAATTAAACGAAAAGGGTAAGGTGTTTATTGAATATGCGCCGCTTGAAAAAGCGTGGGTTCCTATTGTTGGGAACAACTATATTTATATTTACTGTCTTTGGATTTCCGGCAGTTTCAAGGGAAAAGGCTATGGTACAGAATTGCTTCATTATTGCATAGAAGATGCAAAAAAGCAAAAGAAGGCGGGTGTTTGCATACTCAGTTCAAAAAAGAAAATGCCTTTTCTTTCCGAGAAAAAGTTCATGCAAAAATTTGGTTTTGAGACCGTAGATGCGATCGATAACGAGTATGAATTGATGGCCTTATCTTTTAATGGTCTGAGGCCGCAATTTTCGTCCAATGCAAAAGGGCAACACATCGATAAAGAAATATTGACGATTTACTATAGCCTGCAATGTCCTTATATTCCGGACTGCATAAAACAAATTGAAACTTTTTGTATGACAAATCATATTCCGTTTGAGTTGAATAAAATCGATACTTTGGAAAAAGCAAAAGCACTACCGGGCGTATTTAATAACTGGGCTGTTTTTTATAAAGGTAAATTTGAAACGCTGCATTTGCTTAATGAAGGTTATTTACGGAAAATGCTTGCGGCTGGTCGTGTTTGAAAATCAAAGTATTTCCGGGAAAGTAGCAAATTTAAATGGCCGATATTTAAAGCAATCTTAAATTGGATTTGAGGTAACGATTATGGAACAGTTACCTCTTATTGATAATGTTTTGTTAGCATATAAACAAATGGATTGTCGGTGGGAGGGCCCAATGATTTATATGAAGCTTTTATATGGTAATAATGTCGCCACTTTTAGGTTTAGTGAAGATCAAAGGGAAAAAGCCAGGGAGTTTAAAACGTTTGCCGAAGAATCCGGACATTATGTGGATATGTGGGAAGAACCTTTAATATTGCTGAATCGGCACATTACCCGCTATTGAAATTCCCTCTCTGTTAGGGTAGAATCCGGCCCTTAACGATACCACCTCTTCAATACTCTACGGCACAGCATGGTAATCCTGGGTGAGGGGTCATTGATGTCTCCAATCCCAGCTTTATGTTTTTTGGGATTACTTCGGAAGTCTCCTGGTTGATCCTGGAAATTTTCAATCCTTCTGCTTATGTTTTGGATTGGCTCTCAGGGGATAAGGAAGAGGATTGACAGTTATGGGGGAATGCAGTATTCTTGTGAAAAGCCTATAAAAGGAGCTTCCCAATTATGACCCGTTTTTTTATTCCCAGCGATCAAATCCATGATCATACCGTCATTCTGAAAGGAGAAGACCGCCATCATTTGTTAAATGTCCTTCGTCAGGGACCGGGGGCGGAGATTACCGTTTTGAATGGTAAAGGTCAGGAATATCAGGCTAAAGTTCTGACGGTTACCCCGGATGAAGTGATAGGAGAAATTGTTAAGCAGATTGAACGCCAAACCGAACCCAAGGTTAAAATCAATCTGGTGCAAAGCCTGCCCAAAGGGGATAAATTTGAGTTTGTCCTGCAAAAAAATACCGAGCTTGGCGTTAGTTGCTTTCAACCCCTAATCAGCGAACGCAGCACCATCCGGCTTGATGGCGCCGGAGCCCGAAAAAAGGAGGAGCGCTGGCGAAAAATCATCCGGGAAGCCTCAGAACAATCCGGTCGCCAAATCATCCCGGAACTGAGGCCTGTAGCGAATTGGAACCAATTTTTTAAAGACAGGGCTCCTTTTGGCTTACGATTGATCCCATGGGAAGGCGAAAAGGAAAATTCTCTGAACCAGGTTTTAAATGAACAAAAAGAAGCCCCGGAAAACATTACGGTGATCATCGGCTCGGAGGGAGGCTTTTCCCAAAAAGAGGTGGAGCAGGCGGTTCAAGTTGGCGCGATTCCGGTTACTCTAGGTCCCAGGATATTGCGGACGGAAACAGCGGGGCTGGTGGTTGCTTCAGCGATTCTTTACCATTTCGGCGATCTTGGGTAATCCATGAGTTATTTTTTTCCGCAAAGGATCATAGATTATAGCCGGCAAGGGATTTCCGTCAAGGGATTCCAGGGTGTAGTGAATAAAGGGCAAATATACCAGGCCTATATTCATAAGGTGTATTTTAACAAAAGGCTGAAATTTGCGGTAACCTTCGGCTAAACGGCGATAAAAGCTGCTCTCGGCTTCTTTCTCGTTTTCATCATCCAGATTACCCCGGTAAAAGGCTTCCAAGTATTGTACCTCTTCTTCCCAACGGGCTTGGGCTGATTGTACCCAAGTTGAATCGTGATTTTGAAGCTGCCATTTTAAATGGTTGACTAATGAATCATAACCTTCCCGGTAGGCGATTTTCCGTTTTTCCAAATTTTTTTTGGGGGGACTGGGGTGAAGCTTTTTGGCGGCGATTTCCTTGTGAAGGTTGGAATCGATCTCGCCACTTACCAAATCAATCCCCAGCGAGTAAAGTTCTTCCGTTTTTTCATCGGTTTCAAAACTGACTCTAAAATTGGCCAGTAATTCAGGATGGTAGGATAAGGTCGGTTTTTCAAAGAAAAACCGCGGCAAAACCGTGGACTGTTCGCTGAGGATTCCCATAATTTCCCGTTCGGTTCTGCGGGGGTCCAATTCATAGGCAAAAGTACCCGTGGATATTAAACCCCTTTCACGGATACCGTCAATAAACCATTGAAGGCGGTAACTGCTTTTGCTCACTAATTCCGAACCGGGATATTTACTTAAATGATCCGGATTACACACCATTTGCAAATTTTGCGTTTCTATCCGGGCCGGGGTAAAGAAGGTCCGGGGAACGGAGACTTGGCACTGGGCCATAATCAATTCGGAATTGATGATAGTAAACGGGGAACCCGATATTTTTAACGCATCGACGATAAAGTCGAAAATAGGTGAAGACTGTTGCATCAATGGACTAACCTTTCTTTATTATACTTTTCCCATTCGGATATTGGTTTTACTTGTCGCTCAATAACTCATCCCAATCAGGATCTTCTTCCGAAAGCAAGACTTCAATTTCCTTTCCTAATTCGTTAAAGCCCCGGTTTAATTCTTCCGGTGAATTCGTTTTCAAGATCAAATCCATGATGCGTCCTTCAAAGCTCTTTCCTACATGTCCGCTGGCAAGTTTACCGATTACCCGTTCGCTTTCACCGATTACCATCTCAAACATCCGTACTTTTTCCGTAAGTAATCTTAGTAAATGTTCTTCAATAGTATCTTTGGTCGATAGATTGTAAATATATACATCTTTGGCTTGCCCAAGCCGGTGAATGCGGCCGATGCGTTGTTCCAGCCGCATCGGGTTCCAGGGCAGGTCATAATTTATCATGATATTGCAAAATTGAAGGTTGATTCCTTCACCGCCGGATTCGGTACAGACCATGACTTTATATTCGGGTCTCTGTTTGAACTGGAATTTGGTCAATTCTTTTTTGGAAGTTGATAAGTGGCCATCAAAGGCCAGGGTTAAAAAACCTGCTTGTTCAAGGCGGGAGCGGATATAACTTTGAGTGCCCAAATATTCGGTAAAAATGATTATTTTTTCGGGAGTTTTCTTCACCAATTCTTCCACTACGACCATTTTGGAGTTTTGTTTCACTTGTTGGGCGAGTTTAAACAAGGAGCTTGCTTCTTCTTGGGTTTCCGGATTTTCATCCATATTTTGAGCTAATTTAAATAAGGTCAAAACAGCCGCAAAAGTGCTGGAGCATATCTCCCGCTGCAAAGTGAGTAAGGGCAACGCGCTTAACCCCCCTTTTTTTAGGAGATTTCTTCTGACAAAATCGGTGATGCTATCATATAAATTCCGTTCCAACGGGGTTAATTCAATGGGGATATTTTGGACAATCCGCTTGGTAAAGCCCATGTTTGCTCCGTGCCTGTTGCGGATCATCACCTCGCGCATGGTGTTTTTAAGTTCTTGCTCATTTTTAGGGAGGCGTTTATCTACCGTAAATTTTTTTTTGAAATTGCGATAATTTCCTAATTGGCCAGGCCGTAAAAGGGAAATTAAATTAAATAGTTCCTTTAAATCGTTTTGCAGGGGAGTGGCTGTCAGCAATAAAAAGTATTTTTTCTGGATACTGTTTACAAACTGCCAGTTTTGGGTTTGAACGCTTTTCAGTTTATGGGCTTCATCCACGATCACCATGTCAAAATAAAGTTTTTCAATTTCTTGGCGGTGACTTTCTTTTTTGGCTGTATCAATCGAGGCAATTAAGGATTGGTAATGAGACCAATCCCATTCTCGATGGGCTATTAATGTTGATATTTCGAATTTTTCACGAAGTTCGGCTTCCCATTGGCGGCAAAGCGCGGCGGGCACTAAGATTAAAAATCTTTTGACCAAGCCTCTTAAAATGTATTCTTTTAAAATCAGTCCGGCTTCAATGGTTTTCCCCAGGCCGACTTCATCCGCAAGGATAGCTCTACCGTGTAACTGGGAGATGACTTTCCGGGCAGCCTCGACCTGGTGCGGATAATGTAGAAAACTGTTTTGACGCCAGAATTCCTGCAAATGATTGAGAACCAAAAGTTCCTCAAAACCCCTATGTAGCGCAAGTTCTTCGGCACGGTAGTGAAGTTGAAAAGCGTCCCAGCTATCCCATTTTTTATGTCGCATATTCAGCAGAAAATCGGAAAAAGCATTGCTTTGTTCAAAGATGGGTTTGAAATCGGGGTAAAAATTGTTCAGTTGAAAAGAGGTTTCTTGTTTCGCGTAAATAGTGTCCAATATAGCCCTCCAGGTTTATTTGGTAGCCGGTGCGATCGTTCTTAAAGGTTTATTCTTTCCGTTGCTGCAAATTTTAATCGGAGGGCGTTTTGAACATACAGACTGCCTATATAAGCAAAAATATCCGGTATAAGTTCACCGGATATCTCTTTGATCGTAAAATACTTGCTCTAAGTGTTTGTTAAGGCGTTATAACAATGTCGCCAACCCCAGAATCAGGATGTGCCATGATTGGTCTAAAGCAATTTTAAGCCATTGGATTTGATCCGTTCCGGTTATGGCTTTGGCCCAAAAATCAATGAATTTTCTTTGATCGAGTATAACGTGGGCTAGTAAAATCAGCGCAATGCCATACCAGGACAAACCTCCATTCAGTAATGCAAAGAGGGCTACAATCCCGGTGTAAACCATAGAATGAACGAATAAGGGCAAGAAATGGCTACTTTTATTATCAGCCATCCAGCGTATTTGAAATATATAATCCCCTACAAGATGTCCGATCAATAACCAGCTAAATAAATTCATCCGTATCAAACCTCATCTCACATTTTGGAATGGGGCATTATTGCCCGCTTTTTTCAAAGAACGGAATTTTTTCGACTACGTCATCCTTCTCATTCATCAGTTCCTTATTGGCCGTACTTAACCGTTTCATCAATCCATGGACAATTAACATTAATATATTGACGCCGGCTTTGGGGTACATCCGGATGAAATTAAAAAAGTCATCCCTGCCGATCCGCAAGATCAATGCATTATCTATCGGTGTAATATTGGCGGTCCTTCTTTGACTATCGGTAAAGATACCATTTTCACCAAAAAAATCCCCGGCGTGAATTGTGGATACTTGAATTTGATTGCCATTTTCACCCTGAATCGATACGTTTAATTCACCGGTGATCACCGCATAAAAACAATAACTGATTTCACCCTGGGTGATGATTTTTTCGTCTTTATGGTATTCAAAATAATCGGCAATATTTAAAAGCATCTTCTTTTCATTGTCGTCAAGATATTGGAAAATCTTAATTTTGTAAACCCTTGTCATTAAGTTGTTGTCAACAATATCAATTTTGCGCATAAACTCACCTCGTTTTCATTATATCCGATTTCCGTTTGAAGGTAAACCCTGCAATTCCCGGGTATAAGATTAAATTGGACTTAAATTAAAAATCAGTCAACGGCATTCATCAATCCATAATAAAAGTGATGTTCCATTTAAGATTTTACTAAAATAGCCGATATTAATGTTATTAATCCATGATATGTAATATATCGTATGAATGAGTGAAAACATTGATATGGCATAGCTCTCATTTTGTTAAATTTTTTTTGAGGCTCTCCCTCTATACAAACGGAGTTACTAAACATCAAATTAGGAGGACAAACGATGAAAAAGGTTATTATTTTGATGTCGGTTTTGGTTATGGTCTTGACGGTGACGAGTGCAACTTTTGCAGTTACGACTCTTTATATTGGCAGTTCATGTCACGGTGACGGGACAACGAGGGATTATACTGCAACGGGACAGAAATATTCGGGGGACATTAAGGATACGGTTATTGAATTTACTAACATCAGTGAAATGAAGAAAATTAAAGTGGATGTCGACTATGAAGTGGGCGATTTTAAATATATGAATGGGTCTCCGACAATTGGTATTTGGGACGTTCAAGTGGGTTATCCGGTGATTATCCGTGATCAGGGATTGGTTTATGTGACTTTGGGTGAAGTTTTTTATAATGAATATAGTGATGCTTATCCTAAACATGATATAGATTCCAATATGATCGGATTGGATATTGTGGCGACTCCACTTGAGCGGTTCCAATTTGAAATCGGTTTGCAGCGCTCCATTGGGAAGGGGGCGGCAAAGTTATATTCGGGTGTCAATAATACCACCGAATATTCCTCTCCGGAATTGACAGTTGGAAAACTTAAGTTTCAATATATCTTCACGGACAATTTCGGTTTTTCTGTTCAATATCGGGTATTGGACTTCAAAGTCAAACAGTTGGAAGTTGCAGGAACCAAAATAAACACTACCGTTGCAGGCTTTATATACAGGTTCTGAAGAGAGGAACGATAAGAGCGTGAAAAATGTTCAATAAAATTTTCGGTAAAAAGATCAATAAAACCCGAATCACACCGCTTGCCACCAAAATCATTGTAATTTTTACGCTGTTTATTTTGGTCTCCAATTTGGCTTCCAATTATGTCAATTTGGCCTACAATCGCTCTGCTTTGGTCAAGTTTATCCGGGAGTTTTTAATTCGGGATCTGAAAGAGATGTACACCATTTGCAATACGCAGTATGACATTTATCAATTCGGCAATAGTTACCGTGATTCCATCCAAAATATTCAACGAAATGCCTTGGAACAGTTTAAAAACAAAAAATCGGTTTTTTTGGGAATTAAAGCCAATGGGACGATTATTTTTCAAGCATCACACATTAAGAAATTTTCCCGTTTCGGCGACGGCGAAACTTTAGCGCTTATGCGGCAAAATCGCAAGAAAGGAATATTAGAAGGCTCATTACCTTTTCGTTTTAACGGGGATACTTATTATGGCCTGTACAAATACAATTTTAAATGGGATGTATATATTGTCCGGGGCGAGGAATATAACGAGTTTTATGCGGAATCCACCCGTATCTTTCGTACGATCTCGTTGATAATTATTATCATTACCTTATTTACGGCTGTGTTTGGCATCCTGATTCTCAATTACATCACCCGTTTCATTACCGTCATCACTGACCGGATTATGACGATGACTCAAAGCCAGCAAATGGAAACCATTGATTTAAAAGGCGCCACCAATGATGATATTACCTTTCTGGGAATGGCATTTAACTCTCTGGCGGGGACCATTAATAATCTGCTGCAAATTTTCAGGAAATTTGTAAACCGTGATATCGCTCAAAAAGCTTACCAAGAGCGCGAGGTTCGCCTGGAAGGCAAGCAAATGGAACTGACCATTCTCTTTTCCGATATTAAACGCTTTACTTTTATCACGGAAACCTTGGGAACGGATATTATCAAACTTTTGAATGTCCATTACGACAATACGATTAAGGAAATCATTCAGTATAACGGTGTTATCGGTTCTATCATCGGGGATGCTCTCCTTGCGGTATATGGAGTCTTCGAAGACCAAGAAAATAATAAATCCTATCAAGCCGTGAAATCGGCGTATAAAATTCAAGATCTTGTCGCAGCCCTCCGGGAAACTATGCGCCAAAAGAGAGAACTTGTCGTTGGCGAAAAAGGAGCCTTGTCGGAAATCGAAGAAAAAGTTTATCAAGCAGTGCTGATTGAGGTGGGAGTCGGGATAGACGGCGGAATCGTGTTTTACGGCAATATCGGCTCTTCGGAGCGAATGACCAACACGGTGATTGGGGATAATGTCAATGCGGCCTCCCGGTTGGAAGGCCTGACTCGTATTTATAATGTGCCGGTGATTGTGTCGGAATATGTCAAAAAGGATATTGAAACCAATGTCGGTGAACATGGTCTTCTTTTCGTGGAAATCGATACGGTGCTGGTTAAGGGGAAAACGATAGGCGCCAAAATATACTGGCCAATCCTGAAAAAAAGCTTTGAGGAAAATGTGGGGCTACGGGCTGCTCTTAATAATTTTGCCCAGGGACTTCAATTTTATTATGAGGGCGATTGGAAAAATGCCCATCGTTTGTTTGGTGAAACGCCTTTAGCCGTGGCTGAAGTTTTTAAAGAGCGAACCTTGGCGGAATGTCCGGAAAAGTGGGATGGAATATGGAAAATGACAAGCAAATAAGCAATATGAATATTGACCAGGTTAAAAATGTTTTCTTAAGCGAAGATCTTTTGGTAAAGAATATCAAGCCGGAGATTTATTCTTTACCGGAAGAGTTCGCCAAAAGCAAAAAAAATAAAAATTTGTTCGTATATGGCTTTATCTTTTTATACGTTGCAACCATCGGGTTCGGCGCTTATTTTCTGACTTCCGTGGAGAATCGGAAAAGCAGGCGGGTGGAGGTCAACATCCCGGAATTCCGGCAGTTTAATTTCATAGAATTACTGGCGGAAAAGAAAGCGAACGAAGAAAAATTGGCTGAACTTCAAAAAGAACTGACGAATTTACGGACTAGCAGTATGAAGGAAATTGAAAAGCTATCCCCTGAAAATCAACAAAAGGCGATAGCCGAGATGAATGAGAAGCTTAAAAAACTGGAAGATAGTTATAAACAACAGATGAATCTGAAAGAAGAGTCTTTACGGGCCCTTCAAAAGTCAGTTACCGGCGATCAGCAGCGAATTGCCCAAAATCTGCGGGAAACCCAGTCTCAAGTGAAAAAGTATCAAGATCTGAATCAAATGCAAGGCGCTGAACTGGTTCGGATCAATATGGAATATGAAGCCAAGATTGCCAAGATAAAAACTGAACATCAAGCGGAGATTGACAGTCTGGAAAAAGAAAACCAAGCTTTGATGGATGCCCTGACCTTGCGGTATAACCCGATCTTTTCCAAAGGAGAAATTGCGGTCGTCATCCATGGGAAAATTGCCAATCCCAGCAGTCCAACGTTGCATAAATATGATAAAACTTTAAACAGCACCAAAATCCAAAGCGAACAGGCTTTCGATCAACTGCACCGCAAGATTCAGAACCAAAAAACAATCATTGATAATTTGCAGAAAATCCCTTATACCAATTCGGTGCCTTTGGCTCTCAGCAGTTTGGAACAATTATCCCAATCCATTATCAGCGATTATGAATCACTCTGGAGCGGTCTTGCGGAACAGGTCAATGCCCGCGGCAATTATTTGGGCAGTTTCGACTATGCAATGAATTATTTATCCATGACCAGGCGGGAAAGCGGTTTTGTGATCGATTCCCGCAATCCAAGCCGGATGTTAATTTTTATCGATCAAGTCTATTCCCTGAAAAAAGGCGATATGGCTTATGTTTTCAAAAATGGCGATGATCCGGTTGCCAAAATTGAACTCTCGCCGGAAAACGGAAGAGTTGTCGCCAAGGTAAAAGAAGTCTTGCGACCGGTGAAAATTGAGCCTTTTGATAAAATCCTATTAAAATTGGAGGTAACTCCATGAAACGAATCCTGGCGATATGGCTTATAGCATGGATGATGTTGCTTGGATGCCGGACTGCCGGTTTAGCGTCGGATTGGAAACCTTTTAACGCCGAATTGGTGGAACAATCGGAGAACGATACCCAAAAAATCGTGGTCCTTAAAGACAAACAATCCCGGATATTTAAAGTTATTTATCAAGATGAAACGATTTTAAGAAAACTTAGCGGTCCAATTATGAAATATAAGGATATATTTTATAGTTGGAAGAGCATTGATTGCAAGGATTTAACCTTTATGGTCCTTGCCAATCTCTTGAATGTAGTGATAATTCCCGGACAATTCATGCATCACGGCCAAAATATTGCGGGAGCGTTTCCGGCCGGTATTACCATGACTTATGATGCGGATATGGACCAATTGCGTTACGATTTCCGGATCATCAGCGGTGAGCGGTTTATCCGGATAAGCGGCAATTACATGAAGGAAGAAGAATTGGTGAAAAAATTGGGTCTTGCTTATGATAATCCGGATAGTTTCCTTCAACCGGCGGGACCAACGGTCTGGGAGCCGACGGGTTCCGGAGAAATCAATGAGAAAATGATTCAAGCCTTAATTTATTTGAATCATGAGGACTGGAACGGCCGCCACAAAACGGTTCCGGTTGAAACCATCCAAAAGGTAGTGAAACTCAGAAAAGACAACCCGGATAGTACCAAAAATCAGTTGTGGCGGTTAATAAAAAAGCAAAAAATTCAAATTACCAAAAGGCAATTGGAATTGATTTTAATTTTGTACTTTAACGAGTTTGATTGAAAGACGGCTAGGGGTATTGGTGGGTTAGGTATTTTTTCATTTTTTACTTTGGATGGCTGTTGGAATGAATAACGTTTTCCTTGTGAAACAGGACAAATAGGCAAAAGCCGTTTGTTTACATGACAGGGGAGACGTTTTTATTATGTCCATGATAAAGGATTTTTTTCATTAGGCTAGAATTAGCAAAAGATACCAATTTAATACCAATTTCCCAGTATTCGGATTGTGGGGAAAAGGAGATGCTGATGGAATTATTTGATAGAATCCGGCAATTGGGTGAATTTTATGCCATAGATTATATTGGTGTGGCAGGAATTGAACGATTCCAACACGACATTGCCGTCATTGGCGGAAAGGTAGCTGTCAATTTTCCCCGGGCCGTGTCTATTGGTATAGTTTTACCTGATAGTATTGTTGAACTGCTTCAGCAGGAGTGTTATGAAAACGCATTTCAGTATAGGAGCCACGCTTATGACATTATCAATGGGCGGTTGGATGCTTTTGCATCGGTAGTGAGCTCGGTAATCCAAGTAAATGGGTACCGGGTGATGCCGGTTTCGGCAGCTGAGCGGATTGACAGTGAAAGGGTTTGCGCCTCCATCCCACATAAACTGGTGGCCAGATTTGCCGGTTTTGGATGGATTGGGAAAAACTGTCTTTTGATCAATCCCCATCACGGGCCGCGGATTCGTTGGACATCGGTATTAACCGATGCTCCATTTCCGGAAAATGATAAAATCCTAGAAGTCCGCTGCGGGTCTTGCGACGAATGCGTCAAAGCCTGTCCGGCCGGTGCGATTAAAGGCCGTAATTATGTTGACGGCGAGGCCCGTGAAGAACGCCTGGATGGGGCGATGTGTGAGGCTTATTTTGATCATTTGGAGCAATCCGGACGGCTCAAAGTGTGCGGGCTTTGTTTGTTCGCCTGTCCATATGGGAAAAACACCAAAAACAAATTAGGGAGAGAATCCAAGGGGTGAAGCAATCGGAAGGTTAATGGAGGAACTGTATGAAGACTATCGGATGAATCGAGGGAAGGAATAGAGGAAATTTTAACAATACTAAGAATCATAATAAACAAAATTCTATTGATACAAAAAGCATCCGGTGTTGGTTTGAAATCGACCGGTATTGTTTAATTATCGAGATTGTAAATTGAGATGGGGGATGTTCTATGAAAAAAGTTGAGGCATGGACTGTTTACGAATTTGAGTGTCCTAAATGCGGTGCCATTGAGCAATTGGGGGCTGATGACTTCCATATCGAAAGAATAGCTGAGGACAATGGCGATTCGCAAGTTGCCGAGTGCGCTGAATTCACTTGCGAATGCGGTGAAACATTTATCGTAGTGCACGATTGATGTTCCTGATAAGATTTCGGGTGAAATAAGAGTAGGTAATCCTCCTTGATTTTGAGGGGGATTTTTTATTTGCAACCGCCGGCGTAATCCGGGAATCCGCGGGGCAGTTTTTGGAATCCATCTTTTACTGATGTAAAACAGACCGAAGGTTTTTAACATATCTAATATAAATTTAACAAAATATTTTCACAATTCATCATTTTATTTTCACTAAATTTAATTATATTTCGACAATTTAATACATTGTCGATTATTTACTTAAAACATTAGTCCTGTTGAAACCGATGATGAGATTTACGTAAATTTAGGGATTAAGGACTGATATTTGAGAGAAAATGCGAAAAGGCGGAATGACGCTTTATTATCGAATGGGATAATATTGAATTAGTGGTAAATTTCGACATGCGAAATAATGCAACAATGATATTCTTGAAATAAATATTAATATCAATAGTGATATAAACGAGAGGGATAATTTATCTTTTTGACTATTCATTGAAATGAGGCATTGGAAATGAATTCCCCAGAAAAGCTCGAACTGCTTAATCAATTGTTAAAACATGCAAAATGTGCGCCTTTTTATCAAAACCGCTTGCCGAAAAATCCCTTATCTTCCTGGGATGAGTTGAAATCAATTCCTTTGACAACCAAAGAAGATTTACGGCGGGAATCGCCTTTTGGTCTGATTGCCGTACCCCGGCTGGAACTCTATCAATACCATGAATCATTCGGAACTACCGGCGTTCCGGTGTCGGTTTGGTTAACGAGAGACGATTATCTTGCCCATGCTTGGGAGATAGGCCAATGGGGTGTTGATTTCCGGTCAAATGATGTGGTCATGGTCAGGTTTCCCTATTCCATCTCTGCCGCGGCGCATATGGTTCAGAGCGCCGCCCAGTGGAAACAATCATGTGTTATCGCGGCAGGGGCGCGTTCCTCGGTCAGCCCGGCCTCGCGAATCGTTACGATGTTGCAAAAACTAGAAGTCACGGTATTAACTTGTCTGCCGTTACAGGTTTTACTCATTGCCGAGGCTGCTGAAATGCTGGGATTTAAGCCTAGCCGTGACTTTCCGCATTTAAGGGTTATTGGAACAGCGGGAGAACCCTTGAGCATTTCCCGCCGACGGATGTTGGAAGAGATTTGGGGCGTTCCGATATTGGACCATTATGGGATGACTGAAATCGGCGCGGCAATCATGGATTGCTGCTATGGACAACCCCACCCTCTCGAAGATTACTTTGTTTTTGAGCTACTGAAAGATGATTTCCAAACCAATGCCGAAGAAGGAGAAATCGGAAATTTAGTGGTTACCCCTCTCTACCGGCTCGGTACTCCCATGATTCGGTTCGTAACCGGAGACAGGGCCCGATACATGAATCAACAATGCCGCTGTGGTAAAAATCACATTTTGCAGATCCGCGGCAGGAAAGAACATACCATCACCGTCGGTGATAGAATATTCGATATTTGGGACCTGGAAGAAATCATTTCTCACCTTCCCTGCCGCCGTTTTTGGGCGGTCGGACCGTTGGAGCAGGGGTTGCATTTTGTCGTGGAGCAAGAAAAAGAAGACTCTGGAATAACTCAGCAATTGGTGGAGGAACTGAAAAGCCGCTATTCAATGGATTTAAAGTTCGAAGTCCTTCCCAAAGGAACCCTTTACGATCGAAGTGATCTCTTAAATGTTGCCAATGTTGGGAAACCGGAATATATTTATACGGCTCAAGAAATGGCGGAAAAAGCTTACGCCAAATCCACAAAGATTTGAAACCCACTGTTTCCAAAAAACGTTGCAATCGACAAAAATTCTAAAGAGGGTAAAATAATGGATTCTTTATCAAAGGAATTGTGGTTTGATGGGCGGGGATTAAATCCGGAACAGGCTGCAAATATTTTACCGTTGGTATTCAATCATGGATACAACGGCATCATGCTCAATCCGAATCAAAACGGGATGATGGATCATTGGCCGAAAAATATGAAATTATTACTGGATGTCGAACAAGCCGGCGAAGGGATGCCAATCATCCAAAAGTGCGGCCGTGAGCGGGATATCATTGTGTTTTCCAAAGATGAAAATATTTTAAACGATGAAAACTATCGAGCTGAAAAACGTGGTATCTACATGAACGTGGAGGATGCCGTCACTTTACATAAAGCCATAGGGTTGGCTGAAAAATATGAAAACATCCTCATTGAGTTTGCCGCCCAAACCAATATTCCATTGGAATTGCTGCTGGCGCTTTCTCAAAAAACCCGCTCCAAGATTTGTAAAAAGGTCACCCGTGCTGATGACGGGTGGATTGCCGCGATGGTGATGGAGATGGGCAGTTATGCATTATTACTGGATACGGACCAACCGGATGAAATTATCAATCTGCGCATCAAAATGGATAAATTAACTTCTCCCTCCATCGCCATGGAAGAAATGACCATCCAAGGGATTAAACATATCGGCATGGGGGATCGGATCTGTGTCGATACAACCTCCGATTTGGCCAAAGATGAAGGAATGATCATCGGCTCGACCTCTTGGGGAGGAATTTTGGTAAGCTCGGAAACCCATTTTCTGCCCTACATGGAATTGCGTCCATTCCGGGTTAATGCCGGAGCTTTACATTCCTACACCTGGTGTCAGGATAACCGCACCCAATACCTTTCTGAGCTTCGAGCGGGGGATGAGGTTTTAATCGTCAACCATCAGGGAGAATCTCGAATTGCCACCGTGGGGAGAATTAAAATGGAAAGAAGGCCTTTATTATTGATAACCGCTGTTTCCTCCGGCGGAATCGAAGTGAATGCGATTGTTCAAGATGATTGGCATGTTCGGGTAATCTCCAAAAACGGGGAAGTAAAGAATTGCACGCAACTTAAAAATGGCGACGTCGTTATGGGCTATACCTGTAAGCCCGGGAGGCATGTGGGCATTGCCATTACGGAAAATATCGTCGAAAAATAAGATTTCTCCAAAGGAGGGAAACCATGAACCCGAAAAACAAATTTATCAACTGGCCGAATAAACCGCAGCTTATCGAGAAGTACTTTGGAGACCAAACTTCCTCAATCGTTCATTGGGATCCGGCGGCGGTAAAAGCATACCAGTTGGAGGCGGTTCAGAACGTATTGACCCATGTTTTTGAAAATAATCCCTATTACCGGGCTAAATTCGAACATAACGGGATGACTCCCCAAGATATCAGGAAACTTGAAGATTTACAATCTATTGATTTTACTACGAAAGATCGTTTGAAAAACGATCCGGATTTGATTTTATCCGTGCCGCGGGAACGAATCGCCCAGGTATTTTTATCAACCGGAACTACCGGCGGGGATGTTGTTTATATGATGCATACTTGGGAGGATTTATTGATTCGGGATTTGGCCCCTGATTTAGAAGACATTTTTCCCATACAAACCACGGATGTAGTTTTGAATGCCCTTCCCTATGAAATGAGTTCGGCCGGTTTATCCTTTCATAATGTCGCCCAACATTGCGCCGGGGCCTGTGTAATCTCTGCCGGGAAAGGCGGAGTTTATTCCTCTCCGTATAAAACCATCAAAGCCATGAGAGATATGAAAGCCAATATTTTAATTTCTTCCCCTTCGTATACCATGTTTTTGATCGATGTCGCCGAGGAGCTTGGATATGAAATCGGACAAGATCTCAAAATTGAAAAAATTTGGCTCACCGGGGAAGGTTGTTCAAACTCATTCCGTAAGCGGATTGAAGATTTTTGGCGCGCCCCCGCCTATTTCTACTACGGTTCTTTGGAATGCGGTCCCTTGGGCATAGAATGCCGGGCCCAAAATGGTTATCATATCGCCGCCAGCCATATATATGTTGAAATTGTTGATCCCAAAACCGGTAAACTACTTGGGCCCGGTGAAACCGGTGAAGTCGTGGTTACTACGTTATTAAAAGAAGGTTCTCCGTTAATCCGTTATAAAACACAAGATCTTGCTTATATTGAAGATACTCCTTGCGAATGCGGCGCGAAACTTCAGAGGTTATTTCTGCGGGGCCGGAAAGGTGAGCAAATTAAAATAGACGGCAAGGAATATTCTCCTTATTATATCGAAGAAAATTTAATGAAACTTCATGAGGTCGGGAATAATTACCGGTTTGTGGTTTATGACGACCATATTGTCATTGAAACCGAAGTGAAGGAGCCGTTCAAAAATACTCCGGGACTTGAAGAAACCATCTCCAGCCGGGTGGAATATGGCTGCGGTATTCCAAACCAAGTGAAGATCATGGATAAAATTTCTTATGATGGCGGGAAAGCGGTTCGGGTCATTCATAAACAAAGTAAATGATGAATGAGGAAAGAAGGGATAAGCCGTGATTGTTGACGCCCATGCCCATATTTGCGAGGCTGAATACGGCAATCTGGATACTCTTTTGGATCAATACCTGGGGGCCAAAATTGATAAAGCTGTTTTAGTTCCCGGTGGGATGCTGGATGTTCGGAAAATGACCAAATACATTTCCGGCGAAGAGAAACCTGTCACCACCGAGGTGCCGAATCATTTGGTGGCAAACGCCATCGGGAAGTATCCGGATAAATTTTATGGTTTTTATTGCGTCAATCCCCATAAGGGCGAGAGTGTGCTGGATGAATTGAAAAACGCGGTTATGAAGGGTTTTGTAGGATTAAAACTGGCTCCGACGGTTCATCAATTTTCACTGACCGCGCCGATTGTATTAAAATTGGCCGAATTATGCGGGGAATTGGATATTCCTTTTTATACGCATGTCGTATTTTCGGCGGCTGCTTCCACCAAGAAGATGGAATATTTGGCCAAGAGTTTTCCAAAAACCAAATTTATCATTGGGCATATGGGATTTGGCCCCGCGGATGTAGATGCCGTCCAATATGCCAAGGAAAATGAGAATTTATTTTTAGAAACCTCCGGAGGAAGTTACATCATCGTCAAACACGCCCTGGAAGAATTGGGCTCAACGAAAGTGATTTTCGGCAGCGAATTTCCAATGCATCATCCTCTTTCCGCCGTCGACATCATTTATTCTCTCAAGTGCAATGACGGGGAACTGGAAAACATTTTTTCCAATAATATCTTACGGTTGATTAAAAGAAATGAAGCCCGGACCCAACCGTTGTTGCAAACGATCAACCATGAAGGAAGTGTTTGAAAATGCCTTCAATCGGTAAAATCAAAAGGTTGAACCGGTTGTTTAATTCTTCCGGAACGGTAGTTATTGTTCCGATGGACCATGGAATAACGGTTGGGCCCATCAAAGGCTTGGATGATATGCATTCAACCATTGGAAGATTGATCAATGGCGGCGCCGATGCGATTTTATTAAACAAAGGGATGATTCCCCACAATTTTGACTCTTTAAAAGAAAAAGAAGTAGGAGTGATCATGCATCTTTCAGGCAGCACCGACATGGGAATCCATTCATTATACAAGGTTCCCACCGGCACAATTTATGAAGCGCTGGCCATGGGATGCGATGCCGTATCCGTGCATATTAATTTGGGTTCGGATAAAGAGCCGGATATGCTCCGGGATCTCGCCGCCATCTCTTCGGAATGCTACCAATATGGGCTGCCCTTGCTGGCCATGATTTATACCCGGGGCGGCAAAATAAGGAATGATTATGATCCCGGGTTAATCAAACATGCGGCCAGATTGGGAGCGGAAATTGGCGCCGATATTGTGAAGGTGAATTATACCGGAGACCGTAATTCCTTTGAGGACGTGGTCCGCTCTTGCCCGGTTCCGGTCATTATCGCCGGAGGGGAAAAAATCAATGATGATGATAAACTGTTAAGAATGGTTTTTGAGGCCATTCAGGCCGGCGCCAAGGGGGTTTCGATCGGCCGGAATATTTTTCAACATAACAATATTGAAGCCTTGTTAAAGGCAATTTCCTTGATTGTACACCAAAACACTTCGTTTGAAACGGCCCGGGATGCCTATAGAGAATCAACGAGGCCCCATCCGTTACCGAGGAAGACTTTCATTTCGGCAAATTAATTTCCTTGCTCGGGTAGGGGGTTGATTGTCTCAACAACCGTAGCCGGGGGTTGACTCTGGAAAAGAGGCGCGCTCATTCCCATTGAATAGGAGTGTTTGAATGGAATTTAAGGTGATGCTCATTCAGCCTGAGATTAAAAGTGACCCGTTTAATGAGGAGATCAAGGGCCTTTGAATTTACCCATGATTTTAGAGAATGACGTTTTTCCGGTACTTGGAGATTTGGCCCGAAAATACGGTTTATTCATAGCCGGAGCGGCGCAAGACGCGGTAACGTTTACAACCTCACATAGCACAGGCTTTATTTTAAATCCGGAAGGCCGGGTGCTGGGAATGCAAAATAGGATTTTTACCTATCTGGATGAAGAACATTTTGTGATACCCGGAACCCAAATGGAGCTCATTGAAACTCCGTTTGGGAAAGGAGGCTTTTTGATCGGGTTAGATTTGCTTCACCCGGAATTGGCCCGTGAGCTGGTTTCAAAAGGAGCCGAATGGATTATTGCGCCTGTTTATGCATTTAGTGAAAAAATAAAAATCAATGAATATTGCTGGGATTATCCGGGGGCTCTTTACCGGATATCGGCCCAAGCGAGAGCCATGGAAAATAATATTTGGGTCATTTTCGCCAATGGCGTCGGACAACATAGTTTCGCCGAGAGGCCTTTATTTGGCGGCAGTATGATCATCAGTCCCTATGGTCCGGTATGCGAGATGAATTCCACGGAAGGGATAGGCATGGGGAGGATATCAACCGCGATGTTCGGCGACTTATACATAGAACCGCTCCGGTAACCGATGAACCATAGTTATTCGCTGCTTTCCGGGACGTAAGGGGTAACGGGAAAGGGGGTTATGCTGTTGCAAATAGAGGTCAGAGTGTCCAATATCCAACAGCTGAATGAAGTTTTAAACCTCGATGTTGATATGGTTGGGATAGGAAATGAAGGATGTAGCTATAAAGGTTTTGAAGCGACGGATCTGCATCAAATGATTGCCCTGATTAAAAAGCAAGATAAAGGTAAAAGAATCCGTTTGGTTACTCCGAAAGTACCGCAAGCTTCGTTTGATCATGTCAACCGGGAACTGATCCCAATCTTACGATCCGGTGAAATTGATTACTTAACCATCAATGATTTTGGCCTTTTATACAACCTTATCCAAGGAAAAGTCAATCTCTCCGGTATTCAAGTTGATGTTGGAAGATGGTTGATTTACACACCCGCGGTGAATCCGGGATTTTTAGAATCATTCAAAGAGCTTCAAGATGAAAGGGAAATGGATTATAACATCACCAATCATACCAAGATCAGTTTTCTGAAAGAGTATGCCGTTTCCGGTGTTGAAATTAATTTTATTCCGGATTTTCTTAAAAATACCGCCGCTTTTTTAAAACAGAATCATTTCCGCATCAACGGCCATTTAAAGTACTTATTGATAGCGGCGGGAAGAAGCTGCAATTTGGCGCGGATTTTAAATTTAAGCAAGGGAGAATGTCATCATTACTGTGATTCGATCTGCGATTTGTCACTGGATAAGATCTATAAATTCCCATTCAACGACGGCTTTGACACCTTTTCTTTTTATAAAACTCCGGAAAGAGCTTTCCAGAAACGATTCCTCTATCATGCCATGGGAAATCTAATCTTTATAAAAAAAGATTACGATTTCAAAGAAATTAAAGAAAGCAATATGGACTCGATGATATTGGACCGGAGAGCCTTTTCGGCCGAAGAAATCATCCGGATGTTGGATTGGTTAAAAAAGGAGAGGGATTATGAGAAAAATGCTGGTTAAGGCGCCGGTTCGTTCCGTTTTGGCCGGCAAAACCATCATCAAAGCCGGCGCCAAAGAAATTTATTGCAGTGTATCCGCGCCGGAGCTTCAATACCTTCCCTTAGCGGCCCGCGCCAAGTTTTCCAAATATGACCAGCGGGCAACGGAACTGCGAAATTATGACGAATTAAAAGAAATCGTGAAGATCGCCCATGATAACGGCGCCAAAGTTGATTTTGCGGCCAACAAACCCAATATTACCAATGAAAAATTTGAGTCGATCCTCATCAAAAATATTGAGTCAGCCGTGGCGGCGGGGGTGGATTCCGTGATCATTGCCGATCCGGCATTACTAAAAAAAGTGAAAAGCTTTCATTGGGATGTTTCGCTTTTGACAAGCACGTTCATGGATATCACCAATAGCGGATATGTTCAATTATTAAAGGAACTCGGCGCCGCTCGGATCATTTTTCCGCATCATCTAACGATGGAAGAGATCAAGCGATTGACGGTGGATCAGGATTTGCAATATGAGGTTTTTGGTCATTTCGGATGCGCGCATTACAACGGAGTATGCAATTTATGCCTATCGAATGATGTGGAATGGCCTTGCCGCTATCAATATACTGTGAGGGGAAAAGGAGTCAACCTTTCGGAATGTTCGTTTATGGATGCGGTGGAAGACTGTACCATCTGTTATTTACCGGAATTGGCCGGCGCCAACATTGATTCTTTAAAGATTATCGGCCGGGACATCAATTACAACTACATTGCAGCTTTGACCAGGGTTTACAGTAATGCGTTAGCGGCTTACCAGGAGGGCGCCTCCGTAAAGGAAGTCAGAGAAAAGGTAGGGAAAACGTTGGGTTGGGATTTTATCTATTGCCGGCAGCAAAGATGTAAATACAGCTCCGCTTCCAAGGCCGTAAATTATTATACCTAAAAAAGGGATCAAGAGACAGGTGGAGGGATTTGATGAATGATTCAATGAATCACCCGATCCAATGGGCGTTCCCTAAGGACTGGATCATCACCATGCAGTTGATTAACGACTTTTGGGTTTCCCATGCCATTTACGTGTCAACCAAACTGGGAATCCCTGAGATTTTAAAAGACGGCCCCAAACAATGCCGAGTTATCTCGGACACGGTTTCCGCCGACCCGGATTCCCTCTACCGTTTACTGCATTTTTTGGCTTGCTACGGCATCTTTCAAGAACAACCCCGGCAAACCTTTTCGATCACCGCTTTTTCGAAACGGTTAATGAAAGGCGCCAGTGGTTCATTGTATGCCTGGACTTTACTATCCGGAGAGATATTTTATCAAGCCTGCGGCAGTCTCCTGGAATGTATCAAGACGGGAAAATCGCCGCGGCCTCTTTATCAATTGCTGGAAGGGAATACAAGCCAAGCGGAGATATTTAATGAAGCCATGGCTGAATTGGCGGTCATGGAAGACAACTCCTTTTTTGATGATTACGATTTTTCAACGGTCGAGAAGATCGTTGATATTGGAGGAGGCAAGGGCGGTCTTATTCAAACCATCTTGAGAGAAAACCCTTGGGTGAAGGGGATAATTTTCGATCAGGAATCGGTAATCAACCAGATGGAAAACAATTTGGAAGAGGGGCTCCAAGGAAGATGCACCTTTGCCAAAGGGGATTTCTTTGCGGAAATTCCGGGGAACGGCAATATCTACTTTCTGAGGAAAGTCTTGCATAATTGGTCCGATGAAGAGGCTTTAAAGATTTTAAGAAATTGCGCCCGGGCCATGAATGAAGAGAGTAAACTTTTCATAATCGATGTGCTATTACCTTGTAAAGTGCCGTTTGTGGGAGAATATTTAACATTAAACGCCCTCGTTATCGGCGGGAGAGAACGTTTTCAAGAGGACATTGAGCGGCTTCTCAATGCTTCCGGATTGAGCATGGATCATATTGTCGCCACCAAATCTCAAAATAGCATTATCGTGGCGGTGAAAAAGTAAAATGGCGTTTTAGCGACAATGATGGCGATAAAGATCTTGAAAATGGAGGTTCCACGATGAAAAGAAGAGTGCTCTCGGTGTTCTTTTTACTCACGGTGTATGCCGCGGCAGGTTGGACTCAATCCCTATATTCAGGCGCCATACTGGCAGCCCCCAAAAACCGCCCCAACGAACCGCTTGAAAAAGGGAAGCAATTATTCATCCAAGGCCGCACCCTCTTTTTTAGCGGCCGGGGAAATCTTGATGAGGCAGTCAAGATCCTGACGGCCAGTAAAGAGTTTTTGGCCAAGTCGGGAGATGATTTTGAAAATTATTATTGGCGGGGAGAGGCGGAATTTGTTCTGGCGGAGATTTCCGAAGTGAAAAAAGATAATCGAAAAGCGGCCCAAAGTTTTAGCGAAAGCGGCAAATTAGCGGAGAAGGCTTTGACATATGATAATAACTCCAGTGATTGCAACCGTTTGGTGGCGGATACTTATATGAGGTTAATGAATTATAACGGAACGTTTTATGCAATGTCCCGTTCTTCCAAGACTTTTAAATTATTGAACAAAGCGGTCGCCCTTAATAAAAATAATTATCCGGCTTATAATTCACTGGCCGTATGTTATTTTTATACGCCTTCCTTTGCGGGAGGCAGTATTGAAAAGGCGATGGATTCCTTAAGAAAAGCTTTGGAAAGCAAAGACCCGTTTACGAATTTCATTTCCTATATGTGGCTGGGGATCGTCCATGAAAAAAAGCAAGAGAAAGCGAAAGCCGTCGCATATTTTTCCAAGGCGCTGGAAATTTACCCCGAAAGTCCTTGGGCCAAGGAATATCTGGATAAAATGAAAAGCAGCGTACCCTGATGGCTATTTTAATGAAACGCCATGTTATGGGAAGGTGTTGTAAAGGGTTCACTTTATATGGAAAGGCCGGATATTTATGACCATCATTAAAGCCCGGAATATCGAAAAGACTTTTTTCACCAAGGCCGAACAAGTAAGAGCCCTCAAGGGTGTTGATTTTCAAATTGACATCGGGGATTTTTCCCTGATCAACGGTCCGTCGGGAAGCGGCAAGACCACACTGTTAAATCTGTTATCGGGGATCGATACGCCGACGGCAGGAGAACTATTTTTAGACGATATTTCCGTAAACAGGCTCAATGATAACCAAAGGACCGTGTTGCGCAGGGACAGAATCGGCCTTGTTTTCCAGTCGTTTGAATTATTGCCGGTATTAACGGTTTATGAAAATGTGGAGTATCCCTTGATGTTGCAACGAGTACAAAAAAGAGAGCGTAAAAATAGAGTTCAAGAAGGATTAAGCCATGTAGGATTATTGGAGTTAGCCGGGCGCAGGCCTTCGCAACTTTCCGGCGGTCAAAAGCAAAGAGTGGCAATCGCCCGGGCCTTGGTAACCCGGCCGCAAGTGGTTTTCGCCGACGAGCCGACCGGTAATTTGGATTCCAAAACCGGAAAAATGATAATCGAACAGATGTTGAAATTAAATGAACAAAATAAAGTCGCTTTTGTGATTGTTACCCATGATGTATCCCTGAATCAATACGCCAAAAAACTTTTTGTGATTAATGACGGCATACTGAATGGGGAGGTTAATGGATGAAAATAGCCTTGCGGAATGTTATGCGAAATAAAAGGCGCTCCCTGTTAAGTTTGCTGATTATTATAAGCGGCGTTGCCATCCTTTACCTGGTGAACGGATATAAATCCTATGTGTATTCAGGCATGGGACTCCAGGCGATTATCCAATACGGTGATTTCCAGATCGCCAAACCCGAGTTTTGGCGGGAAAATACCGATCAGAATTATTTACTGGCCGAGGGGGAGATCGAACAGCTCGCCGGGATCTTGAAAAAAGACCGGAATGTTAAAGAATACACCCCGGAAATCAAGTTTTCCGGAGTTTTAGGGACCGAAAAGAGGAGTACGATGATATCGGGAACCGGGGTGATACCCGGCAGCACGAGATGCCAAAATCTGGCAATTCAAGAAGGCGTCAACCTGTTTGAAAATGATACGGATCAAGTGTTAATCGGCCGGGGAATCATGAAAAAGCTTGATTTGAAAATTGGAGAATGGGTTAATCTGATGGTTGCCACCGGTGACGGGGCTTATAATGCGGGAAGCTTACGGGTGGCGGGGAGTTTTTCGACAGGGAACAGGGATGCCGACAATTATTATATCATTTTGCCGTTAAGCTTTGCCCAGGGATTGCTGAATACCACCGGGGTTGACAAAATAATTGTTTATTTAAACGATTCCCATCAATATCCCCATACGGCGAGCTTCATTAAAAACCTATGCCGGCTAGAAAAAGTGAAGATTACCATGAAAAGCTGGCAAGATCTGGCAACCCTTTATAAAGAAGTAAGAGCGATGTTCAACCTGATTTTTCTGTTTTTATCCGTGGTAATTTTTATCCTGGTTTTTTTAAGCACCTTTGAAATTATGTCGATGGCGTTTTTCGAGAGAATGAAAGAGATCGGCACCATCAGGGCGATAGGCACCAAGTGGACCCAAGTGTTTTGGTTGTTGATTCAGGAAGCATTCATTCTGGGAGGCGTTGGAGGTATTTTGGGGATCATGACCGGATGGGGCCTGGGGTTATTCATTAACCGGTTGGGGATCACCTATTATCCGCCGACGATAAGCCAACCGATTCCTCTGGGGATTGAATTATCATTGGAAAATTGCTATTTTCCCGTAGGGATAGTTATTTTTTCGGCGGTTCTATCGGCATTAAACCCCGCCGTTAAAGCATCGCGGTTAAATGTGGTTGAAATGTTCCGCCATGAGTGAATCCTGGAAATACAGGGGGGAAAAACGATGACCCGAATGAAAAGAAATATTACCCATCTAGCCTTTTTTTTGACGACTTGCGTTTTTTTATGGGGTGGATATTCCCAATCCACGCAAGGGGAATTAAACCCGAAAGCGATGATTCAAAATGTATTCAGCCGGCAGGGGTTGCTGGAAGGGTCATGGATCATCGATATCAGCGCGACCTCCGTCCAGAATAATGAAATAAACACCGCCGGGGTGAGAGTGTATTTTTATAATAAAGAAAAACAGATTGTGGTGTTTACCGCGCCGGAAAAACTCAAAGACGGCTCCTATTTAGTCATCGGTTACAATACTTGGATGTATGAAAAAAAATTAAAACGGCCGCTGCGAATTTCAGCCCAGCAAAAGTTGTTTGGCGACGCCGGGATTGCCGAAACAGCCGGGATCGATTACGTGGATGATTACCGGATTTTGAAAATGATTGAACATGAAACCACATTGGAGATCGATTTAAAGGCATTGGATCTCAAAACAGCGTATCAGCAGGCTCAAATTTGGCTCCAGCGCGATGATTTGAAATTGAAACAAATTATCTTAATGGCCCTTAACGGGAAACCTTTAAAAAGATTGCAATATTCGAATTTTCAGATGATAAACGGGCATGAGATGGCCAAAATTGAAATTCAAAATCTTCTTTATGAAAAAGACCGGAAAACCATTTTGGAATTTATGAATATCCGGGGCGGTGATCTTCCGCTACAGGCTTTTGACCCTTTAATGATGGATAAGTATCCGGTGTTGCTTAAGTTTTAGCGGAGGTTGGCGAGATGAGGCCTTATTGGAGAACCGCCCTTTTTACGGTGGTATTATTTCTTTATTTATTACCCCCCAATCGATTTTCCGGACCTGTCTTCGCTGACGTTGATGTTGACGTCGGTTTGGATACGGAAACCAATTTGGATTCCCAAATTTCTCTGGTAAAATTGGACTTTTCTTTGTCGATGGATGAATTCCAATTGGAATGCCAACCGGTGCTGGATTCGGAAAAAAAAGACTGGGATTTTGAAACGGCAACGCTCAATAAAAAAATTGGACCGGCTTTGGTTGAAGCGGGAATAAAAGACTGGATTTGGGGGCAGGAATTCATCCTTACCCCAACCTACCCATTGGAAAGGGATAAAAGTTACGAAGGTTTGGAAGGGTCATTGGCCTGGCCGGGACATAATTTGGCGGTCGGCGCGGCCCGGGACCGAAAAGATTCCGCGATATACGCCGGATGGGCCAGGATGGGTTTTTTGTTGGATAACAAAGATTTTACTTTGGTGATGTCCTGTAAGAATGATTCTTTGAACCGTTACACCAACGTCGGAGGAGAATTTTCCTACGATTTATTAAACGGGATCACCTTATACAGCGGTTTGAATGTGGTTTGCGGCGAAAAAAATCAATATGCGCTCGGAATGCAATATTTAAGCAAAAATGATTTTCTGTATACGTTGGAGCAAACCTATCATACGGATAACTTCATCGGTTTGGATATTAACAATTATGCTTCGATATACCGGGATTGGCAGGGTGAAATTAGAATCATCCATGATTTGACGGATTCCGGAACCTTACAGGTTTTAAAAGTAAAATATAACAAAAGCGACAAAGTGATTCCTTCTTTGGAGTTCTATCATTACCGGGGGCCCGATATCAGCCCGATGATTTATTTTTTAAGCAATTATAATTACGATTGGGATAGTTCCAATCGAAGCATACCTCCCAGTGAAAAAGGAATGGTGTTCAAAATAACGGTTAAACTTTAAATGGGAAAGGTTGGCCACAAAGAAAGGTTTTGGGAATGTGGAATCCGGTTTGTCCCATTCTGGCCAAACCGGATTCCACTCTTGTTTATTGGACTTGACAGGGTGTCCCGTTAAGGGTAAAACTGGTCGGCTTGGCGTTGGTACCGCTGTAACTGATATTAAATCCAAAATTGACGCTCCCGTTGGCCGGAATCGTGCTGTTATAGGAGGCGTTTTTTACGGATACGGCCGCGCCGCTTTGCGTGTAGGCGCCGTTCCACAGGTTGGTGATTTTTTGGTTGCCCGGAAAGTTCCAGGCTAATGTCCAGCCATTAATGGGCGAAGTGGTATTATTTTTAATTGTAACACTGATCGTAGCGCCACCGCCCCAGTCATTCACCGCATAACTGACGATGACAGCGCCGGTCGGGGTAGGAGTCGGTTCCGTTGTCGGCGTTGGGGTCGGCGATGTCGTGGGTGTAGGTGTAGGTGTCGGTGTGGGCGTAGGATTGCCGCCGATAGTAATCGTATTACTATACATATCGGCGCTCCCGCTACTTTGGTATCCTTCTACACAAAGCGCGACTTCATACATTTTCCCCAACTGCATTCCTTTATTGGCCCACTGATCAAAGTGTTTGGTAACCGAGATGGTTCCGCCCGAGGATTTCGAGGTCCGGACACTCCAATACTGCTGGAAAGTGGCGGTGCCATCAATGGAAGGTTGATTGGTCCGGGTGGTCTCATATACGTCATAGGTGCCTCCATCAACGGTAATGGTGCCTTTTGAGGATGACCCCGGCGGACGCCAGCTGCCCCAGCTATCGACGATGTAGTATTCCACCAGCGGGTTTCTGGTCCACCCATAGACACACAAATAGGAATTGCCGTTGGGCTGGTAGTTGCAACCGTAGTTTACCGATATGTTTCCAAGTTGCTGATATGTCTGGGTTGAGTCTAATTTCTTGCCGATACGGAATAAGGCATTGTTAATATTGCTCCATGAGCAACTGAACTTGCCACCGCCATTGAGAGTCATACTGGTGGTCCCGGAATCTTTCCACAGTTCAAAGTCGTAGCCGTCAATGGTTCCGGTTTGATTGGAGGTGATCGTCGTTGCCGCCTGCAGGTCTGCTGCAGGGACGGTAAAGGTAAAACAGATCAGACTTGCCAAAAACAACTTCATGATTTTGGATTTCATCGGGATTCCCTCCTTTTCACTCATTTTAATGTCCTGGGTCCGGCAGTTCATTGGTGTACAATTTCCATCCTGTGTCAGCAGTGTTCTTTTGAATTGATTTTGACCACCTTCCTTTCTGGGAATGGTATGGGGATATTTTATTTTTGATGTAATTAATTTACATTCAATACAATTATAGGAATATTATAATATTTAAAAACCATAAGAGCAATGATTTGTTAAAAAATTCCAATTATTTTTTTGAAATGGAGCGTCCGGAATGTTTAAACTACGGAGCGCAACCCTCAAAACCCGAAAAACAGGCGAATACCCTTTCAGACTAGGGTGGGTTTTGGGCCCATTACCTTATCCCTCGTATAAAAGGGAATTGGCTGGAATTGAGGGCCGATAGGCTTGATGGACAGACTAAGGAGCATCACGGCAAAGGTTCCGGAAAGCCCAAACTGTCCTTGCTTTTTTCGCGGTGGCTATCATCATTTAAACCGGTGGACTTTTGTTTTTTTATCAGTGGACCATAATCGCCGCTTTCTTTGAAAGAACCAAAAGTTAACCACTTCATCCGCTGAATGGAAGTGTTGTCCTGGGGTTCAAGCCCTCATTCTTGCTTTCTCCCGCCTTCGGGAGAAACGAAGGCCCTGTCAAGGCAGTCAAACTACGACCCCCAAAACCTTTTGACTACGGAGCCAGCTCGCCTTCAAATTGAAGGCGAGAGAAACCAGCTTTTCGACTTGCATATTGTTTTCTTCCTATATATGTTTTTGCCATTTTTACAAGGGAAAAGAGGGGTATGAGGTCCAGGAGGTCCAAAAAATAAAACAAAGTGAAAAGGATTGGTTTTTACAGGTAACGATAATGTTTGATGAAATGAAATCACCCAAGGGAGAAACGGAAAAAATGTTTAGAGAAACGCAATCACCCAAGGGAGAAATGAAAAAAAGGTTTAGAGAAACGCAATCACCCAAGGGAGAAATGAAAAAAAGGTTTGACGAAATGAAATCAGCAAAGGGAGAAATGGAAAAAAGGTTTGATGAAATGAAATCAGCAAAGGGAGAAACGGAAAAAATGTTTGGAGAAATGAAATCACCCAAGGGAGAAACGGAAAAAATGTTTGGAGAAATGAAATCACCCAAGGGAGAAATGAAAAAAAGGTTTGATGAAATGAAATCAGCAAAGGGAGAAATGAAAAAAAGGATTGGAGAAATGAAATCAGAAATCGCTGGAGCTGCGAAATTGTTTCAGTATAGCCCGAAGAACGGTCAGGGGCCGCGAGAGATGGTAGACGGCCGGAAAATGCCGGTCATTGAGTCGCAATTTAATTTTGCGGCGGGAAAGCGTTCCCCAAATCTTTTCGGAATGGAATCGCTTTTTTTCATAACGCCTTGCCCAAGGGTGTCCCCGCGGCTTAAAGCCCGGCGGGGATGTGTGAGGGAAATTTGTCAGCTTTTCCCCCTTTTGCGAAGAACTAACAATTGTGCAAGTGGGCCACGTTTCATTAGACGGAATCGCTAAAACCTCCGGAAAAATTTTTTGAAAGGCCGCTAAATGGAGAACCCGAAAATTGGCAATAGCCCGGAATTTTGGAAACCGATTTCCGGTTAAATAACGGAAGGCGACTTCATCCTCGCATTTTTAAGCGAGCTTGCGGGATGAACGGACTCCGGTGCAATAGCCGTAAATGGGGATTTTAAGCATGCAATGACTTTTGGATCAAAGTCGAAGCGTTGATGGTGTTTTTTGCATATCATGTAAATGTTTTCTTTGTTATCAAAATGATTCCTTTTATCCTTCTATTAAACGTCACCTGCAGAAAAATGTTCATCATAGGAGGACTCGATGTATGATAGCTGAAGAATACTTAAATAAATGAAGAGTTACTGCATGATATTTTGGAAAGTTAACACTAATGATGTGTTTTTAAATTATTTTTTTCAACAGAATATTCAGTGAATTTGGTTGGAAATTTTATTATTTTATGTTATAATAAGCAAAGAATAAAATACAATGTATTTGTTGAATATTAATAATATTACAGAATGAATGGTGTCCACATTTTGACAAAGCAATTTTAAAATAAGGAATAAAATACCCGCGAATATAATAGGGGCTTTATTTCTATAGGGTAGAAGTTCTAGCTATGCAATCAGTTACCTAGAATGTTAGAAGTTGGAATGCAGGAAGGCACTGTAAGATTATTAATAAGTACTTTTTAATGAATAGATAGACAAGCTTTTTTAGTAAAATCAAATAAGCCCAATACGATGTTTCGGCTCGATTGAGAATTATTTGAGGTTATATGCTTTGCCGATGGTATACAATATGGCTTTGTATATGAAAGGGCGAAGCATTATTTTTTTTTATCCTAAAATTCAAGAACGGAAAATGGACTTTAGTTCTTCAGAAGATAGGCAAGGGAGCGGTACCTTTGAAATGAAATGGATACTTTAAAAAGGAGTAGAAAAGTTTCAAATGAGGGCGATACAGGAGAAGTTAAGAAATGATTATGAATAAAGCAATAGTTTTCATGTTTTCTGGTCAGGGTTCTCAATTTTATGGGATGGGAAATCAATTATTTGACAACGATCTTACGTTTCATAAATGGATGTTGAAACTTGATGATATAGTGCAGCTAAATATCGGTAAATCAATACTTGACGAACTTTATAATCGAAAACCAAAAGACAGAAATTTTGATCGCACGTTATTTACCCATCCATCAATTTTTATGGTTGAATATTCACTTGCTCAACTGTTATTGAGTTGGCATATCCAACCGGATTATGTTTTAGGTGCAAGCTTAGGTGAGTTTACTGCAGCGAGTGTTGCGGGGGTCATAAATGAAGAAGATACCATTGAGATTATTTTAAAACAGGCAGAAATAATTGAACGCAATTGTGAAGGCAGTAACATGTTGGCGATTGTTTATAATCCTGATTTGTATTATAGGAATCCCGTACTATTTAAAGGTACGGAATTCGCCGCGTTGAATTATGACTCTCATTTTGTCGTTTCAGGGAAAAGGAAAGATTTATTGAGGATTTGCAGCTTCTTAACAGAACAAGAAATTGTTTATCAGATGTTGCCTGTTTCTTTTGGATTTCATTCTTCATATATTGATGCGGCAAAAGCAGAATATACAAGTTTGTTGAAGATGAAATTGTTTAATAAACCGATAATAGGGTTCATATCATGTTTATTCGGGAATCAATTAATGGAGATTCCCGAAAATTATTTTTGGAATGTTGTTCGCAGGCCGATTCAGTTTCAAAAAGCCGTTCGCCATCTGGAAAAAGCCCATGAATGCATTTATGTGGATTTAGGGCCTTCGGGTACCTTGGCAAACTTCGTCAAGAACAATTTGCTCCAAAACTCGGGTTCACAATGTTATTCAATTATTACTCCCTTTAATCAAGAGTTGAAAAATTTAATGAAGATAGAAACTTTATTTCAAAGGTCGATTTGGAATAGTTGAGGGTTGCTTTGAGTTTTATTTCAGTTTATTGGTAAAAGAGAGGAAAAGATTAAATGCAAACTACATTTTTTGTAACTTAAAACGATTTATTAAAGAACTCGAAGAAAATTCAATTGTGTAGTTCGTTGAAATGTCTACGTAAAGGAATTCGTATATAGGAGCACCCATGAATCAAAAGTATCTTGTCTACAAGTTAAAAGTCGGTTTTGGTCAAATTATTAATTTTACATACATTGTTATAGATCTTAAAACTAAAAAAATAGTTATTATTGACCCAGCTTGGGAAATGGCTAAAATAGAGTCACTTTTACAGATGTTAAAAGGTCAGCTTACCACAATATTATTGACTCATTTTCATTTTGATCATACAAATCTGGTGACGACGTTATTAAAAAAATACAATCCAAAAGTATTCATGTCAGCAAAAGAAATCTTTTTTTATAATTTTCAATGTTCTAATTTAAATGGGTTCAATCATGATGACATAATTGAAATAGGTGAAACTCAAGTAATTTGTTTACTTACACCGGGGCATACCTTTGGAAGTACTTGCTATCTTTTACCGGATAGCCTGTTTACCGGTGATACTATTTTTATTGAAGGGTGTGGACTTAGCGATATTATCGGCGCAACTCCGGAGATGATGTTCGAGTCAATTCAGAATATTAAAAATACGGTTGACCATAAAGTCAAAGTATTTCCAGGACATTCTTATGGAAAGGAACCGGGTTATCCTCTTGAATATCTTTTGAAAAATAATATTTATTTTCAGTTTGATACTAAAGAAAAATTTGCGGAATTCAGGATGCGCAAAGGTCAAAAAAATTTATTTAAATTTTGCTAAACATCGTTAAAGCTGCGTGACCATTTTTTGATCTGTAATAAATTAGGAAAGAGAGGAGGTGGTTATTTTAACTTATTAGTATTTATAGGCTAGGGATTGCAATATGATGATATGGACAGGTTTTATTTGGCCAAAATGATAAACTCCATAAATGGATGTTAATAATTAATATTATAGTTGAATCAAAGATGAGTAAATCGATAATTATTGAACTAATTGGACAGGAAATAAAAAAGGATGAAATCGTCGCTTGTTAAAGAGTGAGCAGTAAATATGAGGAGGCAAAAAGATGGTCACGTATGTTTTTCCAGGTCAAGGGTCTCAAACTAAGGGAATGGGCGGAACTTTATTTAACGATTTTAAGGAATTAACGTCGAAAGCGGATAATATTTTAGGATATTCGATTGAAAAGTTATGTACAAAAGACCCGGAGCAAAATTTGAATCAAACCCAATATACTCAACCCGCTTTATTTGTGGTAAATTCATTAAGTTATTTAAAAAAAATTCAGACAACCGATAAAAAACCAAATTTTGTGGCTGGGCATAGTTTGGGCGAATATAATGCTCTATTTGCTGCAGGAGTGTTTAGCTTTGAAACCGGAGTGGAGTTGGTAAAAAAGCGGGGCGAGCTTATGGGTCAGATTCAGAGAGGAGGGATGGCTGCCGTTATTGGATTGGATGAAGAGCAAATTGTTGATGTGTTAAAACGACATAAAATCGATACTATCGATATTGCCAATTATAATTCACCATTCCAAATAGTAATTTCCGGGCCCAAATCGGACATTGAGAACGTTCAGCCCATTTTTGAGAAAATTAATGACGTGAAAATGTTCATTCCGATAAAAACCAGTGGCGCATTTCATTCGCGTTATATGGAAACTGTTAAACAAGAATTTAAACGTTTTATTGGTGATTTTAACTTTTTAACATTAAGCATTCCGGTTATCTCAACCTTTACAGCACGACCGTATAAACAAGGCATTATTAAAGAAAATCTTATTGAGCAAATTGATCATCCGGTTAAATGGACGGAAAGCATCCGTTTTTTAATGGGTCAAGGGGAAATGGAGTTTGAAGAAATAGGTCCAGGGAAAGTCCTGGCCGGATTAATTCAGCGTATTAGAAAAGAAGCGGACCCGTTGATTGTTCCTGGTATAGAATGGGAAGTACCTGTACAAGCAATTATAATCTCCAAAGGAGGAGAAAAATGAAAATAATTGGTGTTGTCGGTGCGGGAGTGATGGGAACCGGCGTGGCTCAAAACTTAGCACAAGCTGGTTATCAAGTTATTTTAGTCGATAGAACCACTGAAATTTTAGAACATTCGCGAGAGGATATATATCAAAATGTCCGCTTGCAGACTTTATTCCGTAAAAGTAATGAAGTAGTTTATGACCCGGATACTATAATTTCTCAAATCTATTTTACGACAGATTATCAACAGTTAAAGGAAGTTGGGTTTCTTATTGAGAATGTAACTGAAAATTGGGATATTAAGGTGAAAGTTTACCGAGAGATAGATTCGATTTGTGGGTCGGACTGTATTTTTGCGGTGAATACATCCTGTGTCCCAATAACTAGGATCGCAGCTTTAACAAAACGACCTTCAAAGGTTATTGGTACACATTTTATGAATCCAGTTCCATTGAAAACAACAGTTGAGACCATTCGCGGGTATTATACCTCAGAAGAAACAATAGAGGCAACGAAAGAATTGCTAGCCAGCATGGGAAAGGAATGTATCGTAGTAAATGACTATCCGGGTTTTGTTTCAAACCGAATCTCTCATCTTTTTATGAATGAAGCTGCGTTTGTGGTTCAAGATCAAGTTGCAACTGCACAGGAAGTTGATGATATATTCAAAAAATGCTATGGTCACAAAATGGGTCCTTTAGAAACAGCTGATTTAATTGGCCTGGATACAGTAGTCAATTCATTAGACGTTTTATATGAAAATTATCAGGATCCTAAATTCCGTTGCTGCCCCCTATTAAGAAAAATGGTTGATGCCGGGTTATTTGGGAAAAAAAGCGGGCAGGGTTTTTATACATATTGAGCGGTCTTTAATATGTCTGCCACTTGGGCCTGGTGGGTATTTTGGAAAGCATGAATATAAAATGATGAGGATCTGTTCAGCTTGGGATTTGTAAATTCCTTGTTTGCTATGCAGATGGTGATGTTTTTAGAAAAGGAATTTGCTATTAAGGTCGAGACAAACGACTTGAATACTGATAATTTTCGTACAATCAATAACATGGGTAACTTGATCAAGATCAAAAAGTGATAGGAGGAATATTTACGATGGAACTGACCAGCGAACACCTAGCTCTTCAAAATGAAGTGAGAATTTTTGTTGATAATGAAATAATTCCATTTGCCTCTGAATATGATAAAAAGCAATTTCTTCCGCTAGATATAATACAAAAGCTATCACAAAAAGGGTATCTGGGTACCTTGCTTCCCCAAGAATATGGCGGTAGAGGGATGAGGATGTTAGATCATGCCATATTGCACGAAGAGATTGGTCGCGGTTGCTCCTCGGTTAGAAGTTTGCTGACGGTTCATGGAATGTTGGTGATTGCCATCCAAAAATGGGGAACCCGATCACAATGTGATTTTTGGCTAAAAAAGCTGGCTTCCGGACGCTCCATTGGAGCTTTTGCGTTAACTGAACCTAATGTAGGCAGTGATGCTAAAAGTATTGAAACAACCGCGGTTTCTTCTGGGGATGAATATATTATCAATGGTACGAAAAAGTGGATTACTTTTGGCCAAATTGCCGATGTTTTCTTATTAATCGCTAAACTTGAAGGCAAGCCCACCGCATTTTTGGTTGAAAAAAATAGACCCGGGCTTTCGATTAAGCCTATGTCTGGACTCTTGGGTTGTCGCGCTTCAGGAACAGCTGAATTGAATTTTCAGGAATGTCGTATCCCGCAATCAAACTTGATAGGGAACCCTGGTTTTGGTTTATCCCATGTGGCGCTTAATTCATTGGACTATGGCCGATATTCAATCGCCTGTGGTGCAGTTGGACTGGGACAAGCTTGCCTCGAAGAATGTTTACATTATGCGAGAAAGCGGAAACAATTTGGCGAACCTTTACGGCAACATCAATTAATTCAAAAAATTGTCACCGAAATGGTAGTTAATATTAAAGCGGGCAGATTGCTTTGCTACCATGCGGGAATTTTGAAGGATGACGGCGTTCCCGAATCAATCATGGAAACCTGGAATGCGAAATACTTCACTACCACAATGCTGCAAAAAATAACCAGTGATGCAATCCAGATTCATGGGGCTAATGGTTGCAGCAACCAGTTTCAGGTTGAACGTTTCTACCGGGATGCTAAAATCATGGAAGTCATCGAAGGAACGACGCAAATGCATGAAATCCTTATTGCCACCAATGCATTTAGAAGCATGGCATAATGAAGGGAAAGGAGTGAATGAATCTTGGAGAAAAAGGAACAAAAAATTAAATGCGTGGTTTGGGATCTGGATAATACCATTTGGAACGGTGTTTTGATCGAAGATAGCAATGTGACATTACTTAGCGGAATCAAAGATAAAATTGAAGTATTGGATCAGCGGGGAATATTGCAATCTATTGCCAGTAAGAATGATCATGATTTGGCGATGTCCAAATTACGTGAGTTGGGTTTGTATGAGTACTTTTTGTATCCGCAAATCAATTGGGGTACGAAATCAGTTTCAGTAAAAGAAATAGCCAAATCAATCAACATCGGGATTGACACTTTAGCCTTTATCGATGACCAAGCATTTGAAAGAGATGAAGTGAATTTTGAGAATCCGCAAGTGCTTTGCATCGATTCGGCCAATCTGGAACATTTGTTGGATATGCCGGAAATGTTTCCCCGTTTTATCACCGAAGACTCCAGAAATCGCCGTTTACTATACATGCATGACATTGAACGTAATACCGCCGAAGAAAAATTTGAAGGTCCGGCCGAAGATTTCCTGGCTTCCTTGGATATGGTATTTACAATTGCACCGGCCCAGGAAGGTGATCTTGAACGTGCGGAAGAGCTTACCATTCGAACCCACCAACTCAATTCCACCGGGTATACCTATTCGTATGAAGAACTCAACAGTTTTCGCCGGTCCGAACGCCATAAATTATTTATGGCCACTCTTGACGATAAATACGGTACCTATGGTAAAATAGGCCTTATGCTTATTGAATGCCTTAATGACATTTGGACCATCAAATTGTTATTAATGTCTTGCCGGGTAATGTCAAGGGGAGTCGGAACAATAATGCTTAATTACATTATGAATGAAGCCAAGAAGGCCAATAAACGTTTACAGGCGGAGTTTGTGCCCAACGACCGCAATCGGATGATGCTTGTTACATATTCGTTTGCCGGTTTCAAAGAGATCCAATCCAATAATGGAGTCACCATTTTTGAAAATGATTTCTTTCAGATTCAACCATTTCCTAATTATGTAAAAGTAAATATTCCGGAAGAAGTGAAAACAAAATGATAAACTTCGATTATTGATAACAAGAGAAGAATCGAAATGAGTAAATCGCATGTTATTCCCGGGACAAGGATCCCATTTTGTGGGGATGAGGCAAGATATCTATAATGAATATGCGGTTGCTCAAACTGTATTTGAAGAAGCGAGCGAGGTTGGGATTTGATATCAAGAAAAATAATGATTTTAATTACATTTATTTAGGGCCTCCAGCACTTTGGCCAATTTTGTCAAGCAAAACTTAGCCAAGGGATCAAATTCGCAATATTTTTCGATTATGACCCCATTTCATCAAGATTTTAAAATTCTACACAAATTAAGAATTTATTCCGAAAATAGCTTCCATTGGGGTTCATTTTACTATGAAAGGAGTTTTTATGAAAACTTATCTTATTACAGGTGCAACAGGTAGTTTGGGATATAACATTGTAAAATATTTGTCTCGGGAACCTGATACCCATATCGTACTTGCTGTAAGGAATGTTAATAACGGAATGAAAATTGCAAAACAGATTGGTAAAAACACGAGTGTTTATGAATTAGACCTCTGTTCAATGGAGAGTATTGATAAATTTATCTCATCATGGAAATATGATTTAGCGGGGTTAATAAACAATGCCGGGATACAAATTGTTAATGAAACCAGATTTACAAATGATAAAAAATATGAAGAAACATTTTTTGTCAATCATCTGGCTGCGTTTAAATTGACGATTGGTTTGCTACCTGTTCTTTTACATGGACGCGTTCTGTTCATTGGAAGCGGTACACATCATCCAGATAACAAAGCAGCTACTATGTTTGGATTCCGCGGAGCTAAATATGAATCGATTAAAAATTGTGCAGAAGGATTGTCTAAAGTTGGATCAATTGATCAGATAGGCCGGGATCGTTATGCGACATCTAAATTCTTAAATATGGTTAGTACAATTGAATTAGCCCGGCGTATATCACCTGGATATGCTTCATTCTATTGCATTGACCCAGGGATGATGGCTGGGACTGGACTTGTACGTACAGCTCCAGGATATATGCAATTTATTTGGCGTCATATTCTTCCATTTGCAGCAAGATTCCTGCCAGAGACAAGCACTCCTAAACGCTCCGGCAGCACTGCGGCCTGGATTATGACAAGCGATGATCTTAATAAGGAAAGCGGAACTATTTTTTCATATAACCGTTGCTCATCAAATGTGGTTTGGGAAAAGGTATTTGATACTGAGGTTGGGAGAAGTATTGTAGATGAGTCATTAGATATGTGCGGATTAAAAAGTACATTTACGGATCTTTTGGCTAACCTTCGCTGAAATATCCGCCAACAAATCCAAAAAGGTCGTAAAAGCAACAGCCCAGTCGAGTCCATTGAATTCATCTGCCAGATGCCTAAACAAGCCGCCTAAAGTCCGTTCATCAGTATTACAACAAGGATAACAAACGTTTACCAACTCGATAGCGTTGATAGAATCTTTGCCCATTCCAATGACGTTAACTCCTTGCCCGATAATCTTAGGTATGATAGGTGTTACTTACTTTGTCATCGATGTCAAGATAAGAATATCAGTTATAGTCTTTTCAATTTATTTAGAGGAGAAGAGGAGAGCAAAAATGCTTGCTGAGAAAATCAAGATAGTAATTATTGATGATTCATTAGACTGGGTTAAGCAACTCGCTACTTTGCTTAATATGGAAGATGACTTGATAGTTGCAGGTGTGGCCCACGAAAAGCAAGAAGGATATGAATTAATTAAACTCAAAAGACCAGATGTGGTATTGCTTGATCTGTGTTTGACTGGAGATAAACCGGATGGTCTATTATTTATCAATAAGATAAAGGATGAGACCAAAATTATCGTGACCGCCGAATCAAAAGATCCGGAACATGTTAAAGAAGCTATTTTATCTGGTGCTAAAGAATTTGTAAACAAAGATAGTCTGGATAAACTGCCGCTAATCATTGGGGATGTTCATAAAAGAAGGACGACGGCGGAAATAATTGCTGAGGTGGCAAAGGAGAATGAGGCGATCTTGCTTCAGAAAAAGGAGGATGATATTCTGACAGAACTTCATTTAACCAATGCCGAGAAAAAAGTATTTAGGTATCTTAAACTCAATCACAATCGGGAACAGATTTCACAGTTACTGGTCGTCTCGAAAGATACAATTAAGAATCATATTCATAATATACTAAAGAAACTATCAGTTAATGATACGGAAAAGGCTATTGCGAAGATAAGAGAAATGGTGGTTAAATAAAGGTTTAGAGATTTTTGGGTCTATTTTTATAGACCTTTTTTTTATTTTGACGTTATTTGGGTCTATAGAAATAGACCTTTGCAAATATTATAAAAGTAGATACAATTTACGTGATGTTAATAATATATATGTTGAAAAAAGTTCGGCGACGCTTTTGTTTACTCGCGAAAGTACAATTTACGACATATAAAAATGCGGTTTACTCTTAAAAATGCAGCGTACTCGCTTCCACGTGTTTTGTAGTTGTCTGTAATCTCAACATGATTATTTTTAAAATAAAATAAGTTCAAGATGAACGGTTTCATTCCATTTTGTGCCTTGAGCGCAGCGAAAGGAATGGTTATAAAAATGAAGAATAATATAAAATTTAAAACAATTCGAGATCTCGTTGAGTGTTTTGAATATTATGCAACAGATGCTATAGCATTTTGTATAAAAATTAAAGGCCAAACAATCAAAATATCATATAAAGATTTGTTAAACAATGTCTGTCTTTTGGGTGCTGTACTTATTAAAATGGGTATAAAAAAAGGTGATAAAATAGGTATTTGTTCTGGAAATCGTCTGGAATGGCCAATTGTATATCTGGCTGTAACATCAATTGGTGCAATTATTGTTCCTGTAGATATATATGTAGGAACTGATGATTTTTTGTCTGTTATTAAAAATAGTGATATGAAATTTATTTTTTTATCAGGCGGTTATTTTGAATCATTAATGAAAATTAAGGGCAGATGCAAGAAACTTGAAAAAGTAATATGTTTTGATCAGGAATTGATAAATCAAGATGAATTGGAAAAAAACTTGAAGATAATAGCCAATTTACCAGGTGAAATCGGGGATTCCGGTGTTTTGTTTGAAGAGTCAAAACTTTTAAGTTACGAACTAATGATTAAAGCAGGGTTGCAAATTAGTGAAGATGCGATTTCCTTATTTAAAAATCAAAAAGTTGAATCTTATGATATCGCATCAATGATATGCATGCATGATGATATAATTGTACAATTGGAACATAAGGCATTAATGTCAAATGCCCAGGCAGCCATGAAACAGTTGGATGGTTATGCAGATCCTGGCGATATCTGTGTCGCTGCTTTACCGTTTAATCATACGTATCCTACAATCTTTCAAATGATAATGCCGCTTATTTGCCAAGCCCGGGTTGATATTTTAGATTCATCTAGTGTGGCTGAAATGATAATGACAATTAAAGAAACAAAAGCGAAAATCTTTAGTACAGTACCTATATACTTAAAACAAATACTTAATAAAATTATAAGGGATAATATTAAACTGGACACTATTAAATACTTGCTTGTAGGTGGGGCTTCTATTCATAAGCATATAATCGATGAATTTGAAAATCTTAACATTAAAGTCATCCAAGGGTATGGATTATCCGAATATGCTCCTGCTGTATGTCTTAATCGTCCCAATTTTAATCGACCCGGATCTATAGGTTTCCCTTTGCCAGATGTTGAGATAAGGATAGAACAGGGAGATGAAAACGGTAACGGGGAGTTACTTGTTCGGGGTCCAAGCATAATGGCAGGATATTATAAAAAGCCCAAAGAAACTTCTGAAGTAATTGATTCGGATGGGTGGCTTCACACAGGAGATATTGCCAGAATCGATTCTGAAGGGTTTGTTTATATAACAGGAAGAAAAAAGAATGTGATTGTTAATATTGGCGGAAAAAATGTGTACCCACAGGAGATTGAAAAAATATTACTAAAAAGTGCATTAATTTCACAGGTATGTGTATATCCTGTTCTTGATAAGGTGCTCGGGGAACATCCTGATGCAATTGTTATGCCGAACCTTGTGAAAATAAAGGAGCAGTTTAAGAATTTAACAAATATAGATTCTGAGAAGGAAATAACAAAAATTATTCTCAATGCAGTGAAAGAATTGACTAAAAACATTGCACGATACAAAGTACCAAGGAAAATTGAGATATCATATGACAAAGAAAAAATTGAATCCTTAAAAGGTAATAAAATAATGTTTGAAGACATTTATCAATCCGAAAACAAAGTTACCACTAAGAAAAGAAAACCCGTATCCGTTATTGAAGAAACGGAAATATTAAAATATTTAAAAAACGATATATTAAGTATTATCGCAACTATTTTGGAGATCTCGAAATCAAATCTTGATATCGATGAAAACATCAATAATTATGGATTAAGTTCAATTCAAATTATTAACTTCAGTAATGATGTGAATAATAAGTATAATATAACGATTACACCGGCAATATTTTTTGAGATCGAGTTCCTATCAATTTCTTCTATTTCTCAGTTTTTATATAATGAATATAAAAGGAATTTCGATTCTTACTATTCTCAAACGGAAAAAACAATAAATGAATTTACCCAATTGGAGAAGGTTGAGAAAAAAGAAAACGAACAGGTTAGTGGAGTTTATAAAAATGTAAATTTAATAAACAATAATTTTAAAGAACAAAATGATCGAGAAGACATAGCTATTATAGGGATGAATGGCATAATGCCACAATCTGATAATTTGGAAGCGTTGTGGGCTAATTTTATAAATGAAAAAGATTTAATATGTGAAATTCCAAAAGAACGCTGGGATTATGAAGAAATGTTTGGGGAGGATTGTCTAAACCGATGGGGTGGTTTTATTAATAATGTTGATAAATTTGACCCGATATTTTTTGGGATATCACCTCTTGAAGCAGAAACTATGGATCCACAGCAAAGGATATTTTTAGAGGTTGCCTGGGGTACAATCGAAGATGCTGGTTATAAAACAACCGATCTGTCAGGAACCAATACAGGGATATTTGTCGGTGTTGCAACATCGGATTATATTGATATTGTGAAAAGAAGCAAATCGGCAATTGAATCCCATGTCGGAACCGGGTTTGCGCATTCAGTAATAGCCAATAGGATATCTTATTTATTAAACTTAAACGGACCTAGCGAAGCTATTGATACGGCTTGTTCCAGTTCTATTGTAGCGATTCACCGAGCAGTAAGAAGCATTCAAAATGGTGATTGTGATATCGCTATTGCGGGAGGCATAAATATAATTCTCGACCCTTCAATTAGTCAAATCTTCACTAATTCCGGAGTGATAGCCAGCGATGGCAGATGTAAAACATTTGATAAGAAAGCTGATGGTTATGTCAGGGGAGAAGGAGCCGGAGCTATTATGTTGAAACCGCTAAGAGCGGCAGAAGCAGATGAAGACCATATATATGGAATAATTAAGGGTGTTTCAGTAAATCATGGTGGCCGGGCCAAGTCATTAATGGCCCCGAATGTAAATTCCCAGGCTCAATTAATAATAAATGCGTATGAGGAGGCATGTGTAAATCCATATTCTGTAAGTTATATTGAGACTCATGGTACCGGTACTAAATTGGGCGATCCTGTCGAAATCAACGGATTAAAAAAAGCTTTTAAGTTTTTAAATGAAAAACATCAGAAAAATGGGTTTGAAAACAAACATTATTGCGCATTAGGAGCTGCTAAGACATATTTTGGTCATTTAGAAGCGGCTGCAGGAATAGCCGGGGTCATAAAAGTTTTATTATCTATGAAGTACAAATTGTTAACAAAAAACCTTCATTTTAATGAATTAAATCCATATATCGATTTAAATGAGAGTCCATTTTATATTCTGGATGAAACTAAACCGTGGGAATGTATAAAGGATATGCATGGGAATTTTTTGCCAAGAATTGCAGGTGTCAGTTCATTCGGTTTTGGTGGTTCAAACGCACATGTAGTTTTGGAAGAGTATATAGATGAAAGAGGTTTGGGTCAAAAAATTGATGGGAACAATTCATATATAATCGTATTATCTGCCAAAAATGAAGAAAGACTATACGAATATGCCAAACTTCTATTTGATTTCTTGAATAATATAAGTTTAAATGATTCTTCAAAAGTAGACCTCCAAAATATTGCCTATACATTACAAGTTGGCCGGAACGAAATGGAAGATCGTCTTGCGGTAGTTGTAAAGAATATAGAGGAACTTACTGAAAAATTGAGCTTATATTTAAAAGGCTGCGTTAATATTGAAGGCTTATATAAAGGCAATCTGATTGAGAATGTAAAGTCAAAAACATTAAATCATGATGAGGGATTCATAGAATTAATAGAAAAATGGATTAATAGTGATAAATTATCAAATATTGCGGCTCTTTGGGTTGATGGAATGGCAATCAATTGGAAGCTATTATATAAAAATAAATTACCGAAGCGATTGTCATTGCCTGTTTATCCATTTGCCAAAAATAAATGTTGGGTGACTTTTAATTCAAAATCATTAAATGCCAATTCAATTTTAGAACACCACCCGTTAATTGATAAAATTCTTTATAAATTTCCAAGTCAGGGTATTATTTTTAAAAAATCATTAACAACAAGTCAAATTATTCTACGTGATCATAAAGTGTTTGATTGTAAAGTATTTCCTGCTGTCGGTTATTTGGAAATGGCATATGCTTGTATTTCAAATATATTAGATGATAATGGTATTATTATTAATCATGTGTCATGGATACACCCGCTCATTGTTACTCATTCTGAAGATGTTCGGTTAATAATAAGAGAAACTGGCAATCAGATTTATTGGCAGGTTAAAACCGATAATCAGGAAAGTGCCATTATTCATGCTGAAGGCAAATATAGGCTGTGTGAAAAACAGTCTGAAAGAAAGTCCGAATTTATATCAATAAACGACATCAAGGCAGAAAGCTGTTATGAAGCAGACAAAATGGAAGTGTACAAAAAATTTAATAGTTTGGGGATAACATATGGCCCGTATTTTCAAGGAGTTAATCAAATATGGAGTAATGATAGAGAAGCGATAGGGTATATTTCGTTGCCGGATGAATATAAGGACCAATTAAATGACTATACTCTAAATCCGGCTTTAATGGATTCTGCTTTACAAGTAATAAGCAGCTTATTTAATAACCATACAGATCAAAGTATTCAAAATCCAATGGTACCTATTGGTATTGAGGAAGTCGAAATCTTACATCCGCTCAAAACAAATATGTATTCATATGTAACATCTGCGGGAAATTTAAAATTTAACGTTGCTCTGATAGATGAACGAGGATTGATATGTGTTAAGCTTCATGAAGTTTCAATAAAAGAGCTGGATGTTTCATCTCAAGTTGTTTTTAAACAAAAAATTAACCAAAGTATATATTATAATTTAAACTGGGTTGAATCTCCCCTTGAGATTAATTCAGAAGTAAGAATAAAGGGATTAAATAAAATAAAGAATCGGATTGTTATTATAAGTCAGACGGATAGCGGCAACTTGGTTGAAGCCCTTGTAAATGCGTACGGTCAGGATGATGTAATAACAATTTTATTAAGTAATGTTACCAAACAGCATTCCAATGGTTATTATGAAATTAATATTGATGATCCCGCCGAATTGGATAATTGCATAAATCTGATCAGTGACAAGGGGATAGATGCAATCTATTTCCTTGGAGGATTTAATAATGAAGAGGTTGATATAACCGATCTGAAAACATTGGAAAAATGCCAAAAATATGGAATCATTAGTCTTTTTAGATTGATAAAATCATTGATAAAATACAATTTAACAAAACAAAAAATGACATTGAAAATAATCACCAACGACGTCTATCCAATTAATACTGACAGTGAACCAGGCCCGAATTATGCGAGTTTGCATGGATTTACAAAATCCTTATTAAGGGAATATCCAGTATTGGATATAAGTTGTATTGACATTGGTATGAAAAAGGATAAAGTTTGGAACGATTCTGGCTTATTATCAATTGCGGAGCAGATTATTGCTGAACCTGGAAATAAGACTGGATTTATTACCGCTTTTAGAAACGGGAAAAGGTTCATCCAAAAATTAGATCCTACAATATTGTCTGTAGTAAATGAGACTCCGTTTAAGCAACAAGGAGTATATTTGATATTGGGAGGAGCCGGCGGCATCGGATTTGAATTGGGAAAATATCTTGCAAATGAAGTTAAAGCGAAATTAATAATTATTGGAAGAAGTGAATTGGGGGGCAAAATACAGGATAAACTGAGTGAACTTAGACAATTTGGGGCTGAGGTTGAATATTTTCAAGCTGATGTGACAAATTTGGAAAGCATGGCATTAGCCGTTAAAAAAGCAAAAAAAAGATTCGGTTCGATCAATGGCGTTATTCATTCGGCGATCGAACTGAGAGATAGATCATTGGAATTTATGACTGAAGAAGATTTGCTATGCTCATTAGGCCCGAAAGTAAGGGGTAGTTTGATCCTGCATAGAGTGATGAATGCCGAGAAACTTGATTTTCTTATGTTTTTTTCGTCAGTTTTATCAATTTTCGGAAATGCTGGTCAAAGTAATTATTCTGCCGGATCGACATTCCAGGATGTTTTTGCAGAGTACTTAAATTCAAAGGAAAAATATCCTGTGATAAGTATAAATTGGGGTTTTTGGGGAACTGTCGGACGTGTTGCGACAGATTCCTATAATGCTCGTATGTTGGCCGTAGGTATTCAGTCCATAAGTCCGGATGAGGGTATGGAAGCCATAAAAAGAATACTAGGGAATAATGTTAATAGATTAGTAGTTCACAAGACTAATGACAAAATTGATTTTTCATATAAAAAAGAATTGAATGAAAGTGCTAAAAAGTATGATGAAATTGATAATAATAATTATAAGCAAACGATTATTAAAGTAGAAAATTTATCATCTGAACAAGAATTATATGACCTTACAGTTGATTATGTAAAAGGAGTTTTTTCTCAGGTTTTAAAAGTTAAGAAATCCGTTATAGAAAAGAATATAACATTTGAAAAATATGGAGTTGATTCCCTAACGGGAATGAAAATAATAAGGTTATTTGAAGAAACATTTGGGGATTTGCCGGTTACCCTTCTTTACGAAAACATGACTATTGACTTGTTATCTAAATATTTTATGGAAAATCATAAGGAACAAATAAAGGATAAGTTTAATTCGAATGATGCCGGCGATATTGTTACAGATTCTGATATTATTGATAAAAATACAATATTCAGGAGCACAATAGCTGATAAAAAAAGGGAGCTAATTTCCAGGGATGATTTGAACGAAAAAAATAGGATTGAGAATGGCGAGAAAGAAAATGTTTTAAATCAAGATAATAATGACATTGCTATAATTGGTCTGAGTGGTCAATATCCAAAGTCACGTAATATTGGGGATTTTTGGGATAATTTAAAAAATGGTATAAATTGTATTGATTTAATCCCGGAAGAAAGATGGAATTGGAAAGAATATGAGAAATTGGGTATAAACAGGTGGGGCGGTTTTCTTAAAGATATAGACAAATTTGATGCTATGTTTTTTAATATTTCACCCAAAGAAGCAGAAGGGATGGATCCTCAGGAACGTTTGTTTCTGGAAGCAGCATGGTCGGTTTTGGAGGATTCCGGTTACACCAGGAAGGATTTATCACAATTAGAAAGAAATGTAGGCGTTTTTGTAGGAGTAATGAATTGTACCTATGAATACCTTGGTGCGGAAGCCAGATTAAATGGTGTGAATACAAATGCACATATTTCCAATTGGTCTATCGCAAACCGAGTTTCATATTTCTTTAATTTTAATGGGCCAAGTATTGCTTTAGATACAGCATGCTCATCTTCTTTGACGGCATTGCATCTTGCGTGTGAAAGTATAAAGCGCGGTGAATGCAGTCTTGCTCTGACCGGTGGTGTGAATTTAATATTACACCCTAAACATTATTTAGAATTAACAGCAATGAATATGCTTTCACGAGAAGATAAGTGTAAAACTTTTGGGGACGGGGCTGATGGATTTGTTGCAGGTGAAGGAGTAGGTGCTGTTTTATTAAAAAATGCGGATAAAGCCAGGCGGGATGGTGATAACATATATGGAATTATTAAAGGAACATTTATTAATACCGGTGGAAAAACAAGCGGATATACTGTTCCTAATCCGAATTCTCAGGCAGATGTAATAAAACAAGCATTAAAGAATTCTAATATTGATCCACGTTCGATAAGTTATATAGAAGCTCATGGTACAGGGACAGCCCTTGGAGATCCAATTGAAATCATAGGGTTAAATAAAGCTTTCAACGAATATACGCTGGATAAACAATTTTGCGCAGTAGGTTCTGTAAAATCTAACATTGGACATCTGGAATCAACTGCCGGAATAGCAGGTTTAACAAAAGTTTTATTGCAGATGAAGCATAAGAAATTGGTTCCATCTCTTCATTCACAAACATTAAATCCAAAAATTGATTTTGTCAATTCTCCATTTTATGTTCAAAGGGAACTAGGAGATTGGGAACCAGTTAAAATAAAGCAAGAAGGGTGCGAGCATTCATATCCCAGACGGGCTGGAATAAGTTCGTTTGGTGCCGGCGGGGCGAATGCTCATATTGTACTTGAAGAGTTTAATGAAAAGGAAGAAGGAAGAAAATCTGTTGTATTTATGTTTTCTGGTGTAGGCGAACACTATGTTAATATGGGAAGAGAGCTTTATGAAACTAATAAAACATTTCAGAAATATGTAGATCAGGGTTGTACATTTATAAAGAATAATATGAATATTGATTTATTGAGTTACTTATATCCTGATAATATCGATAGTGATTCATCTACAAAAAATGATTGTTCAACAAACCAGGATAACAGGAAAATATTTGATAGAAATATAAAATATGAGGAAAATAATCCCAAGGAAATTAATCATCCTGTTATCAGTCACCCCACTACTTTTATTGTAGAATTTGCTTTGGCCAAATCGTTATTGGATTGCGGCATATATCCTAATGTGATGATCGGAGAGAGTTTGGGTGAATATGTTGCTGCGTGCCTTTCAGGAGTGATAACATACGAGGAAGCATTGTTAATGATTTATGAAAGATCGAGATTAATTCAAAATAGCCCAAAAGGCGCCATGACAGTGGTTTTAATGCCGGAAGCAGATGTAATGGCCCTGCTTAACGATAACCTGTCTTTGGCGGTAGTAAATACAGGTTTTATATGTGTTGTATCAGGCCCGCTTGAGGCTATTGCTATGTTTGAAAATAAGTTAACTGAAATGGGTATTGTATTCAATAGGTTACCTATTTACCAGGCTTTTCATTCAAGATTACTTGAATCAATTAGTGAAGAATTTATAAAAGTTTTGGAAAAAATAGAATTTAAGGAACCCAAAATACCCTATATTTCTAATCTGACCGGGACGTGGATTAATCGTCAGGAAGTAATGACAAAAGAATACTGGATAGCACATACATGTAGAACTGTAAGATTATATGATGGAATAAGAGAATTATTGGTGATTCCGGATAGTATCTTTGTCGAAGTTGGTCCTGGTAAGACTCTGTCCAATTTTGTATTTCAGATTGAAGAAAACAAAAAAATCTTGGAGAATAAGATTTTTCAAACACTTCCGGGAGAAAATGAGAGAATTTCTGGAAAAACTGCTTTTAATAATAATATTAACGAAATAGTAAGCATGCTAAATAATTCCGACGATCCTCAAATCTTTGTTTTTTCAGCAAAGAATAAAGACAGGTTAAAAGCGAATATTCTTAATTTTATTAACTTTATTAGAAATAACTTCCACACCGGTTCTGAAGCGGTATTACATGATTCAGCATATGATCCCATATCTATGAATTCTATAAATTGTCAGGATAATATGTCTTTTCGAAACATAGCCTATACGTTACAGGTTGGTAGAGAATCAATGAGCGAGCGTCTGGCAATGGTTGTTTCAAATTTTAGTGAATTGATTGATAAATTGACAGATTTCAGTAACGCTAAAATAGATATTGAAAATGTCTTTATTGGTGAAGTGAGCGAAAGCGATGAAAATATGAATATGGTTATGGATGGCAATGAGGGCAGGCAATTTGTTCAAAGCTTAATTGATAATAAGAATTTAATTAAATTAGCTCGCCTTTGGGTTGCCGGTGTGGAAATTAATTGGCGATTATTGCATAAATCCCAAACAGTTAGACGGGTATCATTGCCGACATATCAATTTGCCCGTGAACGTCATTGGATAGCTGATATACCAGGAATAAAGACAACATTATCGGCATTACAGGAAACAAAAGATATTGAAGAAAGACAAATTAATCAAATTACTCCCGAATATAAAGATTGTAAAAATTTGAAGGATATTGCAGTTTATTTTATCAAAGAAGCAATTTCTTCTGTTACAAATCTTGATATTCAAAAAATCGATTCTATGGTAAACTTGGATTCTTATGGAATTGATTCTATAATGATCGGGCAACTTAATGAAAAATTTGAAAAACAATTCGGGCAATTACCATCGACACTATTGTTTGAGTATAAGAATATCAATTCGTTAGCAGAATATTTTGAAATTAATCATTCTGAAAGATTAAAAGAAATGGCTTTAAATGTTGTCAACAGCAGCAATAAAAATCAACAGCAATTACAAATCGCAAATAAGCATGATATTTCAATTTCTAACCCGGGATCGCAGGATATAAAGGTTGTATATGATCACGATCAAACATATGAAGATATAGCTATTATAGGTATTAGTGGAATATATCCGATGGCCAGAGATATTGGAGAATTTTGGTTGAATTTAAAATCCGGAAAAGATTGTATTACTGAAATTCCCAAGGAGAGATGGGATTACAAAAGATATTTCAGTGCAGAGAAGAATAAACCTGCAAAAATGTATTCCAAATGGGGAGGGTTTATTGAGGATGTGGACAAATTTGATCCGTTATTTTTTGGGATTTCTCCATTGGTTGCGAGAAGTATGGATCCACAGGAAAGGTTGTTTCTACAAACGGCTTGGGCTTGTTTGGAAGATGCCGGATATACGCGTAAAATGCTGGAAAACCCTCAATCCGGTGATAACAGAGGAAATGTAGGTGTGTTTGTAGGCGTTACTTTCAATGAGTATCCTCTGCATGGCATAGAACAATGGGCACAGGGAAATATTCAGCCTTTATCTTCACAAATATTTTCAGTTGCCAACAGGGTGTCTTATACTTTTAATCTCGGCGGTCCTAGTTTAAGTGTTGATACTGCATGTTCTTCTTCACTGTATGCAATACATTTAGCATGTGAAAGCATCCGTAATAAAGAGTGCGATTCTGCAATAGCAGGTGGAGTAAACTTATCCTTGCATCCCAATAAATATATCCTGTCATCCTCATTGATGTTTGCATCGAGTGACGGTCACTGTAGGTCATTTGGTGAAGGAGGGGATGGATATGTGGCTGGTGAAGGAGTTGGGGCTTGCTTATTAAAACCTGTGAAAGCAGCATTGAGAGATGGAGATCACATATACGCTTTGATAAAAGGAACCGCAGTAAACCATAATGGAAAAACAAACGGCTATACTGTACCAAATCCAGTGGCTCAATCGGAAGTGATTAGAACGGCAATAGAAAAATCTAAAATTCATCCGCGGACAATTTCGTATATTGAAGCTCATGGGACGGGAACAGCCTTAGGAGATCCAATAGAAATAGCAGGTCTAAGTGAGGCTTTTGGGATATATACAACTGATAGGCAATTTTGCAGAATCGGTTCGGTTAAATCGAATATTGGCCATTTGGAATCAGCAGCCGGAATAGCACAATTAACAAAGGTAGTATTACAGATGAAACACAAGACATTAGTACCTTCGTTATTGCATTCAGATAAATTAAATACCAAAATAAATTTTGAAAACACGCCTTTTATTGTTCAGCAGGAAGTCGAACACTGGCAGCCGCGAACTCAAAAAGGCCAATCTGAAGGATATTATCCCAGAAGAGCGGGAGTAAGTTCTTTCGGAGCCGGCGGTGTGAATGTACATATTGTTATGGAGGAATATGAAAATAAAAATGAGGAAAGAATTTCAAATGCAGATAAAAATCAAAATAGTCAGGATGTTATCATCGCTTTATCTGCTAAAGAAAGAGAGAGTTTGCGTCAAAATGTAAAAAAATTAAAAGATTTTCTGGTACAAGAAGAAAATAAAGATACTCTGTTGCTTAATGTCGGCTACACATTGCAAACAGGTAGGGAGCCGATGCCCTTTAGAATTGCCTTTGTTGCTAATAGTATAGATAATTTAATTGATAAATTAAGCATTTATTTAAACAGCCAGAAAAATAATACTGGTAAGACTTGTATTGAATCCGAAATATTTGAAGGTTTTTTGGATGGTGCGGATTCTCTTAAAAATAGCATCGGCAATAAAGAAGAGGATCAGGTATATTTAGATAAAATTATCCAAGAAAAAAACATTCTTAAACTCGCAAAGCTATGGACTGAAGGTGTATTTATAAATTGGGAAAAACTATATACCGAAATAAAGCCGCAACGTATATCCCTTCCAACCTATTCGTTTCTCAAAAAGAGATATTGGTTAAATATATTAGATACTCAATTTAATGATGGAATTTTAACAGAAGAAAAAAAAGAAATAACTCATGAAAGATTTGACTTGAGTGATAATATACACATTTGTGATGATAAAGGTAAATCAATGCAAGATTGTGGTACGGATATCTTTTTAAATGAGTTGGCTAAAAAGTCTGAAGATGAACAGAATGAAATGATAATTCTTTACTTTCAAAAGATTTTAGCAGAGATATTAGGTTTCCAAACGGGCCAGCTTCCAGAAATTGATCATGGATTTTTTGATATGGGAATGGAATCCATACAAGTTAGTCAATTATTGGAATCAATATCAAAAAAGTTTAATTTGAAGCTGAATCCGACTGTCATATTTGATTATCCGACAATAAAAAGTTTTACAGAATACATTATGGAAAAAATTAAATTTGATAACTTAAATCAATCAAAGAACAATGAAGTACAGAGTGATAAATATGAGATGAATGGAATTCAGGTTCAAAATGATAACATATACTTAAAATCTACATGGCAAGAATTGATTGTAAATGAGAATATAGGCAACTCTTCACTTGGAAATTTATTACTTTTTGATACAGATAGAAAACTTTATTACACTTTACGGGAAGAGTGTGAAAAAGTTGGTAAGAAGTTGGTTTTAATCTTGCAAGGAACACAATTTTGTGAAGTTGAAGAAAATGTTTATGAGATCAATCCTATTTGTTTGAATGATTATGCTATGTTGTTTGAGAAGTTAAAGAAAAAAGGATTTATAATGGATGGGATTATCCATTTATGGTCCCGTGAAAATTTTAATACTGAATTAAAAATACTTGAAGTACAGCTTCACAATAGTATTTATTCAATTTTCATGCTAACAAAATCTATTATTAATCTAAATATACAAAATGATATTAAAATACTTTATATATTTTATGGCAATAGGGAAAAACCTCAACCTCATTATGCTGCATTAAGCGGTTTTGCACAAAGTGTTAAACTTGAAAATAAAAAGCTCAACACTAAAATTATTCAAATAGACAATAATGCTTATTTAAATGTGACGGATCAGAATGAACAGGTATTAAAAATTATAAAAACAGAAATAATGAGCAATGATGAAACAGTAAATGAAATTCGGTATGAAGGAAAAACAAGATCGATAAAAAAATTGGAAATACTTAATATAGACAGTATGAAAATAAATGAGGAAACAGATAAAGAATTAATCTCTCTTAAGAAAAATGGGGTTTATATAATTACTGGTGGTGTAGGTGGAGTTGGATTAATTTTCGCAAAATATTTCGCAGAAACTTTAGGTGCAAAATTGGTGCTTACCGGACGGTCAGATTTAACAGATGAAAAAAAATTAAAAATAGATGGTTTGAGGTCTTTGGGTTCAGAAGTCGTATATATAAAATCTGATGTGTCAGTTGAAAATGATGTAAAGACGCTTATTGATGAGACAAAAAAGAAATTTAAAGAAATCAATGGAATTATACATTGTGCCGGAATTGTGCAAGACGCATATCTACGGAACAAATCTGTTGAAAATTTAAATTCGATTCTATCATCGAAAGTTTATGGAACTATTAATATCGATGAGGTAACAAAGGAAGAAAATTTAGATTTTCTGATGATGTTTTCTTCGGTTGTCTCAATAATGGGAAACATAGGGCAAAGTGATTATGCTTATGGTAACAGCTTTATCGATAATTTTTCTGATATGCGTAAAATGTTGGTCAAAAAGGGACAACGGAAAGGTAAAACTATTTCCATAAACTGGCCAATATGGCGGGAAGGTGGAATGAAGGTTGACAATTTTTACCAGGAATATATGAAAAACACATTCGGACTGGTACCCTTGGAAAAGGAAGATGGTATAACAGCTATGAAAATATCTTTAGTTATGCCCGGTAATCAACTAATTGTATTCAAAGGAAATGTTCCCAAGATTAATGCTTTCTTAAAAGAATTTGTTTCTATTAAATCAAGTTCTAAAACAATAATAAAAAATATGAATTTTATTACAGAACAGGTAGATGTTGAAGAAGGTTCCGGATCTTTTAACGATGATGACGGTTTGGAGGGATTGAATCAAAGTGAAATTGCGAAGCTATTAGAAACTAAAATAGTTACATCATTTAAATGACCCGTATTAAGCGTCTCAATCACCTGCCTTTCGGCCATTTGATAGATTGTTTCATAATCCCTGCGTCTTCTCCTTGAACTTCGAAGCGGTTTTTAATGTAGTTTTTGGACGAAAGCGGTAAATGATTCAAACTTAAGGAGCCGTATCCATTCCCATAAGATTTTTTCCGAGGCGGCTTGGCGTTTTTCAAAGTACTATTAAGCAGTAAGCTAGTAAAGCGATGTAAATAGGATTTTCAACTCCGGTTCGGCGTATGCCGTAAAAGTGCTTAACAGTAAAGTGTTGTTTCAACCATTTGAAAAAAAGTTGAATCTGCAGCGTTTACGATAAATCTAAGATAGCATTTTTGGTGAAAGTCGCACATCTTTTTTCATAGCTATTTGTGCCGCCTGCGACAGCGGCGGAATGGAGATTAAAATGCAGAACGAAGATAATTTAAATTTGATGAAAAGTGCTATAAGAACAATCGATGCCTTAAAAATGAAAATTAAAAACCTTGAAGAGATTGAATCAATTGCTGTAATAGGAATGGCGTGCAGATTCCCAGGCGGATGCGATACCCCTGAGAAGTTTTGGGATTTCTTAAAAGATAATAAAAATGGCATTTTTGATGCTCCTGCTGACAGATGGAATATTAAAGACTATTTAACTGATTATCCGGATCTCTTTGATGAAATGTATACAGTCAAAGGGGGGTATTTACAAGAAGATATTGGAGAATTTGATCCAAAATTTTTCCAAATATCACCCCGTGAAGCAATTGAAATGGACCCTCAACAACGACTGCTTTTAGAAGTTGCATGGGAGGCAATAGAAAGATCAGGTCAAAATCCTGATAAATTAAAGGGAAGCGAAACAGGAGTGTTTATTGGTATTATCAGTAATGAATACGCTTGGATACCCAAAAATCCCTTAGAAATGGATAAGTATGTTATAACGGGTACTTCACTAAGTACTGCGTCAGGCCGCCTGGCATATACATTTGGTTTTTATGGCCCGGCGATATCGGTCGATACAGCTTGTTCCTCCTCATTGGTAAGCGTTCACCTTGCTTGTGAAAGTTTAAGAAGAAAAGAATGCGATATGGCGCTAGCTGGTGGGGTGAATCTTATTCTATCACCGTTACCGACATTAGGATTGTGTAAAATGGGGGCATTGTCAATAGATGGGAAATGTAAAACATTTGATGAAAGTGCCAATGGCTATGTTCGTTCAGAAGGGTGCGGTATTGTAGTATTAAAAAGATTAACAAAAGCTTTAGAAGATAAAGATAATATTCTTGCGGTTATTCCAGGTTCTGCAATTAATCATAATGGAAATAACAGCGGTTTAACTGTTCCAAGCGGTATATCTCAAAAAAAATTATTAAAAAAAGCATTGAATAATGCAAAAATTGAACCTGACGATATAAATTATTTGGAAGCTCATGGAACTGGTACAGATTTGGGTGATCCAATTGAAACACAGGCAATAAATGATGTATTTATTGAAAATGGGAACCGGAAAAATCCTTTGATTATCGGCGCTGTAAAATCAAATATTGGTCATCTTGAAGGCGCTGCCGGTATTGCAGGATTAATAAAAATATTGCTTTGTTTACAGAACAATGCCATTCTTCCTAATTTACATTTTAATAAACTAAATCAAAAAATAAATTTTGATAAAAAATTTGTAATCATTCCAAATAAGCTAATTAACTGGGATAAAAACGAGAAACCAAGGATTGCCGGAGTAAGCTCATTTGGGTTTAGCGGGACCAATGTACATTTAATTGTTAAAGAGGCGCCTTCCGTTCCGGTTATGCCTGAAAATTTTGAGAGACCGTTACATATTCTTACTGTTTCCGCGACAAATCCTAAAGCATTGGAAGAGTTAATTAAAAAATATTATGAGTATTTAGAGAAAAACCCGGATATTGATGTCGGAAATTTATGTTACACTTCGAGTGCGTGCCGAGCTACTTTTTCCCATAGATCAGCTTTTATTGGTGAAAATTTATATACGATCAGAAATGAGTTAAACGGGTATCTTCATAAAGAAGATAATGAAAAAAGTAAAACTGTATATCAGGGAAGAGTTGAAAGTGCAACGAAGCCAAAAATAGCTTTTATCATTAATAGTCATATTGAACATCTCAATAAAACAGGTGCGGATTTACTTGGTACTCAGCCTACATTTTATAGAGAAATGGAAAAATGCAATTCACTTTTTAAATCTTATATCAATGTATCAATATTGGAATATCTAAATAAAAGTGATTGTGAGGATGAGAAATCAGATGAAAAAATAATCAAAGCCGCTATTATTTTTTCTTTGAAATACAGTTTGGCCAAACTATGGATTGGTTGGGGAGTAAAACCTTCTGCTGTTCTTGGAGAAGGAATTGGATTATTCGTTGCAGCTTGTGTTGCAGATGTAATGCAGTTAGAGACGGCTGTTAAATGTGTTTCTAAAGTGGGTAATATTTTGATATCCAGGTCTGATATAGAGAGTAAAACTTTTAATAAAGAGGAATTATCCACATTAAATGAAATAGAAGAGTTAAGTAAAAATGATAAACCTACCATTAAATTTATTTCAAGTTCTTCCGGAAAAGCTGTTTCTTTGGAAGGTTCATTTGGAAAAACCTTTTGGATAAATGAGCTTTCATCGCCTGTTAAATTAAAGAATGGAATTGAAACTTTGCATGAACAAGGATTTCATGTTTTTATGGAAATTGGTTTCCAAGAAGGGAATAAAACTTTTTGTGAAAATATTCTTTCCGGCGAAGAAACAACTTGTTTGCCAAATTTACAAATAAAAAATTCATGGGAAACATTAATTAATAGTGCAGCAAGATTATATTGCCTCGGCAGTAACATTAATTGGGATTCGTTTGACAAAGATTATAACCGGGAAAAAATAGTCTTACCGACATATGCTTTTCAGAGAAAGCGATATTGGTACGGATCGTCTTCTAAGAAAGAAAATCATCCGGATGGAAATTTATCTATCGATATCAAACCTGATTTGGTTAAACTTGGTGTTTCCACAGAAGATAAAAACGATTTCATAAATAATCCGCTTCATGGTAAATTAATACTCACTCCATTGAAAAATAAAATATTAGAATATCATTTAAGTGTTAATAATCTCCCTGAAGTTGCAGATAATCATAATGTTCTTCATGTAGGATATTATCAGGAAATGTTATGTGACATGATGAGAGAATTGTATAATACCAATTCTTATACGATAACAAGCATACGATTTATGCTTTTATTACTTGTGTCAGGAATCTCGTGTATAAAACTACATTTAGTTATTGAAGAGAATTCTAAAGAAGAAATAAAATTTAAATTTTTCAGCTGGGATGAAGACAAAAGTAACTGGAATTTACATGTTGAAGGATCCATTAAATTAAACAATAATCAAACGCCTATAAGTACCGATCAAGTTTCTTGCGAAAACCTTCAGAATAAGCTCAAAAATAGATATACAGGTTTTGAGTTTTATCAGATGATGCAAAAACGAGGATATGATTTAGGTACTAGTGTAAAATTGATTGATGAAGTCTGGTTTAAAGAAGGAGAAGCATTGGCCCGTCTAAGGAATCCAGGGAATAAAAAAGATGGATTGAATTACAAAATAGGTTTTCATCCGGGGATTCTGGATGCGTGTGCACAACTTTACGCCCCGGCGTTCCCAAAACATGTAAATGAGAAGAGCATGTTCATGATGGTAAAATGGGAGAAGTTTACTTGTTGTTTTGACAAACAGGATAATGAATTATGGGGATATGTGAAACTTAAAGATAATAACTTAAATCCAAGCATGATAAACGGAACTTTTTATCTTTTAAATAATAAAGGTAAGGTTATTGCAGAATGTATGGATGCTCAAATGGTTGAATTGACCGATGAAAGGCTAGGCGCGTTTACAAATTCAGTATTAAATAATGTAAATGAAAATAAAATTAATAAGGTTTTAATCAGAACTGATCTAGTAGAAAAACTTAAAACAGGAGAAGAGGAAGACAGTTATAAAGCCCTTACACAATATTTGACTGAAACTTTGGGATTTATTCTTAAAATTCCCCCCGGTGAAATTGATGAAAATGAATCGTTCCAAATATATGGGATGGATTCATTGGTTGGGATCGAATTAAGTAAAAAAATTGGTTCTGAATTGGGAATGGATATTAATTTCCAGTTAATTGTATCATCTGATAACATTAAAGTATTATCTAAAAATATATTAGATGCACTGTTGACTGTTGATAAGGAAGATGTGGGCAAAAAAACTAAAATAAATAAATACACTGACGATACGAGAAAAAACATGGAAGAAACGATTGAACGAATAAAACATGATGCTATTCTTAATCCTGATATCATTATTGCTAAAAATGTTGAACTTTACAACCCATCAAAAAAAATAAAGAATATTCTTCTTACCGGAGCTACCGGATATTTAGGTGTATTTGTACTAAAACAGCTCCTCGATACAACTGATGCTACTATATATTGCACAGTCAGGGCTAAATCGATAGAACTTGGTTTGGAACGAATAAAAAATAATCTATTAAAATATGATTTATGGAAAAAAGAATCGTTTAATAGGATTGTTCCTGTAATAAGTGATATTGGCAAGGAGCAGTTGGGATTACAGGTTGATATGTATGAAAAAATGAAAAAAGAAATTGACGCAATTTATCATACGGCAGCAAACACAAATCATGTTTTGGCGTATGAAAGTTTAAAACATGTTGATGCCTTTTCAACTTTGGAACTCATTAAGATTGCCTTTAGCGTAAAGGTTAAACCTATATATTTTGTTTCAACATTTGGTGTTACTATAAGGGCCCGTGAAGATGATATGGAATTTTTACATAATGAATATGTTACAGGTGATATAAGTGGGTTTAGTTTTATATCAGGTTATTGGGCAGGCAAATGGGTCTCAGAACAACTCCTGGATCAAGCCAATAAAAGAGGCTTGCCCATGATGATCTTCAGGGTTGGGGAAATGACGGGACACAGCAAAACTGGTAAAAGCAGAACTGACGATATGTTTATTACACTTTTAAAATTATTTTATAGTATTAAAACTCGAACTGCTTATGAAGATGCGATTATCGATATGGTGCCTGTGGATTTTATCAGTCAAGCAATTGTATATTTGTCAAAAAAGGTTGAAAATATTGGCGATGTTTTCTTCTTAACAAATCCCAATCCTTTAAAGTTTAATAAGTTATTTGATGTAATCGAAAAAATAAATAAAAAACCGCTAAAAAAAGTAAGTTTTAATCAATGGGTAACGGATTGTAAAAATAATATTAATAATGTAAATGATAAATCATTAGCAGATGTTCTTCATCAATATTTTACAGAAGATGTTTCGTTTGGCGGATTGAAATATAGATTCATGTTTTATTTTTTGAATTTTCATATCAATAATGAAAAGGTGATAAAAGCCCTGGAAGGTTCGGATATCAAATGTCCGCCTGTTAATAATGAGCTTCTCGAATGTTATATAAATTATTTTATAGAATGTGGATATTTCAAAAATAGCATTAAAGAGACCGTTTAACTAAGCAGACGGCATATGATCCACAGAAAATGTCAAGTGATATCAAAAGACCCATTGAAAAGCCAGCTGCTTAAAAAGGTTTCACGGGCAATTGGAGATTTTGCACATTGACAAAACGGGCCGGGATAAGTCAGGTCGAATTAATCCATTAGGGCATTGACCCCGTAAAGGATCATAACTGACATCCACCTCATGGGCAGGCGGAACGAAGGAATTAAGGGCATTGAACCTGTGAGGCATGGGAGGGTTGCCGCCAGAGATTAAGCGAATCCCATAATCCATAATGTGGAAAATGCAAGAAGCGTGTTTGAGCTGCACGGGATGTTCCATAAATATGAATTAATGAAAAAATTGTCCTCATAGCTCATTTAAGCTAATGTTAAAATCTAAGGTTGAGTGAGATATCTGAAGAAAATCAAAGATTATAGAGGGAGGAAGATATTATGACTGATAGTGAAATTAAGGAAAAAATAAGAGGTTTTTTAGGCAAATACATAAAGGAGGAATATTTGGATGATCAGAGAGATCTTTTCACGGAAGGTCATCTTAATTCCTTGTTTGCATTGCAATTAGTTTTATTCGTTGAGAAAACGTTTAATTTCAAGGTGGGTAACGAGGATCTTGGCATTGAAAATTTTGATTCAATAAATTCAATTACGGATTTTGTAAAATTGAAACTGGAAACTATCAAAAATTAATACATTCAAACATATAATTATGGCCTTCTCTCGATAAAGCGGACATTGCCAGAGTTAGGTTTTTGCCAAATAGCTTAGATTTGCTTCAAATATAAAATTTCACGCCGGATAAACGCCTTCTTGACAGTTTCATAAAGCGTTTACGCAACGGTCTTTTGCGACAGATAATATTGCTTCAGAAATGTTGCAGGCGTAAGGTTTCCAAGCGCTTGATGCCTTCGCTGCCGGTTATAAAAGCTTTCAATATACCAGAAAATATCTTGTCTTGCTTCATTGATATTCTTGTAGGTTTATGATAAAGCCGTTCGGATTTAATCGTGCCAAAAAAGGTCTCGGCACATTAACGCCGCAACAAATAGGGTACAATTTTCATGCCAAACCTCCTTCACGATAATCATTTCTCAAGGAGGAAGGCACTGCTTGAACCATCATACATTTAACGGATAACTAAACAATTCTTAGCGTTTGGTCTTATAGGTCCACTTATTTGTACTTGGTGCGAGCTGCGAACGCAACAGGCAAAATGAATCGCAGGAGCGAGAGGAAAAGCTATACATGGGATGCATTTCGAGACGGGTTGCTGAAAACTTTCCCGATAATAAAGCCAAAGATGTACGTAAGCCTAATTGCAAATTATTCGTATAGTTGTTAGAGAGCTGGATGCGTTAGTTGCACACGTACAGTTCGAGAAGAGGTAAAGTTGACAACGACTTTGTCGACTAACGAAAGACGACGATTCTTACACTGATTAATATACTGTTTTGGGCTAAGAAGGTCGATCTACGGCTCCTCCGACCTTGCTTTGTAGTTGACCTTCTCCTCAAATCAAAGATAATATTTTTGGTGAAAGTCGCCTACCTTTTTTCATAACTATTTGTGCCGCCTGCGACAGCGGCGGAATGGAGATTAATATGTATATTACTCAAGATTTAAATTTAAAGAAGGGGTGTGAATTTGATTGGGAGAAATATTTTGCACAATTAGGGAAAAGCAGTGTTTTCAATCAATCTGACATACAGAAAATGATTGAAAAAGTACGTAAACATTTAACTGAAAATACAATGCAATTGACATTTTCCTTGACTGAAGTTATTCGTGATATTTTTTCTGATTTCAAAATGAAAGAAAAACCAAAAATACTTGAGTTAGGCGCCGGTACAGGCTTCCTTACAAGGTGTCTGATAGAACAGTATGAAGGGAGCGGTGTGCTTGTTGATAATAATGAAAATTCATTTAAGTCGTACAGCTCGTTAAATGATAAATGTTCGGGGCCTATTAAATATATTGTTCAGGATATTTTTGATCTCAATCTCGAAGAAAGATATGATATAATATGTAGTTTTGGCTTGATTGAACACTTTAAGGATAAATCGGAAGTCATAAATATACATAAAAAATTTTTAAAACCGGATGGATACAACTTAATAATAGTCCCCTTTGATTCAATATTGACAAGAATTTTCTTTGATGTCCATCTTGAGTTAAATTTAGGATATCGCGAATTATTGTCTGAACGTGATTTGAAATCCATACTGATTAAACAAAAATTAGAAATATTGAATGTTAAAATAAGCAGGGGATATGCGTATGATTTTATAGCAGCATTATGCATACCTGTAAATAGTAAATTGGATTAGATATAGTGAAGATCAGGCTTAGTTAGTTATAAACCCGATAAATAAGACGGATGGTGTAAAAAAATGAGCGATGAAATAAAAGATAAATGTGTTGAAGGGGATCTCGATAATACGATTCATCACTAATACTTGTACTGCAATTACTGTTTCGCTGGTTTCTTGAAGATGAGCTGAGGCCATTACACGCTCCAGACCATAAAAGCGTTTTCCCTCACCAAATTTTCTTTCGACCGTATTTCGTATTGACATATCTTTCCGTTCTTGCCTTCGTTGTTCTTTTATCAAGTTTTCATCTTTTGGGGGACGGACCAGCGGTGGTCCGGAAATTCGAATGCCATGTTCCTTGCAGAATTTAAGGTTTTCGTTATTTCGGTAAATCTTATCAGCAATCACTACCTTGGGATATACTCTAAAACGTCTCCGGTAGTTTTCAATGGACTCGATCAAGGGGATTTCCTCATTAAAAGCGTCAAAGCTTAGCACTTCCATAAAACAAAAACCATTTTTCTACGTTTAAAAATACTTTACGGGCAGCTTTTTCAAGATTGCTTACTGCGGCGCAGGAGAAATCTAAACAACGGAAAGCAGAACAAACCCCCGCCATCACCTATAGTGCTTTGTAGTTTACCTTCTCCTTAAATCTAGGATAGCATTTTGGGTGAAAGTCGCACACCTTTTTTCATAACTATTTGTGCCGCCTGCGACAGTGGCGGAATGGAGATTAAAATGAAAAGCATATTAAATTTATTTTTATTTATAATACTATTAACATTTGTTATGACTGTAAATATTTCATTGAATGGACCGGCAATTTTTAATATCTTATTTATTATTTTATTCATAATATTATTTATTATTTATATGACAATAAATAATATATGGGCTTTAAATAAAAATATGACAATAAGTGATGTTTTGAAATTGTTTAGAATAAACGATGTATTATTTTTATTTTTATTTATTGTCTCATTAATTGTTATTATGACCATGAATAATGTCTGGGAAGGCCCTACCATAGAAAATATACTGTTTATTATATTGTCAATAATATTATTTATTACATTTATAACTATGAAAATAGCGATAACTATAAATAAAACCTTATCTTTATATAGTTTACTGAAGATGAATAAAATAAACGGTGCATTGATATTAATTATATTTATTATTTTTATGAAAATATTCGAATCTATTTATGTTATGCCCGGACCTTACCATTTACAATCAAAAGACTGTTTTGTAAGCAGAGATACGCTGATTGATGTTGCAAATAAATGGCTAGATCAAAAAGGGCCATTGGCAAAAGGAGTACGCGAAACTATTAATGGGATTGAGTCTCCTGTTTGGCCGCCAAAACCAGGATTTACGAATAGAGTATTCTTTTGTGATTCTCAAAAAGGACAAGTATCGGTGTGGGCGAATAATCAAAATAACCTGTATCAGGTTAGATTAGCTGTAAGAAATAATTTAATTACGGAAATTGAAGTTTATGATGTTTATGGGTTTCCTCATAATATGAATACTTTAAAATCACATTATATTACAAGAGATAAATTAATAAGCGTTGTCAATACATATTTTAATGGTTTGAAGTACCCAGGGAATCCCGTTCCATTTGATACTAATACTGTACGTTATGAGATGGGGTTTCCTTTAAGTTCAAAATTGGCTATGTGTAACGTTGAGCATGTATTTTTTGGATGTTTATTCAGGGATGTAACGGACCGCAGGTACGTTGTTGATGAAGAAAATGGTGTTATCGTAGCCTATATATTTTTCGAGATGTCTGGCAAATTGGGCGGGATGACCGCAGTGGAAATATTTAAAATAATCAACGGATATATATATGAGATTCATGCATATTGGAAGTTTAAGTTTGGTATAGTTGATCCGGGGTGGGAGGATGGCGGTATTATAAAGCAGAAATTGTAAAATAATTGATAATGATAGGCGTTTGATTTTTTATACAAGCATTCCTGTAATAAATTAAATGGCGTTTGAACAAGAAAGAACCACGCCGGGGTAGCTACGACAATGGATATTATGGATGCCCAGTTAGCGTTGGATAAAAATTTGAACGGGTATTATCAAGGAATAGTCGCTTATCTGGTTGCCGAAGCCCAACTTGATCTGTTAATTGGTAAAGATTAATTAAAATGTTACCGGAGGATGTGAAATTGATTTTTAAAACTCCTAATTTTTACATCCAGGAATTGCTCTTGGCAGGCGCTGAGGATACTTATCGGGCAACGTTGTGCTGCTGCTTTTATGAACATAGTAAGGATTTTGAAGGTTTGATTCAGTATTTGCACAGCCGGGAGGCGGATTATTACCGTAGGTTACAGTTTGAAAAACGGATTCACAGTTATTTGATAGGGCGTTTTGTCGCTAAAAACGCGGTATCTGCTTTAACAGGAAAAAAAGATTTAGCAGACATTCTGATTCAGCCGAGCATTTTTTCTCAACCGATTGTCGTCACCGATACCGGAAATATTCGGGTCAGCATCACCCATTGTGATGGATGCGGAGCTGCACTCGCTTTTCCAGAATTTTGTCCGTTAGGAATTGATCTGGAAAAGGTTAATTTTAACAAAAGAGATGTTTTAGAAAAGCAGATGACAGAATTTGAAAAAGAAGCAGTTCGTAAATTACCAATTGCTTATGATACGGGACTGATGATATTATGGACGGCCAAAGAGGCACTCTCCAAAGTTTTGATGACGGGTTTAACAGTACCTTTTGAAATTTTGGAAATATCAAAAATTGAAATTCACGATCTTTACTACATATGTTTTTTTAAAAATTTTCCTCAATATAAGACCAGGTCTTTAATATTGGATTGTCATGTCTGTTCATTAATTTATCCTGTGAATACCGAATTATATTTTGATATTTATTCTTTCGTAGAAAATTTTGCATCTGAGAGAATTTCATAATCTCCAAAAAGTACTTCATCAAAAACTTGTTCATCCGTTGGATAATTCTTGACATATCTTAACCTCTTTCTTATTAAAACTCAACATTCGCACCTTGAAAACAAAGAAAAACGGCTTAGTTGCATAAGATTCCAGCGAATATAAACAAGAGTTGACAAAAGGGCAGAAACAATATAAAAACACCCCTTCATTTGGTATAGTTAATTTGCCAAAAAACATACCCAAACATAGAAGAGGTGTTCTCCTCCATGATAGAACAAAATGGCCTTAGCAATCAACTACCCAATGAAATTCAGTCTGCATTTAATGAGCTTCAAATCATACAGCATCTTAGAAAAGCCGGTTTTAAAAAGAAATTTGGTTTTACTTGTTCAAAATTGTTTCAATTAGTTTTTGGGTTGGTTTTTTGCCACAAAAACTGGTTTCAATTGCTTCAAAGCAATAAAAGCGAATCATTGCCCGGAAAAGATGCGGTTTATCGTTTTCTAAATCTTAGTGGCTATGCCTGGCGACGTTTTCTTTCACTTTTAAGTTCAGCCACTATAGCCAAATTGTACTCATTGGCCCCAAAGGATGCCTTCTTTATAGTTGATGATTCAATGTTTGATCGTAATCGTAGCAAAGCCGTAGAACTACTTGCACGTTGCTTTGACCATGCTAAAAGTAGCTACTGCAAAGGATTTCGAATGTTGACTTTAGGATGGTCCGATGGTCAAAGCTTCATTCCGTTGGATTTTGCTTTATTAAGTTCATCGAAATCTTTAATTAACGGCATATCCGTCGATATTGATAAACGATCGTCTGGTTACAAAAGGCGAATGGAAGCTTTGAAATCAGCGCCGGAACTTATTCCGGAAATGATTCAACGTACTCTGGAGCAAGGCGTACCGGCTTCATATGTGCTTATGGATAGCTGGTTTACCTTCGCACCATTAGTTCAAGCGATTATCGGGCAAGGACTTGACGTCATTGGAATGGTCAAAAATTCTAATCAACGCTATCGAGTCGGTAAGCGTTTGTTATCCTTAAAAGAGCTTTATCAAGCCGCCAGACCAGTAACTGACCAAAAGGGAATATTGCGTTCAATTCAGGCCTGTATGGTACCCAACATTCCAGTAAAAGTCGTATTTGTAAGACATCGTACTAAAAAGAATGAATGGCTGGCCATTTTAAGTACAGATTGTTCGCTATCGGAAGAAGAAATCATTCGTATTTATGGTATCCGCTGGGATATTGAGACATTTTTTAAATGTACCAAATCCTTGCTCCGCCTGCAAAAAGAATTTCAGGGCCGTTCCTATGATTTATTAATCAGTCATACGACCATTGTTTTTACCCGCTATATTCTTTTGGTCTGGCAACAGCGCTGTAATACCGATGAACGGACTTTAGGCGGTTTGTTTATGCAACTCGCTGATGAATTTAATGAACTCGACTGGGCTGTTGCTTTAACGACTCTTTTGGATTTGTTGGCTGATATTTCTGCTAATGTTAGTAAAAAAATTCGCAAATTTATTGATTGTCAACTTCTTAATTGGTTTGCCGGTTTACCCAACTATATCAAGCGTTATTTGCCGAATTTAACCTGCGAAAGTTGAGTTAAAATTAAAAATATAAAAACTCGGAAACATGGGCAAATTTAAAAAACGTAATGACTCCAAATAAGTAAAATTACAATAGCCCACTTCCAATCCGAGTATCCCGAGAAGTCAAAATAAAGTTGTAATGTATAGCCGACAACTCCTGTCCATGAAACCAGCAACCAAGATAGGGCGTTCCAATCCGTAATTAAATCTGTATTCATGAAGGGCAAAAATGTGGTAAAGTAATATTAGATGGATTGTATTAAGGAGTGTGACTAAATGGAAAACGATAAATTTCAAGATTTAGTGTTAGAACACTTAGCTCGAATAACTCAGGAAATAACGAGTGTGTAAAATAAATTGTGCTTTTAGCCTTGAGTCATCAAAAGTAGATAGTTTTACGAACCGCCTGCAAATGAGAGAGGCGTTTTTTTGTAATTGAGCTTTTGTATTATATTTTTGTATCACAAAAGCAGGATGCAAATTTTCATCAAATACGACACTAACTATGTATAGCAGCGAGGAGAGGAAGTCTGATGCAGTCGTCATTGAAAAGGGTGGCAGCGGATGTGAGCAATATGCTCACGTGTTATCCGGTGTCCTTCGGGTCGATGTGGATATTGTTGATCATAATTTGTTTAGGATTGCCGGAACCGGAAAATTTGCCGACCGGGTCGGCACGTTTATCGAAGAAGAGGGTACCGGGTTCAAATGGGTGATGGACAATGGACAAATGTTGATTATTGAAAACCCGCGAGAACATGCTATCTGTAAGCAATGCCCTACCTGTGATGTTTGTAAAGAGATCTTCGAAATATGCTGCCCCATTACTTTGGAGGGAGAGGCCATTGGCGCCATTGCCCTTGCCTGTTTTATTGAGGAGCAGAAGAAATTTATTCTTGAAAATTTGAAAAATTATATTGATTTTTTAACTAAAATCGCGGAACTGATCGCTTCCAAAGTAGGGGAATTTAAAAACTATCAATCGATCATCGCTACATCTCAAATGTTAGAAAAAGTAATGCAGTTTGTCGGACAAGGGGTGGTGATCTTCAATGCCGATCATACACTTGAGTATGTTAATCAATACGCGGAAAAAATCTTCGGAAATAGCAAAAAACAACTGGATTATCTCTATAAAATTAATGAATTTCGGATTTGAGAATGCAATAATAGAAGATACAGAATCTTTATTTTATGATGTCAGCGCAGCAATGCGCGAGCCATTGGACAAGCTTGACGTGGAAGAGACCTTTAGAAACCAATATATCCATGGTAATGGGCCGAACATTTTGCAACAGTAGGGGTTTGTGTCCGTCTATACCAGGTTAAAGAGGGCGGATTGGAAAAAGCCGTCAATTTATGATGCATTTTAATGAGGTTCATTTATGAAGAAGTCTCGCACCTTTTCAAAACCGAGTCGGCGTTGTCACTAGGAGTCTGTGCGTGTAATGGAAAACGCAAGGGAAATAGCAATTTATACAGAAATAACAAGGTATGAAAACATACCAAACCCATAACCAACAACAAATGAGCTTAATCCCCCAAACCTTTGGCGATTGGCTCGACCCAGACCATATAGCCAGATTCATTAACGATATCATTGACGAGATTGACATTGACGAAATACAAAAGGTCTACGAAACAGAACTCCGTGGATATCCGCCTTATCACCCGCGGATGATGCTTAAAATCCTCATTTACGGCTATTGCACCGGAGTCCGTTCATCCCGTAAGCTCGCTCAGAAATGCGCGGATGAAGTCGCCTTCCGTTATTTAACCGGAAATCGGTTTCCCCAAAATTCCGGGTCATTGCCAATTTTCGCGTTCGTCATATGGCCGTCTTTCAAAAAATTTTTCTGGAGGTTTTAGCGATTTGTCAAGATGCCGAAATTGTGCAAGTGGGCCGCGTTTCATTAGATGGTATCAAAATTAAAGCCAATGCCTCCAAACACAAAGTCATGAGCTACGAATGAATGCAAAAAGAAGAGGAACGGCTCATCCAAGAAATAGCTGAAATGAGTGCCGAAGCCGAAAAAATCGATCAAGCCGAAGATAAGCTTTACGGTAAAAACAAACGGGGCGAGGAACTTCCTAAAGCCTTGCGTGGTAGAGAAAACCGCCTTGCCGCCATTCGTAAAACAAAAAAAGAGATCGAAAAAAGGGCCGCCAGGGAACGTAAGAAAAAAGACAAAGATAACGACGATAATCAGCCACCCAAGCCCCAAGGAAAAGACCAATACAATTTTACTGACCCGGAATCCCTGATTATGCCCACGACGAAGAGACGTGAACCATTTTGTTTCCGGCGGCTTTTGCCACTCGTATTGCGAGCGGAGGTTACATTTTTGGCCGCTCAAAAAGTGACCCAGCCGATGAAATCCGTGGACAAGCAAATTTGGCATTCATTTTAGCCATCAACATTTACACTTAATCCGCCCGTCGCCACCGTTACGACCTCGAAGCCCCCCCCTCACCAGCCCTTTGATCTGTTTCCAAATCCTCCAATATCTCCTCGATCTCAAGTCCGCACCCGTCAAAAAATCGGAAGCTGAAGTGAGGCATTGAACCCGGCAGATTGCTTTCCTAAAACATATTGATATTTTATTCATTAAGATTTAAACCATTCAGGAAATGAATTTCACCCTTCTTTAATTGGAATTTAATGGAAAAGTATGATAATTTGGACAGTTCCAAAAAAATAATAAAAAGGAGTGGTGAACATGAAACTTGATCGTAGTATCCCGGTAATCCTCGTTGCCTTGTTGCTGATCCCCTTTGTAACAACCTATGCGGCAAGCGGCCAAACTTCGGAAGAAAGCGTATTGCAAACCCAGATAACTCAGACCCTTGCGGAAGTCGATTCCCCGGCTTTTACCAGCTCCGTACCTAGCGGCGAGTTTATTGTCAGGTCGTATCAATTGGTGAAAAATCGCAAACCCGATGCCTTTGAATTTTATTACTGCAAATTACTGGTTTCCAAAAATCATCTGACCCGAAGTAATCTGCTGGCTTTACTGATGGCCGGGGATGACAATGAGATTAGCTGGGATCAATGCCGGAAATTTATCCAAGCCGGACCCGCCAAATTTTTAAGAAATACCAGCGGGATTCATCAAGACGTTCAAGAGTTACAAAATACTCCCCAGGATAAAATGCTCCGGGATTATCGAAGTAAATCAGGGCCAGCCAAAGCTTCATCCCCAAGTTTAAAACTTGGAAGTACGGGCGGCGGTACAAGCCCAACTGTAGCAGCCAATGCAGCTTTATCTTCCGATATTCCTTATGATACCTACAACACCTATTTTGGATATCTGCATGCCCATACCAGTTTTTCCGACGGCAAGGGCACTCCGGCGGAAGCCTATCAATACGCCCGCAATAGCGGCAAGCTGGACTTTTTTGCCGTGACCGACCATGGTGAAAAGATTGTTTTTTGGCCCTGGGATAAAAAATGGCGAAAAATAAAATCGGCAGCCGATGATTATTACGTCCCCGGATCTTTTGTCACCCTTTGGGGTTTTGAATGGACCAATCCCCTTCTGGGGCATTGCAACATCATCAACACCAGTAGTTATACCAATTGCTTATCCAATATCACCCTTGACAGCTTATACGGCTGGTTAAAAGACCGGCCCGAAGGTTTCGGGATTTTCAATCATCCCGGGGATTATGACTCTTTGGGAATTGAATTCTGGCACCTGGACTCCACCGATAGCGGAGTGGTTCCCCAAATGGTGGGCATTGAAACCTGGAATGGTTCCAATAGCTTCAAAGAATATTACTATAAGAACAACTGGTCTTCCTGCGATTACAGTTATATCGATACCGGAAATCAGAACGGCTGGCAACTGGGGGCTTTAGGCGGCCAGGACAATCATGATAAAAGCTGGGGGACTAAAAATCAGTTCCGTACGGCGGTCCTGGCCAAGGAATTGACCAGGGAAGGAATTATTGGAGCTTACCGGGCCCGAAGGTTCTATGCGACGGAGGATCAAGACCTGTATTTGGATTTCCGGTGCTCCGGATATTCCATGGGCTCCCAAATCAGCGGAGTGAACCGCAATTTCACCGTGACCGCTTCCGATAAAAGCGGAGACACCTTTGGCGAGGCGCGTTTATACCGAAATGGCGATTTGATTGAAACCAAGCCCCTCTCCGGCAGTTCCGTCAATGTAAATTTTAGCGATTACGCGGCCACCAGTAATGCTTACTATTATGTGGTGATACAAGAAAACGATGATAATGACGGGAATGGAATCAATGACGAGGCGATTTCTTCGCCGATTTGGATTCAATGATGAATCGGGCGTGAATCAATTGGCAGGCGAGAGTATTGAGCGTAAAGGTTCAATACTCTCAACTTTTATATTTTTAGGAATTCCCTGACACTCTTTACCGATGCTTCGATTTCACCGGTTTTGGTACCCAGCATTTTGATGGAAAGGTTCCTTTGCTGTAATTCCCCGGCGATGATTTCCATAAAAACTCCCTTGCCCGGCTGTTCCGCGCCATCGATGGAAGTGGTCTCTATGCCGCAACTGGGAGAGCGGTTGACTCCGATGATTCCGAATATTTCAAAGTCATAACGCAGGTATTGCTCGATTTGATAGGCCAGTTCCTCGGCTTTGGTTTGCAGGAGCTTCCGGTATTTTTCTTGCTGCAGTAAAGTTCTGATCCGGCTGTTTTCCTGAAGCAATTCCCGGTTGGCGCCTTCTTTATCCTGACGGTCCAAACCCAGACATAATAATTCGGGACAGGGCAGTTGAATGAGGCCGATGTTTTGGCTCATCAACAATTGGATAATCCCGCTGAATTGGCTTGGCAGGTCGGCGGTTCCGTCGGAAATGGAGTTTTGATTTAACAGACAATGGGAGGTAATCACTAATTTTCTGCTGCGGTCATCGTTGAACACTCAAATCGCCCCTTTCGATTTTGTTTGAATCCGGTCCAGAATGATATGGCTCAGTTCCAGTTTGCTCATTAACGGAAATTCCTCGACTTTTCCGGAAGCATCAAGGATTTTGACAATATTGGTTTCGGCGCCGAACCCCGCGCCTTCCTGGGTCAAATCGTTGGCCACGATGAAATCCAGGTTTTTTTGGATTAGCTTTGCCCCGGCATATTCCTGAACCTTTTGGGTTTCAGCCGCAAAGCCTACCAGAAAACGGGTCCCTTTCACTTTTCCGAGTTCCGCCAGAATATCGGTGGCCTTTTCCAGCTCCAACGTAAGCAATCCATCCCCTTTTTTGATTTTTTGGGAGGATTTTTGTTTCGGGGTGAAGTCACCCACTGCGGCGGCCATAATGATAATATCCGTTTTCGGGTAATTTTCCATGACGGCCCGGTGCATTTCGGCGGCGGATTCCACGGCGATAAAGGAATCGAGTCCAAAGGGTTTGGGGAGCGCAACCGGACCGGATATTAAAGTCACATCCGCTCCCCGGAATACCGCCGCTTCCGCAAGGGCGTATCCCATTTTGCCGGAAGAATGATTGGATATGAAACGGACCGGATCAATGGCTTCCCGGGTGGGACCCGCTGTGACTAAGATTTTCTTCCCCGAAAAATCCTGAGGTTTTGTAAGCAATTTTTCGATCTCCGCCACGATGGTTTCCACAGGGGCTAATTTCCCCTCGCCAACATCCCCACAGGCGAGTCTTCCGGATGCCGGGGGGATAAATCGGAATCCCAGGCTTTTCAAACGGTTTATATTGGCTTGGACGATTGGATGGTTATACATATTGGTATTCATGGCGGGTGCTATTAAAACCGGGGCTTTGGTTGCCATGACCGTGGTGGAAAGCATGTCGTCGGCGATTCCGGCGGCCAGTTTTCCGATAATATTGGCGGTTGCAGGCGCGATAACCAAAAGATCGGCCTTTTTGGCCAGGGAAATATGTTCGATTTCCCAGTTGGCGGTCTTTTCAAACATATCCATGATCACTTTATTCTGGCTGATGCTTTGAAGGCTCAGGGGAGTGATAAACTCAACGGCGTTTCGGGTCATGATGCAATCGACATGGGCCCCTTTTTTTACGAGATTGCTCACAATGTCACAGGCTTTATAGGCGGCAATGCCGCCGCTAATTCCAAGGACGATGTTTTTATTTTGCAACATCGGATCACGTTCTTTCTGTCAACAGTTTTGATAAGGTATCGTCGCCTTCACCCATGGCGGTTCAACTCCTGCTTGTCTTTAGGGGCGCTGGTTGAAGTACGCTATTGTGAATGGCTTTTTCCAAAACATCGGCGGCGGCCATACCCATCAAATCCACCAGTGTAGTCACTGGAATAGGCGGTTCGATTCTTTCTCCCGAGAGGGAGGAGAGGGCGAAAACAATGTCACCGTCCAGACTGGTGTGTACGGGGTAAATCGCCCGGGCCATGCCGTCATGGGCAAGCTCCGCAACTTTCATCAATTGGGTTTTATTCAGTTTTACGTTGGTCGCAATCACCCCCAGGGTGGTGTTTTGGGGTGAAAAATTCATTAATCCCGATAAGGCTTTCAATTCATTTATATTGTGGATATCGTATAGTTCCTGCCGGTTATCGACAGTATCCGGACTGATTACATCGCCGACTGCATTGGTCACGACAAAAGCCGCCACAACAATATCTTTGGCCAATATTTGAAAGGCTATGCCGAAACCGCCCTTGCTTTTTTTCCCCTTCAACCATTTACCGGTGGTCGCTCCGTTACCGACGCCGATATTTCCTTGGATTTCATTCTGGTAAGAGCAATTGGCCGCGGCCTGGAAACCATTTTCTTTCGTTGGCCGGGTATTGCGGCTTTCCCTTAAATCATTAATTACCGCGCCGGTTATTCCAGGGACCAGTTGGCCGCTGCGGCGGTTGCCTATGCCCTGACTTTCCAAGTATTCCAATACTCCGAAGGCTGATTCCAGGCCATAAATGCTTCCTCCGGTTAATACCACGGCGTGTACCAGTTTACCGGCTGATTTGGGATCATAAGCGGGGGTATTGAGGGTGCCGGTGCCTGATCCTCTGATATCAATGCCGATTTCGGCGCCGTCTTCGGCGATAAAAGCGGTAACCCCGGTTAATTCTTTTGGGTTTGTATAGTGTCCGACTTTTACTCCGACTCTACGGAGCAATTCATTGTCTTTGTGAGTCAATAGGGCAAACCCCTTCATGTTAACGAATCGATTGGCAACCCTCAAAGCGCCAAATATTCACCGAGCTTTTCCAGGGCTGCGGGGAAATTACTTCGCCCCAGCCCGACCCGGAAATGGTTTCGCGGAGAAGTTTCCGTGTTTAGGCCGAGATCCTGTCCGTATTCAAATACGCTACCCGGGAGGATCATTAAGTTCTTTTTGATGACCACATCTTCGCAAAAGGTTTCTACCGGGCTTCCGGTAATCAAAGCCGGAAAGGCGGTCGAACCGGCTTTGGGAGCAAGCCAGCGGAAGGTTTCCGGGCGCTTTCCGAAGAACTCTTCGGCAAGGGCCAGGTTCTTTTGAATAATTTTGAAACTTCTGGCGATTAACTGTTCTTTAGCCTTCAGAGCGATGAGGGCCAGAACTTCACTGGGAGCGCTGCCGCAAATGGTGGTATAATCCTTTAAGCTGGCGAAGCGAGCCATTAGGGCCCCGTCTCCGGTAGCCAGCCAACCGATACGCAGGCCCGGGAGGCCGAAAGTTTTGGAAAGGCCGAATAGCGAGACGCCTTTTTCATAAACATCGGCCACCGCCGGCAAACGGTCGGCCGGATGGTGTTCCGATAACCAGTACATTTCATCGGATAATATATAGAGATTATTTCGCCTTGCCAGGTCAACCATTTCTGCGAAAAGTTCCCGTGAGGGCAAGAAACCACTGGGATTATGGGGAAAGTTTACAATTAATAATTTTGTCCGGTGGTCCATGCCATTTTCCAGCTTATTCAAATCCAAGGCCCAATTGCCATCGTTCTTAGCTTCCAGTGGCCAGGGTGTAACTTTACAGCCCAAAGCGCGCGGTATCTCCAGCAGCGATTGATAGGCCGGGCAAATGGAAATCACGCCATCACCCGGTTGCAAGATGGCGTTCAAAGCAATCAAGATGCCCTCCTCGGGGGTGATCACCAAGAGATCCTCCGCGGAAATCTTTTGGTATAGCCCGGCAATGGTCTCTCGAAGCTCCGGATGCCCTTTGGATTCCGTGTACCCCAGCTTTAGACCGGACCACATTTTCTTCCCGCCATCATCGGCAAATTCCAGTAATTCCGGAATCGTTAAACTCTCACAATCCGAAGGGCTTAACAGATACTCCACATTAAATTCATATTTGGCAAAATAACGTTCCAGTTTGAAATCATTGAATTGCACCGTATCACAACCTTTTCCCGTTTCCTGTTTTATCTTATTTTAGGTTATCGGAACTTCGTTTGCAACCAATTAGAAATTTTTTTCAATCCGCCGGACTTGGGTGAGGGTTTCGGTTTCCCCCTGGTTATTGAAGATTTTATCGCATTGAAAGTCCGGTTCTTCGAAATCGGCATTGATCTTGCGGGCATATTCCGGCGTTACCATATTGTTTCGTTTTAGAATTCTTTTTTCGATAACCCTTGGTTCAGCATCCACCCAAACCCAGCGCATCATCGGAACTTCTTTTCTCAAATCGTGGCGGTTGATGTTTTTAAATAGTCCCTGGGTAATTACAATCTTTTTTTCAGTAGGGAGCAGCGCTTTTATTTTTAACTTCACGATGTCGAAATAGCGGGCCCGCATTTCCGTTGTGAACGCTCGTTTACTTTTGACGGCTTGAACCATCTCCGGAGTCAGATCAATATCCGCGTCATACCAATAATAGCCGAATTCTTTTTCAAAAAACCGGGCCAGATAATTCTTTCCGGCTCCGGTTTTTCCGAAAAGCATTAATATCCGATTGTCCATAAGATAATCCTTTTTCATCCGTTTGGTTTCCAAACATAAAAATGCCTTCCCGACATCGTTAAGAAGGCATCATGAAAAATATGAACAGCGCCATTCTTGATTCTGTCTCAGTCCTTTTGCGGATCAAAGCAAAATACCAAACCGCTATCTATTCATTTTCGATTGGATAAACACCGACCGGGAACTCAAATGGTCTCTACCATATTTAATGATATTTAGAGCCGCTTGGTTTTTAGTTGAAATCAGCCGGATTACCTATTGATATTATTTACCCATTATTAAGAAAAATAAGATTATACAACCGTTCCATATTTATAATAAACTTTAAACTTTTTCAGAACGAAAGTAAAGTTAACGATTGTTGAACAACTGATAAAAATCGCTCCCGGTTTGACCAACAATCGGTCATTTTTTGAATTTTTAGTTTTGAAACCGAGAACCATTTTTTGCAGGAACTCCCGCCAGCCCGTCGAAAGATTAATACACACTTGGAACGAGGGAGAAAATGGACGCACAGCGTTTTTTGAAAGAGTTAACTTCCAGCGACTATTATCAAGAACAGGTTGCTTTTATTCACCACATTCCCAGTAAAGAGGCGGAATATGGTGAGGTATCCCCGCCGTTATCGCCGGAAGTGAGGCAATTACTTGCGGCCCGCGGAATCAATGAATTATATTCCCACCAGGCGTCAGCTATCAACGAAGTCCGGCAGGGTCACCATACGGTTATTGTTACCGGAACGGCAAGTGGTAAATCCCTTTGTTATCTGATTCCGGCTTTGGAAAATTATATCCGCGACGGACAGAGCAGGGCTCTTTTTCTCTATCCCACCAAAGCGCTTGCTCAGGACCAACTTAAAGCCTTGAACCGTTTGAGCGAAGGCCTTAGCGGGCTAAAACCGGTGATGGGAACGTATGACGGGGATACCTCGGTGAGTGTCCGTAAAAAATTGCGGGACCAGGGCAATTTCATCCTAACCAATCCCGACATGCTCCATCAAGGGATTCTACCGAAACATCCGGGCTGGTCTAATTTTTTTACCCATCTTGAGTTGGTGGTGTTTGATGAAATCCACACCTACCGGGGAGTGTTTGGTTCAAACGTGGCCAATGTAATCCGCCGCCTGCGGCGCATTTGCGCCAACTATGGCAGTAATCCCATTTTTGTCGGTACTTCGGCCACCATCAATAACCCGTTGCAACATGCCGAAAGCCTTTTAGGCGTCCCCATGAGCATTATCGACCATGATGGCGCGCCAAGGGGCAGTAAATATTTTGTTTTTTGGAACCCGCCCTATCTTGATCAAACGAAAACCGAACGGAGAAGCGCAAATTCGGAGGCGGCGGCTTTAATGACGGAGTTGATCCGGGAAAGGATTCCCACCATCGCTTTTACTAAAACCAGGGTGGTTACGGAATTGATGTACCGGTATGTTCAGGACCAGCTTCAGAAACATAGTCCGTCTCTGGCCAAAAAAATCCGGGCCTACCGCGGGGGATACCTTCCGGAAGAGCGGCGGGAGATTGAACGCCAATTGTTTAGCGGGGAACTATTGGGCGTCACCAGCACCAATGCCTTGGAACTCGGCATTGATATTGGGCAGTTGGAAGCCTGTCTGCTGGTGGGGTACCCCGGAACCATCGCTTCAACCTGGCAGCAAGCCGGCCGCGCAGGGCGATCAAAGGAAGAGTCGTTGGTGATCTATATCCCGCACCAAAATCCAATTGATCAGTACCTGGTGAAACACCCGAATTATTTTTTTGAACAGAGTCCGGAATCAGCCGTCGTCGATCCGGACAATCCCCATTTGTTAATGGGCCATTTACGCAGCGCCGCCTTTGAGGCCCCTCTTGGGGCCGGGGATTGCTATCAATTCGGTTCATATTCCCCGGCTATCCTGGAATTGCTGGCTGAAGCCGGAGAACTCAAACAAATCAACGGTAAGTGGTATTGGCGGAGCGCCGGATTTCCATCCGCCGAAGTGGCCCTTAGAAACATGTCCGATAATACTTTCAGCATTGTGGACATCACCACGGAACCCCAAAAAGTTATCGGTACTTTAGACGAGGCCAGCGCCTATCAGCAGATTTACACTGAAGCCATTTATATCCATGACGGGGAGACTTATTTTGTGAAAGAAATGAATGTGCCCCAAAAAGTCTCTTACGTTCAAAAAATCGAAGTGGATTATTATACCCAGTCTATTACCGAAGTCCAGATCACGACCACCGAAAAAGAGATTGAGAGCAATTGGCGTAAGTCGGTCACTGGTTTCGGGGATGTTGAGGTCATGATCAAACCGTATTTGTTCCGGAAAATTAAGTTCGGTTCCCGGGATAGCATCGGTTTCGGCAAGATCAGTCTTGAGCCGTCCCTCATGCAGACGAAGGCTTTTTGGGTCATCCCGCCGGCCAGTACTTTGCATTTAGTGAAAGACTTCGGGCGGGAGCCGGTGGAGGGACTGCTGGGTATTGCCAATGTGATTTCGGAAGTTTTGCCTTTTTTGGTGATGTGTGACAGCGGGGATATTGGGTCGATGGTTGATTTGATGAATAATGGCGCTCCGTCCTTATTCATTTACGATAAATATCCGGGCGGCATCGGCTTTGCCCAGCGTTCGTTCGATAAGGCCGAGCAGATTTTCCAGGCTGCCTTGGAGTTAATATCCGCTTGCAGTTGTGAAGCAGGTTGCCCCTCTTGCGTGGGTTCACCGCTGCCGCCCAATCCACAGCTGGATCCGGACACCACTCCGAAGGGCAGGATACCCGATAAAGAAGCGGCATTGGTTATTCTTCACGATTTATTGGAAATCGCTCCGTATATACCGGCGCCGGTTACAATTCCCGCAGTTCAAACCGGCGCCAATCCAGGCGCGTCTCAGGAAAACGTACCCTATCCGCCTTTGGTCAGATTACCGGATAAAGTTGAACAACAATTACGCCAAAAGTTGGCCATACTAAGGAGGAAGAAATGATGGACAAGATTCATTACGGAATTATCGGCGGCTCCGGTTTTTACCGGCCGGATTTACTTTCGCAGGTTAGGGAAGTAAAAGTGGCAACCCCTTATGGTGAAATTAAACCCTTTATCGGCAAACTCGGCGATATTGAAGTCGCGTTTCTTCCCAGGCATGGTCAAGACCATTCGGTGTTGCCCCATCAAATCAATTTCCGGGCTAATCTTTGGGGGCTTCATAGTCTTGGAGTTGAGCGCATTGTGGCAACAACGGCGGTGGGAGGTTTATCACCCGAATTGGCGCCGGGAACCATGGTGATTGTTGATCAACTGCTGGATTTTACCAAACAACGGCCGTTAACTTTTTATGAAGATGGGGATGTCCAAAGGGCTCATATTGATATGACCGAGCCTTATTGCCAATCCATGCGGCTTGAGTTGAGCAAAGTGGCGGCTAAATTGAACATCCCGGTTCAATTTGGCGGATGTTATGTTTGCTTTGAAGGTCCGCGGTATGAGACTGCTGCGGAAATAAAGATGTTTCGGATGTTGGGAGGAACCGTGGTTGGGATGACCGGTATTCCGGAAACGGTTCTTGCCAGGGAATTGGGGATCTGTTATGCCAACTTGAGCATCATTACGAATTGGGCTGCCGGAATTACCGTTGCTCCCTTGAATCACGGTGAAGTGAAGCAGGTTATGGCCTTGAATGAGGGTAAATTGAGGGATGTCATCACCAATTATATCATTACCGCCGACCATGAATTTCATTGCGCTTGTCATAAAAAGTAATCTTACCTTGAACATTACGATTTGAAATCGCAGTCGAAACAATCAATGAGGCATCGTAAATTTTGGGGATAGCCCCCGTTAGGAGAAATCCAATGAATTGGAATACCCTTGAATGGCAAAACGGTTTTCTGAAAATATTGGACCAGACCTTATTGCCTTCTAAAGTCGAGTATATTACCACAGACCGTTATGAAACAGTGGCCGAAGCTATCCGGCGCCTTCAGGTGCGGGGGGCGCCGGCTATTGGGGTTGCAGCTGCTTTTGGAGTCGTGCTGGGCGCCGCTCAGGTCCGCCAAAATTCCGATTTCAGGGAACAAGTCGCCCGGGTTATCGAAGAATTGGCAGCTACCCGACCCACCGCGGTCAATTTATTCTGGGCCCTTGATCGTCAAAAAAAGGTGTTGGACAGCAGCAGCGGGCTTCATCCGGAAGAAATCGTCCGCCGGCTCGCGGAGGAAGCGAAAAAGATCGCCTCCGAGGATGCCGCGGTCAACCGGAAAATTGGCGAAAACGGCGCTGCGCTGCTTGCCGGTGGAATGACCGTATTGACCCATTGTAACGCCGGAGCGCTGGCAACTTCGGCTTATGGGACTGCCCTGGCCGTAATCCGGGTTGCAGTCGAACAGGGGAAACAAATTGCGGTTTACGCCGACGAAACCAGGCCATTGCTCCAAGGCGCCCGGTTAACAGCGTGGGAATTGATGCAGGAAGGAATACCGGTTACTTTAATAACCGATAACATGGCGGCTTCCGTCATGAGGCTCGGGAAGGTTCAAGCCGTCATTGTCGGCGCGGATCGAATTACCGCAAATGGCGATGTAGCCAATAAGATTGGCACCTATGGCGTTGCAGTGCTGGCTAAAGAACACAAAATTCCATTCTACGTTGCCGCTCCCTTATCAACCATTGATCTTAACCTGAAAAACGGAGAAGAAATCCCCATTGAGGAACGGGCCGCCAGTGAAGTGACATCTTTTGGCGGCGCGTTGGTGGCTCCTGAAGGGGTTAAGGTCTATAATCCGGCATTCGATATGACTCCGGCCCGTTTTGTGACGGGAATCATTACGGAGTGCGGTGTTGCGAATGGAGACTTTGAAAAAACGCTTCGAAGTTGGAAAAAGTAAAATACTGGCGACTTAAAAGACGGAAATGAAGGAACTCAACCGTATAGCGGCAGACGATGATATACATGATAGCAATGGGGACAAAACCACTTCCCCTCGGCTTTGAGAAGCCGATATTTTCCGCATTGCGGACAGATCATGGACTTCACTCCTTTTTAATAAGTGGAGACTGTAATATCATCAAAAATGCTTAAAAAACCGGTAGCCTTCGTTGATAGCTTGATTGAAGATAGATAGTTCTACTATAAGACTGGCGTAAGAAAATGTCCAGTGGGGTATCATTGGATTCCATGGTAAAAATTGGTCTGATTATCATCAAATTACAGGTTGATCCTTTTGCTAGGTGAGATACTAAAGCCAGAAGTATTTCCAATTAGCGAAAGGAAGGAAGCACGTGGTAAAAAAGAATCGGTTTCAGAAAACGTCTTATAACGATCAAGAGGAGATAGCAAAGGAGATCGTTCCGAAAACGGATCAAGAAGTCAGTTCTGAATTTGCGAGTCAAAATTCAGCGGAACAGGGGATGAATAAAAAACAGCAACAGCAAAGCAAGAAATGAATAACCCTGGACTATCATACTATGTAAAGGGCTTATTCCAAATGCCAGTTTTTTCTCATTAAATTATCGAATGTGCATAAGCCATGAAAAAGAGGCAGTCAAAAAAGGATTTTGAAATCAGGGATATATGCGATAGATGGTATATCTCTATGGATAGAATTCTTTTTGCGACCGCCTATTTTTATTGTGTCTTTGGAGCATTTAAAGACCCAGGCAGGAATTGTTAACAAAATTTTGAACATCTTATTGGGTGATAAAATGTGTTCATACAAAAAATCTATAACAAACCGGCTTGTTTAACCCCGAAAAATCCCATACTCGATAAGTTTAACCAATTAAGTCTTAAAAATAAACTTCTCATATCTTTTCTATTTGTGTCAATTATCCCGATTTTATTTGTCCAAACCCTTTCTTATTACAATTTCAGCTTTTCAATGAAGAAGAAAATTAATGAACTCATCCATTTCAATCTGGTCCAAACTTCTAAAAATCTGGATACCACATTGACCTCCTATAAAGATTTGTTGATTCAGATTTTATCGGATGATGCCTTAGTGGAACAAGTGAAAAAATTAAACTCCGCCTCGGATATGGACAGATTATTGGCGGCCATTGAAATTAGAAGACGGTTTAGTATCATCTCTCTTTCAAAGCCCGGTGTGAAATGCATATCGGTTCTGGCCACCTCCGGACACGTCGCCTGGTATGACAGGGACAACAATTCAGGTTTCCAAAACATCTGGAGCAAGTATCCGGATATAACCAAAACGGAAGTATATCGCAGTACTTTGCAAAGCCATCAATGGGTTATCACCGGACCGGATTCGGATTATTATTTGGGGAAGAATTATCAATTTGTAAACATTGCCTTACGACTTTTGGATTGGAAAAGCGGCGATAATCAATTGCTGGGTATTGTGGTTTTGAGTGTTGATGAAGACTCAATCTATACTTCCTGCAATCAACCGAACAATGGCAAGGAAAAAATCGACAGCTTTAATTTTATCTACAACACCCAAGGTCAGATTGTTTCTTTCCCGATGAAGAAATATTTAGGAAGGAGAATGGGCCGGTCGGAAGGGACATCCGGCAGTATGAAAAGTCAGGATATACTGAAATTCATTCATGAAGTTCATTGGTTTGGAAACCGGCAATTGATCCTTAATCAACTGCAGCAGGAAAAAAACGGTTGGACAATCGTTAATGTGAGCGATCAAAGTTATTTGTTCAACGAGATGTACTGGATGCAACGGTTGAATATTATTTTTGCTATTTTGGCGGTTATGTTCTCGGTCCTGATTATTGTTTATGTAACCAGTACGCTAACGCGTTCCACTCACAAAATTATTTCCGCTATGAATACTGCCAGAAAAGGTGAGTTATCGGTACAGGTCAACTTGGATACCAAAGACGAAATCGCGGTCATCGGCTCCCATTTCAATCAGATGATCGTGCAAATCCAACAATTAGTGGCGGAAAATATGTTAGCCACCGCCAGAGAAAAAGAAGCGGAAATAAGAGCGCTGGTAGCACAAATTAATCCCCATTTTCTCTATAACATATTGGATTCCATTAATTGGATGGCCATTGAAAAGGATGAACATGAAATTAGTCAAATGATTGAAAGTTTGGCCAATATTTTGCGATATAGTATGAATGACAGTAATTGGGTCGTTACGCTACAAGAAGAAGTGGAATGGTTAAAACAATATATCTATTTGCTTCAAAATCACTTTGAGTACTCATTTGTCAGCGTTATTGAATTTGAAGAGCAAATTCTGACCCTTAAAATTTATAAATTATTGTTACAGCCATTAGTCGAGAATGCCATTATTCATGGCTTTAAGGGACGTGAATCAGGAGGGCTCCTTAAGGTCACGGGGATGCGGATGGGGGAATTTTTAAAAATCGTGGTTGAAGACAATGGCAATGGAATGAGTGAGAAAACCCTTGAATCAATATCCAAGGATATCCAGGAACGCCGGAGTTTCAGCGGCATTGGGATAAAAAATGTCAGTAACCGTTTACGGATTTATTATGGAAAGGACGCTACCTTGGATTTTTCAAGCCAAGTAGGTGTCGGAACGACCCTAACGCTCATTTTGCCCGTACTTTAAAATGGCTAAAAGAGGTGTTTGATTTGCGGATTGTAGTTGTTGAGGATGGTATCAAAATCAGACGGGGTATTATTCACTTAATTGAAAAACTTAGTCCCGATTACACGGTTGTCGGAGAGGCTGCCAATGGTTTGGATGGCCTAAAGATGATCAGTGAATTGAAACCGGATTTAGTCATTGCGGATATCAGGATGCCGGAATGCAGCGGATTGGAAATGCTCCAGGCTTTGAAAGAACGTGAGTTAAAATATAAAGCCATTATTTTAAGCGCATTTTCGGATTTTTCCTTTGCCCAGCAAGCGATCGGTTTAGGAGTATCCGAGTATTTGGTAAAGCCAATCACAGCCGAAAAAATGCGCCAAAGTTTGCTTGCGATTGAACGGGAGTTATTGGACGAACGGGATCGGGGAAAGGCTTCGCGTCTTTTTACAATAAAACATTTGTTTCAAGACCTGTTGCTGGGTAAGATCGAAAAAGTCAAAGACTTAAAGCGAATAATCAATTCCGACAGCAGTTTCCAATGGATACAACCCTTTATTTTGGCGGCGGCTTATACAGGGAACAAAATTTACGACATCGAGGAGTTACAGCAGGGATTCAGTGAGTTATTGGGCGCTGATTCAGGTAACCAATATCTAATCTTGGATGGTGAAATGAATGGTGTAACCTTGATGATTGTTTCATGTAAAAGTGGTTTGGGCGACCTTGAAAGTCTTTTAGCGGGTGAATTTTTGGACAACATTCATTGTCGGGACTTTCCCGATTTGGTGATGGGATGGATTGCTGTGGATTTATTGGAAGAGTTGCCCACCAAATTTCAGCAACTGAGTGAAATGTTTAAATGGGCATTACTCTTAGGCAAGGATAAGATGATTACCCAATCGGCGATTGCCGGACTTCATGTTCAGCCCGCTATTTATCCGGCCGAAATCGAAAGGCAAGCTGTTACGGAAGTATCCCGCCAACATTTTCAAAATCTACCGGGGGTTTTTGAAAATTTTTTAAGTTGGTGGACTCGGGGAAAATATTATCCGGATCAAATGATCGCCGCCTTTTTACAATTTATATCCTCCATCACCAACGCAGTCAAAGAGACGGATTTGGACCGGTTTAAGCGTCTTAAACAACCGGAAATTCTGAAGCAAGTTATCAATGCAATGACCATGGATCAATTGGAAACCGTTTTAATGGATTTGCAGAAGAATTTAAGTTTCAATGGAAATGAAAGGCAACCCGCTTATAGCCTGCCGGTGATTCGAGCGCTCAAAATCATTGCCGACAACTATCAAACCGGTATTTCCCGGGAAGCAATCGCCGAAAAGCTTCATATTACTCCGGAATATTTCAGTATGTTGTTTTATAAAGAAGTAGGCCAAAGCTTTACAGCTTATCTCAAGAATTACCGGATCAATAAAGCGAAAGAGCTGTTAATTGACTCGGAGCTTAAAATCTACGAAATCGCTGAAAAAGTAGGCTATGGGGACCCTAAGTATTTCTGTCGTGTTTTTAAAGAAATAACCGGCGTCCCGGCCAGTAAATATTTAAAATAAATGACATTACATTTTTACACCTTCTTTACAAATTTAGAATTTCGCAAGACGGCCTATTCCCTTATAGTAAAAGAGAAAGGTGCGCACCGGTTCCGGTTAAATTAAATTTAGAATCTGGGAGGCAATCAATGAAAAAGAGAGTTTTCCTTGTAATGACGGTTGTTCTACTTATTGCCCTCATCGCGTTCAGCGGAGCGGCTTCAGCCAAAACCAAACTGATTCTCTGGTCTTATATGGAAGGTAAATCCCAATTGGAGACTTTTGACTGGATTTGCGAAACTTTTAATAAATCCCAGTCTGACATGGAAGTTTCTCATGTCTATGTCCCTTTTGCTGATTTTAAAAAACAACTTTCGATTGGTATGGCCGCCGGTAAATTACCGGATTTGGTGGTTATTGATAATCCCGATCATGCGGCATACGCTCAAATGGGTCTATTTGCCGATGTGACCCCGTATGTTTCAAAATGGTCAAAACAATTTTTCCCGGGCCCTTGGAAATCTGCGTCTTTAAACGGAAAATGTTACGGAATTCCTTTTACCAGTAACTGTCTCGCTCTTTTTTACAACATCGATATGCTTAAAAAAGCCGGTGTGAATCCGCCGACAACCTGGATTGAATTACGCGCTGCGGCCAAGAAATTATCAGGCAATGGTGTTTATGGATTGGGAATCTCAGCGGTGAAATCGGAGGAGGGTACGTTCCAGTTTTTGCCCTGGCTACTATCTTCAGGCGCCAAAATCGATAAATTAGATAGTAAACAAGCAATCAATTCTTTTACAGTTTTGAGTAATCTCGTAAAAGACGGTTCGATGCCCAAAGAAGTGATCAACTGGACCCAGGCCGATGTTGAGAAACAATTCGCCGCCGGGAAACTGGCCATGATGGTGAATGGTCCTTGGAATATTCCAGCTGTTAAAAGCGATGCCCCCGATATGAAGTGGAGTGTGGTTAAGATCCCCAAGGATAAGGTCTATGCTTCCGTTCTTGGCGGAGAAAATTTGGGTGTCGTCAAAGGGAATAATATTAAGGCGGCCTGTAAATTTTTAGAGTTTGCGGCTGATCCTAAAATCGTTAAAGAGTATGAATTAAGGTATAATATGTTTCCTCCCCGCCAGGATGTAGCAACCGATAAGGCCTGGACGCAGGATCCGATTATGCGGGTCTTCATGGACGAGATGAAATACGCCATGCCGCGTGGACCCCATCCTAAATGGCCTGAAATTTCCAACGCAATGTCGACTGCTCTTCAAGAAGTATTGACAGGGGCGAAAACTCCTGCCCAAGCAGGTAAAGATGCACAGCTCAAAGTGGCGGGAGTTTTGAAATGAATTGAATTTAGATGGAGACAGGATTGAAAATTGGAGTATGTGGCGACATGTACTCCAATTTATTTAAACTCAATCCGGCAAGTTCTTTTAGAGATAAGTTTCAGAAATTGCTGGCATAGATCAAATGCTGCATTATGGTGGTGACAAAAATGAAGGATAGCTTTCAAAAAGGACAATCGATCGGTTTTCTATTCGTTTTACCGGCTTTACTTTTTATGGCGGTTTTCATCGGTTATCCGATTCTCTATAATTTGATACTTAGTTTTCAGGATGTAAGCGTAATGACATTTAATAATCCGGTGAAGGAATGGAACGGTTTCCGTAATTACATACAACTCATGGCCGACCCTGTCCTGAAGACGACGGTCATCAACACGCTTTATTACACGGTTGCTTGTATTGTTTTTCAATTTACAATTGGATTTGCGCTGGCGATATTTTTTAACAAGTCGTTTCGTTTGGCTAAAAGTATCCGGGGATTGATGATGGTGGCTTGGTTAATGCCGATAACCATTACCGGGCTGATTTTTAAGTTTATTTTCAGTACCAATGGGGGGATTATTAATGAATTTCTGGTCGGCGCCCATTTGTTGCGCCAACCCATTGAATGGTTATTGCAGCCCGTAACGGCTTTGTGGGCTCTAATCATTACCAACATTTGGATTGGAATTCCTTTTAATATGATTCTTTTAATTACCGGGCTAAGCACCATTCCCCAGGATGTCTATGAAAGCGCCAGTATCGACGGGGCCAATAAACGGCAACAATTCATCCACATAACAGTCCCCTTATTAAAACCGGCGATCCAGTCGGTGTTGATTTTGGGATTTATTTACACTTTTAAAGTATTCGATTTGGTGTATGTGATGACCAAAGGCGGGCCGGTAAACGCAACAGAAGTCCTTTCAACTTTCTCTTACCGGCTCTCGTTTACCGAATTCAGCTTCAGTAAAGGGGCTGCCGTGGCCAATATCTTATTTATCATACTTTTCATTGTAAGTTTGGGGTATTTACGAACCATTAAAGAAGAGGAGACGATGTAGCATGAAAAGCCGTCAAGAAACCGAATCCGCCATGGTTTATCAAAATGTTTTAAGCATCATCATTGCCATCGTCTTCTTATTTCCCTTGTTTTGGTTATTGTCAAGCTCATTCAAAATGGAGGCGGAGATTTTTAAATCCCCCCCGACATTGTTTCCGTCCCGCTTATATTTAGCGCCCTATATCGATCAATTTAAGGGTCAATATAACATGCTCCGTTCGTTTTTGAACAGTTGTGTAATCTCGTCGGGCGCGATGATAATCAGTTTGGCGCTATCTGTAACGGCTGCTTACGGACTGGCCCGCTTTAATTTCCGGGGCCGGAAAATTCTCATTCTATCGTTTTTAATCACGCAAATGTTACCGGCCACCTTGATTTTGACCCCATTATTTATTATTTTTAATAAATTCCAGTTTTATAACACCTATTGTGGTCCGATTATCGCCGATGCGACTCTGGGAATTCCTTTTTCCGTCTTGATGTTGCGGACCTACTTTTTATCCATTCCCAAAGAATTGGATGATTCGGCCAGAGTGGATGGATGCAATGCCTTCAGCGCTTTTTGGAGAATCATGTTGCCCATTGCCAGGCCGGGTATCATTGTGATAGCGGTTTTTTCCTTCCTTTTTGCCTGGGGCGACTTGATTTACGCCAATACTTTTATGAATCAACCGAATTTAATGCCGATGACCGCCGGAATCTATAACTTCATCGGGCAGTATGGCGTTTCCTGGAACCGGGTGATGGCTTTCGGCGCTTTAACCGTCTTCCCGGTGGTGATGGTTTTTATTTTCATGCAAAAGTATATCATTACCGGATTGACCAGTGGCGCAGTCAAGGGGTAATCATTCAAGGGCTGAAAGAAATCGGTTTTGAAAGAAATATCGAGCAAGTTTACAAGGGGGGCAATAAATTGGAGTATATTTTTAAAATCGAGGGCCATCGTCTCGTTTGCCAGTATGATAATGAGAAATTGTGGATTGAGCCGTGGGGAGAAAATAGTTTGCGAGTGCGGGCTACCCACTTTGCAGCTATGCAATCCGAGGATTGGGCATTACTTCCACCAGCATCGTCTACCGGCGAAATTTCGATAACCGGCCGGACTGCAGTTTTAAAAAACGGAAAAATCAGGGCCACAGTTTCTGCTGCAGGGAAGATAACGTTTTATAATCAGAAAAGTGAAATTTTGCTAGAGGAATATGTGAGAAACCGGGACGATATCCGGGAGTTCTGCAGTGCGCTGAATATCACCGCCCGTGAATTGAAACCGATGATGGGCGGTAATTATCAGCTGACTCTGCGACTGGAGTCCGACCCGCGGGAGAAAATTTTCGGGATGGGCCAATACCAACAACCGTATTTGAATGTGAAAAATTGTACTTTGGAGTTAGCCCATAGAAATTCACAGGCAAGTGTCCCCTTTGCCCTGTCCAGCCTGGGTTATGGCTTTTTGTGGAACAATCCGGCCATTGGCAAGGTTACTTTTGGAAAGAATATTACAGAGTGGGTTGCCGATTCCACCAAACAGTTGGACTATTGGATCACCGCCGGGGATTCGCCTTCGGAAATCGAAGAGGCCTATGCCAAAGCAACCGGAACTGTTCCGATGATGCCCGATTATGGCATGGGTTTTTGGCAGTGCAAACTGCGCTATCAGACCCAGGAAGAACTGCTCGAGGTAGCCAGGGAGTACAAACGCCGGGGGTTGCCCCTTTCGGTGATTGTTATCGATTTCTTCCATTGGACCAAACAGGGGGAATGGAAGTTTGATATGGAATACTGGCCTGACCCGGAGGGTATGGTTCGTGAGCTAAAAGAGATGGGTGTTGAATTGATGGTCTCAATTTGGCCCACAGTCGATAAAACCAGTGAAAATTTCCAGGAGATGCTGCAAAAAGGCTACCTAATCCGAACCGAACGCGGTATACGGGTTAGCATGGATTTTGAAGGCGATACGGTTTTTTATGATGCCACCCATCCGGAGGCCCGTGAGTTTGTATGGCGGAAAGCCAAGCAAAATTATTATGACAAGGGCATTAAAATCTTTTGGTTGGACGAAGCGGAACCGGAATATACGGTGTATGATTATGAGAATTACCGTTATTACCTTGGCTCCGATTTGGAAATCGGCAATATTTACCCGGTGATGCATGCCAAGACCTTCTATGAAGGAATGGCTCAGTCGGGACAGAAAAACATTTTAAACCTGCTCCGTTGCGCCTGGGCGGGTAGCCAGCGTTATGGAGCATTGGTTTGGTCGGGGGACATCGATTCAAGTTTCGCTTCTTTAAGAAACCAGGTCAAAGCCGGATTAAATATGGGATTGGCAGGGATTTCCTGGTGGACAACAGATATTGGAGGCTTTCACGGAGGTAATCCGGAAGACCCCGCTTTTCGGGAATGCATTATCCGTTGGTTCCAGTATGCGACTTTTTGCCCGGTTCTTCGCCTTCACGGTGATCGGGAACCCCATTCCGCTCCTTTGTCAGGTTCCGGAGGAGGATTATTCGGAAGTGGCGCCGCCAATGAAGTCTGGAGTTATGGTGAAGAAGCTTACCTGATTTTTAAAAAATATTTGGAAATCCGGGAGCAATTACGTCCATATATTACAAAGATAATGACTGCAGCCCATGAAAAAGGCACTCCTCCGATGCGGCCGCTATTCTATGATTTCCCGGATGATAAAGAAAGTTGGGACATTGAAGACCAATTAATGTTCGGACCCGATATTATGGTGGCGCCGGTACTTTATGAAGGGATGCGTTCAAGAAAAGTATATTTGCCTGCAGGAACTAAGTGGGAAGAAGTTCATAGCGGACTTATCCATCAGGGTGGCCAATGGATAGAAAGTGATGCGCCAATCGGAGTCATTTCGGTTTTTTTACGAGATGGAATGAAGTTGCCGATTTATATTTAAAGATATATGGACAAGCTCAGATCTTATCGTTTCAAAAAAATAAAGTTAACCACTTCATATGTTTAATGAAAGTGTTGTCCTGGGGTGGACCAACATTTCAGCTAAATAGATAAGTGTTTAATCCCGTTTGTTATAAAAAAACTATTTAACCCCGGCTTATCCGGGGTTAAATAGTTTTTGACTAATATATCAAAAAACAATAGAATAGAATTGATTTTAAAGATTATTCGGCATATTATTAGTAAACAGGTTTAAAATTTCTCCAAAAAGGATGAAACAAACATGACGACGCCTGGCTATCAAAATTCCTCACTTCCTATCGAACAACGGGTTAACGACTTACTTTCCAAACTGTCGCTTGAAGAAAAGATCGGTCAAATGCTCCAGGTCAGTTACAACCAGGTTAGCCCGAGTGAGGCCGAGGACTGGGTCACCCAAAAATTTGCCGGTTCTTTTTTACATGTACTCGGCGATAACGCCAGGCGCCTCCAGGAACTTACCGAATCAACCCCGCATGGGATTCCGATATTGTTTGGAATTGACGCCATTCATGGACATGCCCTGAATACCCGGGCCACCGTATTTCCATCCCAATTGGCCTTATCATGCAGTTGGAACCAAAGCGCGCTGGAAACAGTCGGGCGGGTTACCGCCCGGGAGGTTGCAGCGGACGGCCTACACTGGACTTTTTCTCCGGTTTTGTGTATCGGCCGGGATTTGCGGTGGGGCCGGATCGATGAAACCTTCGGCGAGGATCCGTATTTAATCGGAGTCCTTGGAGCGGCGATTATCAAAGGCTATCAGGGAAAATCTTTGGCTGACCCGGACAGCATCCTGGCCTGCGCCAAACATTTTTTGGCTTACGGCGAAAGCACAGGCGGACGGGATTCATACGATTCGGAGGTCTCCACCCGGAGTATCCGTTCCATCTTTTTACCCCCTTTTCAAAAGGCTATAGATGCCGGATGCGCGACTTTTATGGCCGGGTATCAGTCCATTGATGGAACTCCGGTGTCGGCAAACCCTAAAATACTGCGGAAAATATTAAAAGAAGAGATTGGCTTCAAGGGTTTTGTGGTAACGGATTGGAATAATACCGGTAGTCTGGTTACGACTCAGCATCTGGCTTCAGATATGGACGAGGCCGCTCAAAAAGCCGTGGCGGCCGGTAATGATATGATTATGAATACCAACGTTTTTTATGACTCTGCGTTCAAGTTGGCCCAAAAAGGCCTTATTCCCGAGAGCTATATCAATGAATCGGTAAAGCGGATTTTGACCGTTAAATTCGCGCTAGGTCTTTTCGATCAAAAACGCCGGGCTCAATTTAGTGTTGATGCGGCGATCTTTAATTGTCCGGAACACCAAGAGCAAAATTTACAGATCACCCGTGAGTCCATGGTGCTTCTGAAGAATGAAAACCATATTCTTCCCCTCGGCAGCCATTTGAAACGAATTGCCGTGATCGGCCCCAATGCCGATGACATCCAGGCCCAGTTCGGAGATTGGACATTTTTCTCCCATCCCGATCCCAATCCCCATGCGGTGCCGTTGGCCCCACACCAGACCATGCTGACCGGAATCAAGAATTTGGCTGAAGTGCGGAGGATTGAAGTTTTATATGACAAAGGCTGCGATATCATGGATGCTGATTCTCAGAATATCGAAGCGGCGGTAAAACTGGCATCCGGGGCTGAGGTCATCATTGCGGTTATAGGCGATTGCCTGGCCCAAAACGGCGAGATCAAGGATCGGGCGGATTTAAGTCTCTCCGGTGCTCAATCATTGTTGATCAAAGGGTTGAAAGAGTTGGGCAAACCGTTGGTTGTCATATTGGTGAATGGGAAACCGCTGGCCATCCCCGAGGTGGCGGAACAAGCCGATGCGATTTTGGAAACCTTCAATTCCGGGGCCTTGGGAGGACAAGCCGCAGCGGAAATTTTATTTGGAGAGATTAACCCCAGCGGTAAACTGAGTATATCTTTCCCCTACCATACCGGGCAACTTCCTGTTTATTATAATCAGCTTCCCGGTTGGCACGGCCCTGCCCAATATATGGACATGCCGGATTCTCCCCTTTTCAGCTTTGGATATGGATTATCCTATACCCATTTTCAATATGCCAACCTAACCCTGTCCAAAGATCATTGCCTGCCTGGAGATTCGGTTACGGTTCAGGTTGATGTCACCAATAGTGGAGCGGTTGACGGAATGGAGACGGTTCAACTTTACGTGCAAGACATGGTGAGTTCGGTGGTTACTCCGGTCAAACAGCTGAAGGGATTTAAAAAGGTTAAGATTCCAAAAGGGGAAACGCAAAGGGTTGAAATCCCATTATCCACTTTGGATTTATGGATCGTGACTGCTGAGGAAAAGTATTGGATCGAACCGGGGGAATTTACGGTGATGGTCGGTTCAAGCTCCAGAGATCAGGACCTTTTAAAGACCCGGTTGGTGGTGGGTTAAGTTTGATTCATTGAATTCACTTCAATGTAAAGGGGAGAGATGGTTTATGATTACGATAAGACATGCAAACCTCGCTGAAAAATATAAAACATTCGAGTGGCTTAGTTTATCCGATACAGCCGGGTTGCACATGGGAGAACCCGATTACCCCGAAAACCCGATTCTTGATTGGGATCAATTTCAAAATAATTTTGAGGATTTTTATTATCAGACGGAGCATCAGGAACTTGGCTCCGTGATGATTATTTCCCACGAACAAGAAGAAATCGGCTGTTTATGTTACGCCTGTTTTCATTTGCAATCCAACTGGGCCGAACTGGATATTTGGCTTAATAAAAAGGAGAAATGCGGGAAAGGTTATGGAACTGCCGCCTTAAGAAAACTGATCGAGTATTTAAAAATGGAAAAAGGAATTGAAAAGTTTATGATCCGTCCCTCGGAAAAAAATACCCGGGCGATTCGGGCTTATGAAAAAGCCGGTTTCAAAAGAGTCCATGATAAGGAGTCCGCGGTGAAAGATTATATGGCGCCTGAATATTTAAGTGTTTATGGCGACGGCGATTACGGATTTCAAAATACTGCTGTATTCGTCATCGAATAAAGTAAAGCAGGGGGTAAGAAAAAATGCCGTATGTTAATTTAAAGCTTGTGAAAGGGCAAACCACTCCGGAACAAAGACAGAATATCATAAAGGGCTTGACGGAATTGATTGGAAACGTAATGGGAAGAAAAAGAGATTTTACGGTGATAACCGTTGACGAATTGGAAAAGAATCAATGGGCTATCGGCGGAAAAACCCTTGAAGAGCTGAATGATGACGCCCGTAAGGTATCCTTTGTCAACATCAAAATTTCCAAGGGGACCAGCAATCCGGAAGAAATGGCCAAAATGATGCAAGAGACAAAAAAATTGATGATCGATGTTTTAGGCAACTCGGAAGAGACCAATTATTTTATCATGGATGAACTGAATCCCGACGCCTGGGGCTTGGATGGCATCCCCATGACCGTAAGGAATAAAAAATGATCAATCAAAAATCCTGGGGAGAGCAACATCAATTATTGAAGAGCATCGTTTTAAAACCGGAGCGGTTTGAGGAGGCCATCAATCTATGCCTGGAACTCCATGCCATGGTTCATTCATCAGAGATGTCGTCCGGTAAAACATCAACCTTTGAAGATGAAGTGTGGGAAGGCTTGGATGAAAAGTCATTTCGCTGCAAACCGACTCTGAAAGATAGAACGATTGCCTGGAACTTATGGCATTTGGCCAGGATCGAAGACATCACCATGAATATTTTGGTGGCGAGTCAAGCCCAAGTCATTCATAGTGAAAAATGGCTGGAAAAAATGAATGTTCAGATTCAGGATACGGGAAATGCAATGACCGATGAAGAGATCGTGGATTTCAGCTCCCGTCTTAATATGCAGGCGTTGCGTAATTATCGAATTGCGGTGGGCCGAAAAACCCGGGAAATTATCTCGGGATTCAAAGCAGTTGATTTGAAAAGGAAGATGAATAATCCCCAAAATCTCGCCAGGATATTGGAGGAAGGGGCGGTCCTGGAACATCCCGACTCTAAATGGCTGGTTGATTTTTGGGGCAGGAAAAATGTAGCCGGTATATTACTGATGCCGGTAACCCGGCATCAAATGGTTCACATCCATGATTCGATTCGTTTGAAAGGAAAATGTCGAGCGCTTCATTTAAGATAACATGGTTATAAAAATAAATCAGCTTGGTTCGACTTAAGCCGCCTATTTGTTTTCGCGCAGAGGCGTCAGCACCTGTTGGTGCTGCAGGCACAGAGTGCAAGATGCGCTTTGCAAAATATTTTTTGGTAATTCGTGATATCGGTTGCAAACTCGTGAATAGGAAACATCTAGGGATCAGCTATTTGAGCTACACAAGGGGAAGGGTCGCATCCAATGGGACGCGCGGGTTAGGTCAAGTCGGCATTCACTTTTTAGCGATGCTCTCTGATATAACAAAATTTATTTCAACCTATATAGTAAAACGTTCGCTAAATAACTACTCAATGATGGTGTACGTTTTACTTAAGTAGAGCGTGTCTTCCCATTTCTGATTACCATTTATTTACGATACGCTCTACTAGGATCCTGGGGCAAAGAAAACGAGGCATAACCAATGGTTATTGATTTTCATACGCATGCTTTTCCGGATGATTTGGCAGAGAAAGCGCTGGCGACCATTACGGCAAATATTGACTATATCTATACTCCGGTCCACAATGGGACTATTTCCAGCCTGCTAAAGAACATGGATGCATGGAACATTGATATTTCCGTTATCCAGCCGGTTGTTACCAAACAATCCCAAACGCGAAAAACCAATGAGTGGGCTAGAAGTATTTGTTCGGATCGCATCATATCCTTCGGCGGCATTTATCCCCATACGGACGATTACAAAAGGGATATCGATTTCGTGGCCGGCTTGGGTCTGAAAGGCCTTAAATTTCACGCGGAATATCAAAACTTCACCATTGATGATCCTAAAATGCTGAAAATATACGACTATGCTTTAAGCAAAGGCCTGATGATTTTATATCACGCCGGGGCCGACCCCGGCATGCCGAAGCCTTACAAAAGCAGTCCCGGGCAATTTGCAAGAATCGTTGATGCCATGAAGGGCGGTATTATCATTGCCGCCCATTTGGGCGGATATGACCAGTGGGATGATGTTGAAAAGTATCTGGTGGGCAAAAATATCTATCTTGATACCTCAATGGGCTTTGAGCACTACAAACAAGAACAATTTTTAAGAATCGTCAAAAACCACGGCGCGGATAAAGTGTTATTTGCCACCGATGCGCCGTGGAGTAATGGGAAAACCGAAATCCAACATTTAAAGGCCTTACCTATTTTGGAAATGGAGAAGCAAAAAATCTTGTGTGATAATGCCAAAAGGTTGTTAGGATTAGCTGAAAAGTAACCTCCTGGAAAGCAGACGCAACCGGCATATGTTTTATTAAAAATATGGAGGCTCACTATTTTGTCCTTACAAGAAAATTTAATGGTCGAAACGATCATTGGCGATAACTCCTTAAGTTTATTTCAAAAAATTCTTTTGACCACGGATGGGACGGTCACGAATCTTTTGAAACTTTACACCGGTGAAATGATCAAAGTTAAAAAAATTCGGCAGGAAATAGCGCTTAGCGGAAAATCGGAAGAGTTACTATGCTCCCTGGAAACTCCGGTGTTGAAAAGGGACATTTTACTATGTGGTAAAAACCGAAATTATGTTTATTGTGAATCTATTTTTGTGTTTCAATTGCTTTCCCGTTCTGTTCAATATAAGCTTCTGGAAACCGATCAGCCGGTTGGACTGATGTGGAGGGAGGAAAAACTCGAAACTTATCGGGAAGTGATTGATTACAAAGTCGAGTCCGCTCAATCATTGGTACCTTACTTTGATATACAGCCTCAGACCCCGATATTATCAAGAACCTATTTAATCTATCAGAACAAGATCGCATTCGGGGCAATTACCGAAAAATTTCCCGCGACCTTTTTTAAGGAGGGGAGTGAATGATTTTTGACCCCAGCAACAAAAGAGAACTCATGCAGTTGTTTTTGGATAGAATCGATGTCATTCATGAAGGGCCGTAAAGGATACTTCTAATGGGTAAACCAATCATATTCATGTTTTCCGGGCAGGGCTCCCAGTATTACCACATGGGAACGGAATTGTTTCATCAGAATTCCACGTTTCGCCATTGGATGATTACCATCGATGATATGGTTAGGCGAAAAATCGCTGTATCCATTATCGGTGAAATTTATAATCCGAAGCAGCGGAAAGAAGAACCGTTTCTTCGGACTTTGTTTACCAGTCCGGCTATTTTTATGCTGGAATATTCCCTGGCCCAAGTTTTGTTGGAAAGCGGCGTGAAGCCCGATTATGTTCTGGGCGCCAGTTTGGGAGAATTCACAGCCGCCGCCCTTTCCGGGGTTATGGGACTTGAAGAGAGTATCGAATGCCTCTTAAAACAGGCGGAAACGTTGGAAGATCTTTGCCAAAATAGCAGCATGCTGACGATAATCGCTAATCCCGCTCTTTATGATGACCATCCTCAATTATTTGAAGAGACCGAGATCGCCTCGATCAATTTCCATTCCCATTTCGTCATTTCCGGGAAAAATGAAAAAATAGCCGAAATTGCCGCCATTTTAAAAAGTAAGGGAATTATTTCTTTACGGTTGCCCGTCTCTTTCGGTTTTCATTCGGCGCGCATTGATCCGGCCGCCCCAATCTGCAGGGATTGTTTAAAAACCATATCGCTTCAAAGACCCAGGATACCTTACATCTCTTGTTTAATGGGAACCGAGATCCCTGAGATTTCTGGGGATTATTTCTGGAAGGTTGTTCGAAACCCGATTCGGTTTCAACAAACGATTCAGGAGTTGGAAAAGAAAGGGAGTTACCTCTATTTGGATCTTGGACCCTCGGGAACCTTGGCCACTTTTGTCAAATATAATCTTCGGACGGATTCTTCCTCCCGGTTTGGCGCGATGATCACACCCTTTGATCAAGAACTGAAAAATTTAAAAGTCATTCTGGACCTCGTTAAAGAGACATGAAAGAAGGAAAAAACCAAGAGTTGGCGTAAACTGATTGATCATAAGGTTTCAGGTAACCTTATGCCTTAAGGAGGAGAATGGATGAAAAATATACCCGGAGCGGAAAATTCCTCGGAACGGGTCCCATTATGGTTTATGGATCAATGTCAACGCTTTTCAGGAAAGAAATTATTTACTTTCCATCGAGAAAACGACGAGAAAGATTTCTTGACGGGAAAGGACTTAGCCGATAAAGCCAAAGTCATCAGCCAATTTTTCCAACGCAAACTGGATCCCGGGGAGAAAGTAATTCTTATCTTCCCTCAAGGGCTGGATTATATTTGCGGATTATTGGCCTGTTTCGATGCGAATGTGATTGCCATCCCGACTCCGATCACCGACCCGGAGCAGCAGGAGCTTATTCCGGAAAAGGTTGGTCCGATACTTAAAGATTCAAACGCGGCTTGCATTTTGACGGACTCTCACTTTAAAGCCTACCTTGAATCCAAAAACCTATTCGGCTCGGTTCCCCTATGCAATATTCAGGAGTTATCCTCCGGAAATTGTAAAGACGCAAAAGCTAGAACCGGAAATCCGGATGATATTGCTTTACTGCTATATACTTCGGGCTCCACATCCCAGCCCAAAGGGGTAATGCTCAGTCACGGCAATGTAAGGTCTCAGGCTGCCATTGGCGCCATTCAATGGGGAATAAGCGAGGATAGCCGTATTGTTTCATGGATGCCGCAGTTTCATAATTTCGGACTTTTTTTGAATATATTGACTCCCCTCATTAGCGGGGCTTGCAGCGTGATCATGTCGCCCGGCTCTTTTATCGGAAAGCCGGAAGATTGGCTGATGACGATCGGCAGGCATCAGGCCACTCACACCGGAGCTCCCAATTTTGCCTTTGATTATTGTTGCTCCTCAATAAATCCAGAAGCTGTCCCAAATTTATCCCTGCGCTCGCTTCAAGGAATTATTTGCGGCGGAGAACCCGTTCGCAAAGAAACGTATGAAAACTTTCAAAGTAAATTTAAAACGTTGGGCCTGGGAGATAACGTGTTTTGTCCGCATTACGGAATGTCGGAAACCGGCTCGCTGACAACGTTGAGACCGGGGGCTCCCATGCGTTTTCTATCCCTCGATATTCCCAGCCTCGAACTGCGAAAAGTGAAATTGAAGAACCAGGATAAAAAGAGTAAACCGGTAACCAGTTGTGGAGAGATCCATGAGCCCACGCAACTGGTGATCGTAAATCCCGATAATTGTCAACCGTGCCCGGCGGGGGAAATCGGTGAAATCTGGGTAAAATCTCCCTCCGTTGCAGTTGGTTATTTAAACCGGAAACAGGAAACTAAAGACTCGTTTGCAGGAACCTTAAGCTCAACAAAAGAAAGGGGATTCTTTCGCACCGGAGATCTGGGATTTACCGAAGATAACCATCTTTATATCGTTGGCCGGGAGAAGGAAGTGATGATTATTCACGGCAAAAATCATCATCCGGTGGACATCGAATGGACCATCAAAAAATATGTCCCCGGTCTTTCTTTACCGGTTTCGGTCTTTTCTTGCGATATTGAAGAACAAGAAAAAGTGGTGGTGGTTCAGGAAGTCGAAGCCTCCCATACCGGGCGGCAGTTAAAAAGTTTCATTCAGTCGATTATTGCCGCGGTATCTGAAAATCATGGACTGGAACTGTATACCATTCAATTGGTGGCCCAAGGAAGCATTCCCCGAACCGGAAGCGGCAAGATTCAGAGGAAGGCCTGCCGCAATGCTTTTTTGAATCAGACATTACCGGTAGTTCATCAATACCGGCAAGGGGATGTTGTATCCCCGCCCCCCGGGGAAGAATCTCCCGGGCTGTTCGATCAAGAGATCATCCAAACTTTAAAGCAAGCGGTTTTCCTGCCGGTTCTCAAAAGCGACTCCCCTAAAACTACCGAAGCTTCATCCTTGAGCGAATTGGGATTGGACTCCATCCAATATGTCCGGATTGCCCGGAAGATCGAGGAAGTTTTCCAGATCCAATTTCCACCGGTGTTGTTCTTTAAACACCGTAGCTTTGAAAATTTAGCCGGCTATATTCGGGGCCAAATCGCGGGGACCCCGGTTCCATGTATGGCTTCGAGGTTAACCGGAACGGACCCCTTGGATTTTTCCGGCAAGAGCCGGAACGAAGATATCGCGATTATCGGTGTGAGTTGTCATTTTCCAGGAGGGGCTGTCGATCCGGAGAGTTTTTGGGAAATACTATCGGCTCAAAAAGATTGTATCACATCTTTTTCCCAAAGCCGGCCCGAAATCTTAGCGGAGGACCAACGTTATTACGGGGAAACGGGTGAACGTTTCCCGGAATGGGGAGGCTTTATCGGCGGGGTTGACCAATTTGACGCCGCTTTTTTCAATATTTCACCCTTGGAAGCGGAAAGTATGGATCCCCAACAACGGAAGCTTTTGGAACTCACCTGGAGTGTGATTGAAGACGGCGGGTACAATCCTTTGCAAATGGCCGGGGAAAAAATCGCTTTATTTGTCGGCGTCCATAATAACGACTATGCGGATTTAGTGATCAGGCGGCCGGAATTGATGAAAACCTACGGCGCCTATTTGGATTCCGGGATCCATTTGGGTATGATCGCCAATCGGGTATCCCGTTGGTTTGATTTCCACGGTCCCAGTGAGATTGTGAATACGGCTTGCTCCAGTTCGCTGGTGGCGGTTCATCATGGGGTACGGTCCATTCAACAAGGGGAATGCAATCTGGCTATTGCGGCAGGCATTAATATCATCTTGACCTCTAGAGTCCATCGCGCCTGCTATCGCGGCGGAATGTTATCGGAAGACGGCCGCTGTAAAACTTTTGACCAATCAGCCGACGGGATTGTGCGCTCGGAAGGTTATGGGGCCCTTCTTCTTAAACCCTATGGACAGGCAGTCAAAGATGGGGATCCGATTTACGGAATGATTAAAAAGGCCGTCGTTAATCATGATGGGCAATCCAATTCACTGCGGGCGCCCAATATGAACGCCCAAAGGGAATTGATCAAGTCGGCCTACGAAGACCTGAATAGTGCCGCTGAAACGGTCAGCTATATTGAAACCCATGGAACCGGGACATCTCTTGGCGATCCCATTGAAATTCAAGCTTTGCAGGAAGCGTTTCAGGAAATCAACCCCAGGAGTCCCCATTCCCTATGTGGGCTGGGGACTGCCAAAACCAATATCGGGCATTGCGAATCGGCTTCGGGAATCGCCGGTGTGATTAAAGTGCTGATGTCCATGAAACATCGGACGCTGCCGGGAATTATTCATTTTAATCAGCTCAATCCCTATATCCATTTGAAAGACAGCCCTTTTTACATTGTTGAAAAAACCCAAGAATGGAATAGGCGTCAAGACTCCGGGGGAAGGGACATTCCCAATCGGGCCGGGATTAGTTCTTTCGGACTTGGCGGTGTAAATGCCCATGTAGTTGTGGAAGAGTATATTCCCTCCGTTACGGATCCTTCAGTTTCAGGGGTTGCAGCGAAAGAGGAACCGGTAATTATTCCTCTTTCAGCCAAAACGAAGCAATGTTTACGGTCTTCCGTCCAAAAATTGCAGGCGTTTCTCCGCCGGTCGGAAGTTGATTTATTCAATGCGGCTTATACGCTTCAAACAGGCCGGGCCGCAATGGAAGAGCGGATAGTCTTTGTGATCAACGGAATTCCGGAATTGCTTCAGAAAATGGCCGATTTTGAGCAGGGGAAGGAACCCATCGGCAATTGCTGGCAAGGGTATAGGAAGCAACAAAATCCGCAGTCTTCTGAGAGCGGGGAAGATGCCCGGGAACGGATTTGCAAGTGGCTTGCCCAAGGAGAGCCGGGTCTGGGTAAGGTGGCGGAGTACTGGAGCCAAGGGGGAGCGGTGGACTGGAACTTGCTGTATGGGGAAAGAAAACCTCAGCGCATCCATTTACCGGCCTATTCCTTTGCCGGGGAGCGATATTGGCTGCCGGAAAATGGAAGTTCGACTCAAGAGGCCATTCCCACGAATGCCTTGACTTTCATTCATCCTTTGTTACAGCAAAACACCTCCAACTTGTCCGGTTTGCGGTTTCGTTCCATTTTTAACGGCCGGGAGTTTTTCCTGGCGGATCACCGGGTGAAGGAAGAACGGATATTACCGGGGGTCGCTTATTTGGAGATGGCCAGAGCCGCAGTGATACAAGCAGTCGGCGGCGTGGAAGAAAGCAGGACGACTATCCGGCTTAAAAACATCGTTTGGACCCGCTTCATTCGCGTAGGGGCGCAACCGGTCCGGGTGAACATCGGATTGTTCCCGGAGAGCAACGGCGAGATAGTTTATGAAGTATCCTCTGAAAGCGAGAATTCCCCCAATGATCCATCCGTGGATAGCCGGGGCCGTGCCGAGCTAGGTGAGAAGACCATCGGGCCAACTTTGGATCTTGCATCGCTGAAGGCCGGGTGCAACCAAACCGTTCTTTTCCCGACTGAAGTGTATGAAGCTTTTAAGAAGGCGGGAATCCTTTACGGACCGGGGCATCAAGGGATAAAAGAGCTATATATCGGTAAGAGACAAATTCTGGCGCGGTTATCCTTGCCTGAATTCCTGGCCGCTACCAAGGACCAGTATTTCCTGCACCCCAGCATAATGGATTCAGCCTTACAGGCGTTCATCGGATTTAAGGGCCTTGATAATCCCAAATTGGCCTTGCCTTTTGCGATGGAGGAGTTGGAAATTATTGATAAATCAACTTCTTCCATGTGGGCGTATCTCCGGCTCCGGGAAGACCGGCCAATCGAGGAAAAGAAACAATCAATCGACATCGATCTTTGTGATGATCAAGGAATGATTCGGGTAAGAATGAAAGGAGTTTCCTTTAAGGTAGCGGAAGAAAAAGGGGATTTGGCGGAGGCCCTGGGGACACTGATGCTTGAGCCGGTATGGCGGGAACGAAATCATCTTCTTCCTACGGAAATCAATTATGGCCGGCACCTGGTGATACTTTGCGAAATGCCTGTGGGGGCCGGGAACAGGATTGCCGGGGAAATGCCCGAGGTCCGCTGCATTCATTTCCAGTCCGAGGGGCCGGAGCTCGAAAAGCGCTTCCAGAGTTATGCCTGTCAGGCATTGGAGGAAATACAAAGAGTGCTATCCCACAGCCAGCCTGGAAAAGTACTGGCCCAAATCGTAGTGCCCCGCTGGGGCGAAGGAGAAGGAGAAATATTCCAGGGGTTAGCCGGGCTTTTGAAGACCGCCGGGATTGAAAATCCGCAATTCGTGGGTCAGGTGATCGCAATCGAAGAGGCGGAAAAAATCGTTGAGACATTGCGGGAAAACAGCTGCATCCCTGATGATGGTCAAATCCGTTATAGCCAGGGACGGCGCTATGTTTTGGAATGGAATGAAATGGGGAAATCTCACGAAAAAGGGATCATGCCTTGGAAAGAACGCGGCATTTATCTGATCACGGGTGGCGCCGGAGGTTTGGGAATGATATTTGCCCGTGAGATAGCGGCCCAAGCCAAAAATGTCAACTTAATCCTGACCGGACGCTCCCCGCTGTCTGCCGCGATGCAAAAGGAGATTCAAAAATTGGAAGCTCCGGGCGCCAAAGTAGTGTACAAGTCGGTCGACGTTAGCAACAGGGAAGCTGTTAACGGGTTAATCCGGAGTATCCGGGAGGAGTTTGGAGGACTCGACGGGATCATCCATAGCGCCGGCGTAATCAAGGACAATTACATCCTTAAAAAGAGCCGGGCCGAAGCTAGAGAGGTATTGGCCCCCAAAGTGGCGGGGCTGGTAAATATTGATCAGGCGAGCCGGGATTTCCAGCTTGACTGGGTGATTCTTTTTTCCTCGATCGCGGGATCTTTGGGTAATGCGGGACAGGCTGATTATTCGATGGCCAATGCTTTTATGGATGCTTATGCCGAATACCGGAACCGGTTGGTTGAGTGCGGACAGCGTCAGGGATGGACGCTCTCGGTGAACTGGCCGTTGTGGAAGAATGGCGGAATGCGCATGGAAGCGGAAACCGCGAAAATGATGATGGAAAAAACCGGAATGGTGGCGATGGAAAGTTCCGCAGGCATCCAGGCTTTATATAAGGGATTTTCCTCCGGAAAAAGTAGGCTGATGGTGTTGGAGGGCCGGTTGGAACGGCTCAGGCAAAGGTTGACCCCAGGACCAACAGCCGCTGAAAACGGGCCGGCCGCTGTGAAAATGGAAGATCAAGCGGGCGTTGGAGAAGAGGCGCTCCGGGAAAAAACGCAGAACTACCTGAAAAATCTGATTGCAAAGGCCATCAATCTCCCGGCGGGGCGGATCCCGGCGGATGCTCCCTTCGAGGAATACGGGATCGACTCCGTCATGATGCTGGAACTCAACATGAGACTGGAGAAAATCTTTGGCGCCCTGTCGCAAACCTTGTTTTATGAATACCCAACCCTTAAAGATTTAACCGGATACTTTCTCGAAGCCCATCGCGACCGGTTGCTTTCTCTGCCAGAAATTGGGAAGAGTGAAAGCGAGATCGCCGCGGCCAATTTATAGGTTAAGCGTAGGCTTTTAGCCGCCTTTGAAGGAGGGCAGAACCGTGAGGGAAAAAATTCAATATGAAGTGAAAGAATTCCCGTCCAGCAGGCAAGGAACCTTCGACGCCGGTTTCCTTGGTCTGAGAAAACACCATATCAAGGCCCTTATTGAGCTGGATGTGACCGAGGCCCGGCAATGGATCAAAAAATACCGCAACCAGAAGAAAGAAAACCTTTCCTTTACGGCTTGGATCCTAAAATGTATCGGTCAGGCGATTGATGAACATAAAACCGTCCACGCCATCCGAAAAGGCAAGAATAAACTGATTCTTTTCGACGATATTGATATCTCGGTGATCATTGAAAAAGAAATCCGGGGAGAGAAAGTTCCCCTCCCCCTGGTGATCCGGAAAGTGAACCAAAAAACCCCACCCGAAATTCAGCGGGAAATTCAACAAGCCAAAGAACAAGAAGTGAAAAATGAGCAGGATTACGTACTGGGGGAAAATCAATACAAGTGGGCCATGAAATTTTACGTTGCCTTGCCGCAATTTATCCGAATTATGATTTGGAAACGATTCATCTTAACCAATCCTTTTTTAATGAAAAAGATGTCCGGAACGGTTGTGGTAACTTCCGTCGGAATGATGGGCCATGTCAGAGGGTGGGTCATCCCGGTCAGCATTCTCCCGGTTTGTTTCGCTTTGGGGTCCATCGTCAAGAAACCGGGTGTGGTTAAGGATCAAATCGCGATCCGGGAATACCTCCACATGACCATCCTCATTGACCATGATGTTGTGGATGGCGCTCCGGCTGCCCGGTTTGTTTCAAGGCTGACGGAATTGGTCGAAAGCGGGTATGGACTTTAGCAAAGAAAATGAAAATCTAGACCTCTCTCTTGCTCTCCCCTAATGGGGGAGAGTAACCGATGCCGTTGGGGCCTAAGGTATTTTGATGTGGACCATGGATGAGTTGTCCAAAGAAAAATTGCTTCAGGGAATCGAGAGGGAAAATTTCTGGGTCGGGAAAGTCGGTCATGAAAATGCCGCAGCCATGATAGTCCAATGGCACGACCCCTTGTTTTGGCCCCGGATCGAAGAGGGCGAATCCGGGTTTATCCATAAGCTATGCGTAAGGAGAAAGTACTCGGGAAAAGGATTATCCCAATGGATGATAAATTCGGCGATGGAGGAATGTAAGCAAAAAGGAATCCGGTATTTACGACTGGACACCGGCTGGAACCGCTATAAACTTTGTGCCTTATATGAGAGTATGGGGTTTGTTCAAGTAGGCAAGGAAACTGTAGGAGAAAGGGATTATGCTCTTTATGAAATGAAAATATTTTGATGAAAAAAGAATAGGGGGTACATTTATCATCTTGCGGTAACCCCGGAATATCGCTCCCGGGGAATAGCCAAGCAATTAATATTGAAAAGTCTCCAACGGCTTCAAGAAGCAGGAATCGCAAAATGCCATTTGTTTGTTTTTTCCGATAATGAATTGGGGAAAAGGTTTTGGACAAAAGCCGGATGGCAGAAAAGACTAGATATTGAGGTTTTTTCAAAAATCAATCCCGATTAAAAACTCCGGCGGCTTCCGCCAAAGCCGGTTCGCCGGGGCGGGCCAAAGAAAAAAATAGATTACGTACCCAACTCTACGGAGCGTTGATTGAAAAATCCTCTGTCAGCAGTTACTCTTAGGATATGGAGGTGAGCGCAATGGATTGCGGCAAAGTTGGAAAACTCCTTTTACGCCTGCGCCAAGAAAAGCAGATGACCCAAAAAGAAATTGGGGATGCCATGAACATCAGCGACAAAACAATTTCCAAATGGGAGCGGGGCCTCGGCTGCCCGGATGTATCTTTGCTCAGCGAACTATCGCACATATTCGGAGTCGATGTTGAAAAAATTCTGGCGGGTGATTTGGACCCGAATGATGCTGACGGAGGAAATATGAAACGAATTAAATTTTATGTCTGTCCAAACTGCGGAAATGTAGTCAGTAACACAGGCGAAGCGGAAATTTCGTGCTGCGGCAGAAAGCTGAAGTCTTTGGTGGTGAGGCCGGAAGATGACGGGCACCGGATGATGGTGGAAGAAATCGAAGAAGATTACTATGTAACCATTTCGCATGAGATGAGCAAGTCCCACTATATTTCGTTTGTCGCCTATGTGGCCTGTGACAGAATGCTTCTGGTGAAGCTTTACCCGGAGCAGACGGCAGAATTACGTTTTCCTAAAATGTTCGACGGGAAGTTCTACTTTTTTTGCAATCAACATGGGCTGTGGGCGAAAGGGAAATGATCAGGGAAACAAATTTTCATCCGCTGGATCTACAAACATGGCCCCAACCGGATATTCATTGACGGTCGAACTGGATATTCTTCGATGATTAAATTTAACCGAACATATTGACTTGACCCCTGCCGCGCATTATGATAAGAAAGCGAACTAAACGATTTGCGGCTTGAGAGGAGCGTTTCCCCCAACTTCCGTTTGGTTCAATAACCTTTCCAGGAGTGAAAAAATTGAGTGATACCGAAGTACGCGTGAGATTTGCCCCCAGTCCCACTGGATATTTACATATTGGCGGCGCCAGGACTGCCCTTTATAATTGGTTGATCGCCAAACATTACGGCGGAAAATTCATATTGCGGATTGAGGATACCGACCGGAACCGTTACGTGCCGGATGCCTTGACCGATATCATGGCCAGCCTGCATTGGCTGGGCATTGATTGGGATGAGGGACCGGAGGTCGGCGGCGATTACGGCTCTTATTTTCAGTCCGAACGGCTGGAACTTTATCAAAAATACGCCCAGCAACTGGTGGATGAAGGAAAGGCTTACCGTTGCTATTGTACCTCGGAGCGTTTGGAAAACCTCCGGAAAGAACAGGAAGAGCAAAAGGTAGCTGTCGGTTATGACCGTTTCTGTCTGAACTTATCGGAAGCGGAACGCCGTGAAAAAGAGGCGGCCGGTTTGAAATCGGTAATCCGCTTTAAAATTCCCCGGGAAGGGCATACGGTGGTCAAGGATTTGCTCCGGGGCGAGCTTCATTTCGATAACTCCACCCTGGATGACTTGGTGTTGTTAAAGTCTGACGGTTATCCCACCTATCACCTGGCCAACATCATCGATGATCATTTGATGAAGATTTCCCATGTGATGCGGGGGGAAGAGTGGATTCCCAGTACGCCGCGGCATATTTTACTGTATCAGGCTTTTGGCTGGGAGCCGCCTCTATTTGCCCATTTGCCGCTTTTCATGGCGCCGGGCGGAGGCAAGCTCAGTAAGAGGCACGGCGCCACCAGTGTCCGGGAATATCGTGAAAAAGGGATTTTGCCGGAGGCTTTAAATAATTTCTTGTTGTTATTGGGCTGGAATCCGGGCACCGATCAAGAGATGTTTTCCTTGAAGGAAGCGTCGGAAGTGTTCACCATTGAACGGATTAACGCTTCTCCGGTGGCCTTGTCTTTTGAGAAACTGGACTGGTTCAACGGCGTTTATATCCGGAGCTTATCTGAGGAGGATTTAGCCAAACGCTGCCTGCCTTATCTGCAGCAAGCCGGATTGTTGCCTGATCCCTGTCCGGAGGAACGCTATCAATATTGGTTACAGATTGTTCCCTTGATCCGGGAGCGGTTGAAGTCCGTTCCGGAAGTGGCGGAGATGACCAATTATTTTTTACAGGAGGATATCCCTACACCCACCAAAGAGCTTTTGATTCCCAAAAAAATGGACCAAGAGCAAACTTTGACATCACTGGAAGGGGCGGCCAAAGCCCTTGCCGAAGTATCGCCGGAGTTTAAGGAGGGGGATACGGAGGCCGCTCTACGGAGTGTGGCTGTGGAGTTGGGGATTTACGATGGACAGGTTTTCATGCCGGTCCGGGTGGCCATTTCCGGCCGCACCGCCACGCCGGGTATTTTTGAGACCATGCGTGTGTTGGGGAAAGACCGGGTGATGAAACGGATTCACAATGCGGTTGCGGTGCTGAAATAGTCGCCCACCCACGGCAAGTGCTGCTAACAAGGCTAGCAGAAAACTTGCCGGGCCTGCGCGGTTTGTCTTGGAGCCGGGTAAACGTGAAAGGATGAAAAAAAGCCTAAATGCGACCCTAGCCCTTAAAGGGAAATGGCTGGGATTGCGGATCTAAGGGCAGCGGTATAGACTACGAAGCATAATGATAAAACCTAGATCTTGTTTTAGAAATATTAAAATATTAGAAAAGTTAAATGGTTGTTTGCTTTTGTCCATGTGGCAGAAATTCAGCCAATCCTTCTTCTTGGCTTCCGCGAATACAAAGTATTCGACCTGAAGGAGGAAGGAAAGTTTTGGCTTAAGAAGCATTAAAGGCTGACAGATCACTTAGGCTATGGAGTTTTTAAAAGCCAACAGATTGGGCGGTTCGTGGGGCTGTCCCAAAAGAAAATTTTACGATCAAGAAATACAATATATTGAAACCGACCTATTCGATGAAGCTATATATTGTATTTCTTATTGATTTCGAATTGCTTTATAGACAGCCTCAGAAAGAATGAGGATTGACATCCCTGGATAGGATGTCTAAGCCTTAAAACGGAGTCAAGCAACGACTTCGCACCTTCGCGCAACGGTTGAGTATGTTTGCCGGAGAGTTGCGTAAGCATACGCGAGAGTTAAGTATGTATGCGCGACGGTTGGGTATGTCTACCGGATGGTTGCGTAAGCATACGCGAGAGTTAAGTATGTATGCGCAACGGTTGCGTATGCTTACGCAAAAGTCGGAGTACAATTTGGGCTGGTTTTTAGAAATTTCTGAGTCTTTCGAGGCAATAAGCGGCTTCATTTTTTTTAAACCTCCTGCCCCTCATTCCCCTCAGTTTTTCTTTTCCCCAGGTAGTGGCGATATACCGGTTGATGGGGTATGACAACCGGATTTCAATTTGGAATGGGAAAGTTAAAAGCCCAGTTAGAAATGGAAATGAGGGGCAGGAGGGGAATGAGGCGTAAAAAAAATAAAAGGGATGTTAAAATTCTCTGGCCTCTAATATAACTTTTGCTTGACTGTATTTATAATCGCTGCTATAATATAATATGCGTGTTGGGGGGTCGTCTAACGGTAGGACAACAGACTCTGACTCTGTCTGTGAGGGTTCGATTCCTTCCCCCCCAGCCAACAAAAAAGTGAAAAGTTAAAAGGGAAAAGAGAAAAATGTGAAAGTTTTTATTTTACCCTTGTCACTTTTCAATTTACACTTTATTTGGTCCTATCGTCTAGAGGCCTAGGACATCGCCCTCTCACGGCGGAGACACGAGTTCGAATCTCGTTAGGACTACCAAATGACAATATACCAGCTAAATGCTGGTTTTTTGTTTTCCGCCTGAAACTAATCGAGCTTAAAAAACGGGTCAAAAAGTAACAGGGCATGGTACCTTGGAGAGGTCAAAAAATGACTTCGCCCTATACGAAAACCCATAGGGCGTGGAATTAAACAAACTCCTGTTTGAAAAAAATTCGAAAGGAGTTTTTATTATGCCTAAATCACACCTGAACCAAAGAGAATCCTGGTAGAAACGATACCTTGGGAAGAGTGGCTAGATTTTTTCTACTTCATCGTAAAGCACAGGGATTATCAGAACATCCTTTAACCTTGATATTGGTTAGAGGTTATGCTTTAATATTTTTTGTAGATAACTTTGCGTGGAACCGAATCAGATAATGTTTTAACATGTGTATAGCTGTAAGTTGCTTGCTTGTAAGGGATTGCCCTCGTGAAGAATTTGATGAAAGAGGATTGATAAAATGAACCTTAACAATTTTGAGAATTATATCGACCCCAAAATATTGGCAAGGGGCTATGACTACTATGAGAATGAGTATGTAACCTCAGTGGAGGAAAGTAAGGAAAATGTATTTGTGGCGAAAGTTGAAGGGACTGATCTGTATACTGTGAAAGTTGAACTTGATCATGCGGAGAACATAATCGATACCCAATGTGATTGTCCTTATGACTTGGGAGAATGTTGCAAGCATCAAATAGCGGTTTTTTATACGTTACAGGAAATGAAAAACAATATATCCGATGAGAAAAGCCCGGTGTCCAAAAATCTTTGTATGGACTTAGGAGCAGCGCTTGAATTTCCAGTTCAAAAAAAGATAAAAGAAATCGATATCAAGAAAATACTTTCCGACCGGACCAAAGATGAGCTCGTTGAACTGCTGATGGATATTGCCTCTGAGTATGAAGAAATCAAGCGGCGTATTGAACTGGATTTTAATATTGGAAATGATGAGGATGAAATCAATAAGTCGATTGCGCTTATCCATACTTACATCGATAATAATTCCAACCCATGGGGATTTGTGAGCTATGGAAACACATCCGAAGTCGTCAAAGGCGCCGGTATGGTTTTGGAAAAGGCCCGTCACGCTTTGAAACAGAATAAAACCACCCATGCTGTTAAGTTGGCCCTTTGTATCGCACGGGAAATGATCGATTTACTTGAAGGGGCCGATGATTCCGATGGATTCATTGGTGGAATGATTGACGAAAGTTTTGCGTTTATTGCTGAAATCATTGATGATCCAGAATTAAGTCCGGCGCAGAAAGAAAATATTTTTGATCAGTTGATGACGGAAGCGGTTCAGAAACGCTATGATGGCTGGACCGATTGGACACTGGATTTGCTTGCCAAGTGTTCGGAACTTGCGGATAACCGGCATTTGCGAAATAAATTGGAGAATCATTTGGTTTCAATGATAGAAAAAGAGCCAGGCGATTCATGGAACATTAAGTACCTTGTAGAGAAGATAAATCTCATCCGATATCATATGATTGAAAAATATGACGGAGCGAAAAAGACAGAGGAATTTATCGAACAAAACTTGCAATATTCTGACTTTAGAAAAATGGCCATCGAAAGCGCAATGAAGAAAAAAGATTATAATCAAGTTATTACGCTCGCCCTCGCCGGGGAAGAGAAGGATCAAGGCTTCCCCGGATTAGTCGCTCAATGGATGGGATACCGGTATAAAGCATATAAACTTTCCGGAAATGTAGACGAGCAGCGTGGAATTGCTAGGGATTTTATTTTAAAAGGAGACTTTGAATATTACAGCGAACTGAAAAACACTTATGACACTAAAGAGTGGCCTTCTGTTTATCCTGAAATCATTCTGCGATTGAAAAACCAAAAGCAAACCCAAGGGCATGTCTACACCTCTATTTTGATCGAAGAAGGCGAAAAACAAAAGCTATATGAATACGTCAAAGAAAGGCCTTCAGCGGTGGAGTATTTTTACAAGTATCTTATTCCTGAATTCACGGAAGAGGTTTACGGGCTATTTCGGCAATATATTGAGCAGACTGCGGCCCGGGCAAATACCAGAAAGGGCTATCAGGGGGTATGCGCCATAATCCGGAATCTCAGAAAGGCTGGCGGGAGAGAACAGGCATTGGAGATTAAACAGAAGCTTTTTAGCCAATATGCAAATAGGCCTGCATTTAGAGACGAGTTATCAAGAGTCTGATTTTATGATTTAAAGTACTAAAAGCTCAGTTTAGTTCTGCGATTTATACGATAAAGATGATCATCGGGGTGAATAAATTGATTACCAAAGAACAGATTAACCAAGTGGTTGAGGCGATTGTTCAGAATGTTCGTCCTGATAAAGTTATTTTATTTGGCTCATACGCAAATGGAAATCCCGGAGAAGATAGCGACTTAGATTTATTAATAATCAAAGATATGCCCCAAAAACGTCTTCAAAGGGGCCGTGAAATTCGGAAATATTTAAGGGGAACTGGGATTCCCATCGATTTCTTGGTTTATACCCCTCAGGAAATCGAAGAATGGCGTGGTACAAAAGCTGCGTTTATAACCCAAATTGTCGATCAAGGTCAGGTTTTATATGGATAAAAAGAAACTATTGGTGACGAGTGGATTATAAAAGCCGGGCATGATTTGGGAATGGCGGAATTGGCTATTGCTAACAAACCGGAATATAAAGATCTTATTTGTTTTCATTGTCAACAAAGTGCTGAAAAATAAAAGAATTTATTAAAGGAAAAATGGGTTAATAAAACCCCTGTTCTTAACAATCAGGGGTTTTATAGGTATTATTTGTACAAAAGTTTTCGTTTCACGGACGTGAATAAGGTTAAGTACGGTTTAGGACTAACAAAGCGAAATGAAGCCTATTATTGCAGTTTTTGTTGTCTAAAATCGGGTTTGGAGCGGGAAGGGCGGGGAGGTTGGCGTAGGGTTTGGTAAAAAGAAAAAAATAAACCTCCCGAAAATGGGAGGTTTTTGAATAATCCCAATTTAATCTTAAAGACCTAATTTAGGATTCATTTCCGAAGTGGTTTCCGCCATTGGGATTTATGTAGCTATAGCAAACGTCCTTGAAAAACCGAACGAAAAAGCCAAAATTGTTTTCAAAAGGGCGAAGTCCCTGGAAGAGAGTTTGGGAGAGAAAAACAATTTTGGCTGCTGTTTCATTTGGAAGTCCAATCCGTCGCCCTCTCACGGCAAAGACACGAGTTCGAATCTCGTTAGGACTACCAAATGCAGTAATATCAAGAGCTTGAGAATTTGTATCGTTGAATGATTTTAAGTTAAACTTTTAAAGTGTCCTCTTTCGTGGTAATATGGAAGAGGTTTTTTAATGTAGAAGATAAGAAGCCGACCAGTATTAAATATTCTCGGTCGGCTTTTTTGTAACATACATAATCAGAATCTCACGTCCAGAGTAAAGAGGTTACCAGAAAAGATGAGCTTAATTTGGCGATCTTAATGATGAGATAGAATCATTAGGCATATTATAATTGGCGACATTTGAGTATTTTCCGCCATTAAAACTACCAAGTAGGTTAATATAGTTTGCATCTTTATACAAATACCAACCGCCTTTTAGAATAACGAACGAAGTTGCCTTATCGTTCATTCCGGGGAGAGTTGCAGCATCACCAAAAACATGATTGTGTGCTCCTTTAAAATTTTCATGTTGAAATAGAATAATATGGCTTCTTAACGCGGCATTTTCATCTGCATCATCCGGCCGATTAGATACTGCTGAGATACAATCATTAGGTATGTCATAATTGGCAACATTTGAGTATTTTCCAGGTCCAAGAATAACACCACGTGGTATATTGTAACCTTCAATATCATACAACACCCAACAACCTGATTCAATAATGAAGGAAGATACTTCATTATTCAATTCAGGGAGAGGTGATGCGGAACCGAAGATATGAGAATGCGCTCCGCCAAAATCACTATCCTCATAAAGAATAATATGACCAAACTGATCACCCAGATTGGCTTTGTTCATAGAATTTCCGTAATAATCCTCGGAAGCTGCTGATGAGATCGAATCATTGGGTATACCCCAGTTTGCAACATCTGTGTATTGTCCAGGACCAAAACTAGGAAAATCACCAACAATTTCATTGGTGAAATTTACACCATTATAAAAAGTCCATCTACCAGACACAACAATAAAAGATGATACTTCGTTATTCAGTTCAGGGAGGGTGGCAGCACTGCCGAAGATATGCGTATGTCCACCTTTGAAATTGATACTCTCATATATAATAATGTGATTTAACTCTGATGCACCAAATATTACCGGGGAAAAACAAAAAGGCATAACAAAGACAAAAACCAAAATCATTAGAAGTGTTTTTTTCATCATTGCATAATCCTCCTTTATATTGATTCCGATTAATACAATAATAACATATTATGTAAAATATATCCATATGGCTTTCGGGAGTTTAAAGTTTTGAAGAAACCTGAAGAGTAGTTTGCTAAAAAATTGTAGGTCAACGATTATCATTTAAAAAGGTAATTACTACCAACCATATTGAAATTTAAAACCTACGGTTAATTCCGTACAACAAGTACTACAATATTCCACCTTATTTTCCTGACATGAACCTGACAATAAGGAGGGGTTCGGACTTGCTTATCTCCGTGGCTCGCAGGGGAACCGGCAGGGTGACCGGATGCATTATTATTTGTGACTCCGTTTCCACGAGGAAAAAGGAACCGGTCTAGGGCACAGATTTTTGGATGCGGTAACTGCAGCACTGGCTATTTTGCAACAAAGTCCGTCACTCGAATATTCTGACGAGTGCGGCCGAAGAAAATGGCTTATTCACGGATTTCCATATTTAATTATTTATCCGGCGTACATAAATCGATGAATGAAGCGAACTGTTTCACCAGCCCAGGATTAACCGACCGGTTCTGCCATTCCCATTCACAAATGGGTGAATGCTCTCAAACACCGCGTGAAACATGGCGATGCGCCAAAGAATATGTTTGTTCCGCCACTCGTCGTGATATTTCGTATCATATAAAATATCATGATTATAAAGATAAATCAGCTTGTAGCTCAAGCCGCCTATTTATTCTCGCGCAGAGGCGCGGAGGCGCAGAGAAATATCCCATATCGTAATGCCTTCACCAATCCATCGGCCTTTCTGATGCTGGAATACGGTACTTACTTTAAAATAAAAAAAACACAAAAGTTCTTGACAGGAATGGAGGCTTGCTATATATTGAATGTATGTTCAATATTAAAGGAGACGCCATGGCTCAAGTGCTGAAAGAGGATGTCAAACAGAGAATTTATGATGCTGCGGTGGAAGAGTTCTATGAAAAGGATTATAAGACGGCCACCATTCGGGATATCGCCGGGAGGGCGGAAGTCCCGGTTGGTCTGGTATATTCATATTATGAAAGTAAAGAAGATCTTTTTTATGCGATCGTGGAACCGATTGCAACCAATATGGACAATTTGATGAAAACTGAGGAATCGAGAGTGGAAGAAAAGCGCAATGCGGATCCCTTTGATAATTTGCGGCGAATTGTGACGGATTCGATTTTTAATTCGATAGATAATCCCAAATCGCTGGTGGTTTTAATGGATAAAAGTTTCGGTACCCGGTATCAAGATTTTAAAGACAGTATCATTCGGCGGATGGAATTGCATATGAAGACTGTTGTTTCAGATCAGAAAATTCAGTATGACAGTTTGTTGTTTCACATTTGGGCGAGTAGTTTGATCGAAGGCATCTGTGAAATTATCCGCCATTATAAGGGTAAAAAATGGGCGGAACAAATGTTGGAACTAGTGGCTAAACATTATTGCTACGGAATTAATGCTTTCTTACAGTAAATTTTTTTTAAACATTTTTGAACAAGTGTTCAATATTGCAAGAAATGAGCCATGGAATGGAAAGTGATTGATTGTAAGGGTATTGAGGGTTATTGATAGGGAAAGGGGCGAGGAAATATGCGTAAAATTATTTTTTCACTGTTTATGCTGGTATTCTTCGGGGCATTTGTTTTGAGCGGTTGCGCTCCGGATAATCAAGGCGCCAGCAAGACTGCTTTTTTGAGAATCGCGCAAACCGGCGGTAAGAGTAAAAGCCCGGTTTATCTGATGGCCGGAAAAATTGACGCCAACGAAAAAGCCGATATATCCTCAAAAATTACCGCCAGAGTGGTGGCAATTAACGTGGATGTCGGATCTGCCGTTGAGAAGGGGAATGTGATCATCAATCTGGACTCAAAGGATCTCGCGGCGCAGGAAGAGCAAGCAAAGGCGGCTTTGGATAGCGCTGCCACCGGTTATCAGAATGCCAAGAACAATTATGAACGAAGCAATCGCCTTTTTAATGGCGGTTTAATTTCCAAATCACAGTATGAGCAATCCCAAACGGCCTTTGCCGGCGCGGAAGGTTCTTTTAAATCGGCCCGGGCAGCGCTGGAATTTGCCCGGAACCAACTGGATAAAGGGACAATCATATCGCCGATTTCCGGAATCATTAGCGCTAAAAACATTCAAAGTGGAGAATTGGCGGTAGCCGGAGTTCCTTTGGTCACGGTTGTAAGTCCCGCCGATTTAATCGTAAACGCTTATTTACCTGCAAGGTTCGTCGGTAGAATTAAAACCGGGCAAAAAGTGGTTATCAAGGTTTCGGAAATTCCGGGCCAAACATACGGCGGAGAAATACTGGTGATTGGCCCGGTGATTGATTCTAAAAGCAAAAGTACACTCGTCAAGGTAAAGTTCAATAAACTTTCTCCAGCTTTAAAACCGGGAATGTTTGCGAAAATCGGCATATAAACGTAGCGGAGATTTTCTTAAAATGACCGGGGATGATTCATTTAAAAATTAAAGGCGGGTGAAACCCATGGAAAAACGGAAGGTTCTGATATTGTTCGTATTGGCCGGTATGGTTGCCGCATTAAGCGCTATTGGCTTCTATTATTGGTATAATAATACATTTTACGTTATTAGCGAGGATGCCAAAGTTGCGGGAGACCTTGTCAAGGTTTGTCCTCAGATTACCGGTAAATTGCTGGAGTTTGATGCTGAAGAAGGAGACATGGTGTTGGAAGACCAAATTCTCGGCCGCCAAGAAACGGTTAATCTTCCTGATAATAATATCGACCAATCGATCGTTAGGGCTCCAATCAGCGGCATTATCATTAAAAAAATAGCCAATGTCGGCGAATTCGAATCGACCGGCCAGACCTTAGCGATACTTGTCGATCCGGATCGGCTCTATGTCACCGCGAATATCGAAGAAACATCCTTGGGAAAGGTGAAACCGGGTCAAACCGTAGATATCACGGTTGATCAATTTGCCGGGATCAAATTTACCGGAAAAGTAAAATCAATCGGGCAGGCCAGCAATTCCACTTTTTCGTTACTTCCCACAACCACCGGAGGGACCTTTACGAAAGTAGTCCAAAGAATACCGGTTAAAATTGAGCTTGCCAAATATAATGCCAAATTATTGCCCGGAACCAATGTTGTTGTTAGAATCCATCTTAAATAACAGGGGGTATCGGAATGGAGGATACCAGGAAAAATGTTTCTTCCAAATGGCTGGCGTTATTGGTCATTATCATTGGAACGTTTATGTCGACACTGGATACAAGTATTGTCAATATCGCCATTTCCAAAATGATGGCAGTATATGGGGTGTCGTTGGATGATGTCAAATGGGTATTAACCGCCTATACGCTTACTTTAGGGGCAATTGTTCCGTTGGCGGGCTATATCGGTGACTTGGTAGGATATAAAAAACTTTTTTTGGGTTCTTTGGCCATATTTACAGTGGGGTCATTTTTATGCGGTTTAGCCTGGAGCAACACGGCGATGATTATATTTCGGATTATTCAAGCTTTAGGCGGCGGCATGATTATGCCTGTGGGTATGGCCCTGGTGATGCAGTTATTTCCCCCGGAAGAACGCGGCACCGCTGTTGGATTCTATGGTGTTGCAGCTATGGCTGCTCCCGCTATCGGACCTACGCTGGGAGGGTATATTATTCAATGTATGGACTGGAGGCTTATTTTCTATATTAATATTCCGATCGGAATCATAGCGATTATTTTGGGGGGGTTTTGGCTGCGGGAGACTCCGAAGAAAGTGTTTACGGGACTTGATTTTATTGGTTTCATATCTTCGACTGTAGGTATTGTTAGTTTGCTGTACGTTTTGGGCGAAGGCTCCACTATCGATTGGAACAAAGTAGAAAATCCCCTTTTAATTACTCTCGGATGTTTCAGCTTGGTACTATTTACAGTCCATGAATTAAGCCATCCAGACCCCATCCTTGAATTGCGGATATTAAAAAAATTTGAATTCAGCATCAGTCAAATTGTGCAATGCATTTTGGTTTTTGTATTGATGGGCGGAATGTATGTCGTGCCTTTGTTCTTGCAAAATTTAAGAGGCTATACGTCTTTGGAGACCGGGCTGATATTATTTTGGCCGGCGATGGCCCAAGCGTTCATGATGCCGGTTAGCGGCAAGTTATTCTACAAAGTGGGCGCCAAAGTTTTATCAATTGCCGGGCTTGTTATTTTGGCCATCAGCTCGTACGCATTAGCCTTTATTAATATGGATACCAGTAAATCGACTATAATTTTAATTATGACGATACGCGGTGCTGGACTTGGAATCGTCATGATGCCCATTGTCACAATCGGGATGAATGCCGTCTCCAACGAGTTGGCCGGAAAAGCATCGGCATTCAACAATATGATTAAGCAAATTGCCATGTCGCTCGGGGTCACCATTATAACCACCATTATGCAAAACAGGACCAATTTTAATTATGGAAGACTTTCGGAGCAGGTGACGGGTTTTAATCCGGCGGCAAGTGAAATGATTGCTAAGTTTCAGGGGCTATTTGTACAAAACGGTTATTCCGCCGACCAAGCAGGCGCCGTGACCATGTCGGCGCTTACCGGATTTGTTCAGAAACAGGCCAATGTTGATGCCATCGATTATGCGCTTATGGTATGCACCATAACGGTGTTGGCGGCGTTTGTGGCGGTCTTGTTGATGCCGGGCGGGAAAAAGGGAGAAAATAAATCCGCGGCTGCAATAACCACGGAATAACCTTACATATCTCACGATTAAAAAGGAAATTACCGCAACGGTCATCTATTATTTCAGAGGGGGTTCGAAAATGCCTAAAAAAGTTAGGCTCATGATGGGGATAATCTTGTTATTCATTATACCGGAAATGGCAATTGCCGATAACTCCCCGGTTGGAAATCAAGAAGTATTATCCTTGACCCAATGTTTGGATTTAGCTTTCAAAAATAGCCGGCTAATTCAAGCTGCCGCTAAAAATGTTGCTATAGCTCAGGCTGGGGTTAAGGAAGCGGAAGGAGGTTTTTGGCCCAAACTTGACTACTCAATCGTCGCCATGAAAGCGGAAGAAGCGATTTATCCGTATACCGTAACACCGTATAACCTTTCCACGGAATGTTCGGGGGTAAACGTTTCCCTTACCCAACCGCTTTATTTGGGAGGAAAATTAAGCAACGGACTTAAATTAGCGAAAGGCCAATATGTTATGGCCCTCGAAAATGAGCGGAAAGCCAAACAACAATTGACTTTTCAGGTAAAACAGGTCTTTTACCAGGTTTGGCTGGCGGAATGCATTCTTAAGGTAGCCCAGGCTTCTTTTGATAACTTGTGCCATCATGTCGCACAAGTCGAAAGTTATTATCAGGAAGGGACTGTCTCGAAGTTTGATTTGTTACGCGCCGAAGTACAGCGGGATTCGTTAAAGCCGCAAGTGATTACCGCTGAAAATGGCCTTAAGCTTGCTGTACTGAACATGGCAATCTTAACGGGAATTCCGAAAGAGCAGTTGATTGCCGTAGACTATGACGGGGATAAAATAGATCTTCCCAAAAAATTTTCCGCGGAATTGGAACAAGTTTTAGAGGCGGCCTGTCAAGACAGGCCGGAAATGCACCAAATCAAGCTGACCGGAGAAATCAGCCGGTATCAACTGAAATTGGCGGAAGCCGGTTTTAAACCCAATGTTTCTCTGGTTGCCAAATATCAGGAACAGAGTCTGGATCATGATATAAGCAGCTGGAATGAGAGTAAATATTGGACGCTTACCTTTAATATTGCCGGGAATATTTTCGACGGTTTTTCCACAGCGGCGAAAGTAACCGGGGCTAAAGAAAATGTGCAGCTAACCGTTATTAAGGAGTCCGGCCTGCGGGATCAAATCCGGTTGGATGTGGAGCAATCGGTGCAGAATATCCAGGAAAGTTTGGAAGTCATCCGCGCCAATCAGTCGAATATTGATATGGCCAAGGAAAGCTTGGGATTGACTCAAGCGCGGTTCCTGGAAGGAATGGCTACCACCATGGATATCATGGACTCGCAATTAGCGCTGGATCAAGCTTTAAATGGATATTACCGGGGAATCGCGCTTTACCTGACGGCAGAAGCAAAATTGGATTTGGCTGTTGGGAGAGATGGAAAGAACCAGTGAAAAGGTTGGGCTAGCTGAAAGTTACCGTCCAAAGGAATATTATTCCGATGGGTTCCAAATTCCGGTGACGGTATTCCGGATTGACATTCAAGGCTAAATACCCAAACCATCGGCCCCCTGCCTCAATCCTATACTTTTTAGCCCGGTATTTTAAGTCCCAATTGATGATAGACCCCTTCAAAAATTGAGGTGAGGAATGACCCGACTCTTGGCAAATCTACCCCGAGAGCGATTAACCCGGCGGTAGTTATCCCGGCCATCGTGATCAAGAGAAAAACCGTTAAATCTTTCCATCTTTTATCCGAAACCATTTTGGGCGCCACCATCAGGGTGTATAAAATCAAAGTTACCATAATGACCATTCATTTTCCTTTTTTGGGTAGTTTTCGGATGATAGATACGATCAATATGAATAAAGGGATACCCACTTGAAACGGGAGCGCAAAAAGCGGATAAACTTCACTGGCGAATTTGATATTTTCCGTAACACTTGAAAAATTGGTGATGCCGATCAAACCGGCTAAAAGGCCAAACGGCAATACCAATATTTTATAATCCTTCAATTCAAACACCTGAGCGACTCCTAAGGATGTGGCATATAACAAAACGGCGATTTTAATGAAACCCGTCACTAAAAAGTTGGTCGCAGTAATGATTTCCAAGCGTGTAAAAACATCCGCCACATTGATCAAGCGGGTAACATAGTATGAAGGGTATATGACTAACTTGGCCGTTTCTCCTAAAACCCCGGTCATACGTAACGCAATGAGCAAAAAAATGAGGCAAGCCATTATAAAACCTTTAAACACCGACTTCATAGCATCTTTCTGCTTGTTGAGGAATGGAATAATCATCATAAAGGCGACTGATTCCCCGAAAGGAAACGTGGCTGCCTGATGAATTCCCCAAAGCATCTTGGAAGCCGGTATTACGAACAGGGGCAAAAAATTGGTGAACTTGATTTTGGTTATTATCAAAACCAGCGTAAGCAAAAATAGGCCAATGGTTAAAATCACCATTCCCTGAGCCACCCGAGCCAACACTTCAATTCCGTTTTTTGCTCCATAACTGCAATACCCCAATCCGACTAAAACCAAAATAAAGGAAGGCGTGTTCACTAAAATAGACATTTTAATGAAATCGTGAAAATTAGTAACAACGGTCGCCGCAAGATAAAACAGGTACATCAGAAAAATGATAGCTGTGGTTTTTCCAATAAGCTTGCCGAAAACCGCCTCACAAATCTCAACCAGGGTTTTACCGGGGAATTTTCGTAACACGAAAAGATAAATTGCGGCAAAGGCCAGCCCTTCTCCCATCCCCAGCAAAATTGCCAGCCAAGCCTGATGTTCTCCGGCCCCAGCGGGCGTAATCAGCACGGAGGAGCCAAACAGAAACCCGGCTAATAAAAAGGTCAATTCCGGGCCGGAGATTTTCCCTCTTTCAAGCTGAAGTTGTTCACTCTTTCCCACGGTTCCTCCTTATATGGACCGCAACGATTTTGTGGTTTCTCCCACTTGTTTAATGGCGATATCCACTTTGACGTCCATCTTTACTTGGGGAAACAACTCGTCCCACCGGGATTCCATCGGCTGCCATTGTTTTGGATATTTTACATAAATCGCCTGACCAAAGCCGAACACGTCAGCCCGTAATTGTTGCGTTTTCTTAACTGTAGCCGTTATTTCGGCCTGGATTACTTTTGCTGCTTTTTTGGCTAAATAATCTAGTTTTTCCGGGTCGGACATATCTTCTTTTGTTTCCTGTTCTCCTAAATTGCATACCACCTTAATTCGAAGATGGATCAACGGTTGGCCTTTGTTCAATTGAGGCTTAAATGAGCCGGAAGCTTGGATAATTTCTAAGGTAACCGGTTCTTCTCTCTTGGCCTCAAATGAGATCACGCCGCCTTTTACTTGACCGGTTACCCACAACAGTCCCCGTGTTTCACTGGGATTAAGCTTTCCGACCATCTTATCTTTTTTAAAAACAGCCGTCCCGTCCAAGATTAACTCCTTGGGTTCTTCGGAACTGGTTTTAATAATCGGGGCCACGGCCGAGGTTGTTTTGCTGATTAATTTTTCGATAAACGAGTGCAAATCAACGGCTACCGCCTTGGAGGTATTCACGGTATTTTTTATTATGTTGTCAATGCTCATGGCCGAAACTTTTTCCAGTGGAGAAGTAGCCTCTAAAATCGTCTTAGACTCTGTTTCAGTCACCAAAATCCATTGGGTGGGGCGGGGTTCCGGATCGCGGATAAACAAGTCTAAAAAAGGACTCACCCCGTTATCAACCGCGCTCTTTCCTAAAATAATCACCATGCTATGAGTCCAGTTTATTTTATGGGTCGACTTAAAATTAGCCTGTCGGATTGCCTCAAATACAGTACGTCCCTGACTTTCCAGTAAAAATGAAGCTTGCTGGCCACCGCCGCCTCCTTTGCCACCGTTTCCTCCTCCCGGCCCTTTCATTTGATCGGGTTTAATGATTTGCATGCTAAGGTGAACGTTTTTTACCGCCGGATCATAATCTACTCCCACACCCATTGTAATCGCGATATCATTCAGTTCTCTCCGGTCCCAACAACCTCCCAGTAATAAACCAATGAGCAGCGAGATGCTTAATAATTTAAATTTTGTCATTGACCCTCCCTGAGGCGACTATGCTTCTTCCTCATTTTCCGGCGGATGAGGGAGCAACCTGAATTCCTGCCGAATTGCGTCTTCTGAATCAAGGGCTTTCGGGCGAGTAAACATGGCCCATAGAGGAGCCCGAACTGCGACATCCTTCAGATCATCCGGCATCAACGGCGCCAAAGGCGATAGATAGGGGACCCCAAAAGAGCGTAGGGAAGCAAGATGAACATAGATCACGATTAATCCGCCGTTAAGGCCGAAAGCGCCCAGTATGCCGGCTAAAATAGTTAAAATCACCCGGAGTATTGCGGCAAGGTCCGCCAGGGTCGGTACGAGAAATGATGCGATGGCGGTAAATGCAACCACGATAACCAGGGGAGCGCCTACCAATCCGGCTGATACCGTAGCGTCTCCGATAACTAAGGCTCCGACAATCGAAACCGCCTGCCCGTAAGGACGGGGGATCCGAATACCGGCTTCCCGCAGGATTTCAAAAATAAACCCCATGCCGATCGCCTCAACCAATGCCGGGAACGGTGTCCCTTCTGTGGCCGCCGCCATCGAGATCAGCAGGGAGGTCGGAATCAATTCCTGATGATAGCTGGATATGGCGACATATATCGGAGGCAGCAAGATGCTAATGGCAAAGGCCACATACCGGAACCAGCGTACCAAGGTCATATAAAACGGCCGAAAATTGTAATCATCCGGACTCTGAAAACTTTCAACAAACATAAATGGCACCGTATTGACTACCGGAGTCCCGTCGATGAGAATGGCTACCCGTCCCTCCATCAGTTTTGCGCAACATACATCGGGCCGCTCGGTATAACCTACGGTTGGAAAAAGAGAAAATGGCGCATCTTCAATGAATTGTTCTATAAATCCGGCAGCCAATATCCCATCCGTATGAATCCGTTGAATCCGCCGCTTAACCTCATTGACTAAATCGGGGTTGGCTACACCTTGAATATAGGCGATATTGATATCGGTCCGCGTTTTTTTACCAATCTTAATGGCATCAAATCTCAAGGAAGGATGTTCGATTCGCCGCCGCAATAACGCCGTATTGGTCCGCAGGTCCTCGGTAAAGCCATCCCGGGGTCCTTTGACAATGGTTTCCGTATCCGGTTCGCTGATACTCCGTTTTTCCCAACCCTTAGAACTTAATAATAGTCCGGTAGACGATCCATCCAATAGTAAAGCGGTATCTCCGGTCAAAATACCTTCCACCAGACCCGCCAAATTTTTGACTTGCTTGATTCCCCCAACCGTTAATAAATATTGTTCCAGCACTTCTGGAGTGAAGGCCGAGGAAACTTCATCGATATTTAAAAGGGGTCTTAAGATACTTTCGTTAATAATTTTTTGATCCGCTAAACCGTCGATATATAAAATAACGGCTATCCGGGGAGGAGAATGGCCGATCATAAACTGCCGGTTGACAATATCCGGACTGTCCCCCAATTTTTGAGAAATCCGGTTTAAATTACGGTTTAAGCTAGAATTCAGCTCGCTCTCAGGCGCCTCGCCAGGTTTATTATCTTGTGCTTTGTACTTAGCCAATTCTTTTAGAAATTGCAATTTTTTTAAAAGAAATCCCAACATGGCGCTCCCTTTTAGCCATTAGCTTTACCATAATTTTCACATGTTGGTTCATTTTTATACTGAAGATGCCGGTGTTCAAAAATTTTAATAAAGGATTGATTAATATTTAATTTTGATATATTGGTAATGCACTTGAAAATATACAATATTGGGTATATAATAAAAAACATTAATTGGAAATTTAATCCATCCGTTGAATTGCCCCAGTTAATAACAACTTGGTTAAACTTCAGACTTTTAACAATTTTCGGGAGGTATTACCATGTATATCCTTGCTTATAATTGTTATGTTTTTAATGCTGCCGCTTGTTTGATAAAAGACGGCCAACTGGTTGCCTATGCGCAGGAAGAAAGGTTTACCAGGGAAAAACACACCGGGGATTTCCCCGCGTATTCCATCGAGTATTGCCTGAAGGAAGCGGGAATTACCATCAATGAGGTTGATTATGTCGGTTTTCACTGGCAACCGTTTCATAAATTCCATCTGCGGATAGCTCAGGTAATTAAGAATTTGCCGAAATCGCCCCACATCTATCATACATATTCCGGCGAATGGATCCACATGGTGTACGCGAAAAAACTTTTTAAAGAACATTTCGCCGCCCAGTTACAAGAACGCCAAAAACCTTTCAAGTTTTACCGGGTCAAGCACCCTGTATGCCATGCGGCCAGCGCCTTTTTGGTTTCGCCCTTTCAGGAAGCCGCCATTTTAACCATGGATGGCAGTGGTGAAATCGCCAGCACCACGATTTCCGTAGGCGAAGGCAATACCATCAAAACCATCAAAGAAATAAATTTTCCGCATTCCCTTGGCTATATATTTGTGGCAATCACTCATTATCTTGGCTTTACACCCAATAGCGACGAATATAAATTAATGTCCTTAAAATCTTACGGGATGGAAGATCATTATTATGATGTAGTCAAAGAAATCATTCAATTAAAACCCGGTGGGGAATATTCGGTTGACCTGAGTTATTTTAATTACGACAAAGGAATCCGCGACCCATGGGTATCTCAGAAATTTATTGAAACTTTCGGTCCCATTCGCCAAAAAGATGAACCCATCGCCGAGGGACATCAAAATCTTGCCTGGGCCTTTCAAAAACGGCTTGAAGATGTGGCGATGCATATTGCGGAATATATCCACCGGGAAACCAAGAAGGATTATTTATGTATTGCCGGCGGCACCGCATTGAACTCGGTGATGAATGGGAAATTGCTGAAAGAAGGACCGTTTAAAGACATTTTCGTACAACCCGCCGCCAATGATGCGGGAACCTGCATCGGAAGCGCCTATTATATTTACAATTCAATTTTGAATCAGCCCCGCAATTTTGTATTCAATACCGCTTATTTAGGCCCTCAATTTGGTAATGAAGAGATCCGAAACTTCCTGGACAATAACAGCATTCAATACCAATACTTTGAGGGGGAAGATGAATTACTGGGTAATGCCGCCCAATTAATTGCGGATGGCAATGTTATCGGCTGGTTTCAGGGGCGGATGGAATTAGGCCCGAGAGCTTTGGGGGCCCGCAGTATTCTGGCGGATCCGCGCCGTCCCGATATGCAGGATATCCTCAATTTAAAAGTTAAACACCGTGAAGGCTTCCGGCCTTTTGCGCCTTCCGTCCTTGAAGAGTGCGCTTCCGAATACTTTGATTGTGACCGGCCTTCTCCCTATATGCTTTTTGTAGTCGACGTAAAAAAGGACAAGCAGAAAACCGTCCCGGCTATAACCCATGTTGACGGCACCGCCCGTTTTCAAACCGTCAACAAGCATCAAAGCCCGAGATACTGGAAATTAATCAAAAAGTTCCAGGAACTCACCTCGGTTCCCGTAGTCGTCAATACGTCATTTAATGTCATGGGTGAACCGATTGTTTGCACGCCGCGGGAGGCGTATAGGTGTTTTGAGTCCACCGGAATCGATTACTTGGTGATGGAAAACTTCATTATTGAAAAAGAGAAAGTCGGGTAAGGATTGATGGATCAATTAAAGCATGGACATGGATTTTCAAAGTATTTATGGTTGTTTTTTCTGGCAATCGGCGCCGTCGGTTTTTTCTTAAGCTGGGTGGCTTTTCCCCACCACCGGGAAAAAGCCACCTTGATTCAATATGTCATTCAAATCATCCTATTCATCATTTTTTTGTTAGCCGTCAGTCTTTTTCCCAATAAAATGAAATCCCGTTATCTGTTGTTAACGGTTCCGTTCATAATATATCTGGGTTTTTTTTCTCCAAAAATGACTTATCTGGCCTGTCAGGGAAAAATGGATCCGTATTATTCATTGGAATTCAACTTTTTATATCCCGGATTCATTATGGCCATCTGTTTGGCATACCGTTTGGGGGGCGGCTCTCCGGGTAAATGCTTAAAAACCGGCTTAAACGGTATGATTTTGATTTTTTCCGGATTTTTAGATCTGATGTGGTTTGTCACCAACCGCTTGGACTATGCCAAAACTGTGGGCACAATTCCTCACATTCAGGTCATTATCGGCCATGTCCCAAGCTTGAATGAATTAATTGTTTTTATGGCAATCCACTTCATCCTATTGATCATTATCAATTGCCTGCCGTTTGATCAATGGATGAATTCAACGGAGCAGTGAAAGTGTTTATACTTTCCTAATCATACTTCGCCGGAATCAATATGTTTAGAAAAGAAGGGAATGATTGATTTGAACCCATTGGAAGCTTCAATCATTATTCCGACCCGAAATAAAATATCCCGGTTGCGGCTGGTTTTATACGCATTATCATTCCAAGTCAACCAAAACCATGAAGTCATTGTAGTCATGGATGGTTATAATCGAGAGGATGTAGCGGCGTTTCATAAAATCGATTTACCCTTTAAAAACGTTTTAATTGTTATCGATCAAAATGTAGGCCGGGCCGCAGCCAGGAATCATGGAATCAGGAAGGCATCCGGTGAAATTTTGATTTTTATGGATGACGATCGTATCCCCGGGCCTCATTTTATTCAAGATCATGTTTTGGCCCATCAGCAGCAGCGCTGCATGATTTTAGGCAAAAGGATGCAAATATTTTTAGCCGAGGAAACCATCGGGGAATTGGGCGATGCTGAGGAATTTCACCGCCGGATGGGAAATATTTTATCCTCGGCGAAGCGCGATATAACTTGGCTTAAAAATAAAATATGTTTATTGCCTTTGGTAAGCCCTGTTCCTTGGCTTGCCTGTGTGACCTCCAACTTATCGGTCGGTAGAGAGGATATGATGGAAGTCGGTTTGTTTGATGAAAATTTTGTCGGTTGGGGATGGGAAGACAGTGATCTGGGCTACCGGTTTTTAAAAAAGAAGATCAAGCTCATTAAAAAATCTCAGATCATCAATTATCACATCGTTCACTCGAAGTCCAAGAATTACAAGGAAGAGGAATTGAATAATTATCTATATTTTTATGTCAAAACCCAAGGGGACCATATTACCCGATTGTCGTTGATTGTCATCCGGATGGTCAGAAACACCGGATTTTTCTTGCAAGAGATGGTCGAACATTGTCAGGAGCGGTTCAATGGCTAACATCAAAGCGAGTATTATCATCCCGACTAAAGATAAATTAGCCCGGTTACGGTTGGTTTTAAAGTTTTTAGAAAACCAAATGACCGATGAAATTGAAGTCATCATCGTTTTTGACGGGTGTTGTCCGGAAACCATCGACAGTTTTGAAGCCTATCAGTTTTCATTCAACCCCTTGCAAATCATTTGCATGAGGAATAACGGGCGTTCCGCAGCCCGGAATTTAGGGATTAAACTTGCCCGGGGCAAGGTGATCATTTTTTTGGATGATGACCGGATACCCTGTGAAGATTTTATCCAGCAGCATCTGGAAGGGCAGAAGGAACCTTGTGTATTGCTGGGACAGCGGCGGGATGTTTATTTAACCGACAGCGAAATTCAAAATTTGTTTTTTGTTACGGATCAAACTCAGCGTTACCGGCAAATCATCGATAAAGCAATTGTAGCTAAAGAATCCGTTCCAAAAATCCGGCGTCGCTTATTGTTTCAACCCGAGGGTTCGCTGGGATGGATGACTTTTTTTACCGGTAACGTCTCCGTACCCAGAAAAGACTTAATCGCAGCGGGTTGTTTCGATGAAAAATTCCGCGGCTGGGGCCATGAAGATCTCGAACTTGGATACCGCCTTCATAAGAAGGGGGTTCGTTTTCAAAAATCGGCTATTTTAAATTATCACCTGTCCCATCCGAGCAATACCAAAGAACAATTCGGGGATTCCCGAAAGAATTTAAAATACATGATCAAAAAGTGCCGGGGGGATATGAGGGCCCATTTGATTTTACGGGCCATGCTAGTTAAAGTGTATCTTGAAAGGTTCATTGATTTTCGATGACGGCCAAATGGGTCAATAAATTCCGAAGCTACTTCACCAGGCGGCAAAATCGTTTCATGGATTGGATGCTTTCCAGAAATTGGGTTCTCTCGAGATTTGAAGATTCCCAGGGGAAATCATCCATCAAAGAATTCATGAACGATTTGGGGATGGTTTTTCTATATAAGGTAATCGGTTCCGTATTTACAGCGGTAATTTCCATCTTGGCGGCACATTTGCTTGGCCCCTCCGGATATGGAGAAATCAATCTGGTCAACAATATCTCCAATATACTGTTGCTGCCAATGATGGCTGGGATCAACTTCTCCATGTATAAATACTTGCCGGACAGCCTCTCCCGCCAAAATGACCGGCTCAAAACGGCGGCTTTGATTGGAAACTTCAGTTTGATGGGTTTTTTCTCGCTATTCTATTTTCAGATAGGTATTTTCGTTAAAAACACCCTTAAAATTGGGATCCCCATCTGGCAAATGGGAATCGCGGCTACGATAGTTCTGGACTTATATATTTTAAGCGAATCTTTTATGCGCGGCCAAAAAAAGTATCTTCCGTTAGCCCACTTGAAAGTGGCCGGCAGTTTCATTTTCTTTTTAATGTTTCTGTTTTGGTATTATTTCCAAACGATGGATTTCGATCATTACTTTTATTCATTTTTCGCAGCCCAAGTCCTGTTTGTTATGGCGGCGCTCTATAAAAGCGATTTCCATTCTTTTTCCCTGTCCGGATCGGCTTTTAAACAGATATATCATTATGGCGCTTTCAATATGTTTAATAGCTTACTGATTATGCTGATCAGTTCCAGTGATTTTTTTATGGTCAATTACTTTTACCCAGGCAGGGATTTGGGGATATATTCCATTTATCAAGGTTTTGTACGGGGCTTATTTTCCATTATGTTTTATGAAGTCTTTGCGGTTGTGTTCTTGCCTGCGATTTCCGGAGCAAATAAAAACCGGCTTTTTCACACCATTCAACGATTTGTTCCGGTTCTGTGGTTAACCATAGTTTTGCTGACAGCAGGGTTCACTACGGTAGTTGTGTTGTTATCCGGAAAAGAATATCCGCTCAATCCGGGTTATATTTTATTAACTTCTTCAGCAATTGGATTCTATTCAATATTTCAAATCTACAACTCCATTTTTACGATGGAAGGGAACCAAGGCGCTAAATTTTGCCTCATTCCGTTAAGCTTTACCATCCCCGTCGCCCTCCTCATTCAATATTACTTTACCCGATACCTTGGAATTACCGGTACGATGTATGCGGTGATGATGACTAATCTTTTGCTGGTGGCCGCCTTTGTTGTTATGCACCATTGGCTGCAGCGGGTTCTCAAACTTTCGTAAACGAGCCGCCAAGGATGTTATGGTCATGGATAATGAGCAATTGGCATTCGATGAAAAGAGTAAAGAAATCTGTTGAATCCATCTTTCATATTCCCCGCATAGAGCTTTTGCAATGTTATTCCGATGAATTGTAACACTTTGGATTATTTAAACATAAGTTTATGATAGGAATAACGCGGGAGATGATTGAATGGATGACCAGAAAGTATTGACTTCCGTATTATCGACGGGAGTATTAGGAAGAGAACCATCTACAGTAAGTGCAGTGGCGAACATTGTTAATTTAGGTTACCATGCGGCTTATGATATTCTTGTTGAAGTGTGGGACTGGTCTTCTTATGATCAGCCCGTAAAACTCCCGGTTCATATAGGCGATAATGTTCCGGTGACTGAGCCATATTTACTTGACCCGCAACATTTAGCGGTGCTATGGGCTGATGTAGGTATCCATAACACTTTATTGTATGAAATGCGATTTACACTCCCTGAGAATGAATTTATCATCATCAATTGTTTCGGTAGAAGTGTCCCGCCTTATACAAGCCAAGAGGGCAATACTGTTTTCTTTCGCGAACTGGTCAAAATATGTTACCCTAAACCGTACTTTCTTTTGAACCCCAATTAGTCATCCGTAGATAAATTTGATCGGGTAAGCCGTCCGCTGCTCTTTTTGGACGGCTTACGACTTATTTGACGGAATGGAACGTGAATTATCTTGACAATAAATGAACGATCGTTTATGATAGAAAATATCAATAGGGGTGCTCCGATGAGAAGAAGAGATGACGAAAAAGAAAGAAGTATCAAAGAAGCAGTTATTAAGTTAATCCTGGAAGAGGGGTTTCAAGGGACATCGATTTCAAAAATCGCTAAAGAAGCGGGTGTTTCTCCGGCCACCGTCTATATTTATTTTGAAAACAAAGAAATTATGCTTCAGGATATTTACCGTGAGTACTCCGAAGAAATTTTTAATTATCTTTTAAATCGAGTCCAGCAAGAAATGGAGGGCCGCCAACTTATCGAAATCCTGATCCGAAGTTATTATAACTACATTCAAGAGCATGAAGAAATTTTTCACTTTGTCGACCAGTTTTCCAATTGTCCCTCACTAGCGAGTGGTTGTTGTTCCGAAATAAACGGCATGTGCAAAATCAATCATTTGATAGTCGAGATGAAAAATAAACATATCATCAAGGATTATAGCAACGAAAATTTGTTTGCGGTGATATTTTATCCGGTCAAATCAATTGCAGTCAATCGCCGCAAAACTGAATCCGAAAGAGCGGCGCTGCTTCAGGAAATGATTCAAATGATCCAGGACGCTTTATTGATATAAAGGTATTTCCATATAAATGGAAGAAATTTTGAAGGCGAGACCCAAAAATCTCGTTATATTTTAACAAATAATTAAACGAGCGTTCGCTTATGAATGCTTCGGAAAGGGTGAATCCCATCATGAACTTTGGCAAAAACAATTTTGAAAAAAACTATCAGGCGGGAATGGTTATCCCCATATCGGATACGGTTTTATTACCGGGGGTAAATTCCATTCTTTGGGTACCCAGGCTCAGTGAAGAGGAACTTGAAAATCTGAGCAAGGAAGATAGTACCAGCATTGCCTTAACCCTCAAACAGAACTTTAGCCGTAAACGGTTAAAAGAAGAGGATTTCTACAAGATAGGCGTTTCCTTTCTTGTTGATGAAGTGGAGGAAGCCGAAAAGGGCTACCGGCTGAAGATTAAGGTTTTAGATAGGGTGGAAATCAAAGCCCTGCGAATTGAAACCGATTTTATCCATGCCGAATATGGTATTTCTCCTGATGATATCGATCTCAACGAAACGAGCCAAGCCGAAATGGTGGCTTATCTGAAAAAAATCACCCGGGAACTCAGCGAGAAATACAAAGGGTCAGAGCGATTCATGAAGGTATTTGATGAATTTAAGGACTTAAATTCATTGATGATGTTTTTATCGCAATTTATGCCCATATCCAACAGCGAAAAGTATGACTTACTGGAAACACAGTCCCTAAAGGCCAGAGGCTTAAAGTTTATCGATTATCTGATCAAACTAAAGGAAACCGTGGAGCTGCAGTTGGAGATGGCGGAAAGATTTTCTGAAAAAACCAATAAAAGTTACAGAGAATCCGTACTTAGGGAACAATTAAAAGCCATTCAAGAAGAATTAAACGAAGGTAAGGGTCCCGGCGCTAAAAAGGATAACGATTATGTAAGAAAAATCGAAGAAGCCGGTATGCCCCTGGATGTAAAGAATACGGCGCTGGATGAATTGAATAAATTGGATGCCGGGGGTCCGAATAGTCCGGAATCGAACGGCATTCGCAACTACTTGGATCTGTTGGTGCAACTGCCCTGGAAAAAGAGTGAAGGTAAACCCATTAAGTTGATGGAAGCGAGACGGATTTTAGATGAACAACACTATGGATTGGACAAAGTGAAGGAACGAATCATACAGCACTTGGCGGTAATGCAGCTTAAAAAAGACAAAAAGGGTTCGATTCTGTTGCTGGTCGGACCGCCCGGAACCGGAAAGACTAGTCTGGGAAAGAGTATTGCCGAAGCTTTGGATAGGAAGTATGTCCGTTTGAGCTTGGGCGGGATCAGGGACGAAGCGGAGATTCGGGGCCACCGCCGGACTTATATTGGGGCGATGCCGGGAAGAATTATTCAAAGTATCAAAAAGGCCGGAGCAACCAACCCGGTGATGGTTTTAGATGAAGTCGACAAGCTGATGGTTGGCGGTTATAGCGGCGATCCTGCCAGCGCTTTACTGGAGGTGCTGGATCCGGAACAAAACAACAGTTTTACCGATCATTATTTGGATCTGCCCTATGATTTATCGGATGTTTTCTTTATCGCTACCGCGAATTCTCTGGAGAGCATTCCCGGTCCGTTGCTGGATAGAATGGAAGTGATTCAAATCTCCAGCTATACAACGAATGAAAAGTTCCATATTGGGAGAAATCATTTATTTCCTGCAGTTTTGGAAGATCACGGACTAACCGCCGAACAATTGGTAATCGAGGATGAGGTGTTACAAGCCATAATCAGCGACTACACCTTGGAAGCCGGAGTCAGGGGATTGAAAAAACAATTGGCTGCCCTTGCCAGAGTGGCCTCGGAGAAAATCGTATCGACCAAAATAGAATTGCCTTATCGAGTTAAAATGGAGCAATTAGAGGAATTGTTAGGAACAAAAGTTTCCCGACATGATAAGGCGGAGCTGGAAAACCCGCCGGGAGTGGTTACCGGCCTGGCCTGGACTCCGGTGGGAGGCGAAATCCTTTTCATTGAAGCAACCGATATGTCGGGTAGCGGCGAAGTGACCCTAACCGGTAAATTGGGTGATGTGATGAAGGAATCGGCCAGAATTTCCCTAAGCTTGCTGAAATCGAGATTGCCCATGAACGCGGTTAATTTTAAGGAAAGAGACTTGCACATTCATGTTCCATCAGGGGCGGTTCCCAAAGATGGCCCGTCGGCGGGTATTGCATTATTTACTGCCCTCGCTTCCTTGTTCACCGGCATAAAGGTCGATTCCAAAATTGCCATGACCGGCGAAATCACTTTAAGGGGAGCCGTATTGCCAATCGGAGGCCTCAAGGAAAAATTATTTGGAGCCCAGCGGGCGGGGATCACCAAAGTTTTGATTCCCCAGGATAATGCGGTTGACCTGAAGGATGTGCCGGAAGAGGTGAAGAAGCAACTTGCCATTATACCCGTTGAGACCATTGAAGATGTGCTGAAAGAAACCTTAGGGATTTCCCTGCCGCGAATTGAGCATGTGATTCATGGGAAGTTATATGGAGAGGGAACTTTCCAAGTTACCGATAAGGCGTCGTAGATGGGTTAATTAAAGCCCGTTTATGGAGTTGTTTAAAAAAAGAAAGAGAACGCTGATAATATTTCTTTTATAGTATTTTAAAAACCGACGGCCCATTATCTGTAAAGATAGCGGGCCGTCGGTTTGTGTAAAATTTTATGATGGATGTATGAAACCATTGATGATTGACTGAATGTCATCAGGGGAGGAAGCGACAAAATCCGGTTTTAAAATCCACTCGGAAGGTTTTGAACCGCTGTAATCAACGGCAATACATTTTACTTCAACCTGGTGGCCTCTATGATTCAACACCGCCTCGGCGTTTTTGCCAAACATCACATCTTCCTGATGATCACCGATATAAAAGACAGTCGTATGGTCTAGGCTAACATTCAGTATGTTCAGGCATTGGAGGAAACCGGCAGGGTTCGGCTTTTGCTCTGTCCAGGTTACTTCTTCATAACCAACAATCGCTTGAAAATAAGGCGATATTCCCAATTCATTCAGTGCTTTCCTTATTGTAATCGCACAATTCCGGGAACAAATGCCCTGCTTAAAATCTCCAAACGTTTTGAAAAGATTATCAAGACCGGGGAAAAGTTCGGGTGTGAATTGGTTTTTTAACTGAAATGCGCTCCATAAATCACCGGCCCTATCGATTTGGCTTTCGGATAAGCTATAACACTCACGGTACATTTCCCGCCAGTCTTTAAATTTGTGATTGGCCCTGCGGTATTCTTCGGCATCGGTTAGAACGAATGGCAGATTTTGTTGAATATCAGGAATAAAGTTTTGTAAAACCTCAATCGTAACAGCCATATTTTTTTTAGTGCTATCGACCAGTGTTCCGTCATAATCCCATAAAATTGCCGATAATGCCATTGTCTCAAAAACCTTCCTTAAAAGATATCCATAACATTCGTGAAAATGTGAATAAACCCTTCTTAAATAGCTTAGAAAAAGGACTAATAAATACGAAATATTAGTAAATTAATTATAGGATTGAATGATCTGCCTTATTTGTCCGATGATTCTAATTTTGAATATTCATCATAGTAACCACAGGGCGGAATAATAGCAATAAACCGTTCTATAAAAATAATGATTTAATATTAATGTTTACAAATTGTCATTTTTTTAAAATAGGTATATAATATAATCAATAATTAATAATAATCAACTAATGACGATAATGGCAAATTCGGTAAAAGCCGAAGACGCAAAGCCGTGGGTCTAAAACTAAACTTGTATCTTTAGTCATGACAGCCAGGTTACCGAAAAATCAGTTGATTTTTTGTTGGGTTTTAAAGATTTTTCTAATTAAAAATTAATTTTAACAAATTTTAAAATTTTACCTTGTTTTCAAAGAAAAACCAAAAATGAAGGAGGGTACTTGGAGAATGAATCAACAACTCCCGGATAAAATGAAAGCTTTAGTACTTTTTGCGCCCGATGATGTACGGATGGTGGAAAAACCTGTTCCCAAGCCTGGTTCCGGTGAAGTATTGATTAAGGTCGCCGCATGCGGGATTTGCGGTACCGATGCTAAAATTATCCATAAGGGTATACCAAGGATGCCGGCTTACGGGGAATTTACTTTCGGACATGAATGGGCCGGTACGATTGTAGCTTTAGGTGACACGGTTGATGAATTCAAAATTGGAGATCGCGTAGCCATTGAAGCTCATAAGGGGTGTGGCCGTTGTGAAAACTGTATAGCCGGAAAATATACATCGTGTTTGAATTACGGGCGGATCGATAAAACTCATCGCGCCTCAGGATTGACTGTGGATGGTGGATTTGCCCAGTATGCAGTTCACCATATCAATTCTATCTATAAGATTCCGGATAATTTATCTTTTGTGGAAGCCACATATGTAACTACCTTAGGTTGTGCTCTTTATGCCATCGACATGGTGGGCGGGTATATCGCCGGAGACTCTCTATTGGTGATAGGTCCCGGACCGATTGGACTGTCAGTGGTTCAAGGCGCAAAGGCGCTTGGGGCGGAAAAGATTATCTTGGTAGGCACCCGGGAAGACCGGCTTACGATGGGACGGAAGCTTGGAGCCACTCATACCATCAATATTCAAAATGAGGCCGATCCATTGGCAAAGATCATGGAAATTACCGCTGGAAAAGGTTGTGAATCTGTTTTTGAATGCGCCGGAAATAATGCATCGTTTGACCTGGCGATTAAGTCAACGAAAAAAGGCAGTTCCGTTTGTCTAATTGCCTTTTATAAAGAAGCGGTTACCGCAGATCTGGAGCATATAGTTTTTAATGGAATCAGTCTGTACACCGTGAGGGGGGAGGGCAGGAATAATTGCAAGCGGGCGCTATCTTTAATGTCTCAAGGGAGAATTGATACCAAGCCGATATTAACGCACACTTTCCCACTGGAGGAATTCCATAAAGGACTTGATTATTTTGTTAATCGTAAAGACGGCGCCATGAAAGTAGTTATTACAATCGAATAAACGATCCCTAAAAAGTCATGTTTGGCGCAATTTCTGCAGTCCGGCTTTGTAAATTTAGTTTATCATCGGTTAAGAAAGGGGAAAATGGATGGAGACTGTAGTACAAAGCAATACGAAAGCGAGTGTCAACCGAAAAATTATTTTTTTTGTGAGCGGGTTGTTACTTTTGGGAATCTTTTATCTCTTACCGGCGCCTGCCGGAATGAAATCAACTGCGATGTGCACTTTGGGTGTTATGGCAACAACGGTTTTTTGGTGGCTTACTGAAACCCTCCCTATTTCAATAACAGCGATGATGATTCCGGTAATGCTGCATTTTACCGGGGTACTTCCAATTGATCAAACGGTTGCTCAAAGTTTCGGAGACGGATTTGTTCCTTTCCTCATAGGTGTGTTGGCGCTTTCGGTTGCTTTCAGTATTTCCGGTTTGGGGAAACGGGTAACTTATATACTGTTATCTCTTTCCGGAACCAAAGTAAACCGGGTCGTAGGTATTTATTTTTGGGTATCATTTGTTATTTCCATGTTTATCACCGATGTGGCGGTTGTAGCGATGATGTTGCCGATTACTGTAGGTTTATTGAAATCAATTGATGCTAAACCGGGAAGCAGTAATTTGGGTAAGGATTTGATGATGGCAATCATGTTTGGTTCGACTCTTGGCGGTATTTGTACGCCCTCGGGAGTTGCCGCCAATATTATAACCATGGGTTTCATTGCCAAAAATGCCAAATTGAGCATATCATTCCTTCAGTGGACCGCCATTGCCACGCCCATTTTTGTGGTCGTTGGTTTTTTTGCCTGGTGGCTTATTTTGAGAATTTTTCCGCCGGAATTGAAAGAGTTACCTTTGAGCAAGGATGTGTTTCATAAGGAACTCAAAAACATGGGTGCCTGGACAATGCAAGAAATCGTTACTTTCATCGTATTTTTACTCGCAGTGGTTTTGTGGCTTACCGGCGCTTGGAACAAGCTCCCAATTGCCTTGGTTTCTTTACTTATATTAGGTTTATTGGCTTTTCCGGGTTTTGGGCCTTTTAAGACTTGGGGCGATGTGGAAAAACACCTGGAATGGGGAGCTTTATTACTGGTAATTGGCGGTTTTTCCTTGGGGATTGCCGCTTCACAAAGTGGGTTAGCCAGTTGGGTGGCTGAAGTTGCTTTAAAGCCTATGGCTAGTTTGCCTGCGTTTTTACAGCCATTTGCTGCTACTCTACTGGTAGCTGTGGATTCACTCGGATTTTCAAGCTTTACGGCAGCAGCTTCCGTAAATGTACCTTTTTTGATCGCTTTTGCACAACAAAATTCATTACCGGTTTTGTCATTTGCGATGATTGGAGGCTTTGCCGCCTCAACTCACTTTATTTTAGTTACCGAGAGCCCATCGTTCGTATTGCCGTATGCTTATAATTACTTCAGTTTTAAAGATTTTCTGAAAATCGGTATCATCTTGACTGTTTTTTGTGCGGTCATCATTAGCATCGGGTTTATGATTGCCGGAATGCCGGCTGGAAATCCGCTTCCCTAATTTCTTGGGTAAAATAATCGCTTTAACTTGGGATTTAAATTATAAGGCCTATATTTATTAAAATTAATATTTTTTGACGTTAAAGGCCTTTGATTTAAATCCCGGGTTGGCGATTTTTTAATGAATAATTACTGATTGGCTGAAGAAAGATTAATCTTTTTTTAGGGGAGACGTAAAAATAACTAGGGATATAACATACTAAATTACTATTTATTTTAGATAATTTGATATGTGTTAAATAAATATTATTAAAAATTAATATACTAATTTACGGATTATTGCCGATTAAAGAATAATAGATGAATTTGAAAACTGGGTGGAACGTTATAGTGATTTCATAAGATTGAAATGATGTGGCGACAAAAATGGAGGAGAAATTATTGAAACAGCGATTCCTTGGTTTTATTAAGTTTTTATCGGAAAAAATTCATTTTTTCAATTTTTCAAGGCTTAAAATTTTTTATCAGATTCAAGCAATCGTTTTGGTAATGATCGTTTTTTTAATCATCCTGGGATTTTCCAGCGTCGCTATTATTAATACGATGCAACAGTCCACTTATGTTTCGTTTGTAAACAGCAATAATTTATTATCGAACCTCTCCAATATTCGTGTTTATTTTGCGCAAGCACAAAATAATTATCAACTGGCTATTTCCGGACAAGCTGATCTTTCCCAAGCATTCCCCGATGATACAGAACCAACCATTGATTATTTTAACGGAATTGATAAAAAGTCTACCGAGATTATTTTGAATCATTACCAAACTGCTCAGGAGATTTGTCAGTCACCAGCTAGTCAAGTTAATTTTGCCACTTTTCGGGAACAGCTGGAGGCCTGTAACGGTCCGTTAAACCGCATTCAAAAAAAATTAATGGATTTGAGTTTAGAGACTTTTACCAAGAACAAACAGTTTTCCGAATCGGCTAAAATGATTACCCTTTTCATTCTGGTTATAAGCGGATTCATCGCCTTTTTTCTGGGGCTATTAATTTCGCGTTCGATCACCAACCCGCTTAAAAATATTTTATTTGCTTCGAAAGCTTTGGCTTTGGGAGATTTGACCCAAAGCATTGATCACTATGGTTGCCCGGAAGTTGTTGGAGTTGTTGAAGGATTGAATCAAGCTATCAACAGTTTGCGAGAATTGGTAAAAAAGATTAATTTTCAATCCGAGTCTCTGCTTTCAGCGAGTCAGGAATTAAAAAAGGCTTCTTCGGAAACCGGAGACTCAGCCAACCAAGTGGCGCAAGTTATGGAACAATTGGCGGCCGGCGCAAGTGAGCAAACGAATCAGATTTCCCAAATCGCTCAGGGCGCCCACTTGCTTTCTGATTTGGTCATGAAAGTTTCGAAGGATAATCAAGAAATGGCGGCAGGATCGGAGAAAGTAACCGAATCGGCTCAACTAGGGCAAAAAACAAATAACGATATCGTCAATATTATTAATCAAGTTTTTAGTACCGCTCAACAGGCGGCGGATTCTGTTGATGAATTGAACAAAGCCTCTGTTAGGATTAGTGATATATCTTCAGCCATTACGACGATTGCCGACCAGACAACTTTGTTGGCTTTAAATGCGGCAATTGAGGCGGCACGGGCTGGAGAACATGGTAAAGGTTTTGCCGTTGTTGCGCAAGAAACCGGCAAATTGGCCGAACAGTCTAAACAAGCAGCCAATGACATTGCTACGATTATTTCCGAAATGAAACTTAAGATTGAACAAGCCGTAGCCGTAATGCAAGAAGGAATTGAACATTCCCAGGTGGGAAAAGACCTGATAGCAAAGTCTAATGTAACTTTGTCGGATATTTTTAAATTACTGATTTCCAATAAGGACCAAATAGAAGAAGTGGCGGAAACGGCAAAAAAAATGGTTGCCCGGAATCAGAATGTTATTGATGCCATCAGTGCCATCGCGGCAATTAGCGAAGAAAGTATGGCCAGCACCGAGGAAATTTCGGCGACTACCGAAGAACAAAGCGCTGCTGTTGAAGAAGTTGCGGCACTTGCCGATAATTTAAATGATATTGCAGATGATTTACGTAAATCGGTAGCTTCTTTTAAAATTGGCCATGGTCGATAAAGCTTTACGGGTGGGATGTTATAGGATGCTAATTTTTGAACCTAGCATTTTGCGGAGTTATTTTGTTGAAGGAGGTGTTGGGGGAAAACCTAAATTTGCAGGGCAAAATACTTGAAAAAATTATCACAGGATTTTAAAGGAGAGTTCGATGATGCGAAAAATTTTAGTTGTTGCTTTTCTTTGTTTATGTTTCGTCGTACCATGCTTAGCAGCCGGGTACCCGGAAAAATCAATTAATTATATTATCCCGTTTACTGCGGGTGGAGAATCCGATTTTGCCGCTAAATTGCAACAAACACAATTAACGACCCTTTTGGGACAGACCGTCAATATTGTTTTTAAACCGGGAGCCGGGGGAGCGACCGCTTGGGCGGAATTGGTCAAGAGTCAGCCGGATGGTTACAATCTCACTGTTTGTAATTTGCCCCATATCATCATTCAACCGATTGAAAAACCCAATATTGGGTTTAAAACGGAAGATATTAATATGGTTTATATTTTCAACAGTACTCCCAATATACTTATTGTTGCACAGGATAGCCCTTTTCGCAGTTTAAAGGATTTGGTTAAATACGCTAAGGCCAATCCTTCTGTGGTTACAATCGGCGGCAGCGGTATTAATACCGCCAATTATTTGGGCGTTATTGAATTGGAGAAAGCGGCAAAAACTAAAGTTACATATTTGAATTATCCTGGTTCCGGGACAGCTTTACCAGCTTTGTTGGGCCATAGTGTTTTGGCTTTAATGACTTCTCCTACAATGGCGGTGAGTTATGGAAATAAAGTAAGGGCATTGGCAGTTCAATCAGCAAAGCGGGTAAGTAGTTTTCCAAATGTTCCTACTTTTAAAGAACAAGGCTATAATATTGTCGAAGGTACTTACCGGGGTATTGCCGTTCCTCCGGGGACTCCGATGAAAGTTATGAAAGTTTTAGAGGACGCTTTCAGTAAAATTAACCACACCCCTGAATTCAGACAGGAAATGGAGAAATTAGGCTTTAAAGTAGAGGATTATGGAATTGCGGCTTCCAAAAAATTTATCAACGAAAAAAAGAAATATTATTCCGGGTTTATGGAACAGTTGAAACAGAGCGCCCAATAATTTAAGAATCATCAATAAAGAATAAGGGACCATCCTAAGAAATGGCCCCTTATTTTATTTCCGGCTTTTTTGGGCGGGAATTTTCGGGAATAAAAGCAAATGACGGAGGAGAAAATTCCTATCTTTAAACCATACAATCTTATTTTTGAGGTAATGCCGACTCTTTCGAGGAGTATTTCCAATCCTTGTCGTCCATTTCTCGGAAGAAGCGGACGACTTCTTTTACCAACACCTCAACCATTTTTTGGCCTTTGGCGACAGTAGCTTTGCTTGGGTCGCCGGTTGCACCGGTATTGGTGAGTTCGGCAAAGTTCCATTTGATTTCCACATGTTCCGGTAGAACCGGCACTACGCCTTTGGCATATTCCATCTCGATCAATTCCGGGAAAAGAGCAAGCCCGATAGAAGTTTCGCCTTCTCCGGCGTGGCCGAGTCCATTCCATACCTCAAAGGTATCGGCGGGTAATAGTTTACCGGCTGTAACCCACCAGGCGTCCAGAGTTGCGATTTTTACATTGGGATGGGCCAATTTAATGGCACGGGCGGCAATCTCAATGGGGGCGATATTGCCATCGTGCCCGTTCATGATGAAGATCTTTTCAATGCCGTTTTTGACGGTGCTCTCCAGAATATCTTTTAAAACAGCAATTAAAGTTTCCGGCTGTAAGGTCAGACTGAAAGGAAAATGAGCGTAATGTTGACTCATTCCGACATTAACGGGAGGTAAAACCAGCAAACCGTCGATTTGTTCGGCCACTTTCTCGGCCAGCATCGAAGAGACAAAGGTATCCGTCCCGAACGGAAGATGGGAACCGTGATTTTCACAGGAACCCACTGCGATAATCGCTTTATCGAATTTAGGACCGTCCTTGTATTGGTGACCGGTCATTTTTTGCAGTAAACTCATGATAAAACCTCCTTTACCAATAATAAAATGATGAAAAGGGCTCCGGGATATCTCCCGGTAGCCCTGGCATTTCATATAGAGACTCGATTATGGAGTCACTGATTTCACGAATTTGAACTGGCCGTCAACAACCTTTAAGACAGCGACTGATTTCAAAGGGACTCGCGAGTTTTCCGGATACGTGATGGTTCCGGTAACTGCTTTGAAATTGGAGGTTTTGGCCAAAGCATTACGGATGGCCGTGGGATTGACGGATTTGGCCCGTTTGACGGCATCAACAATCAAATACATGGTATCATAGCCTAGAGCTGCAAAAGCATTCTCCGGATCGGATTTAAATTCGTTTTTATAGGCTTGAACGAACTTTTTGACTTTCGGTTCTTCGCTGGTCAAGCTGGCATGGGTGGTGAAGTAAGTTTCAATATTGGCGCCTTTGCCGCCTAATTCGGTTAGCAAGGGGGTATCAAAACCGTCACCGCTGATGACTGGAGTATTGATTCCGGCAGCGCGGATTTGTTTCACAATGATGCCGCATTCGGAAGGACCTGAAGAAATATAGAGCAAATCCGGCTTTTTAGCCAGAGCTTTTAACCGGTTGACTTGGGCCGAAAAGTCTTGGTCGCCGGTTTTGAAGTTATCTTCTAAAACAATAGCGTCTTTCCCGTTGATTTTTTTGAAACGTTCTACAAAGTAGGCTGCTAAATTGACGGTGAAGTCCATGGCAGTATCCTTTAGTACATATGCGGTTTTCGCTTTCAAATCTTTACTGGCGAATTCGGCGCCAACATAGGCTTGAGTATTATCGCCATAAGGCGTCATAAAGAAATAGTCGCCCACTTGGTCCGGCATGGAAGGCAGGGTTGCGCCGGAAGTAATGAAAGGAATTTTGGCTTTCTGAGCAATAGGACCGGCGGCAAGCGCATAGTTGGAATCGCTGAAGCCGGCGATTGCCGCGACTTTTTCAACATTGACCAATTTTAAAGCAGCATTGGTGGAAATGGATTGATCGGTTTTTCCATCAAGACTGACAACTTGGATTTTTCGTCCCAACACTCCGCCGGCAGCGTTAATCTCTTTGGCAGCCAGTTTAAAACCATTTAGCGACGGAGCATCAAGGGAAGATTGGTCGCCGGTTAGGTTATAAATTGCGCCGATTTTTATCGGTGCGGTCGCAGCAAAGATGTTGCAGGTGAATAATAGCATGATCATGAGGAACGGTACAAGAAATTTTTTCATCGTAAATGCCTCCATTAAATTTTGATATGATTGAGATAATACCAAGTTAGTTTAATTTAATGAGAGTAACCACCACCTTTGCGGAGTTTGGTTTTGAAATGAAATTTGGTCCAGGAAAATTCCCAGCGGCCTAATAAGCCGTTAGGGCGGAACAGTATGACCAGAATTAGGGCGACTGCGAGAATAATCTGGCTTAAACCGTATAGCGGCGGTAAGCTAATGCCCCAAAGCGTGATTCCTGATTCAAGATTGCGCAAAAGTTCCGGCACTAATGTCATTACCAGGGCGCCAACCACACCCCCGGTTATGCTGCTCATGCCGCCCACCACCGACATAACGACTAAATTGAACGTTTGACTATACGAGAAAGACCCCGGAGTAATCACGGTGATTAGGTGGCCCCACAACGCCCCGCCGATACCGGCGAAAAATGCGCTCAGGCAAAAAGCCAATAATTTGTGGCCGGTTAAATTGACACCCAGGCATTCAGCTGCCAGTTCATCCTCTTTAATGGCAATCATACCCCGGCCGTAAGCGGAATGAATCACTTTAGCAACTCCGTAAATGGTTAAAATCACTCCAAACCAGATCCACCAAACATTGGTATAAGATTCTAAACCGTTGAGGCCCCGGGCTCCCCGGGTCAAGCCATCCATCTGCGTGATGAAGACTTGGATGATAACCAGAAAACCTAAAGTTGCCACGCTTAAGTAATGGCCGCGGAGACGAAGCACCGGATAACCGATTACCAAGGCGCAGAGAGAAGCCGCCAGCCCTCCGAGGAGTATAGCCAGTATGAAAGGAAGTTCTAATGAGGCAAGCCATGCGGGAAGCTGGGGTAAAAGAACCCCCTTTTTTACCGCTGGTATGGTTAAAATGGCGGTGACATAGGCTCCGACCGCCATAAATCCCGCATGCCCCAAAGAAAAAATTCCACAAAAACCATTGGTGAGATTTAAACTGACGACTAATATGATGTTGATGCCGATCAAGTTAATGATCTGCATGTGGTAAGGGGATAACAAGCGGTTTAAGAGATAAAGCGCTCCTGTGAACAAGATAAGAAAAGATATGGTCAAGAGTTTGGCGGTTTTGATGTTCATCATACTTTTCTCCCTTCGGCTTGTCCGAGTAAGCCGGACGGTTTAAAAAGCAAAACCAGAATCAACAGGATGAAAACAAAGGCATCCCGATAACCGGAGTAAGAGGGAGGCAAGAGGGCCACCAGCAAAATTTCCGATAGTCCCAGAATAAAGCCTCCCAAAGCAGCCCCGGAGACACTGCCGATGCCTCCGATTACAGCGGCTACAAAGGCTTTTAATCCAGGGATGAAACCCATTAACGGCTCAATCCGTCCATACTGTCCAGCCAGCATAATTCCGGAGACTGCAGCCATTCCCGAACCCAAGGCAAAAGTAACCGCAATAACCCGGTTGATATCGATTCCCATTAACTGGGCCACGCCGATGTTTTCGGAACAAGCGCGCATGGCCACACCTATCTTCGTATGGGTGACGAATAGTGAAAAAGCTATCATCAGCAACACCGAGAGCGAGATAATGAGTAAAGTCATATTGCTGACGGAAATCTTACCGAAGTTATGAATTACGGTTAGTATTTCCGGGATTTCAAATTTGCGGGGTTGAGCGGTGACGGTCATGATTCCGGTATTTTGGATGATGATCGAGACTGCCAGTGACGCGATCAAAGCGGCGACATCATTGGCGCCTCGCAAGGGACGGTAAGCTATTCGTTCAATGAAAATTCCAAACAGGGCGGCAAAGGCCATTGCTAAAATTAGAGCAGCCCATAAGGGAAGATGCATTCCGGTGATGATAAAAAGAGCGCAATAAGCGCCGATCATTAAGATATCGCCATGTGCAAAGTTGATCAGCCTTAAAATGCTGAAAGTTAGGGAAAAGCCGATGGCGATCAATGCATAGATGCTGCCTAGACTGAGGCCATCGATGGTGTTTTGAATCAGATACGCAAGGCTCATAATATTATCCTCCAAGATAGGCATTTTTCACAGCTTCATTTTGGAGCAATTCCGCCGTAGTACCGGAAAGTTTGAGGGAGCCAGATTCCAGCACGTAAGCCCGGTCAGCGACTTCCAGCGCGGCGTAGGCATTTTGCTCAACCAGTAAAATCGTTTTGCCCTCTTTTTTCAACGTGGCGATTACCGTATAAATTTTTTCGATGATAAGGGGAGCGAGCCCAAGGGAGGGCTCATCAAAGAGCAACATCGACGGACGGGACATCAGAGAGCGACCGATAGCCAACATCTGCTGTTCTCCGCCGGAAAGTGTGCCTGCTATCTGGGTTTTGCGTTCGGCCAGAATCGGGAAGAGCGTAAAGACCCAATCCAGATCCCGTTGAATTTGTTTTTTGTCCGTACAAAGGTAGGCGCCAATTTTTAAATTGTCGAGCACACTAATACGGGCGAAAATCCCCCGGCCTTCCGGGCAGTGCGCCAACCCAAAACCTACAATCTGATGAGGGCTGACCTTGGTTAAATCTTGTCCATTAAAGAAAACTTGGCCTTTGCGAGGCTTAAGCATGCCGGAGATGCCTCGCAGGGTACTGGTTTTTCCGGCGCCGTTGGCTCCGAGCAAGGCCACTAATTCGCCTTGCTTTACTTTTAGCGATAAATTTCTGACCGCTTGAATATTGCCATAGAAAAGATCGAGTTCTTTCAATTCAAGCACTGGTTTTAGCCCTCCCCAGATAAGCCTCGATAACGATGGGATTCCTTTTAATGGTATCCGGTGTTCCCTCGGCGATGATTTTGCCGTAACTCAGAACCTGTAAACGTTGGCACAGATTCATCACGACATGCATGTCGTGTTCGATGAGGATAATTGCCAAATTAAACTCATCCCGCAATTTACGGATATTTTCTGTTAGCTCCGCGCTTTCTTGATGATTCATTCCAGCGGCTGGTTCATCCAATAACAAGAGTTGGGGTTCGGTTGCCAAAGCCCTGGCAATCTCCAGTTTTCGTTGCATACCATAGGGAAGATTTTTCGCCAATTGATTTCCGATATCAAGAATACCCAAAGCCTCCAAATATCGCTGGGCTTTGGAGACCAGTATTTTTTCTTCTTTCCCGAATGCGAAGGTCCCCAGCAAGGCGCTGCCTAAATGGTATTTTTTGTGAATTTGCGCTGCCACTAATACATTTTGTAAGGCCGACAATTCTCCAAATAATCGGATGTTTTGGAAAGTCCGGGCCATACCCCTTTTGGCGATTCTATCCGGCCGGAATCCGGTAATATCATGGCCTTTGAGTTGGATCCTTCCAGAACTGGGCGGGAATATGCCGGTCAGTAAATTAAAGACCGTGGTTTTGCCGGCGCCGTTAGGACCGATTAGGCCCACAATTTCCCCGGAGGAAATGTTGAGTTGGTAATGGTCTACGGCCAGCAAACCTTTAAATTGTTTGGTCAATTCGCTGACTTGTAATAAAGTTTGAGAGTCTCCCATAAATTTACCCCTTATTCATTGGATTAGATTTGATGTGCGATGTGAAGGGCCTGATCCAGGTGGTGAATCATTAACCGTTTCGCCTCGGCGGTATCCTTGGACTGAATGGCCATAAAAATTGCCTTGTGTTCTTTTAGGCATTCCAAAAGCCGCCCGGGATATTGCAAAGTCTTTTCGCGGCTAACCCTCAACATGTCGCTGATGGATTTAATTAAACTGATGAGAACCTGGTTATGGGTGCATGCAGCCAAACTGAGATGAAACATAATATCGGACTCCACCCCGTTTCCTTCTTGAATAATTTCAGACTCCAAATTGAGTAGGGATTGTTGGATCAGTTCAAAATCTCCGGGTTGGCTTTTTTCAATGGCAAGTGAGACGATATGACTTTCCAGCACTTTGCGGACTTCCATAAAATCAGTAAACATGTCCAAATCGCTTTTGGGCGCAAAAACGATGGACTCCAAGATTTTACTGGCGCTGAACTGTTTGATGATGGTCCCACCGCTTTTTTTTCGTTCAATAAGGCCCTGGGCTTCCAGACTGAATAAAGCTTCACGGACAGCGGTGCGACTGACGGAAAACATCTCAGCCAGTTCCAGTTCGGTAGGGAGTCTATTGCCGGACTGAAGCTCATTTTTTAAAACCATTTCTTTGATTTGGAAAGCGATTTCATCGCTGATCCGATTAATTTTGATATTTTTAAACATACGGAACTCCTATAGTCATTTTATATTACTGTAGGACTGTATGACATAGCAATTGACAAAAAGATAACATATTGCATTTCTGCAAATTATAAATAATTAAAGATTAGCCAAAGAATATAAAATAAAAGGTTAAAGATCTAAAATAAGCTAATTAATTATGTTAGCTTTTAATAAATAATAACATATATATGACAAAAACAATGTTAAATCCTTATGAACATACCTCAAATAATAGTCTCGATTGTTGGGATTGAAACTATACACGTTATACGGGGCTTTAGCTAAATGAAGTAAATAAAAAGCTCCGGCAAATAAGACCGGAGCTTAGGAGGATTAATTGTGACGAATCGTTAAAATACCGGGACAATGCTTCCTCTATATTGGGTGAGAATAAAATCTTTAACTTTTTTGCTGGTTAAGGCTTTGGCCAGTTTTTTTAAAGTGGGGTTATTTTTATCTTTAGCGCGTACAGCCAAGATATTCGCATAGGGAGAATTGCTGTTTTCGATGAGTAAAGCATCCTTAGCTGGAATCAAATTTGCCGGAAGCGCATAGTTAGTGTTAATAACGGCAATATCGACATCCGTAAGGGTTCTTGGTAATTGGGCCGCCTCTAAGGGCTTAACTTGTAATCCCTTTGGATTTTTAACAATATCCAATTCGGTTGCGCTAAGTCCGGCATCCTTGCGAAGTGTGATTAATTTGGCGTTTTGTAATAAAAGCAAAGCGCGTCCGCCATTGGTGGGATCGTTAGGAATCGCTACAGTTGCTTTATTACCTAATTCTTTCAAAGACTTAATTTTTTTGGAGTAAATACCCATCGGTTCAATGTGGACTTTGGCGATATAGGTAAGATCCAATTTATGATCGCGGCTGAATTCGGTGAGATAGGGAACGTGTTGAAAGAAATTAGCGTTCAATTCACCTTCGGCTAAGGCCAGGTTGGGCTGCACATAGTCTTGAAACTCTATGATTTGTAAATCGATTCCTTCTTTGGAGAGCAGTGGTTTGATTTGAGCCAGAATTTCAGCGTGGGGCGTCGGTGAAGCTCCCACTTTCAATAAAACGGCCGAAGCCAGCAAAGGTTGACTGTCCACGCATGAAATGATGAGCATTGCGAGAAAAAACAAAATCAATAACCCTTTTTTCATGATTTTCCTCCTGAAAATATTTATTTTGAATTCCCTGTTTTTTTGAGATGATCTAAAATAGAAAATATCAATGCGCAGAAAGGCGTCTGGCTAACCAATTGCCCAGAGACTGCATCCCCTGGACTAATATAACTAGAATAATAATGGTTGCCAGCATAATATCACCACGGAAGCGTTGGTATCCATAGCGAATGGCTAAGTCACCCAATCCGCCTCCTCCAACAGCTCCGGCCATAGCGGAATAACTGACTAAACTGACTGTGGTAAGGGTTATGCCTAAGATTAAACCGGAAATAGATTCCGGGATCAAAACCTTGGCAATGATTTGCCAGGTGGTTGAACCCATGGCTTGAGCCGCTTCGATTACCCCCCAATCCACTTCCAAAACGGCAGACTCTACGACCCGGGCCAAAAAAGGGATAGATCCAATCGTTAAAGGTACGATTGCTCCGGCAGTTCCAATTGAGGTGCCTACCACAAAACGGGTAAATGGAATCATGGCTACCAATAAAATGATAAAAGGCAATGAACGCCCCACATTAACAATGATTGACAGCACATTGTAGAGAGAGGCATTGGGACGAATATGCCCGGGACTTGAGATAACGAGTAAAATGCCCACGGGGATTCCTATTAAAATCGATAGAATTAAGGAAATCCCCACCATATAAATGGTTTCCCACAGAGCGTTACCGAGTAGGTTCAAAATTTGCGGGTTCAACACTGTTCAGCACCTCGATTTTTAATCCTTGTTGGCTCAGATATTCTAATGATTGAACAACATTTCCATTAGGACCCGTGATTGCCACGACGAGCGAGCCGAATGGAGTCTCTTTAATGGAGTCAAGGTTCGCATAGATAATATTGACATCGACGTTGAATTTACGGATTAAGGATGTAATAACCGGTTCACCGGCCACTTCTCCAATAAAAAAGATATGGACCATTTTTCCAGCCCATTCAGGGTGGCGGATGATAATCTTTTTCTGCTTGATCTCGGGAGGAATGTCGATGTGTAAAACACTTCTGATTAATCCGCGAGCCGCATCAGTTTTGGGAGAAGTAAATATTTCCGTGACCGGTCCTTGTTCTACGATTTTACCGTTTTCAATGACGGCTACCGTATCGCAGATTTCTTTAATTACGTTGATTTGATGGGTAATGAGCACAATTGTCAGACTAAAACGACGGTTTACATCCAGCAATAAATCTAAAATCGATTGGGTGGTTTCCGGATCAAGGGCTGAAGTGGCTTCATCACAAAGCAATACCTTGGGATGATTGGCCAGGGCCCGGGCGATACCGACCCGTTGTTTTTGTCCACCGCTCAACTGGGCGGGATAAGCTTTGAGCTTGTCTGATAAACCGACCAATTCGGCTAATTCTTCAACGCGTTTTTTTTGGTCATGACGGCTTATTCCGGCAATCTCTAAAGGATAGGCTATATTTCCAAAAACGGTACGGTTGGCAAGCAAGTTAAAATGCTGAAAAATCATGCCGATTTCCCGTCTGGCTTGGCGCAAATTTTTCCCCTTTAATTGGGTGATGGGATGGTCGCCGATTTGGATGCTACCGCTTTGCGGGATTTCCAACTTGTTAATGCAGCGGATCAGCGTACTTTTTCCGGCGCCGCTTAAACCGATAATTCCAAAGATCTCACCTTGTTTGATTTCAAGATTGACATCTTGTAAAGCGATTACTTTTCTATCGCCTTCTCCATAAATCTTCGTGACATTATTAAAATGGATCATGGTCGTCGCCACCTGGAATAAACCCCTTTCGAGAAAATTTCCATGAAAATCAAGGAGGGAATGAATATAATGATAAGTTAAATGTTTGTAAAAAATAGAGATTATTGTCATCTTATAAGCTATTACTAACAATTCCCTAGTTTATTGTACTTCATTTTATTTGCTAAAACAAGGAAATTAGGCTGGATATTACCTATTGTTCATAAGATGAATCATAAAGGGCTACCCACTTCTTGCTTTTAAAAGGGAAAATTAGTAAAATAAAATATTATAAGGAACTCCTTTCGGCGAGATTGCGTTTTAATAGATAAACTTTCAAGAAAGGGTGATCTGATGTTTACCGGCCCAAGATATAGCAAATCTTTTTTTAAAAATTCGTTTTTGACTTTATGCTTCACTTTATTGGTAACTGTTGCTTTACTCGGAATCAATGGTATACCGGCTTATGCCGCATCCAAAGCCGATTTGGCAAGCTCTTCAGTTATTTCACGAATAGCAGCGGAAAGCTCGCCCAGTGTGGTTTGGATTTCAACTACTTATGAAACCAAGAAATCGCCTTTATCCCTATTTGGCCCGATGGGGGAAAATGCTTCGCCGCCGTCCCAGGGGCTGGGCAGTGGCTTTTTCTTTGACGATAAAGGATACATTTTAACCAATGCTCATGTGGTTTCCGGCGCTAAGACCATTGAAGTGCTTCTAAAAGACCAAAAAGACCCCATCAAAGCGACGTTAGTTGGTATTGATCAGGAGTTGGATGTGGCTATCATCAAAATTGACCCTCCCCAAAAAATACCTTATTTGAAACTGGGCGACTCTGAAAAGACTCAAACCGGTGATTGGGTTATTGCTATTGGTAATCCATACGGCCTTGACCATACGGTCACATTGGGAATCATCAGCGCCAAGGGGCGCCCGTTGGTTGCCGGGGGCGGTAGTAATGGCCAGGTATATGACGATATGCTTCAAACAGACGCTGCCATCAATCCGGGCAATAGCGGCGGACCGCTTTTAAATTTAGACGGGGAAGTTATCGGTATCAATTCGGCGGTTAGCGCCACCGGTCAGGGACTAGGGTTTGCAATACCCATTAACAAGGTAAAGGAAATTCTCGGGGAGTTGAGAAATAAGGGCAAAGTCAGCCGTCCTTGGATGGGAGTGGCTTTGATGGATTTAAAAAATGTCCGGGCCGATGTTCGCGCTTATCTTGGAATCCAAAAAACGGAGGGCGTTTTATTGCAAACCATCGTTGATGATTCACCGGCAGCGAAGGCGGGATTGAAACAGTACGATGTCGTCCTGGAAATCGACCATAAAACGGTTGAAGACTCTCAGGGCCTGATATATGGGATCCGTCATCATAAAGTAGGAGATAAAGTCAATTTGCTGGTCCTCCGAAAAGGGGAGCTGATGAAAGTGGAAGTAATTTTGGATGAAAAGCCTCAATAAATTCGGAAGATTTTAAGGGGTTATCCCAATTTGTTTAAGCTTCGGGACGCTCAAAGCGATTTGATTGTCCCGAAATTTTGTATCGTAGCGCTTTATCCGGATTGTCGCCGAACTTGACATTTCACTAAAAATATAGTATATAAAAATAGGATTAGCACTCAAAGGAAGCGAGTGCTAACAAAAACCATCAAGGGTTGTTAAAAAGCGAAAGTTTTTACCAACCTCATTATTCTGAAGGGAGCGATATTGATTGAGCAAGAAGCAATTCAAGGCAGAGTCTAAGCGGTTGCTGGAGTTAATGATTAATTCAATTTACACGCACAAGGAAATCTTTTTACGGGAATTGATTTCCAACGCCAGTGATGCGATTGATAAATTATACTACAAAGCATTAACTGACGAGAATCTGAAGTTCGACAAAGATAACTACTATATCCAAATCATTCCGGATAAAAAAGAGCGAACCCTTACAGTGATCGATACCGGAATTGGGATGACCAAGGAAGATTTGGAAGATAATTTAGGAACGATTGCCCGCAGCGGATCGCTGGCCTTTAAAAAAGACAACGAGTTGAAAGACGGATATGATATTATCGGCCAATTTGGGGTCGGCTTCTACTCCGCCTTTATGGTTGCCGATACCGTGACGGTTGTCAGTAAGGCGTTAGGAAGCGATGAAGCATATCGTTGGGAATCTCAGGGAGCCGATGGTTACAATATTGAAAGTTGTAACAAGGAAACTGTGGGGACCGAGATTATTCTTACATTAAAAGAAAATACCGAAGATGAAAATTACGACGAATTTTTAGAGGAATACCGCCTGAAAGGCATGATTAAAAAGTATTCCGATTTCATTCGCTACCCCATTAAAATGAATGTCACCGCCAGCAAACTCAAAGAAGGCAGCAAAGATGAATATGAGGATTATATCGAAGAACAGACCGTCAACAGTATGGTCCCGATTTGGCGTAAAAACCGCAATGAGCTCAAAGACGAAGATTATGAAAAATTCTATGAAGAAAAACATTACGGATTTGATAAGCCGGTAAAACACATTCACATCAGCACCGACGGCGTGGTCAGTTATACCGCTATCCTTTATATTCCGGAAAAAACTCCCTTTGACTACTATACCAAAGAATATGAAAAAGGGTTGGAGCTATATTCAAGCGGTGTGATGATTATGAATAAATGTCCCGATCTGCTGCCCGACTATTTCAGTTTTGTCAAAGGATTAGTTGATTCGGCCGATTTGTCGCTCAATATCTCCCGTGAAATGTTGCAACATGACCGGCAGCTCAAATTGATTGCCAAAAATCTGAAGACCAAAATCAAAAATGAGTTGTTGGAGCTATTGAAGAGCGATCGGGAAAAGTATGAGAATTTTTACGGTTCTTTCGGCAGGCAGTTGAAATACGGCATCTATAGCGATTTTGGGGCTAATAAGGACATGCTCCAAGATTTATTGATGTTTTATTCTTCAAAAGAGAAGAAACAAGTGACTCTGGATGAATACGTCTCCCGGATGGCGGAAGGTCAAAAATACATCTATTACGCTACCGGCGAATCGGTTTCCCGTATTGAGAAGCTCCCTCAAACCGAATTGGTGGCCGATAAGGGTTATGAGATTCTCTATTTAACCGACGACATTGACGAATTTGCCGTCAAAATGCTGATGTCCTATAAAGAAAAGGAATTTCGTTCGGTATCCAGTAAGGATCTGGGCATTGAGGATAAGGAAGAGCAAGAAAAAGCCGAGACGGAAGAAAAGTCCCACAAAGAGTTGTTTGAAAAGATGAAAACCATCTTGGCGGATAAAGTTAAAGAAGTGCGGGTATCCAAACGGTTAAAAACCCATCCGGTATGTCTGGCCAGCGAAGGGGAAATCTCCATCGAAATGGAGAAAGTTTTAAACGCTATGCCCTATAATGAGCAAAAAGTCAAAGCCGATAAAGTTTTGGAGATTAACCCCAATCATGAGGTCTTCAAGGCCTTAACCGGGATTTATGAAAAGGATCCGGATAAATTAGCCCTCTATACCAATCTCCTTTACAATCAAGCTTTGCTGATTGAAGGATTGCCGGTTCAAGACCCGGTAGAATTCACCAATGACATCTGTAAGTTAATGAGTTAATCTGAAGCAGACCAAATAACACGACCTGACAAATTTAAGAACAAGCCACTTTTGAGCCTAAAAAAGTGGCTTGTTTTTTATTGCAGATGACAAAAAATAATGTTTTTTGGTAGACAATAGCAAAAAACGAGCGGATTTTGTACTGGAAATACCCTATACTGTGATTAGTCATGATCCAAGGAAAGGGAGTCCTTGGGTGACATAGTAATCCTTGAATACCGGAGGGGAGAAAATGAAAAAAATACAGATAAAGAGTGGTAATATCGTTTTCAGTGTATTGATGTTGGCCGCTTTTACATGGTGGTGCTTTTCTTTGGATGTCAAAGCGGCTGACAGTCAGAAAGTTGAATGGAAGTCGGTGGTTTTCGGGCAGTCCACTTCCGCTGCGAATAATTCCATTACGGTTGATACGGCTGCACAATCGGTGACGATCACAGGCGGTGCAAAAGACGGCGGTGTAACCGGAGGAAAGGTAACCGGGTCCCATGATGGAATAGCCTTTTATTATACGGATATTCCTGCCGTGAAAAATTTTGAGCTTTCCGCGAAAGTCAAGGTGAATTATTTCGCCAAAGTCGCTCCGGATAATCAGGAAGCCTTTGGAATCATGGCGCGGGATGCTGTCGGAAAAGATTTTGATAATACGGTATTCCCGTCTAATATGGTTTTGGTCGGCGGCTACCGGGGAAACATTCAGTCGGTATTTCGAAATCATGTAAAAGACCCTTCCGGCGCTGGCGCCGCTATGGAAGATGTCTTTAAGTTTGGCGACCGGCCGGCCAATGACGGCACGGCGACGTATCTTTTGAAATTAAAAAAGACCAATACCGGTTATCTGGTAAGTGTCGATAATAGTCCGGAAAAAATTTATTATCGTCCGAAACAACTTGAGGTACTCAATCCAGATCATGTTTACGTCGGTTTCTTTGCGGCCAGGGTAGCTTCGATCACCGTTTCCGATATCAGGATTTCAACTTCGGATGTGGCGACTGATCCGCCGGGAGTCCCAGAACCTCCGAAACCGGTTGCGGCTCAAATAAATGTTCTGTCTCCGACCACGGCATCTTTATCCGGTTATGATCTTACGATATCAACCAACGTGAAGGGCCGTTTGGACATTAAACAAAATGGCGCTCCGATTCATAGCGTATCCATCAATGAAGCGGAACCCTTCATGAAAAATGTAATCTTAATTGCAGGCAAAAATACTTTTGAAATCTCACTCACTCCGGATGCGCTGGGAAGTATCCCGGTGAGTTCCCAATACGCGGTAACCTTTAAAACCTATGGTACACCTGGGCAGGCTCTTTATGTTTCCCCCGAAGGTCAGGCCACAGCCACCGGAGGGCTTAAAGACCCGATTGATATTTATTCGGCGGTTCAATTCGCCCAGCCGGGGCAAATCATCTATGTCCGGAAAGGGGTTTATAATCTCACAACTCCCCTGGTGATTGAAAAGGGGAATAACGGAACCCCGGCAAAACCTAAAATGCTTTCGGCATACTTGAAAGAAAAACCCGTGCTTGATTTCGGTAAAAAATCCATTGGAGTTATTCTCGGTGGTGATTATTGGAAGATCTACGGTCTGGATATTACCAATGCCAGCTCATATGGCTGCTGGATTTCCGGAAATCACAACCTTCTTGAACTGATTCATTTGTATGCCAATGGAGATACCGGTCTTCAAATCAGCGCTCTTTCATCGGAAAAAGCAGTCCATTGGCCAGCCAACAATCTGGTATTGAATTGCACTTCTCATGATAACCGCGATAAGTCCGAAAATAACGCCGATGGATTTGCCGCAAAATTAGCTTGCGGTGAAGGGAATGTATTCAGGGGATGTATCTCTTATAACAATTGTGATGATGGTTATGATCTCTACGCGAAATTGGAAACCGGACCGATTGGTGCCATTGTCATTGAAAATTGTATCGCCTATGGCAACGGAAAACTTTCTGACGGCGCCAAAACCAAAGGCGACGGCAACGGATTTAAACTTGGCGGAGAGGGACTACCTGTCAAACATATCCTGCGGAATTGTTTGGCTTTCCAAAATGAAAGCGCCGGTGTGACCAGCAACAGCGATCCGGCTATTGTCGTTCAAAATACGACTTCCGTGGATAATGGAAAATTCAATTATGAGTTTTCTTATTATGCCACGGCCCAACCCCAATTTTCGGTTAAAAATAACATCTCGTTTCATACCAAGGCGGGAGCCGCCGATAGCATCCCGGCCCATGGAAGCGCAGCCGATAATTATTTTTATAACGGCGCGGATTCAGTTAACTCTAGCGGTAAAAAAATAACCTTAGCTGATTTTAAGAGTCTTGTTGCACCGGTAACTTTTGTCCGAAACTCCAAAGGATCGATTATGATCAATGATTATATGGCGCTGGTTCCGAAGTCATTCGTTACCGGGGGATTTAATATCAAAAACTTCACGAAATAACCTCATCCTATCAGACATTTCCTCCTATTTCGCTATACCCAAAAAGAGGCCAATCCAAACATGAGCAGCCTCTTTTTGGCCATTTTTTTCAGATGTCGCCAACCAATCTCACCTCCATATGGCCATTTGCAACTTGATGCAGGTATTGAAGGAATTTTGTCGAAAAATTGTATCCGAACTCCGGGTAACCAAAGAATTTTTTAGTCGGTTGCCAGGATTAACCCGAAAAAACATTCATGGGCCATGATCGCTTGAAATAACTTAAAAAGTCTTCAATGGGCGTGGTCGTCTAATGACTGTCTCAACTACAGGATTGGAGTCACCGGTTTATCCGTGTGCAGAGCTGTTTCATTAACCTCCGCTAATCGAATTAAATTTTCCGGTGGCAGCTTACTGCAAAACACCAAGATGGGAGCTATCCCTGGGGTTTTCAGCGTATGTAATTGAGTCATGGGCAACAGGGAGCATCGGAGTCAATTTGATTACCATCTATCGAAGGAAACTGATTTTACGAATCATGCTGTTAATAGCTGCACTCCAGCTTTATATAAGAGATAAAGGCAGCCTGGTATTTGCAAACGGGAGATTTCTCACCCAAAGTATTCAACCGATCCATGTCATCTGGCTCATCATCATGGCAGGGATGATTCCAAAGTTTTTTCCGCAAAAAGGGAATAGCATGGGCTGCCGTAAACAGTTTCGGGCTGCTTTTGAACCAAGCAATCAAAGGTTTGCAAGATCTGAAATGGAAAGCTGGGTTCAATATGAAAACAAAACCGCTCGGAAAGTAGGGGCTTTATGGTTTGGCGCTAATGGAGCAATCGCCTTTTTTTATCATTTGAAGATCATCGGCCAATCCGAGCTGGTATTGTTGTCCTTATTTTATTTGGTTTGCGATATGGTTTGCATCTTGTTTTGGTGCCCGTTTCAAGATTTGATTATGAAAAACCGCTGTTGCGTTACTTGCCGCATTTTTAACTGGGATTCCATCATGGCCTGTACCCCTTTGATTTTTGTACCCAGTCTCTTTTCGTGGAGCCTAGCCTCAAGTGCCATGGTTTTGCTGCTTCGTTGGGAGTATTCATATTGGAGGCATCCGTGGCGCTTTTTTGAAGGAAGTAATGCCAACCTGCAATGTAAGTACTGTAACGAGAAAATTTGCAGGACTAAAAAAACTTTTCATGTCCGGCCTATTCATTCGCGATATATTTGATGGATGACACTTAATAACCTTTCCACTTGGAGAGGTTATTATTTTAAAGCCGGTTGATGCAGGAATGAAACGAATCTTTTTAATTTGATTTAAAATCAAGCAATTTAGGTCAAGAAATCCAAACCTTTCATCTGTTATTCTATATGCAAGAGGTAAACCAATGGAGAACTGGGATAAAATAAACGCGGTGCAGCGGATGCAAGATTACATAGAGGCTAATCTCAAGATGCCGATAACCCTGTATGATCTTTCTCGGGCGTCAGGCTATTCACCATGGCATGCTTTGCGGATTTTCAAGGAACTTACCGGAAAGACTCCGCTAGAATATATCCGTTCCTTACGGTTGTCCCGGGCAGCTTTATGTTTATGGGAAAAGGAAGCGAAAATTATCGATGTCGCCCTTGATTTTGCCTTTGATTCTCACGAGGGATTTACCAGGGCGTTTTCCAGTAAATTCGGGCTTACTCCGCAAAACTACCGCAAAGAGCCCCCTCCGTTGCCGTTGTTTATGCCCAGCCGGATCCGGGATTATTACCTTATGTTGCAGAAAGGGGAAGTTCAAATGAGTGAAAAAGCGAAGTTAAACACGGTTTTTGTTCAGGTTATTGAAAGGCCGGTCCGAAAAGTTATCCTGAAAAGAGGGAGCCGGGCGGATAATTATTTTGATTATTGCACGGAAGTCGGGTGCGATATTTGGGGCATTCTTTGCAGTATCAAAGATGCTTTGTATGAACCGGTCGGGATGTGGCTCCCCGAAAAATTCCGCCTTCCGGGCACTTCGGAATATGTTCAGGGGGTTGAGGTGTCGGTTGAGTATAGCGGTAAAATCCCGGATGGTTTTGACATCATGGATTTACCCGCATGTAAAGTGATGGTTTTTCAAGGACCGCCCTTCGAAGACGAGAAGTTTGAAGAAGCCATCATCGATCTATGGCAGGTTATGAAAGATTACGATCCGAAGTTTTATGGCTTTCAATGGGCTGATGACGAAGGACCCCGGTTTCAGCTGGTGCCCCTTGGGGAACGGGGTTATATCGAGGCCAGGCCGGTGAGGGAAATTAAGTAGTTTTAAGCCGTCGCACTTATTTGAGAAGGCTAGCGGTTTTTTAGCCGGATGAATTCGTAACAATCCATGATATCGATTTGAAAAGGGCTGTCGCAAAAGGATTGAAAAATCAATGAGATATGCAATATTGGCCTTGCTAAAATGAGAATGCTCTCTCATTGGATATCTCTATCGAAATTTTTTTTGCGACAGTTCTTTTGTTTTCTCATATATTTAGCGTTGCGAAGAGCTATTCTTTATCGCCCTCATGCCAAAGAGTATCCGCAAGAAATTATAACGACGGATAAGATACTCGTATAATGCTATGATCATAAGGAATGTCGAGATGGTAATGATCAAAAATTTTGCCGGATCCGGTACGTCCCAGCCAACGATGAAGAAACCCAGTAATAACAAAATGTTTTGATGGAGAATATAAAAAGGCATCACCGCTTCGGTGGAATAAACTAAGAATTTGTTGGAGAATTGTAGATATTTCATACCAAACCCCAAGATAACGAATAGTCCGGGCCAAACCAGGACATCCTGGTGAGTTCCCGGCGCTTCATGTCTTACTATTGATAGGGCTATCAAAACAACAATGAGTCCTACCCAAACCCAGCGGGTTTTAATAATCTCCTGTTGCAATTTTTCGTGAGAGGATACCAAGTAACCGGCTACCAAAAACCAAGGATATTGCACAATCCGCCATCCGCCTACCGCTAATGCTCCGTGATTCGTAAGGTTTTGCAGAATAATCGTGGGTATTAGAACTATGATTAGGGCTCCCGGTAAAGCCAGTATGTCACCGATTTTCCGCAAAAAGTTGCTGCCGTTTCTTCTTTTGAACCACCAGAAAAGCGGCAGCAAGACCAGAGTAAAAATAAATAAAAGCAACAAATACCATAGATGCATCCCGTGAAAAGCGAAATTACCGGTACTGCCCGGCAAATAGATCCCCTTGAAATAATGAGGGATGAATGCCAAAAAAGGCCCTTCGAATTGGCCGTGACTAACACGTTCAAGGTAAACCTGCATGATTGAGAAACTGAAAACCCCGGCCAATAGAGGGACCAATAATCGACTCACCTTATCCCGGATGAATTTCCTCGCATTATTTTTACAGGAAGCATAGAAAACACTAGCCCCCGATATCAGAAAGAATAATGGCATCATCCAGACTGCAATGAAATTCATCAATCCACAAATCCAGGCGTAGGTGGTATGATTTTTGACCGACCAATCATCAATGTCAAAGAAATGAAGTGAATGGAAAAAGAATACTGTCAAGAAAGCAAAGATTCTCAGCCAGTCGAAGTCATAGCGCCGAGTATTCCGCTCTGAGGAAGTTGGCATAAAAAACTCCTTTAAAACAAACTGAATTTTCTTATCAAGTATTCGAGGCTTTCAGTCCCATTTTCCTGCAAATTCGAAATGATTGTCCAATATTTAATTGCTAATCTTGCAACAATATCTTCCAAAATAAAAGGCCATATTGGTTACAAAAACCATAAATCAGGGTACAATGAATAAGACATTTTATGAATGGTTCTGAGTTCTTTTTATTTCGGACTGTTCGCAACAAGTTTCAGTCAATTTTAGGAGTAAAATCATGAAACCTTTTGTGATGTATGGTGTAGCATCCTCTATTGCGATGATTGTAGCATTTGGTTCATTTATCATGGGTCTTGCCAGAAGTCAGGAATCAGACTGGCTGAAAGGCGTAAAGACCATCACTGCTCAAAATTTTATCCGGATGGCACAGAATTACTCCAATGAATTTCCCGTATCCGGGACTGATTATCCGGGTGATATGTCTCCGGCGGGAAATTGCGGCAGGGAAGTGGTGCTGGTTCAAGGAGCAAACGGTAAATTAACGTCCAGCAACTATTTTGATCACGATTACCCCGGGATTACCGGGCCAAAAGTGTTCAGGAATTGCAGACTTTGATTTTGGTAAAAGCGGTAAGCCAAATCGTCAAGTTGCCATCGCAAACCGATCAAACCGGAATGCGAACCCGTCGCTATTTTTACATCATTGATAAAAAAACATCCCAGGTGATTGCCAGAAAATATATCGTACTGGACCCTCCGGAGAAAGTTACCCGGGATGAAAACGGCAAGGTCGTTGAAGAAGTACGCCAAAGAGGCGGAAGTTCGGAATAATAAACAGTTGGAGCGTAGGCGATCATTTCGGGAAGATTGTAATGATTGGTAGACCAGAGAGTTTGTTCTTTGGTATGGGGTCCGATTCGTTTTACTGAAATGACAGGATTGTTTTTATATAAAATGATAAGCTTAGAACTATGATTAGGGCTCCCGGGAAAGTCATATGTCACCGATTTTTCGTAAAAAATGGCTGCCGTTTCTTCTTTTGAACCACCAGAAAAGCGGCATCAAGACCAGAATGAAAATAAATAAAAGCAACAAATACCACAGATGCATCCCGTGAAAAGCAAATTACCGGGTACTGCCCGGCAAATAACCCCCTTGAAATAAATAAGGGATGAACGCATAAAAGACCTTTCCAATTGACCGTGACTAACACGTTCAAGGTAAATTGAGAAACTGAAAACCCCGGCCAATAGGGGGACCAATAATCAATGTTAAATAAATGAAGTGAATAAAAAAAATACTGATAAGATAGCAAAGATTCTTAGCCAGTCCAAATTAGGGCGCCGAATAGGTTGTTCTGATGTGGTTTGCATTAAAAATTGCTTCTAAGTCTGTTTATCAATTGTACTCGGTTACTGACTCCAAGTTTTTTATAAATATTTTGAATATGAGTTTTTACGGTAGTCTCCGTAATGGATAAATTCATTCCGATGTCTTTGTTGGATAGGCCTTGCGCCAACTGGGCGAGAATTTCTTTTTCCCTAGGGGTCATGATTTCACTTACGGTTTTTGTTAAAGGAGGTTGGGAAAACTCAAAAAATCGATTGACGAGATATTTCAATAAGCAAACGTTAAGATAAAAATAGCCGGTGGCAAAAACAACTATATTTTCCGGGAAAGACTTAACAATCGGAACGATTGTTTGTGCAAATAGAACGAATAGAATGATTGCGGTAAAAATATAAAAATTTCTTTCCATGATGTTGTTGATGTTTTTGATCTTAAGGCCGAATATTGAAAACGAATATACAAATGCGCCTGCGAAAATCAGACGATAGATTTTAAAACTGATGAAAGATTCAATTGGGGATTCGTCATGGAGGACACCAAACAATGATGGCGTAACGATACAAGTTAATCCACATAAAAATAGAATTCCAAATCCATTATTCACTTGCCGGTGAGGGTTAACTTTGAATAATTCATTGATGAGCAATGGAAATACAAAGATATAGAGACTTTCCAAACTATAATTGATAAGAGGATAATAATGGTTATACCAAAATGGAATATTGGCATACCGATAGGCTACATAGGTTAAAAAGATGAGTTGGATGGTCCCGATTACCCAAAATGTACTCATATAAATAAAAGCTTTCCAGCGGCTTTTCAAGTAAGCCCAAAATAAGATGATAAAACTAAAAAAGCCGATCGAATATGAGCATGTGAGATAAAAAAATAATAAATGCTTCATCCTGTCACCTTTTCTGGTAGAGACGCACCCAATCGATAATGAAATACTGAGGCAAGGGGGTTAATATACCATCTGACTGGGGAGTATTATAATATAAGAATAAATTCCCGGCGGTCGTTCCTAAAGCAAGAGAAAATGGCCTGTCCGGAATGTTTCGATTTGTTTGATAGATTCTTAAATCATCGACATACCAGCGAATGGCCTGAGGTTCCCATTCCATTGCAAAAATATGAAATCGGGCAGAATCGTCCTGAAGGCTTCGGGTTGATTGGTCTTCTTCCAGATATTGGCGAAAGATGTTCGTGCCCCAGTTGTTGTCTGTAAAAACAGTATATGAATTTCTCCCCGACATCATCATCATTAAAATTTCCTGTGAAATTTTTCCATCCGTTGGGCGTAAACTGGCATAAGATAATAGTCCTTCGCTTACGGGCAGTTTAGCCCGGATTTCAATCCTTCCATAGGTCCAAGCGTATTTATCAACAGTTGAAACCTGACCGGAAGTATAACGAGTGGTGGTATAAATATTGCCGGGATTCATCCAAACTTTACTCTGTGTCCCAAGCAACAAATAGCCATCTTTTACAAGTACGTTTTCAGCATTGATTTTTTGGATTTCTTTTTGATAGCTGCCATAATCACAACTGCGGTCACTTCTTATCCATTTCGTCCGGTCGGGCGATAGAGCATTAAAATCGTCATCCCAAACCAGGGACCAATTTCCTTTAACTGGATAAATCATAGGGCGATCATGAATGATATGAAAAAATAGGATAGTGCCCAAACAGGAGTATCCCAGGACAATTATCAAAAGAATACAGTTGAACTTTTTCATCGGTAGTTCCTTTTCTTAACTGTCTATTATGATTATTATTTTGAATCATTTGCCAGAATTCCTGCCGGCACTGCGTCGATATTTTCTCCTCATTTTGAATAGTTTTGTGAGCCGTTGTCATCTAACTTAGTTAATGCGGGGGATTTTATCCTTTGATACCTGTCAGTTGGATTCCTTCGGTAAAATATTTCTGGACCACAATATAAATCAATATGACTGGGGCCATTACCAGGATGACGCCGGCTCCTTTAACCGCTTCACTGGCTATGGGTAAGTTAGTGGAAGGGTTATAAAGGTAAAAGTAGCCTAGTGCCAGCGAAAGTGTCTTGGTCTGCCCAGCCATGCCAAGATAACTTAGGGGGCGAGTATATTCATTCCAGTGAAACACAAAGGAAAAAAGAGCGACCGTAATATAGGCATTTTGGGCAAGCGGCGCTACAATCAGGCGAAAAGTTTTTGTAAGGCCGGCACCGTCAATTGCAGCCGCATCTTCCAAATCCTTGGGAATACCGGCAAAGACCTGGCGAAAAACAAAGACAAATAAGGCGCTGTATAAACCGTTTCCTACCAATTCAGGGAGCATCATCGGCCAAATGGAGTTTTGTAATCCTATCTTTTGGAAGAAAACATAATTGGGCAAAACCAGGGATTGATTGGGAATGACCAGTACCGTCAGAACCAGGACCAGGATCAATTTTTTACCGGGAAAACTCAATCTAGCCAGGGTGTAACCGGCTAAACCGCAAAAAACAGTCTGTCCAATAATGGCGCTCGCGGTTAACAGAACTGTATTTATGAGGGAGGATGGATAACTAAGCAATTTGAAAGCGTCATAGTAATTCTTCAGGTGAAGATGAATGGGAATCCAGCGGATGGAGGGATCTACCAAATCTTCCGCTGTAAACAACGATAGCAGCAGCATATAAAGAACCGGCAATAAAAAGAGAAAAGCGCCGTCGATAAGGAAAAAATAGAGCAGAATTTTTTTAATGACCGTTTTGGAATGATCATAAAAAGGGCGGGTCTTCACTACCGCTCCAATCGGGATGGCCTTTTCCCGCAGCTGGCTGGTAATATGATATTTCATTGACGATTCTCCTAATATGGTATTTTCCGGTTTACAAGATAGAATAGCAACCCAATCTGAGCCAAAATGGCAATGATAAAAACCCACATTCCCGCCAAGGCCATCCCGTACTCATTTTGATGATAAAAAAGTTCATTCACATAGTCCCAGATAAATATTTGGGTATTTCCTTTGTTGATCAACCGCATGGTCGTAGCCAGTCCGGTGAATGATTCGACCACGGTGATTAACAGATTGAGGAGAATTAACGGTGAGATAGACGGAATGGTAACCCACCAGAACATATGCCAACGGGTAGCGCCATCCATTTCGGCGGCTTCATAGAATTCCGGAGGGACATTGATGAGACCTAAAAGAAACACCAGCATTTGAATTCCGGTACGCCAAATACTGAGCATTATTAGCAAAATAATGAAGCTGATAAAGGAAATGAATTCGCTGGAAAGATGGATGCCGTACCGGCTTAAATCGGGATTAATCACAAGGATCCGTTTAAAAAGGATGGTTCCGGTCATCGTGGAAACCACATCCGATGCGGCTACTACCGGTAAAAAGTATATAGCGCGAAAGAAATGAACCCCTTTTAATTTTTGGTTGATGAGCAAGGAAAGCAGTAATGCAAAACAAAGCGTAATCGGAGTACTCAAAAGCCCATATATAAACGTATTCATGACGCTTTTCCAAAACGTTGGTTCGTTGAAGACCCGGAAATAATTTTGAAAACCGGCCCAGTGTAACTCTCCAACCATTGAAGTGCAAAATGTAACATAGAATGAATATATCAAAGGATAGAGAGTAAAGATGAAGAAACCGGCCAGCCAAGGTCCGACAAAAAAATAGGCGGCGATTTTTTTTCTTTTTTCAAATCCAATCAAAGGGAACCCTCCTTCTTTGAACGTTCCGGCAAATCGTTGCCCGGGATTTGCAGATGCTTTTTCGTTAAGAATCCGCCTGCAGCGGCTCCCATGAGGAGAATCGATCCGATTTCGGAAAGTAATCCCCACCAGGGTGGATTTGTCGGGATGTCGGTAAAGACGGATATCAATTTACTGCCGAAAATGCCGAAAATTAAACCGCTACCGCCCCCGATGGCCGATATAAAAAACGATTTTCCCAAAAACCAATAGAGGATTTGAAAATTATCCGGATGAACCGTGTCCCGGGGTATGGTTTTCTGAACCAACTCCATTTTATCGGTACCAACAATAGAGATAATCCCGATGCAGCCGATTATTATACAGAGGAGCGCCAAACTCGATAGGATGACCATAATGATAATCGTTGTTTTCCATTGAGAATGGGTCATATCACCGAGAGTTTTCAGCACAAAAACCTCATCGGCATCATGCCGAAACCGAAGAATGCTTTCAATCCGATTTCTTAAGATTTTTATATTTTTCCGGAAGTCATAGCCGCGGGCATAACTCAGCCAAATTCGATCGTAATCATATTGATGAAACAAATCCTGATAGGTAGTTGCGGGAATAAAAATCGTTTTTTGATGGATTTTTACGCCGAAACCATATGGGAGAGGCTTTGGATGCAAGCAACCTATGATACGAAAAGTAATGCCGTTAATTTCCAAACCATGTTCCAAATAGTTTCCGGCTGGGAAATAGCGTTTTTGAATTTGTTCATTAATGACGCAAACACGCTGGTGATCCCATAGATCGCTTGTTGCCAGGAACCGTCCTTTGGCAATGGTTCGGTTGTGAATCATCAAGAAATTGGGATCCGTCCCTAAAATGTCGATTCGCAGTTGTTGACCTAAAAGGTTGACCGGAATGCGGCGGGTGAATCTTTGCAAAGAAATAGAGGTTATACCGGTGATCCCTGCGACGGCCCTAGCGTCATTCATATTAAAATTTGTGACTTTTTGCTGCGTCTGTACCGGATCCCGATGAGGATAAATTGTCATGAGAGTCCCGCTGGGACCGGCTATTATTTTATGGATCGTTTTATGAACGCCGGAGATAATACTTATACCTACTGTAAGAGCAGTAATTCCAAAAGCGATTGTCAAAAGGAGCAATATAATTTGAAACCGCTTGGTTCTCCATGTTCCGGCTGCTATTGATAAAAAATCCTTGGCAGTCATCGCGATTCTCCATCCCCCAGGGATATCGGTTGTTTATAACCTTCATCGCGGTTTATTACGATAACCCGGTTGTAATTGCGAAGAGCCCGATCACTGGATGTGATTACGATTTCAAAAGGTTTCAGGCCTTCCATAATTTCAATCCGGTCGGCGTTGTTGATGCCGGTTTTCACATAGACTTTGAGGGCTTGATAGATATTATCCCTGATTAGCCATTGTTTTTCGCGTTCCCGGTTCAACCCCAGCGTTTCACTGCAATCTTTAATAATATAAACGAATTTACGAACCTTTCCGTATGGAGGACGTATGGCAAAGTAATTCCGGTCACCTTTCCGGGAGATGGCTTCTTCGTGAACCGCTTCAATCGGAACAGTCACCGTCAGTTTAGCGCGTCCAATCCTCACACGTATGTCAACATTGGTACCGGGCATTATGGGAGTCCCCGGCTGAATTCGAAGTTGAATCCGGGGATTGCTGTAAGTATTATCGTTTTTTTTAACCGGCGGCAGGATTTGAATAACCGTGGCCGAATAAGGCTCGGAAATTGAGGCGACTCGAATCTCCGCACTATCGCCCGGTTTGATTTTAAGGGCGTTTTCAGCTGGAACCTCCGCTTCGACGTAGAGTGAATTCATATTGATAATTTGGCCGAACCTTGTTCCCGGAGTTGCTATTTCTCCAGTTTTGAGTGAAAGTAGAGAAATTTTCCCGCTAATCGGAGCTATAACCGTTAATTCCCGGAGTTCTTTATGAAGAATACTTTTTCGTAAGTATTCCGATTCCAGCTCTGCTTCAGTTTTCTTTAAGCCTGGCATCGCATACTCTTCCAACTTTTTTTGGTTTAGCTCCTGTTTGATCCGGGTAATACTACTTTGACATTGAGTAAGCTCCAATCTTTTGGAGTCCGAATCCATAACGGCGAGTATTTGACCGGTTTTCACCGGATCGCCTTCCTTAACCAGCAAGGTGTTGATTTTGGTTGTTGAGGTAAGATAGATATTTTGGGCATCTTCTGCGTTAACGATCCCCGTGACTTCAATATCATCAAACAAATCATTCCTGTTTACCAGTGCTACCTGAACCCGGGGATACCGTATGAGAAAATAGCGATTGAGTTTATAGCCAATGTACAAAGCGCCTATTAGAATGAAAAAGACCGTTACGATGATAATTTTATGTTTCATTGATGAATCCCCATTTTTTAGATTCTTCCTGAAAGCCAGAAGTAATGCCATAATTGACATCCTTTGCCTTCGAGTAACCAGCGTATGGCCAGATAAATAGCAAAATATCCTAATGTCTGAATGAATGATTTAAGCCGGCTAAAGCCGTCGAATACCTGAAGCAGGGAGGTACCCGATAGAATGAGCCAGATCCCGAATAAATCAAATCCTCTTACGATTTCACGGTAAAATAAACCAATCCGTTCTACTGTAAACCAGGAAAGAAGGCCAAGTCCTACGCCGGGTGTTAGATCGCGCAGATCGTTTAAACTCGTGAACCCAATAGAACCAATGATAATATAGCCGGTTACCTGTCCCAACAAAATAATCATTGCATTGATTGCAACCATTCCCAAGTGTGCATGAAAACTGCCGATACCCTTAAAAATTTTGGATATCCAGAAAACAAAATAGGCAATTACCCCTAGGACCAATGTCAGCCAAAGAGGTTCTAAAATGACCCCAAGCCAGCCGGAACTGGTTACTGTAATCATGGCTTCCGGTAAAGTGACACTAAACCCTTTGATGAGAGGTTGAGCGTATAAATAGCAAATATCAAGATTTTGAATGAGTATCAGATGTATGACAGCTTCAAGCAATCCAATACCGGCTGTAACATACCACCAATTCATCCTCCCCAGCAATCCTCTGATTGCCTCGGCTTCGCCAAAAAAGGCATTGATAATTTCCTGGGAGCGCAACCGAGGTTTTTGTTGTATTCCCGGATTCTTCGATGGAAAAAAGAGGGGAAATTTTAATTTGTACATATTTTCACCTCACAATAATATAGTTGAGCGCCGATATCTTCCTCCCGTTATAGAAATAGGCGCTGGAGTCATAATTAACAATTGTTTTGGTCCCATCGTCATAGGCGGTTAGATAGACATCCTTCGCAATTTTTTGATGATCGATGATCATCCGGTTTTGCAATGCCTGTAAATTTTTTTCATAAATACGGTATTCATGGATGACCTTTGTGCGCCAATCGGTATATTTACCGCTTACAAGGGGGTTATATTGGGCGTAGACGAGTTCATCGACTGGATTCATGGTCAAATAGGCATTGGGAATGGCTCCGTATTCCAGAGATTTTAAAAGTTCCCTACGGTCATCGCCTCGAATGTTGATGGGGTTAAAGGAGTAAGGTACCCATCCGTGACAAATAATCGAAATGAGAGGAATCGATTCGTCACAATTGTTAGACGATTGGGCCGGAAAATCGTAAAGAGCAGCAACATTGGGATACAAGAAATCGGGACTTGCGGTAACGGCGATCGGGTTGGTTTTGGCAATCATGTGGAAAGAATCCCGGATCAAATCCGCCGTTGATTGGTAGCCCGCGGGATGATCCGGATCATAACAATTGAAAAGTCCCCGATTCATGCCATCAAAAAGCAGGAACCCTTTAAGTTTATAATCTTGAACCATCCGAAAATCTTTTTTCATAAAGTTCTTCCAGGCCACTTCCGGACATAATAAATATTCTTTTTGACCAAAACCGATATCAATGGGTACATTTTGGATATCTTTCACGGTATCGCTGCGCCTAAAGCCATGACTTTTTCTAAATGTATAAGAGTTGTCAAATTGCAAACCGATGGAGATCCCAAGCTGCCCCGCAACTGAAATCAAACGTTTCATCCCATGGATGCCGCCCAGGCCCCGGTCAGGCGGAAAGTGCCGCGGATTGTCACCGAGATAACCCCGGTTTGACCAACCCACCAGGATCACTTGAATCTGACGCACTCCCTGCTGATGGAAATCTTTGAGAATTGTTTCAGCTTGTTTAAATTTGGTAACACAGATTAAGCGAGAGGTATCAAGATATTTCTTATTGACTCCCATAAACAGTCGCAACCGAAATTCCGTTTGGACGGGAGTCGTTCGGGAGGGCCTCATTGAAGTCATTAGTATTTTCCGGTATTTCCGGGCGATACCCACATAAGAAGCGTCAGAGCCTGCCAGAAAATAATAATTCATGATCCGGTCACGACCGTAAAAAACCGGACTGGAATGAAGCCGGCCAAGTATATCGTAGGTTATTTCCCGAAAGATCAAACGTGTTGATATGGCCGGTCTTGAAGTAAGCGGAGTAATTTCTACCCCCATCTCGGCTTGAAATTGGCCCTGAGATATCATCCCTAGAAAGGCTGCATTTTCTTTAACAACTCCAAAAATGGGCAAGCTTAAAAAAACGTTTTCAGGATTGGTATAATCGGTCAGCTGTAAGACCCGGGTGCTTTGGCCATTGTCCAGCCGGGTATTCCAACTGAAACGTTCACCATAAATACGGGCCGGTTTATAACTTTGCGCGTAATGATCCGGTTTGACGATTCCACCGCATCCGTCGGGAATAACCAAATAATCGCGGCTGTGGCATGTAAGAGGGCCGAAATAGGGCAAAACCCGAATGTCTAATAACCGCCTTTTGGGGTCCCTAATCTTTTTAAATGGTAGGATAATTTGAAGATTATGATCCCTGCCTAACGTATAAACCGCCTGGAAACCGATTTGGCAATCTGTAAAATAAAAGCGAAAACTTGCCCCTGATGAACAGGAGAACAATTGTTTTTGACATTCCGGTTGACCGGTGAAGACGGTCTCCAGATTTCCGGAATCGTTCAGATACCGGACGATAAAAGCAGATTGATAGACAACTTTCCAGTAATCGGCGATTGTTTGATAGGCTGCGGGAACATTTCCCGTCAAAGAATCCGCCTCCCACTTAAAGTTGATCCTGCGGTCCCTAATCCGAAGTAGCCCGGAACTAGGTTGAACCCATAATTCAAGCTGTCCGCTGGAGGATGCTCTCCGCCAGCAAGATCCGCTGCTTTGGGAAGCCTTTTGCGCCAAGAGCCCTGCAGCGGCTAAACAGCCGTATTCCCAAAAAGCAAATCCGATGCAAATCAAAATGATACACCGGAAAAGTAACCATCCGGATTTAAGTCTCATTGACACCGCCTAAACCTCCAAACATCAAGAGTGTAAGTTATCCGGCCAGCCGGGTATATATTTCATAAATCAAATCATAACAAAAGCTTATCAGTTGACGATTAAGGCCAATCAAGAAAATAACAAAAAGTAAAACCAATCCTGTAGCTGCCAGATTAAGCAAGCCGACGCCCAGGGCTTTGCCCTGGCTAAAATCTTCTGAAACTTTTAGAGTCATCCAAAACAACGCTGTCGCCCAAAATATCAAAAGATAGTTGAGACACTGATATACCCATAATTCATTATAGGTAAGAATGTGGCTTATCAAAGCCAATACCGGAAAGCCAATTATCATTGGAAATACGCTGACGGCAATTCCGGCCGAAAGATCAGGATAGGTTGCCATCCCTTGAAATAATTCGCCGACTTTATAAGCGACTCCCGACCCAATCCATGCTAAAATCAGAATAACCGCCAAGTCACGGCAGAAAATCTTGAAAGAAAACACTTGCCGTTCCCCAACAAAAATTGGATTTGTACCATACCGGCTAAAATAATAACTGATGGCCAGGATTAAAACAAAAGACCATGCAATTGCAGGTGTCAAAATTTGTTGGGAATTTGTCAAGAATGACCTGGGATATAACAAGATTTTAATTGGCGGACAGTCACGCCATAATGGCTGGAAATGGGATAATATTTGGAAACCTAAAATGATAAGGCTGACAAGTAAGATACCACAAAGGATTCCGTAATTGATTAGAAAATCGTACCGAAAACTAACCAGAGATTGGGAATATCGCCAATGGTCCCGTAAATATTTGAACTCTCTCATAGCGTTCCAAAAGCGGCACTGATGGAAGTATACTTCCCCTAAAATACTGTGGATATATGGTAATTGGTTATTTAGGATGAGGGCTTGCTTCAAATAGGATTCGGCTCGAGCGGGATCATCATCGTGCAGAGCCCGGTTGCCGCAATCAATCAACCGGATGGTTTGGGATGGGAGAAATTCGTTGATGATATTTCCTTTCGAAGAGGCCATGTAAATAGTCCCCTGGTTGTTCACAGCCAGACTTCCGGAATTCTCCGCGTGAAATTGACAGATCTCCTGGCCCCGGGAATCAAATTTGACCACCATGGAGTTTTCAGGTACTGTTGCATAGAGATTTTGAAACGAGTCGACCCAAAGGTTTCGATAATGATGGCCGGTGACAGTTCCGGTAAAGGCCGTATCAAAGCGCCCTTGATAAGAGAATTTGACAATCCTGCTTTCAACGGTATCAGCGTTGTGTACTGCAAAATAAAAATTTCCCTCATTGTCAAGACAGAAACATTCAGGTAAATCCGGTAGGTTATTGAAGCGGTCGCCCTTTTTTCCAAAGATGCCTTCGTATTTGCCATTGCAATCGAAAGTTATTATTTCAAGCGATTGGGCATCCAAAAGATAGATATATCCCCGGGGATCAAGCGTCATATCCGTATAGTTATAATAACGGTCGGGGGCGCATTGCAGATTGAGTTTTTGCAGGAAGACACCCTGAGAATTAAAAATCCAGAGCTGGTTATCTTCGGAACCTTTGAGATAAATCCGGCCTTCGAGGATACAGATACAACCTGACTTTGTCAATGTATCCACGGGAAGGGGCAATAGAATCATGCGCTCTAGATTCCGAGATTGGTTAAAAATAACCAGTTGGCCGGTTTTGAAGTTTACAGCATAAAGATGATCATCTTTGCCGGCAGAAAGCTTCCATTGAGGTTTTTCTTCATCCGGGGCTGTTATCGGGAGTATCAAGGGATCATTTCCCGGAAAATAGGCACTCCATTGCGCGGAAGATCTTTCTACAATGCATAATGACAAAAGACAAGAGAGAATGATGAAAAGTCCAGGTTTTATGAAATGCTGTTTTTTAAGGAATGGTATGGATATTATTTTCTTTTCTCCAGTTATCATCGGTATCTTCATGAAATTATCCTCATCATTGCAGTATTGATAATCAACTTTAAATTAAATTGCCCCCTATGAGCTTTAAAATACAAATTTTCCATGATATAATCAATCCTATTTTAGGAGGGTTTTTATTTCTATTCCAAAGGGATGATATCTATCAATCAGATGATATTTTGATTCTAATACTTTGGGATGAGGCGATATAACCGAGATTTGAAGAGGGTCTTGAATGGTTTGATTCAAGCTTTTTGGAAATCTTATAGCATTATGAAAATAAAAACGAAAGAGGCTGTCTGAAAAGGAATTCAAAATCAAGAAGGAATACAGTATATTGCTTTATTACATGCGTTGATTTCAATATATTGTATTCCTTTATCGATAAATTTCCTTTTGGGGCATTGATAACGGTTTCAATCATTGGCTCCCGGCGTCAGCTTCCTGAAAAATTGCTCCGGATGGCCGGGAGATTCAAGCGGAAACTTGGCGTAGTATTTCTCCGTCCCTGACGGAGCGGATAAATCAAAGGTGTACCAGTTGTTAACCGCCGGGGAACCCAAACAAACCTCAACGGTTCCGGTAGTAACATCAAAGATCTCCGACCACAGAGTGCCGAAGCCGTCATGATAATAATGGCAGCATAAACCCTCCGGAACGGGTTTTGACAAAAGTTCCCGCAATTGTTCTTTACTTATGGTTGGGTTAGGGTTCCCGAGAAACGACGCGATTTTTTGATACCGTACGACCGACATCCACATCCGTCCCTGATCATAGGCGATCATTTCGGGAAGAGCGTAATGATTGGTAGACCAGATGGTTTGCTCTTGGGTATGGGGTCCGATTTGTTTGATGGCCCGTTTGGAAGAAAACATTTCGATGAGCGCCGATTGGCCGTGTTTATCGGTGAGCAATAAGTTCAGATGAAACGAGATTGGAATGCTCCGGATAATTTCCAACGCTTCCGGAACCGAGCGGCAACGGTCAAGCACCGTCCGGACCACCGCCCAGAAACGGCATCCGTCTTCAACCGGCTGCACCAGGGGACATCCGGCGGACATGGTGACGCAAAGGCCGTGTTCGTTCATGCCGTCGATACGGCCGAATTGTAACAATGAAAATCCGAGATGGGCTGCTTTGCCGTGAATACGGGTGGTGCAGAGGCGGAAATCATCCTGAAGGTTCCATTCATAGCTTCTGCCTACATAAATGTGTCCATCTGCGGTGGCGGAGGAGAGAAGCGCCATCTGGCTGCAGCCGCAGATGAAGTTGCTGCCGCCGGAGTACGAAAAAGGATAATAAACGATGTGCTCAAGGGGAACCCCAAGGCAATCCGCAAATCCCTGGATTTCATCGTTCAACCCGGGGCAATGTTTGTCGAAGAATTTTAAGATTGGCTCCATTTCTTTGGGAGTGGGATACTTTTGTCCATCCGGCGGGGAGGTAAAGAACTTGACTGCCCTGGCGTCGTTTTGAATCCACTCGCCTTGTTTTCTGCCGACTTCGTAAGCTGTTCCTTCCAATACAACCTTTTGAAATGAGATTTCTTGAAATTGGGTTTCGCTCATGGCTACCTCCTTGATTGACTTTTTTTAGGGAATATGGTAATAGGGATCATATTACAGGATGTGGAAAAAATCCTGTCGAACAACAGCATAAAATGACAGGATTGTCTGGAGATAAAATGATATGCTGATCATGAATGGGGGCGGAAAACGGTTTGGAGTGGCTGCAAAGAATGACCGATGCTATTGAATACATGGAGAAACATATCGAAGAATCCTTGGATATCGCGGAGGTTTCCCGAGTCGCTTATGCGTCCTCCTTTCATTTTCAACGGATGTTTCATATGCTTACCGGCATTACGGTCATGGACTATCTGCGCAAACGCAGGCTTACTTTGGCCGCCCAGGAATTGGCGGTCCGGCAGGTCAAGGTCATTGATGTGGCCTTTAAGTACGGTTATGAAACACCGGAGTCTTTTGCCAAAGCCTTTAAACAGTTGCATGGGATTAGTCCGACTGCGGCGCGGGTACCCGGTCAAAAACTGAAAGCATTCCCGCGCATCTCATTTCAGATATCATTAAAAGGAGATCAACAAATGGATTATAAAATCGTAGCGAAAGAAGCTTTTCAGGTCATGGGCAAAGCGCTTAAAGTCAGTACCAAGGATGGGGAGAATTTAAAAAGGATTCCCGCCTTTTGGACGGAATGTTGCCAGGACGGGATCTGCGAAAAACTTTGCATGGGTAAAGCCCAGGAAATGCTGGGCATTTGTATGGATATGGAACAGGATAAAGAGCAATTCACTTATATGATCGCAGTTAAAAAGGGAGAAGAATATAGCGGAGGGGAATTTGCCGTCCGGGAGATTCCCGCATCCACTTGGGCAGTTTTTACTTCGACCGGTTCCATGCCGGATGCCATCCAGAAGGTATTTGAGCGAATATTTCAGGAGTGGTTTCCGGCCACCGGGTATGAACATGCCGACGGTCCCGAACTTGAAGTGTACCCGCCGGGGGATTTGAATGCCCCGGATTATCGATGCGAAGTTTGGATACCGCTTGTAAAGAAGTAAGGGAGTAGCAGGAGGGTCTGTTGCAACAACAGCCTCTCGGAATCAGTGGCGAACTTTCGTTTGGAGCCGGACCGGGAAACTAAGAAAGTTTCCGGTAGGAAAAAATCTCCTTTGACAAAGAGGAACCGAACTGCGGTGAACGGTGTAAAATGCCAAAGTAACAAGATCGAATATTTCGGGAGGGCTCCATTGGATTCAAGGGAAATCATTTTAAATGATTATTTGATTTAAACAGGTACCTCTTTACGAACGTATGTTTGTGGGATATAATAAATACAAACATATGTTTGGAGGGCGATATAATGGCTCAACAAAAGAACTTATCATTAATAGAATTC
>JAEZCE010000014.1 GCA_023429995.1 Bacillota bacterium | reverse complement strand
TGGCTGTAATAAGCCGTTTTGCAAATGTGGCCATCTTCTTTTCACCTCCTTTCAAGGCAATAAAAAAGAGCGAACTATAAAAAGTCGCTCTTTGAAATGTTTCATGGCTTGATTCTTCCATCAAGCCACGAGTAAAGCACGCGCACGCGTGAGCTCACCGGAAAAACCCGTAAAAAAACGCCCCGGTCTCTAACCGCAGCGTTTAATTTTAATTTTCCGTCTTAAGTTTGGGACTCCACCGGGATTCCTCAGGATTCCTTCGGAATCCCGAGGAACCCAACATTGACCCATTACCATATTATCACATTTTTTCGAAAAAAGTGTGTCGATTTTGTCCCGACAACTATAGATAGTGATGCGCCAACGGTTTAAAAATTTTTCTGAAGCAATATTCCTTATAAATGGCCGGTTGAAAAATTCAAACGTTGAAAAGCATAATTGATGCAGTTTTCAGCTATCACTCTCGGAGTTCTCCATAGGATGATGTCGGGCGGTGGCGTCAAAATAAAAAAGACCTGGGCAAAATTGATATTTCCACCTAACGCCCCTTGTCTACCGATCAAGATATAATGACCATTATGTGTGTATGAGTCTGTGTAGCCGTATACGGGATATTCATTTATCTTCTCATACCCTTGTACCCTCAGCCAACCTCATACACTCCCCTTTGTTCCAACATCATCCGCGCTCTGGATACGGCCTCACGCAGCTTACGCTCCAGCATCTCCCGGGGCGGCATTTCGGTCAGATACTGGGCCACCTGAATCCCGCTTTTATCCAGTTCCAACAGTTCAACGGTTTCCGCCGATTTTCCGGTGCAAAGGATCAGCGCCAAGGGGCTCTCTTCATCGGGCAGCCGCTCATGTTTATCCAGCCAGCGCAGGTATAATTCAACCTGTCCTTTATGCTCGGGCCGGAACTTGTCCAACTTCAACTCAATCAGCACCAGGCGGCGCATTTTGCGATGATAAAACAATAAATCGATATAATAATCCTCGTTATCGACGGTGATCCGCTTTTGACGGGCCAGAAAAGCAAAATCCACTCCGAACTCCAGGATAAAGCGTTCTAATTCAGCCAAAATCGCGCTTTCCAAGTCTTTTTCACTGTATAAATCCCGCAGTTCCAAAAAATCCAGGATATAGGGATCACGGAAAAACAACTCCGCCGACATGGATTGGTCCTGCCGTAACTTTTGTAAATCCTCCTGAATAGTCTCTTCCGGCCTTTTAGAAATTGCAGTTCTCTCATAGAGCATAGAGCCGATCCGTTCTTTTAAAACCCTGACACTCCAATGCTCATTGATAGACATGGTAAGGTAAAATTCCCTTTTCAGAGTATCATCGATTGCCATCAATTCCAAAATATGAGTCCAACTCAATTGTGCAATCAGTGATTGCACAATTGATATTTCCGGAAAGGTTTCATAAAAATTGATCATATTAAAAAGATTCCTCCGGCTAAAGCCGCGTCCAAACTCAGTCGAAAGTTTCCGGCTAAGGATCTCGACGGCCTGTTTGCCGTACTCGCCCCGTTTGCCTTGTAAAATTGAGGTCTGAATGGTTTTACCGATATTCCAATGAAGAAAAATCAGCTCCGAATTGACCTCCAGCTCAATCTTCCGCCGTGAGCTTTGGATTAACTTGGTCAACTGGTCATATAGGGATTGCCATTCCAAATTATTTGCCTCAGCTAACTGCTCACGCAATTTCCGATCACCTTCTTCAACTTCTCCTAAATACTCTGCTCCAGTTCCACGATCTCCTTTAACCATCCATACTTTGTAATACCCTCAGACAATGTATATATTATAAATTTTGTTTAAAATTCGACATTTTCAAAAATAATCCTTTGCCTTCTTACGATAAACCCGACTGCAATACGCCCATACCCTATGATTTTTTTCTTTCATAAATGATCCTTTTTTTACGGAAATGATCCTTCTTTTTCAAAAAAAATCACTTTTCTCGCCCAATCGATCCTTTGCGTCGCGGAAAGGATCCATTTTGTCGTCCGGAGGACCGATCGGGTCACCGAAAGGATCAATTCCGTAACGGAATCGATCCTTTCTTCCCATAAATAGTCCTTTCGGTCGTCCAAAAGATCGATCCGACTCCAAAAAAGACCCTTTTCCTCCTCCGATCGGTCCTTTTTTCTCCAAAAAGGATCCTTTCCGTGACAAAAATGATCCTTTCTGCCGTTGAAAGCATCCTTTCCGTCGCCAAAATGATCATTTCCGTAACGGAAAAGATCCCTTGACTCATTCAAAGGATGCTTTCCGCCCCCCAAAGGATTCTTGCCGCGGTAAAAATGATCCTTTCGGTGATTGAAAGGATCGATCCTTTCACCCAAATAATTCATTGTCCGCTTTACCAGTAACTGGTATAATCAAATAGGAGTCATCGAATGGAAGGTGCGGAAAATGAAGCCATTACAATTTCCCAAAAGTTTTCTGATGGGCAGCGCAACTTCGGCAACTCAGATCGAGGGCGGCGATCAAAACAACTCCTGGTTTCGTTGGTGCCGGGAATCCGGCCATATCCGCGACGGTTCAAGCTGCATCCGCGCGGATGACCATTGGAACCGCTATCAGGAAGACATTCTTCTCATGAAAGAACTTCACCCCGATATTTACCGGATGGGCATTGAATGGAGCCGGATTGAACCGGAACAAGGCCAATTTGACCAGGCTGCAATCGGCCATTACCGGGATGAGATTTCATTGTTATTACAAAACAACATCAAACCCCTGGTAACTCTACACCATTTTACCAATCCCCTGTGGTTCGAGGATTCAGGCGGGTGGGAAAGCCCTGACGCTGCAGACGCATTTACCCGTTTTACCGCTTTTGTCGTGAATGAACTGGGAGATTTGGTCAATGAGTGGGTTACCATCAATGAACCGAATGTTTTTTTAATCAATGGTTATGAACGGGGAATATGGCCGCCGGGCAAAAAAAATATATTGGCCATGTTGAGGGCTTTTCGAAATATTATCTTAGCCCATGTTCAGAGCTACCGGGAAATCCACAAAATCCGGGCCGAGCGGAATTTCCCGGGCAAAACCCTGGTTGGCGCGGCTTACCACTTGCGAATTTTCGATCCCCTCCATGACAAACTCCGGAACGCAATACCGGCAAGGCTAATCCGCCACCTTTCTCAGGATTTGTTTTTGGAAGGAATGGGCTACGGAAAATTCGGTTTTCCCCTGGGTTTGGGAAACTATCCCCTGGGCAAGGGTAAATATTACGATTTTCTGGGCATTAATTACTATACCCGGGATATCGTCCAGCTGGCTTTGGAACCCGCCAACATGTTCGGCAGGTTAACCGTGAAGAAAGACGCGCCTTGTAACGATTTGGGATGGGAACTTTATCCCGAAGGCCTGTATAGGCTGTGCAAAATGGTGTATCAGAAATATCAGGCGCCTATTTTCATCACCGAAAACGGTATTTGCGACACTGATGATTGGCAGAGGGCCAAGTTCATTTACGACCATCTGCAACAAGTATCCCTCCTCCAACAAGAGGGAATCCCGGTGGAACGTTACTACCACTGGAGTCTGATTGATAATTTCGAATGGGCCGAAGGGGAAAGCGGGCGGTTCGGCCTGGTGGCCAATGATTTTGAAACCCAACAAAGGACCATCCGCCAAAGCGGAAGGTTCTACGGGGAAATCTGTTTAAAGAAGGCTGTAACGGAAGAGCTGATCGAAAAATATTTATAACAATCTCCTTTACCCCAGCCAACGGATGAAGAGCGGAGCTAAAAAAACCGTAATCAACCCGGCAATTCCGATGGTGAGGCCGCTCATGGCGCCCTCGGTTTCACCAAGCTCCAATGCCTTGGTAGTCCCGATGGCATGGGAAGAAGCGCCAATCGAAATACCAACCGCCACTTTATCCCGGATATGAAAAACCTTGCAAACGATCGGCGCCAAAACAGCTCCCACGATACCGGTAATTACGATTGCGGCCACCGTGACAGCAGGTATGCCGCCAATTTCTTTGGAAACTTCGATGCCGATCGGTGTGGTCACCGATTTGGGAACCAGCGAAGCGCACAAAGCCTCCTGAAGTTTGAACAACTTTGAAAATCCGATAATGCTGGTGATCGCGGTGAGACATCCGACGAAGATCCCTACCAAAGCCGGAAGCAAATTGGCTTTTAACAGTTTAAACTGTTTATAGATGGGTACGGCTAAAATCACCGTAGCCGGGCCCAAAAAGAAAGAAATGATGTCTCCGCCGATGTTATAAGACTGTAAACTGATATGAAACCCCTTTAAAAAACCAATCACCAGCAAAATACTAATCAGGAAGGCGTTGCATAGGGCCAACTTGGTCTTCCGGTTCATCAGGATACCGGCTTCAAAAGCTACGATTGACAGCAAAATTCCGAATAACGGAGTTTTTAAAAATTCCTTCACTTTCTTTTACTCCTTTGCATCCATTGAATGGTATGACCGGTAACCACCATGGTCAGCACCGTGGTAATCAAACACACTCCCATTACCGCCAGCCATTTCCCCTGGAGCAAGCCGAGGCAGGCAATGATTCCCACTCCGGCCGGGATAAAGAAAAAAGCCAGGTGAGCCAGGAGAAACTCACTGACTTCGGAAATCATTTCCAACTTGATAAATCCGCAAGAAAGTCCGATAAGGAGGATAACCATACCCAAAACATTACCGGGAATCGGCAATTTCAATCCATACTGTAAAACTCCACCCAGTAAAGTAATTCCTAGAATAATACCAATTTGCCGTAAATATTTCATCGTCTTCTCCGTCTATGGACCCGTCCTTTTATGCCGCTGATTTGCGAATCCTCATCAAACTTCGGTATCGGAAACCGAATCCCTCTCGATGCCATGCATATTTTACATCCTTGACATCTTCCATGATCCAATTCGCTTTTTACCCGATTATTCTTCCCCGGCTTCCGGTTGGCGCCAGCCAATGATCTGTTCTCCCCGGACGATTTGCTCCTCAGACACTTTCAACGGCCCTGCCTTCAATATTGGACAGGTCCGGTTTAACTTTAGCCACTTTTCCCCCGCCAAATTATTGAAAGGAAGCAGTTCCACTTTTTCAAGAGCGGGGATGGCCCCGGCGATTGCGCCGATTTCCCTCAAACTCTCCATTTGGTCGCTCCAACCGGGAATCAAGACATATCGCAGCCAGACTGGTTTTTTTAAACGGGCCAACGTTTTTAAATTATCGACAATCCCTTTGGGATCGGCGCCGGGAGCCAACTTTTCAGGACAAAATGGATGCTTGACTGAAAAAATCATCAAATCTGCCGCTTCACTGACTTTACGAAACACCTCCGGCGGTCCCCAACCGGATGTATCGACCGCCACATGCCATCCTGACGCCTTGGAGCGGTCGATTAATTCTAACGTAAACTCCGGTTGAAAAAGCGGCTCCCCGCCGCTAATGGTCAGGCCGGGCTTCCTCAAAAAGGGCCGGAAGCGTTCCAAACGCCGGAGCAAGTCCCCCCCATCGACTTCCTCCCCGCCGCTAATATCCCATGATTCGGGATTATGGCAAAAAAGGCAACCCATGGGACATCCTTGCAGAAATATCACACACCGTGAGCCCGGTCCGTCAAATGTCGAAAAACTCTGGAGCGATTGAATTCTTCCCACGCTTGATCACATTCTCTCATAGATGGTCCGTTCAACAACTTCTTGTTGTTGTTCCCGGCTGAGTTTGATGAAGTGGACGGCATAGCCGGAGACCCGGATCGTCAGGTTAGGATACATTTCCGGATGGTCCATGGCGTCGATTAGAGTTTCACGGCTGTAAACATTGACATTCATATGATGTCCCAGGGCGCTGAAGTATCCGTCGATTAATGCCAATAAATTCCTGACCCTGTCCTCCCTCCGGCTTCCGAGGGCCCGCGGCGTCATGGAAAAGGTATACGAAATCCCATCGCGGCAAATATCATACGGTAATTTAGCCACCGAACGCATGGCGGCGACCACACCGCTTTTTTCACGGCCGTGCATTGGGTTGGCGCCCGGCGCGAAAGGTTTCCCTCCGGGTCTGCCGTCAGGCGTCGGACCGGTTTTTTTCCCGTAAACCACGTTGGAGGTGATGGTTAAAATGGAAAGTGTGGGGAGGGCGTTGCGGTAAATCGGCTGCTCCGAGAGGGAGCCGTAAAAAAAGCGAATCACCCGGACCGCCAGGCCGTCCACCCGGTCATCGTCATTCCCGTAGCGCGGAAATTCCCCTTCCGCTAGAAAATCTTTGGCAATCCCTTTTTCATCGCGGATCACTTTGACCCTGCCAAAACGAATCGCGCTCAATGAATCGGCGACAACCGATAAACCCGCCACCCCAAAGGCCATATGCCGGCTGGGCTGCGAATCAATCAACGCCATCTGAACCCGTTCATAATTGTATTTATCGTGCATGTAATGAATACAATTCATGGTCCGGCTATAAAGAACCGACAACCAGGTAAGGACCTGCTCATAATTACTCCAGAGCTGATCCCATTCCAGATACTCTCCGGATAAACCGGGCACATCCAGCACCTGCTCCCCGGTCTCTTCGTCTATCCCTCCGTTAATGGCCAGTAACAATGCTTTGGCCAGATTCACCCGGGCGCCGAAAAACTGCATATCCTTACCCACCCGGGTAGCGGAAACACAGCAGGATATCCCATAATTATCGCCGTAAATCGGCCGCATCAATTCATCGTTTTCAAACTGGAGGGCCGAAGTCTCGATGGCCAGCTCGGCGCAAAAGGCGCGAAACCCATCCGGTAAACGCGGGCTGGAAAGGATGGTCAAATTAGGTTCCGGCGCCGGGCCAAGATTTCGCAAAGTTTGCAGCCAACGAAAATCGGTTTGGGTGACCAGCGGCCGTCCATCTTCGGCCATGCCTCCCAACGACTCGGTGATCCAGGTCGGATCGCCGGCAAATAGCTGATCATATTCCGGGGTCCGTAAATGGCGGACCAGCCGTAACTTGATCACCAGTTGATCGATGAGCTCCTGCGCTTCTTCCTCCGTGAGAGTTCCTTCCCGTAAATCCCGTTCTATATAAACATCCAGGAACGGACTGTTATGCCCGAAAGACATCGCCGCGCCATTTTGCTCCTTGACGGCGCATAGATAAGCCAAATACAGCCATTGAACGGCTTCCCGGGCGTTGACGGCAGGCCGGGAAATATCACAGCCATAAGTATTCCCAAGTTCAGCCATGCGTTCCAAGGCCCGTACTTGATCGGCGATATCCTCCCGAAGGTGAATCATGGTATCGTCGATGTTATCCAGGGCGTAAAGGTCCTTCTGTTTCTCCCGCATTAAAAATTCGGTGCCGTAAAGAGCCACCCGGCGGTAATCGCCGATCAATCTTCCCCGGCCATAAGCATCCGGCAGCCCGGTGATGATGCCGAGCTTTCTGGCCTGCCGCATCGCCGGGGTGTAAATCCGGAAAATGGCCTCATTTTGAGTACGCCGGTACCGGGTGAAAATTTTTTCCATCGTCGGATCCGGCTTCACGTTTCTGGCCTGACAGGCCCCTTCAACCATTCGCCAACCGCCCCACGGATTGACCATCCGTTTTAAAGGCTTATCCGTTTGCAGCCCCACGATGACTTCGTCTTCTTGTTGAATATATCCGGGTCCCCAAGCCGTAATCCCGGCGACGCGCCGGGTATCGATATCCAAAACCCCTCCGGCGGCCCGTTCTTCCTCCATCAACTGCAAACACTTTTCCCATAAACGGCCGGTTCTCGCGGATTTGGTTTTCAAAAATTCTGCTGTTCCATAATAAGGTTGATAGTTTTCCCTTACAAATTCCGCTACATCAATTCTATCGCGCCATGTTTTCCCTTGAAAATTCCGCCACGGTTCCATCCGACAATGCCCCCTTTTTATTTCTCCCCGGGCGCACAAAAAGCCGCCCAGGCATATGGTGCCCAGGCGGCCGGCTAAACAATATTCCCTGTATTCCCTCGTGGTAACCCACTTTCCCGCGCGTACACCAACATGCGCGAATCCGCCAGTAATCCAGGGTTTGATCTTTGTCTTGATTGTATCCAATTTTCCATTGCAAGTCAAGAGAAAAGCAACTTCTTGTGACCTTCGTTCCGGTTTTATTTTGGCCTTTGGGGAAATCCTCAAATTGAAACCCAGCCTATCAATACTATGAAACTCCGTGAAAGAGTCCTCATAAGATAATTATTATTCCCTGAAGAAAGCGGGTATCAAAAAATGGCAACCGATTTATATGTTATTCAATCTACGGATACCCTTAACGGAATTGCAGGTCAATTAAAAATTCCGGTTGATCAGTTAACTTTATTAAATGATATAGCGCCATCGCAACAACTGGTGGTTGGAGAAGCGATCCTTATTCCCGCAATACGCAATACCCTCATCAGTCTTGGATATTTTCAATTGAACCGTCTGGACGACTTGGCCCGGGCACTGCGGCAGATCGGCCATTTAATAACTTACGGCGCCCTTTTTGAATTGCCCGTGACAACGGACGGGGTATTCCTTATCCCTCAAAACCCCCATATTGAGTGGTTCATTCGTCTTTTAAAATCCCATCAAATTCAGCCGTTGCTGGTCATTACCAACTTGACCCCCAATGGGTTTGATTCCCAATTGGCCAAATCCGTCATCGGAGATGAAACCCTGAAAAACCAAATCATCCATAATTTATCCCGGGTGCTATCCTTCTATGGCTTTTCCGGTGTGAATATCGACTTTGAAAATGTCGCCGCCGCCGACCGGGATCTTTTTAGCGGCTTCATCCGGAGTATCCAGCAAGCCCTGGGTCCGGAAGGATACCGGGTGACGCTGACTGTTCCTCCCAAAAACAGCGACGCCTCATATGAAGCTTATGACTATGAAGCCCTTGGCAGGTGGGCCGACGCCATCTTCATCATGACCTACGATTGGGGCTACCCCGCCGGTCCGCCGATGGCCGTGGCCCCTTTGAATGAAGTCCAAAAGGTTTTACGCTACGCGCTTTCCAAAATATCAAATTCCAAAATCATTCAGGGAATCCCGCTTTACGGGTATGACTGGCAACTTCCCTTTTCGGCGGACACTCCGGCCCGGGCCGTTACCTTGGTTAAAGTTTATGAGATAGCCCAGCGTTTCGGCGCCTCCATTCAATACGATCCCCTCGCCGAATCCCCTTTTTTCAATTACCAAGACGAGCGCGGCAAGGAACATGTGGTTTGGTTCGAAGACGCCCGTTCCGTCAGGGCCAAATACGCAGGGGCCCGGAATTTCAACCTGGGCGGAATCGGCTTTTGGAGCGGTCAAAATCTACCCTATGGCTTCCCGCAAAACTGGGTAGTCTTTCAGGAAATGTTCCAAATTTACAATCTCCTCCGGTAAAATGATTAAATTCCCGAATCCATTATCTTCCTCCTGAATATTTATTTCTCGCAAAATCATTTTTTTATGCCGCCAAAAAAACACCCTTTCATTTTTATTCACCATTCTAAAAACCTGTTAATATGATAGCCACATTACTAAAATATGTTATTTTCATATATTTTCTTTGGTTATTATGTTAAGTTTTATTGACAAATCCTGCAGGTGTCCGTTAAAATGAAGATAAATTCAACTCTTTTTCACCAAATCTTCACAAATTCTACATAAAAAGAGTAAATTTATATATTATCTTTAAATTTTTTTAATTTATCAACGATTGATATAACTTGTAATCATTATAAGCGCTCGAAAGTGATCTGCAACCCGCATTACCGGGATCCATCTTTTCCGTGAAGTCATTCCATTGTCCATCAAGACGGCCTTGGATTGCGATAGAGTGAAAGGGGGGAATATAAAAAAGCGTCAATGCGCTGTTTCTGCTTGAAATGATTAGAAATACACCAAGACTTGCAAAAATAGGAGGAAATATCATAATGAAAAAGTTTCTTGTACTTGCATTAAGCGTAATGATGATTTTATCCATCGTTACCGTTGCATCCGCTGCCGCAGTCACTTTTGGCGGATGGGCCCGCTACGGCTATGACTGGGTCGCTGCTCCCGCAGCCGGAGCCGATGATAGCGGCGCCAGCGACGGCAAATACAAACTTATCACCAATCTTGCCATCAGCGATAGTTTAAGCGCCAATATCACTTTTGTGGACGGCGCTTTAACCGGCAGCTCCAATCCGGTGACCGATGCGGCTTTCTTTCTCTACAAAACCGGCTCTGCCGCTATCAAAGTCGGTACCTTCGACTACAATGTCAAGGATAGCCTTGATATTTTACCCGGTATCTTCGGCGGTAACGATCTGGACGATATCCGAGACACGGTTCTGGCTACATACAATTTTACTCCTAAAGTCTTTGCTTCTCTTTATCTGAGCCAGGCTTCCAGTGATTCTTATGACGTAACCGTCACTAACAGCGGCACAACCGCTATCTCCACGATCGCCGGCCCAGCAGCAGCAGGAGGCGGTACAGTAACTTATACTGTAAATTCAGGATACTATGGCGCGAGTATCGGTTATGCGGGAGACGTTTTCGGGATTGATGCTTATTATATCGCCCCATCCGAAAGCGATTGGCATTTCGACCCGGTTACCGCTGTAAACGTTTATGTCAAAATCACGCCCGCTCTCAAAGCTTACCTTCACTACGGCGCTACCACTTACAAACCTATCGCCGGAGATGTGGACTATAAGTCGGAAGTTCTCGGCCTGGCCTTTTATCCGGGTGCCAAGGGAATTTATGCCCGTTTTGAATACGACTTCGCCAATGGCATCAACGATACTGCCGATGGCAACAGCATGGGTTATTATGTAGGTTATAAATTCGCCAATGGCTTGGAGGCTCAATATTGCCGCCAAATCAGCACCGACACCACAAAATATTATGTTTTTGACGGCGCTACAAATAACTATGCCAATGTCAGCAGACTGCGTTTTATTGCCAACTTCTAAGAACCGTTTTCTCGAAAAGCGGGAGATGCCCTGGGCATTCTCCCGCTTTTTTTATGGTCTTGAAAACCACCGGCGAGGCTCCTTAGGCCAACTGCTTATAAAACCCCTTCATCCAATATCCTAAAATCAGGACTCCGATTCCTGTATTCCCCCGGGGTAACCCACTTTGCCGCGCATGCGCAAATCCGCCAATAATACAGCCCTAATCCAACCGTTTCCCTGTCTAAAAAATAGAAATTATCAATGAAAGCGTTGCAATTTAAAACCGACAAAATAATCCGAAAAATAGTATTGATATTCCATAAGCATTACCATCCTATCATGGTATCATTTGAATGAATATGGATGGAAGAACTCATTTTCACTTTTTATTACCTGCTTAAAGTTCATTCCAAATATATCAAATAAAAAGGGAGAGGATATCATGAAAAAATCCTGGATTTTTATGCTTGTTTTGGCATTGGCCTTGGTAGGATTTAACCTGGCGACATTTGCGGACAATCAAACCAAAGTCACGGTTATGTACAACAATACGGAACTTTCGGCTGAAATGGCAAAAGCATTTGAAGACGCCAACCCCGATATCAAGATCGTCAGAATTGAAACGGATACCGCCCGCTATATGGCAATGAACGCCGCCGGCAATCCTCCGGATATCATGCGATGTAACAGCGCATGGGTGCCGTATCTGGCTACCCACAAGATGGCCTTGGATTTAGCTCCCTATTTTAAAAAAGCTAAATATCTAAAAAAAGAAGATTTACTGCCCATCAACGACTCTTTTAAGTATAAAGGAAAATACTACGGTATTGTCAAGGATTGGAGTCCCACCACCATCGGTTATTATAATAAAAATGTATTTACCGAAGCCGGCCTGCCCTTCCCGAGCGCCACCGAACCGATGACCTATAAGCAATTGGCCGAGATCGCCCGTAAACTCCAAAAAACCCAGGGTGATCGGGTGGTGCGGCGCGGCTTATCCTTTTGGCCCGGCGAGCCTTATCATCAAATCATAGCCGGCCTGCTTAGCCAGGGTCAAGCTCTTTATTCCAAAGACGGTACAAAAATAATTCTATCAAAAAATCCCAAAGTAAAAGAAACCGTTAAATTTTTTTATGATATCGCCAAGGAAAAAATCGTCTCAAGTCCCATTTCTCCGGCTGAGTCTTGGGAAGGGCAGATGTTTCAAAACGAACGGGTAGCCATGATTGTATATGGTTATTGGTACGGCGCCATGTGTGAAGGTGATATGAACAAGGGCAAGGTTGGCGTGATGGCTTCTCCGGTCTGGGATTTGAAACAGCCGCGGGTCAGTCCGTCCTTTAATGTGGTCGGTGGTTTTATCTCCAGTAAAACCAAAAATCCCGACGCTGCTTTCCGCTTTTACGATTGGTTCTTCGCCGGACCGCAAGCTAAAGAACGCGCTGTCAGCGGCTGGGGAGTACCTGCCCAAAAATCTTTACTCGGTTTGGTCGCCGCCAACACTTCGCTCGGCAAAGAACGGCAACTCAATTTGGAAACTGAAATGAAGTATGTCAAAGTTGATAGTCCATCCCCTTATATTTTACCGGATGTCTTTAACAGCTCCGTGAGTAAAAATTATGAACTGGCCCTGCGGGGTGATATTACCTTGGACCAATTCTTAGTCAATGTTGAAACGGAAGTCAACAAAGCCATCCAGGACAGTCGGGCTTCATTTAAGTAATTTCTCAAAAAAAGGGGCTGTCGTAAAAGAACATGGATCGATAGAGATATACAATTTGCATATTTATCTGCTTGTCGGAGCAATAATTTGTATACCTCATTGATTTAAAATTCTTTTGCGACAGCCTCTTGCAAAAAATGTTCGTCTTGACTTCTGAAAGGAGTATCCCAATGCCAGTGAACACCCAGTCAACATTAAAAACCAAACCGACGGCGCTCATGGCTGTACGCCGGACCAACAGGTTTCGGATATTTTTAAGAAGCGAAGGAGCCGCCTTTTACGGGTTTATCAGTCTTTGGTTGCTTGGCATCATTTTTTTATTGATATTTCCGGTGGTTGTTGCTGTTATCATTAGTTTTACCAACTTTAACGGGATCACGATTCCGGGCACTATTTTCACCGGCTTTTCCAATTATATTGAAGTATTTCAAAGCCCGGACGCCTGGTATACGATGCGCCAAACTTTATTATATTCAGTTTTGGTAATCCCCTTGAGTTTAGGGGCAGCCTTAGGCTTGGCCCTATTGTTAAATAAAAAAGTACCGGGCAAAGGTCTGTTTCGAACAGCCTTTTATTTACCGACAATCATTCCGATAGGCGCCGCCGCCTTGATCTTTAAATCAATTTTAGATTCCAATTCGGGATTTTTAAATCTATTGATCAGCATCTTCCGGCCCGGGACCGCCATCAATTGGATCAATGAATATGGCCTGTATGCTTTGGTGGTAATGGGGATTTGGGGGTGCGGCGTTGCCTTGGTGGTATTTCTCGCCGGTTTACAGGAGATTCCTCAGGAACTGGAGGAAGCCGCCGCAATCGACGGGGCTGGAAAATGGCAGACTTTTCAACACATAACCTGGCCGCTCTTAAGTCCGATTACCTATTTTCAATTGGTTTTGGGAGTCATCAATTCCCTGCAAATGTTCGTCCCGGCCAATATCATGAGTCTAACGTCGGACGCAACCACTTATTGGACTCCGCAGCACACATTGTATATGTTCCCCGGTTATGCCATGAACCAGATGATGGCCGCCCAACGATTTGGTTATGGCGTATCTTTGATATGGATTTTATTCCTTTTGGCTTTAGCGATTACCCTCATAATCCGCAAATCCAGTCAATTTTGGGTTTATTATGCCATCGACCAAGAAGGAGGAAATGCTCAAAATGAAAAAGCATAAAAAATACTTCACTGTATTTCTTTTGACATTGATAAGTCTGCTCATGATGCTCCCTCTTTTTTGGATGATGATTATGGCTTTGAAAAAACCGGAAGAATTAACTTACTACCCGGTGACGATTTTTCCGGCCGTCCCGCAATGGAAACATTTTCAACAAATCCTTTGCACCAACGGAGTCCTCGAGTTTTTCAGTTCCTTGCGGAATTCCTTTGTAGTGAGCCTAAGTATCACCGCACTTGTCACTTTATCCAGCGCTTTCGCAGGTTTCGGTTTTGCCCGGTACAAAGCGCGCGGTAAAAACTTTTTTTTTGGGATTGTATTGGCTACGATGATGCTGCCCCAATTAGTCACTCTGATCCCCCAATATATTATGTTTTCTCAGCTCGGCATTTTGAACAAGGCCTGGCCTTTTTGTTATCTGCCCTTCTGGATCAATGCCCTTCCCGGATGGGGGATCTTTATCTTTTTGTTCCGCCAATTCTATGCCGGCCTTTCCAAAGAACTCGAGGATGCGGCGCTCATCGACGGTTGCGGGCGCCTTCAAACCTTTTGGAAGATTTTCTTTCCCTTATCGGCTCCGGCGATCATTACCACCTGTATTTTTACTTTTCAATGGACTTATGCCGACTATCTCACACCTTTACTCTATTTAACCTCAGATAATCAAACTTTGGCGGTTCAAATGATGAATGTGAGAATGCCGGATGTAAAATATACCCTTCCGATCCCTCCTACCCCTTATCAAATGGCGGTTGGAGTATTGTACACCCTGCCGCTGATATTGTTATTCTTTATCGCGCAACGCTATTTTGTGCGAGGAATATCCACTACCGGCGTCAAGGGGTGAGTATGAATCCGTACCACTCTCTAAGCGGTAAGTTGCCAACCGGCAACTTGCCGCTATAATTACGAAATGCAGGATTGTTACGAATAATGTTGAAATAAAAAATAGTCTCCTGTGCGTATGCGCACAATGGCGCAAAAACCAAGTCATATACCCTATAAGCAATGCCGAGCCCAATCATTGGGGTGAGAACCGAATGAAGAACAAGCTTGCATGGATAAAACTGGAAAGTATTCAAATTAAAATCATATTGGCCGTCATATTGATTGCCTTGTTGCAAGCTTCGTTAACCGCGTTCTTTTTTTCTTCCTATGTCACAAAACAGACTATCGCCACGACTTACAAAAACCGATTGGATTTCTTACAACATTCGGAGGAAAAATTTTTTAGCGAGATCGCCCGGCGCTCCGAAATGGCCAATAATTTGGCCACCCAAATCAATCTGTTGAGCACGGATAACCCCCTAACCATCCGTAACTTTTTATCGAGTTTTCTGGCCGACTCGCATGTTTCGACCAATAATCCCAATGAGCTCTTAGCGGCTTATATTGTTTATCCAAACGGCAAACTGATATATTCAGGATTGAATTCCACTTTCGAAGATTTAAAACGCCGGCCCTGGTGGAAGTGGGTTCTACAAGGCAAAACTCCTGAAGAACCCCTTGGCATACAATTGGATTCCAATATTATTTGGCTCCGGTTAAGTTTTATCGGTAGCGTTCACACGACGGCCGATCTTACGACTGTAATGCCGATATACTGGGTAATGACCGATAACAATGGCGGCTTGAAGTATGTGGTGGGGATCGACTTCACTGCCGATTTATCCGAAACCCCTCTTGGGCCCCTGTTTCGGAATGATAAATATCCCAGCGAGCTTTATGATCCCCATGGACTATTGCTGGCCATTCCATCATCGGGAACCTTTATCAATCTTATCAATGATAAATACCGGCTCTTTCACAATTATTCCCATAATAATCCGATACTCGCCAAAGCGTTTGCGGATAATCCGTCCATTTCCAGCGGTCAAATTATATATAAAAACTCTAAAAGCGCCGATGTTTTAGGAATATACTGGCGTGGAGCCATGGGATATATCTATACCCAGGAGATTCCCTTAAATGATATTCATGGACCTATCAAACGGGAAGTCGCGATGGTAATCTGGATGAGTCTATTGATTGCCGTCATCGCCGCGTTCATCTTAACTTGGTTCCTCCTGCGCGGTGTGGTTCATCCGGTTCGCGAACTGTCCCAAGCGATGAACCGTCTTGGTACGGGTGAATTGACTACCCGGATTAACGATCAACGTCATGATGAGTTTGGACTATTGTTTCAAAAATTTAACTCTACCGCGGAGCAACTTGAAATTTTAATCCGGGAAGTTTATGCGCAAAGACTGGCGCGACGCCAATCCGAATTGGAATTTTTGCAATCCCAGATTAACCCTCATTTTTTATATAATACCCTCGATTGTATTTACCGGCTGGTATTAGGCGGAGACCAAGCGGAAAGCAGCAAGGCGATTTTAAATTTGTCAAGGCTATTTCGGTTGAGTTTGGGGCGCGGTCCCACGATTGTAACGATTGCCGCGGCCATGGAGCAGTTGGGATACTATATTGAATTACAGCAATTACGCCATGGCAATCGCATAAAAATTGATATTCAGGTTGCTGCGGACATTATGGAATATCAGGTTCTCAAACTACTGTTACAGCCGATTATAGAAAACGCTTTCATTCACGGCCTGGAACCCAAACAAGGTCCCGGCCAATTAGTTATTATCGGGTTACTTGAAATTAAAGCGATTCATTTCACCATCATTGACAACGGTATTGGGATGGATCCAAAGCAATTAGCAAAGTCCCAAACGGCTTTATCGGACGCATCCATCAAAAGCACCCATGGTCTGCTCAATGTTCATCGCAGGCTGGTCTTGACTTATGGCGAAGAATGGGGAGTAACATTATCCGCCAATTCCGGCGGAGGTTTACGGGTGGATATCCGCTGGCCAGCCTTAGCTATTTCTTAACAAGGGGGGGTCCTTGATGTTTAAATTGCTCATTGCCGACGATGAAGCCGGATCGAGAGAATGGTTGGCCCAGGAGATATCCTGGGAAGATAACGATATTTGCATTGTCGGGCCGGCCGAAGACGGAACTGGGGCCTGGCAGTTGATTCAGGAAGAGAAGCCGGAAATTATCCTCACCGATATCAAAATGCCGGGAATGAACGGTATTGATTTGGCCAAAGCAGTCATGGAGAAATTTCCCTATACCCGGATTTTAGTGATTAGCGGATATGACGAATTTGCTTATGCCAAAGCTTGTCTGGAAATCGGGGTTTCGGGTTATATTTTAAAACCATCGCCTCCGGAAGAAATATTGGCAGCCGTATTAAAGGAGTGTCAATTTTTAAACCGAAGGCGCGTCAATGATGAAGCCCACGCCAGGATACGCCAGCAATTGGAAAGCAGTCTGCCCTTTTTACAGGAGCAATTTCTGCGGGAGTTATTCCAGAGAGAATTGGAAGAGAAGGACTTGACGGAACGTCTCGGCTTTCTTCAATGGTCCATCAATCCCAGTGAGCCGGTGATCGCTTTGGTATGTAAAGTTGAAGATCAGGCCGGACTTTATTTGAATTATGATGAAAAAGAACGCCAATTCATCTGGTTGGCCATTTATAATTTGGTCGTGAACGCATGCATGCGTTCACTCCATCCTACCCCATTGGTGACTCGTTTGGACCGGGGTTTTGTGGGGGTGCTGATTGGTGGCTGTTCCAACATGAGCGACCAAAATTTAATCCAGAGGGCCGATGATTTTGCGCGAACGATTTTGGATGAGGCCCGTTTACAATTACCCTACACCCTGCAGGTTGGTATCGGCGGGAAAGCCGACAACCTTTTTCAGACTTGCCGGTCATTTGACCAAGCTAAACAAGCCCTACGGTTGCAATCTAGTTTGGGGGTCGAAGCGATTGCCAAACATTCCAACTGTTCCTCCTTAAGAATTCAAGCCCCTATCATATCGCCAAATGATGAGGAGCGCTTGAGTGTTTGTTTAGAGACCGGTCAATCACCCGAAACAATCCGTTTGATACTGCAACAACTCTATCTCGTAAACCGGTTCGAATCTGGTCAATTTTGCGAATGTCCGAGGGAAACCGGATGGCTATTAGTGGCCGCGATGGTCCGGACCGCGCAACGGGCCGGCCTCATCCTTCAGGAAGTACTGGAAGAAGCGGACTATGCTTTGTTGCTGAAAGGCGGTCCGGGAGGCCGACCCGAGCAGTTAATCGAGTGGTGGGAAACCCAATTTGGACAATTAGGCCATGCGATCGGCAAAATGACCCATACTTCCCTCCGGTCTTGTATCCGTCAGGTCAAGGAATACATTGATAGTCATATGGCCGAAACCATCTCTCTCTCTCAAGCTGCCCGTTCCGTTTTTCTAAGTCCTTCCTATCTGAGCCGGCTTTTCCGGGAGCAAACCAATGAAAGTTTTTCGGAATATGTCACCCGGCGCAAAATGGAAGTGGCCCGTTCCTTATTGGAAGAAGGGGAGAAAAAAGTTTATGAGATCTCGATGGCAGTGGGCTATACCGACCCGGCCTATTTTGGGCGGGTCTTTAGACGATATTTTAACGTCAAACCCACTGATTATAAGAAAGCATAAAAATTTTTTACCTAAAAACTATTTCCACCCGATGTTCCTGCCCATCTTCCAAAAGCGGTAAAATGTTATCCTGCCGTTTCCGACCGTCCATTTGAATGGCGACGTCCTGGCCGGCGATTCGGTAAAAACCAAGTGGTTTTTGAATTTGGATCCAATAAATAGTTCCTCCGGTGTTCAAGGTATATTCTATCATTTGGGACTCCGGTTGCAGCAGCGGATTGATCTCAATACCACGCCGGGTATATTCAATCCCAAGCGCGGACAATAAGGACAAAGTCAGCCATGTAGAAGTCCCGCTAAGCATCGGTCCGATATTTTCCCCGGTCTCACTGTTATTATATTGAGTGCAAAAACGAGGATTGCCGCAAGTAACAAAGGGGTTCGCCATGGTCTTATACGGCAGGACCAGCTCGAGCATCCAATAAGCGAGCCGGGTTAATTTTTCGGCCAAACTATGATCGGGCACTTGTTTGGCGGCTTTAAACATTGCCACAGTAGCCATCATACAGGCATGTTTGAAGATTGCCCCGTTTTCCCGGTCACCGGGGAAATATTCTCCAGTAGCGGTGCCCTGTGCTATTTTCCCGAGATCGACAGATGATACTAATTTAAGGCCGAATGGCGTTTTCAGCGCTTCCATCACCACAGTCAGCATGGTGCGAATCTGCTCTTCGCTGGCTGAATCGGACAGGATAGCCCAACTCAATGAGTTTAAAAAGTAGGCGCCCTTCATCTTGGGATCAGCTGACAAGCCATCCCCTTTAGCGCCCAGGAAAGTATACTCATTATTTTGAAAGCGGTTAAACAACACCCGGGCAAAGAAATCCCCTTTCCAGGCGTGGGTTTGCAACCCATCATATAATCGGCTTGATTGCAGTTTCAATTCTTCGGCATATTCCCAGTCATTTTTGTCCCGGGCTAAAATCATCATTTCGTCAATCGCCAATTTGAGAAGGAAGGCATTCATGACACTTTCCGAATAATCGCCGCGCAGCGGCTCCCCGAAGTCGCCGCCTTTGGCAATTTGCTCCCGATATAATTTTTCTTTGGTAACCCCATTGATAAAATTGTCATCCAGCTTTAAACAATCATTCCAGTCCGCGTAATCCAGAAGCGGCATCCCGTGTTTTCCGATGGAGATTTCACCCGAATATACCAGGATAGCCTTAACTGTTTCATACACCGGCCGGGTCCGGACCGGATCGGTTCCTGCGATTTCACACTCCTCGTCAAGCAACGCCAGATCACCGGTAAGATTGATATACCGGTAAAGCGCCTGTACAAACCAGAGCGCATCATCGGACCATTTTCCCGGTTCCTTGCCAACCCAGAAAAAGTTGTGGTAAGCGTATCCGAATTCAAAGATTTTCCCGCACCACTCTTTAAGTAAATCTTTGACAAATCCCTTCATCCCCATGCTTACAAAGTAATACATGGTCGCATAGATATCCTGAATCTCCCGGAATCCAATCTCGCGGTAACCTTTTTGGGTCTGGCAAAAAGACCGGGAGACAAAAGTCTGGTATAACACCTGGAAAGGGAGGTTTGTATTACAATATTGGTTAAAAGATTGATCTGGGGTCTTAACCTGTAGAAAGTTGCAGTATCGCTGATAAAAGCGCTCATTCTTCTCTAATGTTTTGGCCAGTTCACCCGGTTTGGAAAACTTGCCAATCAAGTTTTCGATTTCCTCCTTGAAAGTATTGTCCTGAAAATACGGATTATTTTTTTTAGAAACCAATCCGGTAAAATTATCGCAACTGCATTCTCCTCCGGGAAATAGGGATATCGGGGCGGCAAGCGCAAAAAAGCCGGGGCCTTTACGGTAGAGATTATTACTTAAGTGATAGAGTCCGCCGGGATTTTCTAAAGTGCCGTTCCCGACAAATTCATTATAATTACAACAAAATTCCCGGGGGGAAATCACAGCGCTCCCATTATTAACAATCATCGCGTGAAACCGCAAATCCTCCTTGGCGTTTTCGGGTCGATATTCAACTCCCACAGCCATAACGGAGCCGTCTTCATTCTTTAATAACTTTGATTGCATAATGATATTGCTATATAACACATCTTCCTGCAGGGCACTGGGAAACGCCGGGCCGAACATCCCGGTATATACCAATTTTAATTGCCTCGGTCTGTCACTCAAATTATGAATGGTGATCTTTTGTACTTCCGTAGCCAAAGGCAGCCCCGCCTCTTGCGCCAACAGAAAAATAACCCGTTTAATCTCCAGACCGCACTTGGTTTGGTAAGAAATGGTCGTCTTATTTTGGGAATGAATGCAAAATGCCGTCTCAAGATTACTATCGTTGGGATCGGCAGAATAAAATATTTTCCGACCTTCTTCAACTAAATAAAATTGACGATTCGCGGGAAAACCATTTTCTTCCTGCCTTACATCCCACCGGGTAGCCAGTACCTGAGAAGCGGCATGGGAACGGAAACTACCTCTTCCCAATCTATCGACGACACTTTTCGGTGTGGTTTGCAACGCATGAGGAAATCCTATCCGGTTTCCTAATAACAAATTAATACCAAAATGCGGCCCCGGCGAAGGGGAACGTAAATCAATAATATGTTCCCCTTGTTCATTAAGATATCCCGCCCAGGAGGGGACTTTCGACAACAACTCGACGAAGGAGTCGCTAATATTAGCAGGAATATCCATTAACTCCACGCAGCGATCTTTGAAAAAATAAATTGCCACATCCCGATCGCGCCCGTGGGATATGGCCTTATTCATTACGATCAGGTATGAGTTGGTATCTCCTATTGTATCATCTAAATAACGGGCAATTTTATGGTTATTTAATATTTCAAGCATTACCGGAGCCTTTAAGGGCAAATTCGCAACCCCCATCACCCTCTCCATACCGCTATCCGCAAATAAAGCATCAACAATCCAGTCCGGCTTAAAGATATCAGAAAATATCTTTCGTATTTTGGATTCGGCGGTGACTTTTAAACCTCTGGCAACCAGTTCTTCGACCATATTCAATGATTCCTTCGCAGTTTTTAAAATAAGGTTACCGTGAAGATAACTTATCCATCATTCTGTTTTTAATTATAACAACCGAGCCCTTCGGGGTATACTGTACAGATTTATAAAAAACCCGAATATCTTGCGGTATTTTTTAATGGAATTATTTGGATCGAATTGTCCTGGTTTTTGATATCTTTTTTCATTATCCATTCGGACGTTAAATGCTAAAATAATTTTAACCAAATTACCAAAAGGGAGGAATTCTAATGAAAAATTTACGAAAATCATGGGTGCTCACTCTAGCAATCACTGCTGTACTGGCTTTAACAATGGGCGAATGCAGCTCCAGTTCGTCCTCAGACTCTTCAGATACGGCATCGGTGGAGTCGGTAATCACAAGCCATTTTGGCGACGGATTTGATTCTTACAACACGTCTGTATGGTCCAAATCCGATGGGTGGACGAATGGCAACATGTTTAACTGCGGTTGGAAAGGGGATCATGTTATTTTTTCCAATGGAGTTATGAGTTTGAAACTGGATAATACCTCTTCCTCCGGTAAGCCTTACTCATCCGGAGAAATCCGGACAGCGAACACTTACAGCTATGGATTATATCAAGTCCGGATGAAACCGGCCAAGAATATCGGTGTCGTCTCCTCTTTTTTCACTTATACCGGAGCCTCCTTCGGCACGGTTTGGGATGAAATTGATATTGAGTTTTTAGGCAAAGATACCACCAAAGTCCAGTTCAATTACTTCACCAACGGCGTGGGAGGTCATGAGAAGCTTTATAACCTGGGGTTTGATGCTTCGTCAGCTTACCATACTTATGCTTTTAACTGGCAGCCTTCTTATATCGCTTGGCTTGTTGATGGAGTGGAAGTGTACAGAGCAACTGTCAATATACCGACTACCCCGGGTCGCATTTATATGAACTTATGGCCTGGAATCACCGTAGATTCATGGCTTGGCGCATATAATGGGGCCACGCCGCTTTATGCGTATTATGATTGGGTTGCTTATCAATAAGAAATAATTTGCGTATCGATGCAAAAATGCAATGGGTAAACAAACAGTTAGAATTCAATATTTTGTTCTTCCCTCTCCAGTTTCCGCTGGAGAGCTTTTTTCGATCAGTGTTATTTTTCCGTGCTGCTCCGGTGGATGAACATCCGCGGCTATTTCTTTAAAAGCGCCCCGCAAAATCGGGAGTACGGATATAGAAGAACAAGCGGAGGATTCTCTATTGTAAAACCCTACGCCAACTGTTTATGAAACCCCTTCACCGAATATCCTAAAATCAGGAGGCCGATAACCGTTAAAGCCAGCATTTGCGGGTACAAATAGGAGATCCCGATTCCCTTGAGATAAATCCCCCGGACAATCTCGATAAAGTAGCGGGCCGGCACAATAAAAGTCAACCATTGCAAAACCTTGGGCATGTTGGCTATCGGGGAAACAAACCCGGATAAAAGGATATTGGGCATCAACAGAAACATCGTACTGAGCATCGCTTGCTGCTGGGTGCTGGAAACCGTGGAAATCATCAGGCCGAGCCCGAGTGTGGTCATTAAAAACAGGGCTGAACAAAACATCAGCAATAAGATACTGCCCCGAATCGGAACACCAAACCAAAGACTGGCCACCAAACCCACCAGTAAAACGTCCATCATCCCGATAAAGGGAAAGGGCAATAATTTTCCCAGGATGAATTCCCAGGCCTTCACCGGGGTCACCATAATCTGTTCGATGGTTCCCCTTTCCTTTTCCTTGACGATCGAAAGAGCGGTAAGCATCGTGGTAATGAGCAACAGTACCATGACCGTTACTCCGGGAACCATAAAATAAGCCGCCTTTAATTCCGGATTATAATAGACCCGGTACATAAAATTGATTGGGGTAGCCAAAGACTGTCCGCTTCCCGATTTTAAAACAGCCGCCCTGGAAATATTCTGACTTAAACTGTTGATAATGCTTAAAAAATAATTTTGGGCGATGGTGGCGGTATTGGAGTCGGTTCCATCGGTTAAAACCTGTATTTGCGGTTGGTTATGTCGGTCAATATCCCGGCTGAATCCTTTGGGAATCACCAGGCCTATTTTTATCTCACCCGCATCAAGCTTTGGACCCATTTCCTCCTCGGATGCCAGGAAGCCCTGATTGATAAAAAAACGGGAATGTTCAATTTTAGCCACCATTTCCCGGCTTACCGCCGTATGATCGTAATCGACCACGGCAAATTTGACATTTTTAATATCGGCGCCCGCAACATAGCCGAATATCAACACCATGACCACAGGTACTACAAAAACCAGGGCCAAAGTTCTCGGTTCGTGAAGGAGCTGAATCATTTCTTTTTTGGCAATTGCCCATATTCTGCCGTTCATTAAATTTTCCCTTTCTTCGCCTTAGCCTTAATCCAACCTCTTCTTAAATTTCAAAGTCGCGGCAGTCATCAAGACTGTTGAAAAAAAGATTAGAACCACCGCTTCCGGCCATAAAACCGTCAGTCCGACCCCTTTTAAAAAAATGCCCCGTAAAGCAACCAGAAAAAACCGGGCTGGAATCAAATAAGTTACCAGCTGCAGAAAATGGGGCATGCTTTCAATGGGAAATACAAATCCCGATAGTAAAATGGCCGGTAAGGAAGTTACCGGTAAAACCATAAACATCGCTTGTTGTTGCGTTTTGGCAATGGTTGAAAAAAACAACCCAATCCCCAGGACCGATACAAGGAAAATCAAAATAAACAGCATCAAAACCGTGAGGCTCCCTTTCAGCGGCACGCCAAACCAAAAAACGCCGGCCGGAATGATCAACAGCACTCCTAAAAAAGATACCAGCGCATAGGGAATGATTTTACCCAAAATCAATTGCCATGGTTTAATCGGGCTCACAGCCAACTGCTCGAAAGTGTTCCGTTCCTTTTCATTGGTAACCGCCATCGCGGTCAGCAAAGCAACCACCATCATCAATAAAGTCGAAATCAATCCGGGAACGATAAAATGTGAACTCTTCAGCTCCGGATTGTACCACACCCTTTGTTCGGATTGAAAGGGGATTAAGCGGTTCACCAAGGACGAACCCCCGCTCTTTTCAAGCCGGTTGACGATAATATGGGTTGAATAGCCCTGAACATATTTAGAAAAATAACCAAGGGAAATGGTGGCCGTGTTGGCATCCGCTCCATCCAAGCCGAAAAACAAATCGCTTGATGACGCAGAGGATATTTTCCGCCCAAATCCATGCGGTATCCACAAAACGCCTCTAGCTTTTGCAGAATCCAAATAACCCAGCAATTTGTCGGGGTTTGGATCGTAACCTATCACGTCAAAGTATTCCGAAGAACTGATTCCCTTGATAAACCTGCGGCTTTCCTGCGAACTATCCTGATCGCACACCACAATGGGAATATGATGAATATCGAAATTGACCGCATAACCGTAAAGCATTAACATAACCACCGGAGCAAACAAGACCATCCCTAGAGTTCGCGGGTCGCGGCGGATCTGCAAAAATTCCTTTTTAATCAAGGCCCATAATTGTTGCATGGTTCATCTCCGTCAACTATACTTGAAATCCACCTTACAAGCGCCCCGATATCATCAACTCCCAGCATTCTTTTTCATTTCCAAAGCTTTCTTTGAAAAATAAACAAAGGCGCCTTCCAGATTGGTTTGCCCGGATTGTTGTTTCAACTCGGTTGGAGTCCCCAGATTCACCAGCTTGCCGGCAGCGATGAAAGCAATGTGGTTGCAATACTCAGCCTCGTCCATAAAGTGGGTGGTCACAAAAATCGTGGTTCCCGTCTGAGATAAACTCCGGATCAGATCCCAAAACTGCCTTCGCGATATTGGGTCAACCCCAGAAGTCGGTTCGTCAAGAAATAGTATCGGCGGCTGGTGAACAATGGAACACCCCAGCGCCAGACGCTGTTTTAAACCGGTCGGCAACTCGCCGGCCATCATCTTTTCCTGGCTTTGAAGATGAGTTAAATCCAAAATCCTTTTTTTCACTTCGGGCAACCCGGATTTGGGGATACCGTATATCCCGGCGTAAAACTCAATATTTTCATAGACCGACAAATCTTCATACAGCGAAAATTTCTGCGACATGTAGCCGAGATGTAGTTTGACAAGTTCCGGTTCTCTGGTAATATCATAACCCGCTACCAAAGCCGTCCCCGAGGTCGGGGCCAAAATGCCGCAAAGCATCCGGATAGTGGTCGATTTTCCGGCGCCATTGGGGCCCAAGAATCCGAAAATTTCCCCTTGGTTAACCTCAAAAGAAATATGGTCCACTGCAATAAACTTGCCGAATTTGCGGGATAAATTTTTAACCGTGACTGCGACCATCATAAAACCTCTTCCATTTATAATTAAGCGTTTGGAGGATTATGCCCGGTCAGTAAATCCACGAACACATCTTCCAAGGAAGGTTCGACCGTGGCAACCTTTGCCGGATAGCCATTTTCCCGCAAAACCGTCTCCAGCCAACCTCTTCCCTTTTCAACCTCGTCCGTCCCGGAAGAAGCCAGCCTTGTAAACCCCACGTCAGAAATTCTTTCCGGGCCTTCCGGGAAAGTCATTTCCTTTTTAAGCTGTACGTGAAGACGGTCCCCAAAAAGTTGGACATCTTTCACACTTTGACTCAACAACGTTTGAATGTCGAATAGCCTGTCGCTTCTGACTTCATAAACTTTCCCCTGCAAAGGCCGTTTCAACTCTGCGGGACTGCCCTCCTTTAAAATCCGGCCCTCATTCATCATGGCAATCCGGTCGCATTTGGCGGCTTCATCCATATAAGCCGTACTCACAATTACCGTCGTCCCCTGAGAAGGCAATGGCAGGAGCATCTCCCAAAATTCCTGCCTGGAAACGGGATCGACTCCGGTGGTCGGTTCATCGAGAATGAGTAACTTCGGAGTATGAATCAACGTACAGCAGAGGGCTAATTTTTGTTTCATTCCTCCCGAGAGATTGCCGGCCAGCCGGTCTTGGAATTGAAGCAAATTGGCAAACCGCAACAATTCCTTTTTCCGTTCCGTAATGCCGCGGCGGGGGGTTTTAAAAAGATCCCCGAAAAAGTCCAAATTTTCTTTAACGGTTAAGTCGCCGTATAAAGCGAATTTTTGGGCCATATACCCTAAATGCTGCTTTAATTTTTCAGGATTCTTGCGCACATCAATGCCAAGGGCCTCAACTTTTCCCCCGCTGGCCGTTAAAATCCCGCAAAAAATCCGGAATAAACTGGTCTTGCCCGCCCCGTCCGGTCCCAAAAATCCATAAATTTGATGGAGCCCGATTTGAATGGACAAATTATCAATCGCCGTTATCTGGCCATATTTCTTGATTAAATTTTCCGTCCCAATGGCGTTCATGGATTGACCCGCTTTTCCTTATTTTTCTTCAATGGCCACATCCACCGGAAGTCCGGCTTTGAGAATGTTATCCTTATTGGCCAGCTGTACCTTGACGGCAAAAACCTGCTTAACCCGTTCTTCTTTGCTTAAGAAATCTTTCGGAGTGAATTCGGCCTCATTGGATATAAATGAAATCCTGCCCCAAAATTTGCGGTTGGGAAAAGCATCCAGCATAATGTAGGCCTTATCATTCAGTCTGACTTTTGACACTTCCTTGAGGGGCAAATACACTTTCACCCATGGTTTTTCATAATCCAGGAGTGTAAACAAGGAGGCGCCGCTGGCGATAACTTCGCCGTTTTCGATTAATTTTTCAGAAAGAATGCCGCCGGCGGGAGCGAAGATTTGAACGTTTTTTAACTGTACATTGAGGAGGGTCAAATTGGCTTTGGCCTGACTTACTTGAGCCTTGGTCACATCATTCTTGGTCACCGCCTGATCAAATTGGGAAGCGGAGATTTGTTGGGCCTGATATAATTGCCTGTTTCTCGCTAAATCGGTCCTGGCGGCCTCGTAATTGGCAATCGCCACATCCAAATTGGACTTGGCGGCGGCAATTTGGGCGTCCAGCTCTTCATGATCCAGTTCGGCCAATAAATCCCCGTTCTTAACCGCCTGCCCCTCATCGGCCAAAATCGAGACAATTCTGCCGTTTGATTTACTGTTAACGGTGGTCTCCGTCATTTCAACGGTTCCGGTGGCTTCGATCCGTTGATCCGCCTTTTTATAACCGCATCCGCCAATCAGAAACAGCATGGATAGGAAACTCATACCCAGAATCATCCCCATGCCGGTTTTCATAATCCATTTCATCAAAACCACTCCTATTGTCGATGATCTTTCTCTGCCTTGATACCTGATAAAATATATTCCTTGACTTCTTTTTTAGTCGCTCCCATTTCTTCACCGGGAATTTTAAGAAGCAATTTGGCTATCAAATTAAATTGCATCGTACCGATAATGGACATGGCGGTCGTTTCGGTATTCATCACCCTGAATTCTCCGTTTTCAATGCCTTCCTGTAAAAGCCCGGCGACCAGTTGCGTATAGGGAAACAAAGCGTATTGGATTATGGGTTCCAGGTTGACCATCTTCCGGTCGGAGTGGCCTATTATCAAAAAAACAATATTGTATTGCTTACTGAAGAAGTCGAAATGAAAATCGATTAAAGCATTTAACCTGGAAGCCGCCGTTTGGTCCGGCCGGGTAATGATTTCGTCGGCCCCGGCTTTCAGTCGCTGGAAAACGCCTTTGATAATCACGGTAAATAGATGATTCTTGGTCGGGAAGTATTTGAAAATCAATCCTTCCGAAACTCCTGCCTCTTTGGCGATGTCCGCGGTCCGGGTATTGGCAAGACCGTTTTGAAATGCCACCCGGATAGTGGCCTGGATAATCTTATCCATGGAATCCTCAACTTTACCCAATGAATTCACCTTCTATAGCTGAACTTTCCAAACCAGAATCATTTAAAGTGAGCACTCACTCACTTACTATATTACCATTCCCCGGTAAAAATCTCAAGGGATTTGAAATAAAATTTATTCCTCACGTATCAAGGATTGACCGTCTGAGACCTGATTTTCGTTGCATTCCTTACCGACGGGTTTCAAAAAATTATCCGGATTTTTTTAACAATAAATAATTTTGTCCGAAAGAAAATATTTTTTTCATTAAAAAAAATCAAATCCCGGGGAGAAATAATTTATTCTGTCGTCCAACCAATCAATTCCGTGACGGAAATGATCCATTTTCCCGTCCGGAGGATTCATTGGGCCGTGGAAATAATTTTTTCCGCCGCCGGATCGATCGACCCGACTCCAAAAATAATTCTTTTTGGCGATCAAAGGATCGATCCAACCCCAAAAATAATTTTTTCTGTCAACGGATAAATTCCTTCCACTTCAGAAAAAATTATTTCTGTCACTCAAGTAATTTTTTCTTCCGATAAAAAGTTTTTTCTGTCACAAAAGTAATTCATTCCATGAGAGAAATGATTTTTTGTGGCGATATAGGGTGCAAAAAATATAAATAGCATGTATCCAAAATAAAAACGGGCTGATTTTCTCAGTTCCCGTTTTTGTTGTTATTTCTATGGATTATCTTGCTCTAACTTCCAATAAAAACCTCAAATCCAATTTACCATCCCCATCCGGCCTGAGCCCGGGCAGTTACGATCAGATGGTTGTCATCCTCTTGTTTATACATCCCACCGCTTAGACCGAATTCAAGCGTAAAGCCGCTGTCGGCAATATAGCGGTATCCGTAGTCCAGCATGACCGCGACCGCGTGACCAGCATCAACTCCCCAGATATCATGGCCTTGTTCCACGTCGTAATAGGTCCCGCTCAGCCCCAAATATCGTCCCCCCTGGGCATCACTATCAAAATATTGTTTAAAGCCGAGACTCATGGTACGTCCGATGGTGCCGTCCGTGGCTGAATTATAGATCCCCGAACCAAGATTGATACTGCCGTCACCATTGATTGTATGTTCATAATCAACAATATAATAATCATTCAATATGGCAAAAGGATTTACTGTAATGCTACCGGTTGCGGCCTGAGCCGGCAGGGCTATGATGCCCATTAAAAAAATGACTGTGAGAAGAATCCACGCTTGCTTCATGAAAATAACCTCCAAACAATTTATTCCCGTATTTCAACCAACTACTATAATATCGGTAAAAATCCCAATTTTTTCTCCCAAATCGAAAATTTTTTTTGGATCATCTCAGAGACGCTAATCTATCAATGCTTAAATCCGTAAGAATCTATGATAGTAACTGTCGGTAAAGATCTTGTTCCAAGGTTATCAGTCCGGCATTATTTCTCCGCCGGGTCTGGAAAACCCCGATTTCTCTTTTTACACCGGCGGAAACGGGTTTACCACCGAGAACAACAATCAAATCGCCAAGGGTCACGGCTTCTTTAGGATCATGCGTGACCGTCACCACAGTCCGGGGATTCTTGATCCACAGCGCAAGGAAACTCTCAAACAAATCCGCCCTGGTTTTCAAATCCAACGATTTAAAAGGCTCATCCATTAACAAAAGGGGCGCCTCAAACGCAAAAGCCCGGGCCATTGCCGCCCTTTGCTTCAGTCCCCCGCTTAATTCGGCCGGATAACACTCGGCGTAATCCTCAAGCCCCGTCGCGGACAGACTGGCCTTTACCTTTTCCGCCCTATCCTGTTGGGGCATTTTGTCATGCAGCACCAAATCGATATTTTCATGGATGGTCAGCCAGGGAAGCAGCCGGGGTTCTTGAAACAAATAACTTACCCGTTCGGTGGTATGTACGTTACCCCGATCCACCTTGACAAGGCCCGCTAAAATATTGAGCAAAGTTGTTTTCCCGCAGCCGGAAGGCCCTAAAATGGCTGTAATCTTTCCCTCGGGAAATTCCAGACTAAAATCGGCGAATACCTCACGGAAGCCATAACTTTTAAAAATGTTCTCCACTTTAATCATTGGCTGCGGCATCTCTCACGGAAGTCTCTTTCCAGGTTTTAAAAGGTAATTTTAACAGATAATCCAGCAAATAATCAAAAAACAACCCCAAAGCGATAACCATTAGAGTCCAGGCAAAAACCTTGTCGGTTTGTAAATAAACTCTGGCGGTATCCATTTGCGTCCCGATTCCCCAAGCCGGATAGGCCAGGACTTCCGCCGCGATTAACACTTTCCAGGTAATACCTAAACCGGAACTGACTCCGGCAGTCAAAAAAGGAATTAATGAGGGCAAATAAACTTTAGTCAACTGGCGCTTATAAGGGACCTGATAGGTTTGAACCATTTCTACCAACTGCCCGTCAACGGAACGGATACCCTCAATGATGTTTTGCACCACAATCGGGAAGGCCATTAAAAACGCCACAAAAATCGCTACATTATCCCGCTTAAACCAGATGAGCGCCAGAATAATCACTGAAATCACCGGCGTGCTGCGGAGCAGAATAATGATCGGCCGGAAAAAGGCGTGAATCGCCTGGTGTTGTCCTGCGGCTATCCCAATTATCAGACCCAACAATAAAGCGACTCCAAACCCTACAAATCCCCGGCCCAAGGTGGCCCCAAGATGATGCCAAAAATCAAAAGCGGCCACCAATCCGGCAGCCTGCCTTATTGCCTGCAGCGGTGTCGGCAAAATCAGCGGCAAACGGATGATAACGGAGGCCAGCTGCCATCCCATAATCATTACCACAATGGCCAGGCCGCCAAACCAATTACGGTTGATAGAAGAAAGCTTCATCCGGCACTTTTCCTCCCACGGAATCCGGCGCAAAACCAACTAAGCGAGCCAGAAAACTTTCAATAACCTTCCGGTATTGGTAAGCCTCGTCATATTTGAGATGAGTGCGTTTCAAACCTTTTTCGACGGATAGCGCTGAAATTTGAACATATTTTTCCGCCAAGATCCCGGCTTCTTTGGGATTACGATTTGTCCAGCCAATGGACGCAGCCAATCCCTTCAAAAAGCTCCGGAGCGCTTCCGGGTGTTCTTTGGCAAATTGTTGCCGCACTACGATACAGGTTTGGGGGTAAGCGGTACTCTGTTTTTCCACCCGCTGCCATTCTTTTTGAAAGTCCAGTATTACTTGCAAATGGTTGTTTTTTTCCAATACTTCGGTAACCCACGGTTCCGGCATAGCCGCCAAAGTTATTTTGCCAGCCGCCACCAGTTGCGCAATCTCAACCGAACTGGAGATATATTGAATCCGAACGTCTTTCTCCGGATCAAGGCCGTTCTTGCTGATTAGATAACGCAGTAAAATATCGGAAATAGCCCCTTTGGCCGAAACGTAAATTTCTTTGCCCCGCAGATCCTTCCAGCGGCGGATGGTTTTATCGCTGCTGACGATGTACATCAGCCCCCAGCCGATAATGGCCGCTACTTCGATTTTGACTCCCTTGTTATAAATCATAGCGGCAGTACTGATAGGCAACCCCGCGATATCGGTCTCCCCGGCTATCAATTTGCCCACTGCCAGATCCGGGCTTTTTAAAACTTCGAAACTGGTTGGCGCCTTTAGGCTTGAGGGTTGGTCCATCATCCGCGCCATCGACAGGCCGATATTTCCGGCCAGCGCCGTTACTCTCACCGGCGCAGGATTCTCGCTCCAGACGGCGCCTCCCCACAAACAAAGCACCCACAACAAAACCGGCATAATCAGTAATCGCTTTTTCATTCGGGATACACCTTTCTATCTTCTGAACTTCCCTTACTTTTACTTTGAATTATAATCTTTTTTGGGAAAAGATCATAGTATTTACTCTGTAAGCCCGTTATTTTTAATCACATCCCGGTACCAGACGCCGCTTTTTTTGATACTGCGGTCTTGGGTAGCGTAATCGATTTTAACAATCCCGAATTTCTTGCTATAACCGTAGGCCCATTCAAAATTATCCATCAATGACCATAGGTAATAGCCATCCAACCGCACTCCCTCCCCCAGCGCCCGGTGAATGGCCATCAAGTGCTGTTTTAAATAATCCAAGCGGTCATCATCGGCGACGATTCCTTTTTCGATTTGCCCATCTTGAAAAGCCGCGCCGTTTTCGGTAATGAAAATACGGGGATTCCCGTAATCTTTTTTGATACGGAGCAAAAGGTCATAAATTCCCGACGGATAAATTTCCCACTCCATGCCGGTATAAGCTGAATCTTCAGGATTGATGTTCTGATATAGACCTGAAGAACCGGGAATCGGGTGGCCAATCACTGCCCTTGAGTAATAATTGATTCCTAAAAAGTCAACCGCAGCCCTTTTTACCAATTCCATATCGCCGTTTTCAATAGCCGGCCCATTATATTTCCGGTGGTATATTTCCCCTATGTCTTCAGGGTAAGCGCCCTTCAATACGGGGTCCAAAAACCAGCGGTTTTTTTCACCATCCGCCAAAATAGCGGCTTTTTGGTCCTCCACCGAACCGGACGCCGGATAAGTTGGACTTAGATTAAGGGTAATCCCGATTTCCCCTTTGAAGTTCAATTGCCTGTAGACCTCTACGGTTCTGGCATGAGCTACCAGCAAATGATGGGCCACCTGTATTCCCAAAGCCATATCCCGCAATCCGGGAGCATGATGTCCCTCCGCATATCCGCAAATGGCGGACACCTGCGGTTCGTTGAAAGTAATCCAACGTCCCACCCGATCCCCAAACCTCTGAAACGCCAATTTAGCGTAGTCCTCAAATGCTTCCACAGTTGAGCGGTTTCCCCATCCCCCCTGGTCCTGCAATGCCTGGGGCAAATCCCAATGATATAAAGTGGCCGCCGGCTCTATCCCCGCCTCCAACAGTTCATCGATTAACCGGTTATAAAAATCGACTCCTTTAGAGTTTACAGAACCTTTACCATCCGGAAAAATTCTAGGCCAGGCAATGGAAAACCGGTAGGATTTCAGTCCCAATTCCTTCATCAGCAAAACATCTTCCCGGTAACGATGATAATGGTCGCAAGCGATATCGCCCGTATCTCCCCGGTAAACTTTCCCGGGCGTATGACTAAAGCGGTCCCAGATGCTCTCGCCGCGGCCATCTTCGTTTACCGCCCCTTCGATTTGATAAGCGGCGGTGGCTGCCCCCCAGATAAATTCTTTTGGAAAAATAAATTTGGTCATTGGATTCTCCCCTTGGAAAAGATTTTGGCGATTTTTTCTTTTGTTGTTTGATTTATGTATAAATTTAATTATATTGATAAAATGACTCTTGTACATTCATTTTTTTGTTTTTTTTACTTCAAATTCTTTACCCTATTCAAAAGTAACTGGAAATGAGTCTCAACGGCCTATACATGATTGATCAATGAAAAAGAAAATAAAAAAAAGTGCCGGATCAGATCCAACACTACAATGCTCTTCATAATGAATTTCGCTGAAACTTTAATGTCCTTCATACTCAAACCAGTCAAAATCGGCAAAACCGGAAGGGGGATTGCCATTACTGGAAGCAAATAATCCAATCAAGGTCCCCACAAATCCTCCGGCAACATCGGTACTAAGGATTCTTCCATCTGTATTTTCGATCAACGCCCGATAGCGCTGTCCATCGTTGCCATAATAAAAACTATATTCTTGTCCTACAGCCTTTACTTTCAAATAAATCCGGGCAGAGGGATAAACATCCTCCGCTAAAACCGTCTCCACACCTTTTTCACACTTTACCAGGCGGATTCGATTTTGTTCCCCCATCTTGAAAGAGGCCGCCAGTTCAAAACGGAAATGATATTCATTGCTCTGAATCAGCACCAATCCCGCAGCTTCTTTGGCCTGGGGCAGAAATTCCATCGCTGTGACCGTTTCGAAATTGATATGTTGCTGGCGGTGACCGATAAAACTGGGATTCGCCAGTTCTTTCATATTTTCCGGTTTTACATATAGACGTAAATAGCCACAACGATCAGTCAAACTCCAGAACTGTTTCCGGGGTGTACGCAACATCTGCCAAAACTGTTTTAAGGACTCGCCTTCAAAGTCATCCCGGCTAATAGGATTTTCCACTTTCGAGGATGGCAGACTCGGTATTGGATAAGTAAATTCCACCCGGCCGTTCCCAGGGCTCACAACCGGCCATTCTTCCTCCCATTCCACAGGTATTAAAAAAGTTTCCCGGCCCAAATTGCGAAAATATCCGCCATAAGGGCGCGAACCCAAGGCCACCATCCACCATTGGCCATTCTGGGTTTCAACCAGGTCGCCGTGGCCTACATTTTGAATGGGATAACTTCTTCCCAATTGCCTGTGGCTTAAAATGGGATTCGCAGGATTCCCCTCATAAGGTCCAGTGATAACTTTACTACGGGCAATCGTGATCGAATGATGATAATCCGTCCCGCCTTCCGAAATCATTAAATAATACCAGCCGTCTTTAAAATATAAATGGGGGCCTTCCGGCCAAACCACATCCAGCATAGCGCCGCGCCACAAAGGATAGGTTTTTCCTGTTAACTTCATCTTTTTTAAATCCAACTCTTGCAGCCAGATTTCCCAGTTGCCGAAATACTTGGGGCCCTCCGGAGCTGGTCTTGTCCCTACATAGTAGGCCTTTCCACCCTCCTGAAAAAACAAAGAAGGATCAATTCCCGGCGCATCCGGCAGCCAAAAGGGATCAGACCAGGCTCCGGCCGGATCTTGGGCTGTTACAATAAAATTACCACCTTTACTAATATTGGTGGTAATTACATAAAAAGTCCCTTGATGATACCGGATAGTCGGAGCAAAGATCCCCTCTGAGTGTCCTACCCCGTCTAAATCCAATTGTGAAGGACGGTCCAGCACATAACCTATCTGTTCCCAGTTGACCAAATCCCGGCTATAAAATATCGGCACCCCCGGGAAATAGGCGAAAGTTGAAGTAACCAAGTAATAATCTTCTCCAACTCTGCAAATGGAGGGGTCGGGATAAAACCCGGGCAGGATTGGATTCTGATATTGATTTTCATTAAAAATACCAGATTGATTCATTGATAACTAACCTTTCCGACTGAAGTTCACCCGGATTTATCCTTTCAAAGCTCCAGCTAATGTACCTTTAAGAATCCAGCGGTGACCCAAAATATATAACAAGACAGTAGGTGCGGCGGCAATAATTGCAGCAGCAGCATACCTCGGCATATTGTCAACACCATATGAATTCATAAACTGCGCTATTCTAAGCTGCATCGTAAAAAGACTCAGCTTGTTGATTAAGATTAAACTCATTAAATAATCACTCCATGCACTTATAAAAACAAGCATAGTCGCTAGAACAGTCGCAGGCTTAGCCAACGGCAACATAACCTTGAAAAAAGTAGCAGTATGTCCAGCACCATCGATTCTCGCCGCTTCCGCCAGTTCACCCGGAAGACCATAAAAGAAGGCGCGGTAAATAATTGTCCAAAAAGGAATCCCAAAAGCGGTCAACGGAAAAAAAAGTCCAGGAAGCGTGTCTATTAGGTTCATTTGGGAACACAGTTTATAAAGGGGAATCAAAATCATTTGCATCGGGACAAAATAGCCCGCCAAAATACAATAAAACACAACTTCGGTAACTTTGCTCCGGTAGCGGGCGAAAATATACCCAGCCATTGCCGCTGATGGTATCGTACAGGCAACCGTACCTAAACACACAATCACGGTGTTAATTAAACCTTGATCAATCCGTACGGCTACCCATGCTTCAATAAAATTAATCCACCGGATTTGCGTGGGTAAGCTCCAAGGATTGTATGAACATTCCAAACGGGTCTTAAAAACAAATAACCACGGCATAAGGAGGGGTAAAATGACTGTCAAAGCCAGTAAAACCAAAATCGCAGTAATGACCACTCCCGTAATTGTGAGATGAGTTTTGATGGATTCATCCTGGTTATTGATTTCAAATGACGTATCACTCATTAAATATCACCTTCTTTTCTTTGCCAGGAGAATTGGGCCACGGTAAAAATTAACGAGAGCAGAAAGATAACCACACCAACTGCAGCCGCTTTACCATATTGCCAATTTACAAAACCTTGTTTATAAAGAACGATTCCCAAAGTTGTGGTAGCATAACCCGGCCCGCCAGTGGTAAGAAGATAGGGTAAATCGAAGATCTTCAAGCTGCCGACGATGCACAAAATCGCACAAATGCGGATGGGATAGGCTATTATCGGCAGTACGATCGATTTTCCATATTGCCAGCGGTTGGCGCCATCCAACTGCGAGGCTTCATAAATATCCTTTGGTATTTGTTCGATATTGGCCATCAGATAAATGATATTAAAACCGGAGTAAGCCCAGGTGGCGACGGTAAAAACGGACCAGAAAACGATATTGGGGTCCCCTAGAAAGTCTATTTTCGCAAGCCAATCCCAATGAAATTTGGCGGAAAGGGAGGCAATAATACCGAAGTTTGGCGCAAACATGAACCGTCCCAACATTGCCACAATCGCCGAGGGCAATATCGAAGCCAGGTAATAAACTGCCCGTAGCGGATTGGTAACCTTATTCCGGTAAGTGGACAAAGCAAAGGCGACAAAGAAAGCCAAAGGGATCTGAATGACCACGCTCCAGAATGCCCAGGCCAAAACATGAACCAAACCGGCTTGAAATTCTTCATCCGCAAATAGCCTGACATAATTATCCAATCCCGTGAAGACACTTACGCCGAGGCCGCTGGTGCGGGTGAAGGACAAATGGAATGTTTCTTCAATCGGATAGTACATGAAAATAACGAGGAACAATATGGCCGGCAAAAGGAATCCCGTTTTAAAGCATATGGAATTCCAATCCCGCTTTTTTTTATTTATCTCACGCGATGGCAAACCTCTTACACTAGCACTCTCTTGCATTCTCAACACCTCAATGTCTTTCAAATTATCATATTTCCGGGGTGAGAAAGTAATCCGGATTACTGGTTTTTCTTCCATACATAAGCCGGCGGAGGGCAGATACAAATCCACCCCTCCGCCAACTACTGTTACAGACAGAATTACTTACTTTTTAACCGGGCCCATACTTTCTTCCACCAAAGATTCATATGCGGTAAAGGCTTTCTTAACATCGGCATCGGGGAGGAAAATATTCTGCATTGTGTCTTTCAATGGATTAGTCACCATCGCCGGCAAATCCTGATCCCACCAGAATTGGACCGCTTTGGCTTTGCCGAATACGTTGGAAGCCATCCCAGTTATAGGATTACGCGCTTTCACACCCGGTACGGAACAGATACGACCAGGTTCAGCCGAACAAGCTTCCACACTCATCGCATACTTCAAGAAGCGAATAACCACATCCTTCTTATTCGCTGCCGCTTTAGTAACGGTAAAAGCGATATCGGGCATACCCATGACATCGGTAATCGCGCCCTTGCCGCCTTTCATTTCCGGGAAAGCGAAAAACCCGATGGTTTGATCGGTAAATTCCTTGTTGGCGTATTGAGCGCACATCCAGGACCCTGTTATATGCATAGCGGCTTTACCGGTAGCCATCAGCTGTTGAGAATCGTTATAGGCCTCACCAAGGGGTTTATCACCGAAATAACCCTTTTTCACCCATTCCTGGTATTTCTGAGCGGCTTTAATAAATTCAGGACTGTTGAAAGGAATCTTCCGGGCGCTGGCGTCTTCGAAAACATTAACACCGCCGCTTCGATCGGTTAAATACATAAACAATGCCAAAACCGGCCATTTATCTCTAGCGCCGCAGGCAAAAGGCTGAATCCCTTTACTCTTTAATGTATCGGCTAAGTTTTCCAATTGGTCGATGGTTGTTGGTATCGTCAAATTATATTTTTTAAACAAGCCTTGATTGTAAAATACGCCGGCTACGGCAAAGAACGGGGACACTCCATAGATTTTGCCTTTCCAGGTCATCGCTTGTTGTGCGGCTGAGCTACCGGGGATAGATTTAAGTTCTTTGGTCAGATCGAGCAACCGGCCAGCGTCGGCATAACTGCCCATAGTAGAACCGCCCCAACCTTGGAAAATGTCAGGAAGATCTTTATTATTGGCCATAGCGACTTTGGTTTTGTCCATCAGTCCGGGATCTCCCAAGGCGATGTACTCCACGTTGATATTAGAATTCTTGGCCTTAAAATTATTAACCAGCGCTTTAATATAAGCATGGTCAGCACCATCATCGGTAAGATCACGGCCCCAAACGGTAAGTGTAACTTTGGGAGCTGCATACACCGGAATCAATAAGGCAACCATCAAAGCAAACAAGCAACAAATTAAAACTACTTTTTTCATCCTTCTTTTCCTCCATTCTTTTCTCTTTCATCAAATTCAAACCGATGCCACCATCATTCGCTTGGATTCCTCACCTCCCGAATATATCCTTCATTTTCCATATATGTTTTTATTTCCAGCACGCATTATAAATACCAGTAATTAGTACTCAATTTCAACCGGCGATCCCCCAACCTCAAATCCTGCCCGCAACACTTTCAATCCGGTTAGTTCCTGACTTCTGGCGTCGGGTTGGCTTCCCCCAACATAAACTTCAAATGTGCCCGGTTCCAAAATACATTCTCCTTCCTCGTTAACGAGGGCCATCAACCGGGGAGTAATCTCAAAGGAAATTTCCTGCTCCTGACCGGGTTGAAGAAGTACTTTCCGGATCCCCCGCAATTGCCACTTGGGAACAACCACGCTGGCCTCCAAATCCTTCAGGTATAATTGGACCGTTTCTTCCGCCGGATACCGGCCAGCATTTTTTACTTTTACACTGCAAAAAGCACTTTCACCGGCCTTGATTTGGGTCCCGGCCAGTCTCAATTCCCGATATTCAAACCGGGTATAGCTTAAGCCGTATCCGAATGGATAAAGGGCTTCACCCTTCATGTAACGGTATGTCCGGTTATTCATTGAATAATCTTTAAAATCCGGCAGTTCCTCGGTACTTCGGTAAAAGGTCACCGGTAAACGCGCTGATGGACTGTAATCACCGAATATCAAAGAAGCAACTGCTTTCCCGCCTTCCGCTCCGGGATACCAGGCTTGAATGATCGCGGGGATGTGAGTGTCAGCCCAGGTAACCGCTAAGGCGCTTCCCGAAAGAAGAACTAAAATAACGGGTTTCCCAACTTTAAATACGGTTTCAAGGAGTTCTTGCTGCAGTCCGGGCAAATTCAAATGGTTTTTGTCGCCACTGGCGTATTCGTTGGAGGTATCGCCTTGTTCTCCCTCAATTGTAGCATCCAGCCCCAAACACATGACAACCGCATCACTTTTCCGGGCAACAGCGACTGCCTCGGCAAAACGGTCTTTGGGCTCACCCAGCCCTTCGACTTTATCTTGATATAAATGACATCCCTGGCTATAGTACACCCGGACAGGTTCTCCAATAGCCTGAATAATTCCCTCCAGCACCGTCACATAACGCGAAGCGGTTCCGCAATAATTCCCCATGAGGGCAGCCCGGCTGTCGGCGTTGGGCCCTATAACGCCAATCGATTTGATTTTGGATTTATCCAGGGGCAGTATGTGATCGGCATTTTTCAACAGCACCAAAGATTTTTTGGAAACATCCAGGGCAAATTGGCGATGTTCCTTACAATCATTCTTTTCGTAAGGTATTGCACTATATGGAACACATTCCGGGGCATCAAACATTCCCAGTTTCATGCGAATGAACATCAAACGGATTACAGCCTTATCGATGGTCGCTTCATCAACCAAACCTTCTTGATGGGCCAGAAGCAAGTTCAAATACATATTACCGCAGTTCAAGTCACAACCATTATTGACAGCCAGGGCCACCGACTCCGGAGCGGTTTTGGTAACCATATGGTTCTCATGAAAATCTTTGATCGCCCAACAATCCGAGGTGATATATCCGTTAAAACCCCAATCTCCCCGGAGGATTTTTTGCAATAACGTTTCACTCCCGCAACACGGCTCGCCGTTGGTACGGTTATAAGCGCCCATAACTCCGGCCACATTGGCTTCTTTCACACATTCTTTAAAAGCCGGAAGATAAGTTTCCCACAAATCCTTCTCGGATACCACCGCATTAAAGCTATGTCGTTCGCCTTCCGGCCCGCTATGAACGGCGAAATGCTTAGCGCAGGCCGCCGTTTTTAAGTAAACTCCATCGTTTCCCTGAAGTCCTTTGATAAATGCCACCCCGAGCCTACCGGTCAAGTAAGGATCTTCACCATATGTTTCATGGCCACGACCCCAACGCGGATCACGAAATATATTCACATTTGGCGACCAAAATGTTAACCCTTTATAGATGCCATGATCGTTATTCCGTTGGGCCTCATGATATTTGGCCCGGCCTTCCGTTGAAATTATATCCGCGACTTGATAAATTAAGTTTTCATCAAAGGTCGCCGCCATTCCGATGGCTTGCGGAAAAACCGTAGCGGTTCCGGCGCGGGCAACCCCATGTAACGCTTCATTCCACCAATTATAAGAAGGAATGCCCAACCTGGGTATGGCCGGCGCATTATAAACCATCTGACTGACTTTTTCGTCCAAAGTCATCCTTGATACCAAATCTTTAGCCCGTTCCTCAAAGCTTAAGGTTTCATCATAATTCTCAGGTTGAATCGACATTTGAAACCCTCCATGTAATCAGATGTACAAATTCATGAAAGAAGATATTTTCAGCAAACGTTTGTTAGGATGACCATTTTTTTCAATACCAATTTATTCACCCGAAGCCGACATATTCTCAATTTATCATGAAAACTGATTATAAGAATCGATGCCGTGATTCCTTGATAATGCATATCCCTTTTCGTTGGATAATTCTGGCTTTTTTGAAATTGCCATATCCCACAGGATAATTCCTACGGAAGCAGCGAAAGGATTTTTAACAAACGTTTGTGAATATTATTTCTAGCAAAGAAGTAGAATTCCTCCTGTCAATGCCAATAAATTTTCGTAGAGTAGGTCGGTGGAAAAATTTAAGTTTCCACCTTTTCTGGATGCATAAACTATAGCATCATAATTTATGATTATTTGCCAATAGATTAAACAGAGAGATAGACGCCGAAAAGCAAGTAGTCACTAATCCATATAGTAATAGATTTGTAGAAAAAATAATATGGTTATTAAGTTAACTCAGCATAAGTAATTTTGGGAGCAGAAACACAAGCATTAAGCAGTTTCCCAAATATCAAATGCTCGCAAAATCTCCGATTCAAGCGATAGCAGAATTCATCCAATCCATCCAAGTGTTTTTTGGGCAATCCATGATAAGTACCTAAAATATAGGACTTTGAGTTTGAAATAATCACATTTGCCCACTCTTAAAGATCAAGGTTCTGCTACAACCTTTTCAGTACCAACTCAACCTACAATTATCGGATAACATGGAATCGGTCTCCCGTTTGACCGAAATATGTAACGTAGTGCGTATGTCACGTTTTTTATATTTTCGCTTCATTGAGCATTACATTAGAATCACCTTTAAATTAGTTTTTTACTCATGAAAAAATATATGGAATTAATCTTATCATTTCTGGCCTTTGTTCAAAATTATTACCTTACCTCAAACATATTAACACCATGAAATATTGATATTACTCGTGACTCGCGGCAACTTCAAGGTAAAGCTTTTCATAGTTATCAACCATTTGCTCAAGTGTAAACTTTTCTTCAACATGTTTTCTGCAATCGATACGCATCTTTAAATATTCATCCTGCGGTATGTTATAAATTTTTTCGATTGCTTCACAGAGTCCTCTAATACCACATCCTTTAATGATCCAATTCCCCCGGATATCATTTTCAGAGGGGTTAACCAGAAATCCCGTCTCCCCATCCTTGATAATCTCAGGAGCAGAGCCACGGGCATACGCTATCACCGGAGTACCCGCTGCCATAGATTCTATAAATGTAAATCCAAATGGTTCTTCCCATTGAATTGGTATTAATGAAACTTTGCCACTTCGGTAAAAATTTACTTTTTCACTTGAAGATGAAAACTGTTTTTCTCTTTGAATTGTGGCGTCTAATAAGGGTTCAATTGCTTCTTTATAATAACCAATTACTTCTACAAACCCAACAAAAGCTAAATTATGTTTGGTGTTCTTGGCAGCAGTAATTGCGTCATCAAGTCCTTTTGGAGTGTTCGGATCTATCCTCCCAATCCAAATGATTTTTTGTTGGTTGCAATATTGGTTCACGGGATAATCTTTTATATCAATTCCATTATAGATATGACGTGTCTGGGTAGGGAACAGCTTCTGTTGGAACTTGGAAACAGCTACGTATGTAATTTTAGTGTTAATGTATAAATCAAATATGGATTCGTAATTTAAAAACCTCTGGACAGGTGCATGCATTGTTGAAATCACCGGTTTGTCAAATAAATTCCACAATGAAGTGAATATAGGGGAGGGAATGTTTTCGTGAAATACATCCACCTGATTTTCATACATTTTGGCGCAATAAATATTTCGTATATTCAATGAATTTGCAGCGGTAAATTTCTCAGTAAAATTTAGTTCCATGTTTTCTTTAAGTTCAAGCTGTCTTTGGATCTCCAATAAAGAAAAGTCGGATGTCCTGACTAAATTAACACCTTCGATTTGTGAATCGCCGCTACCAAAAACAATGATTTCATGGCCTTTATCCCTTAGCTTTTTTGCCATGAGTGAAATAAAAACTTCTATCCCTCCTGTGGCTAAAATGTTTGTTGGTTTAAGAGTACAAGCAATAAATCCTATTTTCAAAGCAATTCTCCCTTCGAAAATTTTCCAACTTAACCTTCTATAATAGTGTCCCGATTTGATTTAAAAGAATTTCAATAGCGTTTTTTTCCATGCTTTCAATTTTATTTATACCCACTAAAATTAGATTAATGTTTTTGTTGTTGTGGTCGAAATAATATTTTATTTGCTTGTCCCTTATATCAAGAGCTATTATTTCAATTTCATTAAAATGGTCATTGAGTTCTTCGCATTTTTTTAATAATCCATGATTTATCATATATTTGAATCGTAGATTCATGCATTTTTTATGTTCATAGATAATGTGCAATGGTCGGATATCATTTGGTATTTTATTATCAAGGAGTAGTTCAATAAATTCATACAAATATTTATAAATATTCATTCCAAAAACCTTATTCGCTTCCGGGTTTATAAAATATCTATACCTAGCTGAAGAGTTTCTTGAATAGAAATAATCTGATAACAAATCAAATACATTATACATATCAAAGTTATAGCTAAATTTTTCCTTCTTTTTCATTAATTTAATAACGTAATTATCATCAATGCCTGCTGAAAAAGCTTCCTCAAATTGCTTAAAAGTAATTATCGTTGTGTCAAACATGAAATCTTTATTAAAACCAAGTATATAATAAATTCCTTTTTCAAGATTATACCCATATATCATAAAATCATGGATAGTATGTCCTTTTTGATATTCCATTCTATCTGGAACAAAAAATTCATCAAATGAAGAATAAAAATACCAACCATCATTTATGCATTTAATTATAAAAGTATTAAGATCTAGTGCGTTCTTTTTCAAAAAATTTTTTTCAAAAAGTTGATAATTAATCCATGGTATATTATATTGCATATCAATAAAATAAAAAGTTAAAAGTGAACTGAGATCCGTGTTCCAAATAAGCTGTATATAATTACTGAAAAACCAAGGTAAATAATCATTATCATTAGCTAAAATTGTCAAAGGGTAAGCCAAATATTGATAACCTATTATTGGTGACTTAGCAATCGGTAATTGTATATTATTCATTTTTATAGCCATTCCTTTCGCTACGCTCAAGGCACAAAACGGAATGAAACTGTTGCCTTTGAGCTATTTTTGTTTTTAAACTAAAGTATTGAGATAACAGACAACTACAAATCACGTGGAGGTGAGTGCGCTGCATCATTATGAGCAGACCGCTGAAATTGCAAAAATATGCATTCCCGGACAATCAGGCAACTGTAAAAAATCAATTTTATTTCGTAATTTTAGATCATATTTTTGAGCTATCATATGTACTTGCGCTCCCATTAATTGTGCATTATCGCCGATTCTTTCCACCGCATTTCCTTCCCAGGCTATTATCTCGCCATACATTGGTTTATATAGCCATTCGGTAAACTTGACATTTATCTCCTCAACTTGTCCATTTATATAATTGACGATTATTTTATCACTAAAGCTTCCCCATTCGGCGCAACCTAAAATCATAATACGCTGATAGACGTCATTTCCAATTCTGACCTTTTGCCCATTGCAGGATATATTGTCATTAGCTTGTTTTAAAAGATCGGGGACTTTAAATTCCATCACTCCTGCTTTCCAAATATCATCACCAGGAGGGCTTTCCATCAGAAAATAAATCCCAGTTCCCGTTAAATCAGCCCGACAATCTATTGAAACCGATTTCCCAAAGGCTTTATTATTAAAGTATGGAGTCAAATCACTCAAGGCAATCTTAGAAGTAGCGAATATGTTTTCGGCTTTCACCGTATTAAAATGGGTTTGATAGCGGTTTGAAAAATACTGCATAGCATTGATATTATTCCGGTAAACCCAGGTTATCCGGTTAGCGATATCTTCCTCCAAATCAGCAATCTCCCGTATCTTCACAAGAGCCCTTGTTTTAAATGAACCATCTTTGGAAAAGACTTCTTTGATTAAAAGTGCTCTAACATTAGCCCACTGAGAGGCTGCTCTTTCCAAATCAGCCGCCGAGCCGGCAAAAACCTCCAAACCGGTCTCTTCGGCAAAATAATCCATCATCTTGGCAAATTTTCGCCTTCCATAAGCAATCTTTTCTAATTTTTTTACGAAAGGCGCTTCAAATAAATTATCCTCAAACCCCTGGATTTCATTTTGAATATCTGCGGTATTTTCCAAAACATCCGCAAATCTTCGCATCGAATTAAAAGCGTTTACCGAACCATTATCTGTTTTTAATTGCTGAATTGCATTCCCTAAAATTTGACCCCAATTCACCTGGATTTCTTCAGCGCCTTCCAAACTAAACGTCCCATACCAAGCATCAAACCCACTCTTCAGTTCATCTTTTGAAATAATGCCGTAAGTTTGGTAAAATCCGTCGCAACAATACAATAAACTGGTACTATCATCAAGTCCGCTAATCAAAAATGTATGGCTGATGTGGCGCTTCTGGAAATTCCAATCCCACGGGCATAAAAAGGAATCCATTGATACCAATACCGGCCTGCCGTTTTCTAATTCCAAGCGGAGAACTTCAATAAATTCCGCGAAAGAGTTTGCTTCTTTCAATATCACTTTTATGCCGTGGTATTTAGCTAAATCGGCTTCCAAATCTTTCTCAAATACCTCTAAAGATTCACCCAGACTATAATACTCCTCGCTATTTGGCGGATTAAAATTGAAACTCCAAACTTCCGATAAGGCTAGCTCGTAACGATACCCGGCCCATTGTGCAACTGAAACTACGATATCCTCCAAACAAGTCAAAAAATCGTAATGGACCGGTTTTATATCCAACTTGATTCCGTTAAACGGTTTTTTGTCAATAATATGCGGCTTAAGTTCGACCTTCATGGCCTCCAATTCAGGTTCTCCCCGGAGCAATGCCACTATTTTTCGGATGGTGCGGTACTTGAATATGTCGGCATTCTTAATATACAGTTCAACCTTTTCCATCTCTACTTCCAGCATGATCGCAAGCAAGGAGTTACCGCCCAATTCAAGAAAATCATCATCGATTCCCACTTTCTCTACTTTTAATACCTGCGCCCAAATGCCGCATAAGGTTTTTTCAAGTTCATTTCTTGGCGCAACATAATCAACTCTATTATGAGCCATGTCATCCGGGCGGGGCAGGGCTTTCCGATCCAGTTTTCCATTTAGAGTCAGCGGCAATTTGTCTAGTTTTATAAAGAAGGACGGTATCATATAGTCAGGCACAAATTGGGATAGGAATCTCTTTAATTCGGTTGTTTCAAGCTCTTTATCCGAAGTTACATACGCACAGAGATATTTATTACCGGTTTCATCTTCCCGGTCAATTACCGCCACTTCTTTGACCGGCCCATACTTGAGCAACTGGGTTTCGATCTCACCGAGTTCGATTCTAAACCCTCTGATCTTTACCTGATGGTCCAACCGGCCTAAATAGTCGATATTGCCATCCAGCATCCATTTTGCCAAATCCCCCGTTCTATACATTAATGTACTAGGCCGGAAGGGATTAGCAACAAATTTCTCGGCCGTAAGATCGCGCCGGTTAAGGTAACCCCTCGCCAGACCATCACCTGCAATACATAATTCACCGGGTACCCCAACTGGCTGCAATTTATTATTTCTATCTAAAATATACAATTCTATATTATCGATGGGTTTTCCAATGGGTACTATTGCCAATTCTTCTCCCGTGCTACAGTTGAAATACGAGACATCGATGGTCGCTTCAGTGGGTCCATAAAGATTATGCAACTTTGTCCCATTTTTTTGATATAACAAGTTATTAAATTGCTTTACTTGTTTCAATGTTAATGCTTCCCCGCTGGCAAAGACCTGTTTTAAGCTCTTTAGCCTATCCAGATCCGTTAACTCGCTAATATACTCTAGGAAAGTATTAAGCATAGATGGGACAAAATGCATGGTAGTTATTCCATTCTTTTCAATGGCTTCGATTATTGCTTGAGGCTCCTTCTCTCCACCAGGCCTCAGAAAGCAAACTGCCGCCCCTTCTATTGACCACCATAATAGCTCCCAGACCGATACATCAAAAGTGTATGAGGTCTTTTGGAGAATTACATCACTTTGCCCGATTGGATAAGACCTTTGCATCCAATGAAGCCGGTTTACCAAAGACCGGTGTTCGATCATCGCACCCTTGGGTTGACCGGTAGAACCTGATGTGTATATGATGTAAGCAAGGTCTATAGAAGCATTAATGCTGGTTAAATCAGTGGTGTCACCTTGATATAAATCGGCCTCATTTAAATTTACGGTGTTTATAGTATTGAGAATACACCGCAATTTATCTCCGATGAAATTAGTGGTGAGCAGTAAAGTGGCTCCGCTATCTTCCAACATGTAACGGATTCGATCCTCCGGATATTCAGGACTGATTGGAAGATAAGCTCCGCCTGCCTTAAGTACGGCGATTATACCGACGCTCATCTCTAACGACCGTTCTATCAGTAGCGCGACAATGCTATCCCGTTTTACCCCTTTACTCCTTAACACCCTAGCCAACGTATTTGCTTTGGCATTAAGCTCCCGGTATGTAAGCCTCTCTCCTTCAAATATTACCGCAATTTTTTCAGGTGTTCTTTTCACCTGCTCTTCAAAAAGTTGCTGGATGGTCTTCTCCCTTGGATATTCCGCCCGGGTGTTATTAAAATCAACCAATATTGTCCGGCGTTCTTCTTCGGACAACATATTGATATCAGCCAGTTTTATTTCAGGATTTCTAACCATCTCCCGCAGAATATTTTGATAATGTCCGGCAAGTCTGGTCATGGTCTCTTTTTTAAACAGGCCGGTGCAATAGTTGAACTCCAAATCGATGCCTTGTCCGCTTTCGGTGGCAATCAGCGTCATGTCCACCTGGGCCATTGGCGGATGATATTCATAGCCGAAGATTTCGACCCCTTCCACCTTCACTTCTTTTACATCCATATTCTGCAATACAAACATGGCGTCAAAAATGGGATTACGGCTCGGGTCCCTGGGGATGTTCAGCTCGTCGACCAGCTTTTCAAATGGATAATCCTGATTATCAAAAGCTTTAATTACATTCCGGCCAATTTCCCTGATAAATTCGCAGCAGCTTATTTCAGGACGGGGACAATTCCTTAATGCCAGGGTGTTTACAAATACTCCGATGAGATTAAACAGGTCGGCATGTCTTCTGCCCGCGGTCGGGGATCCGATGACGATGTCTTCTTGTCCGGTGTATTTTGAGAGCAGGATATTATATGCCGTCAATAATACCGTAAATAATGTCACTTTGTTGGCCCGGGTCAGCCTATATAAGCCTTCGCTGAGTTCTTGATCGATCCGGCTTTTTAGGGTATCTCCCTGAAAGGTGAATGATGATGGCCGTGGATAATCCGTAGCCAGATTTAAAACCGGTACTTGGCCACCTAATTGCCCCAGCCAAAAATCTTTTTCCGCCCGTGCCTTATCACTGGCCAACAAATTTTCTTGCCAGAGCGTATAATCCTTATACTGGACTTTTAAAGCGGGCAGGCTTTTCCCGACATACAATTCATTGACCTCATTAACCAATACCGCCTCGGAGACTCCGTCGGATATGATATGGTGCATATCCTGTATTAATAGATACCAGGGGGGTTTTTCGGAAGATTTTATTTTTAGCAGCTTAAATCGGAATAACGGCGGTTTGGACAGATCATAGGGGCGGACAAATTCCCGCGCCAGATGGTCAATAAGCCTCGTATCCCAATCCGCTTCTTCATAGTCCAGTTGAAAATCCACCCGTTCATCGATGATTTGCGCCGGTTCTCCCTTAATAAGCCTAAAAGATGTCCTTAACGATTCATGTCTGGCGATTAACTGTTCGATCACCTTAATCAGCCGGTTCTTGTCGAAGTTACCGCTGATTTTTAAAATCTGGGTCAGATTGTAGGCTATGCTCCCCTTGTCAATTTGGCTCAATACAAACATCATTCGCTGAGGGGAGGATAGCGGGTAATATTCCCTTTCCGGCGCCGGAGGAATCGGGTTTGACAGGAGGTCCTGATAATCCCCGGCCCGTATATATTCGATAATCTCGCTTTTTCTGGCTGATATATCCCTTAAAATTTCATCGCTAACGACTCCCTTGGGGGCTTTATATCGCAAGGATTCGTCTTCCACCCAAAGTTTAATATGCTTGGCCTTCATTTCGGAAACCCATTCCGCTACCGGTTGCTTTGCTATAATATTATTGAATTTCAAGGACATGACAAAACCTCCGCCGCAAGACTTGGACTCAGAAAAATTTTAAATTCGCCGGGATATGTTCCACCGGAGTTAGAGCGACTTAATTGAAGTTCATAAAATGTTTCAATAAATGACTCTCATTAATTACTTTCAGGGCACCATTTTTTGCTATTTTAAGCGCGTTTTGAATTTGAACCCCTGCTAAATCGGTTTCATTTTCTTTAACCAAAGTCTCAGCCAACCGAAGATGAAATCTTAGCAATAGATTATCCGCATCGACAAGTTGAATCTTCGATTTTTGTGTGGCTATTCGAATCGCCTCTTTAAAACCTTCCGTATCGACTTGGGTTTTTTTCTCAAGAAAATAATGTTTTCCCCCCTCACGGGCCCACGAGGAGGAACCATGCACATTTTGGGGTACTCGATATAACGTTGGAATATCCGGTAGATAAAAAAATTTTTTACCGCCAGCTGAATATCTCATCCAGGTGTGTGAATCTTCGGAAATCCGCTCCGGAGGAAAGGGGTACCGGACTGCCAGCTCTGTTCTTACTGCTGTCGATGAGGTTAAATTGGAATATCCTTTCGTTGTTCCAATATCTATCCAAGCATTTTCACCTTGCGGCGGACCGCTATGATGGGATTCTATCTCCTCCCTTATGGTAGGCGCCAGTTTCGACAGCGCCACAGGATGATTATCTTCATCAATCACATGAAAGGTAGAATATACCAAATCAATTTCCGGGTCTTCCCTTAGAATTCTGCGTACCGTTTCTACCCTCCGCGGATGGGATATATCGTCGGCGTCATTAAAAAGTACAAAAGCCGAACCCATTTTATCAGCCAATTCAATTCCGATATTTCGGCAAACACCGGCCCCATCATTGGTGTCTTTCAATATTACGCTTAATTTATCCTGATAATTTTTTTCGATTGCTTTTAGATAATCCCGTATTCCTTCGCCGGGCGAATTGTCGTCAATCACAATGATATGCCAATCCGGATCTGTCTGGTCTTCTACCCCTCGTAAAGTCTGCGGCAAATATTTCTGACAATCTTTTAAATCTTTCCAATAGTGAGGGATAATAAATGATGCCTTCCTTTTTTGAACCATCAGCGTCACCCTTTTTAATAATGAAATAAACCGGCAGACATTGTACAAATTAGGGTTAATCACTCCTCTAACTCTGATTCCATGCTGTGAGCAGTAAAAAAGCTTTCAATGCTTTTCCATGTAATGGCTGATAATTCTTTGCAGATTACCTCTATACCCATGGATGATTGTTTCAATTGTGCTTTTACGGTACTCATATTTGTTATAATTCAGCTGGATTTCCAAACCATTTTCATTGATGATTAAATTCATCTCAAAAGTATGATCACGATCTTGATTCACTGTCCGGTGTAACGCGCCGAGGGAGTCGGAAATTGGGGAAACGGTAAATTGGGCCAGTTGATCGTCCCCTTCTTGCCCGACTTGCCCCAGAAAATTAAAGAGTATATCCGGCTTTAGTTTAAACTCCAAGGACCGCTTATTTTCAGGAGAGGTAATGAATCGCAAGACATCATGTCCCATTCCGTTATTGGGAATTTTCATTAACGTTTCTTTGATATGATCGACTTGCCCGGATATGTCATCATCAAATTTCATTTCCAGGACCACCGGATAACCCACATCGATCCACCCGCAGGTTCTGGTGATATCCAGGTCCTCAAGGACTTTTTCCCGACCATGGCCGAGTAATGTGACTGAGATTTTTCTGTTACCGCTCCACTCCTGGAAAGCATACTCCAGACCGGCCAACAGCAGTATTTTAATATCCCGGGAAAATTGCCGGGAAACCTTTAATAAGCGGGCGGATTCTTCCGCAGATAGCAGAGAGATTTGGTGACAATCACTATCAAGCATTCGATCCGAAGCGGCATGTCCATCCTTGGGCAAAGGAGGTACCTCGGTTTCGATCACACTTTTCCAATAATCCAATTCCTGCAACAATCGCGGACTATTCGCATATCGCTGGATTGCTTGAGACCATTCCATCAGGGAGTCGGTTTTCGGCGGAAGCTGAATTTCACGGTTATTGAGCGCCTGGACATAACCGGAAAGCAAATCATCAATAATGAATCGCATGGATATCCCATCAGCTACCAAATGGTGAATCGTCATCAATAAATGATCGCCGCTTTCCGTTTTAAATAATCCAAACTTTAGTAAAGGACCTTTCGTTAAATCCATACTGGTGTGAATGGCTTCCGTTTCTTTTATTATCCGCTCCACATCATTTCCCTCATTGGTTAAATCCACTACCTTTAAGTCAAATAATTCCCCTTCATCCATTCCCCGGTTATACTGGCGGACCGAAGCGCCTTCCCATCGAAAAACTATCCGGAGCGCATCATGGTGCTCGACGACTTTCCGTACGGACTTGATGAAAGCCGTTTCCTCAATACTCCTCCTGCTGTAAATCAGTATCGAGGTATTCCAGTGGTGTTTATCGCTAAATGGACGACCAACAAAATGCTTTTGGATCGGTAATAATGCGATTTCTCCCCTGATAATCCCTTGCTCCGCCCGTTTTTTAACGGGATTCAAACGATTTTCACCGGCGATTAACGAGGCCAACTCTTCAATGGTCGGTTGTTTGAACAGATCATTGATGGACAATCCAACTTGAAACTCTTGCTGGATTTTGGATATCAACGTCAGCGCCTTTAAGGAATCTCCTCCCAAGGTAAAGAAATTATCATCCACCCCGACCTTATGAATCATCAACACTTCCTGCCAAATTGCGCTCAGTTTCCACTCCATATCATTGGTCGGCCTCTTATATGCCGTCCGGATATTGATCCCCTCCGCCGGTCCGGGCAGGGCTTTCCGATCCAATTTTCCATTGGGAGTCAAAGGCAACTTCGCCATGGGGATAAAGAAGGACGGTATCATGAAATCAGGCATGAAACGGGACAGAAACCTTTTTAATTCCGTGATTTCAACCTCTTTATCGGCTGTTATATATGCGCAAAGAAACTTACTGCCGTTTTCATCCTCCCTGTCGATGACAGCCGCTTCCTTGATCGCTTCATATTTTAGTAACTGGGCTTCGATCTCGCCCAGCTCGATTCGAAATCCTCTGATTTTTACCTGCTGGTCCAGCCGGCCCAGATATTCAATCTCACCATTGGGGAGCCATCTAGCCAAGTCTCCGCTCCGGTACATCCTTTCTCCGGGAAAAAACGGATCCTCTACAAACTTTTCCGCTGTCAGATCGTTTCTGCGGTAATAACCCCTTGCCAGTCCGTCTCCGGCTATCCATAGTTCTCCCATCACGCCCAGCGGTTGCAAACCTTGATTGTTATCCATTATGTAGGTGCGGGTATTGGCAATCGGCTTCCCGATCGTGATTTGAGTCTCACAGGTCAATTCCTTCATTGCCGACCACACGGTGGTTTCCGTCGGGCCATACATGTTGTAAATTTTGGAAGCAGTGACTTTTTGCAGTTCTATCAGTAAATCTAAAGGAAATGCTTCTCCTCCGATCATTATCTCTTGCAATCCCTTCAGACAGCTTTGGTTATCAGGGTTGCTCAAAAACAGTTTCATTCTTGAGGGTGTAGCCTGCAGCATGTTTATTCCGGTCTTCAAGATTAGCTCATTTAAGGCGCCGGGGTCTTTTTGCTGGTCTTCATTGGCAATGACCACTTTCATTCCCCTTGAAAGAGGCAACAAGGTCTCCAGAACAAAAATGTCAAAAGATAGGGTTGTCAGCGCCAATATGGCCTTACCGGGTCCAAACCCGATTCTGTCAACCATCCCTTGAAAGAAATTATGAACCGCCCGGTGTTCCACCATGACTCCCTTGGGTTTACCGGTCGAACCCGATGTGTAAATCATATAAGCCAGATCCCCCGGTTTATTGACTATTTCAAGATCGACGGCGCTGCCTTGAAATCCTTGCCGTTCACTGACATCAACGATCTGCCCGTTAAAGCGGATACCTTCATTCAACCCCTTTTGGGTGATTAAAATCAAGGCCTGACTATCCTCAAGCATGTATGCCACCCGTTGGGCCGGATACTCCGGATCAATCGGCAAATAGGCCCCGCCGGCTTTTAATACCGCCATGATGCTAATCAGCATTTCCATTGACCGTCCCGTCATAACACCTACAATGGTATCCGGCTGGGTCCCTTTTTCTCTCAGCACTCTGGCCAGTTGATTGGCTTTTTCGTTCAACTCTCTGTATGTGAGGCTCTGGGCGCCAAATTCCAGCGCGATATCTTCAGGAGTATGTTTCACCTGCTCTTCAAAAATTTGCTGCAGGGTCTTTTCCCTTGGATATTCCACCCGGGTATTGTTGAATTCCGCCAGTATGGTCCGGCGTTCTTCCCCGGATATCATCTGGATCTCCCCCAGTTTCTTTTCAAGATTCCCGACCATCTCCTGCAAAATATTTTGATAATGCCCGGCAAGCCGGGTGATGGTCTCTTTTTTAAACAGGCCGGTGCAATAGTTGATCTCCAATTCGATGCCTTCTCCGCTTTCGACGGCAATCAGCGTCATGTCTACCTGGGCCATGGGCGGATGATATTCATAGCTGGAGATTTCAACACCTTCCGCCTCAAAGGCTTGGACATCCATATTCTGCAAGACGAACATAACGTCGAAGATTGGATTCCGGCTAGGCTCCCTGGCAACATTAATCTTCTCTACCAGCCTCTCAAATGGGTAGTCCTGATTATCAAAAGCTTTGATGACATTCTTTCCGGTTTCCTTTAAAAATTCGCTGCCGGTTTTTTCAGGGCGGGGATAATTCCTTAAAACCAGTGTATTTACAAAAACTCCGATCAGATTCGTCAGGTCGGCATGTCTTCGGCCTGCGGTCGGGCATCCTATAATGATCTCCTCTTGTCCGCTGTATTTGGACAGCAGGATGTTATATGCTCCCAATAATACCGTGAATAATGTCACTTTGTTGGCACGGGCCAAACGATACAAGCCTTCGCTGAGTTCCCTGCCAATCCGCCATTTCAGGGAGTCGCCTTCAAAGGTAAAGATTGAGGGTCGCGGATAATCCGTAGCCATATTTAATACCGGAAGTTCGCCGCCTAATTGCTCCCGCCAAAAATCTTCTTCCGCCCGCACCTTTTCGCAGGCTAATAATTTCTCTTGCCAGAGCGCATAATCTCTGTACCGGACCTTTAAGTCAGACAGGCTTTTCCCAGCATATAACCGATTGACTTCTTGAACCAATACCGCTTCCGAAACCCCGTCGGCTATGATATGGTGCATATCCTGGATTAACAGATGGCAAGGGGTTTTTTGGGATTTTATTTTTACCAGCTTGAAACGGAATAACCGCGGTTTGGACAGATCATAGGGGCGGACAAATTCCCGTGCTATCTCCCGGATAAGCTCCCCATCCACTTCTTCATAGTCCAGTTGAAAATCCACCCGTTCATCGATGATTTGCACCGGTTCTCCCTTGATAAGCCTAAAGGATGTCCTTAACGATTCATGTCTGGCGATTAACTGTTCGATTACCTTAATCAGCCGGGCCTTGTCGAAGTTACCGCTGATTTTTAAAATCTGGGTCAAATTGTAGGCTATGCTTCCCTTGTCAATTTGGCTCAATACAAACATCATTCGCTGGGGGGAGGATAGCGGGTAATATTCCTTTTCCGGCGCCGGCGGAATCGGGTTAGACAGGAGGTCCTGGTAATCCCCGGCCCGTATATATTCGATAATCTCGCTTTTCCTGGCCGATATATCCCTTAAAATTTCATCACTAACGACTCCCTTGGGGGCTTTATACCGCAGGGATTCGCCTTCCACCCAAAGTTTAATATGCTTGGCCTTCATTTCGGAAACCCATTCCGCTACCGGTTCCATTTTTTTTAATTTTATCGCCACAATGACCACCTCACGGATTTTTTATGCCGCTATCGGGAATTCATTGGATTTTTTAGCAAGTTTTCAATTTCAATATTGAAAGTCAGTAAAGATTCCTTTGCTATGTGTAGTTTCAAATATATCATTGAATCTGACAACTTGTTCATCATGGGCAACCTTTTTGGTACGAAACACGCTTTTCAACATCTCCAGCGCGGCCCTTACTTCTTCAATGGTAGGTTGCCGGTTAGCTTTTTCAATCTCCTCTTTCAGGACTTTAATTTGCCGGTAAGGTACAACTACCCCTTTTTGATACTCTTCTTCATCCCAATTGCTGTTTTTCGTACAAACGGCTTCGGCAATGCATTGGATAATCACGTCCATTCCTTGCTGTATCTCTCTCTGCTCACCGCAGGCAAGAACTTTTTTTAACTTTTGGACGTCGGCAGCGTTATCGTAAGAATAGGCTGGAATTTGGGGGGTATTTTTCTTCAGCAAATTACACAAAACCGCCTGCGGACCCAACTCAACCACGAAGTCAACCCCTTCTTTCAGCATATGCTCTATCGATGCCTGCCAATGAACCGGCTGGACAATCTGCCTTGTCAAGTATTCGATGATGCTGTCCTTGCCAGGGTATGGCGCGGCGGTTACATTTGAAATCACACTGTAAATTAATTCGCCAAAATTGTATTTCTCCAATTCCACCCTTAACCGCAAGGCGGCCGGTTGCATCAACGGGCTGTGAAACGGCGCGCTGACCCTTAAGGGAACAACCCTGGCGCCTTTATTGTTAAGGCTTTCGCTCACTTCCTCCACTGCCGGAGTATGACCGGATATCACAATCTGGTCCGGCGAATTGTAGTTGGATACCACCGCCAGCCTCCCATTTTGCGATGCCTTTCTGCATTCCTCTTCGATAACGCTCTCTGCAAGGCCGCTTACCGCAGCCATCATCCCGTTCCCCGGCGCCACAGCATCCTGCATAAACCTGCCTCTTTGGTTCACGATTTTTACGGCATCGGAAAAATTGATACCACCAGCGCAACATAAAGCCGAAATTTCACCCAAGCTATGTCCGGCCATTAAAACCGGTTCGACTCCAATCTCTTTCCTATAAATCCGGTAAGCCGCAATACTTGCAGTTAAAACGGCAGGCTGAGTATTCTCGGTCTTGGTGAGCTCTTCCATGCCTCCTTCAAAACAAAGCCTTTTAAGGTCAAATCCCAAAGCTTCATTGGCCTCGTCAAAAGTATTTCCGGCTTCCGGGAAAGATTGGCAAAGGCTTTTCCCCATTCCAACATATTGAGAACCCTGCCCTGGAAACAAAAACGCCATTTTCATCATTGCAATCTCCTCCAATCACCTAAAGCAATTCCCATTGTCCTATATTTGCCCTTCTTCGTACTCTCCCGCCCCTTCTTCATCCGCTGTTTCCTCGGGAACCCGGAACATTTCCGCCAACTGCGCAACCGTGGCTCTTTCAAAAAAGTCTTGCAATGATATGCTCCGATGAAATCCCTTCGCCAGTTCGGAAAGGAGCGTTACCGCCAGCAAAGAGTGTCCCCCCAGTTCAAAGAAGTCGTCATGTATCCCTATCGGGTATATGCCGAGCAATTTCTGCCATATTTCAACGATGAGCGCTTCGGTTTCATTCCGGGGATTCTCCAATGGGGTGGCTAAATCCGGACGGTTATTTTCCATGATACCCTCATGGGTTAATCCTGATTGTCCATCCAATGAAGCATGTAAATACGTTTTAATATCCTCCAGCATATCCAATAGATTCCCGGGAGTCACAATAACCTGAGCGGCCGGTTTAAAAGCAACAATTCTATCAAGCAGGGCTAAGCCTTCTTTCACGGTGACCTTGTTTTTGACCCGATCCCGGCTCTGACTTTCCGCCGCCATGCCAACTTCATCCCACTCGTCCCAATTCACCGAGACCGTATAAGTGTCGGCGAAGTTGTTGCGCTGCTGGGCGTAGGCATCTAGAAAATTATTGGCGGCGCAATAATCTACAAACCCGGCGTTTCCCAGTATGGCGCTGCTGGAAGAGAATAAAACCATGAAGTCAAGTTTCTCCTCCTTAAATAGTTCATCCAATACCAGCGTTCCTCGGACTTTAGGCAATAAAACCTTGGATGCCGTTTGATGACTTTTTTGACTGATTAATTCATTGTCGGCTATGCCTGCCGCATGGATCACCCCATTGATTGCGCCAAATTCTCCCCGCACCCGGCTTACAACCTTTCGCATTTGCTCTAATTCGGATATATCGGCGTTAACAACCATTATCTCCGATCCCATGCCTTCCATGGCCATTAACTGTCTGATTTTGGCGCTTATCTTCTCTTGTTCACCGTGGGCAGCCACCCAGCGGTTCCAATCTTTCTTCTCAGGGAAAAACGACCGTCCGGTCAATACTAATTTCACTTTCGCCTTACTGGCCATATAACGGGCAATCGCAAGTCCAATCCCGCCCATTCCTCCGGTGATTAGATATACTGCCTCTTCCCTGTCCAGACAGGTATTGTACTCCGCTTCAAGCTTCAGCTTCTCAAAAGTCTGTATCCAACGGGTTGATCCCCGTAGGGCCACGATAAACTCCGGCTCTTTTTCGCTTATCTCAGCCAAAATATTGCCGATTAATCTTTGAAATGTCGTTCCGGGCGTTTCCGGTAATGTAATATCAATGCTTTGGCAAGAAATACCCGGATACTCCTTGGGGATAACCTTACAAACACCTAATATGGTGGCTTTTTCAGGATAAGAATCCTTTTCGGCGGCGATCCAATGCAGATTATTGGTAATGGCTACAATTCTTAATCTTTCCCTGACTTCAAATTCTCCTAAGGCTTGGGCGAGATATAACAAACTAAAAAAGCCGTTCTCCTGGCATTGGTCGCAAAATTCCAACTTTGAAAGTCCCTGCCGGTCACCGGTGACACTCCACAAGTGAACAATTTTCCGGGGAATTTTACCGGTTCCGATGAGGGCGCCGATTAAGGCCTGATAATCCTCTTTTTTACCGGGATTGATGGAGAAAACGGCCTCGTTGATTTTAGCGAATTGTCCGCCTTTTCCGACCTTAACGACAGGGATATTTTCCTTTTCCAAAAACTCAATAAACTGGTTGTCAAAGTGGCGCTCATCCGCAAATATCAGCCAACTTTCATTTTTGTCCATTTTGTTTACGTCAAACAGTAGTGAAGTTGCTCTTTTCCAGGAAAAATGATACAGCCACCCATGAAAATCCCCCTGACCATCTCGGGCTTTAAAATCAGGTATCGTCAGATCTTTCACCGGATATTGCTCCACCCAATGCCTCTTTCTTTCAAAAGGATAGGTCGGCAATGGAATGCGCAATCTCTTTTCCTGTTGATGGAATAATTTCCAATCGACAAAGGTCCCGTTCACCCAGTGTTTTGCTAATTCCGCCATCCGGTATTCCGTGTCTGAATCCATCGCGGCAATGATACCGGATATTTCAGAGTCCATCTTATTCTTTTCGCCGGCTATTCCCGAAAAGACGGCTGGATTTCCCGGTTCCGCTGTCAGCAGACGGATAGCGTCATCCAAATCCCGGCATAGAATGGCCCGCCGATACTGAAACTCCTTACGGCCAACATGAAGGGTATAAACCGCATCGCTGAAATCAACCTCCCGGTGTTTCCGAAAGAAATCAGCCAGATTAAAACAGGTCTTTTCAAGCGCGTCCCGGGTCTTGGCAGATATAGTGAGTATCTGCCAGGCTTTGGATGGGGGAAACCGTTGAATAGGCGGAGCCTCCTCCAAAATTGCATGAACATTGGTACCGCCGAATCCGAAAGAACTGATTCCGGCAATTCGGGGCTTACCGTTGCTTTGCCAATCGGTCAGCCGGTTATTAATATAAAAAGCGCTGCTTTCAAAATCAATCTTGGAATTGGGATAACGGAAATTAATACTGGGCGGTATTTGTTTGTGTTTTAACGCCAAAACAGTTTTAATCAATCCGGCCACACCCGATCCGGAAACGGCATGTCCGATATTACTTTTCACCGAACCTACGGCACAAAAGGCTTTCTTTTCGGTGGTTCGTTTAAAAACGCTCATCAGCGCCCCAATCTCAATCGGATCTCCCAAAGAAGTACCGGTACCGTGTGTTTCAATATAACCGACATCTTCCGGATTAATACCCGCAAGATTTTGCGCCGCCGCAATGACTTCGGCCTGCCCTTCCCTGCTGGGCGCGGTAAACCCGACTTTATCGGAACCATCATTATTGACCGCGATTCCCTTAATAACGGCATAGATAGAATCACCATCTTTTAAAGCGTCCTCCAGGCGTTTTAAAACCACCACTCCAACCACACTGGTAAATACCGTTCCCTGGGCGTCTTCATCAAAGGGCCTGGTATGCCCGTCCGGTGAAACAATCATCCCAGGTTGATACAAATAGCCCATTTTTTGCGGAAGCTTTACCGCCGCTCCTCCGGCTAACGCCATATCGCAATGGTAATTCAATAGTCCTTCACAGGCCATTGCAACAGCCGTCATCGAAGTGGAACAGGCTGTTTGAACAGTGATACTGGGGCCTTTAAAATTCAATTCATACGAAACGCGCGTGGCGATATAATCCTTATCATTGGCGATGGCTAAGGAAAAATCATCACAAATACCCACTTGACGAAAGAGGTGATACAAAAAATACGTGCTCATATTGGCCCCGGCGTAAACCCCTACCGGAATATCATACTGATTCCCGGCATAACCCGCATTTTCAAGTGCTTCATAAGCACATTCCAAGAATAATCTTTGTTGAGGATCCATCGTAGCTGCTTCCTGCGGATTAAAACCAAAAAAGCCGGCATCAAACAGCTCAACATCTTCCAAAACCCCACCGGCGAAAACGTAATTGGGGTCATTGATGATATCCTCATTGATTCCGGAAGCCCGCGCATCCTCCTTAGAAAAGTAGGTAATGCTTTCTACGCCATCTTTGAGGTTATTCCAGAATTGATCGATATTTCCGGCGCCGGGAAACCTTCCCGACATCCCAATGATGGCAATTCCCTCAACCGCCTCTTGATCATTGGAGTTATTCATCATTAGGCTCCTCTCCGATTCAACTCTTTTCTTTTGAGTTTGGCCTGCTTTTGCTTGTGAAGTCTTTCTTCATTATTTTGCATCAAAACGGGTTTGTCCGGTTCCCCGGTGATAAATCCAGCCAAGGCGCTGATTGTAGGATAGGTAAACATCTCCAGTAAGGGAAAGTCTCTCTTAAAAACCTCTTTCATCCTGCTATGGACTTGTACCAAAAGTAGGGAGTGGCCCCCGATTTCAAAAAAGTTATCATGAACCCCGATCTCGTCCATTCCGATAACTTCTTTCCATATATCCGCCAGTATCTTTTCAATCTCATTCTGCGGCGCAACGTAATTGCTGTTTTTGGAAGCGCTTGCGATATCCGGGGCGGGTAGCGCCTTTCTATCCAGCTTACCGTTGGGATTTAAAGGTAGCCGCTCAATAAAAACGTAGAGGGAAGGCACCATATATTCCGGAAGCTTATTGCGCAAGGATTTGCGAATTTCATTGATATCCGGCGCAATACCGTCTTGAGGGACGATATAGGCGACCAAATATTGGTTTCCATTATCTTTTTCCCAAGCTATGACGGCGTTTCCTTTAACAGCGGGATTTTCCGCCAACGATTTTTCGATTTCACCCAGTTCGATGCGGACACCGCGTATTTTTACTTGAAAATCAATTCTTCCCCTATATTCAATATTGCCGTCAGATAAAAAACGGGCCAAATCGCCGGTCTTATACATTTTAGCCTCTTTTGCGGAACTGAAGGGATCAAGCATAAACCGTTCTGCAGTTAACTCCGGGTTGTTGATATACCCCTTTCCGACACTGATACCCCCCACGTATAATTCTCCGGTCACTCCCAAGGGGACCGGATTTAAAAATTTATCCAATATATAAACCCTGACATTGGAGATGGGTTTGCCAATCGGCACCACTGCTACTTCATGCTGTCCCTCATAAGTCCAGGCGGTGGAAACATCGGAGCACTCGGCCGGACCGTAGACATTATGGATCGGAATATCAAAAATCCCCCGAAATTTATTCAACAAATCGATATTGAGCGCTTCACCGCTGCAAAAAACTCGTTTTAAACCGGTGCATTCTCTTGCCTCCGGCTGTTCCAAAAACGCATAAAGCATGGAGGGAACAAAATGAATCGTGGTAATGCCCTGTTCCATAATGGTTTTAATTAGATATTGCGGATCTTTATGTCCCTCGGGCTTTGCTACCACCAGTCTGGCGCCAGTCATCAGCGGCCAAAAAAATTCCCATACCGATACATCAAAACTAAACGGCGTTTTTTGTAACACCCGGTCGTTTGGAGTAAGCTTATAGGCATCCTGCATCCAAAGTTTGTGGTTACATAATCCCAGATGAGTATTGATGGCGCCCTTAGGCATCCCTGTGGATCCCGAAGTATAGATGATATAGGCTAAATTGTCCTTGCTGACTCCGCTGTCCAAATTGACCGCACATTGCTGCCTTATTTTCTCATCATTCTTGTCCAGGCAAAGTAATTGGGCTCCACCGGTTGAAATTTCCGGGATCAGTGATTCTATGGTAATCAATACTTTTACTTTGGCATTTTCAATCATAAAATTCACTCTGTCCCGGGGATAATGGGGATCAAAAGGCACATAGGCGCCGCCTGCTTTCAAAATCCCCAATAAACTGATTACCATCTCCAATGAACGTTCCAGACAGACTCCTACGGTAATATCCGGTCCTACCCCGCAACTCCGTAGATAATGGGCCAATTGGTTGGCCCTTTGATTGAGCACGGAATATGTCAATGATGCGCCTTCAAAGATAACCGCAATGGTATTGGGGGCCTTTTCAACTTGTTTTTCAAATAACCGATGAATTAAACAATCGGTTGGATATGGGACAGCCGTATCATTGAAATCTTCCAGTATCTGACGGCGTTCTTTGGAGGATAAAATCGATAACTTGCCGATTTCCCGGGAAATATCCCCAACCGCTTCTTGAATAATATTTTGATAATGTTCCAGCATCCGGCCTATGGTCGCATCTTCATATAAAGCCGTACAATAATCAAGTCGGCAAATAATCCCCTCCCGAGTTTCCTGGGTAATCAGCCGCAAATCAAATGGAGCCGCTTTATTTTCAACCTCCAGGGGTTCAATATCTAATCCTTCAATTTGAAGCTCCACCTCCGCAGGATTTTGATGAATGTACATCACTTGAAATAAAGGGGTGCGGCTGATGTCCCGCTCCGGTTTAAGCTCCTCTAAAAGGAGATCAAAGGGTAGTTCTTGATGGGTAAAAGCATCTAAGGTAACATTTTTTACCCGTTGCAATAATTCCTTAAAAGACAGCTTAGCGGATACTTCATTACGCAATACCAAGGTATTCATAATAAAGCCGATTAACCCCGTGAGTTCAATCTGATTGCGGTTGGCCACCACCGTTCCAACCAGGATATCCTCCTGCCCCGAATACCGGTATAGCAAAGTTACCCATGATGCCAGGAAAAATACAAATAGAGTTACTTCTTCCGTGATGCATCGTTCTTTTATTTTATGGACCCGTTCCGGCTGAAGGAGTATGGTTAGAGTTCTTCCGCGAAAACTCTGGGCTAACGGCCTTGGATGATCCGTAGGCAATTCCAACGGCGGATGCTTGCTAAGTTGCTTCATCCAATAAGCAACCAAAGGGCTTACGATCTCTTGATTTGCAAAACGCAGTCTTTGCCAGTGCGCATAATCCGCAAACTGGACGGGTAGAGGCGGTAAATCCAAAGGGATACCAGGAATACTCGCCCTGAAAGCTTCATATCCCTTAAAAAATTCGTTGATGAATATTCCGTTGGACCAGGCATCGGAAATAATATGATGGATAGTAAAAGCAATCACGTAATCTTTTTCACCCATCCTAAACAGGTTTAACCGCCACAACGGGCCATCCTTCAGGTTAAAAGGCATCCAGGCCTCTTCTTCCAGTGCTTCACGGATTTTTTGCTTAAGCTCCAGATCTTGATACCCTTGAAAGTCTTTCATTTTTAAAGCAACGCGAAACTCCGGGGCAATGACTTGGAAAGGTTTGCCGTCTTTACCGGCAAAAGTAGTCCTTAAGATTTCATGGCGCTCGATTACGACGTTTAAGGCCGACTCCATGGCTTTCATATCGAGCTCACCTTTTATTCGGACAGCATTGGGTATGTTATAAACCGGGTTGCCCGGAGTCAACTGATCAAAAAACCACAACGCCTGCTGGGAAAAAGACAATGGAATATCCTGACCGTTTCGGCCAGCCTTCAAAATAACCTCAGAGATACTTTGATGACCGTCCGAAACCTGCTTGAGAAATGAGCGGATCGCATCTTTCCTTTGGGAAATCTCACCCAGTAAGTCTTGGGTCATTGCACCTTTCGGCGCTTGATACTTGAGGGAATCACCCTCCAACCAAAGCTTTATGCCCCTATTTCTCAATTCGGAGCAAAATTCGATTATCGACATGGAATCACCTCGAATGCAGCTTAAAAACCTTCTTCCTTCCTAAATCGTGCCACCCTCAAGTTCATCATCAACCGTGGAGTCTTTTTCGCTTTTTGCAGCCGCCCAAAGATAAGTCTCAATAAGTTCGGCGATTCCGGCCGCGGTGGTGGTTTCAAAAAGCGTTCGCATCGGTATTTGAACGTTAAATTTCCTACTAAGATCAGTAGCTACCGCCGCCGCAATTAAAGAATGACCTCCCAATTGGAAAAAGTCGTCATGGATTCCGATCTTATCGAAACCGAGAACTTCCTGCCATTTTTCAATGATAACTTTTTCCGCTTCATTTCTCGGAGCGGCATATACCGTTTCCAACTCGGGACGAGGCCTTTTCTTGAGCTGCCCGGAATGACTTAAAGCAAATTGCCCGAGTGTCCCTCGGCTCTCAAGGCCTAATGCGGATATTCCGATTTGCGGAAATATTTCCCGGTATCCCCGACAGATCTCTTCCAAATGCTCCTTCAATTTTAATACTGCTTCCAGTTGCTCCTTTCGTCTCCCTGGATCTCCGGAATCTGCCGACTCTGCCAAGCTCAGGGTTAGAGTAAGCCTTCCTTCCTTGAATCCTTTATCAATCATCTCGTCGGTAATATCCTCTTTTCGCGATATCCAGACATCCGGTTGCATAGCATCGCGTTTAGCGGGTTCTATCCAATAACGCTGCCGTTCAAAAGGATAGGTCGGTAATGGAATACGATGCCGCTTTTCACCGTCATAATATTGATCCCAGGCTACCGTTCCACCAACCAGCCAAAACTCACCCAGACATTTTAATAAATTTTTAGCTTCCGAAACTTCAGTTCCCCTTTGAGGTAATGAACTAAAAATCGACTGTTGCGCCCCGGGTTTCCGGCAGCTTTCCGCCGCCATCGCCAACCTGCTCCCGGGCCCAATCTCAATCAGGATCTGATCCGGATCGCGCAATACTTCTTGCAATCCCTGAGTAAACTGGGAGCCCACTCGTTGGCGCAACCAATAATCCGGACTTTCAAGCTCGGAAGCACTCGCCCAATTTCCAGTGGCACAGGATATGAAAGAGATTGTTGGATTATGATTGATACTGGTTCCGGCTATGGTCCGCGCCAAAGTTTCATCCTTTGCAACAGCTAAATTCAAGGCATCTTCCAGCGATAATACTCCGGCAAGGCATGCCGCCACATATTCCCCGGCGCCTTCTCCGAGCATCGATTGCGGTTTGACCCCCCAATGAATCCATAACATTGCCAAAGCATATTCAAAAATAAATAAGCTGCCTTTACCAATACGGTAATCGCCGATTGGTTCGAAAGAGCCTCCCGGAGCGGAAGCCCCCGGAAACATTGTCTTCCGGATATCGATCCCTGTCAAAGATTGCATTATCCCGGCGCATTTTTCGACGATACTCTGGAAAAAACTTTCGGTGTTCAATAACTCCCCTCCCAAGTTGGCATATTCGCCCTGTCCCGGGAACATAAATACCACCGGTTGTTCCTTGGCCTTTTGAAACCTTGAGGATACATCATCCGGCGCTATTTTTTCAAAATCCCTCAGGTCCCGGAAAATCACAAACCTCCGGTGATTGAAGTTCCTTCGGCCCAGGTGGAGTGTAAAAGCTACATCCGCCGGATTCAGCTCCGGATGATTTTTGAAAAACTCAATGAAGTTGCCGGTCATCGTCTCCAAGGCGGTACCAGTTTTAGCCGCTAAGCATATTAACTGGTATGGCCGTTTTGATGGCCCGGAAGCTTCCATTTCCGGGGCTTCCTCCAGGATAACATGGGTATTTGTACCGCCAATACCGAAGGAACTGACACCCGCCCTTAATGGGCCTCCGTGGCTCTCCCATTTCGATAGTCTGGTATTCACATAAAAGGGGCTATTCACAAAATCGATTTTAGCGTTGGGCTCTTTAAAGTTCAGACTTGGCGGAATTATTTTATGTTGCATGGCCAGAACCGTTTTGATCAGACTCGCCAATCCCCCCGCATTGACCAAGTGCCCGATATTGGTTTTAACTGAACCAATGGCGCAAAATTGTTTTTTCCCGGTATAAGCGCGAAACGCTTTCGTTAATGCCGCTATTTCAATGGGATCCCCCAAATCGGTCCCGGTGCCGTGTCCGTCAATATAGGTGATTGTTTCCGGATCGACTCCGGACATGGCAATCGCTTCGGCAATACATTCGGCCTGCCCGTCGACATTCGGAGCGGTGTAACTGTTTTTGAAAGAACCGTCGTTATTGAGGCCGACACCTCTAATTACGGCGCAAATATGATCCCCGTCCGCAATCGCCTCTTCCAGCCTCTTCAGCGCCACAATGGCCAATCCGCTGCCGCTCACCGTTCCATTGGCCTTAGAGTCGTAAGCCCGGCAATGACCGTCTGAGGAACCGATCCCACCTTCCTGATAGAAAAAAGCCTCATTTCTGGAAACCTGAAAACTGACACCCCCCGCCAAAGCGATGTCGCAACCATAATTTAATAAATTTTGGCAACCATAATAAACTGCCACCATTGAAGATGAACACAAAGTATTGACGTTAACGCTTGGCCCCGTTAAATTCATCTTATAGGATACTTTGGTGGCTAAGAAATCCTGGCCGTTGGCCAGCATGATTTTGAAGGAACCGACATTTTCGACCAGTCCGGGATTGGAATAAAGATTCCGGATCATATAACCGCTTAAATTAGCGCTGCCGTATACGGCGATTCTTCCTTGATAAAGCCCGGAATGGTAACCGGCATTTTCAAGCGCCTCCCAAGCGCTTTCCAAAAACAAACGGTGCTGGGGATCCATAATTTCCGCTTCTCTAGCCGAATAATCAAAAAATGAAGCATCAAACATATCCATGCCGTCCAAAATGGCATCGGCAGCCACAAACCTTGGATTATCCAATAGGCGCTCGTCGATTCCCATTTTGATCAATTCGTCGTGGCTGAAGAATTGAACCGATTCCACGCCATGATAAAGATTCCGCCAAAATTCATCCATATTGCGGGTGCCGGGAAATCGGCCAGCCATGCCGATAATGGCGATGGCTCCCATGGAATTATCGTCATCATGATTACCCATCTACACCGCCCCCTTTTTCCGACTCAGCTGTTGCCTTCTTTGTTTCATCCGTTCCAATTGCTTATTAACCCTGCTGTTCACCGCTTCAAACGCCGGCCGCTCGTCCGGCGGTTCGCTCTTACTCAAATATTTGGCAAGCAAGGCGATGGTATTGTATTTATAAAGATCAACCACTGCAATATCGGATTGAAACGCTTCCTTGATTTTGGTATGAAGTTGAATCAATAGCAATGAATCCCCGCCTAATTCGAAAAACTCATCCTGAATGCCCACCCCGTCGATACCCAAAACACTCTGCCATAACCCAACCAATTTCTTTTCCACTTCCGTTTTCGGGGGCACATATTGGCTTTCCAAATCCGGCCTGGGGTGCCTTTCCCTGGAAATAGCCCCTTCTTGAAGTTTGGCCTTAATCATTGGTTGATCGGCATAATCGGCGGCCTTGATGGCGCTCTGGATATCTTTGGTTGAAACAATGATTTGCGAGCGATGGCAACCTTTCAATATTCGCCGAAAAGCTTCCTCCCCTTCGCCGGGACTAATTCCTTCTGGTAAAATTCCGGATATCGGATTGGCGGTTTCAGCGGTCAACTTGCTTAAGAACCCGTATTCCTCTTCTTGCAGTCTAGTAACGGCTCTGGACTTAATATTGGCCGCAGCGGATTCACCGACGATTTTCATGGCAAAATTCTTAATCTCAACCAATAGTCCGCCCTCTTGGTCTAAAATATCGATATCGCTGGTTATAACTTCCGGCAGCGATTCATAGCCGCTCGTAAACTTGATATGACCATAAATTTGCCCGGATAAAGGAGCCCGGACTTTGAGTTTTTGGTAGCCATACGGCAAATAGTCGCCTCCGGCCGCCAGCCTTACCGCGCCGGTTGCTACATCCATCAAAGCCGGATGGAGTTTGCAACGTTCCAAATCCGGAAGGAACTCTTTGGCGATTTCCAGCTCGACTAAGCCCTCATGATCACCCAGGGAAAAATGCCTGAGGGATCTCCATCGCCCGCCGAAGCTTATAAATTCTTCGCTCAATTGGGTTTCTCCGGAATAAACCACTCTGGATGCGCATCTTTTTTTAAGCTCTTGAATGTCCCGATTCTCCCCCCCGGCTTCTTCACAAGGAATCATTTGACCCCGGACATGTTCCAGCCAGCCGGCTCCATCCAATGATCCTCCCGGGCCATTGCTGAGGATCCGGAAATGAAAGCCTCCCCCATTTTTATTGATCAGCGTATACAAAAACCGTTTTTGGCCCTCTTCCACCGCCAGCGGATTTAAGAATAAAACCTCACTCATCTCTGCTTGAGCGCATCCACTAATATCCTCCAATGCCGCCCTGACCATTTCCAGGTAAGTGGTGCCCGGAACGGTCGGAACGCCGAACACCCGATGCTCCGCTAAGACCCAATCTCTATCCGGTCGCAACTCATTGACGTAAATAATCAGTTCCGGCCGCTCTTCAATGCATTTACCCAATAACGGATGAAGCTGCTGCCGGTCCCTTTCATTTCTCGGCCCGGCGGCCATCCCCACACCCGGCCAGCGGTCCCAATCAATTGAGATGAACCGGGTATCTCCATGGCTGTCATGGGCTCCGGCGAATGCATCCAGAAAAATGTTGGCCGCACTATAATCGGACTGACCGAACCCTCCGGTAATCGCATTCAATGAGGAACAAAAAATCATAAAATCCAGCCGGCACTCCTTAAAAGCCTCATACAGGGCCAAGGCGCCGCCAACTTTAGGGGTTAATACCACCGCCGCCTTTTCTCGCCCTTTGAGTTGTATCATCCCGCCGCCGGGAACGCCCGCCGCATGAATAACCCCGTTGACAGCGCCGTATTCCTCAACAATCTTATCCCGAAGCGCTTCCATCTGCCGGGTCTCGGAAACGTCAGCCCGGTAAATCATTGTCTCTCCGCCTAGCTCCCGGATCTTTTTTAAAAACATAATCTTCCGGGACACAACATCGTTTTTCGAATGACTCTCCAGCCAGCCCTCCCATTGCCCCTGCTCCGGAAATTCAGAGCGTCCCACCAGAACCAGTTTGGCCCGGGCTGCCTTTGCAAGATATTCTGCCATTACCATTCCAATGCCGCCCATTCCCCCCGCAATAACATAAACACCCCTATTTTTCAGCGGAACGGCGGTGTTATTTTTATGATCCAGTTCAATGGGCTCATAGTCCCGGTACCATCGTTCCAGGCCGCGATAGGCCACCAAATCCTCATTGGATGATGTCAAAATCTCTGCCGCCAGTAAGTTCAGAAGTTCCGGGCCCCGGGGGCCGTCCAACTCCGATGGAATACAATCAATACTGTAACACCGTATATGAGGGTATTCCCGTGGAATAACCCTGCAGGCCCCTATATGCAATGTTTTTTCCGGAGACAGCGCCGTCTCGTTAAAAATTTTTTGAGCCTGGCCGGTGATTACTTTGATCTGTACCGGGAAAACTTTCTCCTGCCTACCAAAGGCCCGGGCCAAATCCACCAGGCTATAAAATAACCGTTCTCCCTCTTTCAGTCGCTTTTCCGTGGGCGTCCCCGGCTCGCTTTCGGCGATGCCCAATAAATTTACGATAATAGCCGGTGTGATTCCCCTATGGAAAAGATCACCAATCAAATTCTCATAATGTACCGGATCAGCCATGTCTAGCCGGTATGTGTCGCTGCTTGATACCTCATAGTGGTCCGCCGCCTTCGCCACTACCAAAAGGATATTCAATTCCCTTAACTTCCCAATCAACCTGTCGGCAAAATAATTTGGGTCGGTCAAAACAAGCAGCGTTTGTCGGCTATTTTCCCTATCCGGATGGAGGTCCGCCAGCGATTGTTTCCATACCGGGGAGTAAAACCAGCGGTTAATATCCGTATGTTTCTCCATTTGGGGCGCAGGTCTCAATGGCGTTGTCTGGGTAACCTTTTCAGCCCAGTATCTCCGGCCGTCAAAAGGATAGGTAGGCAAAGCAAGCCTTTTCCTTCTTTGCCCTTGATAAAGTTTTTCCCAATCTATCGTAGCTCCCTTGAGCCAGCTCACTCCCAGTTCCTCCAAAGAATAATCCTGAGGGTTGCCAATCACGGCTTGCCGGTTGGGTGAAGGTAAAGTTTCCATTGATTCATGAAGGCGTTTGGGTTCGTCTCCCCCATGTTCCAATGCCTGAATAACTTCCTGAATGGATGAACCTATGAAACATCTACGGTATTCAAACTCTTTTCTTCCCATTTGCAAGGTATAAGCGATATCGGCTAAACTCAGCTCCGCATTTTTCCTTAGAAAAGCGGCGAAATCGGCGAGCATCTTATCCAATGCCTTTTGCCCCTTGGCCGAAAAGATCAGTAAAACAGGAAATTTATCGCCCCAGCCGCTTTGGGTTGCCGGAGCCTCTTCCAATATCAAATGGGCATTGGTGCCCCCGATACCAAAAGAACTTACCCCGGCCCGAAGTACGGTTACATCGGACTTCCATTCCCGTAAAGCATCATTCACAAAAAAAGGACTATCTTCAAAAATTATCTTCGGGTTTGGACGATGAAAATTCAAACTCGGGGGCAGCTTCTTATTGCGCAGCGCCAATGCGGTTTTAATAAGCGCAGTTACCCCTGCCGCCGCGTCAAGGTGCCCAATATTAGTTTTAACTGAACCGATCGCGCAAGAACCGTTCTTTACCTTGCTATTCCGGAATACTTTGGTTAAAGCCTCCATTTCAATGGGATCACCCAAGGGTGTCCCCGTACCATGGGTTTCGATATAGCTAATGGTTTCAGGGCTAACATTCGCCTTTGCCTGGGCTGCGGCGATTACTTTCGCTTGCCCTTCCGCCCGGGGGGCGGTATATCCTATTTTCAACGAACCATCGTTATTGATGGCCGAACCCTTAATCACAGCCCAGATATTGTCCCCATCCTCCATCGCATCTTCAAGCCGTTTCAACACGACGACCCCAACGCCGTTACCTCCAACCGTTCCGTTAGCCCTTTCGTCAAAAGCCCGGCAATGGCCGTCCGGGGATAGAATCATTCCTTCCTGATATTGGTAACCTGTTCTTTGCGGCAGACGAATGCTGACTCCTCCCGCCAGAGCCATATCGCATTCTTTCTTGTTTAGGCTTTGGCAGGCCAAGTGGACCGCCACTAAGGATGAGGAGCAAGCCGTCTGAACCGTTATCGCCGGACCTTCCAGATTCAATTTATAGGCAACCCGGGTAGCCAGAAAATCTTTGTCATTGCTGATCATTATTTGATAGTCACCGGCTAACTCTCTAGCGGAATCTGCTTTTTTCAAATTTTGAACATAGGTGTTCATTCCCACACTGGCATATACACCGACTAAACCGCGGTACTTCGTCCCGTCATATCCCGCATTTTCAAGCGCTTTCCAACATTCTTCCAAAAATATTCGCTGCTGAGGATCAAGGGTCTCCGCTTCTCTGGGATTGTAACCAAAAAACTGGGCATCAAAGATATCAACGTCGTCTAAAACTCCCCAAGCTTTAACATAACCGGGCTTTTGAATCATTTGCGCATCGATTCCCTCGGAAATTATCTGTTCATCCGTGAAATAGCTGATTGATTCCACCCCATTGTAGAGATTCCGCCAAAATTCGTCTACATTCCCGGCACCCGGGAACCTGCCGCAAAGTCCGATAATGGCAATGTCGCCGTTGTTACTTTGAACCGTACCATTCCCGCCCCGGTCCTTTCCAAAAGACAATCCGCTCTCCCCCGCCAAGAACTTGGACAAGGTCCGAATCGTCGGATACTCAAAAAGCTCCATCATGGATACTTCTTTATGAAGAGTCTGGCCAATCTTGCTCCGGACTTGAGCCAACAGCAACGAGTGCCCCCCCAAGTCAAAAAAGTTATCATCGGCGCCGAGGCGATCCAGTTTTAAAACTTCTTGCCAAATCGCTCTTACGGTTTTTTCAATTTCAGTGGCCGGCGCCGAATACTCCGTGGTCAATTGCGGCCTGAATTTATCCGGTATCGGCAGCGCTTTGCGATCGACTTTTCCATTGGGCGTCATTGGAAAAGAGTCCATCACCATGAATGCCGTGGGCACCATATAATCGGGTAACTTCTCTTTCAAGCTTTTTCGTAAATATTCCGGGCTTAGAACCTGTCGCTCCTTTGGAGAAGAAGGAACCATATAAGCCACCAGCGCCTTTTCCCCTGAAATCTCTTTGGCCACGACCACGCTTTCCTTGACGGCCGGGTTTTGGTTCAGCCATGCCTCAATCTCTCCGAGTTCAATGCGAAAACCGCGAATCTTGACCTGATTATCCATTCTGCCGAGAAATTCAAGATTACCTTCGAAGGTAAATTTGACCCGATCCCCGGTACGGTAAAGGCGGACCCCCTCTTTTTTCGTGAAAGGATCGGCGATGAATCTTTCCGCGCTCAACTCGGGAAGATGTAGATAACCACGCGCCAGGCCAAGGCCGCCAATCAACAATTCCCCCGGTACTCCCGGCGGAACGGGATTCATTGCCTTATCCACCACAAAAACACGGGTATTGGCAATCGGTTTACCGATTAAAACCGCCCCGCTTGCCGATTCTACCCTTGACAAAGTCGACCAAATCGTAGTTTCGGTAGGACCATATACATTGAAAAGAACAGCGCACCTTGCCAATAATGCCTGCGCCAATTCGCCCGGCAAGGCTTCACCGCCGCAGAGCACTTTTAAATTCTCCGTTCCGGACCATCCGGCTTCAATCAAAAGTCGCCAGGTTGCCGGGGTAGCTTGCATGAAGGTGATTTTCTGCGCATTCAACAATTCGATCAGCCCTCTACCGTCCGCTACATCATCGTTTTCGGCAATGACTACTTTGGCGCCGCAAATCAAGGGAAGATATAATTCCAGACCGGCAATGTCAAAAGACAGCGTGGTCACAGCCAATAAAGCGTCATGGTCGCCGATTTGGGTCTTTTTAACCATCGATGTCAAAAAATTGATGAGTGCCCGCTGTTCAATTTGAACTCCTTTCGGTTTTCCCGTAGAACCCGATGTATAGATTAAATAAGCCAAATTTCGAGCATCCTCGGGACGAAGGGGTCTCTCGGCGCTTAACCTGCCTATGGCGGACCACTCGGTATCAAGGCAAATGATCTCGGCATTACAATCCGGCAGAGTCGCAGCCAGTTTCCCTTTGGATAAGATCATGCCTACCTTGGCGTCATCGATCATATAGGCCAGGCGTTCCCTGGGAAAGATCGGATCCATCGGCAGGTAAGCCGCTCCGGCTTTGTGAATACCCACTAACCCAACTACCATGTCGATGGATCGATCCATATAAATTCCCACGATGCTTTCGGAACCCACCGCCTTGCCAATCAGATGCTCGGCTAATTGATTGGAACGAACATCCAGCTCTCGATAGGATAACTGTTGACTGCCGCACACCACGGCAACAGCTTCCGGAGTTTTGGTCGCCTGTGTTTCAAATAAATCCACCCAATTCGCAAAGGTTACGGTATCTTCTTCCGTATCATTCCAATCTTGGAGGATGGTCTTTCGTTCTTCTCCGGTCAAGATCTCATATTCATCCGCCGTCCGTCCGGGACCATCCACTATGCCGCTTAATAACTGCTTATAATGTCCCGCCATTCTGATGATGGTGTCTTTGTGGAACAAGTCGCTATTATACTCAAAATCCATGACCAATCCGGCGCCTGCTTCACGAATATCCAGCGCTAAATCAAACCGGGCATATCCGGCATCGATATCCAGCTGCGAAACATTGAGCTCCGAAAAGTCCATATCGGGTAAGGGAATATTTTGCAAACCGAAAAACACTTGAAATAGAGGATTCCGGCTCATATCCCGATCGATGTGGAGTTCCTCCACTAATTTTTCAAAAGGGAGATCTTGATTGGAATAAGCTTCTAAAGTGCTTTCCCTGACCTCACGTAATAACTCCTCGAAAGTGGTTTGATTTGAAAATTTAGTGCGCAACACGAGGTTATTGGTAAAAAAGCCGATTAATCCTTCGGTTTCCCGCCGGTTTCTATTGGCAACCGGTGAACCTATCAATATATCCGTTTGTCCGGTATACCGGTAAAGCAAAATATTGAATGCCGCCAATAGTACCATATAAAGAGTGGCGTCCCTTTTTCCGGCAAGGGTCTGTAGTTGTTCTGCCAACCCAGCAGGAACACTACTAACGAACCTGGCGCCGTTATATGTCTGAATGGCTGGCCGTTGCTTGTCCACAGGCAAGTCTAAAACCGGCCGTTCTCTTCCCAACTGATTTTGCCAATAGGCTGTTTGTTTTTTCAAATGCCCCGCCGCGGCGGTTTCTTTTTGCCATTGGGCAAAGTCGCCATACTGGATCATCAAATCCGGTAAACCTTGCTTGCAGCCTTTTAAACGCGCTTCATAATAATGATTGAATTCTTTTAATAAAATACTGAAAGACCATCCGTCAAAAACTATATGATGAACCACCAAGACAAGCAAATGTTCATTTTTATCGAGCCGAATCAATCTGCCGCGGAGCAACGGCGCCTCTTCCAGGTTGAAAGGGAGCCTAGCCTCATTCCTTGCCAACTCCATGACTTTTGTCATGCGTTCATTTTCGGGAACCGTTCGCAAATCGCTGTCAGCAAACGGCATTTTAACTTCCGGGTTTACGATCTGAAACGGTTCGCCATTTTCTTCATGGAAAGAAACCTGCAAAATCCGGTGGCGTTGGACAATCTCATTAAAGCTCTCCACCAGGGCCTCTTGATTCAAATTTCCTTTCAGCGTCAATCCAGTGTATAAATTATATTGCGGACTCTTTAAATGCAGCCTGTCCAAAAACCAGAGTCGCTTTTGGGCAAAGGAGAGCGGCCATTTTTGATTGCCTTCCTGAGTTGCTAGGATGGGGTCCTGTTTTTCTTGATGCCCGTGGGCAGATTTTTCAATCAGTGAAGCCAGTCCGGCGACGGTTGGATTTTGAAACAGTTCAACCTGGTCCAACTCAACCCGAAAACTCTCCCTGACCCGGGAGATTAATTGGGTGATACGCAAGGAATCGCCACCCAGTTCAAAGAAATCATCCCGGATACCGATATTGGGGATATTAAGAATTTCAGCCCAAATTTTCACCAATTCTTCCTCGATAAAATTGGTGGCAAGCACAATTTCCCTTTGAGAATGCTTCGCCGTAATCAACTCGTTCAAAGTACTCTTGAGGGACACGTATTCGCCGTTAAGATAATTTTCCCGCAACTTGTAACGCTGAAGTTTGCCGCTGGTCGTTTTGGGGATACTTTTAACCGGGATTACCTCCGAAACCTCAATCCCCATTTTTTGCGCAACCACTCTTTTTAAGCCCAAAACCGTGTCTATAAAGCTTTCCACTTTTTGTTTATGCAATACAAAAAGTATTAATTCATCACTTTGGAGTTCTTCGCTAAACACACCGACGGCGCCGATTTTTCCCAGTTCGATACCGGCCACGCATTCGCAAATACGTTCAATATCATGGGCATAATAGTTCTGGCCCGCGACAAATATTACATCCTTAGCTCTTCCGGTGACCACTATCCGTCCATTGCGGATGAATCCCAAATCTTCGGTATTAAGCCATCCAGCCGCATCAATGGTTTGTGCGGTGACGATTGGATCATTATAAAAACCGGAAGTGACATTCCCGCCCCGGATTTGAATATAGCCAATCCGGTCTTCACCGAGATCGTTATTTCCTTGATCGCAGACCCGGATATGGCAATTCAAAATAGGATAGCCCTCATCAACGAAAATTACCGCATTTTTATCCTCTTTGTCGGTGGCAACCACCCGTTCACCGATTTTTAAATGGTTGCGGTCCAAGATATGATAGGTTAGTTCCTCTCCCGTTTTGGGAAATGTTACGGCAATTGTCCCTTCAGCCAGCCCGTAAACAGGATGCATGGCCCGGCGTTTTAAACCGTAAACCGACATTTTATCCAAAAACTCATTGCACAAGTCTAGGGAAATCGGCTCCGCTCCATTATAAATTAAGCGGATACTTGATAAATCCCAGCGATTATCGTGAGCCGGATTGAAAAATTTCAAAAAATGCTTGTACCCGAAATTGGGTGAATATAATATCGTCGCTCTATGCTCGCTGGCCTTTTTAATCCATAAAGAGGGATGTCTGATAAATAATTGAGTATGGATATTATATTGATTCATATTGGCTAAAATCGCCTTGATATGAGTCCCAATCAAACCCATGTCATGGGTAAGCGGCATCCAATTTAAACCAATATCTTGGGACTCGATGGAGTCCCATTTCAACACCGAACCCAAATCCACTAAAACATTGCTATGGGTGATGATGACTCCCTTCGGGTCGCCGGTCGAACCGGAAGAAAACTGAATAAAAGCCATATCGTCGGGCCGGGGTCGATAAATAATACCCTCATCCTTGGTTTGGATCGCCTCTTCAACGTAAGCAACGTTTTTCCTGATACTTGTCATTTCCTCACGAAACCCATTTTTTTGACCATAAACATTCAATTTTTCCAAAAAGTCAGCCGTAGCGATAATTTTGGGCTGACGTAAGATATTCCATATTTTAAACAGTTTTAATTTATGATCATCGTTATTCCCCGTGCTTACCGGTACGGGAATCAGACCGCCCAAAATGCAACCCCAAAACGAATAGACAAATCTTTCATTGTCGTCGATTTGAAAGATAACTTCGTTGCCTTCCCGGTAACCCAATTGTTGCAAATGATACAAGAGCCGCAACGATGTATGATACAAATCGCGGTATGAAATATAAATCTCTTCGGTATCACTTAGGATAAAGGTAATTCCTTTTTGCTCTTCATGTCTTCTCGATTCGATAAGTTCCACTAATGATTGATATTCAGTCATCGATTTACCCCCATCGGAAACTTGGAATCCGCTCATCTTTAAAATCCCATGGATATCAGTGAAAAACGCTTATTTTATAAAAAAAAGGATCAATCGGATTTTTTCTTGAATTTTTGGGGCGGAAGAAAACTTCCAGGGAAAGAGTATCCGGTTGAAAAATTACCATTTGCAAGGTCATCTTATTATAAATATCGCCGCTTTCAGAAAAAGTGCCGGGCGATCCATGATTATAGGCGATAACTTCTTTTAATTGAGCCGCGGTTACGACAGGACCTTTCTCTAGAAGTTGGGTTTTGATATTCTTCCATCTTTTGATATTATATTGATTGGAAGTATGGTTATCGTAATTACCGTAAAGAACAAAAGAATTCACAGCGGCAACGGCATTGTCAATCCCCCAGTTGACTTTATTGTTTAACCGGGAAGCGGAATTTCGCAGCATCCGTCTAACCTTATGCCCGGCGGGCCCGTTTCCGCTGAAATTGTTTTCCAATATCACACTGCTTTCCGGATCCGAAAAACCAATCAGATGATTATACGTATAAAGTTTCCGGGGATCCCGCATATATTCGGCAGCTTCATTCATTGTCCGGCAGTTCTCCAGTGCATATCGAAGGTCCAACGGATAAGAACGCCTTCCTTCCGATGTATACGACGCATTGCTTCCGGCATCAAGTATTCCCGCAAAGATCTTCCGGTCATTAAAACCGGTCAATATACCCATATATCCCAGATAGCCAATGGAGCAAACTTTTTTGCCGGGATAAATAAAAGTTATGATTGCTTGAATCCTCGGCAGTTGATTTTTGCTTCCGCCATACCAATCAAGGTTTCTGGCGGTAATTGTTTTATGGGTCTGGGAACGCAAACCAAATATGGAAACATAACTGCATTGACTACCGCGTACGACATCGGTGAACAAATTGAAAAGAAAAATTTCGTCACCGGAAACCTTCCGATCTCCCCAGCGGTTCCGGTTCCCTCCCGAAAAAACAGAGGCCATTCCGGCGATTTCATCCGCATAATCCCGGTTTATTTGCGGCTTTATATCCTGCAAACGGTAAAACGCGTATTTATACTCGTACTTTGTTAAGTTCTCGGCTATGTAGGAATCGATCAAGGACTCATAATCCGGCACCATTCCCAAGATTCCCTTGGCAAAGGTTTCTCCCATTTGCCAACGGGATAAACCGCTGCGGTAATCGAGGGATACTGAAAAATAATTTCCTTTATTGCGGATAATGACCCCCTTCGCCTGAAAACTACTATTTCCTGAAGTTTCCACGACAGGGACCATCTGGAGCAATATCCAAAATATCAAACCTGCGGTTAAAAACCTTTTCAGCATCGGAGACACTCCTTATCAATTCTTAGGCGCTGGTTTCGATTGGATTTAAATCCGCTTTGATATCCAAAGCGACCACCTGTCCGGTTTCCATCTTCAGGTGCTTATCGGCAGTATCAAAATAACGATCGTCATGGGTAATGGCAATGATTATTTTCCCTCTGGACTTAAGCTCCGGCAGCAGGACCCGATAGAAAAACCTCCTAAATTCAGGGTCCTGGTCAGCGGCCCATTCATCAAAAAGATAAACCGAGCGGTCTTCCAAATAACTTATTAATAAGGCCAGCCTTTTTCTTTGACCGCTCGAGAGTTTAACCGTGCTGAAGGTTCCATCCTTTATCTCAACTTTATCCTTGATCCAAAAGGCTTCCAGATACTTTTGAATTTCCTCGCTTTTTTGCTCATAATCAATTCCATACATTTTTTCAAAAAGATAAAAATCGCTGAAAATCGCTGAAAAATAACTGCCAAGTATCTCGGAGTCGACCGCTTGACCATTTACGGTTATTTCTCCCGCATCCGGTTGGTATAAGCCGCTGATTAGCTTCGCGAGAGTTGATTTGCCGCTGCCATTTCCACCCGAAATAAAAATGATTTCGCCGGATTTAAATTCACAATTCACGGGACCCACTGCAAAATTCTCGCCATCAGTGTTTTTATATTGGAATTGGATATTCTTGAGTTCAATTTTTAAGTTCCGTCCACCCGCCGGTTGGGGTATTGTTTTGATACCCTCCTTAATTAATGAAATTTCCTGAATCAACCGGTTAATTCTCTTCCAGCTGACCATTACCCGCATGACCCCCGGCACCAGATAAATCTCCTGATTCACGATGCCTCCCATATACAGGTATACCAAGACATAGTTTCGAAGGGTATTATTCTGCAAATTGGGAAACAACAACGGAAAGATGAAAACAACCACTCCCACCACAGCGATATAAAGAATTTCCCCCAATACCGAGACACCGACAAACTTAAATTCCCCCGCCACACGCGTATCCCGGTAATCTTGACAACTTTTAAGGATATCAGCCGTAAATTCAGCGCGCTTTTTTTGATTGATTGCCAATTCTTTGAACCCTTTTGCCATATCGTTGATATATTTAAAGAAAAGGCTTTGAATGTCTCTGTTCTCTTCAAATTTTTTCTCCGCCGCCTCGCTTACCATCAGGAACAATCCGACGGCCAAAGCGATGATGGCGATGGAACAAAACATTCCGAGCAGATTCAGGGTGCCCAAATAAATAAAACAGGTAATCAGGGTGATCACTCCGGTTAATCCGTTCACAAAAGCGTTCACAAAACCGCTGACTGTCTCGGTGTCATTATTCAATGCAGCCTGTATTTTGCCGTCATCCAAGGCCTCAAATTGGCTAAAAGGCGCCTGAAGTATTTTCCTGATGATTTCGGACCGTTTATCGTACACTACCTCACTGGTAATGGTGATCAATTTCTTGCGCACAATCATCGCGCCCACAGTAAAAAGGACGATCCCCAGTATGAAATACAAGTACAAACCGCTTTCGATTCCCACTCTCCGGCTGGTATCGTCCAAAATTCTATTCAGCGCCGTATTGATAATCAGTATTATTAATGAGTTCCCAATGGCGCTTACGATACTCAAGACGATGATCATAAAGTATGGTTTATCACCTTTTTTGATAAAAAAATAGGATAATATAAAATATAAATAAAACAAGGGAATAACCGCAGCCAGACACATCGCTCCCGTAATCAACGCCGACGGGCCGAATTCATCAATCATCGCCCAGGTTGTTCCATAAAACAATGCATAGGGAGCTTTATACAAACAATAACCCATACCCCCGATGAGCACCAGCGAAAAAAGAAACACTCCCCACCCTTTGAGCCCGTTTCCCTCAAAACTCCGCTCTTTCAATAAAAGTTCCCTGCACAATTGATACAGATAATAAATGGTAACTGCCGCCAATACAATGGAAACAAGGATGATGGTAAGGCCGATATCAACCATTTTGCGCTTCCCTTCTCTAAATCTCTCTAACGGCTATGAGAAAAGTAATATTCTCCACAAAACGGCAAAGTCAAGGACTTCTTAGGGATTTAACCCGAATAACCTTTCAGCATTCCCCTTGGCATCCGGCGTTGTCTAACGGACCCACGGAGATAAAGTATTGTTAATAATTTCCGTTATCTCTTTCACATGGTCATGAATAAAAAAATGGTTCCCTTCAAATTGATGAATCTTGGCTCCGGTTACTGAATGTTTTTCCCACTCTATCAATTCGGCGCTGGTGACAAGTGGATCGGCTCTCCCCCCAAACGCAGTTATCCCGCATTGAAATTGCGCATTTTTCTCCACATAATCATACAATTCAATCAGTCGGTAATCAGCCTTCAAAATAGGGATAAATATCTCCCTGAGCTCCTTGAAATCAAAAATTTCTTTCGAAGTTCCGCCGATTTTAATCATTTCATCCGTAAAACGCTCATCCGACAATAAATGCAACATTTCCGGCGTCTTGCGAATATGCGGCGGGTATCTTCCCGATACAAAAATATGGGCAGGCTCTTTCCCGCAACTTTCCCTAATCTTGTTGCATATTTCATAACCAAGGATACTTCCCATACTATGCCCAAAAACGGCGAACGGCAGCTCTTGCAATAGCCCAAAAACTTCATGGTAAATATCATCGATTGCCTTAGCCATATCGGAATAAAAATTTTCTTTGATCCTTTTTCCTCTTCCGGCATATTCGATTGGTACCAATTCAACGGCACCACTCAAATACATTTTCCATTTACCGTATACGGCAGCCGAACCGCCTGCATAGGGAAAACAGAACAACCTTATCCTTTTCATGCGGTTTCCTCATTCAAAAGAGATCATCCATAAATGTTGAAATTATCATTGCTGAAATCATGGTGGTGAGAGGGCAATGCTTCGTGGTTGTTGTCAAAGCGCGGTTAAGGGTAAAACGGGCAAACCGGTAAGCAACTTTCTCAAAACAGTATTTCATTAAGATGATTTGAGTGAAGCGATGGAAAATATAACTGAGATTCTTCAAAAACGTTTGTTCCATCGGCTATAACATAACTCTTGTTTATCTTAAATGAAGCTTCCATCATCCTCTCCCTTAGGATTCCATCCCAACAAGCGCAGGGTGTTTTCATTGATGGCTCTATTGGCGGAAAAAATATGAAACTACAAAATATCAAAAATTGTTAATTATCCCAACAAACGGTTATAAACATATTTCTAGAATAATTTAATAATTCCTTCTGTTCGAAAATATTTTTTAAAGCTCAACCTAAATTCGGACTAATCTGCCCTTAATCCTGTTGTAATTTTATTAACGGATGGATAAACAAAAATTTCCGCTTCTCTTTTTAGAAACGGAAATCTATTTTTATATTTTTTAAAATAATTCGAAATCGTTTTGAATTAAAGCCATTTTCTATTCCGTCTGCAACTGATGAATCCGAGTCAAATAAATCTGGCTCAAGGCATCAGCTTCCTCGGAAGTATTGGCCTCGGAATAAATTTTAAAAATGGGTTCTTCGGCATCAGGTAAAACCAACGCCCATCCCTGCTCATGAAATACTTTGAGTCCGTCGGTCATTTCCAGAGGGTGATTTTTATTTTCTTCAAATAAATTACGCATGATCCGCCCTTTATCCTCCCAGGGACAATCGGCTTCCCGGTAGCTTCTTTCAACATTCGGCAGCAGCATTTTGGCCTCAGATAAAGACAATTGCTCCCTGGCCAGTAATTCCATTATTTTCACCAGACATACCAATGAGTCATACTCCGGTTGATATAAGTTTCTCCCATCCGCCGAGGGAAATAGTTTTTCCTGAGCTACCTTTTCCATCATTGAGCGGGGATTTGCTTTGGTACGGATGACTTGACCATGAAATTGCCGGGCTATTTCCTCAATAAATTGGGGCGCCGTAACTTGAACCGCTATGGTAGCCTGCGGTTTATATTTTAAAACCCAAAAAGCAAGCAGAGCCGTTAAATGTTCATCCTTCAACAATTCACCGTTTTCGTCCAGTATAATAAGTTTTTCCCCATCATTCCCGGAGATGATTCCGAAATCCGCCCCGGAGGATTTGATTTGTTCCGCAACAACACTCATTATCCGGGCTAATTCTTTTAATGGCCTCACACGGTGAATTGAATCCCCGGGTTGATTTTCGGCAACAACAACTTCACCCTCCAGTTTGTCCAATAAACTGGGCAGGATCAGCGAAAGGCTGCCATCATCATAATGAATAACCATTTTATAATGCCTTGTTTGAATCAATTTTCTCGCTTCGGAATTCAATAATCCGTCTAAATAAGGTTCTATCAAATGGGGCACAAATGCTAATTCGCCCATGGCTTCTGCCTCTACCCTCAAGAAATCCTCGCAAAAATACGCATTTTCCAAAGCCCGCTCGTTGTTTTTATCGATATACAAGCCGGAATGATCGAAAAATTCTATCACCATACCGTCGCTTTGTTGCGGACTCATCCGCAGATGCACCCCACCTCTAACTCCCAAAGATGGAATGGCATATCTTGTCGCCGATGAGGGTATGGTGCCCAGGTCGTAAACATCAACCCCTGCCGCCAGAACTCCCGAAACCAGCGCCCTTTTCAGTACTCTCGCCGCACGGTAATGATCCGAACTGACTACAATTTTAGCGCCAGGCTTTAAATGAGCTCCCAAAACACCCCCTATTTTCGCCACAAATTCCGGATTGATTTCCTGATTGATGATGCCGGAAATTCCCCTATTCCCGAAAAGGCTCCTCGAACCCTTAAGCGACCAGATTAAACTGTCGTTTAAAATCGAACCGCTATCAATATCTTTATGTGGCCAAACCCTTACTGAGGGTTTTACAATTGCCCTTGCGCCCAGATTGACATTTTCTCCAAGCACCGCTCCTTCATGGATGGTATTTCTTCCTTTTAGACGGACATTTTGACAAATGATAGCTCCATTTACTTCACAGTCCCCCCCCATATAACAATGGCCCCATAAAATACTATGCTCAACTTCCGAGCCGCTTTGGAGGGTCCCATAGTCTCCAATAACCGACATTTCTCCTATACGAACCCGGTCGGCAATTTTCACATAACTACCCAACAATGCCGGAGCCATAATCTTTGCCCCCGGATCAATTTCGACTCCTTCACCAACCCAAACTCCGGGGTTCATCTCCTTCCCCGCTTTCTCTACGCTGACTTTTCCCGTTAATACATCATAATGGGCTTGACGATATTGTTCCAGATTGCCGATATCCGACCAGTAACCTGAAGCCACATAGCCATATAAAGGTTCGTTTTTGGCCTGTAATAACGGAAAAAGATCTTTGCTGAAATCAAAGGTTTGCCCCTTTTGAAAGTAGTTAAAAATGTCCGGTTCTAAAATATAAATTCCTGTATTCACCGTGTCACTAAAAACTTCGCCCCATCCGGGCTTTTCTAGGAAACGCTTAACCCTGCCCTCTTCATCGGTAATCACCACTCCGTATTCGAGAGGATTATCTACTTTAGTCAGTACAAGGGTCGCAACAGCCCTCCTGGACCGGTGAAAGTCGACGGCCCCGGTTAAGTTGATATCTGTTAAGGCGTCCCCACTAATGACCAGAAAAGTCTCATTTAAAAATTCTGCGCCGTTACGCACACTTCCCGCCGTTCCCAACGGGGTTTCTTCAATAAAATATTGCATCTGAACGCCGAACTTTTGCCCATTCCCGAAATAGTTTTCGATCACCTGCGGCAAATAAAATAGGGTTGCCATGACCTCCGTGAAACCGTGTTTTTTTAGCAGATTAACGATATGTTCCATCATCGGCCGGTTAGCTACCGGCGCCATGGGTTTTGGTTTATAACATGTCAAAGGCCTCAATCGGGTCCCTTTTCCTCCGGCCATAATAACTGCTTTCATTATGATCCTCCTTAAAATTGCACTGTTTCTATCCTTCCCCCTAAAACCTAATGAACATCACGATACCGAGTCATTTCCTCAGCTTCGATCGTTTTAATCATATTCGCCATGATGATTTCCCGGGCTGCCTCTTCATGCATTACCGCATGCCAATTGGATTTCTGATTTTCCTCGATGATCTCCCGATATACCTGGTGGGTTTGGATTGCAATTTTGTCCCAGCTATAGATTTGTTGTACATCTTTGAGGGCTGAAGCTTTCATTTTGGTACAATGGTCGGGATGTTGCAAGGCCCAAATCATATTATCCGCTAAGGAATTTACATTATCGCAATAGACTTTCAAACCGTTTTCTCCATGACGGATGATTTCTCCCAATCCTCCCGCATCGGAAGCAATCACAAGCGCGCCTGCAGCCATTCCCTCCAAAGCCACAATACCAAAAGGTTCATAAAGACTGGGGAAGACAGCTACGGTCGCCGCCTTATACAATGCATTCCGGGTATCGTCGTCAATATAACCGGCAAAGTATACACGATGGTAAATACCCAATTGATAAGCACGATGTTTTAATTCTTCCAGGTAAGGACCTTTGCCCGCGATCACCAATTTAGCGCCGGGTTCAACTCCCAGCACTCTTGAATACGCATCAAGCAGAACTCCCAACCCTTTCTCCCGGACAATCCGCCCCACGTAAAAAATCATTTTCTCATCCGGAGCACAATAATGTGTACGGACTTCATCGGGGGTGAGAGCAGTTTTTTCAAATTCGCCGGGATAGACTCCATTGGGAATGATTCGAATCTTATCGACAGGCATTTGGAAAACCCTTTGCAGTTCGGCTTTCATGTAATTACTACAGCAAACAACCCTCCAGGATTCATAACCCAGCCACCACTCCACATTACTGATATAGCGCTGTAATTCATTGTGCAGCCCATTATTGCGCCCATATTCAGTTGCGTGAATCGTCGAGACCAGTGGTATCCGCCAAGAGTGTTTTAAATTCTTACCTGCGAATGCCGCCAACCAGTCATGGGCATGAATGATATCAAAAGTCGCTCCCAGCAAGGCAAGGCGGTTAGCCATTTCAGCCATATTCAAATTCAGTTGCAGCACCCAGGTTAGAAAATCCGGAGTTGACGGATTGTTCATAACTACCCGGTAAACTTTTACTCCGTGAATGGTTTCATAATCGGCTGCATCTTGAACCCCACAAGTAATCACCGAAACCTCCACATCCTGTTTTACTAAAGCCAGCGCTAAATCATAAACATGGCGGGCTATCCCTCCTACAATCTTTGGGGGAAACTCCCAACTAAGCATCAATACCTTCATACCGTCACCTCGAAAATTATTTTGTCAAAATGCATGGATTGGCGCGCACTCTTTGAACCATCCCTATGAGTTGATTCGTCTCGTAAAATATTTAAAATAAGTCTATTGCCATAAATTCACGGGATTGGGAAGGGCTATCAAGGATTCCAGGAGTGCTCAATTAGTTTAACCCGGGGGCGCCGTCTCTATGACTATTTTAAGATCCTCATTCCATATTTTCCATGAATCAATAGACATCGCTACCCAATAATCAGTGATTTCCCCCATGGTTGTCCTGCATCCGCATATGGTTGACTTTTAACCGAATTTGTTATAATATGCATAGTATTGATCTTTTTTTGATAATTCACTTAAAATTCACCACGATTTTACTCTTTTATTGTAAAAATGCGTGTCCGGGTCGTTTGATAAATTAATTTCTGTAACAGGTAATCCTGATCCAAGCTGAACTAGCGCGGAGTTTTTACTGTTTTCAATTTTAAATAGGTTGACTATTCAATCGTTCGCAATAAGAGAGGAGAATCTTTTTGAATCAAGTCTGGCTTAAATCTTACGAGAACGGGGTTCCTCATCATATAGAGTACCCTTCCATAACGCTCTCAACCATGCTCCATCAAACAACCTCCAAATTTCCAAATCAAAAGGCTATGATTTATTTAGACCACTCATGGACTTATCAAGAATTAGATGATTTGGTTTCCCGGATGGCGAATTTATTCATCGCTTATGGAGTCAAACCCGGAGATCGTATTGGAATCCAACTGCCCAATTCACCGCAGTTTGTTATATGTTATTATGGAATATTACGGGCCGGCGCCATTACCGTACCCATCAATCCCAGCTTTAACGGCGCTGAACTGGCTTATATCACTCAAGATACCGGGATGAATATCCTGATTACCAACTTGGAAATGGTCCCCGCACTCAAGATCGGCGCTTTCGAAAATTTGAAAATCATTACCACCGACATCCGGGTTCCCTTTTCCCCGGAGCATGATTACAATTTATCCATTGATGGTATCAAGCTCGAAAAGGTCCTTTTTAGCCAACCGGTGAGTGATCCTGAAATTGATATCAAGCCGGAAGCCGTTGCCAATTTACAATATACCGGTGGTACAACAGGTTTATTTAAAGGCGCAACCCTGACTCATAGAAATTTAGTAGTAAATGCCGCACAATTTCGTTCTTGGCTTAAAAACATCTACGAAGACGGGGAAGGTAAATTAATTTGTGTACTTCCCATGTTTCACATTTACGCCATTACCACCACAATGAATCACGCTGTATATAGCGGTTCCTCTCAATGTCTGATGTCTAAATTTGATATCAACGAATTAATGCGTTTGGTTGAAAAACAAAAACCCAATGTTTTCATGGGTGTCCCGGCCATGTATATAGCCATCGCCATGAGAGATAATGCCAAAAACTACGATCTAACTTCAATTAAAGCCTGTATTTGCGGTTCAGCGCCACTACCTCCGGCAATTCAACAAAAATTTAAAAATTTAACCGGTACTGAAGTACGTGACGCCTACGGCCTTTCAGAATGTTCCCCAGTGGTCTCCGCTACTCCCATCAATGGAAAGAATAAATATGGCAGTATCGGTACCCCGGTCCCGGATACCGAAGTCAAAATAGTTGACCCTGAAACCGGCAAAGAGCTTGGCTTTAATGAAGTTGGAGAACTGGTTGTAAACGGCCCGCAAGTGATGAAAGGTTATTGGGGCCATCCCAAAGAAACGGATATGGTATTGAAAAACGGCTGGTTGCATACAGGTGATCTGGGTATCATGGATGAAGACGGCTATATTTTTATTACCGATCGCTTGAAGGACATGATAAACGTGGGCGGTGAAAAAGTTTATCCTCGCGAGATCGAAGATTTATTATTCACCCATCCGGCAGTCAAAGAAGTGGCGGTTATTGGCGCTCCCAATGAACTCCGGGGCGAGGTTCCGGAAGCGTATGTGGTGTTAAAAGAGGCCGCTGCCGCCTCGGAAAAAGAACTCCGCCATTTCTGCATCGATCATTTATCGAAGTTTAAGGTGCCCCATAAAATTGAAATTGTAGATGAATTACCGCGAAGTTCCGTTGGAAAAGTCCTCCGGCGTTTGCTGCGGGATAAGTATCACCCCAAGAAATAATGTCTCGTATATAGCAGCAAAGCGCCTTTTATTAGGACCTGGAATAACTCAATCATAAAAAACGGGCTGCCTTGAAAAAATCTCAAGGCAAGCCCGTTTTTTATTCGGCGATAGACTTCGGTAGCGTCTGTTTTTTCCGTTTGGCTGGAACCGGCAAAAGCGGCTTCAAATATTGCCCTGTATAAGACGATGGGTTTTCCGCCACTTCTTCCGGAGTTCCGGTTGCGATAATCGTCCCGCCCCGGTCACCACCCTCCGGACCCAGATCAATCATGTAATCCACACTTTTAATGACATCCAGGTTATGTTCAATCACCAAAACCGTATCTCCAGCTTCCACCAAACGCTGCAGCATCTCCAATAAACGGTGTGTATCGGCAAAGTGGAGGCCCGTAGTAGGTTCGTCCAGAATATATAAGGTTTTACCATTTGAACGTCTTGACAATTCAGTAGCCAACTTAATTCGCTGCGCTTCCCCCCCGGAAAGAGTCGTGGCCGGTTGACCCAGTTTGATATAACCAAGGCCCACGTCTTGCAAGGTTTGCAGTTTACGGCGGATCTTTGGGATATTATAGAAGAATTCCAGGGCTTCTTCCACTGTCATATTCAGTACTTCCGTGATGGTTTTCCCTTTGTATTTAATATCGAGAGTTTCCCGGTTATACCGCTTTCCTTTACATACTTCGCAAGGCACATAAACATCAGGCAGAAAATGCATTTCAATCTTGATAATACCATCCCCGGCACAGGCTTCACACCGTCCTCCTTTTACATTAAATGAAAAGCGTCCCAGAGTATATCCGCGCATTTTAGCTTCAGGAGTTTCGGCAAACAGTTCCCGAATCGGGTCAAAAACGCCGGTATAAGTCGCCGGATTGGAGCGGGGAGTCCGTCCAATCGGAGACTGGTCAATATCAATCACTTTATCCAAGTGCTCTAACCCCAAAATCTTCTCATAGGCGCCTGCTTGTAAAGTAGTGGCCTTGTTTAGTTTGGTGGCCGCCACCGGATATAAAATGTCGTTAATTAAAGTGCTTTTCCCCGATCCGGAAACCCCGGTAATACAAACGAATACTCCCAAGGGGATCTTTACATCGACATTTTTCAGGTTATGCTCTTTGGCCCCTTTGATTTGTAAATATTTTCCATTAGGTTTCCGGCGTTCTTTGGGAACCATAATTTGCTGTTTTCCCGACAAGTACTGGCCGGTGATGGAGGAAGGCTGGGCCAAAATTTCCTGTAAAGTCCCTGCGGCAACCACTTTTCCACCATGAGCTCCCGCTCCGGGGCCGATATCCACAATGTAATCCGCTTCGCGCATCATTTCTTCATCATGCTCAACCACGATGACGGTATTCCCCAGATTGCGTAAATCCTTCAAAGTATCGATCAAACGGCGGTTATCCCGCTGATGCAAACCAATGCTGGGCTCATCCAAAATATATAACACACCCACCAATGAGGAGCCGATTTGGGTTGCCAGCCGGATCCGCTGGGCCTCTCCGCCGGACAACGTGCCCGCAGCCCGTTCCAGTGTCAAATAATCCAGACCCACATTCACCAAAAAGCCCAAGCGCTCATTGATTTCTTTCAGTATCAACCGGGCAATCGTCATTTCCCTCTCCGAAAGCTGCAGTTGCCTTAAAAAAATGCTGGCGTCCAATACGGATTTTCGGGTGAGTTCACTGATATTGAGACCGCCAATATATACCGAAAGGCTTTCCGGTTTTAAACGGGCGCCCTGGCATGCCGCACAGGGCCTAATGGTCATGAACTTTTCAATCTCCCGCCGCATAAAATCGGACTGTGTCTCCCGGTAGCGCCGTTCCAGATTATGAGCTACCCCTTCGAAGGATGCCGCATGCCGGAATTCTCTGTCCGGACCCTGGTAAGATATTTCGATTTTCTCACCTTTTGTGCCGTACAGCAAAATTTCCAATTGCTCTTTGGTTGCTTTCCGCAAAGGTTTATCCGGATCAATCTTATATTTTTGGGCTACCGATTTTAAATATTGCAACGACCAAGAATCCTGATCGGCGCTCCAAGCCTTAATACCGCCTTCATTGAGGGACTTGTCCAAATCCAACACCAGCTGGGGATCAATCTCCATTTTGAAGCCCAATCCATCACAATCCGGACAAGCGCCGTAAGGACTGTTAAACGAGAACATCCGCGGGGTCAATTCTTCAAAGCTAAATCCGCAATCCGGACAAGCGAATTTCTCACTATAAATTTGTTCTTCTCCCTCTACCGGTAAAATCGTGACCAAACCCTTGGCAAGCTTTAAAGCAAGTTCAATCGAATCGGCCAACCGTTGCCCCAGATCGGGTTTCATAATTAAGCGGTCAACCACGACTTCGATGGTATGTTGTTTATACTTTTCCAGGCTGAACTTTTCGCTTAAATCTTTAATCTCCCCATCAACCCGGACTCTTACATAACCGTCCTTGCGGAAATCTTCGAAAAGCTTGTCGTATTCCCCTTTGCGATGGCGAACCACCGGCGCCAATACCTGAAACTTGGTCCCTTCCGGCAAATCCATCACCTGGTCGACGATTTGCTCCACCGCCTGTTGCTTGATGGGCTTATGGCAATGGGGACAATAAGGCTGTCCAATCCGGGCATATAGCAGACGCAAATAATCGTAAATCTCGGTAACCGTACCTACTGTCGAACGAGGATTATGACTGGTGGTTTTTTGATCAATGGAAATCGCCGGAGAAAGGCCGTCAATATAATCCACATCGGGCTTGTCCATCTGGCCTAAAAACTGGCGGGCGTAAGCGGAAAGGGACTCCACATACCTGCGTTGGCCCTCGGCATAGATAGTATCGAACGCCAATGAAGACTTGCCGCTTCCGGACAGGCCGGTAATGATCACCAGCTGGTCACGGGGAATCTCTAGGTCAATATTTTTAAGGTTATGTTCGCGTGCTCCTTTAATTCTGATACAGTTTGAAGACATGGAAAATCCTCCGTTTAGAATTCGATCCATTATACCACGAACATATGTTCTTTTGCAAGGTAATTGGTGGAAAGTTAAGAGGAAAGAAACATTATCATTTAATTTTAGATCCCACGACATAAAATGACATTCCAAACCGTTACAAACTTCTCATTGGGAAAAGCAAGCCGGCCCATAAAATCAACAACCCATTATCTATATGATAACAGGCCGTTTGTTTTGAAATAATGTAAACTGGGAACTCTCTCTCCAAGAATACATCTTACTCGTAAATCGCGAATTCACATGGTGGAGCGGTAATTCTTACCGCTTTACCGTTCCGTTCCTCGATAACAGCTTCACTACCGACTTTGCTTTTGTCTTTCGACGAGTAAATACATTTCATTTTCTCCCCCGCCCGGTGCATGCTATCATCAATCGTAACCCAGGCCGAGGCCGGATTTTGACAGTCCGTGTTGATGAGCGCTAAAATCTCTTGGCCATCAAATACTCTGGACCAGGGGACAATTGACCGGATTCGATTTCCAATCATACAAGGCAGTCCGAAATGGATCCCGTCACCGGATATCTGCCGTAAATACTGGCGACCTCGCCGCAAGGTTACCCGTTCCTTCCGAATTTGCAGGATTTTTGCCAATTCCTGATAAACAAGATTATCCTCATTGAAAAAATGTCTGTTCCTGCTGCGAAAAGCTCCAAACTCACCCCCAAACATTGTCTCCCGGATATAACGGTCACTATCCCCCTGACCGTCAAAACTTTGCTCGCTTCCATAATAAATACAAGGTATCCCCATCGTGGTCACATCTAAAGCCAAAGCATTGAGCACCTGTTTTCGGCCATCCCCATCCGCGCAAAAGCGCGCTTTACAATTACCCCGTCGTACCTGGTCATGGTCATCGAACATTGTAACCACCTTGTTATTGAACCAGGTATGAGACTCCTTGTCCACCAGTAAAGAATTCCGGAACAGGCAGAAATATTCATCCGGATTACTACAGCCTTTGACCATATACTCCAATTTATCCGGAACATCGGCAATGCCCAAAGCCGCATCAACGCCGGTGATCTCCATGATGTAAAAAGCGTGTTGCCTGCCGCCGGTAATTTCACCGATTAAGTAAAAATTATCCTTGCCGATAACTTGGGCAAATTCATGAATCGCCCGGGCAAAAAACCGGGCGGCGCCGGGATCCATATGTTTAACCGTATCAATACGGAACCCATCCAGATCGGCATAGGCAATCCAGTATTTGTAGACATCCACCAACGCCTTTAAGGCCGGAAAGGGTTGATAGTGGTCGGCATCACCCTTCCCCAGCATCAAATCCTTGAGTTCAAAAAAATCTCCTTCCAGATATTCCGGGTAATGATCCCAATCCCGAATGGCTCCTTTCCGGGTAAAAAATTCCTGCTGCTGAAACTCTCTGGGCCAAACCGCTCCATCCGGCCAAGCCTCCGTTTCTTGTTCGGGCCTAACCGGCTTAAATTCCAATACCGGTTTGCCCTGAGCATTGTTAAAGCCCTGGACGTCAAAAATATTACCGTTCCAGTATGGCCAACACCCTCCCCCCTTGAGGCCGCAAGCTTCCGGCCGGTACTCAAAAACATCCCCGCAATGGTTCAGAATAATGTCGAGAATCACATAAAGACCATTTTGGTGTGCGGTTTGAACCAGTTCCCGCAAATCTTCCTTCGTGCCGAAATGGGGATCAACTTCAATGAAGTTTTGAATTCCATAGCCATGATAGGTATCTTTATGAGCCACTTGCTTAAAGATGGGGCTAATCCAAATAGCGGTCACCCCCATCCGTTTTAAGTAACCAATTTTACCGGTCAGCCCCTTTAACGTTCCGCCGGTCCATTTTGAACCGGCTTCACGCCAACGCTTGGCGCCTTCCTCATTGCCAACCGCATTACCATTGTCCTCCCCTCGGAACATCGGTGTTGAACCGCCAACCCGGTTTCCCTGAATATCCCGGTAACCATCCTCTTTGCCGTCGGAAAACCGGTCAAGCAATAAAAAATATAAAACCTGATCCTCCCAGGCGATTGGGGATTTAAAAAATTCCCGCTTGCATAAATCTGTGAGCTGTACAGCATCCAATGTTTTTTCCGCCACTTTGCCACTCCCCCTTATCCCCATAGTTTCTCACCAAGGAGCAATCTTATAACTGGATTCAAGAGAATCGGTATTCCCAAAGAATGATCTATTCATTTTCCGTCCTCCTCCTTCATGATAATCACATTGCCCTCCACATGCCGTTTCTCCATTAGATGGCGGGCTTTCCGGTTGGCTACACTGTCAAAAATGATGGAAAAATCATAATTCTCCGGATACAACTGACTGGCGGGCACTTTTAATTTTAAACGTTTATGGTTGATCTGCTTTTTCTCTCCCTTAACTTGAATGCCAATTTCCCCTTTTTCATTGGCACGGGCATAGACGATACCGATTTCTCTTTGAGGATAAACCAATACGCTGTCTCCGACATTGAACTTCTCACTACGAGAGGGCGTTTGCCTGGACCCAGCCTTTTCTTTGACAATCTGCGGTATAAGAACGGCGTTCGGGCGCGCCTTGTCGGGAATAACATTGTCCGGCTGTTTTACACCCTGGTGCGGTTCCATTGAATTTCCATAGGCGGCTTGGTGAGCCCGTTTCAGCAGATGTTGGGGCATACCCAGCCTTTCAGCAATATAAAAAGCGCAACTCTCGCCAGCCTCCCCAATTTCCAGTCGGTAAAGGGGCAAAAGGCTCTCTTTATCAAAAGCCATACGGGCATTGATGAGACCGGGCCGGTTTGCCGCATATTCTTTGATTTCCGGATAATGGGTGGTCACAACGAACAAGCACTGTTTTGCGGAGAGTTCATCCAAAATCGCGATTGCCAGCCCCATTCCTTCGACCGGGTCGGTTCCGGAGCCCAGTTCGTCGAGAAGCACCAGGGATTCATCATTGGCCTGCCTTAAAATTTCAATAATGTTCTTTAGGTGAGATGAAAAAGTGGACAAATTTTCAGTGATACTTTGCCCGTCTCCGATATCCGACAGCACCAGATTTCGCATACAAAAAATACTGCTTTCGTCCGCCGGAACATGCAATCCGCTTTGAACCATAAGGGACAAAAGCCCCACACATTTTAAAGCAACGGTTTTACCGCCGGTATTGGGGCCGGTTATGATGACTCCCTTGATTTTGCAACCGGCTTCAAAGTTTAAAGGCACGGCGCTACCGGGATTAATTAAAGGGTGCCTGGCGCCTATAATACGGATTTCCCGTCCGGCATGGATGGTGACGGGCGAAGCTTTCATGGCCAAACTAAGCTTGCCCTTTGCAAAAACAAAGTCCAGGGCTTCCATAGCCTCAATGTTAAGCTTAATAACCGAAAGATGGTCGCCGATTAAAGCCGTCAAGGAATGAAGGATCCGCCTGACTTCGCCGTCTTCCTCCACTTGTAGCGCAGAGAGTCCCTCCTGCAGTCTGCCGACGGAAGCAGGTTCAATAAAGTACGTCGCGCCGGTTTGAGACTGGTCAATCACCGAACCGGTAACCTCTTTTTTATGCTCGCGCTTGACCGGCAAAGTATAGCGGCCGTTCCGGATCGAAACAAAACTCTCCGAAAACCACTCTTTATTTTTTCGCAGTAACGTATCAAGTTTGGCTTTCACCTGGTCCGTGGTAATACAGATTTGCCGCCGGATATCGGCAAGCCGGGCTGATGCTTTATCCTCCACCCCCCCGTTACGGATACAACGGTCGATTTCATTTTCAAGTTCCGGTAACGGGTCGATGGACCCTCCGTACCAGGCGATGTTGGCTTGGGTTGCCTCAGCTTTCTTGAGGTATGCCTTCATTCTTCTGCAAGATACAAGAAAGGACAAGACGTGGGCAATCTGGTCGGGCGCCAGCACCGCATCCACGGCAATCAGGCCAATGACCTTCTGTAGCTCAACCATCGACGGAAGCGGCGGTGTCCCGATCTTTTCAAGAATTCTTTTTGCTTGGGTTGTTTCATCCATCCGCCCCTTTACTTCCTCCTCCTTTAATGAGGGGATTAGGGCGAGGCAGCGGGCCTTTACATTATCAGACAACGCGTTATCAGCAAGCTGCTCCAGTATTTTATCAAACTCCAGGGATCGATGATTGTTCATTTTGGGCATCTCCTTTAAAAATAATAAAAAAGCCCGCCAAACATACCACACCTGTAAAGTGCAGAATGCTCCGCGGGCGGAAAGTAGTAAAACGTTCTCTAAATAACTACTCAATGAGTGTGAACTCATTGCCGTCTATTTACGATACGCTCTACTAGACAACAAAAAAGTGGCAAGCATACCTTGCCACGCATCGATTCAAATCTATTCAGCAATCTGTTAGGTATGTTTTTTTGAGGGCAACACAATAAACAGGAATCATCCCGTTTTTGTTGGGCGCCCTTCAAAACGATATTTAGTTGAAAAATACCCTAACAGTTAACGCCGACATCAAGCTCCACCTTCCTAATTATAAAATTAATATAACACCGTTTAAAACGGTTGTCAATAAGGACCTTAGCGATCCTTGGACAACTCTTTTGAACCTTTCCCCGGGTAGAATCCATATTCCCATCAAGATCAATTTTTAAGCAATTTCTCCCACCCGCGCATCTCATCCCGGAGTTCCGCCGCCCGCTCGAAGGCCAGGTCGGCAGCAGCTTTTAGCATTTCTTTTTCCAATTCCTCTATCTTCACTTTAATTTCAGTCTGAGACAGGTTCGGCCGCTTCTGCATCTCATACTCCACTTTATCTTCAGCCGCCTGCTCCGCCATAATCAAATCCCGGACAGCTTTTTTAATGGTCTCCGGGGTAATGTTGTTTTCCCGGTTGTAGGTCAATTGTCTCTCACGACGCCGGTTGGTTTCACTGATGGCCTCCCGCATCGAATCGGTAATCCGGTCGGCGTACATTATCACCCGGCCCTCCACATTCCGGGCCGCCCGGCCGATGGTTTGAACCAAAGAGGTCGTGGAACGGAGAAATCCTTCTTTATCCGCATCCAAAATGGCTACCAGGGTAACTTCCGGTAAATCCAAGCCTTCCCTGAGCAAATTGATTCCCACCAGGACGTCGAATTTGCCCAGCCTTAGGTCGCGTAAGATGGCCACCCGGTCCAAAGTATTCACCTCCGAGTGGAGATACCGGACTCGAATGGCCAGCCCTTCAAGATATTCTGTTAAATCCTCAGCCATCTTCTTGGTAAGCGTCGTGACCAGCACCCGTTCATTGCGGTCCGCCCGGAGCCGGATTTCCTCCAATAAATCATCGATTTGCCCTTTTACCGGCCGGATAGTAATCTCCGGGTCCACCAGGCCGGTAGGCCGGATAATCTGCTCTACAACCCGGTTGGCGCGTTTGGTTTCATACGGTCCCGGCGTCGCCGAAACATAAACCACCTGGCTGATGCGTTCCTCAAACTCATTAAACTTCAGCGGCCGGTTATCCAGGGCCGAAGGCAATCGAAATCCATATTGAACCAGAGTCTCTTTTCGGGACCGGTCCCCGGCGTACATGGCCCCCACTTGAGGGACACTGACATGGGACTCATCAATGAACAGCAAAAAATTCTTTGGAAAGTAATCTATCAGAGTGGCCGGGGCTTCTCCCGGCGTTCTGCCGGTCAAATGACGGGAATAATTTTCAATGCCCTGGCAGAAATTGACTTCCCCCATCATTTCCAGATCAAAACGGGTCCGTTGTTCGATTCGCTGGGCTTCGATCAGCATGTCCTTATCCCGGAAATAGCGAATCCGCTCCTCCAATTCTTCCTCAATCGTCTTTACGGCCCGCTTCATTTTCTCTTCGGAAGTGATATAATGGGTGGCCGGATAAATCATCAATTCCGTCAAATTCTGCAATACTTCGCCGGTAATCGGATCAATTTCAATGATCTTCTCGACTTCGTCGCCAAACAGTTCGATCCGGATGATGTTTTCCCCATAAACCGGAATGATTTCAATCACATCGCCCCGGACCCGGAAAGTACCACGGCCGAAACCGGTATCGTTCCGGCTGTATTGAATCCCCACCAAACGGCGGAGGATTTGATTCCTATCCTTAAATTCCCCCGATTTCAGCGAAAGCGTCATCGCTTCATAATCTTCCGGATCACCCAAGCCGTAAATGCAGGAAACGCTGGCAACGATAATGACATCCTTCCGCTGCAGCAACGAAGAAGTCGCCGCGTGCCGCAAACGGTCGATTTCATCATTCCGGCTGGAGTCTTTTTCAATATATAAATCCGACTGGGGCACATAAGCCTCCGGTTGATAATAGTCGTAATAACTTACGAAATATTCCACTGCATTTTCCGGAAAAAACTCCTTGAACTCGCTATATAACTGGGCCGCCAACGTCTTATTATGGGCCAGAACCAAAGTCGGCATTTGCAACTCTTCGACTACCTTGGCCATGGTGAAAGTCTTCCCGGAACCGGTAACGCCCAGTAAAATCTGATCCCGGCATCCTTCCCGGACTCCCTGAACAAGCCCGGCTATAGCCTGGGGCTGATCCCCGCTGGGTTGATATTCGGAATGGACCACAAATTTTTTATGAATCAAAGAATCCACCTCATCATCATTATAACGTTTTATTGAATCGGTTCAACCGAATATTTGTTCGATATGGTAACGTAACAATCCTGCCTGTGCAATAAAAAAAAAGAGTGCCATTACCGATGCAAGCAATAATTTTCAGACGATTTTCCGCTTTTTTAGTTCAAAAAAACACCTTCCGCATGCCAGCGCATCGCTGTCCGCCCGATGGGCTCCCTGGAAATTGCTTTGAAATAATTTATAATGAAGCTCCGCCAATTGCGGGTATTTTTTTTCCGGTAAATTGCAATAATCAATCGTACTTTTCAAACAGTTTATTCATTCTACTTATACCGGAAATTTCCTTTTAAAAAAAGAAAAAGAGCTGTCTCCTTTTGCTTTAGAGACAGCCCCATACATTTAGAAATATTTTACTCGCCAACATCCGACATTTTATTGCTAAGCCAAGCCACGTACATTCCAATCAAGGATCCAACCAGCACCACCAGATGGGGCAATAATCCGTACAAAGCCACCAACCCGGCCTTTCGAACATCCCTATCGAGATTCAAAATGGTATACAAAAGCGGATGATATAAAGCGATAGCCCCACCCAACAAAATACCCAGGAAAACAAAAAACGGCGCTCTCGGCTTGCAAAATACGATGACCGCAAAAAGAACCACCACCAAGGCAACTGCATACGAAATCACCCAATAAAAACCGCTGCTCAGATTGGCTGTTCCCGGTGTTGCCATCACCATCTTCACCCCAAACTTACCCATGATCATTTGCATGATCGAAAATACAAAATAAAATCCGGTTAACCCCATAACAAAATTCAGCCAACTATTTTTTGCAAGAAAATTCATGAACGAGTCCTCCTTCCCTGTATGAAACAGTATGAATTTCAGGCCCTTTTTATGATAATATTTGACATCCGGTTTCTAAATCCTGCCATTTAATTATGGGAAACCAACCAATCCAAAATTTCTTTTTCCCACCCTTTAAAATTTCTCCCACTCATCTCCCAAAAAATCATCTTGTTTGGCTGGGATTGGCTTTTTTCCATTTCGCTCCGCCGATGCCGGCTTGCTAAACGGCTTCGAACCGTTCAGCCCGGCCTTTTTATTGATCTTAAAATTACTTACCAATTCATTGAGGGTTGTTGCTTCACCATTCAACTGAAGATTAGCCGTAGCCATTTCTTCCACCATTTCTGCGTTTTGCTGAGTCACATGATTCAGTTGTTCAACCGAAGTTTGTATTTGTTGGGCCGCTGCTGTTTGTTCCTTCATTGTGGCGGCAACTTCCGCAATTACGTCCGAGGTTCGTTTGGTATTCATTACAATCTGCTGTAGCATTTCTGCCGACTGTTCAGCCAGGTAACTCCCGCGCTCAACCCGGTTAACATCTTCCTTAATTAATTGTTCTATTTCCTTGGAAGACTCCCCGACCCGCCGGGCCAGATTTCTCACTTCCGCGGCTACCACTGCAAAACCCCGCCCTTGTTCTCCGGCCCGGGCTGCCTCTACCGCGGCGTTTAACGCAAGCAAATTGGTCTGGAAAGCAATATCATTGACGACTTTGATGATTTCAACGATTTGCCGGCTACTGGCGGAAATTTGTTGCATTGCGGCATGGGTTTCCTGGATCGTCTTTTCGCCGGCCTTAACGGTATCCAGAGTTGATTTCGAAAGTTCCTGGGCTTGTCCTGAGTTTATCGAAGCCTGCATGACGGAAGAATTAACTTCTTCGATGGTAGCCGCGATTTGTTCCAGTGTGGCTGCTTGCTCCTGGGTCCGTCTGGATAAATCCTGGTTATCGGAGGCAATTTCTTTGGAAGCGCTGCTGACCCGGCCGGCCATATCGGATAACTGAGTCAATAAATTGGATAAATTACGCCCCAGAACCTCAAGTTCCTTACCCATTTCACCCAGTTCATTTCCCATTTGTTCCGGTATCACTCCGCTAAAATCACCATCCGACATATTTTTAGCGAGCTTCACCAGTTGATTCAGAGGATTGGAAATAGATTTCGAAAATTGGTGACGGATTAAAACGAGAACAACCACCCATAAAATAATGCAGCACATCCCGATCATCAATATCATGACTTGGATTTTCGGATTGATTTTGGGGATGGCGGTTTTTAACGGCAGGGAAGAGGTTGTTGTTCCAACGGCAAATTCCATATTTCCCAGTTGAATCGGCATTACATAAGAAAGCTTATCTTCCAATTGATGGGTTTGGGGGTCGGGCCATACAAAAGAAATGATATCCCCACCCTTTTTAGCCGCTCTGATATAGTTTTGAATTAATTTTTGACCCTTTTGATCTCTCAAATCCCAAAAAATTTGTCCTTCCGCTGAAGATTCCTTGGAATTAACCAAACAGGTTCCGTCATACTGATAAATAAAAAAGTCACCGGATTTTCCATATTGGGAAGACCGAATTTGATTTTGAATACTCGTTAATATTTCATCTTCAGGCAAGGTTGCCGCTTTATCATTATAAAAAGCTTCCGCCGAAGTCACTACGGACTGGACTACCTGCTTTAATCTTTCCCCAGCCTCTTTCATGGCCTGTCTTTGGGCTTCGACTTTTGCATCTTCATTGAATTGGGCCATCACTAACCAAGAGCCACCAAAAATAAAGCAGGTTGGGATGATAATTCCTAAGAACACAAGAATTAAGAATTTCGTTCGTAAATTAGAGTTTCTCTTAGCTTTTTTGGTATTCAATTCGAATCAGGCTCCCCATTCATTTTGTAAACCTAAGAATACCATCGGTTTTTTCTAAATTTTCTATAGGGTTTTTTTCAAAGGTAAAAAAGGGAACCGCGGTGAAAAATCAGAGATTTACGGAGGAGAGATTGGGATAACATAATAAAAGGAACTTATAGTAACCTTATCTCCGGCTACCGCACCACGTTACGTGGATATCTGCAACCTTTCGGCTACAAACACCCATTACACATACTACGATAACCTTTGACCGACTGCCATGGAAACTTAGTGATCTGCCTGCAACCTTTCGGCTGCAAACAAACCCTTTCGCTCCAATGACAATCTAGGCTCGACTGCACGGCCTAAGTTTCCCTACCACGACAATCTTTGGACTGCCGTAATAAGTTGGCCCAACCCGTACAATCTGGCTCAGACCAATATGGATCCTTGCGCCTGCGCGCGAGTAAAACGTGAACCCATACTGATCAGTTGCTCGACTGATAATAACCCTTTAGGCCGTAAATGACGGAGCCATTATCAATCTGCGCCTCGGCTACTACAAATCCCTGATAATATAATGACCCATGTTGGGATTTTATATTCATAAGGATTAAATTTTTTTTAAGGAATTTTTATGATTCACCAAAATCAGCTTCACCGGTTGGTTATTGGCATTCCAATCGCAAGTCCGATGCCTTAGGAAAATAAAAAAGCCGGAGACAGAAGCCAATAGCAACAACGGCAATCGCGTTTATTCCATACCCAACTCTTCAAAGTCCAATTCATTGAAGAGTTTTTTGAGTTCCATCACTTCCTCCTGGTTGAGAGTAATCCCTTTTCCCATCTTTTCATGGTTTTCATCCCATTCCCGGATATCCAGTTTCGGTTTGCGGTTATTCCAGCTTACGATATTCACTTCTTTGGTCCAGCCTTTGATTCCCGTTGATAATACCAAAAGATGTTTTTTAATTGTGAAAGTAATTTCAGCCATTGTGATTCACCCCCTTTAGGGCTTTGAAGTCTCCGGGGTCGTCGTCCCTTTCAATGGATCCGCGGTTTCCCGGGGAGCATTTTGCTCCACCCGTCTTTTTTCATGAATTACCTGAATCCGGGTAATCCGCCAAACCTTTTTGACAGGCTGTAAGAACAATACTTCTTTTCTGTCAAAGTATTGGGTTTCTTTGGCCAAACTGATTTTTAACGTGTAATCCGCCTGAAATTTTTTTAGACCTTTCGGCCCCCCCAAAGGTTGAATCCGCAAACCCAAAAACTCCAGTTTAATGTTGTCCTTCATCGAATAGGTCATTCCCTGTTGGGTCTTGTTGATCACATACAAGTTGGTGACCATATCCGAAAAACTATTTTTGGCCTTATGAACCGTTTCATCCACTAAAGATACATTTAAATCTTTGATTGCCTGGAAATAATAGGACACCACTTTGCCGGGTTTATCCTTCTCCGTAATGACCGGCTTGCTTTGGGATCCCGTCCAGCTTACAACGATCACAACAATAGCCGCAACCGTGATGATTGAGGCGATCCCGAACTTGCGAAACCAGAGCCAAAAACGTTCTTTGGCCTGATAGATCCGGCGATTGGCCTTCGCTTTCTCCCGATACTCCTGGACCTCATCTTCGGCGGCCCGGATTTGACCGCTTTCCAATAAACCGGACAGTTCTGTTTGGAGTTCCCCCAAATCAGGCCTTTTTTGGGGGTTGCCGTTCATACAACGGGCAATCAGTTGACTCAGCCGGTTGCTTAATTCCGGTTTAATATCTTTGGGAGAAAGCGCCCCGAATTTCAAAATTTTATCCAACCGCTCGGCAGGTGTGGGGGCCTTAAACGGATCTTCACCGGTCAGTAACAGGTAAGCTAAAACACCCCAGGAAAAGATGTCGGATTCCCGGCCCCATGTTTTACCGGAGATGACTTCCGGAGGCGGATCAATGCTATATTCATCCGTCAAAAACTTGCTTAAATAGTTCATGGTATGCGGGTCCAGAAGATAAAATTTCCCCTGACCGTCCATTTTCAGTTGTCCCAAACTGAGCCCGCCTAAAATGAGTTCATTTTTATGAAACTCCTCCATAATCTCCAGGATTTTCAGCAAAGCGCCCACCTTCCGTTCAAGAACCGGAGGTTCTAGAACCAACGGTTCTAAATCTCGGGCTTCAAAAGATAGGAGTCCCTCTTTTTCAAAATCCTTGCGGACCAGATACAATTGCTGTTCGAATTTTTCGAGGCCTTGATATTTCACCAAGTTCGGGCTTTGAATATCACGGGATTGAACAATGGCTTCCTTGAGCCCTTTTTGCAACTCCACCCGGAAATTTTCCTTGGGTGGCACCGGAAATTCCAGGGAATCAAAGACCAACTCCTCTCCCTGCTCCGTCCGGACCCTAATCGATTGTGGAGTTAATTCTTGAATTAATTCATATTTCATTGGATGACCCCCGCTTTAAACCTGTCTACCTAAATTATACTATATAACGCATTCAATGAAGGATAATTTCCGGTGGAAATATTTTTTTCTTAATAAAATACCCGTATTACAAATTTCTAAAAGATGATTCCGGGAGGTTTTTTTTGCAGGAGTCGCCCGGCCTAATCACGAATAGTGCAGCCATTGAGGATTGAGGTGATAAAGGTGAAAGAAAAAGCCCATGTCGTCGTTACTGTTATGGGAAGCGACAGAGTCGGTATTGTCGCCGGCATTACCAAAGTTTTAGCCCATTGCAATGCCAATATCGTCGATATCAGCCAAACGATCTTACAGGATATTTTCGCCATGATTTTGCTCATTGATATTTCCGACTCCGACAAAGATCTGCTGGCAATCGAAAGCGAATTAAAAACCGCCGGGGAACAGTTGGGAGTTAAAATTGTTCTTCAGCACCAGGATATTTTCCGCTATATGCACAGGATATGATTCTTATTCGAATTCAGGATTCAGAAGTTCAGAATTGGGAATTGGAGAGACAGCCAAAATCAATTTAAGCACCATTTTTACTCTAAAGGTCTCTTAGAAATTCCGACTCCTGGCTCCTAACTTCTGACTTCTATATTCATGCTGTTTAATTTACGTATTGCCTTTTTGAAGGAGTGATTTGATTTGCCTTTTACCTCCCAGGAAATTTTGGAAACCATCCAAATGATTGAAAATTATCATTTCGATATCCGTACCGTCACCATGGGAATCAATATCCTCGATTGCGCCGGCCCCGATTTGAAAACGACGGCCCGGAAAGCTTCTGAGAAAATTCTGCGCCTGGCCGATCAATTGGTGCCCACTGTCCAACTGATGGAGCGCACTTATGGCGTGCCGATTATTAACAAACGGCTGGCCGTGACTCCGATTTCATTGGTCGCCCAGTCCTCCTCCAGCGATGAATATTTCGAACTGGCCGTCATGCTCGATGAAGTAGCCGCCCAATTGGGTATCGATATTGTGGGTGGCTATTCAGCCTTGGTACAAAAAGGAACCACTCTCGGAGAATCGAAACTCATTGCTTCCATTCCGAAAGCCTTAACCATAACCAATCGCGTTTGCGCCTCCGTCAATTTGGCGACCACCAAAGCCGGAATCAATATGGATGCCGTATACCAAATGGCCAAGGTTATTAAGGAAGCGGCGGAATTGACCAAAGACAGGGGCGGCATTGCTTGTTCCAAACTTGTGGTTTTCGCCAATGCGCCCGAAGATAACCCTTTCATGGCCGGAGCTTTTCATGGAGTCGGCGAGGGCGATTGCGCCATTAATATCGGAATCAGCGGACCCGGCGTGGTGAAGGCCGCGGTGGAACGATTGCCGGATTGCGATTTCCGCACCCTCACCGAAGAAATTAAACGGGTCGCTTTTAAAATCACCCGGGTTGGCGAACTCATCGGCCGCAAGGTTTCGGAAAAGATGGAAGCGCCCTTCGGTATCGTCGACCTTTCACTGGCTCCCACTCCGGCAATCGGCGACAGCGTCGCCAATATCCTGGAAGCCATGGGACTGGAAAAATGCGGTTGTCCCGGAACAACCGCGGCTCTCGCCATCTTGAACGACGCCGTCAAAAAGGGCGGGGCAATGGCTTCTTCCGCTATCGGCGGCCTGAGCGGTTCCTTCATCCCGGTGAGTGAAGATGCCGGAATGATTGAAGCGGTGAATGCAGGCGCTCTTTCCATTGAGAAATTGGAGGCCATGACCTGTGTTTGTTCCGTCGGACTGGATATGATTGCGGTTCCCGGCGATACCTCAGCCGAAACCATCGCCGGAATTATCGCCGATGAACTCGCTATCGGAGTAATCAATAATAAAACCACGGCTGTGCGGATTATTCCGGCTCCCGGCAAAAAGGTTGGCGAAATGGTGGAGTTTGGAGGACTTTTCGGCACCGCGCCGATCATGGCGGTCAGCAAATTCAGCCCCGCCAAGTTCATCCAGCGCGGTGGACACATCCCCGCTCCCCAGAGAGCGATGACGAATTAGAATAGCTCTTTTTCCGTTCTCATTTTTTAAGCCGCTCCCTGCGTTTTTGTGTCTGGGGGCGGCTTTCATTATCTCGTCATCGATGGGCCAAACCGGGTCCGGAGATGAATTTTAGGATGGCGATAAAGGAAGAGTTATTTATGGTCGACTCAACTGATTATGGAAAATGGATGATCATGGCGTCTCAGGATCTGAGGACCATAGAAAACAACTTCAAAGATGATCCGGAATTTTTACCCTCAGTCAATTGTTATTTAGCGCAACAGGCAGCTGAAAAGATACTGAAGGCCTTTCTTTTGGCAAAGGGTAAAAATTTGCCCAAAACCCACGATCTTTTATTTCTGGCCTAAAAGTGCTCTGAGGTGAGTCCCAAATTCATATTATAGATAATTGATTCACAACCTTTCCGCATTGAGTTTACAGTTTCTGACGGCCTATACCCTCATCCTATCTGTCCATTCATGGCAGCGGCCCTCTCCCATTACGCAAAAAACGCTATGGGCGGGGGAGTACGCTGGCGCTGGCGCAGAGGTCCAGGGATGTTTCCTTAAAATATAACCATCCGGTGGTTCCGAAATATCTGCGAAATGACATTGCAGACCTGCAAAATCATTCCTCCCATCCGCAATGTTGTTTCTCCGGTCTGCAAAATCATTTTACCCCATGTTTCTATGTTTTTCCGCAAAACGTGTTTTTTTAAATGGAATCTTTTCTCCCCCCTCCCAAATAGCTATTCATTACCCACATCGTTGAAAATAAATACATTATATTAATGAATATCGCGAAACTGAATATGTTTGTAGCCGATTCCGTCCGCCGCGGGGTAAACCACAAAAAGCGTTTTAAAGCCCGGATTTACCGGGCTCCGTGATGCTTCGAAGCAATATGAGTGGCAAAGATTAGCCGATCTCCGGAGGGGATTTAGAAAGCTTTTAATTGCCTGGCCGTGTGGGCGTGTTCGATGAACACGAATTAACCCGCGGCGGAGATTGACTTGAATTTTCCGGAAACGTTGTAGGTAATGAATAGCCCAAATAGAGGAACCCCCTCTAGCTTGACGAATTGAAAGATATATCCAATCCGTCTAAAAAACACCTCCAAAGGGGGGACTTTATGAAACCGCTCAAAGTAATGATCGTCGATGATGAGATTCTGGCCGTCAAAGACCTGGCGGGGTTGATTCCCTGGGAAGAACGGGGCTTTTTGATTGCGGCCACCGCTACCAACAGCGCCAAAGCCTTGGAACTCTATCAGCTTCATTACCCGCAAATTATTTTTATCGACATCCGGATGCCGATCATGGATGGCTTACAATTGAGCCAGCGGATATTCTCCCTAGGCCACCCCGTAAAAATCGTTCTGTTAACCGCCTACCGGGATTTCGATTATGCCAAAAAAGCCTTGGAAATCGGCGTTTCCAATTACCTCCTTAAACACGACATCAATGAAACCACGATTATCAAAGAATTGGATAAGCTCAGGAAGGAATTGACCGAAGAAGGGGAAAGAGACCGCATTCTCCGCCAGCGTTATTTCCGCAATCGCCTGGAAGGGGAGGAAACGGATGCCGCCGGATGGTCGCCAAAGAACACCCTTCCCTGCGGTGAAAAGGAATACACTTTGTCCCTCATTGTCCCCAATTACCCTTTTTTGGAGCAATTCCGGGTTTCCAATCCCTCCCCCATCGAAGCCGCGGATTTTGATCACATGAATTTTCCCGAATTTGTGGCGGAGTACGATATTTTGAGTATCAATGGACCCTTCGCCCTTATTTTTACGGTTAAAAGGACCCACAGCCTATTGGAAACCAGGGAACGGATGTTGGCCCTCGCCGCGTTAATCCATTCCTCCATCCAAAATCAATCCCGGGGAACCTGTTCCATCATTCTGACCGGGACCTGCCCGGACCCAGCCGGACTTGCTTCTCTCTATCAGAAAGCCCTCACCATCCTGCCCTATCTGGTATTTTTTCCCCGGGGCAAAGTCATTTACAGTGAAGATTTCCCGGTTCTTGCGCAGAAAAATGCCTCCAGGCCGGCCGACGATATTTTTTCCAAACTTTCGGATAGTCTCGCCCGCCTGGATTTGGACCGGATTTCCGGGCTTATCGGGGATTTATTTCGCCAGGCGGCCGACCCGGTTTTAAATCCGGAGGAGCTAAGGAAGTCTGTGAATCATTTGCTATATCTCCTGGAACTTTTTCAAAAACAAAACCAGCTTCCCGCTGTCTCCGAAAAATACCCGGGCGGCGAACTTAACCCTTTATCCGGATATAGCTGCGACGAATTATGCAACGGCTTTCTCAGAGAATTTAGCGCCGCTGTGGAACAAGTCATTATGCAGAATTCAAAGGTATTCTCCAAGAAGACCAAATTGGCCCTTCAATACATTCATCAACACTACGCCGAAGATTTAACCCTCGACAGAGTCGCCGAAGAGCTGGGATTCAGCGGTGTTTATCTGAGCCAGCTCTTCAAAAAGGAAACCGGCCGGACTTTTTTGGAATACCTCACTGACTACCGGATCGAGACCGCCAAAAATTTATTGCAACATGGGGATTACAAAGTGTATGAAGTGGCGGCAATCGTGGGTTATAAAACCAGCCAGTACTTTAGCCAGGTTTTTCGGAAAGTAACCGGGGTTTACCCCATCGATTACCGGGAGCGGGGAAGCAAGCCATGAAAAGATTCGGGATCAAAACCAAAATTCTGGCTTCAACCATTCTGGTGGTGTGCATTTCCTTGCTTTTGAGCGGAAGCTTCGCTTACTTTTATTTTTTGAAAATCTTTAAGGAAAAAGCGGTTAAAGATGATATCGCCCGGATGAATCAAATCAGCCAGCAGCTGGAATATCAAATCGATGATCTTCGAAAGCTGGGACTAAGCATCATTGTCAATCCGGAAGTGCAAGCGTTTGTGAAATACAAAAACTACCGGAACTACTATGAACGCTTGTCCCAGGCCAATCTGAAATTGGGTTTCATTCAAAAACAAATCTTCCTGCGGGAATATGTTCATAGCGCGGCCATTGTCAATGACCATGGACTCATGTGGTACTCCATTACCAACCCGAATTTGGATGATTATTTCCGAAGCAAGCTTAACGAAGCATGGTTCCGCAAATACCGCCGGGATGGCAGACAGTACTATTTTTCCGACCCCTATCCGATTTCCAACGTCACCCGGGGCACTCCCACAGCGACAGTGATCAGCTGCATCGTTCAGTTCCGGAATATCGAAGAACCCGAAAAGGTCGCCGGCTTGCTGGTACTGAATGTTTATCAAAATTATTTTGAAAAATATCTCAAACTCAACAGCTCCGATTATGACGGCTTTCTTTGGGTTAACCGCGAAGGCACCTCCATGTATCGCCGGGGTCCTATCTCGAAAGCCCGGTTGAAGAGCCTTATTCCCGGGCATCAAAAGCCCGGCATCACTTATGTGGAAAAATTCAAGGGCTACGGAATCGTCAATCCTCCGCTAAGCAACGGCTGGCAATTGGTTTCCTTTACATCCAACCAAAAAATCTTTCACCGCATCGGCTTTATTTTCTATTTTTTCCTTTTTTTCATTTTAGTGAGCCTGGGCTTGATTATTTTTATCGTTTTGCCGATCATTCTCCGGATTACCCGGCCCCTTACCCAGCTTACCAAGGCCACCAATGAAGTTGCCGCCGGGAATTTGGAGATATCGCTCCATATTTCCAGCGGGGATGAGCTTGAGGATTTAGCGAAAAGCTTTAACCGGATGACCCGGGATCTGCGAAACTATTTGGCCCAGTCCGTTGAAAATGAAAAAACCAAACGGGCCATGGAATTTGAAATCCTACTTTCCCAGGTAAATCCCCATTTCATTTATAACGTTTTAAACACCATCATCTATCTCGCCCGCAGGGATAAAAACTACGATATCGCCACCCTGACCGATTCCTTCATCCGGATTTTGCAGGATGGAATCAAAGTCGGCGACCAGGGCTTGTTGACCACCGTCCAGGAAGAAATCGAAGTCGTCAAGCATTACCTTGCGATTCAACAATACCGTTACCCCGAGCGCTTCGCCATCCGCTGGAATGTGGATGACCAGTGTCTCCAATGTCTACTGCCCAAAACCATCATTCAGCCGCTGGTGGAAAACGCCTTGTTCCATGGCATTTGCCCCAAGGAAGAAAAAGGAACCATCGGGGTGACCATCGCCCGGACCGGGGAAGAGGTCCTCCTGGAAATCGCCGATGATGGCATCGGGATGGAGCGGGAGATGATCGATAAACTCCTTCAGGGGGAAAAAATCGACGAGCCGGAAACCAAATTGCACCCCATCGGCCTTGCCAATATCCGTGACCGAATCCGCTTTATTTACGGCGAAAGTTACGGTATCTCCATTCAAAGCCTTCCAAGCCAAGGAACGGTCATTACAATCAACATCCCGTTTCAAAAAGCTTCCGGCTCCTGACTTTTGATCCTAGGATTTTATACAAAATCATCGAATTGTCATACTCCTTTTTTATTTCATTCCAGTTACAATATGGTTACAGAGAGGCAAAAGCCAAAAAAATCTAAGGAGGAGAGAAATTGAAAAATCGCGTGAAGGTACTGCTTGGTGTTTTCTTGCTCATCATTTTGCTTGGCTCTATGTTTACCGTCCAAGGCGCTACCGGAATTCCCAAGGATTATCGTTGTACCCTGACCATCTGGGGCTGGGATGAAAACTACTACAAACATGTTATTACCGCCTTCAATAAAACCTATCCCAACATCAAATTCGATATTACTCCGGTCGCCAACGGGGATTATCTCCAAAAATTACAGACCAGCCTGGCTGCGGGAACCCCGATACCGGACTTGCCGCTGGCCATTATCGACTCGCGGGGGAGAGCCTTTGAACTGGATGTCTGGGAAGCCTTAAACAAAGCGCCCTATCATATGAACCCCAAGGATGTTTTCCCATACCTACTCCCCGATCATGAAAAATTCCAAAGGCGCCATCTGCGGGATTGAACAGGGCATCAACCCTGCCGCCCTTGCTTATAAACGGGATTTAGCCAGAGAATATTTTGGAACCGACGATCCGGCCCAATTGGCTAAGCTATTACCGACTTGGGATGCTTTTATCGTCAAAGGAAAAGAAGTCGTCGCCAAAAGCAACGGCAAAGTATTTATGATGCAAGGCATCGGCGATATCTACCAAATTATCCGCGACCAGAACCCGACTCCCTGGGTAAGCGGAGGTAATACCGTCCAGGCAACCAAGATTTTCAAGCCTCTGATTGCCAAAGTCATCCAGTTCCGGGATGCCCGGGTCCTGGACAAACTATCCGCCTGGACTCCCGCTTGGTATGCTTCTTTCGGACAGGAGAAACACATTTTCGCAGGCTGCGCTCCCTGGACGCCTCAATATGTCATCGAGCCCAACGACCCCAACGGCAAAGGGAACTGGGGCCTGATGAAAACCCCGGAAGGCAATTTCAGCTGGGGCGGAACCACTTGGGGCATTTCCAAACAATGCAAACACAAGTTGGCTGCCTGGGAATTCGTTAAATTTGCCACTTTAAGCAAGGAAGGGGCTACGGCCGCCCATGAAGTCGGATATTTGACTTCCTATCTACCTGCCTATAAAGATCCTCATTTCGCTTCGATTAAAAACGAATGGTTCGATAAACAAGATATCGGCAATTATTGGATTTCGGATGTGGCGCCCAATATTAAAATCCGTCCGATGTCCAAGTATGACAATGTCATTAAAGACTCCCTCGATTTAATCGTCACCACGATAAACAATGATGCCAAAATGACCGCTGCCGAGGCCATGAAAAAACTGGTGACCGAGATTAAAAACAGGGCTCCGGAGTTGAATGTAAAGTAAAACGGATGGGGGTTACCGGCAACGATAAGTGTCTGCGGATAAGCCTGCGGCCTTATGGTTGCCATTCTTTTACCCTTTTTCAATTAATCTACAAGAAAGCTGGTACCGTCCATGAACTCGATACAGACCAAAACAACAGGGCCCGTGGATTTCAAGACGCGCTTTAGAAGGCATTGTTGGCCGTACCTATTTGTTTTGCCTTTTTTCCTTATCTATTTCACGTTTAATCTTTATCCGGTCATTTTTTCCTTTGTCATCAGCCTGACCAATTGGGACAGTCTTTACTTAGCCGAACGTAAATTCGTGGGGCTCGCCAATTACATCCATTTATTCACCAGCAACCCTTTCTTTTGGAAATCCTTGGGCAATACCGCCTTATTTATGATCGGGTATATCCCCCTGATTATTATTTTAGGCCTGCTGCTGGCGGTGACTTTATTTAATCTTCCCAAATTCAAACGGATTTTTCAAACCCTGAACCTATTGCCCTATATTACAACCCCGGTGGCCATCGGCATTATTTTCTCCTTTATTTTCGATTGGTCCAACGGGTTGTTAAACCGGCTGTTAATTGCGGTTCACGCGTTACCGGACGGCGTGAACTGGCTGGGCATCGGCGACTTGAGCCGTGTCGTGGTCATTCTGATGATTTTTTGGCGCAATTTAGGCTATTATCTCATGATTTACCTGGCCGGATTAACAGGTATCCCTGCTGAAATCAACGAGGCGGCCATTGTGGACGGCGCTTCCAAACGGCAGATTTTCTTTTCGATCACGCTTCCTTTCTTGAAGCCGATTACCCTGTTTTTAGTGGTGACCAGTATTATCGGGGGATTTCAATTATTCGATGAGCCCTACCTGCTATTCAGCGGCGGACTAGCCAGCAACGGTTTACAAATTGTCGGCGGCCCCGATAGGGCTTGTTTGACCACAGTGTGGTATTTCTTTGATACCGCCTTCCGGAGCACCACCAAACTTGGCCTGAGTTCCGCCATATCTTACGGCCTGTTTATGGTCATCCTGGTCTTCTCCTTATTAAGCCTGAAGATTTTTACCGGGAAGGAGGAAAAATAAATGAAAAAAATCATATCCGTCATCCCTTTACTTTTCTTTACCGTGCTATCGATCCTCCCCTTTTACGTGATCATCATGATGGCCACTCATTCCACGGCTGAAATCTTTTCCGGGCTGGTTCTAATGCCGGGAAATCATTTTTTGGAAAATATGAAGACCATCTTTATCAATAAATTTCATTATTGCTATTTCAATAGCGTCATTGTCTCGGTAGTATCCACCGTGATTAGCGTTTTGGTAAGCACCTCGACCGGATTTGCCCTTGCCAAATACAATTTCAAACTCAAGAAATTCTGCTTTTTCTTTATCCTGGCCACGATGATGGTCCCCGGACAAATCGGCATGATTGGTTATGTAATGGAAATGAAGGCCATGTCCCTAATGAATTCTTTGACCCCCTTAATTTTGGTCTGGTGTTCCAACGCCTTTGGAGTATTCTTTATGACCCAGTTTATCAAGGAAAATGTTCCCGATGAAGTCATCGAAAGCGCCCGCCTTGACGGCTGCGGCGAGCTTTCGATTTTTACCCGGATTGTCCTGCCGTTCACCAAACCGGCCCTGGCTACCATGGCCACCTTGATTTTCTTGTGGTCATGGAACAACTTTCTGCTGCCGCTGATCACGGTTTATAATAAAGAATTATATACGATTCCCCTGGGGATTCAGTCATTGCAGAACGCCTATGTGGTGGACTTTGGCGCCAGGGGTGCCGGGCTTGCCTTTGCGGTGCTCCCCATCCTTATCTTGTTCTGTTTGGGATCCAAAAGCTTTATCAAAGGACTGGCTGCCGGTGCTGTGAAAGGTTAAGCGGAAACGCCAAACACGGTATCTCCCGCAGGGGCGCGGAGACGCGGAAAAGAAACAATCATTGTCAAAATCAACGCCAAATTTGAAAGTAGGAGCATCACCATGGCCCAATATCATATCAGCCTGAAAAAGACGGCCAAAGCAATCACTCATGGGAGCCTGCGCCTGGGAGGCGTCAATCCCCAGGGAGAAGCGATCGGTTTTACCAATTACTATATGGAGTTTAACGGGAAACCGTTTTTCGGCATCTCCGGGGAGTTCCACTATTCCCGTTATCCCTGCCTGGAATGGGAAACAGAGCTTGCCAAAATGAAAATGGCCGGTATCAATTGCCTGGCGACCTATGTCTTCTGGAATCATCACCAAGAGGACGAGGGCGTATTCCGCTGGGATGGAGACCGGAATCTCCGTTACTTTATCGAGCTTTGCGCCAAGCAGAATCTGTATGTTTTCCTTCGGGTCGGACCATTTTGTCACGGCGAGTGCCGCAACGGGGGATTTCCCGACTGGTTGTACGGCCGGCCATTTGAACTCCGTTCGAATGACCAGGGGTATTTATCTTACGTGAAACGGTTATATTCCGAGATTGCCCGCCAGGTACACGGCCTTTTCTTTCAAGACGGGGGGCCCATTATCGCCGTACAATTGGAAAACGAGTATATGCATGCTGCGGCCCCCTGGGAATTAACGGGCAAACACGAGGATGAATTCCTTCCGGGCGGCCGGGACGGGGTGTCCCATATGGAGCAGTTAAAAGAAATTGCCGTAGAATCCGGTTTAAAAGCTCCCATTTATACCTCAACCGGCTGGGGCGGCGCTCCTGTTCTGGAGGGAGAAATTCTCCCCTTATACGGGGGCTACGCCTTCTGTCCCTGGAATATCAACGAAGCCAAACCGGAGCAGGAACCGACCTTGGAGTACCTTTTCCAGAGTTTTCACAATGATCATTCTCCATGCCGGGGGTTTAACCCGCCCTACCCCCCTGAAAAATATCCTTATGCCTGTTGTGAAATGGGCGGAGGAATGCAAACCTGGTACAAGGCCCGTTTTGTGGTCCCGCCGGAGAGTGTAACCGCCATGACCTTGACCAAGGTGGCAGGGGGCTGCAATTTTGTGGGCTATTATATGTTCCACGGCGGGTCTCACCCCCTGGGTCAACACGGTTTTTTAAACGAAAATACCAATCCCAAAATTACTTATGACTACCAGGCGCCTTTGGGCGAGTTTGGACAGATGCGGCAATCCTATCGGCAGTTAAAACCCCTATTCTACTTTTTCAATGAATTTCAGGATCAACTTTGCCCGATGGCGACCGTCTTACCGCCCGAGGCCGCCACAATCACCCCGCAGGACACGGCAACCTTGCGGTATGCTCTTCGGGTGAAGGATAATTCCGGCTTTATATTTCTTCATAATTATCAAGATCATGTCCGCCCGGCCGACCATGAGGACATCTTCCTCAACCTGGAATTTCCGGATGAAACCATCACCCTGCCCAGGGAAAAAGGATTGACCTTAAAAAAAGGAGTTAGCGCCATTCTCCCTTTGAATATGGACCTTGGGGGCGTCCAACTAAAATATGCCACCGCTCAACCGGTTACCAGTATCATGGCGGAGAATATCCGTTGCTATTTCTTTTTTGCGCCGGAAGGATTTTCCGGTGAATATTGTTTTGCAAATGATAGTTTTAAGGATATTCAGGTCAATCAGGGAGAGATCCAAAGGCAATCCGGTTGTACTTTGATTCGGGTGAATCCCGGGAAGGAATGTCTGATCGAGGGGCTTTCCAACAATGGCGATAAAATCAGGATTTGTACTTTATCCCATGGGGAAATCCTTACCTTTTGGAAGGTTTCCCTTTGGGGAGCGGAGAGAGTGATCTTCAGCGACGCCGGCCTGATTGTTAACCAAAACACTTTGCAAGTATTCCACAGGGCCCCGCAGATTGATTTATTGATTTATCCCGCGCCGGGAAACCGTTTAACGACTTCCTACGGTCAAGTCACCGGAATTTCCTGCGGAATGTATACCAAATATGTTATCTCCCGGCCGCCTAAGGATCTTACATACAAGATCACTCCCATCAACGAACAAAAGGCGGTTTTAAAGGTAGATCCCCTTTCTTTTCAGGATCTTCACGAGCTGTTGCTGGAAATCGATTATGAAGGGGATGTCGGTCATGCCTTCATTGACGGCCGGTTGGTCCACGATCATTTCTGCAACGGCCAAAAATGGGAAATCGGATTGAAAAGGTTTTCCAGAGAACTGGCTGAAAAGGAAATGTATTTCTACATTAGCCCTTTACGCCGGGGCAAAATGGTTTCTTACGACTCCGCCATGGCGGTCCAACAACAATTCCACGGCGAACAGATTGCCAAGATCCGGACCATGGAGATCATCCCGGAGTATAGTGTGACGATTTATGAAAACAATCCGGATGAACGTTGATTGAAATCTTTGGGGCGCAGCTCCCTCTAGCCTTCAACACAAGGCGGGCTCGCCCCCAATGATGTTCAATCAAAGCAGCATATTCTTGGGGCTTTTTATTATAAACCAGGATTAAATATGGAGTCGATTTCGATTGATTTTTCTTTTTGGCAACTTCTGTGAATGCAATAAAAAAGGGATTTTTCCAACTCTCCCCTCCAGTTACACAAATGCCGGTAGCTAGCAGTTTGCTTCTCCCCTCCCTTTGACTGCCAGACATAATTTACGCTAAAGGGAGGGGAAGTTCGTTATATTACAGGTTTACCAAAAAGGGGGGGCAAAATCTTGGTCATCTTTAATGGTATCATCGAAGACTTTCCAATCAAAAAAAATGTCGCTATATGTTGCATTATCCGACCTTCCCCTCCCTTTCCAGTATTTTTTTAGCTATCAGTCAAAGGGAGGGGAATTGCTGCCATTTTCTCTGGCCTACCATGTTCCTGAAGGGGTGAGTCGGTCATTTGAAACTTTTATCTTCTCCACTCCCCGTACTACCAGCGCCACCCAATATCCAATCGACATTCCATCCATCAGCGCCTCGCTGTAGATTATCTCTTCCCTGCGGCAAATCGGGCCATAGTAGGTATTATCGTATTCTTTCATCAGTCGTTCCTTATCTTCCGGGGTCAGTTTGGCTGCCATCAGTCTCAACAATTCGTTGGGGCGCTCCTCAAGCTTCTTATATTCCGGATCGGATTCGATGATCTCGTCGTTGATCTAACAGATCTCCGGTCGAGGATGAATTTTTTGAGGCCGAGGTCTTTGTCGGAAAGCATGGGGTAATACCTCCTTATGGTAAATTTGAAGAGTGAAGGTCTAAGTTCAAAGTTTGAAATTTAAGTCTTTTTCGTCTTTAATTTCTTGATAAATGAATGCCGATTTTGCTTGTCCACGGATTTCACCGGCTGAGGTCCTTTTGGAGCGGCCCAAAAGGACCCAAAAGGCCGCCGAAACCTACGGATTTCGGTCTTCCCTTTATTCATCCAGGGTTTTTAGTGGGCCTTCGCCCTCCTTGGCCTTCTGACTGGCAATTATATGAGGCTTCCGGGGGCAACCGCTATTTTACATCCATGTAAAGAAGCGGTGCCTGCCTCCCTCCTAAAGGCAGAGAATCTTTGTATGTTGAAATCTGGGCCGAAATCTTTGACTTAAAACCTTAAAATTAAAAACCTAATACGTTGTTTCACTTTTTGTTTTTGTCCACCATCAGCAGCAAACATCCTGACAGTTCGCTGACCGTATAGTTGCAGCCGGGTTTAAAACCGCATCGTTCCAACCACTGGCCGGACAGGCGGATCATGGGGAGTTTTTTATTGTTGCTCAGGATGGAATAGACGGTGTGGTCGTGGGATTTCATGGCGGGGCTCCTTTCTATTTTTATCCAATATAAAGGAAAGCCTTATGAATATAGAGAATACTTAAGAAATCCACATAAGGTTTAACAATATGCAGTAATTAGTAGTAGCAAAATAGTAGCAAGAACTTTAATAATTTTATCCGATAAGGTAATTATTTTGTCTATATTTATTCTACATAAAATGTTACCTTTTGTAAATACATGGAATTATTTTTCGAATACATAAAACGGATGATTGATAAGCGAGGTTGGAACAAATGAACTTTGGAGGTAAAATCAAAAAGCTCCGTAAAGCTAAAGGCCTGTCCCAACAGGAGTTAGCAAATATATTGGGAGTTCACTCCAAACATGTTAGCAGATATGAGAACAATTTTTCTAACCCATCCTTAGATGTGCTTTTAAAATTAAGAGATCTCTTTCATGTGAGTTTGGATTATTTGGTAACCGATGCTGATTCGCAAGATTTTGATTACAAAGATAAAGAGCTGGAGAAGTATTTCAATGAGGTTGATAAATTAAATGAGGAAGATAAGCAAGTTATTAAAAAGGTGATTGAATCGATACTAATAAAAAACAAGAATTAGTGACGAATTAAAACATTAATATTAGATTTAATCAATCATCCACTTGACATGGGCTTTCTTTGCTCCTTCATCGTCTTCATACGTTCTTACGCCTCTAGACCCCAAATCAATCCTCCGACATTTGAGACACGACGTCGAAAAGCGCCGCCTCTATTCACGGAAGAATAATGGCGGTCGGCCTAATAAACAACCCAAGAAGGCACTAACATGGATGTTAGTGCCAGTCCAATCAAAAACTCCGACTCCGAGCACGGAAGCGAGGAGATATGAAGGAGAGTCCGGGAACTATGGGGTCCCGGCGGCTTTTTAGGTCCTTTTGGGCCGCTCCAAAAGGACCTCAGCCGGTGAAATCCGTGGACCCTCAAAGCCGTCAAGTTTACACCTCGTGCTTGACACGACCGCATTTATTCTCTCTCCCAAAATTCCAAAACAAAATCCCCCATGTTCGAGCAATTTCCCTAACGTTCTGGGAAATGTCCCAAATCATCTGGAAAATTTTCCCTGCCATTTAGAAAATCTCCTGAGTCATCCAGACAATTTCCCCAAGCCTTCAGAAAATCTCTCGGCTCATTCCTTTCCATTGTTCCTACAGTTATATCCCATGCAATTTTCGAAACTGCCCCGGGCTGAGTCCTTCAAGTTCTTTAAACACGGCGCAAAAATAACTGACATTGTCAAACCCCACCATTCCGGCAATGGTTTTGATCTCCAGGTCCCGTCCGGCAAACATCAAATCTTTGCTTTTATTGATTCTAACGCGGTTAAGATGTTCAAAGGGCCGGATTTTCAGAGCGTTTTTAAACAACAAACATAAATGTTGCGGAGAAATATGGATGGTATGGGCCAACTCTTCCAAAGTAATGGCCCTGGAGTAGTATTCTTCCATGTAATCCAGCACCGGTTTGATCCGGGAATGTTGTTGCAGTATCGAAGCATCATTACTGGAGGATGTGTACTTATACAAATCCAACAATACCTCATAAATAATCCCGGAACATTGCAAACCTCTGAAAGTGTCGCCGGATTGGGCAATTTTAAGCGCCAGCCGCATTTTGGCAAGGGTCTTCTCTCCATGAATGATATAAAAAACGTTGGAGCTCCCAAAACCCAACTGATTGACAAACCCCTCAACCAAAGCGCCGCTGAAACCTATCCAATCAACCTCCCAAGGCCCGTTAGTCTCATAATATTCATGAGCCTGGTTGGGATACAAAAGCGCGCCTTGCTCCGGACCGATCCGGTGCGACCGGCCTCCCACAATTAACTCTCCTTGTCCTTTATGGCACTGTATCCACTGAAACGTTGGATATCCATCCGGTCTTGTGATATGTTCCTGATGGTGATGGCATCCCACTCCCGCCAGATATAAGGGGAGCCCCCTTTCGGATTCGCTGACAACCGGAAAAATATGATTCAGCACTTGATTTCAAATTCCCTTCAAATTTTAATACTCATCTTCAAATCGTTTGATTGATGGAGCAATTTTATCGTCTTATAATATGAATATAGTTATACTATAGCACAAAAATGGAAATCATGAAAATGGCAAACCCAGTCTTTCTCTTTTTCACCATTACGATGCTGGCCTATTTTATCAAAGCTCTCACCGGTTTTGGCAATACCTTGGTGATGAACTCCTTACTTGCGATTTTTAAGGAAAACCGCCTTGTTACTCCGCTCGACTTATTGTTGAGCGTTCCCACCAATGCTTATCTGGCTTGGAAGAACCGCCGCCATATCAACGTCAAAATCGTCATTCCACTTTCCATTGCGGTGATTTTAGGCAATATCCCGGGTACTCTCCTGCTTGGTACGGGATCGGATCATCTTTTAAAAGTTATCCTGGGTGTTGTGCTCATCCTATTGGCCCTGGAAATGCAATTTCACAAGTCAAAAGCAAGCAATCAAAAATGGCGTCCGGAGTTATTCTGGATTATTGGAATCATCTCCGGAATTTTAATGGGGCTTTTTGGAATCGGGGCTTTGTTGGCGGCGGCCATCGATCGGTTTGCCGGAAACCGCAGCGAGTACCGGGGTAATTTATGTTTCGTTTTTATCTTCGACAATATTTTCCGTTGCCTGAGTTACGGGTGGCAATCTATTTTGAATTGGCAAATCATAAAGCTATCCCTGGCGCTTCTTCCCGCGGCCCTTCTCGGAATGGGGTTAGGCAGCGGCATGGATTTGCATCTTCGCGACGACCATATCCGCAAGGGAATTCAAGCCTTAATGGCTGTCAGCGGGGTGTTTTTAATCATCAACAATCTGCATCCGTAAACAAAAATTCATCCCTGATTGCAAGGTAGATCAATCATTTTAAAGGGTTAAACCTTTTGATTAAAAATACAAGGAGGATTCCAATGATTCCCAATCCCAATCCATCACCGAAAATCTTTTATGGAGGCGACTACAATCCGGAGCAGTGGCCCGAGTCGGTCTGGCAGGAAGACATGGCGCTCATGAAAAAGGCCGGGGTTAACCTGGTCAGTGTCGGTATCTTCAGTTGGGCCCTATTGCAACCAACGGAAGACACTTACAACTTTGAATGGTTCGACCGCCTCCTGGATCTTTTGGCTCAAAACGACATTTCCGCGGTTCTGGCCACTGCAACGGCCGCCCAACCGGCTTGGCTGTCCCGGAAATATCCCGATATCCTGCCGGTGAGCGCCGACGGTAACCGGATCAGTTACGGCTCCCGTCAGTCCTATTGTCCCAACAGCCCTAGCTATCGCCGCCTTGGACAAGCATTGGTCGCCAAAATGGCGGAAAGATATAAAAACCATCCCGCCCTTGCCCTTTGGCATATCAACAACGAATACGCCTGCCATACTCCGATTTGTTACTGCGACAACTGTGCCGAGGCTTTCCGGAACTGGCTCTCCCGGAAATACGGAACCATTGAAAAAGTGAATGAGGCCTGGGGCGCGAATTTTTGGAGTCAGCATTATTATCAATGGTCGGAAATCATTCCTCCCAGGACGACTTCCACTTTCCCCAATCCCAGCCAGGTGTTGGACTATAAACGCTTCATGTCGGACAGCATTTTCCAGTGTTATCTGGGGGAGAAGCAAATCATTCAATCCATCACTCCCCATGTCCCCGTCACAACCAACTTTATGGGGGATTTCAAACCGTTGGATTATTTTCAATGGGCCCAGGAGATCGATGTGATTTCCTGGGACAGCTACCCCGATCCCGAACCCAACACCTCACCGGACTGGGCGGCTTTTAACCACGATCTGATGCGGGGCTTGAAAAACGGCCAACCCTTCATCTTGATGGAACAGGCTCCGAATAATGTAAACTGGCGTCCGGTCAACACCAATAAAAGACCCGGCGTGATGAGACTTTGGAGTTATCAGGCCATGGCCCACGGCGCGGACGCCATCATGTTTTTTCAATGGCGCCAATCCCGCAAAGGGGCGGAAAAATTCCACAGCGCAGTCGTGACCCATACCGGAGACGACCAGTCCCGCGTCTTCAAAGAGATCGCCGTACTCGGGAGCGAATTGAAAGTTCTGGCTCCCCTGGTTGGTTCCAAGATCGAATCCAAAGTGGCCATTCTTTTTGACTACGAGAACTGGTGGGCCGTGGAATACGTCCAAAGGCCCAGCGCCGACGTAAATTATCTGGAACAAATCCGCAATTTTTATAAACCTTTTTACGAAATGAATATCCCGGTTGACTTCGTCCCGGTCGATGCCGACCTGACTCCCTATAAACTGGTGGTCGCTCCCTTGCTATATATGGTGAAACCGGGGTTGAAAGAAAGCCTGGAGAATTATGTGGCCCACGGCGGTACTTTCATTGCCACTTTCTACAGCGGCATTGTGGATGAAACCGATGGCGTTTTCCCGGGCGGATATCCCGGACCGCTTCAAGAGCTCTTGGGTCTGGCGGTGGAAGAATTTGATCCGTTGGAGCCTCATATGACAAACCGCATCCGCTTAAGTCAGACTTTGGGGGATTTAAAAGGGGACTATGATTGCAATTTATGGTGTGAGGTGGTCCATCCTCAAAGCGCCAAAGTGCTGGCGAGCTTTCTTGATGATTACCATGCAGGCGACCCCTGTTTGACGGAGAATATCCTGGGTCAGGGCAAGGCTTACTATCTGGCGACACAGCCGGAACCTTACTTCTTGACGAAATTTTTGGATTATCTATGCCGGGAACTGAAAATTACCGCGCCAATGGTCGCCCCATCCGGAGTGGAAGTTCGCAAGCGTTCCCAAAAAGACCGGGACTACTACATTGTCCTGAATCACAATGACCACGAAGTAACGGTTCCTTTACCGGCCGGCGCTTACAGCGATCGGAGCACCAACCGTCCGGTGACGGATAAAATAACATTGGCCCCTAAACAAGTCGTCATTTTAGAACAACAAGGATGATGATTCTATAACGCTATCCATGAATGGGCCGGACTATGAAAAGCGCGAAAACCAAGGAACGCCTTTTTCCTGGAATTCGCGCTTTTCACCCAGTTACCACTGTAATAATTCTTTATTTCCGCTTGATTTTTACACCTTCCGCCGTAATGTTTACCTTTTCCCCGTAAACATCAAGAACAACGGCATCTCCTTCAAGAACCTTAAAAACGGCTTCCGCTTGGGTAACGAATACTTCCAGCAATGACCCGGCATAAGT
>JAEZCE010000006.1 GCA_023429995.1 Bacillota bacterium | reverse complement strand
TCTGTCCACCCAGACCTAAAGTTCTGGGCTAGGCCTTAAAAATCATTCTAAACCCCGGACAAGCTAAAATACGTCAGCGTATTTTTTAGGAATATCAAGATATTCCAGGGCTGGGTTTGTGCTTTGAGCTGCGTGTATAAAAATATACACCGAGGCCTGGAAGGCCTTTAGAATATTTTTAATATACCTAGCCCCATCGTTCACGTTGGGGTGGAGATGTAATCAAACATCTTTTTCCGGTTTTTTACAGCATAGCCTGATGACATTGGGCCGGGGGTGAGGTCGCTTTTAGGTATCCATACTCTGTGGATCTTTTCATATCATAAAAAAATAGGAGTCTTTCAATGGCAGAGAAAATTCGACTGGCGCACGGCGGTGGCGGGGAAGCCACTGCAGAATTGATTCAAAGGGTTTTTTGGTCAAGACTGCAATATCCGGAATTATTAAAAGGGAATGACGCTTCTTTACTGGAGCTTACCGATGCCGCGCCGGACGGGGCAAATCCTTCACAAACCGGGGCTCCCTTTGGCCATAGCCGGATAGCCGTTACCACCGATTCCTTTGTGGTAACGCCATGGAAGTTTCCGGGCGGAGATATCGGCAGGTTGGCCATATGCGGAACAGTCAATGATTTAACGATGATGGGCGCTGCAATCCTAGGGTTAACGGTGGGCTTTATTATCGAGGAAGGATTTCTTCTCTCGGATTTGGAGCAGATTGTCCAGTCATTGGCGGACACTGCCGTGGAGGCGGGGATTAAGGTTGTTGCCGGAGATACCAAAGTAGTCAATAAGGGTGCGGCCGATGGTATTTATGTAAATACGACCGGTATCGGCCTTGTCGATTCCGCGGTTCATTTAGGGGGCGAACTGGCCCGCCCGGGCGACCGGGTCATTGTAACCGGTTCCGTAGGCGATCACGGAGCAGCTATCTTGCTTGCCAGAGGAGAGTTGGGCATTCATGGCTCCCTTGAAAGTGATGTTGCGCCGTTAAATCGGATGCTGTTGCCCCTGATTCAACAATTTCCCGGTCAAATAAGGGTGCTGCGTGATCCGACCCGTGGCGGGCTGGCTACCACATTCAATGAAATTGCCAAGCAATCGGCGGTTTCAATTCGCCTGGAAGAAGAGGGGATCGCTGTGAAACCCCAAGTTCAAGGGATAACGGGCCTGCTTGGGCTGGACCCTTTATATTTGGCCAACGAGGGGAAGGCCATCATGATCTGCGAAGATTCAATCAGCGAAAAATTGCTTGGGCTATTGCGCCAACACCCTTTAGGCAGGGAGGCCTCCATCATCGGACAAGTGACGGCGGCTAATCCCGGTTTGGTCAGTATTCGCGCCAAAATGGGCGGGGAAAGAATATTACCGATGGGCAGCGGAGAGCAATTACCAAGAATTTGTTGAGAAATGAATGGATTGATTAACAGGAATGAGCCGTTTGATAGCGAAATTTTCGGTATTCGATTCAATACATGGGAGATGGAGCGAATCAGGTTGAACATGAACCATCGAGTCCGATTTTGACTTGCGGAGTGGATTATGGAGGTGAGTGTACGTGAACTGGCGTGTGCGCGCGATATTGTCCGGTGTAGTCATTTTATTCGTTCTGGGCGTATCATCCTTAGCAATGGCCGATCTGTCAAATGATTATATTTTTTATTCCCAAGTAGTGGGCGACCAAAAAACGGTTTTTTTGGTGAATAAGGACGGCGGCGACCAGCAGGTCCTGGTGAAAGGGAAGGATATTGACGTCTTTCTGGTCAATAAACATATCTTATATTATAAGGACCATCAGCTTTTTGAATACTTCCCCACGGACAAAAAAGCCAAATTGCTTAGCCGCTTTGAGGAAGATCAAATTGCGGTTCAGAGTCTAGCCGGTAAAGCGGATGGACCGGATGTTCCGGATCAGGCCTTGATTTTGGCACAAACTCCTTATGAACGGCATTTTTATATCCTTGAGTTTTCCGACGGCAGTGTCCGGCTGGTTTCAAACCCTTCTTTAGCCAACTCTTTATCTACATCGGGCAGCGGGTCCATTAAGGTATATAATGCCGACCGGAGCGCTGTTGCTGTACTGAGGCAAGCCGGGGTAAAACTGAGGTTTGAATTGTCCATTCAGGAAAAAATGAATGAAAAACTGAAAACCAGCTGGACGCTGCCGCAAAACATGACGGTTATTCCCGAACTTCCCATTTGGTCTCCGAATTCGCGGATGCTCGTTTTTTACGCCAGAACATCAGGCCAATTAACCGGATTTTACTCCCTCTATCTTTATCACCTCGAAAGTAAAAAAATGATTTTGGTTCAGGAACAAGTATTCTCCGTAATGTCATTGGCCAGTTTAAGCATGGGTTCTTTCAGGCCGGAGTGGTCTAGTGACGGCGGACAGTTAATATTTCAGTATCAGCCTTACGGTTTACCCACCGAAAGCACCATTTTAAGATATGATGCCGCACTGGATAAGTTAACCGCTTTGACCAGCAGCCGGGGTCATAACCTTTATCCGACATGGTCCTCATCGGGAAAGAACATTTTGTTTTTATCCAACCGGGATTCTTCCCGTGATGAGCTTTATATCATGGATAATCAAGGGGAACATCTCAAGCGGCTTTCTGCAACGGAAGGGTATACGGAATGGGCCAGTTGGTACAAGGAAGAATAAAATCTTAAATAAAAGCGCTTCGGCGCTTTTTTTACTTTACTATATGAGTTGAAATAAATAATTTGGACAAAATCCAGAAGAAACGGAAAAATTTGGGTTTCGTCTAGTCCAACAGTTGGTCGAGACCTCACTCTCGCTCTCCCCCTGAAGTGCTATTCATTACCCATATCTTTGGAAAATAAATACACATTACGTATAATGAATGTGTAAATGCTTTGTAGCCGATTTGTCCACCGCGGGTTAAAACCCACGGCTAAGTAATAAAAAGCGTCCTAAAGCCCGGATTTACCGGGCTCCGTGATGCCTCAAAGCAATATGACAATATGAATAACAAAGGTTAGCCGATCCCCGAAGGGGATTTAGAATGTTTTTTATATCTCAGCCGTGCGGCTTTAGCCCGCGGCGGAGATTGACTTGAATTTCCTGGAAACGTTATGGGTAATAAATAGCCCTGAAGTGGGAGAGTAACCCCACGCACAAGTGCGTGCTGCCTTTGGGGTCTAAAGAATTTTAGGGGACATCGGCTAGGGTTACCCTTCCACTTGAATTAACAGCTTGTTTTACTTCATAAGGGGAAGGGCTTCGCGTCCGATAGGACACGCAGGTTAGGTCAAATAGACGTTCGTACAGGGATTTTTGACAACAACAAAATTTAATTCATCATATATAGAAGCCAAAAAGAAAAATTCTCCCGCCGAGGCGCGTCAGCGCCTTTTGGCGCTGCAGGCGCAGAGAATAAAAGTGGACGCCCATTCAGGCAGGCGGCGAAATAAGCAAAGCCTGATTTACAATTTTTACCTGCCGGATAGAAGCGAAAAACACGGGGACACTACATCGGAAAAAATAAATTGGAGGAATCATCATATGGAAGATGTAGTTGTTTACACGACTCCCAGTTGCCCTTGGTGCAATAAAACCAAATCATACCTTACGGATAAAGGAATTTCTTTTGAAGAGAAGGATGTGGCGGAGGATTCCGGGGCTGCCCAGGAAATGATGGACCTTACGGGGCAGCGAAGCGTGCCTGTTATCAAGAAAGGCGGGCAATATGTCGTGGGCTTTGATCCGGAAAGACTTCAGAATATGCTGCATTAAGGGTGAAGAGAATGACATACGATCTGATCATTGTTGGGGCCGGCCCCTCCGGCATGACGGCGGGTGTTTTTGCGGCCCGCAAAGGTTTGAAAACATTAATTATTAGCGAGGATTTGGGCGGTCAGGTTAACTGGACCTCGGATATTGAAAATTATATGGGATTTCAAGAGATTGACGGGCAGGCTTTAATGGAAAAATTTGAAGCCCAAGTGAAAGAACTTCACCTTGAAGAGGAATTGACCACGGTTGTGGACATTCGGAAAGAAGGAGAAGTATTCAAGGTTGTTACCAAAAATCAAGAATATATTTCGAAAGCGGTGATAGTTTCTTCGGGAAAAAAGCCGCGTACTTTAAATGTTCCGGGTGAACAGGAATTCCGCAATAAAGGAGTCAGTTATTGCGCCACCTGTGATGGTCCCTTATTTAGAAATCTCTCCGTCGCCGTGGTTGGAGGAGGTAATTCCGCCCTTAAATCGGCGTTGGATTTAGCGAATTACGCTTCGGAAATCCACTTGATCGCCAATAGTGGTTTAACGGCTGACCATATCCTGATAGAGCGCTTCAATAAACTTGATCATCTAAAAAAATATTTGTCCCATACCGTTGTGGAGATTAAGGGCGGTAAATCGGTGGAAAAGGCTATTTTGGAGGACATCCAAAATAAGCAAAAATTTGAAATCAATGTCCAGGGTGTCTTCGTTGAAATTGGGCTGGATCCCAACCAAGGTTTTTTGGGAGACTGGGTCGAGAAAAACGAGGTCGGTGAAATAAAAGTCGACTGTCTGTGCAGAACGAACATTCCCGGATTGTATGCAGCCGGCGATGTCACCTCGGTGCCTGAAAAACAAATCATTGTGGCGGCCGGGGAAGGAGCTAAAGCAGCCCTTAAAGCGTGGGAATTTCTGTTAAAGAACCCTGAATCCCAGCAACAGTTGAATTAAGAGAGCTAACTTTTGCAACTTTATTGGATAAACGGGCCTTTTAGGCAATACGAGGCATACCGGATCCGTAATAGTAAGCAATAAATGAACAGCAAAGCAAAATAAAAATTAATTCTATCCCCTCAAACACACCCATATATTGTAAAGGTGTGTTTGTTTTTTATCGGTCAATCATTCATAACAAACTAAAACAAGCAAGCAACTTGTTATGGGCGAGGGCGCCTGGGGAGGGAAAGAAAATTGCGGGTCATGTATTTGCAGAAGATCAAGATATTACTTGGGGCACTCTTGGTTTGCCTGTTGACGCTTTCTTTAGTGATTTACCCAAAAGAAGGAGTAGAAGCCGCAATCCAGGGACTAAAAGTCTTTTGGGATATTGTGCTGCCTTCATTGTTGCCTTTCTTTGTATTATCTGAGGTAATGCTGGGTATGGGAGTGGTCCATTTTCTGGGTGTAATATTGGAACCATTAATGAGACCTTTATTTAATGTGCCCGGTGTCGGCGCGTTCGCATTATCCATGGGTTTGGCGGCGGGATATCCCATGGATGCAGTAATTACGGGGAAATTTCGCCGCAATGGTCTTTGTACCCGGGTAGAAGGGGAACGGTTGCTTTCGTTTACCAATACGGCCGATCCGTTATTCATTTTTGGGGCAGTGGCGGTTGGAATGTTCGGATATCCGGATTTGGGGATCATCTTGGCTTTAGCTCATTATATTGCTAGTTTTACGGTAGGAATCGTGTTTAAATTTTATAAAAAAGAGAAATCTTCGGAAGAGGGAAAAACCGATGGAAGGGTGTCCGGTTCCTGTAAAACCGGTATTCTAAGGCGCGCCATGGGCGAGCTGTTCAAAGCCCGCCGGGAAGACGGCCGACCTTTCGGCAGACTCCTTGGGGATGCCGTCAAGGAATCGATGGCTACTTTGTTGATGATTGGCGGTTTTATCATGCTTTTTTCAGTGCTGGTAAAAATGTTGACGGTTTTCGGGTTCTTTGGGATTTTGGCGCCGGTATTTAGGGGGATTTTAAGGATTTTTAATATGGATCCCCATTTGGTCCAGGCCATGTTTTACGGTATTCTGGAGATTGATTTGGGAAGTATGGCTGCGGGAAGGGCTGCCGCTCCACTTGTCGATAAAGCCATGATTGCCAGCTGGATTATTGCTTGGAGCGGGTTGTGTGTACATGGTCAGGTTGCCAGTGTGATTCACGATACGGATATCAGAATGGGTCCTTACATGGCCGCCCGTTTTTTGCACGGATTATTTGCAGCCATTTTCACATGGATGCTGATGGGACCGTTAGTACCCGTATTTGCTCCCCTTAGAAATTATCCGGCAGTAAGCGCGCCCGCAGGGAAGGGATTTCATCCGCTGGATCGGATTGTTTTTTCCGGTGAGCAATTGCTGGTAATTTTAGGTCTGCTGATTCTTCTCTCCGCTTTTATTCATTTCCACCAGCGATACCGGATTATTTTTAAAGATAAAAATAAGAAATAAAATATCCTCCCCTGAGCATAAACCATAGGGGGGGATTTTTTTGGGACAACGGAAACGGATTCCATTCACACATAAATTGGCTGATTTTTTGGATATCCCGCTGGATACGATGATTGATTGGCCAAGAATGACGATCAGCGGTAACAAAAATTTATCCATCATCAATCATCGGGGGGTCATTGAATATGACCAGACGCTGGTGAGAATCAACACCCGTTTTGGGGAGTTGAAAATTTCCGGAACCGGGCTAATGATTGTATCGGCTGTGAAAGAAGAGATTATCGTGGAGGGAAAAATCCATCAACTGGAATGGATTGATTGGAGGTAATAAATTGAATTTGGAGCAATTGATATCTTTTTTCACAGGATATATTCAGCTGATAGTCCGGGGCGCCCATTTGGAAAAATTCCTGAATTTGCTGACCGGTTCAGGATTATATTTATGGGATGTAAGGCGTTTGGGAACTGAGGTTGCGGAAGTAAAAATTCGGGCGCATGGCTTTTCCAGGATTCGGGGGGTTGCCCGTAAAACTCGCACTATAGTGAAAATTTATCAAAAAAAAGGATTACCGTTTATCAAACGTAAAATGGCGCGGCGTAAATTTTTTTGGATGGGGGCTATGATACTCATAAGTTTACTGGTATACTTAAGTTCATTCGTTTTGATTATTAAGGTTGATGGTTTTGAGGATGCCCAACGGCAACAATTGTTAGCCAATCTTTCGCGTTTAGGATTGAAGGCAGGGTCCTCCCGTAAGGAAATTATAGGGAAAAAGGATTTAATCGAAAGGGAAGTTATGATCCACACGCCGGGCGCCGTTTGGTTGGCAATCACAGTACGCGGTGTGGTCGCTGAAGTGAAGGTTGTTCAACGTAAAAATGCGCCTGCGCCGGCTGATTCTTGTGATATTGTGGCCGCCAAAGACGGAGTTGTCACCAAGATGGTTGTGGTAAGAGGGGTACCGGCTGTCAAAGAAGGAGATACAGTGGCAAAAGGCGATTTATTAATCAGCGGTGTACAATGGCTTACGAACTCGGAAACAAGAGAACTTGAGAAACATGAAGTGCCCGCCAGCGGGATTGTGGTAGCCAAAGTGTGGTATGATTTGGAAATCGTGGAGCCGAAAATTGTTTGGCGTCCTGAAATAAACCGGGATTTTTTTCAGAAGTATCAATTAAGATGGGGACGAAAACTATTTCCGCTAATTAGTTTCGGCAAGCGACCGGAATACAACTATTACTGGTCCCGTTGGCGTCGGCCTCTTTATCAAGGAAGGAATCCGTTCGACAATGTAGAAATAATAAAAGATACCTGGCAAAAGATAATCTGGCACCGGGAGGCGCGGAGTCGCAGTGAAATTGAAAAAACCGTTTTGGATGAAATGAAGGAAAGAGTTGAAAAGTTGGATCTAAAGGAAAACCCTTCCGCCCGGACTTGGACCTGGGAAGGAAATTTCATTCGGTTCACAGCGACTTACGAAAAACAGGAAGATATCGCCAGGATCTCGTTTATAAAAACGAAAAGTTCCATTGGAAATAATTAATTTGGAAATTTCATCGGAAGGCAAAGATTCATTTCATGGCAGTATAGCACGGTAAAAGGGACACAGACTATTGAATATCTTATCATCACACGATGCAAAAAATGTCTGTTTGGATGAGGGGAAAGGGGCAACAGTTATTATTGAGTAATATTGAGTATAAATTAGAACTTGAACCCAGGATGGCGCCACAGTTGATTGGAAAACTTGAGGAAAACATCCGGCTTATTGAAGAAGGTTTGAAAATAACGATTTTTTCACGGGGAAATGAACTTATTTTAACCGGTGAACAGACCCGGATTGATCAGGGAGCGGCTGTTATTGAACTTCTGAACCAGCAACTAAAAAAAGGACATATCGCCGCCTTGGATGAAATTCGTTATTTGGTGCATCTGGCTCAGGAAAACCAATTAAATAAAGCAACAGCCCTTACAGAAGAAGTAGTGGCGGTCACTGCGCGCGGGAAAAAAATATTTCCCCGTACCATAGGTCAGAAACAATATGTAGAATCCATCCTTCATAATGGTCTTACATTTGGAATCGGGCCTGCAGGAACAGGAAAAACTTACATTGCCGTGGCGCTGGCGGTAGCCGCATTACAAGCAAAAACCGTAAATCGCTTAATTTTAACTCGTCCGGCAGTAGAAGCCGGAGAGAAACTGGGCTTTTTGCCGGGAGATTTACAGGAAAAGGTGGATCCCTATTTACGTCCCCTTTATGATGCGCTCTATGATGTGATGGGAGTCGATTTATTTCAAAAGTATTTGGAACGGGGCATTATTGAAATTGCCCCTTTAGCATATATGCGCGGACGGACGCTGGACGATTCGTTTATCATTTTGGATGAGGCTCAAAATACAACGCCCGAGCAAATGAAGATGTTTCTGACCCGGATGGGATTTGGTTCGAAAGCTGTCGTCACCGGTGACATTACTCAGGTGGATTTACCGAGGGGCACCATTTCGGGGTTAACCCAAGTGGGTGAGATTTTTGCCGATGTACCCGGTATCTCTGTAGTTATGTTGACCGATCGGGATGTGGTAAGACATGAACTTGTTCAAAAAATAATCCGAGCCTACGAACGTTACCAACAAACGGTAAATCCTAAAGGAGCTGGCAATCTTGGAGCTCAATGAAAACCAAAATGTAAATTCCAAAAAATCAAAAAGTAGTGGGACGCCGTTTGAAATGATGAGTAAAATTAGCGGTATTTTAAGGTTACCTTCTTTTCGGGAAGGATTTTTAATCATTTTCTGCTTTTCATTGCTGATTACCTTATTACAGTTTAATTTATCGCCTCATACTTATGATTTGAAGGTTGGACAAGCCAGCAAGGTTGAGATCATCGCGCCCAAAGATGTCTCCGATCGGGAGGCGACCAGGCTTGCCCAGAAGGATGCGGTGGACCGGGCTTTAGAAATTGCAATGCAGGATCCGGATAATTATCAAATCGACGAACAAGTCAGTCAGATGATTTCTTTTAAGCTCAATCGCTTTTTCGAGGCGATTGATTTATCCCGCAAAAAATATCTGGCCGATCCGGCCAAGGCCCTTAGCCCAAATTCAATTCGAATTGAAAACTATAAAAAATTTTTTTACCAGACTCCCAGTTTCGGTACGTTAAAGCGGATAGTCCTATTGCCGGATGACTTTTACCAGGAGCTCAAAATCAAAAGTCATCAGCTTATTACCGACATCGAGCAGCATCAGCGGATCGACTCGAAAAGTGTTGCCAATATCCGGCTTTTATTGCCCCAAATGGTAGCGGAACAAAAAATATCCCCGGAAATTGCTCCAACGGTTGTCAACTTATTGGAGGCTGTCGTTCAACCCAATTTGATCATCAATGCCGCTAAAATCAAGAAAATTGAAAACCGGGTCCGCGGAGAAGTACCGGAAGTGGTTCATCATGCCGGCGAGATATTGATCGCTAAAGATCAGGTCGTTACAGAGAACGATTTAAAAATGTTGCAGGATTTGCACTTAATTGTCACCAAATCCAACCGCATTCAAGTTTTTTTGAGTTTATCCTGTTTTATTCTTCTCCTTATCGGCCTGGGAACTCTTTATATTTGGCAATTTCACAATGAATTATTTAAGCAGGAGCGTTTGTTGTATCTGCTCTTGCTGTTACTTGTTATCGTAGTGGGGCTCGTTAAGGTATTATCCTTGACAGAGAATAGCACCCTGCCTTATTTGGCTCCGATTAGTTTTGGTTCGATGCTGATGACGATCCTGATTGACCCCCAGTTGGCGTTGGCTATGACCGTGATCCTCAGTCTGTTGGGGGGTATCGTTGTCGACTATAGTCTGGCGCTGACCATTTTTTATTTTGTGAGCGGCGTGATCCCAGTCCTGGTGCTTCTGAAATTCGGGCGTCAGAGAGATCTGGTGCGATGCGGTTTTATTTTAATGTTTGTCAATGCAGTTACCGTAACTTTAATCAATCTACTTTTCCATACCACCTTTGATTATCAGGCGGTAATGCTTTCCATCGCCAATGGATTTTTATCGGCCGTACTGGCCATCGGTTCTTTGCCGTTTTTGGAACATCTTTTCCGGCTTACTTCTGCCATCCGTTTGCTGGAGCTTTCCAATCCAGGCCACCCGCTGCTGCGAAGGCTCCAAATCGAAGCTCCGGGAACTTACCATCATAGTATCATGGTCGGCAATTTGGCTGAAGCCGCGGCAGAGGGTATCGGCGCGGATGCATTATGGGTTCGGGTAGGTTCTTATTATCATGATATCGGGAAAATCAAACGGCCTTATTTCTTTGTAGAAAACCTGTTTACTCAGGATAATCCCCATGAAAAGCTCAATCCCACACTCAGTACCTTAATCATTACCTATCATGTGAAAGAAGGAGCCGAAATTGCCAGAGAACATGGGTTACCGGAGAAATTGGTGGCAATCATTGAACAACATCATGGTACGGATTTGGTTCGCTACTTTTATAGACGCGCTTCAGAAAATGCCCAGGCTGAAAAAGAAAATTTAATCGAAGAGGATTTCCGGTATGAGGGACCAAAACCTCAAACCAAGGAAGCCGCTTTGGTAATGTTGGCTGATTCGGTGGAGGCGGCAGTGAAGTCTTTACCCAAGCCCACGCCTGCCAAAGTTGAAGCCCTGGTCCAGAGGATTATTCGTGAACGCCTGGATGACGGTCAATTCGATGAATGCAACTTAACTCTAAAAGATCTGAATAATGTTAAAAATAGTTTTATCAAAGTACTGGGTGGAATGTTCCATAACCGGATTGAGTATCCGGATAATGTCCTCCAGGAAATTGAAAGGAAGAAGACCAATGGCGATACTGGTAAATAATATTCAGGAAATCATTCCGGTTGAGGAACAATGGCTCAATCTGTTGGAAGATGTTTTACAAAACGCCTTGAATGCGCACAAAAAACCTCAATCCGAAGTCAGCGTTGTCTTAGTGGACAATCAATATATCCAGGAGTTAAACTCTCAATATCGCGGTTTGGACCAACCTACCGACGTGTTGTCTTTTGCCATGGAGGAAGATGCCACCGAAGGCCAAGAGGTGTTGCCGGAGGATGCGCCGGAACTATTGGGCGATATTTTCATATCGATGGAACGTGCGGTTGAACAGTCCAAAGAATACGAACATTCCTTGATTCGTGAACTTAACTACCTGGCGATACACGGATTATTGCATTTATTGGGTTATGATCACCAAACCCCGGAAGATACGGCCGCGATGCGTGCTGAAGAGGAAAAAATCCTGGCTGCTTTTCAAATAGGGAGGAATATTTAATTGAGGTCGAGAAGCCTCCTGGACTCGTTTAATAATGCTTTTGAAGGAATAATTTACGCCTTTAAGACACAGCGCAATATCCGTTTGCACTTTCTGGCCACCGGCGGAGTATTAATCTTGTCGCTGCTTCTTCAATTGACGAAATTGGAGATTTTAATCCTCTTTATGACCATTGCTTTTGTGATTGTAACGGAGATGATTAATACTGCTTTAGAGGTGACGGTTGATTTAATAACCCCGGACTATCATCCTTTGGCGGCAATTATCAAAAATGTCTCTGCCGGCGCCGTTCTGGTTGCTGCGGTATTGGCGATCATCGTCGGGTATCTGATATTTGCTCCCAAGTTTGACCCGCTGATTCCCAGAGTGATTGAATCCTTACAGAAAGCCCCCGCTTATCTGAGTCTGGTAGCTATTTTATTGACGATTGTCGTGGTTATCGTTAGCAAGTCGATTACCAAAAAGGCCCGACTCGTTCAGGGAGGCATGCCTAGTGGCCATACGGCGCTTGGAGCTTCGGCCGCCACGGCTATTTTTTTTATTTGTCACAACAGCTTAGTTTTCTTCCTGGCAGGGTTTCTCGTGTTATTGATCGCAGAGAGCAGGGTTGAAAACCAGATTCATACCTGGCCCGAGGTTATTGCCGGAGGTACGCTCGGATGTTTAATTTCTCTGGTTGTGTTTCAAATACTGAAATAGAGGGGAAATTTCAAGCATGGATGAAACTCAAAAACAGGAATTGATTGAAATCGCGATCAATGCCCGCCAAAATGCGTATGCGCCTTATTCGCGCTTTCAAGTAGGCGCTGCTTTGCTAGGGAAATCGGGCCGTATTTATAGCGGCTGCAATGTGGAAAACGCATCTTTCGGCGCTACAATATGCGCGGAACGTACGGCGGCGGTAAAGGCTGTGTCTGAAGGAGAGAGAGGTTTTGAAGCTCTGGTTGTTGCCACGGACGGGACAGAGCCTGCGGCGCCTTGTGGGATTTGCCGCCAATTTCTGGCTGAGTTTGGACTGGAATTAATTTTAATTTTAGTAAACCTGGAAGGGAAAAAGATCGAAACCACTCTGGCCCAATATTTACCGGGAGCCTTCACTCCCAAAAATCTGAATGAATCTCTGGAAACCACTTCGTGATTCCATTGAATATTGCATAGCGGTGAAAAATGTTTATTTTACCAACAGATTTGAGCTGCCTTTTCGGGTGGTTTGATTGAGACATGGAGGGCTAAAATTGGAAGATTCGGTTATAAGTATAGAAATCGTGACATCAGTGGATGATTATTTGCGGGAGGTTTTGCTTAGTATTGATGAGGAGGTCTTTGGTCCTGCCAGTTTAAATGAATGGTCTTTACCGCCGTTCCTGCATTATGGAAGAGTCTACCTGGCCAGATTAAATGGTAAGCCGGTCGGGATTGCCCAGTTAATGAGAGATTGGCGTGATTCGGAACTTGTTTACTTGTACGGTTATGCAGTGGCCCTCGATTATCAAGGAAATGGAGTGGGGACTGCTCTTTTGAGGCATATTTTTGAGGCCATGCCCAGAGCCGGATTTACCAGACTCCAATTAACCGTTCATCCGGAAAACAAGGCAGCGCTTCATATTTATGAAGACAAGTTTCAAATGAAACGTATGGGATTTTTAAAAGACTATTATGGCCCCGGAGAAGACCGGTGGTTACTGGAGTGGAATTGGGAAAAATAATGAATAATAATTCATTTATGAATCAAAAATTTAAATCAGGTTTTGTAGCCTTAATTGGCCGGCCGAATGTTGGGAAATCAAGCCTTTTCAATAACTTCATCGGGCAGAAAATAACCATTACTTCCGAGAAGCCTCAAACGACCCGGAATTCCTTGCGCGGGATTTTAACGACTGAAGATTATCAGATAGTCTGGGTTGATACCCCCGGCTTACATCGCCCCCTTCATCATCTGGGCGATCAAATGAACCGGGCTGCCCAATTGGTTTTACCCGATGTGGATTTGATCCTTTGGGTTTTGGACAGCAGCGCCGGGTTTACACCGGCAGATCAAAAAGTGGCCGATATTTTGAAAGAGACCGCGACTCCGGTATTTGTGTTGTGGAATAAAGATGATTTGGTGGCTGACGATAACGAGCCTCCTCAAATAGGAGCTTTCGAGCGGCAATTCCGGGTTTCGGCTCAAACCGGCCGGGGTATTCCGCAGTTGCTGGCGGCAATTGCCGATCAACTCCCTGTTGGACCGGCTTTTTATCCGCCGGATCAAATCACGGACCATCCCGAACGATTTATCGCAGCCGAGTTCTTAAGGGAGAAGGTCCTTCAATTCACTCAAGACGAAGTGCCTCATGCCATAGCGGTTCAAGTGGAAGAGATGAAGGAACGCAGTAATGGCAGGATTTATATCGAAGCTACCCTTTACGTGGAGCGGGACTCTCAAAAAGGGATCATTATCGGGGCCGGAGGAGAGCGCTTAAAAAGTATTGGAAAAGCCGCTCGGGAAGATTTGGAACTTTTGCTGGACGCGCCCGTTTTTTTAAATCTATGGGTGAAAGTACGGAAAAATTGGCGCAACCATGAAGCCTCCTTGAAGGAATTCGGTTATTGGGATGATACCCGTAACCGGGATAGATGATCATGCGGGAGTTGAATATGGGTAAGCTCATGAAGATTTTGATAGGGATTGGGTGTTTGATGATTGGATATAACCCAGATCCGGTAATGGCTGCGGATTTACGGCCCGTAAAAGTTGGTTTGGCAGTTGAACAGGATGCCCTAACCCTTTGGGTAGCGGATAGCGAAGCTATTTTGGATTTGACCGGCGCTGAGCCGGTTAATCTCCTGATTCCCGGCGATCAGGTTATTTTTACGGCATGGAACGATACTTTGGAGCTTGATGGTGTCCCTATGGGCGCAGGCCCGGTTTTAGTGATTCCGGGCCAAAGTCCATTAATGTGGAATAATCACCGTTACCGGGGCGGTTTTTTAATATCTGCAAAAAACAACCATATTAATTTGATTGATTATATTTCTCTTGATGATTATTTACGGGGCGTGGTACCCCGGGAGGTAATGGCATCATGGCCTCCAGCCGCGCTCAGAGCCCAGGCGATAGCGGCCAGAACTTATGCTATTGCCTCTCTGGGCCGACATGCCAATCATGGTTTTGATCTTTGCCCAACCGATCATTGCCAAGTATATGGAGGAATTGATTCCGAAAAATCCAGCACCAATTTGGCGGTGGATAGTACCTCGGGTGAAATCATCACCTATCGCGGCAGAGTGATTTCAGCCGTATATCATTCTTCCTCAGGAGGTTCGACCTTCGAAGCTGCTTCTGTATGGAATGAGAGTGTACCTTATTTAAAATCGACGGTTGATTGGGATCAAAATTCACCGTATAATCAATGGACACGCTCTATAAACTGGGAAGACCTTCAAGGTATGGCAAGCCGTTTTTATCCGTCAGTGGGACAGCTGCAGCAAATTTCAGGGGTCAGTTACAGTCCGGACGGTAAATTATTGAAAGTTACCCTTCAGGGTAATTTGGATTCCAAGATTCTCAGCGGCGAGCAATTTCGGTCTTTGACAGGGCTTCCTAGCGTTAAAGCTCAAATCGGAGTAATTTACGGCCCCCTGCCGTTTGTCAATTTGTGGTGGTTGCCCGGTAGCCCTTATCCCCAGGCTTTAATGGCCGATACCGACATCCCGGGCCTTTTTGCGGATATTTTGATGCCGCCGTGGGATCTTCCGGATCCATGGTCCTGGTTACAGGATAAGGCGCCGCTTCGAATTGTACTTCGGGGTTCGGGCTGGGGACATGGAGTGGGTATGAGCCAATGGGGAGCCAAGGGTATGGCGGAAGCCGGGTATAACGAAAGGCAGATTTTGGAACATTATTACCCTGGGGCTATGATCACGGATGTCAACAATCTTCGCATGGATGGGAGTAAAAGCAATGCAGGTCAGTGAATTTGATTACTTGTTGCCGCCGGAATTAATTGCGCAAGTCCCTGAAGAACCCCGGGATCATTCGCGTTTGCTGGTGGTCGATCGCAACCGTAAGATCATGAAGGATTACCATTTTTATGATATTTTTCAATTTTTGGAACCGGGTGATTTGATTATTTTCAACGATACCAGAGTTATCCCGGCCCGCCTATTTGCCATACGTGAAAGTACCGGGGCGAGGGTTGAGGTTTTTTTAATCCGGGAACTCGGTCAGAATGCATGGGAGTGTTTGGCGCGCCCCGGAAAGCGGAGTAAACCCGGGGTAGAGTTGATATTTCCAGAAAATATTGTAGGAAAAGTTTCCGGAGTGGTTGAAGGCGGTGGCAGAATTGTTCAGTTCCCACCGGAACTTCATTTTAGAGAGTGGCTCCAAAGGTGCGGAGAAACTCCTTTACCGCCATACATTCACAATAAACAAGTTAATCCCGAACGATATCAGACCATTTATTCAAAACATGAGGGTTCAGTGGCTGCTCCTACGGCAGGCCTCCATTTTACGGATGGGGTATTGGAAAAACTAAAAGCAAATGGAGTTCAGTTGGGTTTTTTAACGCTCCATGTGGGCTTGGGGACTTTTCGTCCGGTAAAAACCGAAGTGGTGGAAGAGCACCATATGCATTCGGAAATTTTTTCTTTGCCCAGTGATTTGATACAGAAAATTCGAGAAACCAAAAAAGCGGGCAAACGTGTTATTGCAGTCGGAACTACGGTAGTCAGGGTATTGGAATCTCAGGCGCGTGAAGACGGCGGCTTAATCTCCGGTTCCGGCGAGACCGCTATTTTTATATATCCCGGATATCAATTTAAAATCATTGACGGACTGATAACCAATTTTCATTTGCCAAAATCCACTTTGCTGATGTTAGTATCAGCCTTTGCCGGACGGCAATTTATCGCGGAATGTTATCGCCATGCCGTGGAGGAACGGTACCGTTTTTTCAGCTTTGGAGATGCCATGTTTATAAAGTAAAGGTTTTATAAATAAAGGTTTTATAAATAAAGGTTTTATTAATAAACGTTTTATAAATAAAAGTTTTAATAAGAGGTTTCCGATGTCATTTTCCTTTCAAATTCAAAAAAAATCCAATGAAAATAAGGGCCGTTTGGGTTTGTTGACTACAGCTCACAACCAAATCGAAACGCCGGTTTTCATGCCTGTGGGCACCCAAGGCGCGGTTAAGGCTATGACGGTCGATGATTTGAACAAAATAGGATTTAAAATCATTCTTGGGAATACATATCATCTTTATCTCCGGCCAGGCTCGGATATTGTAAGGGAGGCCGGGGGTTTACACTCATTCATTCACTGGAACGGTTCCATGTTAACGGATAGCGGAGGGTTTCAAGTATTCAGCCTGGCCAAGTTGACAAAAGTCACCGAAGAAGGCGTTACATTTAAATCCCATATTGATGGTTCGGCGCATTTGTTTTCCCCGGAGCGGGTGATGGAGATAGAGTCCGATTTGGGGGCCGATATAGCCATGCCCTTTGATGTATGCTTACCGTACCCTTCAGAATACAAATCGGCTAAAGAGGCAATGGAACGGACAACCCGTTGGGCGGAAAGGTGTTTAAAAGCTCACCGCCGGCAGAATCAAGTTCTCTTTGGGATCGTTCAGGGCGTTACTTACCGGGATTTACGCTTAGAAAGCGCTAAGGCTTTATCCAGCTTGGGATTTCCGGGCTATGCCATCGGAGGTTTGAGCGTAGGAGAACCTAAACCATTGATGTATGAGGCATTAGATTATACAGTACCTGCTCTTCCTGAAGATAAACCCCGCTATTTAATGGGAGTCGGCTCACCGGATGCTTTATGGGAAGGGGTTGAACGGGGAGTCGACATGTTTGATTGTGTTTTTCCAACCCGTATTGCCCGGCATGGAACAGCATTGACCTCCGGAGGAAGGGTTCTGATCCGCGATGCTCAATATGCCAGGGATTACGGACCCCTTGATTCCAAATGTGGGTGTTACACTTGCAAAACTGGTTATTCTAGAGCGTATATCCGTCATTTGTTTAAGGCGGGAGAGTTTTTGGGGGGGTATTTAATTACTTACCACAATTTATATTTTTTAAAGCGAATCATGGAAGAAATCAAAGAGGGACTGAGAACCGACACCTTTAAGGAACGAAAACAGGAATTTTTCAGGCAATATGAGGGTGAATAAAAGGAAAACCATGTTTTTTGTCGAATAAATAAATTGTTTAAAAGGAGGTGATAGTATGGACTTATTATTAGCCGCAGCCCAGCCCGCAGCAGCCGGCAATGGAGGATTGATTCAAATCCTAATTTTGGTGGGGTTTTTCGCGATTTTTTATTTTTTGATGATAGCGCCCCAACGAAAGCAACAAAAACAAAGACAAGCAATGTTAAATAGCTTGAAAAAAGGCGATAAAGTTATCACCGCGGGTGGCTTACACGGTGAAATCGTTGACTTAGATGATGATGATGTTAGATTAAAAGTCGCTGATAAAGTAGAATTAAAGTTTTCCCGCAGTTCAGTGCAAAAAGTCAAAAATTAAGAGAGTCTTGACTCTCTTTTTTTTATAGAAAAAACAATAGGAGGGTAGAAAAAATGGCACTTACACTTAGCGAAATAAAAAAAGATCCGGCTATCACGGCATTTATTCAAAAGGCCGATGAACACCTTGGCGTAATGGGGTATACGGAACATGGTTTTCGCCATGCCAGTTTGGTCTCAAATATTTCTCAAAATATCCTGCTTCGGCTGGGTTATCCGGAACGTCAAGCCGAGCTTGCTTCGATCGCAGGTTATCTGCATGATATCGGCAATATTGTAAACCGCCGGGACCATGGACGGACAGGGGCGGTGATTGCTTTGAATTATTTGCTAGCCCAGGGTTTTGATCCTGCGGAGGCCGCAACGATGGTGGGCGCCATCGGCAATCATGAAGAGGAATGCGGTGAATCGGTCAATAGTGTAGCCGCAGCCCTGATTTTAGCCGATAAGTCCGATGTTCATCGCAGTCGGGTCAGAAACACCGATTTGGCTACTTTTGACATCCATGACCGGGTTAACTATGCTGCCGTACATTCTTTTTTAAATGTAAACGAAGAAAAACGCAGTATCACCCTGGAGATTAAAATTGAAAATTCCATCTGTCCCGTGATGGAATATTTTGAGATTTTCCTGGTGCGGATGATGATGTGCCGCAGAGCCGCTATTTTTTTGGGCTGTCAATTTAAGATCGAAATCAATGGAAATGTGCTTCTTTAAATGAATCGTAGGCTCTTTTTCACCCGATTACAGCTTTAACTTTTTCGGAATCCAACGCCAAATCAGGTTCGGTTCTTCCTGATTATTCAATTTAAGCAGCAGGTATGAGAATCCGTAGGCTAAGCATGTCGCAAAGGCGAGAACTCCGGCATCATTGACCAAATAGGAACAAACCCCGGCTACCAGAATTGCTTGCCATACTAACTGATCTTCCGGTAAGAGCATTTTCCGTCCTGTAAGCCAGCGTTGAACGGCCTTCAAAATGAAGGCTAACAGGATGATGCGGATCCAGGGACTTGATAGGGTTAATTTTAGATTCATGGCAATCTTCCGGAAAATAATCTGACTGACTTGTCCGAAATCTTTGTTCAAAATTAGGTGGAGGAAACGGCCGATGTGCGTCTGGACATCCGGCGGCCGGAGGCTATCCCACCAACTAATTGTGAATAAGGTCATAATACAGCCAATGAAAACAAGCCAAAATTTACGATTTCTCCATTTCCACTGATAGATTTTTACCAAGTAATAGGCAAATCCGATTGTTCCCGCTAAAATCCCACCAAATTTCGCCCCAAACTGGGGCCAGCTTAAGATGAATATGGTTATGCCGAGAATAACCGGTGTGGACCAGCGGGACTTAAATTTTCGGTTGAATAAATCCGTGAATAACAGGGCGCTTGCTAAGAAAATCCCCAGAAATTCGTTGCCTAAGCCATAATATCTGGATCCGGCGATTGCGCTGTAACCTAAGGCGGAGAAACGGATTAACCGCCACCCGGTAATTTGATCCACAATGAGGATCAACCAGATTAGGGCCGATAAAATGAGGACCCGGGTATTCATCTCCTGAATCCGGGTAAAGACCGCTACCCAAAGGACATTGAATAATAAAAATCCACTAACTTGCCATGCAAAACTCGGGAAGAGAGGCAGGACGATTACGGTCAAAGGAATTACAATGACCAGACTGACCAGCCAATCCCGGATCCAGCGTTTTTTTAAAAAAATACCGCTTAAAAGACCCATGATCCAGCAAAAAGATATGATACCCTGATACCAGTTAATGATAGGGCGCTGATTGGCGCTGAGGGCGATTAAACGTCGATTCAGGTCGAGGATTTTCTCTGCGCCATGGGTTGTTGATTGACAAACCATGACTTTGCCGGTAAAAGCGGAAGTTTTCTCAAAATGAGCGATGCTCGCCAAAGTGGGTAGCACATCGACGTTTGCCACCAATCCGGGCCAGCGTGTAGTTCCCGATACCAATATGCCGGGGAGGGCATCCTGACGGTATATTACAATAGGCGCCAATAAGTTCTTCGTCACATTACCTTCCTTGGAGATGGACGGGGAAAAAAGGATTAGCGTAAAATCTTCAGGAGCCCCTAAACCGATGACCCCCTCAACCAAAGAGTTGAACCTTTTCCAGGTTTGAAGTTTGGCGCGTTCATAAAAGTCCGGACTTACCTGGTCCCTATAATCATCCAAACGGGCAAAATCACCAAAATCGATAGCGATGATTTTTTGTTCTCCCAGATGCATCTTGAGTTGGGCGATCATTCCAGTTACATTGGCCCGGTATAAATAGGGAAAACCGGAGTCGGTTTCATTCATGGAAGAGTCGACGGTTCCCTCATCGATCATTCCGGTTTTGTCCATTAAAAAAAGGCCACCGGGGCGGTTTATCTGGTCAGCGCTATCAATATTGCCGATTAAGCAAGTACGCCAGCCTTTACGGTGAAACAGGCTGCCAAGCCTGCCCGGAAGCACCTGATGGTCTTCTTGGCTTGCTATATTGGTCAACCAGCCGGTTTCAGGCACAAACAGACGCTGCTGAGAATCGACTTTTAAAGGAATCCCTCTTCTCCAATTGAAAAAACTGGCTGAGGGATTATGGGTCAAGAACCGTTCCGGGTTTAAAGAATCGCCCGGCAGGCCCAGGGCATTTCCTCTGCTGCCTGCGCCCAATGATAAATAACCGCTTCCGGAGTCCAGGTAACCTTTGCTGGTGCGGATGTTCATCAGCCCGCAATTACCTGAATTCAACAATTTTCGGATGCCCGGAAATGCAGTTTTGAATAACTCCACACTATCCATTTTATCGGCGATGATGATTACAATGGGTTTGTTCGGTTCGGGATGAACAGGTAATGTAAGTCCAAAACTTGATAGAGTCAATAGGGTGGCAATAGCTAAACACAAAAGGAAGCAGTATTTTTTTTTCATTGCGATTTTACACCTGAGTTTCAATTATTCACAAACAAATTTCTGTATTCTTTCCTATCATTTCATCAAAGGGTAATAACCATGAGGGATTTAGTAACAAACTTTAACTCCTGCGCTTAGGGTTAATGAAGGATTATATTCGGAAGAATCGAAATCAATAAATCCGACCTCCAGATAATTTTTGAAGTTTTCCGGGTAAGCTTTTGGGGTAAATTCGGTACCGATACCCAACGAATACCCGCGGACCCGCTTTTTAAAATCCCAGATATCACTATCTTCAAATTGCCCGGCCAGAGCATAAATATAGACCAAGTTTTTGCGGGGCTCAAGGATGACCGGTTTTAATTTATAGATCGCCTTCACGGTGGAGAGCATAATCGGTTGTGGGCTCATGGTGATTAAACCTTGAATAGCCAGAGAGGAATTCAAGTCATAGGTAAGCGTCAACCCATAACAAAGGGGAAAAGCAACCTCATAACCAATTGCGTAATGGGTGGTTTTTGTTTCTTGTTGCATACTGCCGGCTTGTGCCGGTGTTCCATTCGAAAAGAATATCAAGGCGGATAGCAATAATACTACCATAAATTTTAAAAAGTTCATTTTACCCTCCTCGCTTGAATCTCATTTCCACAAAACCACAAAATTTCCTGCCGCACAGGAAAAGGTCTTAAAAGAATCCCATTTCAGACGAAAATTCCGATATCAATAGGAAATCAAGGGAATCGTCTTCGGTTTATATTCCAAAAAGGAGTAATTTGATTGAAGGAGCCATAAATTTTTTCCAAAACCAAATATTCTCATTTGGAACGCCCCCCCTTTTAATTGACAAGCCATTCTTAAATCGATATAATTAATGAAGCTTTTGTAAACTTTCCGCTTACCTCGCTTAAAAGAGCGAATTAGGCGGTATTTTTGGCTTTTGTTGTGAATATTGAAAACATGGAGGGAACCCAATGTTTCAAATGATTACAGTGATTGTTGTTCTTGTTATATTCGGCGTATTCGCCTATGCGGCTTTTAGAGCCGAAAAGGTAGTTGCCGCAAAGGCAGTCGCCAATCGTGAGGCCCACGCCAAAGCATCCGCCAAAACAAAGAAAAAATAAGATTGGATTTGGGGACAAATTCGTGAAAAAGATACCGTTACGATGGTATTATTTGGTGGTTACGGTCGTACTCATTGCCATGGTGGGTTGTGTAATCCAAAGTGGTGTTGGGGGCCGTTGGGACGAACTCGGCATCAGGGGCGCCACGGCGTTGGAAAAGATCACGGGACTTTTGGATAGTACCGAGCCGGTCGCGGATAATCCTGATTTAACGATTCGGACCAGTATGATACCTTCATCAAATAATGGATTTATAGACCCAAGACAAGATCCGCCGCCGGTTTGGGAACGTGTTTTGTTGACGAAACAGACCGGGATAATGGTAGGGTTTTTCTTTGCCATTATGGTGATATCGCTGTTTTTTATTTTTTACCGGAGTTCACGGAATGGTTCCGGGAACGATGAGGATGGTTCCCAAGGAACATGGATGGGTTGTAAATAGAGGTTTAGTTATTGGTTTTAAGAAACTTTGATTATAGAATTTTAATAAAAGGGGAGATTGCGTTGAGACAGGATCTACGCTGGAGAGCCGGATTAATCTTTATTGTAACGATCCTCCTGGGTCTTATGATCAGCCCGATCGGAGCGAGCTTTTTTAAAACCGATCCGATACGGCTTGGATTGGACTTAAAGGGTGGAGTCGAGTTATTGTTAGCGCCCGATTACCGGCTGGGTACCAACATTTTAAATAAACTGGGTGATGCGCTTGCTGCCAAAATAACTCAGGCCAGTATTACCGCGCCTCAAGTGGCGCCTCTGGGTATAATGGACGGAGATCGTTATGACGGTTTAAAATTTACCTTTGCCAGTAGTGCTGATGCTCAAAGAGCGATGAACATTAATGCATTTCCGGAAAAATATCAATTTGACCAATTAGGCGAGGGTAAGAATTTTAATTTTTCTCCCGTCCAAAAGGGCAATGTGATTGAGGTTAAAATATTAGAAGATGCCCGGGATTTCCCGGAGGATGCTTTGGAACGTTCAAAGGCGATTATTGAACACCGGATAAGCGAAGCCGCTTCGGGTATGGCGGAAGCCGATGTCCGCCTTGACGGTAAAGGCCGTCTGAACGTCCAATTGCCTGGTTTAAAGACTTTGCAGCAGGCCAGGGATATTATTGTGGCCACCGGGCGATTGACCTTCCGTATTAATAACCAGATCGTACTGGACGGTACGGACATGCAGGATATCCGGGTTGGCTATGAAGCCGGTAAAGGATATGTAATCAACTTTAGCTTCAGGGGACAAGGCGCCAAACAACTTGAAAAAATTACCACCGAAAACGTGGGGAAACAAATGGCGGTATATTTGGATGAATCGATGTTAATGAATCCGGTGATTCAGGATCCGATTCCGGGGGGATCGGGAGTCATCACCTTAGGTAACGCCACAAAGGAAGAAGTTGAGAAGGACGCTTTGTTGATGAAGTCCGGCGCTTTGCCGGTGTCATTGCGGGTTGTCGAATCCACTCAAGTGGCTCCGACATTAGGTAAAGAAATCGTCAGGCAAAGTGTGATGGCGGCCATTATCGGGGTTGGCGCTGTCATTGTCTTCATGTTGATCTTCTATAGTTTGCCGGGTTTGATGGCCGACTTTGCGTTAATGATTTTCGTAGTGCTGTTCTTGGGTGTGATGGCATTGTTCCGTGGTGTATTAACCTTACCGGGGATCGCCGGGTTTATATTAACCGTCGGTATGGCGGTTGACGCCAATGTAATTATTTTTGAAAGAATTAAAGATGAAATCAGAAACGGCAAGCGGGTGCGTCCGGCTATCCACGCTGGTTTTGACCGGGCCTTAATCGCAATTATCGACTCCAATGTGACGACCCTTATTGCCGCGGTGGTGTTGTTCTTCTTCGGCACCGGTCCGGTACAGGGCTTTGCGATTACGTTATCCCTTGGTGTTATTATCAGTATGATTACTGCAATCTTCGTCACCCGGACTTTCCTGGAGTGGAAGGTTGACCATGATCCCGACCGTTATGCGAAATACTTCGGGGCTAAGGAGGTAACCATCGAATGAACATTTTTAAATATCGTCATCTTTACCTGGGTATTTTTATTGTTACGATGATTTTGAGTATCCTCTTTGTTTTTGCAAATCCCTATAATGGCTGGGGAACCAAACCCGGGGCGCCGTTAAATTTGGGAATTGATTTTACCGGCGGTACCAAAATTTATTTTCCGACCCCTCGGGCAGTGAGCTCCGATGAGGTCATGGCGGTTTTACAAAAGGTGGATTTGCCGAATTTCAAAGTAAACGCGCCGCAACCCAGCAAGTATATTGATTCGACCGGCGTTACCCGGCATCAGGTGCTGGTGTATACCAGATTTTTGAATGATACCGAGCAAGAGACGGTTATTAGTGCTTTGGAGGCAAAATTTGGCCATGTCGACACGGGGCAGGGCCTGGATATTTCCCGGGTTGACCCGGTGATTGGTAAGGAATTGGTGGAAAACGCCATAAAGGCTGTAGTGATTGCCTTAATTTTGATGCTTATCTATATCTGGTTCCGTTTCGAGTTAATCTCCGGAATTGCGGCCATTGTGGCGCTGTTCCATGATTGCTTGTTGGTTCTGGGAGTGTTCGGAATATTCGCAGTGGAAGTCAATTCCACTATTATTGCGGCGCTGCTTACGATTCTCGGTTATTCCATCAACGATACCATCGTTGTTTTTGACCGGATTCGTGAAAATCTTAAATATAAATCCAAAGACACGCCATTTGTGGAAGTAGCTAACGACAGCATTTTACAGACTTTCCGCCGTTCGTTGAATACCAGCTTCACAACGGTCATAGCAATCTTGGCTTTCTATTTATTTGTTCCGAATATCAAAGAACTGTGTTTTGCTTTGATTGTGGGAATCACCTCCGGAACCTATTCCTCCATCTTTGTAGCCAGCCCGATTTGGGCCATTTATAAAGACCATCAGGAAAAGAAAGCCGCGCTCCGTAAGGTTGCTTCAGCAAGGTAAATTGGATGTTCTGTTATTGGATATTAAGCAACGAAGAGGACTGTCTCAAGGGTAAATGAGACAGTCCTTTTTTTAAGGTTGACTTTCGGTTGAATTTTCGATTTAATTAAAGTAACTCCATATTTGTTCTCTGACATCCTATGAATCAAAAAATGACTAAAAGAGGTAAAATTATGTTTGCAGTGGCCCGTCAACAAAAAATTAAAGAACTTTTGATGAAGCATAAGCAGATGGATGTTGCCACTTTGGCAGCTACATTGGGAGTTACCGAAGTTACTGTAAGGCGGGATTTGGATGTATTGGAAAGAGACGGATTCGTAATTAAAACCCACGGAGGGGCTTTGATTAATGAATCGCTCATTGAAACGAATCAAGAAGGAAACAGCATCGAGATTTCACCGGAAATCCGGGAAATCGGCGAGGCTGCGGCCCTCCTGGTTAATGACAGAGACGCCGTGTTTATCGGCGGAGGAATGACTTGTCAGCAGGTGGCGGCGAATTTGAAAAGTAAACAACGGGTTACGGTTATGACCAATGATTGGTTGGTTGCAGCGGAATTATCGAATACCAATGGTGTGGTGACCGTCGTCACCGGAGGCAATACTCTGCCCGGAACGAGCCTTATGACTGGAGATTTGGCTTTCCGGGCTTTAGAGGGAAAACATTTTAGCAAAATAATCATCAGCGTTGCCGGTATTAACTTTTCCCACGGACTCACCACGAATTTTATAGAAGAAGCTCAATTTTATAAAGAACTTTTTCATATTACCCAAGAAGCCATTGTCGTGGCGGACTATCATAAATTCGGGAAAATCGGTTTTGCGGTATTGGGAGATCTTTCGGTGATCCAAAAAGTCGTGACCAATAAAGAAGTGGATAGTCAGTATAAAGAGTATTTCTTCCAAAATGATATTAAGATTTATACTCCTTTCGAAGTCGAAGAATTAACCGTGCAGGGAGGAGACTAATGGATGAATGATTATCTTTTGGAATTGGTGGAGATTCGCAAAAGTTTCAGTAATCATTCGGTATTAAAAGGGGTCAACCTAAAGGTCAAAGCGGGCGAAATCCATGGTCTGATTGGCAAAAACGGCGCCGGCAAAACGACCTTGATGAAGATATTAAACGGTGTGATATCCAAAGATTCGGGGACTATTTTTTTGCGCGGGCAGGAGGTTGAAATTAACTCGGTTAGGCAGGCCCGCGGTTTGGGTTTTGCCATGGTTTATCAAGATTTAAGTCTTTTTCCCGATTTGACGGTTGCCGAAAATATTTTCCCCGGACGGTTTCGTCAAAAAGGTTTTACAAAATACGGAATGATTCAAACGGATAAACTATTTTTAGAAGCCCAAGCGGTTTTAGAACGGTTGCACTTTCGGATTGATCCCCATACCAAATTATCTTCCTTAGGTTTGGGCCAGCAACAAATGGTGGAAATTGCCCGGGCCATATCCGAGAAAGCGGAGTTATTAATTCTGGATGAACCCACGGCCGCCCTCAACGAACAGGAAGTTGGACGGTTTTTCCAAGTTTTAAGAGAAGTCCAGGGCTTAGGCGTTACGATTATCTATATATCTCAAAGATTGAAAGAGATTAAGGAAATTGCTCAAAACGTCACGATTATCAGGGATGGCTTGGATGTGGCTACTTTTCCAACGGATAGTCGGGAAGGTGAGTCCATAATTAAACTGATGATCGGTGAGGAAGCTTTAGGACGTTATCCCAAATTGGGACTGGCTGCCCGAAAGGAATTGCTGCGGATTTCCGGTTTATCCATGGGTTCGGTACTCCGTGATATCAGTTTTACGTTGCATGAAGGCGAAATTTTGGGGATAGCCGGTTTGGCCGGATCGGGACGTACTGCTTTGGTCAACAGTCTTTTTGGAGTCGGTTCTTTGGTAAAGGGTAAGATCTATTTACGGGGGCGGGAAATCACGATAAAATCTCCCGAAGAGGCGATTCGGTTGGGTTTTGCCTATCTGGCGGAAGATCGGGTTCGCGCCGGATTGTTTAATAATCTTTCGATAAAAAGCAATATTATGGCTTCAAATCTTAGCCGGATTGTTCGCAGGGGATTGATTAGTCCCCAAAAGGAACAGCAAATCGCTTTGGGACTTGTTAAAAGATTGGGCATCCAAATTCAAAACCTACAACAAAAGGTTTCCACCCTAAGCGGCGGCAATCAACAAAAGACCATGCTGGCAAAATGGTTGTTCAGCGGAGGTTATGTATATTTATTGGACGAGCCAACCAATGGTTTGGATGTTGCATCCAAAGTCGATATTTATAATATCATGAATAGTATTATCTGTGGAGGTTCCGGCATCATTATGATTTCTTCCGATTTGTCGGAACTTATCGGGATGTGTCACCGGATTTTGGTCATCTTCAAAGGCCGGATTGTCGGGGAATTGAAAGGGAATGAAATTTCCGAGGAAATCATCTTAAAAATGGCATCCGGAAAAGAGTAAACTTTGGGGTGACCATTGTGAAAAGAAATGAAGCAAAGTTCGCAGCCTGGGTAAATTCCCATAAGGAGGTCAATGGAATGGAATTGGATCCCGATAAGGTGAATGATTCGGAAAACTTGGCAAAGGGAAAGGGCCGCTTCATGACAAAAAAGATATTCGGCATTCGGGAAGTATCTTTATTACTTGTTATTATGGGCTTCGCGATCATGTTGTCTTTTTTCTCGCCTTATTTTTTTTCAGTCTCAAATTTGAGTATCACGGGAATCGGTTTAGCGAGTGACGGCATCATTGCCATAGGGATGACTGTAGCTTTAGTGCTCGGAGGACTTGATTTATCCGTAGGTTCTGTAATGGCGCTCAGTAGTGTTGTTACGGGTTCTTTGCATTTGGTGGGTGTCAATATCTGGCTTGCAGCATTCATTGGTTTGGTCAGTGGGATACTATGCGGTATAATCAATGGTTATTTAATCGGAAAAGTTAAATTAGATTCTTTTATCACTACTTTGGGGATGATGAGCATCGCCCGAGGCTGTTCCTATGTATTGACGCAAGGGTCTCCTTTATCGTTGGCAGGAATGTCACGTAGTTTTACTTTCCTTGGCAGTGGGCAAATTTTTGGTTTACCCATGATGGTGCTGTTTTTCTTACTATTGACTTTCCTCATGGATTTCGCATTACGGCGTTCCGCCATATTTCGTCAGGTTTTTTATGTAGGGAGTAATGAAAAAGCGGCTGTTCTTTCCGGTATTAATGTTACCAAAGTCAAAATGGGAGTTTTTTTACTAACAGCCTTTTTGGCGTCGATTGCAGGGATTTTAACAGCCTCTCGTTTTACAGTAGCCCAACCCAATGCCGGTACGGGCGCGGAATTAAGGGCTATAGCCGCTTGCGTAATCGGGGGGGCGAGTTTAAACGGCGGCGAAGGAACGGTTTTAGGGGCAGTACTTGGGGTTATATTGTTGGCTTTCGTCAATAATGCTTTGATTTTACTCAATGTTTCGGTATATTGGCAGGATCTGATCACAGGGATCGTTTTAATTACAGCCGTCTTAATTGATTTTATCACCCATCGTTCATCAAAATAGTTCAACGGAGGAAAGATAAATTGCCCTACCGGTCATTGTTATTATAGAAAGATGAGAGGGGAAGAAATGAAAAAAAGTATTATTGTAGTTTCTTGTTTGGTTCTTCTTTCGGCAGTAACTGCTTTTGCCGTCACGAAAAATGTATTTATGGGAAGCCCTAAAGAAGAATATTACATGGTTACTTTTGTGTCGGGCATTGAATATTGGAAAGGCTGTTTCAAGGGGATGCAGGATGCTGCCAACTTACTGGGCGTGAAGGCCATCTATACCGGTGCGCCTCAAGATGGGGTAACCCAAGAGGCAACCGTCTTGGAACAGGTCATCGCGAAGAAACCGGCTGGAATTGCGATTACCTGTGCGAATGCTGATGGATTAAAGGGCCCTATCAATAAGGCGATTGCTGCAGGAATTCCAGTAGTAACCTTCGACTCCGATTCTCAAGCCAGCAACCGCTATAGCTATCTCGGAACCAGTAATTCCAATGCCGGGGCAACAGCAGCCCGCTATCTGGGTAAATTACTTGGTGGTAAAGGAGAGGTAGCGATTACTACGGTTCTTGGCCAGCCCAATCATGAAAAAAGGAAAGCCGGTTTTATTGAAACCTTAGCCATGGAGTATCCTGAAATGAAGGTTGTAGCCATCGGTAATGATAATAATGATCAGACAAGGGCTGCCACGATGATCGCATGGTTTTTACAGGCGCATCCCAACCTAAAAGGGGTGTTTTGCACGGACGCTTTGGGGGGAGTAGGCGCGGCCACCGCGATCCGTGAGGCTCACCAGATGGGTAACGTGAAAATTGTAAGTTTCGATACGGACAAAGGAACTTTGGATTTGATTAAACAAGGCGCAATCAGTGCTACGCTTGCTCAAGGGACCTGGAATATGGGTTATTGGTCACAGATGTTTTTGTATCATATAGCTCATAATTTAGTAAAGCCCGCTAAGGGCTGGCAGTCAAAAGATATTAACCCTTTGCCGGACTGGGTGGATACGGGGATCACCGTAGTAACGAAGACCAATGTGGATGCATTTTATTCAAGATAGGTTCAGTTCATTTAATAGAAAACAGCAATTTGTTCTCGGGTCGGTTGTTTTTCCCACAATGAAATCGCTACCTTGGGATTTTGTTGCCATTGATTTGGATCATGATTAGCGCGTTGAGAGATTTCACTCCCCAAAAGGAAGATGGTTATTTTCTCAGCAATGTCATTGGCTACCAGAAATTGGCGGATGGTTTCCGTACGCTTTTGGGTCAGTTTCAGATTATTGACTTTACTGCCTCGCTGGTCTGTATATCCGCAAATTACAATGAGGAAACCGGGATTGTTCTTGATCAGCATCAAGTTATTTTCCAAACTGGGCAATTCTGAATCGCGGATGGTGAATTTGTTGGCATCAAAGAAAATGGGCCTTAACTTTTGATTGATTTCCGAAAGGGACTTGAGGGAACTTTTGGGGTTTGCAACGTTATTTGCAATTCCGGCCGCAGGCGCTTCATTTGAAACAGCTGCTGGTGGCGCCGGCATGGCAGGCTGTTGAACTGTGGGTACAGGCATAGAGACAATTGGTGCGGGCGTTTCAGGATTTAGGGGTTTAATCTCAGGAAGCGTTGTCTTTTTTTGAGCCGGTCTTAATTTCCTGATTATTGGCTGCTCGGGGTCGGCCTTTTTAATACTAAAGCAATTCATAAAAGAAGCCGTTTTTCCATCAACATTTGTGACGATCAATGTGAATGCTCCGATAGGTTGACCCTTTAAATTAAATTCACAGTTGATTTGGGTATCTGCAAGAAGTTTAAGTTTAATCCCCTCAATGCTTGACCCATCCGGCCCAATCAGTTTTACCTTAATGCCGTCCCTAAAATAGGCGCCACGGATTTTGGCTTGAATCAAGGAAGCATTTTTAAAATCAATGACTTGAGGGAAAAACGAATTGATTTCAGGAGCTGAGAAATCAACCACAACAGCATTATATAGCGTTGTCGAATGCTCCTTTTCACTATAAATCGAGTGATTTGTAACGACAAGATTCCAATTACCGGTCGGTTGGTCGAGTAAGTCAAAGGTACAAGAAATCTTATTTTTAGTGATTACAAGGTCTGTGGCAATAATATCAGGCGCCCCTTCTTTGGTTAGTTTAACAGTCACCCCATAATTAAAGCGTTTACCGGTAATTTTTAGATTAACCGGGCCGCCGTTAAAGACCTTTTTTACCGAAAGGGAACCAATCGCAGGCATGTCCCAGTCAAGGAGAAAAGCGCTCGCTGAGAAGAGCGGGTTAAATAGAAACGATAAAAATATGGCCAGCAAAAATAAATATTTTTTCAAATGAAACTCCTTTAAATTCGATCTAAAGGTTTGAGTAAAAGTTAAATGGCAAAATCAATTTTATAAAGTAACATATCCATTATATAACATTTTGGGAGTAAAAAAAAAGTATTTCCGTAAACAAAACAACTATCTTTTCCAAGTGTCGCTGCGGTACCCCATTCTTAATGCTTCCAAAGCCATCGCCTCATGGGGTGGTATATTTCCCAGATTGACATTCGGTCCAAAATCATTAATGAGTCTGGCTTGCTGGCTTTTCAACGGCGCCTCCCAGATTATTTTTTCCATAGGAAGCTCCGAGCTGAGTTTGGCCAATTTCTCATTGATAATGAGTCCTTTACTATCATAGATGCCGATTCCTTGACCCGATTCCCGGGCCTCGATTATTACCCATGAGGCGCCTGCGTTTAAATCTCCAAGAGCTGTTTGAATTAAAATATTTTCATCTTGTTGTTTGGAGATTTCTTTTTTACCAACCTCGGCAATGACGTGGAGTCCGCAAAATAGCGCATCTTCAATGACTGCTGTTCTTTGGCTGGATGGAATTTCAATTGTGCCGTCGGAAATTTCAACCCACTTAAAACCGATTTCGATGAGTTTATGAAAAAAGGATTCCGCCTTTTTTTGCCACAAGGCAATTTCAAAAAAAGTTCCTCCGGGATATATAGGGACTTTGTATTCCAAAGCGATTGAGATTTTTTCCTTAAGAGCTTCCGGTTTATAGAGGGCTGTGGTACCGAAGGTTAATTTGATGAAATCAATAAAATCGGCATTCAATTCTAAGAAATCCTGAGTACTGGCCACTGACAAACCTTTGTCAATAATCATGGTAATTCCTTGGGTACGAGGTTTCCTAAGCCTTCCTTGAACAGGCGCTTCAATGGTTCCTTGCCATAATTCTTTCATATATCATCACTCCCATAATATCATATGACGTAAGTTTATATTTTGTTGCAGTTCAGACATGTTTAATAAAAAATGGAATAAAAATGAATTGGGAGTGAAGCGGATGTTCCAGGATAATCTGTTGTTAATCATTATTTTAGCCCTTGGTTTGGCTTTTAATAATAATTTAGTGGCAGCGAGCGCCGGCAGTTTGTTGGTTTTAAAATTTATTAAGCTAAAAACGATCCTATTTTTATTGGAACGCCGCGCCGTTGATATTGGGTTGTTATTTTTGCTGGTGGCGGTGCTTACCCCGTTTGCTCTTGATAAAGTAAAAGTCGGGGATATTTGGAAAACCTTTCAGAGTATTCAGGGAGTATCTGCGGTTATTGGAGGAGTAATCGCAGCATATTTATGCGGGCAAGGAATGGTTTTGCTGCAAGTTAGACCGGAAATAGTCATTGGTTTGGTTGTAGGAACGATTATTGGGGTTTCATTATTAAAAGGGATACCGGTGGGTCCATTGGCGGCGGCGGGAGTGACAGCCATTATATTAAATTTATTGGGATTAGGAAAAAAGTAAGTTCGATGTCAAAGCCTAAAAATACCATGAAAGATGAAAGGAGTTGGGCCATGGATCAGGTGACACTAAACAGCATGGCGGCTGTTCGAGTGATTTCCGGTTTATTAGAGATTATTGTGGCTTTTTTATTTTTAAAAGGAGGGCGGGTTGAAAACGCCCTCCGGATGAACGCGTTTTTAGGCCTTATTGGTCCTTTGATCTTTCTTTTAGTCAGTATACTCGGTGTAGTTGCAATTGCCGTAAAAGTTTCCTGGCCTAAAATGGCCATGATTTGTTTGGGAATTATCCTGGTTTTAATCGGCACCAAAAATTAGCCGGGATTAAACTAAAATCTGCTTCAATAGTGCTTTCATTCCGATTAGGGGGTCTTCGGATATCCATTTTAAAATTGAAGGATCCAATTGACAAAAAGTTGACGATAAACATCATTTGGATAAGACTTTATATCTATTCCGGTTTCCAACCGGTTAATGGGGGAAAAATTTTTAACCAGGGAGCTTTTCCAACGGTAATTAAAGTCCGCCTGCTGGTAATTGGTAACCGGAGTCAGCATAATCGTCCGGTTTTCCAACGAATAGCCCTTTTTCATCCCATGAATCCAATAGAATTCAATCCCTTGAGAATTGGGAATAAACCATTCTCTTTTTTCCCCGGAGGAATGAGCCAAAGAGGAATAGAGAGGCATAAATTTAGAGCCGAGATAGCCGGCTTTTATTTGAAAAAAGTTTTTTGAATTCAATTGTTTAGCATAACTAACGAGTATCCCGGGAGTAGTACTAATTTTATAATCCGGAAACTTTTCCGAGCTAAAGGAATATAAGCCGAACTCAGTAGCAAATTTGCTGTCGGGCTGCAATTTTGCAAAATCGATACTAAAATCGGTTTCACCGGATAAACCGGGTACGATGTTGATTCCTGTAACTGTATTTTGTCCCGTCCAGCCGATTCTGCCTGCGATGTAATCCTGAGTATTTGCAACTTGGTTGGTTCCAGTCTTATATTCGGTATTTACACGGGTATAAACCCCAATAGCATGAAACCGTTTAAAATCTTTTTGTAACGCAATCCCCTCGACTGGATTGGCATAAAAATCCGACATCATGCCGATGGGTCCCAATGAAAACTGAAAGCGGCCCAAATAGTCGATGTTGGTTGGATTGGATAACTTTAAGAATGCTTGATCCACTTGAAAGGGAAGAGTCATCGGGGAAGTAGCTGAATTTTCATTTCCATATTTTAGGCCCCATCCACCTAGCTGGGAAACTTTCACCGATAGCTGTAAAGTCGGATCAATATAAGCATCGAGAGCAATATTTAATTGTTGATTGAAGTCGGGAGCCGTTAAGGCTGTATCCGGTTCATTTATTTTTGAAGTCGTATCCAATTCAAATCCGCCACCAATTTGAAAACGGCCCCAGGTTGAATCTAAGGATGCCACTCGATTGGAAAGCTCGTTAATTTTGCGGTCTGTAGTCGATAAGCCGGGTTGACCCATTACTGGATAAGTAATCACCGAGATTGTTAAAGCTAGGCTCAAAATGATGGTCGAAAATTTCTTCATAGCAACCTCCAAAGAGTGGTGTTGAGAAATCGGCTACAAGTGGCGGTGAAGAATCGTAAATAATCCAAAATCATAAGAGCCCGGCGTTGACGGAAAATATTGAAAGGGATTAACAGTTATTCAGTCCCAGTTCTTGCCCCTAAATTCTTTTTTATTCCCGGGAACACCTGCTAAAAAGTGGTTTAAATCAATACCAGCTTTGTCAAAAAAAAGAAAAGAATTGGGTCGATAAACGGGCGAGTTAAACTTCGATCCGGTAAGTCAATGGAGGAGATTTTGAAAGTTACTTGCCGGATTGATGTTAAAAAAATACCGGCATTCAGCCGGTATGATTCAAGTGTTCAATTGTAAGACTACTTTCCCCTTTACTTGGGTCAGTTTCGGGTTTAGCAGCGGAGTTGCCAATTACTCAGTGCCTAAAACGGCACAATGAACCGGCGGATAAGACAGTAAACTTGGTTTAGAATCCAAAGATTGGCTTGCTTTTGGTTATCTTCTTCTTTGAAAACTAGCTTGATATAATGTATGCATCAATATTTTAAAGTGTGAAAAGGGCTGTGCTAAAAGATAAAAAAATCCTTTTAGACAGCCTCTTTCGGTTAGATGCCTAACCTTGCCGGGATAACAATTCTTCCGCTTTTTGAATCAGGCCGCGTACAATTAACCCGGCTTCGCGGGTGGTGATATTACCATAGTCGTAGTTACCGTTATCAACCTGAATGCGATCTGCAAATCCTAGTTCTTGTGCAATCTCGTATTTAACCCGGTCTGAAACGATGCTGCTGCGACGACTCAAATATTCACCCCCCTTTGAGTTAAATCCTTCTATATCATAGCTGGATCAACTCGTAGAGCGTATCGTAAATAAATGGTAATCAGAAATGGGGAAGATACGCTCTACTTGAGTAAAACGTTCACAATCGTTGAGTAGTTATTTAGAGAACGTTTTACTCGTTATTATTATGAACCGCTGGGATCAAAATAAGCATGGATTTATAGTCAATTCATGGAGACCATAAAGGTTGAAATTTTTAGTTTTTTCCATTTTGAGCAGTGGAAAAGAATGAATGGCATGGATTATTATTAGGAAAGATTAACAAATGGAGAGAATGATTGAATCAGGATATGTAAATATTCATAGGATAGGATATTTATCGATGAATTTTTTGATAAATGTGTTATAATTGATGGGTACTAAATTTTGAGGGGAGCGCAATTTACCTATGAAGCATCTCCATTTTGTGGGGATTGGCGGTGCCAGACTGAGTGGTTTGGCAAAGTTGTATTTAGATCGGGGCTGTAAAATTACCGGTTCGGACTCCCAGGAGTCCAGAGTAACCAGAAATATGGCACAAAAAGGAATCAAAATTTCTTACGGCCATAATGCCGAGAATATACATGGCGCAGATTTGGTGGTTTATACCAATGCGGTCGGTCAAGACAATCCTGAAGTGTTGGAAGCCAAGCGTTTAGACATTCCTTTAATCGAGGGCGCAGAGCTGCTTGGGAAATTAATGACCGAAGTCGGAAAAGGAGTTGCCGTCGCAGGGACGCACGGAAAAACCACTACTTCCGCGATGACGGCTTTAATCCTGGTAGAAGGCGGGTTGGATCCCACAGTATTGATTGGCGGTGAATTAAGTCAGTTTCAGGGAAACCATCGCACCGGCAAGACTCCGTATATGGTTGTTGAAGCCTGTGAGTTTAAACGTTCGTTTTTAAATTTAAAACCGACAATTGAGTTGATCACCAACATTGATTGGGATCATCCCGATTGTTTTCCTACGCTGGATGATGTTATAAAAACCTTTGGAGATTTTGTCGATTTGTTACCCCCGGACGGTCTTTTGGTAAGCTGGGGCGATGATCCCAATGCCTTTCGTCTGGGAAAATCTTTTTCCGGAAAATATATTTCCTTTGGCTATCAGGACCATTTTGACTGGCAAATTAAAAATATTCATTCGGTCCATCCGATGGGAATTGGGGCTGAGCTGTACTATCACGGGAAGATTCAAGGTGAACTCAATTTAAAAGTGCCCGGCCGTCATAATCTGCAAAATGCTACCGGCGCCCTTGCTTTAGCTGTCGAATTGGGAGTAGAGGTTGACTCGGCTTTAAAGACTCTATCGGGATTCACAGGGGTGCAGCGCCGTTTTGAAATGAAAGGGGAATATCACGGAACACTGATTGTAGACGATTACGCCCATCACCCCAGTGCGGTGCGGACCACACTCGCTGCAGCCCGGCAATGTTTCAAGGGTCGCATTTGGTGCGTTTTTCAGCCTCATCTATTTAGCAGAACCAAGTTCTTGCTTTCGGAGTTTGCCAGTTCTTTCGGAGATGCCGATATCTGTGTTTTGGCCGATATTTACCCGGCCCGCGAGATTGATCCCGGTGATATTTCCAGTAAAGATTTGGCCGCCGCGGCCCAAAAACATCATCGTGATGTACGCTATTTGGGGAGTTTTGAAAAGATTTTTGACCATCTTTGTCAGAATGTTGAGCCCGGTGATTTAGTGATTACAATGGGAGCCGGGGATATTTGGAAGGTTGGGGAAAGACTTGTTAAAGAAGAAATAAAAAGTTAGGGATTCGGTGAAATAAATAAATTTTTTCCATGAAATGATTGGTTGTTACATGAAGAAGTAAGAAATGGACTGTAAAAAAACAGCCAATTTCTTACTTCTTTTTTTATAGCTGAACAATCAACATACCATTTTCTGCGCAAAAATCATAACGCCGGTCCTCGACCGGAATTTGAAAACGGTTTAAGAATTTTTTGGCAACAATCATTTTAGTGGTCCGGCCTTGAATTTTAAAACAATCCGCAGTAGGTTCATTCAAGGGTAAAATACCGACTTTTTTAGTCTCTGGATCAAAGTATAATTCCACATAATTAATATTTTGCAAGTGTTTTTCTACCACTGGTTTGTAAAATGCAAAACGTCCTTTACGGTTAATTCCAATGGTCTTGGAAGAAATGCCTTTTTTTGACCTTTCTTTTTGATATTTAATAAAACTCAAGAAAAACCCCTCCTTTTATTTCCTAGGAAAATTGATTCTCTATATATCCACCAATTCCTTCAGAAATATTAAAACAACTTTTATTTTCTAAAAAATACACAAAATCGACAAAAGTGCCTGATAAAAAGATGTATTATGTCGAAAAAGAAAGTTTTTTAACTTTAATACAACGACCAACTTAACGATTTTTACCTATTTAGCTCGCTTTTTACATAAAGGACTATGTTTTTGAATTTTTAACGATTCTTTTCCCAGCTTCAATGCATTTTTTAATGAAGAAAGCTTTCGTAAAGATGATTTGCCAAGATAAACTCCGAGATTGTATTAAATCCTATGTTAGGGACTAAATTTTTATTCCAGCCTTTTTATTGTGAAAAAGGGATGGATTCGGCTCTTTTAAAAATTTATTGTTGATGGAGTTCAATGAAAAAATAGGATTACAATTATAAAATTGCATTCCTATTCCCAAAAGTTGATATGGAATTGAGAGGGAGCAATCAAGCGGAATTAATAAAATGAAGGCTATTTTGACGCAAGGAAAGGAAGAGGCTACTTTTAGCTGTTATAAACTATTTAACTTTTTAACCAAACGGTGAAACTTACGTCTGTTCTTTTCATCCAGAGCTTTATCAATCTGGTTGAGTAAATCGGCGCGCTCCATTTCTCTTTGGAAGGTAGCGCTCCACAATGAAAGTTCAAAATCGATAAGGATTTGTTGGGCTCTTGTTGAGTCCAGGGAGATTGGATCTTCCTCGACGACTGCCTGATGGGATTGACATGAGGCTCGGTCGGGAAAATAAAGTGTTAAATAAATAGGCGATTCGGCTAGTAATGACAAGCGGGAAAGAATCATGGAGCAATCTGTTACTGTGCTGTCGAAAGTTTTTAGTAAAACCGGAGGCATTCCGGTTGAACCGGTGGATACAACAAGAAGCGGCCGCAAATAGGAACCGTCCATTACAATGTGGACTTGGGAAAGTAAGGACTCGTTTTCTGCAAGTCCTAAAAGAATCTGCTCCGGATAAGTAGATTGCAGGTGATAATTTTCGATAAACCAAAAAATAAAATTCTTTTTAGCCCAATTGCTGATTATTTTGCGATTCATGGCAACCTCGCAATTTCGCGCTTGCGGCGTCTTAGTTTGATGTATTACCATAATTCATATTATTCAAGGTGATTTATTCCCATGCTAAGGATCACGAAAGAAAAATATTTCATTTTATTTTACGAAGAACCACAATGATATGTTCTTATAATAAGTCACTTTCTAACTCTACCCCCGGTTTTCCTTCTATTTAAAGAAAGGAATAAATGGAATCTCACGCGAAAAAAAGGAATATAAATCTTTCATAAAAAATGATTTAATGGTATATTTATTACATGCGTTGCCAGATTCAGCATAAATAAATGCATAATTATTCATGAAAGTGGGCTGTGGGATGATTACATTTCGAAAAGCAAAAATGACCGATGTTGAGAATCTTCATCAATTGATTAATGACTTTGCGGCTAAGGGATACATGTTGCCCCGTTCAAGAAATACTTTATACGAGGCCTTAAGGGAATTTATCGTGATTGAGGATGAAGGAAATCTTGTGGGTATGGGGGCTTTACATGTTATTTGGGAAGATTTGGCGGAGATCAGGGCTTTGGCGGTTAAAGAAAAATATCAGCGCCAGGGTGTTGGCGCCCAGTTAATTGACAGGCTGCTGAAGGAAGCTGTTGAACTCGATATTCATCAGGTGTTTGCCCTGACGTATCAGGTTGAGTTTTTTAGAAAATGCGGGTTTGCGGAAATGAACAAGGATGAAATGCCTCATAAAATTTGGAAGGAATGCATTGACTGCCCCAAGTTTCCCAAGTGTGATGAAGTTGCCATGGCGATTACTTTACCTGGAGTCGGATGAATCTCGTATCTTGGGAGTGAATGCCAGACAAGGCTGGCCATCCGATTGTTTAACCAATATGGACGGCAATTGTCGGCATTTGAAGCCAAATGCCTTACAGCCGTTAGGAAAATTTTTGTCCCAAGTAATATAAAAGTTTTGGCACTGAAAACAGTTGATTTTTTCTTGTCCCATCCTATTTTTTGTACCATATTTTTTAAGAAAGTTCAATAAGTTCCGGGAGCATCATCCTAAAATTTGACCTTCTTTGACCAATTGCCTCGAAAGCGCGAGCAGGAAGGAAAAAAATAAAAAAATTCGGTGATTGGCCTAAATATTTTTGGATAGTAGAGAAAATCGGAAATGTTTCTTTATTAAAAGGTAAAATTGAAAGTTGGCTAATGATACCGAATCGGATATTATAATAACAGAAAGGTCAATAAAGAACAAACAAATTTGGGAGGTGTTCATAATGTTTAGCTTAGTACCTTTTAGAATGAACGCATTGGATAGAACTTTATGGGATGACTTTTTTGGGGAGGACTTAATTCCGGCGAAATTCGCCTCGTTTAAAACCGATATCGCCGAAAATGACAAGGAATATATCATAGAAGCCGATTTGCCGGGATTTAACAAGGAAGCGATCCAGGTGGAAATGGTGGATAACCGTTTGACCATTAGCGCCAAGAAAGATGATACCATCGAGGAGAGCAACGATAATTACATCCGAAAAGAGCGCTACATGGGAGAAGTTTCCCGCAGCTTTGTTATGGATGATGTCAAAGAGGAAGAAATCAAAGCCGAGTTCAAAGACGGAGTTTTAAAAGTGGTTCTACCCAAAAAGGAACCTATTCAAAACCGGGTTCGCAAAATTGAATTGAATTAACGATAGCGGGCTGTTGCAAAAGATATTTAAGTGGTCGAGATATACAATATATTGGCAAGCGATCACGAATTTGATCAATATATTGTATATCCCATCATTTTCTAATTATTTTGCAGCAGCCTCTTTATGAATAAAAATTTAGGTTTTTGGCAAGTGGACGGAAAATATGCTTCCTTGACCGATAGCGCTTGAGACGGTTACCTTTCCGCCTAAAGCTCCAACCAGTTCCTTGACAATCGTCAGTCCCAATCCAAAACCTCCGCTTTCCCGGTTTCGGGATTGATCCGTCCGGTAAAAGCGTTCGAAGATGAAAGGTAAATCTTTTTCGGAGATCCCGATACCCTGGTCGATAATATGGATGGTAATGCTTTCCGGATCATCCTTCAGTTCAATCCGGACTTTTTGGGTCGGGGGTGTATATTTTAAAGCATTTGATAATAAGTTATCCATGATTTTAGCAAGAGCGTCCCGATCGGAAAGGATTTCAACCGATGGCGTATTTCCTAATTCCAGAATAACTCCTTTATGGGTAAAGAGGGGATTGATTTTTCTTACGACATCGTTAATAAGGGTATCCAAAGCGATAGACTCTAGTTTTAATCTTTGAATCGAGCGATCGGCAAGGGAGATCTCTTGAAGATCATTGACTAAATTGGTTAAACGGTCAACTTCCTCCAATAATGACTCAAGATTTTCGGGGGAAGCGGGAATGACTTCATCAATCATCCCTTCCAAATGGCTATGGATAGTTGCAAGCGGGGTCCGTAAATCGTGGGCCACATCTGCGGTCATTTTCTTTCGTAAATCTTCCACAAGGGTTAATTTATCGGCCAACTGGTTAATACTTTGCCCTAACTCGCCGATCTCATCCCCCGACAAATAACTTACCCTGGTCTCAAGATTGCCGCTGGAAATATTGCGGGCCAATTTATTCATCTCACGGATAGGCGCAGCTAATTTTTTCGCTAAGATTTGGGCCACGATAATGGACAAGGCGGCTGTCAATAAAATCGACCAGATAATTGATTCATAGATGGTTTTTCGGTATAATCGATCCTGCCTGGATAAGAGATTCCGAAAGGCGGTTTGGCTAAAAAAAGCTGTTCCAACTTGGCGATGGCGAACCATGATGGGTAGAGAACGCATGGCGGCTGCTTCTAAGGGGCGCCTGCCGTTGTAAAAAAGCAACACCACTTCGCCGTTGGTATCGGTAACATAGCGTAAATTCGCGAAAAATATGGCTTGTCCCCAAATAAATTCAAAAGGCAAACTATTCCAATCGCCGCTTTCCTGGTATATTTCAGCGAGTGACCTTACAACTTGCTTCTCGCGATTGTTTTGCATCTGGGTCAAATAATTTTGAAAGTTGCGGTTTTGAATCAAATTGATAATGATACCGAAAATTAAAATGCCGCTGAGGCAAATCCCCAAAATGACCACAATCAGTTTTTTATGGATTGGCAGATTCGTGAACATCGGGTTCGCCTCCAAATTTATATCCTAAACCGAAAACTGTGATGATAAAATTGGGAGCTTCCGGGTTGAGCTCAATTTTTTGGCGCAGATTTTTGATATGACTATCAATGGTCCGGTCGAATCCGTTATAATTATAGCCTTGAACTTGTTCCACCAGTTGGCTTCGGCTAAAAACCTGGCCGGGTACCTCGCATAAATGTTTAAGCAGTTTGAATTCGGTGGGGGTTAAGTTTACCGGTTGATTTTTCAAATAGATTTGGTGTTTCGCCAAATCGATTTGTAACAAACCATGATTATATGAAAACGAAGATATTGCAGGCGTTGGAGCGTTTCTCATCCTCCTGAGGTGGGCGTTGACCCGGGCTACCAATTCACGGGGGCTGAATGGTTTTATCAAGTAATCATCAGCGCCGATATTAAGACCAAATATCCGTTCTTCCTCGGCTTTCTTTGCGGAAAGAATGATCACCGGAATATCCGAAGCTTGTCTTACTGTGGTCAAAATTTGTTCGCCGGGAATGAAGGGTAACATTAAATCCAAAATGATTAAATCGGGATGGCCCGTCTTAAAAGATTCCAGTCCCTGAACCCCATCGGATGCGGTCAGGACTTCAAATCCCTCTTTTACCAAATAAGCGTGGATGATTTGTTGAATTTTTATTTCATCTTCAATGACCAAGATTTTTGCCATGGATAAATTCACCCCGGTAATTAGCGCCGATATGCGCCGTATTATTTCATGGTATTCGTTGTTATACTGTAGAAAGCTTGTTGCAAGAATAATTCAAGTATAAACGATTCTGGAAACGAAAGGTAGTTTGATGATAAAATCTCTACAAAATCTCCATAAGTTTTTCATGATACTTCCACCCGTGTATATTAATCTTTGGATATAATTTCACAATAACCTTTAGGAAAAAAAGGGAGGAGGAATGGAGCGGAAAATTGTATTTGAACTTTGAAAGGGTGAACGAAAAGATGAGCAAAACCATATGGACATTCATAGCGGCAATATTCGTAATCAGTACGTTTACTTGCGTTGCCTGGGCGGGGTCCGATTTTGAAACGGATAATTATATCACGGATAATAACAATGGCCTGAATCTCAGTCTCGAACAACAACAGAAAATCATGACTATCCGCCAGCAATTTGAAAATGACACCCTCTCCATTAAAAACGATTTACGGGTTAAGGAAAAAGAACTTCGCCAATTATGGGCGGCGGATCCGTTAAATCAATCCGCTATCGATAATAAAACCAAAGAAGTCAATGGCTTGCGGATTCAGCTGATTACCAAACGAAGAGCGATGTTTGCCCAGATGAAAGCGGTCTTAACTCCCGAACAGCTGGCAAAAATTAAGTTCTATGCTAAAAGACACCGTTTTCGAAGACCGGGGATGTCAAATTCCGATGATTGATCATCTCAGGAAGCCCTTTTGCTTTATAAACGGCCCGCCAGAGTCAAAAATATCAGTAAGGCATTCATGGCCAATATCAGACAGGTAATCATCCAGCCGGCTATCTTGGTTAGCGGCTTGTTGGCGAAAGTTCCCATCAGCTCTTTGCGGCTGGTTATTAATAGTAATGGAATGATTGCCAGCGGCAGGGCAAAACTCAAAGTAACCTGACTCAAGATTAGGGCCTTCATCGGATTAATCCCGGCTGTAATAATGATCAGGGCCGGAGCCATGGTGATCAGACGCCGGAGATTGAGGGGAATTTGCAGATTGACGAAGCCTTTCATGATGGTCTGCCCGGCCATGGTCCCTACCGCGGAGGAGGACAATCCCGAGGCGAGCAGGGCGATGCCAAAGACGAAGCTTGAAAATCCTCCTACCAAGGGCTCTAAGGTGCGGTGGGCCTGTTCGATGGTATCCACAATCATGCCGTGGCGGTGAAAAACCGCGGCTGAAACGATGACCATGGAAGCATTGATAATAAAGGCAATATTCATTGCCAAAATAATGTCTAATTTCTCCATTCCCAGATGGCGCCGGCGTTTTTGATCCGTTTGATCGCCGTTACGGCACTGGACTAATTGGGAATGAAGATAGATGACATGGGGCATTACGGTTGCTCCCAGCATTCCCACGGCGATCATGACGGCCTGCCCACTAGGCAATGATGGTATCAGCGTATGCCAGACAACTTGCGGCCAAGCCGGTTTGGCCAAGAATAATTCAATCACGTAGGCTACGGAAATAATGGCGATTAAAAAGCCAATCACGGTCTCCACAACACGTTGGCCGTATTTTTCCAAGTATACGATTAGAAAAGTAATCATTCCGGTTAATAGCCCTGCATAAACCATGGGGATACGGAACAACAAATATAATCCCAAAGTGCCCCCGAGAAATTCCGCCAAATCGGTCATGATGGCCGCCAGTTCGGCGGCTATCCAGAAAAACCAGTTCACACCGGGAGAAAAAATTTTGGCGCACATTTCCGGCAAATTCTTTCCAGTGGCAATCCCCAGTTTGGCGGAGAGGGTTTGACAGAAAATAGCCATCAAGTTACTCCAGAGAATAACCCAAAGAAGCTGATATCCAAAAGTGGAACCGCCGCTGATATTGGTGGCAAAGTTGCCCGGGTCGACATAAGCGACGCTGACAATAAAAGCCGGGCCCAGATAGGCCGAAAACAGGCGCCATCGTATCCGGGCTGAAGTAAAGAGGGATGGCCCGGATGCTTTGGGGTTTTTCTTACGGATGGATTTGTTTTTGCAACCCTGCATGATTCTTTCTCCAAGTTTTTTTCCCGCCGCTAACCATAGGGTAGCTCGCAATTATTCTATGACTTGGGACATTATCTTGACCCTGATAAAAGTCGGTAATGGTTTTGGAGGCTAAAAAAATATAGTTATGGAGCGGCAATTAAATCTCTATAGTCGGATGGGCTTGCGTTTGGCAAAAACTCGTCGGGTGGGGGAAATATCGGGGCTGGAATTTCCAATGAGTTCAAAGGTCGGATGGAGTTGTTTTCAGGAATGTGTTCGCCAGTTGGATAAAGGAGGATAAAGCGGGAGATAACCATTTGTCCTTGTGATAAATCATTTGGGTGTAAATATTGAAATCCGGACCCGTCCAATGCAAATCTTTCAACTCTCCTTGTATTATTTCCCGTTCGACGGTAAAATGGGGCAGAACGGAAATGCCCAGGCCGCTGATGACGCATTTCTTGGTCGTTTCGACACTTCCGAATTCGAAGACGGAATCCGGCTTAACACCTGCTTTGGTCAATTGCGCTTCAAAGATTAGCCTGTAACAACAATCGGGTTCTTCAATTTGAATGAGGTCTTCATTGGCGAGGTGATCGGGTTCACAATGATTTCGGCCGGCTAAAGGATGGTTTTTACAGGCTACTAAAGTCATTAGCTCATGGGAAAGTTTATGGATGATCAAGTCATGGGCCGAAATTGGCGGGCTGAGCAGGAAACCGATATCGACGGTATTTTTCCGCACCCAATCGTATATATCGGAACATTTACCCAGCTTTAAAACTAATTTGACTTTAGGAAACCGTTCCTTGTATGCCTGCAATAAGGCGGGCAGCTTAAAGATGCTTAGGGATTCAGGCGCTCCGATGTTGAGGACTCCTTGCGGCAGAGCATCCCCTCCGATGGATATTTTCGCTTCTTCCGCCAGTTTTAGAATTTGCTCCGCATAAACCTGCAATCGTTTTCCAGTCTCGGTAAGGCTTACCTCTCTTCCGATCCGTTCGAAAAGTTTGGTTTCCAATTCATTTTCCAGGGAATGAATTTGAGCGCTGATGCTTGATTGGGCATAATCGAGCTGCTGGGCCGCTTTGGTAAAACTGTTGACTTTGGCGATGACGGTAAAGGTTCTTAGTTGCTGCAATTCCAGCGAATCCACCTCCCTATCGAAAAAAACGATAGTTATTATCGAAACAATCGTCTGAATTGTTATCAATTTCATGATACAATAAAACCGGAAAAAGGGCTAGCGATATTTGGTATAAAATTTTGCCGTTGGGATCTGAAATATAAACCGTCATTCCTTCAGGCAAGGTGATCTACCATTCAAAGGAGCGTGATAAAGTGAAAAAGGTATTGTTACTTCTGGCAAACGGGTTTGAAACATATGAAGCGGCGGCTTTTATTGATGTTATCGGCTGGAATTTCGTGGACGGCGATCATGGAACCCGCTTATATTCATGCGCCTTGACCAAGGAAGTGAAGAGTTCTTTCGACCAGAAAGTGATTGTCGATTATTTAATCGAGGAAATCAACGTGGACGGCTATGACGCGCTGGCAATTCCGGGCGGGTTCGAGGAGTATGGTTTTTACCGGGACGCCTATAATGAACGGTTTTTGGATCTGATGCGGCAATTTCAGGCCGGCCATAAACCGATTGCCACAATTTGTGTTGCCGCTTTGGCGCTGGGCAAAAGCGGGCTATTAACCGGAAAACCGGCAACCACTTATCATATGAACAGTGTGCGCCAAGAAGCCTTGGCCCGATTCGGCGCTGAAGTCATCAATCAACCGGTTGTTTTTGCGGATGGCATGATTACATCCTGGAATCCGGCAACCGCCATGGATGTCGCTTTTTTGCTGCTGGAAATATTGACCGGCGCCGATAATGCGAAGCATATCAAAACGATTATGGGCTTTGTCAAAGAAAAATCCGAATAATCCTGGAGGGATGGTTATGTTGAATGTCGGGATTTTTTTATTTTCTAACGTTGAATTACTGGACTTTGCAGGGCCTTATGAAGTGTTTTCCGTTACTTCCGAACTCAATGACTACCGGTTGTTCAAGGTATTTACGGTAACGGAAGACGGAAACGAGATCAAAAGCGTGAACGGGTTAAAGGTTGTACCCGATTTCAGTTTTGATAATCATCCGCCCATCGATATTTTGGTGATTCCCGGGGGCGTCGGGACCCGGTCTGAAATGAATAAACCCGCTGTTTTGGAGTGGGTCCGCCGGAATTACCAGACATCGCAATACACATTTTCGGTCTGTTCCGGGGCCCGCATCCTTGGTAAACTTGGATTGTTGGACAATCAGGAATCCGTTACCCATCATGAAGTGATTCCCGAGTTGCGGGAAATCGCTCCGCTCGCCATCATGAAGGGCGAAAAAAGGTTTACCGATAACGGCAAGATTTTGACTTCGGCGGGGATCTCGGCCGGTATCGATCTGTCCCTCGATAGGGTGGAGAAATTGCACGGCCTGGAGGTCAGGAATAAAACCATGGTTTATATGGAATATGGAGAGTGGGAAAAACTTCAATGACTGAACTGAAAAAGACAATCAGCATTTGGAAAGGCACTGCCCTGGCAGTTTGCACCGTGATCGGCTCGGGACTCCTGGGATTGCCGGGTATGACGTTGGAGGCCGGAAATATCCATAGTGTCGCCGGGGGATGGCTCTTTATTACACTAACGGTTCTGCCGTTGATATACATATTCGCCAGGCTCGGCTTAAAATTTACTTCCGCCGCCGGTTTGGCCAAATATGCGGAGGAGGCGGTCGGTCCTTGGGGCCGTTATGGGGTGTCGGTTGTGCTGTGCGGCACGTTTACCCTTGGGATTCCCGTAGTGGCTTTGATTGGCGGCTCCTATATGCAAAAGTTGTTTCAACTCCCGGACAGTACGGTTTGGTGGCTGGCAATCGGCATTTTATTGGTGGCAACTTCCGTCAATTTTTTGGGCGTCAAAATGGTCAACCTCTTGAATATGGCCGCCCTTGTTTCTTTAATGGTGATGATGGTGACGATTGTTTTGACCCATACCGCTTTTTTTCAACAGGGCTTGATAGTTTACCGGCAGGCTTGCGGCGCAGCTGGATTGAAATGGAATGAATTATGGCAGGTTGCGATGTTGTTGTTTTGGGCTTTTATCGGGTGGGAAAATCTTTCGTTCAGTTTGGAAGAGTTTAAGCGGCCGGAAAAAACCATTCCCCGGGTTTATTGGTTAAGCTTTCTGGCAGTCATTGTTTTATACTTTGGGTTGATGATTACCAGTTTAGGGGCTGAGGCTTCGGGAACGTCCGTCAAAGGCGCGGCGGGATTGGCCGCCTTGGTGGGGAATACACCCCTGGGAACCGTTCAGTTGCTGGTTATGGTGCTGGTGATTCCGGCCAACGCCAATGCCTGGATTTTTGGGGCCGGCCGGTTATACTACGCGGCGGGAAGGACTGCGGTTTTACCGGGCTATTTGGGCCGGCTTGCCGGGAACGGACTACCCTTGAACAGTATCCTGACATCGTTGGGAGTATATATCCTGGTTACAGTGGCGACCTATTTCCTAAAGATCCCGATTGCCAAGTTAGTCCTGATCGTGAACCAAAACTGGCTGGTATTATATATTTTCAGTATTTTTGCTTACTGGAAAACCGGGACCGGGGTTTGGCGGTGGCTCATTACCGGCCTGGCCTCAATATCCTGCCTGTTTCTTTTGGCCGGTTTCAGCTGGTGGATAATCTACACGTTTGGCCTTCTGGCGATTGGCTATATACGGTATCGCTACGTTCAGGGCCGGTTATCGTAGTTTTTCCGCGGGTTTCCTTATAACTCAACTTTCGCGCCTTAAAAATCAAGAAAACCCAGTTAATCCATTAAAATTCCAGCGAATATAAACAAAAGTTGACAAATGGGCTGAAAAAAATAAAACACTCAAATTTAAAACAGCCGGAGCGCAAAGTTTCCAATAATCCCGTAAATCCTGTAAATTTTGTAAATCCTGTCTGCGTAAGCTATGAACTTAGGCCTAAATAAAAGGACGTAAACAGGATTAACTGGATTAGCAGGATGAACAGGATTTAAAAAACGTTATGAATCATGAGAATTTCATGAGCATGGCGTGATGAAAATATGGCGAATATTATAGTAAAAATGGGGTTATCGCGGATTTGTATTCTAAAAGGTAGAATAGGCAAACTTAAATATGGTATGATTAATAGGAAAACTTTTCGATTAGTTTTGTCATATAAAAATAGAATCATGAGGTTTCACGATGAGCGTTAAGGTAGCGGCTTTTAAAAAGCTTTCTCCTGCCGAGGACTATGCATGTTCGGTTCTGGAGATTAAAGAATGGGCGAAGGATTTTGCCGATTTAAGAATCGAATTCGGGACTCAAAAAAAATTTCAAATGCCTTCCCGGTGCAATTCGTCATTAAAAATCCGGGGACAGGCGCTGGCCAGTATTGCCATTGATTGCCAGCTAAAACCCTCTTTGTTTCTTTATCCGGTTGCGGTGTCGAATTATTCCGAAAAGGCGCGTCGGGAATTTAAAGATAAGATTTTGGTGGGCTTGAAAGAATGGCTGACCGGTAAGGTAGAGGACAGGGATACGGAAATCATCGGCCATGAAATGATGATGGTAGAACTTTCGGGTGATCAATTGACCACTCATTTTTTGAGGTATTTATAATCCGCAGAATGGCGCGATGCTTTGCCGCCGTTGCGGGTGTTCAATCCCGATCTCTCCTTTCACTATCATCATGGAGTCAATTATTTTTCCATTACGATATACTATATAGGATGAAATAAATTTTTGAATGCTAGCCTATGAACGCAAACCCTAGTGAAAAGGACTTAAACAGGATTAACATGATTTTATGGATTTACAGGATTTTTTTAAAATCCTATGAATTACCTGTTTTTTTTGCAGCCCATTTTTACCACGTTTTAATCCGGTAAATCCTGTGAATCCGGTAAATCCTGTCTCCGTTAACTTTTTTTAGGCCCGACTTTTTCTAAAAAACTTTAATGCAATATATATTCAAAAAGTTGTAATGAAAATTCCCCGGGGCCATCGGTGGCTTTTTTAAGGGATGGTTGGGCTGAAACCCCTTTGAGAACGGCATGAACTGTGGATTGACAGCAAGGGAAGAACCCGTTATAATGTTTGACGTACAACAGTTTTATATTCAACAAAAATATGATGTCGGCTGAATAGATTGAAGGAGGTGGAGAATGGAAAAAATATGGTTCGGATTGGAACTCCGGTCGTTGAACAACTTAATCCGGCGTTATTTTGAATTCGCCAGCCACCGGAAGGAAATTGAAACCGTTACGGGTAATAACGGCTGGATTATCCGGTATCTGGCTGAAAACAAAGATAAAGACGTTTATCAGAAAGACCTGGAAGAACAATTTACCGTGACCCGTTCCACCGCTTCCAAAGTACTCCGACTGATGGAACAAAAAGGCTTAATCCGGCGGCAGGCGGTCAGCCGGGATGCGCGTCTCAAGAAGATCGTGCTCACCGAAAAGGCCTGGAAAATCAAAGAGCTGATGCGGGAGGATGCCGAGAAAATGGAACAAAGCTTGGTTAAGGGATTTACAGAGGAAGAATTGCAAACTTTTTACTCATACCTTCAACGGATGAAAGCCAATCTATCGCCCTTTGAAGGGTAGTCTTTCAAAATTCAAGGAGGACGAAGCGGATTAATGTTCAAAAGACTCTTAGCCAGTGTCCGGGAATTTAAAAAGGACACCATTCTGACTATGCTTTATGTGACCGGAGAATCGTTGCTGGAGATCGCTATCCCCACATTGATGGCTTATTTAATTGACTACGGAATCACCCGTCAAAGCATGCCCGGGGTTTTATGGGCCGGCTCGGCTCTGTTCATTGCCGCGATGCTGTCGCTATGGACGGGAGTTTTAGCGGGCCGCAGCGCGGCAATTGCTTCTTCGGGGTTTGCCAGGAATCTGCGCCGGGAAATGTTTTGTAATGTGCAAAAGTTTTCGTTTTCGAACATCGACAAGTTTTCCACCGCCAGCATCATCACCCGTCTGACCACCGATGTTACCAATGTGCAGAATGCCTATCAGATGTTAATTCGCCTGGCGGTGCGTTCCCCGATTATGCTGATCTTCGCCTTGCTTTTTTCCTTCCGGATCGACGCCCATCTGGCGTTGATCTTCGTGGCGGTTATTCCGGTGCTGGGAGTGGGGCTGTGGTTGATCATCACCCGGGTGCATCCGATTTTCGTACGGGTGTTCAAGACCTATGATCGTCTCAACAATGTGGTCCAGGAAAATTTACACGGCATCCGGGTGGTCAAATCCTTCACCCGTGAAGATTATGAGGAGCGGAAGTTCGCGGATATTTCCCGGTTGATCTTCAACGATTTTACCAAAGCCGAAAAACGGCTGGCCATGAATATGCCCCTGATGCAGTTTTGTTTATACCTCAGCATGCTATTACTGGCCTGGTTGGGGGCGAAAGAAATCATCGCCAGCCATAACAATCCCGTCACCGGGCTTTCCACGGGAGAATTGGCCAGTCTGGTTACTTATGCGATGCAAATCCTGATGAGCTTGATGATGCTATCGATGGTCTTTGTGATGGTAATCATTTCCCGGGCCTCGGCGGAACGGATCGTGGAGATTTTAAACGAGAAAAGCGACCTCCAAAACGGTCCCGGCCCGGTGTATACGGTCAGGGATGGATCGATCACCTTTGAGAACGTCAGCTTTTCCTATGATCGGAAAGCGGAAGAGCCGGTGCTCAGCGGGGTCAACCTTACGATCGCTTCCGGGGAAACCGTCGGCATTCTGGGCGGCACCGGTTCGTCTAAGTCCAGCCTGGTGCAACTGATCCCGCGCCTTTATGAGGTTTCCGAGGGTAAAGTGACCGTGGGCGGGGTTGATGTCCGGGATTACGACATCGAGTCCCTGCGCAACCAGGTGGCGATGGTTCTGCAAAAAAATGTGCTGTTTTCCGGGACCATCAAAGAGAATCTGCGCTGGGGCGAGGAACAGGCCGGTGATGAAGAGATCATCCGCGCCTGTGAACTGGCTCAGGCCGACGGTTTTATCCGTGAATTTCCGGACCAATACGACACCCACATCGAACAGGGCGGCGCCAATGTTTCCGGCGGGCAGCGGCAGCGGCTTTGCATCGCCCGGGCCTTGTTGAAAAAGCCCAAAATTTTGATTCTGGACGATTCCACCAGTGCGGTGGACTCTAAGACCGACCAGTTAATCCGGCAAGCCTTTAAAAAGGATTTGCCCCATACCACCAAGCTAATTATCGCCCAACGGGTTTCCTCGGTGCAGGATGCCGACAAGATTATCGTGCTGGATAACGGCAGAGTCGACGCAGTCGGCACTCATGAGCAATTGCTGCGAAGTTGCGCTATTTACCGGGAAGTCTATGATTCCCAGAACCGGGGGGGTGTTCTTCATGAGTGAAAGGCAAACAGGCCGGGAGCAGTCCCGCGGTCCTCGGGGGCGGCAGCGCCGTTTTAAACCGGGTACCATCCGCAGGCTTTTTTCCTATATGGCCGAATATAAAATTCAATTGTTTTTGGTCGTTGTTTGCATCTTAGTCAGCGCGGCCGCCGGAGCGGGGTCTTCCTTGTTCCTGCAGACCCTGATCGATAAGTATATCCTCCCGGTGCTGGGGCAGCCCCATCCGGTATTGAGCGGTTTGTTGAAAATGATGTTTTTAATGGGCGCCATTTATCTTTGCGGTGTGCTGGCCACCTTGTTCTATAACCGGACCATGGTGGTGATCGCTCAGGGCACCCTGAAAAAAATCCGCGATCAAATGTTTACCCATATGCAGGGCTTGCCGATTCGCTATTTTGACTCCCACAGCTTCGGCGATGTGATGAGCTATTATACCAACGACACCGATACCTTGCGTCAGGCCATTTCCATGAGTCTGCCGCAGATGTTTTTCTCTTTGGTATCGATGATATCCGCCCTTGTGGCCATGCTTTATCTCAGCATCGGCCTGACCGTTTTTGTGGGAGTATTCGGGGTGATCTTGCTGAAAGTGTTGAAAGAACTGCTGGGCCGGGGCACCAATTTTTTTGTCAAACAGCAAGAATCCCTGGGCGAGGTTAACGGCTATATCGAAGAAATGATTAACGCCCAGAAAGTGGTGAAGGTCTTTTGCCATGAAGAACGGGCTGTGCGGGATTTCGACCGCAAAAATGACGAACTTTGTTATTGCGCCACCGAGGCCAATAAATACGGCAATATTATGATGCCGGTAGTGATGAACATGGGCTATCTGCTTTACGTATTGCTGGCTATCGTGGGCGGGGCGGCCGGTATCGCGGGCCTGCATAACCTGAGTCTGACCGGGGTCCATGCCATGACCATCGGGACGATCATTTCTTTTTTGACCCTTTCCCGAGCTTTTGTCAACCCGATCGGCCAGATTTCGATGCAGTTTAACATGGTGATTATGGCGCTGGCCGGCGCTTCACGAATTTTTGGGTTATTGGATGAACAACCCGAACAGGACCAGGGTTATGTGACGCTGGTCAATGCTAGAATCGAAAACGGCGAACTCCGTGAATGCCGGGAACGGACCGAGATGTGGGCCTGGAAGCATCCCCATGGGGACGGTACCGTTACTTATACGCCCTTGCAGGGGGAAATCCGCTTTTACGATGTGGACTTCGGTTATGAGGAGAACCAGACCGTGCTGCATGGGATCACCCTCTATGCCAAGCCCGGGCAAAAGGTGGCTTTCGTCGGGGCCACCGGCGCCGGAAAAACCACCATCACCAACCTGATCAACCGTTTTTACGACATCGCCGACGGCAAGATCCGTTATGACGGTATCAATATCAATAAGATCCGCAAGGGGGACCTCCGCCGCTCCCTGGGGATTGTTTTGCAGAATGTCAACTTGTTTACGGGGACGGTAATGGATAATATCCGTTATGGCAAGCTGGACGCCAGCGATGAGGAATGTATCGCCGCCGCCAAGCTGGCCAACGCCGACGGATTTATCCGGATGCTGCCCCAGGGATATCAAACCGTGCTGGAAGGCGACGGCAGCGATCTTTCCCAGGGGCAGCGGCAATTGCTGTCGATCGCCCGGGCGGCGGTGGCCGACCCGCCGGTGATGATCCTTGACGAAGCCACCTCTTCCATCGATACCCGGACCGAGGCCATCGTCCAGAAGGGCATGGATGCTCTGATGAAAGGAAGAACGGTGTTCGTCATCGCTCACCGCTTGTCCACCATCCAGAATGCCGACGTGATCATGGTGCTGGATCATGGAGAAATCATCGAACGCGGCAGCCATGAGCAGTTGATTGCCGAAAAGGGCAAGTATTACCAGCTCTACACCGGTATGTTTGAACTGGAATGAACCGAAATGTGGGAATTGCCGAAAGGATTTTGCGCCCCGGAGGATTGCCGAAAAATTGGTTGAGACAAAAAAACAATGGGTTGATCAGAAAAAACGATTGCTGAAATGATCCGGACGATTGGATGACCAGAAAAAACAATTGAAAAAATGGACCGGTCGATTGGATGACCAGAAAAAACAATTGAAAAAATGGACCGGTCGATTGGTTGAAGGGAAAAAACAATTGCAAAAATGATCTCGATCATTGGTTGATGGGAAAAACCAATTGAAAAAGTGATCCGGACAATTGGATGAATGAAAAAATAATCGTTGAAATGGGTTTAGTCACCGGTTCGATAGGGAAATCGGCTTGAAATATGAACAAACCGCCAAAAGCGCTGCCCTGCTTGATTTACTTCGGCACTTTTTTGGCACCCAAAGTCATGAAAAAGGTGATAGAATATTATGGTCGGAAGAAGTCAGAGAAGGCCCGCTACCTAAAGGTAGCGGGTTTCGCATTTCATGGGGTGTTGAGGATAAATAGGCTCATAAAGATCAGTTAGTAAAGTTGGAGGTCTATCAACTCACCCCTTCAGATATCCTATCGGTTATCGTAACATGGTTGCCGTTCCCCTCTCTCTGAAGATGGCATGGTATGGATGTTGGAGAGAGGGGAAGTGAATTTTATTTCGTATTGAGTTATTTTGGAATAAAGGATGAAGCCTTCGGGTTGAAGATGGAGCGGGAGATAGTTTGCTATTGATTGTATCATGCAGGGGTTAGTGGATATATGTGGAATTATAATAACTGATTATAAAGATTAGACAGCTTAATTTTTGAGTTAGACCTCTCTCTTGCTCTCCCCGTTTCGGGGAGAGTAACCATTATCCTCCGAAGCTATGTTGGAGGATAAACCTGAAAGTACTCGAAAGAGTCCAAAATAGGCCATAAAGCATTAGCCTATCTCCTCTCCGTTACGGCCAAACAGGCCGTTCCGGGGAGGAGACAAAGAGGTGGGGTCTCAAGCAACGCATGGCAAAAAGATTTTATTACTTTGCTGAATCATCTTGATAATCAGATAAATTTATATCAATTTCCTCACATCATATACATCCAAAACAGCCGCCTTAAGTCATTGAACATATAAATCGCTTCATTAAGCAACCGTTCGAGTTCCCGATTTTCTATTTATTTTCCGAAACGAACTTCAATCCGGCACATTCATTTTCTCTGTCATCAGAAAATCTTCTTTCGCAAAGGATTGGCCCAGAGTCGTCAAAAATTCGCGGGTCCGTTCGGCATCCCAAGTCACAATCAGCTGGTCGTATTTCGGTCCATAGTTGATATGGGCGCCCCATTTTTGATAAAATATATCGATAAACTCCTCTGATCGAATCGAATAGTCCGGCGGGCCGAGAACTTTCACAGCTTCCATGAACGAATCCAAACTGGGTGGATTAGAATTTCTGTAACGCACCATACTGGTAGGCCCGTCCGGTTTATAAAAAAGACCATCACCGGCTGGGATTAGTTTCCCGGATCGAGACATATTTGAGCCAACCTCGGTTAAATATAAAATAATTTCTCGGTTTTGATGGGTTCATTTCGGGTGGTCATGCGTTTTGTCAAAGCCTCGATTGGTAAAGCGTTCATCGTGATTACCCGCCTTGTTTTAAGTTTTATTACTGTCAATAAGTCAGACCAATTTATTTTTTCGATACGGAATATAGCTTCAGCCCGTTTGCGTCATTTTCCAGCAGTCATTCGTGTAACATCTCAAAAAATTCAGTAATACTCTCCGCCACGGTTGCAAAGACCGGGTTAAGATCATCCGATTCTTCATGATACCAGACCACCACCGGAGCAATTCCGCTTTTTCTACAATCCAGACATACGAAATCTCCGGCAAAAAGCGCTGCGAAAGGGATTACATTGTACCCGATGAGATCTTCATCATCCAATAATCGAGACTCAATTTGCGTCAGAACCACTTCAATATCGTACCATCCGTTTACGTCCGACTCGAAATCATCCACAAGGCACAAAAAACGCTCAATCATCCGCTCTCGCCGACCATCGGGAAATTGAATGGTTATAGGCACCGCGCCATTGTATTCCTTGATAAATTTCTTAAACTCTTCAGGTAAATTAATCCTACAAACGGATTTAAATTCTTGCATCCTTTGCTCACTTGGCGCAGGCAAAATGCTTTCGGTTTTAACCTTCAATTTTACTCCCCCTCAAGTCCCAACTTTACCTCAAACGAATGTATACCAGTTCCTCATATATGATCGGCTTTGTTCAATTTTTGCCAAAACCTCGGTAAACATCAAATCCCTCTTCATTTCTTTCAATTTTATATTCATCCAAAACAGCCGCCTTAAATTCATTGAACATTTGAATCGCTTCAGCAAGCAACTGTTGGAGTTCTTCATCATTTCGAAAGGCCGGACGAAATATATGCTTATCCGAACCGATATCCCATTTCACTAGGACTCCCAGAGGAGACCCTTCAATCAATTCTTGATCCTTCCAAACACACCAAATTAAATCCACTTCTCCGTACTTCAATGAGATATTCAACTGAAATTTATAGTTTTGTTCTCTGAAAACTATTTTAAAAAAATTTTCTTTCGTATCAGGGGTTGCTTTCAAGCCTAATCCATCAATTATTTCTAGTACCCTCTTAATTTCATAATCTTCATATTGTTCATCTATTGCAACCTGGTATCTCTTTGAAAGTTGTATATATCTTTCAGTTACGTTACTTTTTCTAAAAGCCACCTGAACTTTTGGCTCCATCATTAACTAAAACCTCCTAAAACGAGGCATCAATTACGCTTAATGCTCAATCATTTCACAATCCGTTTCTACGCCTAAACAAATTTACTTTCAAGTCTATCTCTCGCCACCGAACATGTTTTTTACCCTTATCCTTGAGCAAATATAGATTTGAGAGACGCTGCCGGGGGCATCAAACCGTCCCCAAAATTTTTTGAACGGTCCCGGGCCCCCAGCAATCTACCTCAAAATTCTTACACTAGATTCGGCAATATGTAATTATTCCTGCTTAAACTTGCCATCCACGATCAAAATCTTTTTATCGGTAGTGACGGTAATCTTCTCGCCAGTGGTTAGGTTGGTGATGACGTAACCTTTTTTCAATTTGTCGGAATAGGTGGAACTTGAAGCTACATCCATTTCCGTTCTGGTATAGGAGTCGGGTTTAATTTCCACCCGGTACTTTTTGGAGTCCTTATTGACCAGATCAGTGGCAAAGGCTTGAACAGATAATGCCAACAGGCATAATACCGCTACGATAATTTTTTTCATTAAAAATTGCTCCTTCATTTTTGATATCGTTCCCGGCTTCGGTACTCCTGATTGCTGAGTCCGGCTCGGTTCACACCATTGTATAGCGCGTGGTGAAGCTTTTGACCGCTACTTAATTTTCCGGTAATTTTTTTTGACAATCGCCCCCTTTCAAAGACTACCGATTATGCATAATTCCATTCTTTTTTTTCGGTAAAATCACCCCACGGATTCTCCCCATTGTATGCGCCTACATACAAAACTTCGTCATTCCTGATGATCCATTGCATGCCATGTTCTTCTTCCCAGTCGCAATTTAATTCCAAATCAATTACCGGCATATTTTCGTCTTTAGGCTTAGGAATACTTAAGCCATTGGGTTGGACTAGTTTTAAGACATCCCTAACGTTTTTAAACTCTGGCGGCTTCTCGCCAACCATGTCGCAAAAATCATTACAATACCGGATCGAAGCTTCACACAACCGGTCAATTACTTCATCACTGAGAGAATTCAAATGATTAGCGCATTTTTCGATATAGCCCATTCCCGCGCCCCTCCAGGAATAGAGTATTGTATATTGGCTAAAGAGTTTACAATAAACCTCCCCATCTTCACCGAACTCAACTTTGTTCATATTCCGCACGAAAGAAACCCGCCCATCATCCATTTCATTTCACCTCGATTAAGATAATGAACTCATAAGTTTTGCCTACCGGAATAAAGTTGTACTACTCACTGCTCCATTGTTTCTCTATAAAACTGAGCGCATATTGGTATACTTCCGCTTTTTTCTTGACAGAATTGGGCACGGGAGCCAAAATATACACACTATGACCGGTGCTGACTTTTTGGGGAAGCTTATCGCTTGGTCCTACGATTGTCCGATTGGTGGTCAGCTCAAGGGTTCGGAATGGAAATTTACCGTTATATAATTTTTTAAGAACCGGACCCTCACCGGAAGCTCCGACGGATTTAGCGATTTGATTCGCCAGCGCCGAACCGGAATAAAGATAGTTAACGTTTATCAAAGCAAAATAATTGGCTCCGGTAGTATCAAGGTAAATCGGGTTATAATTATCCTTATGTTCAGGAAGTACGATTTTTAAATTTTTAATACTCCGGAACTCTTCCGAATTATCATCAGTGACACTGCCGTCCCATACAATTATTTTATATGTGCCGGCTGGATAAGCCTGATACTTGGTCTCGCCCGGTTTCACGGAAAGGTCATCCAAGTAACCGCTGTATTTCTTATCTTTCTTCAGACGGTGGAACGTGACGCTAACTTCTTTATCCCCCGAATTATAAATGGCAAAAGATTGTTCCGGGCCGTTGGCCTTTTGGTCGATTGATGAGATAATGACGCCAATTACAATCACAGCCGCTAAGGCAATCACAACAATCAGCCATAACCTGAACTTGAAATTCCGAATTTTCTTTGCAACGTTTTCCATCGTATTGGTACCATCCTTATGATTAAATTGTCATGCCATAAAAAATGATTTTCTCCCTCAAATTTCGCCTTTTCCAGTCCCGGTCTCTTCAGGCCGGGAAGATTCACCCCCTAACTGCGCATAGGCCACGGCGGCTGTCTCGCTTTCCCGTAAAGTCGGCGGTTCCAGGCGCAGACAGGTGCGGCCGACCCGGAAAACCTGGCCATAGGCAAGCGCAACCGGCTCACCGACCCTTCTTGCTTGCCGAAACTCTCCCAAATAAGTCCCATTGGTGCTGTTCAAATCCTCTAACCGCCAGGCAGAGGTTTGGCTGTTCCATATGAGCCGGGCGTGTCTCCGGGACAGCTCCGGATCTTCCGGGAAACTAACCGTACAATCCGCCGCCCGTCCCAAAATTGCTTCAGCCACAGTTTCCCGCAGTTGAACCTGTAAAGTTTCACCATCCCTCATACCACTGAGACGGCTTAGTTTAAGGGAGACCATCATCACTCTTCCTCCTTTAAAGTCCTTATTTTTTAATCCAAACAAAAGGCGGCTCATTACCGTACATTTCCTTTTCCCGCTCACTAAACCGGGAATACATCACTTGAAAAGTATAGCCTCCGGTACCGGCGCCGTTTATCACATAAAGCCAATCCGAAACCCGTGATGGTTCAATTTCAACCGTTTGTCCGACTTTAACCGCATCCGTATACATCGGCTCACTTGCAATCATTCCTGATAAACGACTCCCGTTAACTTGTATATTAGAAAGAAACATATGCTCAACTTGAACTTCATTTTTTGTTGCAGGAAAAGCGTACTTGACAAGCGCGTCTTCAAAAACAGGTAGAATTCTCCTGCTTTCTTCTTCCATTGCCTTTAAAAATTGGGGGAAATTTTTCTGAGCCAGATGAATTGCTTCCAGCATTTCTTGGTCTTCGCCTGCAAACCAAGCAACCGGTTCTTTTGCCATATTTAATCCTCCAGATTTATATTTTATATTGAGCACCTCTCAGATCTTCCGACATCAACAAATTTGGGATTAGATTCGATTATCTGTTGCGGTTCGTTCCAATACTGTCTTCCTGATAATTCGCCGTATTTGTGCAACTCAGCAGCAATCCCAGTTGTATAAAACCTTGGTGAAATCCAACCGTTTTAAATCCGCGGCCTTGATAAAGAAATTGGCCACCCCGCAATCCCCCCACATGATATTAAGCTCGTCGTCGGTATCAATTTGCAGTAACAAAAGATCATAGTCCGCATAATCCGATTCCCGGGGATCGCTTTGGGTAAAATAGGCATAACCGGCCATTTTATGCCCGGTGCTGGAATAATGGTCGTGATACCAATCCCAGGTCTGATCGTCGAAAAAATTATGGGGCGCTGCATTCAAAAATTTTTCAAACTGAAAATCATTGGTCCCGACGGGCGCATGCTTTACTTCAAACTGCAATCCGCCTTCCGCTCCGATGGGGAAATAATCATCATTCTCACTTAAGAAACTAAAATCGGTCATGATTTTGGAGTAATCCTTGATTACCTCCGGAAGGTAAATTACTCTAAAATTCCCCTGGTCGGTCGGTTGATCAAAGTTGAGACCACAAACATCATCATTTGGCGAAATGTAAAATTGCAATATCCCCTGCCCGGGAAACACCCCGATGTCGGGCAGTTCCGCAAAATTGATCTGCGCGAGCAATCTCATCGGGTTACCTTGCAAATCTTGCGGATATGCATAACCCAGCGGTAAATAAGGATTCCCGCCGAATTTGCTTTCCCAGGCCAGGGTCTTGCCCCGGCGCGTGGTAATCTTGATAAAAGGCTTGATTGACTTTTCAAATTGGTCCCGGTAATTTTCCAACTCAGCGGGCAGTTCTAATTTAAAACCATTATTCAATTCATCCGCCACGCCCTCTGCTTTCATATCATCGTTATCCGCTCCATTCCGGTCGCCTTCACCGGCAAAAGCGAGAGTTGCTTCATAGTTTTCAAACTCCTCCGAAGTAAGGAAAACCATCCGGTTATCTTTGGCAACTGCTGTAAACGCCGTAGCCGTATTTTTTTCATTATAAATCACATCTACCAGGGGATGGATCAATACTTGCTCAATGGCGCGCTCCAGCGACCTGGCGCCCATCTTGGGGTCGTAACCCAGGTCAAGGATGATTTCCTTGGCTGAATCGTGAACCGCAAGGTCAATTTGCATCTGCTGCGCCGCACCGAATTCGGCGATTCTTTCCTGTAAGATGATACCCATGATGGCCTTGAAGTCGTCACGCTGCAACGGTGGGAATTCAATGACTTCGGTCAAGCGGTTGACCAGTTCTGGACGGAGGAACTCCAGCGCTTTTTTACGTGTATCCTCACTTCTACGGACCACAGCCTTCATATCCTGTGACATCCCACTCGCGCCGGAAAGCTCAAAACCAATCCGTCCTCCGGCCAGCCCGTAATTGGAAGTCATGATAACCAGGGCATTGGAACAGTCGACCTGGCGGCCCTGGTTATCGGTGAGGCGGCCGTCATCGAAAATCGACAGGAAAAGATCGAGGATCTCCGGATGAGCTTTATCGATCTCATCCAACAACACCACACTATAAGGGCGTTTCCGTAAGGCTTCGCAGAGCAAACCGCCTTGTTGGCTGCCGACATAGCCCTGGGGTGAACCGATCAAATTACTGATAGTATGGGATTCCTTATATTCATTCATGTCAAAACGCAATAACGCCTGAGGCGACTGAAAGAGAAAATTGGCCAACTCCTTGGCCAGTTTGGTTTTACCGACGCCGGTCGGCCCCAGGAAAAGAAAGACGCCGATGGGCCGGTGCGGAGCTTTCATACCGGCCAAGGCCAACCGGATGGCCTGGCTTACCGCCGTCACTGCCTGTCGTTGCCCAATGACCCTGGCATTCAGAACATCCTCCATTTGCGCATAACGCTGCTTTTCATCACTGGTCATCCGGGAGACCGGAATCCCGGTCCACTCCGATACCACATTGGCAATATCCTCGGCAGTTACTACGTTATCGCTTTTGACGATATCCTTGGCGCAGGCCAGATCGATGACATCAATGGATTTGTCCGGTTGATTGCGGTCCCGGATATACTGGTCCGTTAATTTCAGGGCCGTCATCAAAACATCGGGCGCCAGGGTTAATTTGTAACCAGCCTTGGCCTGTTTCTCCAGAATCCGTTCGGCTGCTTTCTCCAGAATCGTCAAGTTCACTTCAGCAGTGAGTTCCCGGATTAACACCGGGGAGAACCGACGCTCCAGGGCGGGATCGCGCCGGATATAGCGGAAATATTCGTGCTGAGTGGTAGCTCCGATGCATGAAAAATCGCCATGGGCCAACGCCGGTTTGAACATCTGGGCCGCGTCCAAGGCCGAATGCATGCTTTCTCCCGCCCCAACCAGGGTATGAAGCTCATCGATAAACAAGATCACTTCCGGGGCTTCGCTGGCTTCCTTAATAATCTGCTTGACCCGCCGCTCAAACTGGCCCCGCAATTCGGTATCGGCGGTTAACTCGCCCATATCGATTTGGACGATTCGTTTGCCCTTCATAATCTCAGGGACTCTCCCTTCAGCGATGCGCCAGGCTAATCCTTCCACAATGGCGGTTTTTCCGACTCCCGGCTCTCCCAATAGTAAGGGGTTGGCCTTTTGAGTCCGGGCCAGTATTGTGATGAGCTGTTCCAATTCCGTCTCGCGGCTGATCACCTCCGACAGTTTCCCGAGCCGCGCCAGCCGGTTCAAGTCCCGGCCATACTTGTCCAAAGTGGGAGTGGCAATGGTGGAGGGCACCTGTAACGGGGTGATGGCGGGACCCGCTTGGATACCCGACTCATGAGGATTCGGTTGAAATTGATTCAAAGGAGACACCGCCGTGGTCAGTCTGGTTCCATCCACATCGCAAGATTGAGCAAGACATGTCTCCTGAGCGGCCCCTGCAGATAACCGGCCGACCCAAACCCCGCAGTCCACTCCCAATGTCCGTAAATACCTAACGGCGATATTTTCCCCCTCAATAAGCAACGCCCCCAATAAATGCCGTTCAAGAATAAGCTTACCGGGACCGGCTTGCTCCTCAGCCAGCCGCAAAATCTTAATCAATCTGGGGGTGCAATGCGGAAATCCGGGCAATGCCTCTTTTCCTCTTCCCACTTCCCAGCGCATCTCTTCCCGGGCCCGCCCCGGATCGACTCCGGCCGCATCCAATATCCTGGCGGTTTCTCCACTTTGGATGCGCGTTAGCACAATCCACAGGTGTTCCACCCCAAGATACGGATGTTGCAAGGTACGTGCCTCGTTAGCGGCTGATTCCAGCAGTTGACTGCAGAGCGACCTGATTCGCTGAATTTCGATACTCTCCATTTTTGCTTCCTCCAAACCCATTTCGCTGTTGTTAAAGAATTATATTCTCGGAAAAGTCATCCCAGATATCCAGAGCCGGGTCAAGTTGCAATAGCTTTTTCAGGCAAGATGTTCCTTCCGGGGCGCGATTCATCTTAATCAAACATTTCCCTTTATACTCAAGTCCCCATGTGTTCTCTGGGTTGATGGATAGTGCACGATCACAACAGGCCACCGCCTCTTCATATCTTCCCATATGATATAAGGAACGGCCTTGACTGCTGGGAAATGCTGCTTCCTCCGGATCAATTTTCTCCGAGTGTTCAAAGGCTTCCAACGCCTCGCTATAACGCTGTAGCTTATCCAAAATCAGTCCCTTGTAATACCAAGATACATCATTTTGGGGATTATACTCCAAAGCCCTTGTGTAACAGCTTAAAGATTCTTCATAACGTTTCAAGTGGTAGAAAGCGATAGCCTTACAAGTCAAGGCAGGATAATGGTCTGGATTTATTTCCAGAGTGCGGTCAAAATAGGGCAACGCCTCTTCGTACCGTTTCAAGTCATTCAATAGCCGTCCTTTTTCCTTCCAAAGCTCCGCATCGTTGGGGCAGTTCTCGAGGGCCTGGTCGAAGTGGGCCAAGGACTCTTCCGAACCGGCCAATTTACTCAATGCTTTTAGTTTATATAGCCAAGCGTCCTCATTATGTGGATTGATATCCAAAGCCCGGTCACAATCAGGAATAACTTCCTCATACCTTTCCAGGTAAAATAAGGCGTCGCCTCTTTCACTCCAAGCTTCATCATCCGCCGGATTTAATTCCACGGCGCGGTCAAGACAATCCAACGCCTCCTGGTAGCATTCCAAATCATTCAAACTTTCCGCCTTTTCCCGCCAGGCTTTGCATTTATCAGGTTCCAATGCAATGACCTTGTCGAAACATTCCACCGCTTCTTCATAGCGTTTCAAAATGTGTAGGGTAATTCCTTTATTAAGCCAACCGATGGAGTAATCCGGATTAATTGCCAGCGCACGATTTAAATAAGCCAACGCTTCATCAAAACGCTGTAAATGAATTAGTATAAATCCCTGTTCAGCCCAGCCGTCATAATCCCTGGGTTTGGCCTCCACATATTTTACGCACCATGTCAAAGCCTCTGCATATTCATTAAGGCTTCCCAGAGTCCTTGCTTTTCTCAGCCAAAATTCATGATTATCAGGAGATTTTACCAAAATTTGATCGTAACAATCCAGCCCTTCGCGAAAACGGTTTAATCTCTCTAAGGCAATCCCTTTATCTCCCAAAACCGTTTCATCATCGGGCCTTATCTCCAGCAGTTGGTCAAAATAAATCAATGCCTCTTGATATCTTTTTAAGGCATTGAATTGAATTGCCTTGGCCAAGGGTAGATAATAATCATCCGGATCAGAATTAGAATTAAGCCAATCCAGTGCTTCCTGATTGCGACCCAACTGATTAAGGATAAGTGACTTCATATACCAGGCAATGGTCCAAGCCGGATCGATTTCAAATACTCTTTCGCAAACGGCCAATGCTTCCGGATATTTTTTGAGGTTGAAAAAGGAAATGCTTGCCAGAAGCAACTCTCTGGCGTCCAGTTTGTAAGCGCCAAAGTCCAAAACCGGCCGTTCCCCGGTAAGCTGATAACACCAGCCTGCCAAGACATCAACAATCTCATCCCAATCACGCGGACGGCGCGCCGGATCTTTTTCCAGGCACTTCAGGACAAACTCTTCCAATCCTGCGGGAATCTCCATTTTCAGATAGCGTGGCGTCATTGGAAACTGCATTAGGTGCATATACCGCCATTCATCTACCGCGGAAGCGGTAAACATCCGGTGCCCGGTCAGTATCTCATAGAGAATGCATCCGAAATCGTAAATATCGCTTTGAATGGTTACGGCTTCCTTTCGCCACTGTTCCGGAGCCATATAGGCCGGAGTGCCCGCATCGGAACCGGCGGCCCGAACCAGTCCAAAATCGGTGATATACGGTTGGGCATATTGATCTACCAAAATATTGGCGGGCTTTAAATCCCGATGAATTAATCCAGGGACTTTCCGGTGAGCATATTGCATACCCTGGGCAATCTTCAGTGCCATCTCCACCCCGACCGCCAGGGTTACCTTGGAACTCCCGAGCCAGCTTCGCAAATCATTGCCACCGGGATTGTTGATATATTCCGTGATCACAAAGGGTTGTTCGTCAAAATTATCAACCCGGTAAGCCCGGACAATATAAGGATGTTTCTCCAACTGGACCCAGAGCGCCGCTTCTTCCTTAAAAAGTTCCAGCAGATTCTTGTCAAAGCGGTACTTTTTTTGAATGGTCTTTAAGGCTCGGGGCAGATCCTGCTCATGATCATAGGTTCCATAGACCACTCCGCAAGCCCCCCGGTGGATTGCCAGCACTTCGTAACGTTCGCCAATATAGTCGCCGATCCGGTAAAGTTCCTGATCGTCTTCAGCCAGTGCCGCTTTGGCCGAAACTGCCTGAGGTTGGGCTTCCAGTACCGTGTGATAACCTTCCGAGGCCAGCTGGGTTTCATCCGCATCCAGTTTGGTTTGATAGGCATCCCTTGCCAGACAAGTCTGTTCCCCAAGGGAAGCGGGGTTATCCTTCTTTGGCTGCATCTTTGATTCTCCTACTTAGAAAATAAAAACGCTTAGCGTTTTTTAGTAAACAGAACACCATTCATACATATCGGTTTCAATCTCATCCGACATCGATTTATCAACTTTTTCAAAATCATTCCCCAAAATCGCATGAACTTCTTGTTCCGTCATTCATAATAAAATATCCCCTGCTCTCAAATTCGGTTTTAGATCAAATTTCATCTATCACCCTTCCAATTGATTCGCCCGGTAATATTCTTCAGCTATCGCTTTAGCTTTCCCGTATCGCTCAGCCTTTTCTTCCTCTTGCTCGACCAATATTTCCAAAAGATCAGATAATGAATCCATTGTGTATTTCAAGGGCCAAAGCCAGCCGGGGGAACGCTTCATTTCATCTTTGTAATGCTGCAGATATTTTTGTAAAAATAATTGAAAAATGAAATCATCCATAATCCCCTGGTTGCAAAGAAACTCTTTCAATTTCTTTTCCGTAGCCAATTTCCTAAATTGTTCCATTCCTTTCCGTCCGCAAGCTATGCCGGCCCGTAAAGCGGCCAACTCAAGAGTTTCCTCGCACCAGCCGTATTTACCCATGATTTCGTCAATATCCAGATATTCATTGACTTCGTGATCCATGTCGTGCCATTCCAGATACTCTGTATAGCTTGGTACATACTCTTTCGAGTAAAGGGCTAGATTCAGAGCCACATTCCGGGCGGCGGGATTTTCCTCGTCCAGCCAAACCGGCTTGCCCTGTTTTGCGATTTGGATCAATCCGGATAAATATTGGATAGCCAAATCCAACAAGCCATATTGAAAAATAGCTTTTTCCCAAAAGAAACCATCCGGAATCCGGCCATCATGGAAACGGATGATGATTTCATGAGTAGAAAAACCTTCCTGGTTATTGAGCACATGAGGAAGATATTCATGAAGGAGCGCTTCAATGGCAAAGGCGTATGATTGGGTATTTTCGGCATCATTGATGTTTAGCTCACCGATCTGGGTTGCGATATTTTTATTGCAACAAAATTTGATCACCATTGCCATCATCAACTCCTATTACCCATTTCATCTCGTGTCGGCGACTTCATCATCAATAACAATCCGATTCACATAAGATCAATAAATTTCCTCATATGCCACTGATCCGATATATTTTAGATAAATGCCTTTTGAGGTAATTTCCTTAATTTGACCATGATAATCGAAATCATATAACAAAAAACCGGAATTAAACTCTTCTTTTGAATCTAGTTGAAAATGTTTGATAAACTCCGGTATCACTGATTTTTCATAAGAACAGCCCGAAAGCAGTTTTTCAAAATCATGAGTAGTAAAATCCCTACAAAAAGCCTCCCGAAAATCCTCATCAAACCAGTCAATCTTAAAATCCCTTTCAAAACTGGATTGGATATAATCTCCATCATCGGTATAGTTTCCCGATAGATAACTATCCAGTTTCTCATCGGTAGCACAGTTTCCCAACCACAATGAGACGTATCCTGGTCTTTCCATTTCTACCCCTCTTTGAAATCAGTTTCATTCAGCTTTTTCGAATACGGAATTCCTTATTCTACCGCTCCAAATCGTACTCCAAAAGCTTCTCATCCCAGACCAAATCATGATCATCAAGATGTACATACCACTCCGCATCGGGTATAATGCGCCGAATCTGCGAAAGCAAAGCGGACCAGTGCTGCACAGCCTCCCATAACTCTTCCGGGGAATGGTCCGGCAATTTGGTGGCACCTTCAAAAATGACATCGGGTTCTGTCGAAGCTTTTGAATCGTAAACACAGAACGATTCTCCGTTATATCCAACCTCAGAGCAAACCTGACTTGTCATTTGATTGAACTCTTTCGAATACCGGGAGATCAAGCAGCTAATTGTTTCCTGTTCTTGATTGCTGAGTTTATTACTACGTTTAGCAGTGTAATAAATAGAGATACTCACCGTTGTCTCTCCTTTTCACCCATTGATATCCGCCCGCTCCGGCCGGCCTTTCCGATCGGCGGATACGGTGATGCTATGCCCCCAGAATAAATCGCCGTCCCCATACCAAATCTTATATTCACCATCCTCGTTAAAAGAAATGGTCTCAATCGACATCCGGGCCATGAAATCAGCTTTGGATAATTCCGGTTCGCCTTCCTCGCGCCAAGTTTCATTCTTTAACTCCAGCAATTGTTCGGCGGCAAAATCCCGCATCTTTTGATTAACACTTTCCAAATGGATAAGAATTTCCCGCACCATTGGTAAATTTTTCATTACTTCAGCCCGGTTGCCGATATCGATATAAACCTCAAAAGAATTGCCTTGGGTCACATACTTCGTTTTAAACCACTGGTGTTGTTCATTAAAGTTGAGCGTACCAATAATCTCATCCCGGATGGGTGGATTTTGGACAGCGGTCTTCTTTGGCTGCAACGGATTTGCCACAGTCGTGGGAATATTCAGGAAACACGCTTCAATAATAGTTTCAGCCACACCGTTTACGGCAAAAGAGCTTTTCATTGTGGCTTTACCGATCTGCCCGGTTGTTCCGGACATAATTCGCCGATCACTGGTGATAAAACTGAATACACCAACCGCATATTTCATTTCCCGTACCGCAAAACTGTCGGGAATCGGAAAACTGCTCCATGACTTGCATTCTTTGCCACAATGATAAAAATCAGCCACTTGCTTACGGCTGCCGTTTTCTTTGGGCGGCATATTGGAATGTTGACCAGTCCTTGATCATCAATTGAGGCGTATTTCCTGGACCAATATCACACCGAATAGTCATCCGACACTGCATGGGGTAGTAAGATTCCTTGAATTGCCGCTCTCGCTTGCTCATCACCTTCATAAGCGCGGCCAAGGGTGTCCAGCATTAAATCCGTATCATAATAAGCCATTGGGGTGCCTCCCTGTCAATTATTTTTTAAGCATTTTGCCGCGTAAATAATCCACGAGAGCATCCTGTTCATATTCAGTTGCATAATCTAAGGCGGTTTTCCCGTCTTGATCCCGTGCGTTAAGATCGGCACCGTTCTTCAGTAAATAATCGGCGATCGCCAGGTGGCCGAAACGGGCCGCTTGCATTAGAGGAGTAGATCCGAAATGATCGGGAGCTTGAATTGAAGCCCCTTTATCGACCAAAAATTGGACGATCGCCAACTGCCGGTTAAATATAGCAAATACAATAGGAGTAGTTCCCTCACTATCGGACCTCTCGATAACGGCACCTTTTTCAACCAAATATTTCACAATCTCCGGATAGCCGTTATTAGCAGCAAAGATTAACGGAGTCATCCCGTTCACATCGGCTGCGCCAACGTGGGCCCCCTTTTCCACCAGGTATTGTACTGTCTCCAGATGGCCGTTTTTTGCCGCCAATATTAACGGAGTCATTCCCTGATCGTTTAGGGCCTCCCGGTCCACTCCGGTCTCAAGTAATTGCCGGACCCGTTCAGTCAAACCTACCTTACTTGCCCGGATGATATCCAGTTGCCCGATATCCGCCCCTTTTTCCAGCAGATATTGAACGGTATCCGTTTGACACTCATCTGCCGCCACCATTAATGCGGTTTGACCGTTTTCTGCGGTTGCCTCCAGATCCGCGCCGTTTTCCACCAAACAACGCACAATATCCAAGTTATCAGCCGCTGCGGCGCACATCAAAGCCGTCCGCCTCTGATTATCCCGCGCATTGATATTGGCCCCTTGAGTAATAAGGTATTGCAATATCTCTATCTGCCAACGATCCGCGGCTAGCCGCAGGGCAGTTTCTCCGTCTGCGGTACGGCCTTCCAAATCCGCCCCTTTTTCCACCAAGTACTGGACCATTGCCAGATTGCCGTCAGTTACGGCGAACATCAGGGGAGTCGTGCCATCATCATCGTTCTCCCGCAGGTTGGAGCCATTATCCAATAAAAATTTTACTGTTTCCAAACGGCCATTGCTCACGGCCAGCAGTAGCGGAGTCATACCTTCATCGTTTTTAGCCTGGAGGTTGATCTTTCCGGCGACCAACTGTTGCACCCGCCCCAGCAATCCATTGGCGCTTGCGGTAGAAATATCCAATTTGCCGGTATTGGCACCCTTGACAATCAACAACTCAACAACTTCGGATTGCTCTTTCTCTATAGCCAGCATTAATGCGGTGTTTCCTTCGTTATCCTCCCCTTCAAGATCGACGCCTTGCTCAATTAAATATTCGACGATGGTTCCATTGCCTTTTTTGGATGCCAGCATTAATGCATTCCAACCGTCAATATCTTTGGCTGTGATATCGGCTCCCTTTTGAATCAGGTATTTCAAAACATCCCGGCAATTATTATAAGCAGCCAGCATTGCTGTGGTGAGCCCGTATTTATTTTTACGTTCAATATTCGCATTTTTTTCAAACAGATACTTCACAACCTCAAGCTGGTCATAACAAGCTGCGATCATGATCGGGGTCATTTGCAGCCCATCGGTGGCTTCTAGCCTGGCGCCCTTCTCCAGCAAATATTTCACGAGAGCCAAATGGCCGTTACTTGCAGCGATCATCAGGGGAGTCATCCCGTCTTCATCGGTTGTTTCAATGTCCGTTCCGGCTTCAATCATTTTTTTGACATTATCCAGGTCGCCTTGGGTGAGATATTCATTGAAATTCATATTGCCATCGCTCTCCTTTGCATTTTTATTAAAATGAGGCTGCCAACCTTCCGGAAAGCGCCTTCTCAAGATAATCGTCAAAATCGGTGGCCAAATCGTACTTGCCGCCGAAATCATGATCGTGGGTAAATATGCAAGGGTTATCCGGTAAAAAGCCCACCGGGTTCCCGGAGCCATCAATTCCGATAACCACCATCCGGTCATACTCCGGCAATTCTTTACGAAACCGGGATGATACTTCAATGATCGAAGGAGTATAAACAAATTCGGCTTCGCTTAAACCGAGAATAATAGCCTTACCGACGCCTCCCGAACCGAACTCTGCTAAAAAATCGCGGTAGCTGTCGGAAATTTTTACACCTAACCGTTCTTCGGCCTCGGCGATCTCCTTTGCAGTTGCTGGCCTTCCGAAGGCTTCTGGGACTTCAGCGCGAAGTCTGGTAATGGCTGCAATGTGTTCCAGTCTCATTGGGGTATCTTCCTTTCAAAAAACATCTCCCGATAATTCAGAATGTCATTTACAATCCACAGCGCCGATATCATCAAAACAATTGACATCATTTCGTTGTGGAGGACATGGCAATCACGCTCCAATTCGGCACGAAAGGTTCCCCCTGAGGGCATTTTGACATGGACTATTGTAAAGCCGGTCCGTTTTTAAATTTGATAATCCATTCCATTACTCTATTTTATTGTGGATAAGCAATTTTCCCTGAATTACAATCTTTTCTTTATTTCGTCAAAAATTAATTTTTTCATTCTAAATGAAAGGGTGAACTTTTTCACCCTTAAGAATGCTTTTTGTTAAAAACCTGGTTTTCAAATCGAGTAGATGATGAATTCATCCTGCGCCATCCACCAACACTCGGGACTTCCACCCATTCGATTGGGCCCATGCCGGGCGCACCCATAACAAAGCTCTTCCGGTTAACAGCCGAAAGAGCTTTGTTTCAAAAACAATACGGATTTGGGTTCAATTCTTATCCCATCCCCAATTTACCCGGGACAAGATTAATTCGAAGTTACCTTAAACGTATAGGGTGTTGCGGAATATGCTCCCCGGTAACCTACAACTTTTATGTAATAGGCACCGCTGGCCAAAGATTTAGTAATTTGATCAATACTGCCTGTCCCTGCAGTGGAAACGCCGATTTGATTACCTAAGGAGTCCAATAAATAGAGGTCATAATCCTTGTCCGACGGAGGGATTAAGACGAATGTAATATTGGACACATTAGCGATGGTAATCTTGAAGTAATCCACGTCCGATGAATTGTGAATTGTGGGAGTTATGGTAATACTATTGCCGATACCGTATGCAGCAGCCATGGTATCATTGGGCTCATAGCCGTCTCCACCCATCGCATCTCCGACGATTACTTGAGCAACAGCGGTCAACCCATTGTAATTAACTGTCAATGTAGTAGTTCCCGAGGCCAGGCCGGTAATTTTACCGGAAGCGTCTACTGTGGCTATTCCAGTATTTGCCATTTGATACGATGCGGAACTGGTAATATCCTTGGTACTGTTATCCGAAAAAACCGCATTGACAAGGACATTTTTTGTTAACCCCGCTGATATATTGTAGCTATTGGCATCTAACTTAAGGGAAGTCGCCACCGGCTCAGTCACTGTTACATAGTACGCTCCCACACCAATCCTACTGCCTAACCATATCCAAAATGATGTACTTCCGACTTTCAATCCGGTAATCGTCCCGGTTGCGTCTACTTGGGCAATGGTATTATCTTGGAACTTATAACTCACCAGGTTGGTTACGTCTTTCGTGCTATTGTCGGAATAAGTTGCAATAACGGTTATTTTTTTTGTTAATCCTAACGGCATCGTAAAACTATCCGGATTAACTTTCATTGCGATTGGAGCAGGTTCTTCCACATATACCTGCCCGACTGCTGTTTTACCATTATAACTTACGGTAAGCTTCGTTGACCCAACTGCCACACTTTGGATCTTTCCAGTTGCATCTACCGTGGCAATGCCTGGGTCAGAAATTTGATAACCAGCCGCACTTGTTATATCTTTGGTGCTATTATCCGAGTAAACCGCGGTCACAACGACATGGCCGCTTAACCCTAAGGGGATATAATAATAATTGGAATTCAGTTTGATTGTACTTAAGATAATTTGCTCCACATGGATCGTTGCCGTACAAATTTTACCCTGATAACTTACGGTTAAGGTAGTGGTTCCGGAGGTTAACCCGGTAATCAACCCCGTAGTATCGATTGTAGCTATCTCGGGATTCGCCATTTGATAGATGGCGGAACGGGAGACATCTTGGGTAGTGTTATCCGAATATGTCGCCAAAACCGCTACACTTTTAGTCATATTGGCCGCCAGTGAATATGACGGGGCATCCAGTCCAATGGCCGTCACGATAGGCTGGCTGACAACCACTTGCGCGGTGACCATTTGATCATTGACATTTACGGTTAAGGTAGTGGTTCCGGGAATCATTCCCCGGATTATACCGGTACCTGTTATCGTGGCTATACCGGCATCAGCTATCCGATAACTCGCCAAACCGGTTACATCCTTCGTACTGTTGTCTGAGTAAGAAGCTGTAACAATGATGTTTTGGGTTAAACCGGCCGGTATGTTATAGGTATTGGAATCCAGTTTAATTGAATTTATAACGGGTTGTTCCACAACCACCGGCACCCTCACCGTCATTCCCTCAAAGCTGACTGTGAGGGTGGCATTACCGGGGAGCATTCCTTTAATCAATCCGGAAGTATCCACGGTGGCAATATCGGGATTGGAAACTTGATACACTGCCAAACTTGTAACATTCTTGGTAGTGTTATCGGAATATGTTGCGATAACGGTCACATTTCGAGTCAAACCGGCCGGCATCGAGTAAGATGACGCATCCAAAGCTATCCCCGTCATGAACGTCTGAGTTACTGTTATCGGAGCACTGGTTGTTTTTCCCTGGTAACTCACGGTTAAGGTAGTGGTTCCGGGCGTGAGTCCCCTAATCTTGCCTGTGGAATCCACTGTGGCGATACTCGTGTCGGCAAGTTGATATGATGCGTCATGGGTGACATCCTTGGTACTATTATCCATATAAGTAGCCGTGACAGAGATACTGCGTGTCGAACCGGCGGGCAAGCTATAACTGGTAGAATCCAGGTTAATAGCAGAAACCACCGGATCGGTAACAACAATTTGGGTGGTAGCTATCAAATCTAATAATTTTGCCGTAAGTGTTACTGTTCCCGGCTTTAAACCGACAAATTCGCCAGACCCGTTTATGGAGACAATTTGGGGGTCCGATATTTCAAATAAAGATGCAACTGTGAAATCCCGCATTGTTCCATCGGCAGCAGATCCCATTACCGTTGCTTTCTTTGTACTTCCGACTGTTATATTATATGGAGCCAAGGCAAACCCGATCTTAATAGGAACAGGCGTAATTGACACCCAGGCATATGCGTTTTTCCCCTCATAGGTCACGGTCAACATGGCTGAACCTATGGTCACGCCAGTGATTTTCCCAACACTGTCCACCCGGGCGATATCGGATTTATCAATTTGATAGGTTACTTCGTTAGTAACATCTTGAATCCTGCCATCGGAATATGTAGCCGTGACAATTACACGAGCCGAAGTACCCTGCGGGATACTATATCCATTGGAGTTCAGTTTGATTGAGCTGACCGAAGCAACCACCGCAACCTGAGCAGTTGCCGTTTTTCCGCCGCAACTTACAGTCAAAGTAGTACTACCCGGTTGAAGTCCTTCGATTGTACCAGTCTCATTTACACTGGCAATATTTGGATCGGCAATTTGATAAGTAGCCGAATTGGATACATCAAATTCTGCTCCATTAGAATATGTTGCAGTAACAACCACTTTTTGAGTAAAACCTTTTTTTAGAAGGTAGTTACTTTTGTCCAATCTGAGCGCAGTCTCGGTCACCACTTTCGGCTTGGATACCCGAACCGCAGAATTATTGGCATCAAACAAACTCATCGGCCAATCCATATTATCGGCATTATATGGCGCATCAAGAGTTAAAACGCTAATCACATTATTTTTTATGAATCCGCTGGTACCGCCACCCGAAATCAAGTCGTATTTGATGGCGATATCCACATTTCCATCCTGGTTAAAGTCACCCAACACAGGCGCTGCTGATACGCCCGGCTGATCTCCGTCCACTCCCAAAAAATCCCAGGATTTTACGATGTCCGCCTCTTTATTGATAGCCAACAATTCAGCTTGACAATAGAAACGATTGGTCGAAGGATCCGGAGTATACCGCAAAAGATTGTCTTTATAAATCAAGATCTCCGGGAAACCGTCACCATTTATATCTCCGATGGAAAACCTCCTCATTTGCCTGCCATGGAAAGGCCAAACTTTGGACATGGGTCTCCCATCCGGTTTAAGAACGTGGATATCCGTTATAGTTATTCCATTGGGCGCATAAGAACCGGAAACAACAATTTCATCAATGGAATCCCGATCCATATCCGCTATCCCCAAGGCGTCAAATCCGCAAATTGTAACAGGCCATCCTGGTTTGACCGTACCATTGTCCGCCAGGACATAAACCTTATAATCTCCGTTGATTTCCCAATCTTCCCCTGCCCCGGCGATGCCGGTAGTGACCAAAACAATCTCCGTATGGCCGTCGTGATCCAAATCACTTGCAGCCATAAAAGTAATCACCGTGTTTGGAAAGAGCGGTTGAACGGCGGCCCAGTTTTTAGGAGTTCCATCCGAATTGAGTATGGTTAAGTAAGAGGTCCGGCTGGCATCGCTTTGGCGCACAATAATTTCCTTGGAACCATCATGATCAAAATCCGCTGCCAAAAAATAAACGCTCGTTTTCGGAAACCTACCCGAATACCCTCTATCCAAAATTTGAACGGGATAGTTGTTTGATATCAAAGAGCCTTTGGTATTCCATGCAAATAAATACCGGTTGTTGGATATATCATTTCCCAGGGCCAGAATTTCCGGAACGGAATCCCCGTTTAGATCTTGAAGTACAATCGGGGTTTGTTGATAATTCAAGGATGCATTCCCCGGTAAAAATTCATAAAATGTATTGTCCGGTTTAATGACCCGGATGACCTCATCCTTAAGAATTACGACTTCATTTCCGGGCTGCTGATCTAAATTATCCGCCGCTGCTTGGTATGAAAAACCTGAATTGTAGTCTAAAGAATATTTAAGTAATCCGTCATATGAATATCGTCTGAATCCTGAGGCAAAACCAAAAAAACTATTGGGTAAAGAGACTACCAAATCTGATTGCCCGTTGCTTCCTTTTACCGGTACAACACTATTGTCCAAAGTGGACGAAGCGAATTTTTGAGGCCAGTTATCCGAGAGCAAATCCGGTTCCAAATAAATAATGGTCCTGGATTCACTGGTAAAACCGGCATTATCCACCAGCAAACGGATTTGATAGTATCCGGCTTTGCCTGGAAAAACCCCCGAATTCCAACTGGCCAAAAGGCCGTCATGGATTGGTGAATTTCCGGACGATACCAGTGTAAAACCGATGGAAAACCACTCCGAAGGATTCATACCCTCGCCCCATTCCAGGTGAAAACGCTGAAAACTTGGCCCGGAAGCGGTTCCATTAATGGATATAATTTTCCCGGGCTTGAACACCCTGGCGACACTTGGTACTGCCGGTGGCGCCGGATCCGCAATGGACAAGTAGTTCACGGTTACTTCCAGATAATCGGTATATACCTTCTGCGGGCTGCTATTATCTTTAGCCGTTAAACGAAGCACATAAACACCATCGGGAACCACCGCCGCGTCGAAAACTCCCAATTGGCCTTTATCCACAGGAGAACTCCCCTGATTAATTACCATCCAGACATTCGGCGAAAAACCTGCGCCATACTCTAAAATGTAACTAGAAAGTTTCGCTCCTTTCACCGTGCCGTTTATCGGAGTTAGCCCGGTCAGGCTCGTTCCGACACCAAAACCGTCCATATGGACTTCAAGTGAATCATTCATGCCTACCGCTTTCAAAGCGTTAATCTGGCCAAACCCGGATTCCCGGTCAAAACCGCTGGTAAAAAGATCGTCGGCAGAAGTACAGATGATTTGCCGCACTTGATCAATGGAAAATTCCAAATTACGGGATAGAATCAATGCCGCTAGTCCCGCAACATGAGGAGTCGCCATACTGGTTCCGTTCGCTCTGGTGTAGTAATCGTTAACCGGAGTCCCCATCGTTGTTCCGGAGGCGCGTAATGAGAGAATATCCACTCCCGGCGCTGCTACATCAATTCCATTTCCGATATTGGAAAAACCGGCTACTTGACCTGCGTTATCTAAGGCGGCTACGGTAATGACATTATGAAAACCTGCAGGGCTATAGTTTCTTACATCGGCGCCGGCGTCGTTTCCCGCCGCCACCACAACAACCGCTCCTAACTTATATGCATAATCAATTGCCTCTTCAAGGGGAGGTGAGCTTCCGGGCCCTCCAAAACTGCAATTAATAACATCGGCTCCATTATCCGCCGCGTAATGTATAGCATACCCTATCAAACTATCGTATCCACCGTCTTTAGTCAAAGCCTTTACATTCATGACCTTAGCATTTGGGGCTACTCCGATGATTCCGGTTCCATTATTGCCTTGGGCGGCAATTGTCCCCGCCACGTGGGTACCGTGTCCGTAGTCATCCACTGGATTATTGGTATCGTCAGTAAAATTCCAACCTTCCGTATCATCGATATACCCGTTACCATCATCATCGATTCCGTTATCCGGAATCTCTTTACTGTTGGTCCAGACATTGGCCGTAATATCGGGATGATTTTTGTCAATTCCCGTGTCGACAACTGCCACAATAACTCCTGAGCCGGAAGAAACATCCCATGCCGCGGGACAAGCTATTTGCTTTAATCCGTAAAGATCTTCATAGGATTGTCCCCAACTCCCTTTACTTAAAAAATAAGGATCATTCGGGGTCATCTGCAATTTCACCAACCGGTCGGGCGCCACATATTCAAAGCTGGAATCCTTCTTTAATAATTCAACCATCCGTTCGAGTTCTTGTTTTGAGTTAACATCTGGTTCGACAATATATGTACGAGAAAGATCCGGAATTTCGGAAGTTCCGTGGTATCTCCTGGTGCGGCGGGAAAACTTTTGTCTTATCTGCGTGGTATAGTCGCTTTCCGTTTTCCCGGTGCGTTTCTTCCAACGTATCACGTCCTTATAAACCGGCTCCATACGCTTGATTTTATACTTATGAAAAATGGAATACATATTCTTTGAAGATGCACTGGTAATCTCCATTTCCGTCTGGCTGAGAGAGGATTCCGCTTGGAAAGCGATTTCTGCTTTTAACTTGACCACAATTCGAAATTTCTCCCGTGGACTTGACGCAGTACTTTTGATTTGAGATGAAACGATACCACCACTGGTAAAAGGAATAAAAATAGCGATTAACATTAGAAGCCATAATAATTTCTTAGGTTCAAGATCTTTTTTTGAAACCATATTATATTTTCCTCTCCAAGATAAACGAATGAATCTTTCTGGCTGTAATGGACGCTTTGGTTATTCACTTTTTTACCCTAATGTAATATTTCAATTTTTACGATGATCCGAAAAGAAAGAGGCTGTTGCAAAAAGCAATTTAAATCAATGAGTATACAATACATTGCAGTCAATACAGGCAACAGTTCATCTATTGTCTAGCCCATCGATAAATTCTTTTTGCGACAGCCCGTATAATGACACGTGGTAAAGAATTTAACTACTCCGTCATTAACCCCGGAAATAAAAATCCACTCATAATAGACGCAGATTTACCAAAACCTTGTAAAGGGAATCATTCTTCCCCCTGTTAGAGCGCAAAAATTTTAACTTCACCTTTACCAACTTCCCCACCATCCGTGGCGACAGCCATAAACTTGTTATCAGGACTGAAGGCAATGCCTGTAACCGCAGTGGGAAGCGAATATTGTCCTTCGGTCTGAATAGTTTTCAGCAAAGCGCCATCCTTCGAATATAAAGCCAGGCCGCTTTCTTCGAAAGCCACCGCAAACAAATTACCGTCTCGGCTGGCTCGAATCAAGGTGTAACTGGAATCAGCCGCTTTTTTTAGGGTCTTGATTAATTTTCCGTCACTGGACCAGAACGTCAAATCCGTTTTAACCACTACAATGGTACCATCGCTTAAGATAGCGACATCTTTACCGTTATAACTGGAAGTCAGCGGGTCACCCGTATCAATGGCCATCACCAAAGTTCCTTTTGCCAGATCCCATACTTTTACTTGTTCATCCCTGGATATGGTAACGAATTTACTGCCATCCACGCTAAAGCTGCAACCATAGACCGATGTATCGTCATACCCTTTGAAAAGTTTTACCTTCCCGGTAGCCAGATCCCTCGATTTAACTCCACCGAAATTATCTGTTTTCGATACATTCACCAAACTCTTTCCATCCCGGGAGAATAATAAGCGGTAACTTTTAGAGGTTTCAATTTCAGCGTTAACCCCAGCCTCATCGGCATTTTTAGCGATTGCACCAAGCTTTTTGATATTCGTTCCGTTTTCATCCCAAAGATAGATTTGAGCGGGATTGGTATATGCAAATGTGGCAATGGTATTATTGGCGTAATCCATAACATTGATATCCGGCCCGTCTTTAACTCCAAATCGTTTCATGACGGTCCCGTCGGTTTTGCAAACATTAATAACATTTTTGTAGGCAAAGACAATTTTTGATCCATCGGAACTAAAGCAAACATCTACAACCGGGCCATCAGCTGCTATTGTAGCGTTGGCAGAGCTTTGTTCTGATTGCTTCTGGGAAGGTTCTTGGGCGGGTTGGTCTTTTTTTTCTTTCATGGGGTTGTTCCCTATCGGAAGACGAAGCCCCCCTGCAAACACTGTAACCGATAAACATAACAATAAAATAATCCCCATGAATAAAAATAATTTTTTCTTCATTTTCTTGCTCCTTAATAAGAAATTTTTGTATGATTACTCCTTCTATACTATAATACCGGCTTTCATCCGTTTAAAGATGAACATTATCATCCCAAGCGCAAGGGCAGGGGTGAAAATCGTCACCCCTGCCCTTGCTTACAAACAACCTTTATTCATTTTGTTCTGAGTTAAAAAAGCTACCGCAAACGCTTATTTCCCCTCTTTAAAAACGGTATCAATCGCCAATCCTGCCGCCAATAACAGAGCTACCCGGTTTGGATCAAGTTCTGCGGCTTCCTCCAGGGAAACTACATAATTATCCGCACTGGTAAATATCTCTTTGACCGCTCCGGCCCATTTCTTGGTGATAGTCCCTATAACCCGGTTGTCTGTGCCGACAAATTGGAAATTCCAACCTTTCCAGTCGCCCTTGATCTCCGCCACCTTGTTTTCTGCCGGATCGAAGACCCAAAATCCTCCCCCGATTGTAAACACTTTGCTTTTGAAAAAACCGAGGCACTCACCGGTTTGATTCAATACCGATATCTTCGATCGAAGCAAGGAAAAGGGTTTACTGATCGAAAATACAACACCTTGCCCCTCGTTATCATAAATATTAATTTTATTGGGCAGCATTTGTTTCTTGATCAGCAACCTTAAAAATTTAATCATACCGCCGGGCTCTTCTTTAGCCGCAGCAATCTGTTTACCGGTTTCAGGATCAAAAATATCGTAGGTACCCGCTAATTTCATGAATTCAACTTGCTCTTTGATTAAAAATACTTTTCTGTCCAGTAACATTTTTTTCTCCTCCAAAATATATGTTTGTTATAAAACCAACTTCCCTTGCTACCGATTATCTCTTTAGCCGTTTTGCTTCGGCAGGAAAGGCGCAATCATCTTAGCCAAAGCCGGCAGGTTGCGGGTTTGGATCCAGATGGAACCAGGTCCTTTATACTCACAAACGACTCCTTCTCCGGAGGCCACCGTGTTAAACAAACCTTTGGCCGCTTTTTTGATCTGGTATTGTACCGATGCCTCAAAAGCAACGATATGACCGGTATCCACGATAAAACTTTCACCCCCGGCCAATTTTCTCTCCATAATTGCGCCATAGGAATTGAGAAACACTGTCCCGTTCCCGGAGATTTTCTGTAGAAATAATCCCTCGCCGCTCATCATCCCCTTCAGAGAACCTTGCGTGGAAAGTTCCAACTCCGGACTCCCTCCTAAGTAAGCTCCGCTTTGCGCGAAAAGTGTCTCTCCGGCCAAATTGAAGCGAACAATATCCCCGGGGATGGAAGGCGCTAATATCAATTCCCCAGCGCCGCCGGCTGCTTTATATAAGGTAGCAAACAGCGACTCACCGCCCACTGCAGCTTTAAGAGTTCCCAATAATCCTTTTCCGGAAGATTTGGCCTCCAGTTCGATGGTGGGGGACATGGCAATCATCGCTCCGGACTCGGCGCGAAACGTTTCCCCGGGGGCCATTTTAACCTGTAATGTTGTAAAAACCGGCCCGTTTTCAATTTGATAATCCATTCCAATCAACTCCTTTCTTTTGTAAATAAGAAATTTTCCCTGATTTACTATCTTTTCTTTATTTCGTCAAAAATTAGTTTTTTCATCCTAAATGATAGGGTGAACTTTTTCACCCTTAAGAGTGTTTTTTTCTTTAAAAACCGGTCTATCAATATAAAAAAGAGCTGTTGCAAAAGGTAAAATCAATGAGAAATACAATATATCATCAATAATGGGTAACGTTTTACATATATTGTATTTCTCTATCGATAAATCTTATTTTGTAACAGACCCTCAATTTTAACTTGAGACTTATTGATTATTTTTAATAAATCAGCTAATTCCTTAGTAGAGCGTATCGTAAATAAATGGTAATCAGAAATGGGGAAGATACGCTCTACTTAAGTAAAACGTTCTCCATCATTGAGTGCGCGTGCGTGCGCACGCGAGTTATTTAGAGAACGTTTTACGAGTATGCTTTTACTTTTCCACTATTCCCTTTAAGCTGACTTTTTCAACCGCTTCTTTGGTATTTTTGACTTTTAATTTTTTCAGAATGCTTTTAATCTGGGTTTTAATGGTATTTTGAGTTTTATAGAGCTTCAGTCCAATCTCAGCTTGGGTATAGCCTTGTTCAATAAGCTTAAATATCTCCTTTTCAGGGCCGGACAATTCCTGAAGCTGCTCTTCTTTTTTCAGCCGGGAAAATTCGCTAATTAACAATTTAAACGGCATCTCGTTTTTATAAAGCAACCGGATGGTATTGGGAATTTCCAGGTAATTCTCTTTCAGTATGTAATGTAAGGCGCCGGCAGTAAAAGAATCCACAATGGTTGAGGCGTCATCGATACCGGTCAGCATGATTATTTTGGCGTTACTGAATTTTACTATTTCAATTGCAGCGACGATACCGTCACTTTCATTTCCGTTTAAATTAATATCCATCAAAATGAGATCAATTTCCAATGATTTGGCCAGACCGATAGCTTCAACTTTATTGGAGGCCACCCCAACAACCATCATATCGGGTTGTTTATTGATAAAATTGGTGATAGCCTTTTGAAAGATTAAATCATCCTCAACTATGGCTACTCTGATATTTTCCATAATACCTACTCCTTACAAGCCAAACAGCACCCGGTGACAAATTCTTTGCTCGGGGTTATTACCACCTTATTCTTGGGAAAAAACAGCTGAACTGTCGTGCCGATATGCTTCTCGCTTTTCACTTCAAGCGAAGCCCCATGCTCTTTCAAGATATTATAACAATGCGATAAACCCAATCCAAAATTGTTTCGTGTCTCTTTGGTCGTAAAAAAAGGTTCTATTACATGCGGAAGATCCTCTTTATTTATGCCGATACCGTTATCCTTAACCATAACAGTCAAACCTCCCGTTGTTAAAACGGCTTCAATGATTAATTTACCTCCGCCGGCCATCGCTTCCACGGCGTTCTGAAATAAATTCACAAACACTTCCTGTAAATATACGTTATCGCTCAGGATTGTGATGTTATCGCTGACATATTTCTCGATATCAATATTCTTGGATTTGACTGGAACAGCAACATATTTCAGTCCAACCCCAATGATTTCCGACAAATTGTTTTTGGTTAATTTAAATTTACCCGGATCAACTGTATTTTTTTGTAATTTTTTCATCATATTGGATAGGTGTTCCAGCGATGCCGATACCATTTGAAAGTTCTCATCAATCTCACGCGCACAGGCGCCATCATATTTATCCAGGCAAGCTAAGGATAGCTTCATATTGGTCATACAAATCGAGATATTGGTAATCTCATTCTTTAGGGAATGGTTCAATATTTTTATGCCGCTGTCCATAATATTCATGATATTGCTTAAGTTTTGCTTCTCAATCCTTAACTTGATACCCAGAACTCCATTTTTGATGAGGAAATATAAAAATAAGACAAACATGTAAAGTATGATGTAAATATTGTAGTCCCAATATCTCCAGGATTTATCGGCCGGAAGGCCAGCCAGCAGGTAAGAAGTTATTGATGTTAAAGCAATGCCCGGGACGGCTATCAAACAAAAAATAAGCCGTTGTCTTTTGAGACTGGGAATATCTTCTTTTACATAAGCATAAATCTGCAGCGCACAGCTGATGAAGGAATAGGGGACCGCCCAAATCGAAAAAAACCTATAGTACATAACGCATGGATAAGTTCCTTTTATACCATAGTCGTGGAGAGGGTAATTCAGAAAAGTAATGACCATCGGAACGAGGAGCAGCAGCATAACGATTTTTTTATATTTCGGAGCCAAGACGCCCGAGTAGCTAAGTCCAAACATTAAAGCAAAGTATGGCGTGAAATAGTGGGCTATCGCTGACATAATCACTTCACCGATCTCTTGGGTTTCACCGGATAACCCAAGGTAATTCTGGATTAAGGTTGTATTCCCGGACCAGAATAGGCAAAATCCCCCTAATCCCGCCAGAAATGCCAATCCCATTGCCCAACGAGTCGATTCGGTTTTATAATCAGCAATCCTAAATATAATTGCCATAGTCCACATGGTTAAGGCAATAATCATTGAATGAAACGTCTCTTTCGCGCTTGTACTTTTTGATTATTTTCCAAAATGAATGATTCATTGGTTATTATAGCAATATTATGGTATTTATGCAACAAAATAAGCCTTTAGCAAATGCTCCATCCCCATTCGGATCAAGGAGTTTTCAGTATCCCTTGCCCCGGAGCAAGCCGGCGGAAGCGACAAACTTCAAAGCATCCTCGGCAGAAACCTCCACCGGCTCCACCCAACTTTCGGGAAACAAAACCAAATTTCCGGCCCATTGCATCGATTGCATCAGATATACCGCCACATATCCTTCGGGGATAAACAGGCTCACTTCATCATTGGTCAGAAAACCTAAAAACTTTAGGCCACCGGGCATATTGACCCGCACCAGGCGCGAAAAACTATTTTTGTTTCCCGCGAAAGAATTTACCGTATCCTTGATGATCCCATAGATACTGCCGAGCAAAGGAACTCTCAACAACACCCGGTCGAACTGGCGGAATAATTTATTGGTCAACCAGTAGGAAGCCAGCAATCCGGCCAGAAATATGATGACTATGGTAGCCAGGAAGCCGATCCCGGGGAAGTAAACTCCAACCCGCCGCAATAACCCTTCGAATATTCCATCGGTCAATTGATAGAGCAAGTACAAGATATACAGTGTCAAAGCAATGGGCGCCAAGGTGAAAATTCCTTTTACAAAAATCCCGAGCAATTTTTTCAAGGTTACACTCCTTTTTTATGCTAAATGCCGATATACCGCAATGTCATCACGATTTTCAGAGGTTCAGTTTGCTTTTTTATCCATGAGTTTCAACCCCATGTTACTCTGGTAACCATATGTTGACGCTTTTATCATGCCCCATTTTACCGTTTCATCTTCCCTATCAACGCCTTCGTTTCCTCATCGAAACACAACGACTCTTCCTTTTAATACTCCCAAAACATCCGTTGGATGGTAGCCGGATCATCCGTCTTGGTAAGGGCCATGGCTAAGAGAATGCTTGCTTTTTGAGGGTTGAGGGTGTCGGAAACGATAAAATTACTTAGATCATCATTGATGGCCCCATTCCGGGTAACAATCCCGCTACTGACCCGGGTGCTCCGAACCACCACCACTCCTTGGGCCTGAATATTCATAAAAATATTTTTCATCATCTTCGACATATTGCCGTTTCCCAGACCGGCATAGACCAGTCCTTTAACTCCGGCGGCAACGGCGGCATGCGCCAGTACGCCAAGGTTGCCCACATGTCCGTAAATGATTTCAACCGCAGGAAGTTCACCAAGGCCGTCAATGACGAATTCACTCATATAGGTGTGTTTACGGGTCGGTTGCCGGTAAAAATGAGGCTCCCCTTCCATGAGATATCCAATATAGCCAAGCTCCGGGGCTTTAAAACTATCTTGAAGGGAGGTATTGGTCTTGGTAACTTCCCGGCTGGAATTGATGGTATTGTTCAACGTCACCAAAACCCCTTTACCGGATGCTTCTTCACTAGCCGCCAGGATAATGGCGTTATAAAGGTTCATGGGTCCGTCGGAACTGAGCGCGGAAGCCGGGCGCATCGCCCCCACTACAACCACCGGCTTATGGCTTTTGACTACCAAATTGAGAAAATAAGCGGTTTCTTCCAAAGTGTCGGTCCCATGGGTAACAACAACGCCGTCAACATCCGGCGAGGAAAGCAAGTCATTAATGCGGGCGGCAAGAGTAAGCCAGATTTGATGGGTCATTTCCGCACTGTCAATCTGGGCAATCTGCTCGCTGGAAATCCGGGCGATATCACTTAGGGGCTCTGAAATATCTTTCGTAATCGCTTCAATCGGCAAAATAGCCGGCTGATAACTGGCCGTATCTGTTATCGAACTGGAAATCCCGGCAATTGTTCCACCGGTGGCAAGTATCACAATGTTTTTCATAGAGAATTTCCCTTTTCATAATGATGCAACCTAAAAAACACTTCTAAAATTATATCATATTCCAACGTTCTTTCCGCCATCCAATGAGAGAATTCTTTCCGTCACAAAACCCATTATGAGCAGTATATTGGCTCAAACGAAACGATAAAAAAGTAAGTTCCAGACGGGACTTACTTTTTTAGCTTTCCTATTTAAATAAGATGAATCGATTGACACTCCACCGCCAGCGGATTAAAGCGCCCATTAGCATGGGGCCCATCAACATGACCTAGCCAAAAGCATCGGATTAGAATCCCTCTCTCGCCAATTACCCGGCAGAAAGCTGATTCGGCCCTTTTTTATTGCCCAGATAAGCCTCTTTGACCCGGCTATCCTGAGCCAGATTAGCGGCCGACCCTTCCAGGGCGATCCGTCCGTTCTCCAATACATAGCCGCGGTGGGCGATTTTCAAAGCCATATTGGCGTTTTGTTCCACCAAAAGAATGGTCGTTCCCTGGGCGTTAATTTCCTGGATCGCTTTAAAAACTTCTTTCACTAAAATCGGCGAAAGTCCCATCGAGGGTTCATCGAGCAACATCACCCGGCAGTTGCTCATCATGGCCCGGCCCAGCGCCAGCATCTGCTGCTCGCCTCCGCTTAAAGTCCCGGCAATTTGGGATTGCCGTTCTTCCAAGCGGGGAAACAATTCAAAAACTCCCCGGTATAATTTATTCAGGGTGTTGGAGCCCTGGGCTTTCTTTACGGTCCAGGTCGCTAATTTTAGATTCTCCTGTACCGTCAGGCTTGGAAAAATACCTCGTCCCTCGGGTACGTGCGCGATTCCCAAAGCAACCACCTGATGGGCCAGACGGTTGTTTAAACTATTTCCCTGATAAATAATTTCCCCTTCGGTCAGGGGCAACATTCTGGAGATCGCCCGAAGCGTGGTGGTTTTTCCGGCGCCGTTGGCCCCAAGCAAAGAAACGATTTCCCCTTCGTTGATTTGAAGCGAAATATGATGCAAAGCCTTAATAGCCCCATAGGCTACCGATAGCTGTCTGATTTCCAAAAGAACCGGTGTGGCGTTCATCCCGCAGCCTCCTCTTCTCCCAAGTAAGCCTTGATAACCATGGGATCATTGGTAACCTCGTCCGGCTTACCGGCTGCAATCGTCCGTCCGAAATCCATCACCTGGACATATTGACAAAGTTCCATCACCACCGGCATTTGGTGCTCTATCAGTAAAATGGACAAATTGAAATCCTGGTGAACCCGGTGAATCAGGCCAATTAATTCCCGCACTTCGGTCGGGTTCATCCCGGCCGCCGGTTCGTCCAGCAACAACACTCTTGGCTGTGTGGCCAGGGCTCTGGCAATTTCCAGCCTGCGTTGTTCCCCGTAAGGCAAATTTTTGGCCAGTTCATTTCTACGGTCCACCAGCCCAAACCGGTTTAGATACGCCAAACTTTCTTCCCGGATCTGCCTTTCTCTGCTGCGAAAATGGGGAGAAGCCCAAATAGCATCCAAAAGATGATAACCGATCCGGTTATGCATCGCCATTTTGATATTATCCACCACCGACATCTGGTCAAAGAGACGAATATTTTGAAAAGTACGGGAAATCCCCGCCCGGGCAAGGGCATCCGAGGAGAGCCCGGTGATATCTTTTTCGGCGAGCCACATTTTGCCCGCATCCGGTTTATAGACCCCGGTGATTAAATTAAAAACCGTGGTTTTACCGGCCCCGTTGGGCCCGATAATCCCCTGAATCGCCCTTTCACCGAGTTCTAACGTAAAATCAAGCGTTGCGGTAAGCCCGCCGAAGGATTTGGAAAGTTTCTCCGTTTTAAGCACGTGTTTCAATAACCGCTTCCTCCTCTCGAGAGCTGAGCCACCGCCACTCGCGATTACCCATTAAACCATACTGCCTGGTCAACATGATGATGATCAGTACCAAGGGACTGACTATCATCCGCCATTCAGCCAGGCGGGGCGAAATCATGCTGAGCACATTGCGGAGAATTTCCATCATCAAGGTATAAAAAACGGCTCCCAGGATAGAACCGGAAAGGCTGCCCATCCCTCCCAGATAGAGCATGACCAAAATTTCAGTAGTTTTAATGTAATCGAAACTTTTCGGGGTAATAAATTGCTGATACTGGGCCCACAGGCCTCCGGCCAAACCCGCAAAAGTGGCGGCCACGGTAAAGGCGATATTTTTAACCCGGTTAATACTGACGCCCATAAGTTCGCTGGCAATGGTATTCTCGCGGATCGAAACCCAAAGCCGTCCGTAGTTTGAATTCACCAGGTTCCGCAGAATCGCGTAGGTCAATACGACACAGATCCCCACGACGATTAAATTCGTTCCCTTGGGTATTCCCACCAGCCCCCGGGGCCCGCCGACAAAATCAATATTCTGGATGGCATTGACGATAATCATGTTAAAGCCCAGGGTAATAATGGCCAAATAATCCCCAATGGTTTTAAAGGTAACGAGCCCGATTAAATACCCGATCAGTCCGGCGGCAATTGCGCCTCCGCTCAAGGAAAGCATTAACCTGAATACCAACGGCAGATTGAAATGAATGGCTATCAAAGAAGCCGTATAAGCGCCGATGGCCATGAAACCGGCGTGCCCGAGGGTAAACTCTCCCAGATAGCCGTTGACAATATTTAAACTTGATACCAATATCACATTCATCCCAATAACCGTCAGGACATGGATATAATACTGGCTAAACAAGTCATATTCACCGAGAAAAAAGAGCACTATGATTACAAGTAAGAAAGCGAGCGCAACCGACCAAAAACTGAACAAGAACGATTGAAAAGAGGCCTTCAGCTTTAATAACGGTTCAGACAATTCTCTCACACCTTCTTTATCATTGGCTTGCCCATAATTCCGCTAGGCCAAATCAGTAATAAGATAATCAGCAACCCAAAGGCAATCCCATTTTTTAGATTGGAAGAAAGATAGGCCACTGTCAAAACTTCCACGCCCGCCAGGAGGAACGATCCCAAAACTGCGCCTTCGATCGAACCAATTCCGCCGATAACCGCGGCTATAAATGCCTTCCACCCAAGATCGATCCCCATATACGGATCAATGGAATAAGCCTGCCCGTAAAAAACTCCGCCCGCGGCAGCCAAGGCCGAACCAATTGCGAAGGTAACCATGATAATCCAATTTAAATTGATCCCCATCAACGGGACTACATCCTGATTGTCGGCAACAGCCCGCATGGCCGTGCCAACCATGGTCTTATTGACCACAAACCACAAAACACCCATCAAAAATAGCGATACTACAATGATTAAGATCTTGTCTTCCGTAACCACAATCCCGTTAAACAACTTTAAAACATGATTCGGCAATTGCGCCGGCAACTGGCGGGTTTCGGGTCCGACCAGCAGCCGGACGATATTCTCCAAAAAGTAACCGACTCCCAGCGCCGTAATAACCAGCGACATTCTTTGGGCTTTGCGAAGTCTACGGTAAGCAACTCTTTCAATGGTGACTCCCGCCAAAGCCGTAAGCAGCATAGCCAGGGGCATCATGATAACCAGCGGCATACCGGTGATATAAGTAACCAGCAAAAACCCGATAAATCCTCCCAGCATAAAAATATCCCCGTGGGCAAAGTTTATCAGGCGAATGATCCCGTAAACCATGCTATATCCAAGGGCTATCAAAGCATAAACCGCACCTAACTGGGCTGCATTCAATATTTGTTGAATAACAATCTCCAAGGGTTAACTCCCCCCGCCTTTTTAATGACTTCTTGCTATTAGCTTTTGGCTTTTAATAATTGAAGTACTTTCCCGCCGCCTACGGCAAATTGCCGGTGCAATCGAAAGGATAATGATTTCCTCTGTGAACTCTGTGTCTCTGTGGCTAAACCAATTGGCCACAGAGACACAGAGAAAGAATTTTCCAAATAGCTAATAGCCGATAGCTGAAAATCACTTCTTTCAAGCTTCTATCACGGATTTACCGCACTGTCGAGCACAAATTGGCCATTATCAATCCGGATTACCACGGCGCCTTTTACCGGGTCGCCCGTACCTTCGTAAGTGATGTCCCCGGTTACTCCCTTAAAACCTTTGGTGGCGGCAATCGCATTACGAATCGCTTTGGAATCGGCTTTACCCGCTTTGGCAATGGCTTTAAACAGAATATAAGCCGAGTCATAGGTTAAAGCTGCGGCCGCATCAGGTTTCCTCCCATATTTCTTTTCATAGGCGGTGATAAAATGTTGAGCAGCCGGACGTTTGATATCGGGAGAATAATGGTTGGTGAAATAGGTACCGTCCATATCCTTGCCCCCTATTTTCAGCAATTGGGGATCATCCCAGCCATCACTGCCGATCACGGTGCAAGTGAGTCCGAGTTTCCGGGCTTGTTGAATTTGCAGCGGCACTTCGTTGAAATAGTTGGGCAAGAAAAGGATCGCCGGATTGGCTCCTTTAATCTTGCTGAGTTGAGCGGAAAAATCCTTGTCATTGGTATTATAAGTTTCAAAACCGACAATTTTTCCGCCGGCTTTGGTGTATTCAGCGCGGAAAACTTCGGCAATCCCTTTATTATAATCGCTGGCAACATCATAGAGTACGGCGGCGGTTTTCTTTTTGAGATTTTTGAGAGCGTATTCCGCTACGACCCGTCCTTGGAAAGGATCAATAAAGCAGGCCCGGAAAATATAGGAACGTCCTTTGGTCACGTTGGGATTGGTCGACCAAGGAGTAATTTGAGGAACTTGCGCGCTCTCCGCGATTGGAGCGCCGGCATTTGAACACTTACTGGCCTGGGAGCCGATAATGGCCAGGACCCTGTCTTGACTGATTAACTTTTGAAAGACCGTAGCGGTTGATTCCGGTTTATTCTCGTCGTCTTCAATAATAAATTTCACTTTCCGTTTGGAAGAACCCACTTTGATTCCTCCGGCGGCATTGATTTCCGATTCCGCCATTAATACGGCATTTTGAGTCGATTGGCCGAGTGTTGAAATATCACCGGTCAACGGCGCCGACACGCCGATTTTCAATTCATCAGCAGCATAACTTACAATTCCCAAACAAATGACAAGTACCGCGGCAAGCAAAAAAATAACCCATTTTTTCATATTTTAAGTCCTCCTTTTTAAATTAAGCGCCAAATACCACAGCCATAAGCATGAAACGAATAACAGGTCTATTCGTGAACGCTTTACGATTACCTCCTTCTGTTTTTAAATTTACGAAAATTATAAACAATTCCGTCTTTCCAAACACTTAAAGGTCAACTAAGTGTGATGTTTATGTTATAAATAGTAGCAAAATCAAACCTGATAATCAAGAGTTTTTAAAACTTCTTTCCACAAAAATGAGGATGATTCGTTGCAATGCGCATCATCCTCATTTTGTCTCTCCCGTGATACGAATGAAAATATCCCCCTTCCGGCCCTTCCACCCTGAATCTTTCAAAAACAAGCGGAATAAAAATAAGCGGCTGTCTGAAAGAGGCAAAATCGATCGGAAAATACAATATATGAACAAAAAGTGATATATTGCATTTCTTATGGATTTACCAACTCTTTTTCAGGACAGCCGCTTCTATTGCAAGAATGGCAATATTAAAAAAACCCCGGTATTGGCCGGGGTTTTGGGTTTTTCGAATTGATATTAAGCTTTGGTAACATTAGCCGCTTGCGGCCCACGTTCGCCTTCAACGATATCGAATTCAACCATTTGGCCTTCTTCTAAGGTTTTGAAACCATCCATTTGGATAGCTGAGAAATGAACAAAAACGTCTTTGCCGCCGTCTCTCTCAATAAAGCCAAAACCTTTCTCTGCGTTAAACCATTTTACTTTACCTTGCATAAACCATTCCTCCTAAAAAAAATCTCTTGTGGGAAACCCAAACTCTGGGCCAAAACCACAATACCTACTATAACACAGGAAAATATCAATGTCAAACAAAAGAAGTTGTGGAATCCAGTACCAAGGCAAATATTGCAAACTGCGCTCCATCAGCCGTGTGACAACGATAAGACCCTAACATGACATTTTTCTTCGATAATAAACTTTCAATTACGAATTATTAAATTATTATAACACGATTCAATTTTAAACCGACATGTAAAGCAGAACGGATGGTTCTTTAGCCGGGGATACTTGTTTTATTCAACGCCTGTTCTTTGTTTTTTTTCATTGCCTGAGCCCAGGCGTCCCGCAATTCAGTTGAATACCCGAGAATTTCGGATACCATTTTACCGTCTTTCTGTAAATTGGCCTCCACTAATCTCCGATACATATAATCATACAAAGGGCTTAAGGACTTGGAAATTTCAAATTCCGGCTTCAGAGTCGCCTTAAATTCCAAAATGATATTTTGCGCCTTAATCAAGTTATCGTGGGATTTTTGAATGTTTTTTTCTTCAATTCCCTTTTGAGCTTGAATCAAAAACTTCACCAGTCCGTTGTAAAGCATCAGGGTCAATTCTTCCGGCTTTGAAGTCAGAATTGAATTCGTTTGATAAACCGCTTGTCCGTTTGCTAATGCCATCGTAAAAACCTCCTTAGTTTTTGGTGACCATGTCCAGGATTGTTCGTTATTTACGGCTATCCGTATAAACACCGGCCGTGCTGATCCGCTGGCCTGCCTGATATCCATTGATCCCCTTGCGTCCACAATTCAGTGCGCCAATCCGCATCCTTAGATTTTGCAATTCATTTGTAATGGCGTTCTTAATTTGTTCATCCAACCCTAAAATTTCCTGAATAAGCATTTTGGATCGGGCGGTTAGAGTCGCAACCGCCGTATGATACTTTATGGAGTCGTCACTTAATTGAAATTCGCTTTTTAACGCATCCTCAATGCTGTTCAACGTCTCAACACACCGTTCCCGCGTCTCCAAAAGGCTGTCATATTCACTCTCATGGTTTTCATAAGTCAAACCGGTAAGCATTTTTGAACAAGCCAGCAATTCCTCTAAAAAATGGATTTTGTTCTCCAGCAGCCCCCGAATGTGATTTTCTTCCAATGGCTCCACCATTGATACCCCTTCCGGATGGTTTCAATCCGACCTCATATTTCGGATTCAATCGTTGCTCATTTTACATTCCCATCATATTGGCAACCGCGCTCGCCTGGTTGGCGATTTTATTAAGGGATGTCTCCATTCCGTTAAAAACTTTCCACAACCGTTTTTCTTCCGCATCGACCCGCCTTTGAACCGTATCAATGTAACTATTCTTTTTTATGATATCCTTGCCAATCTTTGAATTGGCATCGCCGCCGCCGGGTAGACCGGCCTCTTCGGTAAGCCGCTTAACATTCGTATTTAATGAATTATAAAAATTCGTAAAAATCCCCTGGCTTTCGGATGTTCGTTCGGCGGCTTTGGCTTTGTCGACGGCGCTGTCCGAAAGGGCAGTGACCTGTCGATTATTGGTAAGCAACCGGATGACCCCTTCGGGATCATTTTGCAAAGCACTCGTTAATTTGGCGGTATCTAAATGGAGTTTGCCGTTTTCACTGTAATCTCCACTCCGAATACCGATTTGGCTTAATGTATTATAAGAAGAATCTTTTTTATCGCCATTCATAAAACCCAATTGGCTTAAAATATCATTTTGGGCGCCACTATTGATTTGCATCGGAACATTTTCAGTGGCGAAGGAAATTTTGCTGTCGCTTATCGATACCCTGATCCGGTTAACACCGAAAGATTGATCCAATTTATCTTGTAAGGCCCTTTTCAAAGTGGTCACCGAGTAAACTTGAGGATCGAGTTTAATCACTCTGGTAGTATCCCCCAAGGTGAATTTGAATTGATTGGCGGTCGGGGTTGCGTTAACGGCTCCCCCCAAAGAACCCCCGCTTAAAGTGATCGGTGTTGAGACCACCCGTGACATCTTCGAACGCAGATCGTTCACTATCGAAATCATCAGGCGGTCGTTATTGAGTAAACCTTCCTGGGCTAATTTTTCCCACTTCTTAATCTGTTCCTCGGACATCTGCTCTTTTTGTTCATCCGTCAACGGATCATAAACTTTTTTGCCTTTGGTAGGCCGGGTCTTGCTTATCTGTTCGTTCATTCCGCTCATGGTTTTATTGTATGAAGTGATAAAATCATCAATCTTTTTAACAATTTCCGTGGGATCCGTGGCGACATTAACCGTGGCGGAACCGGTTCCGGCTAAATTTAAAGTCACTCCATTGAGGGTAAAGGAATTGGTTGCTTGTTTAAACGGGGTCCCATTAACCGTAAATTCATTATTTTCCCCAATCGTGCTATTGGCCTGGTCAATTTTAAAAAGGGATTTTAAAACCCCATCCGTATCGTCAATCACAATTCCCGGCCGGCCGTGATTATAATCGCCGGACTGTGTGGCGGTTAAAATCAGCTTATTGCTTCCTACATCAAAAAACGCCTTGGCTCCCGCCGTAGTGGAGGAATTAATTTGTTCGACCACTTTGTCGATGGAATCGTTATGGGTGAACTTAAATACCTGCCCGTTGATAGTAAAACCGAAGGAATCCGTGGGCGAACTCTTGTCGGTAAAATAGTCCTTGGCATTGACAAACTGATCCCGCAGGTTATACAAGGAGATCGAAGTATCCACCGTTGAGACGCTTGCGCCATCCTTAAATCCCAAATCGGTCAGAATCGAATTATTGGGCACGCTATTCATGGTGATGTTATGCTTTATTCCATCATCGGTATACAGTTCCAACTGATTGTTGGAAGTAACTTTTACCTTCAACGAAATATCATCGATATCTTTTTTATGAAACGCCTTTTTAATTTCCCGTTCAATATTTCCCGCCAAGCGAGTTAAACTTTTGGTGCGGCCCAACACGGGCGTCAAAACTTGGCCGTTATCGTGATCTTCTCCGGCTATACTGTATTTGCCGGACAACTTGGAGAGATTAATCGTCACCCGTTCGCCATCTACGGTAAGATCAAAGGAATGTTTACCCTTGTCGATCGTGATTAAACTTTTCGGTGCGCCGATCACCTGAGAAGAAAGGAACACTCCCTTCTCCTTGCTCTTAGGATCATCAACGCTGCTATTGGAGGAGAAAGTGGCCATTTTTTCAACTTTCACCGCATAACTGCCATTGATGGCATCTTTACCGGCGGTGGCATTGACCACCTCAGAATCAGTCGTATCAATCTTTCGGGTTTCGTAGGAAGTCTCCATTTTCAAATCGAAAACAGAATCCCGCAATTCGGAAAGAGCCGTGTTTTGAGCGCGAAAAGCCTCTTCTTTCCACTGCAATAACTGGATTTGCTGGTTGGTCCGATCAATCGGTTTCCTGTCATATTTCATGATTTTTTTGATCGTACCCGCCGTATCCATACCGGAATTGAGTCCGACAATTCCTAAACCGTTAACTCCGCCGGTAGTAACTGAAGAGCTCGAGTTCGATTCGGCCATGATTTCACTTCCTTACCTTTACCTAAATTAGACTTTCTCATCCAGTAAGATCCCATACATATCATACATTCTGGTGATCATATTCAAGATTTCCTCAGGCGGATATTGCTTTATCGTTTCACCGGTTTCGGAGTTGACAAATTTGACAATCTCGGTCTTGGTCCGTTCATCCATGGAGTACTTGCATTCAATATTGACTTCCTTATAAGCCATATTGATAATCTTAAGCGCCTTTTCGACTTTTTCTTTATCCTTGGCGGTAGATAGCGATTCATCGTGGCTTGATGCTTTCACCGCCGAGTTATCCGCTGATATTCTGGTAGAGCTTATATTGGCATTAACAGTATTAATTGAAGCTCCTGCTCCCACTTTCATAAAACTACCTCCTTGTAAATTACTATATCCTTCCAATGAATATAAATCGCCTGATTATGGTTTCGGAAAATCCCATTGAAAAATGAATAGTTCTTTTGGCCTATTTCGTTAATTTTTTGTCAAAAGAAATTCCGCAAATTTCAAATCCAACTCCGTATCAATATCCACCGACCTTTCCTGGGGCATCATGTAGGCATAAGTCTTGGGTCCAAAAAAGCCGTTATTTTTTTTGAGATAAGAAATATTGGCCAAATAAACCGCCCCGTTTAAGCGGTAGTATTGTTGCAATGATTGTCTACCCTCACCGACGGCGCTTTTCGGCAAAAAGCCGGCCATCGACAAATCTTCGCCAATGGTATTCATCCATAACGGCGAATGTTCGCTTTGGCACACCGAGACTACCGCGCACTCGAGGGAAAGCGCTTTTTTCTCCTGAAAGACTCTGAACGCCCCCCCGATATCAGCGGCATTCCGAAGGGGGCTGGTCGGCTGCAACAAAGCCAATTCCTGAAAACATACCCCCTGTTGCCCGAAGCATTCGATTGCGTGAAGAATTACATCGATACTTTTGGCCGTGTCGCCGGCTAATTCCGGTGGCCTTTGAAACGGCGCTTCCGCTCCAAACTTTTTTGAAATGGCGGTAATTTCCGGATCATCCGTACTCACCACGACATGGGTAAAGCAAGCGCTCTGGATAGCCGCCTCGATGGTCCAGGCGATCAGAGGTTTGCCGCCAAGCAGCCGAATATTTTTCCTCGGCAAGCCCTTTGAACCCCCTCTGGCCGGTATCAGGGCTAATTTGTTTTTCTGGTCAGCCACTGTAGCTTGTCCCCTCAGCTTTCTTGAAATATTCCAAGGTATTCTGATATTCCTCCCATTGACCGATATCAAACCACTTATTGCTGACGGGGAAAACCCCGATTTTATGACCCAGATCTTTCGCTTTCAATAATAAATCCGGCATATTGGCGGCCTCATTTTCAGGAATCAGGTCGATGATTTCCGGTTCCAGGACATAGACACCGGAGTTGATTACAAAGTCATATTCGGGTTTTTCAGTCATCTGATGCAACTTATTGTCTTTGACTTCAATCACCCCGTAAGGGATTTGCATATGCTTCACCACTCCCACCACAGTGGCGAAATTTTTATTACGTACGTGGAAATCCAGGAGTTTATCGAAGTCTACATCAATGATGACATCACAATTACTGACAATAAAGGTCTCCTTCAAACGGTCCTTGGCGAGCCGGAGCGCGCCGGCCGTTCCCAGCGGAATATCTTCATGCGTGTAACTGACGTTATATCCGTTGGCATTTTCCAAAAAGTATAATTTAATGATTTCAGCCTTGTAATTTAAAGAAATAATAAAATTGTTGAACCCGTATTTGTTGAAACTATTCATGATGATTTCGATAATAGGTTTATCTCCCACCGGAATTAACGGTTTAGGTAGAATCTTGGTGAACGGATCAAGTCTGGAACCTTTTCCACCGGCCATGATCAGGACCTGGTTGTTTTTAGGGCAGATTTTTTCCTTGGTTTCAAGAATATCCTCCATCAAAACCAGGTCCACAACTCGCCTTGCTTCATCAATAACCGGGATATTTTTTAACTTATATTTGAGCATCAACTCGCGGACTTTTTGAGTCTCCCCTTCATAAGTGAATTTGGGATTCTTGTTCATGATCCGGACGATCGGCTTATCTAATGAAATATTGTTTAAAATCGAACGGCGAATATCACCGTCGGTGACAGTGCCCAATAAAACTTGGTCACTATTAACCACCAGCAGAATTTGGAGGCGGTTTTCGTTTAATTGTTCGATAGCCTCGCGAATTGTCTTTTCTTCCGTAATCAAGGCATGTTTTGCTTGTTGGCACATGGCTGGACGTTATCCTTCCCTATACTTTATAATCCTGGCGGGCACGCCGACCGCAATTACGGCTTCCGGTAGGTCGCTGATAACAACCGCCCCCGCCCCGATGATGGAATCTTTGCCGATAGAAATTCCCTGAATAACCGTTGCGCCCGCTCCAACATGAACTCCGTCACCAACCTCAATTCCTCCGCAAAGAATTGCGCCGGATGCGATATGAACATGGGCGCCAATCCTACAATCATGTTCTACCGTGGACTTAGTATTGATAATCGAATTGTTTTCAATGGTGACTCCCGTTTGCACAATGGCTCCAGCCATCACTTGAGTTCCCTCGCCGAGCCCGGCCCGGGGAGAAACCACCGCGGAGGAGTGAATGAGAGTCGCAAATTGGTAACCGCGATTTTTAAAGGATTCATATACCTGCCGTCTTTTTCCAGTATCCCCCACAGAACCCAGGCCGTTAACCAGTAATATCTCGGCAGGCGAATATTGTAAGGCTTCCCGGTCATCCATCAACGGAATATTATTCAAAGGTAGCATCTTTTTATAATCGGGATCGGAAATGGCCAGCACTTCGTAAGATTGCTGAAGTAAAATATCCAATAAAACCCGGCCGTGACCGCCGGCGCCTAATAAAACCACCGGTTGCTTCATGTTTCAATCAACTCATCTTGTTTAAAATCCCGCTGCGCTTTTTTCCCCATAATCTCCCAATACGCCACCGGTGAAATACCCGTGCCCGGCCTTTTAACCCCGACATTTTGCTCATTAAAAACAGTTCCCTGCGGAATATCACAGGCCGCTACCAAGCTTTTTCTGGCAACTGCCCGGTTTTTCAATTCGGCAGGAGCGGGACATTTCCTGAAATCACCCAAAGCCACTTCTACCTGGCGAATTGCCTGCACCAGCGATTTCAACTCCTCCGGTTCCAGCGATGCCCGATGGTCCGGACCCGGTAAATTACGATCTATCGTAAAATGCTTTTCAATCACCGTGGCGCCGCGAGCGACCGCCGCAATACCCACGGCAATACCGGGAGTATGATCGGATAAACCCACCGGCAAACCGAATGCCGCCTTGAGAGTATCCATCGCTTTTAAATTGACTTCTTGAAAAGGGGCCGGATACTCCGTCGTGCAATGCAGTAAGGTCACTTTTTCCGCCAAAGCCTCTTGCCCTGCCGGAGAATTGAAAACGTCCTGAAAAGCATGAATCGACGGTCTTCCCGATCCTCTATAACCAAACGCCAGAGTCGCCAAGGCCAATTCGACCTCGCCAAGGGAACTCATTCCGGTAGACAAAATCACTGTTTTTTTCGTTCCGGCTACTTTCAGCAGAAACGGTAGATTGGTAATCTCTCCGGAGGGTATTTTTATCAGGGAAATATCAAACCTCTTGTCGAGCATCTCTAAACTTGCCCTATCAAAAGGTGTGGATAGAAATTGAATATTTATTTCCCGGCAATGGGCGATCAAACTTTGGTGGGCCCTTTCGTCCAGCTCCAACCGTTTTAACATTTCCAGCTGGGATTCTTCACCGGGATTATTTTCCTTCTGGTATTCCGCTTTGGGGGCGGAATGATTACTGATGGCTTCAGCCTTAAAAGTCTGAAATTTAACAATATCGGCCCCGGAATCTTTGGCAATATCAATCAATTGCAATGCTTTTTCCAAAGAACCGTTATGGTTTACGCCGGCTTCGGCGATAATCCGTACTCTTTGGTTCCCTGTCATTCCTTAATCCACCTCATAAAAATGTTTTTTTAATAACTGAAAATCGGGGACTTGTTTTAGAATACCATGGATTCTTCGGGCCGACTCACCGTCGCCATACGGGTTTATTACCCCCGAACAATCTTTATGGAAAGCTTCCTCAATCGCCCGGACAATCGCCTTCCGCTCTACCGGGCAATTTATCACTGAGCCTGCCTGCAAACGACCTTTTTGGCGATCGCCAATGTTGACAGTGGGTTTTTTTAACGAGGGCGCTTCATAGAGTCCACTGGAAGAATTTCCGACTACCGCATCCACCTGGGCCATCACACTTAGGTAAAAACGGCCCAAGGAAGTATAAACCATGGCATTGCCGTGTTCGTTCCCATATTGATCAATCATTTCCAATAAAACCCGTCCTCCCGGATCGGAATTGGGTTTGGTAAAAATCAAACCCACCTCCGGTCCCAGATCCGTCAAAGCATCCAAAAGAGTCTGAAACTGCCGGCCGGCTTTTTCCCATTCTAGCGTCGCCGGATGAAAGGTAATCAGCAAATTCCGCTTGTAAAATTTTATATTCAGCTCACTGGCCAGTTGTTCCCTGGTCAGTAAGGAACCTTTTTTGATATAATCCAATCCTGGGCTACCGACATTATATATAAAGTCCGGGTTTTCCCCCATTTGGCGAACTCGCCGCCAGGACTCGGCGTTGGTTACAAAGTGAAGATGAGCCATTTTAGTGACGGCGTGCCGGATCGAGTCATCGAAAGCCCCTTCAGTAATATCGCCTCCCGCGATATGGGCGATGGGAATCTTAGCAATCAATGCGGCTTCCGCTACAGTCAGAATTTCATAACGATCGCCAAGAATCACCAACAAATCGGGAGTAAGCCTTTCCAAGACATCCGCCAAGCCTATTAAAGCCAGACCCATTGATTTGATCGTACCGCCCGGGGTATTGCCGGATACCAACATGGAGACTTTTTCCCGGATCACGAAGCCATCTTTTTCTATCTCCCGGTAAGTGAGGCCATATTCGGGCGCCAGATGAGAGCCTGTCACCACCAGTTGGAGTTCCATCTCCGGATCTTGCTGAATCTCTTTCAAAAGCCAGTATAATAAAGCATAATCGGCTCTAGTCCCAGTCACTACAGCGATTTTTCTCAATCATCAACAACTCCGCAATCTAAAATAAATTTGGCTTGCAACTCAACCACCACCAGCTAAAGCCGAGGGTTTAAATCCCCGTAGTTGAGACAATCAAGGGTGGTACTTGCGCTGTGATTACATTACTTTTGGTCCAGGATCTCCAATAACGTTTCAGCCGTATAACGAATATCTTCCAACGAATTCAATGTCGATCCGGGCAAATTAATGCCATTGTCAAATAACTCGTAACTATTGGGATAATCGCCGGTTTTATATTTTTGATAAGGCGGCGACTCAAACAAAGGTTGAAAAATACGCCGGCAGGGAATGCCTTTTTCTTTCAATTTCGCCATCAACTCCGGGACTTTCCATGCTGTTTTTTGACGATTGAAGCGCACCGAAGACATCCATACCGATGAAACGGCTCCGGGCAACTCCCGTTGCAGGCTAAGGCGTTCATCACCCTCAAAGACCCGTTGGTATTCTTCGAAGAAATTCCGCTTCTTCAATAAAAACTCGCTTACTCTTTGAAATTGAGCCAAACCCAGCGCAGCTTCCAGATTGGTCATCCGGTTGTTAAAACCAATTTCCGGATGGTAGTAATAATCCCGGTTGCCATCCCGCGCCTGATTGACCAGGAATTTAATATGTTGGGCCCTTTCCGGACAGGCGGTGGTAACCATGCCGCCGCCACCGGTAGTAATCACCTTATTACCGTTAAAGCTAAAACATCCCATATCTCCGAAAGTTCCGGTAGCTTTACCCCCCAAAGTCGCCCCCAAACTTTCGGTGGCGTCTTCAATGACGTATAACCCGTGTTCCTCGGCAATATCCATGATCTCCCCCATATTGCACGGGTTCCCGTACAAATGAACCGGAATAATCGCCTTTGTCCTTGGAGTAATCGCCTTTTGTATCTCTCCCGGAGCGATATTCCAGCTATTTCTATCAATATCCACGAAAACAGGAGTAGCCCCCACATAAATGATCGGGTTCACCGTGGCGATAAAAGTGACGGCCGGTACAATGACTTCATCCCCGGCTTTAATGCCCAACTCATAAAGGGACATGTGGATAGCGGCTGTACCGCTCTGAACTGCAACCGCCCCGACGGTATTCAGATAAGAGGAGAATTTCTCTTCAAACTCCGGTACAAACGGGCCCGCCGTCGAGACGTAATTGCTATCCAGCGCCTGATTCAAATATGTTTTTTCTAAGACTCCCAAATTGGGCGCATCGAGAAAGATCGATTTAGACATTATATTGCTCCGGCTTATAAATTTGTAAGTTCTCTTTGAGCCATTCTATCGTAAGTTTCAGGCCTTCTTCCAGTGAATGTTGAGGCTGCCAGTGGGTCATCCGCTTTATTTTGGCATTATCGCAAACCAGTCGCTCAACCTCACTGTTACCCGGCCTGATTCGCTCAGGGTCCTGCTTGATAACGACTTCACTCTGGAGCAGACCCGCGATGAACTTTGCCAGATCACCGATGGCGATCTCGCTTCCCGAACCGATATTCACTACCTCACCTAAGATATCGTCAGTTTCTGCTATTTTAATAAATCCTTTTACCGTATCCAGAACGAAATTTAAATCCCGTGTGGGAGTCAAATTCCCTAAAGTGATTTCTTTTTGTCCCTTTAAAATCTGGGTAATAATTGTGGGAATCACCGCTCTTGCCGATTGTCTGGGCCCATAGGTATTGAAAGGTCTGGCCACAACCACCGGTAAGTTGAAGGCATGATAGAAACTGAGGGCAATATTGTCGGCGCCTATTTTTGAAGCCGAGTAAGGCGACTGGGGCTGCAGCGGATGTTCTTCGTGGATCGGCACAAAGCGGGCGGTGCCGTAAACTTCGCTGGTTGAAGTCTGGACGACCTTTTCCACTCCCTGTTCCCGGGCTGCCTGCAAAATGTTGTAACTTCCCTCAACATTGGTTTTGATATAGGCCAGTGGAGACTGATAAGAATAGGGTATTCCAATCAAAGCCGCCAAGTGAAAAATTACCTGAACATCCTTGACTGCTCCTTTTACACTGTCATAATCCCGGATATCTCCCGAAACCACGGTAATATCCTTCTTTACCGGCGATCTTTCCAACCAACCCCAATCCCCTGTTGAATTATATCGGACAAAAGCGCTGACTTCAGCCCCGGCTGCCACCAGCTGTTCGGTTAAATGAGAACCGATAAAACCGCCGGCCCCGGTCACTAAAACCTTTTTCCCTTGTATATTCATGGCAGCCTCCAGAATTTTTCGATAAGATTTCCGACATCAAAACGCTCCCCAATATAGTTTTGCATTTCTTGAGCCCGTTTTACCCTTTGCTCCGGATGAAGCAAAAAGTAGTTTATTTTTTCCTGTAACTCCATCTTTGAGCCGAAAGAGTCCAGTAATCCGCCGAAAGGTTTGATAGCGGCTTCTTCTTTATCTTTATCCATGAGTTTACCCACCATAAAAAATCCGCCGGCCGCGATTCCCTCGATCAAGTCCGGTTGCATATAAGATGAATTTTTCAAACGTTCCCCAAGGCAAAGGTTGATCTTATTGTTTCGCACCAAATTACCATAGTCCTGGGGATTCGTCAGCGGATTCACCTCGCCCCTATACAAAGCCGTATAAGTCGGATCTTGCTCCCACCCGGAACCGTAAATTGCCACTCCGGCATCGCCGAAGCCATCAACAACCCACTTCACCTGTAAACGTTTAAAAATAAAATTTTCAAAAGCATTTTTTACAAATCCCGCCACAATTTTTTGTTCATCCGCCGAAAGCGACCATTGATATCGCTGCATATTTTCAGCCATAATTTTTTGATACTCCGATAAATCGAGCGGAACCAACTTCTCTTGATTTAAACGAGCATATACTTGAAAATAAATCGCTCGTAAAGCCGCCATGATACTTGTCATTGGGGCCGTATGGGCTTTCGCTTTCTGGAGTAAGAGCCCGTAAAGAACCATCCCCAAGTCATGAATAACCGCATCCAAACTTTCCAAGTCGCTTAATACGGCAATAGATCGCTCCATTCTATCATTCTGAGCCGCTTTGGAGCCCCAAGAGGAAAATACCGGCAAAAAAGCCGACTGGATGTTTTCTTTCGGAAACCCTTTCTGCGCCAAAAGCGAATGCAGATTTTCATTGCCCGTGAGAAAAATTTGCTGACTCACAGCAGTTGCCGTTAATTCTGGGGGTAATTGTTTTTCCTTTATCAGCCAGCTGATAAAGGGAACCTCAAGGGTACTCAATACTTCAGATTCCTCTTTAAGTCCAAACAGATGAATAATCACATCGGGCTGAATTTCATCCACAGCCTTGGCCTCGCTGTATATCGTACCCGCTCCATATACCGGACTTTCAGTATAGGCAAAGCATTCAAATCCCCGCTCCTGTAAATAGGTTTGAATCATTCGCCCGTAATAGCATTGACTTTCATCCCGGGCACTGAAGAATAGCAATATTTTCTGATAGTTTTCAGATAAAACCTGCTTCTGGTGGTAATATTCCTGCAATCCCCGGAGGCGCCGGAGAAAAACTTGATCTTTCTCCTGTTTAATCTGGGAAAGCGACTCGGTGAATTCCTGGGGAGCGGTGCCATATAATAAACTAGGCCAGGGTATATCTTCCGCCATAAAGATTTCCGCGCTCCCACCGTGAGGCGCAATAAAATAATGGAGGTTTCCCCAACCCCCGAGTTTCCGGAAGTCAAATAATTGGGCCATTAAACACCAATTCTCCAAATTATCTTCAAGGATATAAATGGGGATTTTTCTGAGTTGCCTGCCTCCTCCCTCATCCGGATTCTGTTCCAAAACCGTCGCCAGATGTTCAAAAATTTTGGAATTATCCGTGTTGTAAATCGCCAGGCAATCTTCTGGAGATAATTGGATATCGATTTCCGCCGTATGATTTATACCGGACAAAATATAAGCCGTCCCGTTATCATAAGCGTATTCCCCACTTAAAAAACGGCATACTTTATATTGGATACCCTCATATTCCGGTAAATTCAATCCGAAAGTCCCGGCAAAAAAATCCCGGTTTTTCTGATAACATTGCCGGTATTCCATGGGGTCCTTACCCTTGAATAACTCTTGAAGCTGTTGTTTAAGTTTGGAACCGATTTTATGTTGAGCCAGGTATTGTTGAAAGAGCTTTTGAGCCTCATCCCTAAGCCCCAACCGGCAAAGGCATTCAATTTTGATCAGTTTTATGAACCGGCTCCCGGAAAATAAATCTTTTCTCCCGTAATCCGTGGCCAAATTACCTGCAGCCACCCAATTTTGGGTTTGGTAGTGAATTTTCAGTTGCATTTTGCTGCAATAATATGTTTTAAAATTAAGTTGTATGCAATGGCTTAAGGATTCCAGCGCTTTAGTGTAATTGCGATTCCGATAGTATATTTGGTGCAATATAAAATAGGCCTTAACCTGCGCCGGATCGGTCTTGACAGCTTCTTCCAGAACATCAACGGCTCTGGAAGTCTGGCCTATGTGATGGAAAAGCGCTCCATATAAATATAAGTAAATTCCGCGTCGGGATGAATTCTCTTTCAGCAGAAGATTTTCCAAATTCCGTTCTAATTGGCGCAAACCGGTTCGCTGTTTGATTTGTTTTTCCGCTACCCCGATATCGATATCGGATATCCGTTCATCGTTTCTAACCAAGGAAAGCCTTTCCGGAGTATTCTGGGTATTAAGCACTTTGGTAATACATTCCATCACAAATTCCAAGGCTTTTTGCGTATCGGCAATGATATTCAGATAAATCTGCAGTTTGCGGTCATATTCTTCTTGATTGGTGATATCATCCATCTCGCTTAAACGGGCTTTATTCACTGAAAGCGCAGTTGACTGAATGTCTTTTAATAAAACATGATACTCTTTATAATTTAATGCTTGATCATAGGCAGCGGTGATTTTATCAAGTGCTGGATCCAGTTCACCCGGAACAAACTTGCTGCTAAAATTGCGTTTCCGTAAGGCTTGTAATGCATCAATCAACTCGGCCATTTTAATGATGGCCCGGTTGGTGACGGTTTGCAATTTTGAACAGTAGTCCCGCGGATCAATCTTATGGGCCTTAATCTCTTTTAAACCCGATTCATAGCAAGTGTTCAGGCGGGCCGAGATGTGCTGTTCCTTCCGGCAGTATTCAGCGATCACTTCAGCCAATTTCCGGTCGTTGGCGCCTTGAATGTGGATACCGCCTTCCGTGGCGTTGATGATATCGACTTTTCCCTGATACGAAGTTTCGATCATCCGTTCCAACAACATCCGGAAACTATCCAGTTCGTAATCGGTTAAAATGTCCTGCCCATAAATATCCTTGGTATAAAAACAGTTCGGGGGGATCTCCCCCTCCTTGAAATGTTTCTGGGAAGATGAAATTTGTCCATCGGCATAACGTTTGGTTGGAGCGTATGCCAAATCCTGCCCGATAAGGATAATAGGATCGCAACCCAATTGATGCGCCAGATGCAGTGCGGTATGAGATACGGAAAAGCCGCTTTTTAAAGAACCGATTTCATAACCGCCATTTTGGGTAATAAAAAGTTCCGGCAGACTTTCGGCATCGACTTTCATCAAAATTTTCCGGCCCCGAAAATTACTGGCTGTTTCGTGCCAAAAGCGGAAATTGTAAACCAGGTAAATATCGGATAAATCCAAGTCGCCATAAACTTGATTATTGATTTGATGACCATCGATTGCCACTAAAAAGTGAGGTGAAACTCCGTTGTGTTTCATCGCCCGGATACTGGACCCGGCGCAAATCACGACCGCATTTTCCTTAATTCCATTGATCAAATGAATATTTTTCTCAAGAGAGGGTCCAGCCGACACCACAATCGCCGGGATATTTTTAAATTGCCCGAAATAATGGCGGATTACCGGCGAATTGACCGCGTTGGGAAATGTAGCAAACGCATTCGAGAGCCATTGTTTGGCATAAGCATCGGTGGTCGATAGGTTCATTTGAACCAATCTTAGATATTCCCGTAATTTCTCTTGAAAAAAATGGATTTCCTCCGCAAAGAGTTCCTGATAAGCGGTTAAGGTTTTAAACTGAATATCCGTCGTGGTATAAATCATGCCATTGTTGAAAAAACCCAGCGCCGCCGGAATCATCTCATTATAGTCCATACCCGTCAACAACAGGAAATTATCGTATTGAAAGAGCGGGGCCAGATCAATTTCATGCATGGCGGTTTCGAGAATACGGGGACTCGGTTCATAGATCACTAACTTTTGGATCTGCCCTGAATCCAATAAGGCTTTGGCATGATAAAAAAAACCCGCGCCGCAGAGAATGAGGTGACCGGCCTTAGAATCCAAATTATGCTGTATCCAGCGCCCGGCATCGAGTTCCGGGTCGTAGGAACTATTCAAAAAGACCCGGTGGTTATTCCGGGTCACTTGAGCAACGGGCAATCCTGTCTTGCTCCGGCTGACGGTAAGATGGATGTCGATGTCCGTTCCTGAAGAATGTATATTGCCGTTCAACTTCAGGTAGGGAAATCTTCTTTTTACCAAATTCACATTTTCTTGATACATCATCAGGATCACCCTTTAGTTTAATTCTGCCCCGGAAATACGAATTCGTTCCAAGAGGGATACCAGCTCAAACTCACACAAATCATGAACCAAAACATAGTCCTTATTTTGGAGGGCCTCATAAAGATTTTTAAGGAACTCCCGAAACGCGCTCACTTCTTCCTTCCCAATATACTCCAGTTTTGCAAATTTTTCTACACTCTCGTTAATCCAAGCCAATCCCTCAACCAGCGCCGGTAAGACGCCGCTGATTTCCTGGTAATTGCTTTCCACTAAATCTTCGCAAAAATGTTCAGCCGCCGAAGACATCCGCTGTAGATATTGATCATAAGCGGCAATCGTTTGATCCAATTCTTCCTGCGTCATTCTGCTTTCCTCCTCTGTTCTCGCCCGGTATCAAAAAGGATTTATTTTGAAAAGTCGCTTCCCGTTAAAATTCCGTCCCTGCCGTTGCCGGCATTTAATATTGTAATCGGCAATTCTCCATTATCCTTTAGGTTCTAACCCTCAAAATTCTTGCTTTTTCAGAAAGAAAATTGTCGGATGTAACTTTTGGTTCTTTGTAGATTTCCGACTTGTTCGGGTTAGGGGTGATTCTGTTTGCGATAAAAAAGGCATCAAAAAAGCCCTTCCGAAGAAGGGCTTTTAGGTGAATTCATTACCGTAATAATTGCAGAACTTGTTGCGGAGTCTGGTTGGATTGGGCCAACATAGCATTTGCAGTCTGTGTAAGAATACCCAGTTTGCTGTAGTTGGTCATCTCTTGCGCCATATCTACATCCTTGATCTGGGATTGTGATGCCGTCAAGTTCTCTTGTGTTACTCCCAAGTTGGTCATAGTATGGGACAAGCGGTTCTGATAAGCACCGAGCGCTGCGCGTTGAGCCGAAATACGGCTGTTTGCCGAATCAAGAGTGGTAATCGCTTTACCTGCCGATGAAATATCGGTAAGTAAAATTTTATCGACTCCTAATGAAGAAGCGCGCATGTCGCCGATAGCCGCAGTCATGTTTTGCAATTCATTGGCGCCAATCTGGAACACCTGGGTGTTATCAACCAAGTGCACATAAGTTGACTGAGTATCGCCGGAACCGACGGTAAATTTACCTTCGGATTCATTATATATGGCTTTTTGAGCAGTACTACCACCGATTTGAACATCAACATTCTTGTGAACCAAACCGATGATGTTGTTGCCTTCAACAGCCACTCCCGTTGCAAGTCCGGAACCGGTTGCAGCATTGGTTACGGATACGGAATAGACAACGTCATTGACTTCACCGAACTGATTAAAACCAAAGGCTTTAACGAGTTGGGCATCGCCGACCGCGCTAATCTTACCGTCTTCACCAGCTTTGGCGCTGCTTAATACGAACACGCCGGAAACGGCTCTTACGCCGGAACCTTTAGTCGTATTATACTGTCCCATTTTTGCCGCATTACTGGATACACCATCGATTACACTCTGGCCGAGGCCTTTGGAGATGGCGCCTGCAAATTTGGTGGCAACTTCGTTCAAAGTATCGTCACCGTTGAGGGTAATCGTGGTGCCTTTGCCGTCGCCTTCAACCAAGGAGATGTTTTGCGGATTTTCTACTAAGAATTTTCCGCCGGCATCATAGAAGTTGGCGATATCTTTCAATTGGGTGTTACCGGTGGCGGTGAGTCCGGTATTTTTATTGGTCATGATGTTGGACTGTTGAACTTGGGCAGTACCAGCCGCTCTCACGCTGACATCGATTTTGTAGGTACCGGCTGAAGAAACACCCTTTTCCTGAATGGCGCCCCGCATAAAGATCTTCGTGTTGGCATCGTTTGACGATGATACGGCAGCCGAAGAACCATCAAGCAGAATCTTGTTGTTAAATGCAGTCGTATTACCGATACGGTCCAATTCATCCTTTAACTGATTAACTTCCTGTTGCATGGAAGTACGGTCATTATCAGTGTAGGTCGAGTTGGCAGCCTGTACCGCCAAGTCTCTCATACGGATCAGGATGGATTGAGATTCATTTAAAGCACCGTCAGCGGTCTGAATTAACGAAGTCGCATCTTGCGCATTCCGGGTGGCTTGATCCAAACCTTCGATTTGGCTCTGCATGCTCTGGGATATTGCCAGACCTGCGGCGTCATCAGCGGCCCGGTTAATCCGGAGACCTGAAGACAGTTTTTCTGCTGCTGTTGAATGGAGTTTGTCGTTTCCGTTCAAGTTACGCAGCGCATTTAAAGCGGGTAAATTGTGATTAATAATCATAAACTTTTGTCCTCCTTGAAATTTTTTAGGGTATCCATACCCTTTATTTCCCTATTGCCTCTAAGTCGGCCGTCCCTTAGAAGCGCAAGGGTCGATGGCTGTTAAACCATCGCCGGTGATATTAACGGCTCAACCTGAAATTTTTAATATCACGGGTGATGCTTTAAACGCATCCTATATTGATTTCTATATTAGATATCGTAATAAAGCCCTAAAAACTTTAGTAAAAATTTTCTAAAGGTCTATTTTTTCAGTAATTTTTCCAAGCTATCAAGATTGGGTTTCCCACTGGTTGCCAGCTGGTTTTCTTTTTGGATTTCCCGGTATACTTCCTCACGATGAACCGTTATCTGCCTTGGAGCTGTGATCCCCAATTTTACTTGATCACCCTTGACATCAACAATGGTTATTTTAACATCATCGCCTACCATTATGCTTTCATTAAGCTTTCTGGTCAAAACGAGCATCGGGATCCTCCTTGAACCTTCGTAATCAAACGCCGCCTCTTGTAGAAATCAACAACCTAAACTACATTTTAATTTCTCCGAAAGTCAGAAAATCCCTTTTATTTTATGAAAAGAATGCTGATTTTACTCATTCTCTTAAGGCGCTGCTTGAAGGACCTCCTTTTCACCAGCCGCCGCAAACAGGGGATGTTTTAAGCTATATTCCGGATTATTCAAAATGATTTGTTTGGCCAAACCGGTTTTAAAATTAATCACGATCGGAGCCGCCAGATTGACGGTGGCCTGTTGAACATCCTCCGGTAAAGTGACGATAACCCGGACCACGGCTTCCTCAGGCGCGGACAGTTTTAATTCTTCGACAATCTCGTCGCTTAAATCGATGGAATACCCCGGGACGATTTGCTCCAACTCAATCAAAATAAAAGCCAAATCCGTCTTTTCCACGGATTGCAACACCAAAAACGGAGATTGGTCCCTATACTTTCGAATCATATAGCGATGAAATTCTTCAAATCCCGGAATACCATGACCAAAGGTGATGAGATCTTTTTCTTCAACCTCGATCGATCCAAAAAACTTTGTCGCGATTTTCATCCTGTCAGCCCTTTCCCAGACGACTTTTTTCAACTGTATTTCCTGTGCGTTTGCGGGCCTTGGCGCTTACGCGCGCTCCCTCTCCAATGATTCAATCTTTATTATTTCAGATAATTCAATAAAGAGATCGGTAAAATCTGGCCTCCTACCTGCAAAGCTGCCTGATAAGCCGTTTTTTGCATTGTAAACTGACTAATCATCCTGGAAATGTCGACATCCTCAACATCACTTTGGAGTTTGGTAATATTATCGGATAAACCGTTAAAACGATCAATACTATGATTCAAACGGTTCACCTTGGCCCCGATTTCTCCCTGGGTGATTAAAATATTATCAATATCGTCGGTGATGTGAGTCAAATCCTTTTCGGACAGCGCTTTGGTATTGGCCCCTCTTAAATTGATACTGGTTTCCGATAGATGTTGAAAAATCGGATCAAACAAGCCGTCTCCGGAAATATTGACCCGGATTTTAACGCCGAAATTCACTTCATAATTGATTTCACTGCAATTACCCTCAAAATTGGGTTCGATCGACTCGGAATAAGTCCCGTTCGAAAAGCCCATATCCGGTAAAACATCCGCTTTTGAACCCGAATTCAGTTTGATCGGAAGCGGTGAATCGCTGTCATTCAAATCCGGATCATGGTAAACAAATTTTAACCGTTTATCGGAAGTCAACCCCACCCGGACATTGGCATAATGCCCGCCCCGCTCATTGATACGGTCCTGAATGTTCCGGGCCAACTGGGCTGGGGTGAAATCGCCTCCATCCAAACTAATTTCCTGAGGCTTATCAATCCCGACCGTGATAATGAATTTACTATCGCCGGCAACATCGGAAGCGCCATCAATGGCGTAAGACGAACTCATGTCCGGCAAGGGGTTTTCCCAATCCTTATCCAAAGTAACCTCTTTGGTAACCGGGTCATAAGTTTCGATGGTCCGGGTTTGTCCTGCTCCCTTCCCTCCGGTGATCGTTACCGTCATCCCTTTATAAAAATCTTTGATTACGCTGGAATTTCCGTCCAACTGCAAATTTGGGGGTGGCCCGTTGTTTGCCGCCGCGGTTACCCCGCCAATCAAGGGTGGCCGGATCGCATATTTCGAATTCTCGGCCAGAGGCGGATCCCATAGACCGCCGACAGTGACCAAATTCTGATTGGAGGAGGTAATTACCTGGCTTTGCCCGGCGCCCGGTCCTTCCGTTATGGTTATGGTCCAATTTTTGTAAAAATCGGCCTGATCATTGTTATCCAGCGGGTTCAAAGTGACTGTCGTCCCATCGACCGCAGCAACATCATTCCGCACCGGATAACGCCCGAGAACTTTGGTCATATCCGCAATGGGATTGCCGATAATTTCCCGGGTGGTATCCTGATTTTGAAAACCCAACTGGGTCAAAGTCGTGTCTGAAATCGAATATCGGGCCCACCTGTCAAAGGTCTTCCCCCACGGGTGATCAACTGTGGCAATCTTACTGGCCTGGTCATAGCCGGTAATTTGCCGTGTTTCCGTTGAGCCGTCCAAAAAGGTAACCGTAATCGCGGAACCTTTATAAAAATCCTTAAATTCACTGGAATTGCTTGCCAGCTGAATTGATGAACCGGAAGGATCGTGCGTAATCGCATCCCCCTTGCTCGCCGGCAAAATCGTATAAGTCACCGGACCAGTCAAGACAAACGCCTCGGGTTCAACCGTAATTTCCCCGGTGGCATTGGAATAACCGGTAATTTGGTGCGACTCGGTACGCCCGATACTATCTTCGATATTAATGGTCATGCCGGTATAAAAATCATCCAGCGGCGCAGTTTGACCATGGGCCGGCAAAGTAATTTTCCCTCCGGGAACGGCATCCGCTTGCCCGTTCAAGGGTGGAATCAACTCGTAAGTGGACGTTCTATCCGGGTCTTTTAGCCATGGAATCGCCACTTCGGCGATTTGTTTTTCCGGATTGTAGGAAGTGATGGTATTGACTTCGCCAACCCCGGTACCACCGGCAATTCGAATTCTCCATCCCCGGTAATAATCAGGCGCAACACTCTCCAAAGCGGTATCCATCTGAACTTTGGTCGGAGTCGCGCTTTTGATTTTCCCAATATTCTTAATGGCGGGTCCGTCTTTCAACACAACGGTATGAGCAACCCCATCATCGGGTTTGACACCGGAATAAAAAGATATTTGGTTATTGGTATTGATTTTTACATATACCGGAGGCTTAAAGTCCGCATTATTGAGCTGGGCTTGGATATCATTGGCAAGATCGTTCAATTGATGGCCGACGGATCCATCATAAGTTTTTGGCGATAAGGTAATCGTCTGGGTTGGATTTTCGTCCAATTTGATCTTAAATTCATTGTTTTGGGCGTCGACCACGATGGGGCTCATGGTCAAATTTCTAATGTTCCCGGCAACATTGGCTCTTAATGTATAGGCTCTATCGGTATATTTTTCACCGGCAAAAATATAGCGATCCCCCATCGAAGTATTGGCCAGATCCATCAGTCCGGCTTTAATCTGATCAACCTCAGTAGCCATTGCCTCCCAGTCCAAATCGTTATTGGTACTGTTGGCGCCTTCGACAATGAGTTCCCTCACCCGCTGCAAATTATCAACCACGGCATTGCATGCGGTATCCGCAGCACCGAGCAAGCTGGAAGCCGCATTCACATTGTCCGTATATTTCAGGATTTCCGTGTTTTGAGTACGGTATTTCATAGCCCTGGTCGTACCGACCGGATCATCCGAGGGCTTTAGGATTCTTTTACCGGAACTGGCTTGATCGGTTGAATTATTGATTGCATCTTCCAAATTCATGATATTATAAGTTAAACTGGTATAAACCATCTTACTGGAAACACGCATCATAATTGTTTCCCTCCTTGGTCAAAACGGTTCTTTTAGGGGTTTAGCTTCAAGCCGTTGATGATGATATCGAGCATCGCGTCATTGGTAGTGATTACCTTGGCTGCCGCATTATAACCATGCTGGAATTTAATCATATTCGCAGCCTCTTCATCCAGATTGACTCCGGACACGGATTGCCGGCGATTGTCCAAACTGGTCAGCAAAGTGGTTTGATGAGCTGAATTGGTCTGGGCCGCCAACGATTTTTCCGCGAGATCACCGATGATATTTCCCAGGAATCCATTCATCGTAGTCGTTTCATCAAGCATTAGCAATTTATGCTGTAAATCAGCCATTTTTTGGGCATTGACATTATTACCCGGAAGGCCAATCACATCGCTGGAAGCAGCAATCCGGTTTAACCCTTTTTCCGTATCTTTGATGGCATCCGCTAAATCAATATCCGCCGCGCCGCTGCCTTGGAAAAAATCAGTGCCGGTACTTTTATCTAAACCAAAACCTTTCTCATGAATCCGGTTGGTTTCAGTCATCAAAGTTCTGGTAAGACTGTCATAACTATCCATCAATTTCGGCAAATCCTCGTCCCGCAACTGCAAAAGTCCGGCTAAATTGCCATTGGTAACCACAACATTCTGGTGTTTGGGAATGCTCCATTCTAAAGCGACCATCCCTTTTTTATTTTCCGATATTGCCAGGATGGGGTCGGCCGTATCCCCGTTCACCAAAGGAATTCCATTAATCTGAACGGTAATTCGATTTAGCGCATCAAAAGAAGTATTGATGTTGACATCTTTCGACAACTGTTCCACCAATAAATCCCGTTTATCCATTAAATCGTTGGGATGATCGCCCAGTGCCGTTATTTGCCCTATTCTTTTATTCAACTGGGCAATTTCCTCGGCGTAACGATTAATCTCAACGACAGTACTGACAATTTTATCATTGGTATCGGAACGCAGCTCTCTCAAGCTTGCATAATTTTCCCGGATATTTTGGGCCAACGTCAACGCCGTCTGACGCAGAGTCGAACGGGTGGGTTGACTCTCCGGGGTTTTTGTGAGCTCCTGCAAAGCCACCCAGTAAGCATCAATTTCCGAGCGAATATTGGCATCGGCGGGCTCGTTAATAATCCGTTCGGCTTGTCCCAATATATCCTGACGAGTATCCCAATAACCTTGGGTCGTAGTTTGTTTTTGAATTTGCTGATCGATGATTTGATCCCGAATCCGCTTGACTTCGGTCACTTCTGAACCGGTCCCCATTTGGCCGGCTACTTTTAGGCGGGTAAAAGCCGGCTCCGTATAAGGCTCTGTCGCCGTAATCTCTACCCGTTGCCTGGAATAACCAGGAGTACTGGCATTTGACATGTTTTGCCCGGTGGTTTCAAGCGCTTGCTGATGAGTCAACAGTCCCCGCACACCAGTTTCCAAACCAAAAAATGTTGACGCCATTTTTCCTCACCCCTTCACATCCAACATATGGATTGCTTTTTGATGAACCCGGCCGGATGATCCATACAAGTTTGGAGAATCTTCTCCACTCATGATGGAACGGAAGGAGTTCAGCGTAAACTGGACCAACGCCAGTGAATCCTGAATTAACTTTTGATTTAATTCATTATTTTTCCTGAATTGGAGGGCCGTTTTTCTGACCCGCCCTAAGATTTCGTCTATCTCAGCCGGAAAATTCGAATCTTCCAAAAAAAATTGCACTTGAGGAAGGCACTCATCACTAACGTCTTTAAGTTTAACCGATAACACCTTTTCTTTGCGGACAATGGATCCTAATGTCTCCATGTCCTCCTTCATGAGTGCTTCCTTTTTCATTAAACTTAAGCCGTTGAGCTCTTCTAAAAGCGCAAGTTCTTGTTCCAACAATTGTTGGAGTATTTGATTGTCTTGCATTGGACTACCTCCCGGCGATCTCGTCTACCAGGCTCCTCCCAACCATCTTTTGCGCGATGTCTGATGAAGATACTTGATAGGTGCCATCCTGAATTTTATTTTTCAATTCAGTTATTTTTTCGGCACGAACCTCCGGAGACTTTAGTACCTGTTCGGTAGCAAATTGCAATCCTTGAGCCCGATCCGATAAAACCAGGGAATCTGCTTTATTTACCGGACCGGGATTATTGACGGCATTCCCTTTTTTCTTGGCGCCGTTTACTTGATCCATGGAAAGAATACTTTGCACTTGTTTATTGGAGATGATCATCCTTTATCACCTGCCTTTGCGATTTGTGTAAGATTTTTGTTCATACGATAACCCGCTGACCGGGCGTCTTCCTCCTTATCTAAGTTGTAAAGGCATTTCAATCTTTCTTTTTCAAAATATGGTCATAAGTATGAACCTTCGCTTGCGCCCAAACGGTTCCCGGATTACCCGGCAAAGGTCCGGACGGCGAAGAAGAAATACCCTGAGACGGTCTGGAAACCCGTTTCAACTCCGACTGCATTTCCTGAAGACACTTCTCACAAAACCTGCCGGAAGAGATCGAATCTCCACATTTCTCGCAGGTAATCATCGAGTCGGAACCGCCGCCCTCCATTTTCAGACGGCCTTCTTTTAAAAAGCGGGTAATAACCTTCACTTCCACTCCGGTTTCGTGATTGATTTCCGAAGCCGGCGAATTGGGATGTTCAAATAGATAATCCCGCACTTTATCAAAGTCTTGCTGGTCTGCCTCGGCGCAATGATTGCACACGGTATTGCCGTTATAGTGGAACATGTTGCCGCATCTTTTGCAATTTCTGATGTCCATAACTCCACCTCCGTTTTAAGCTATTATGAAATAAACCATTCCGGATCCAAAATCCCTCCCGCTAAAGTTAAAACTTTAACTTCAAGAGCCCCGGATCTTGTTAAAGCTCTGGCAGCCTCGGAGACTGTGGCGCCAGTCGTAAAAATGTCATCAACCAATAAAACTTTGGCCCCCTCAAGCGGTTTCGCGTTGATAACCCGAAAGGCCTGATTGATGTTGATAAAACGCTGTTCCTTATGAAGCGCATTCTGCGATAGCGTGATCTTGTCTCTTATTATTATATCATTTCTGATTGGAATTCCCAAATATTTTTGTAACGGATTGGCTAATATTTCAGCCTGATTATAACCTCTGGCCATTAATTTCAGCTGATGAATGGGGATCGGAATGATCCAATCCGTCTTTTGAAATTCAGGCTGATTTTTAACCCATTCCACCAGTAACACGCCCAATGCTTTGCCCAGATCGGGACGATACCGGTATTTTAACTCCGCCAGGTACTCACGCATAGCGCCTTCATAAACAGCAACGGACCTTGCTTTTGAAAAATAATATCGGGTTTGATTGCATTGCCTGCAAATTGTTTTGCCGGAACCCATCCCTTCGCCTCTTAAGGAGCGGCCGCATTTTTCACATATAGGCGGTGTGATCATGGCAATTTTGCGAAGACAATTTCTTCCGAGTCCCTGATGAAAACGATCTTCCTGCCAGCAAACCGGGCAACGCTCCTGGGGTGGAAAAAATAATTCCATCAAACCCAAGGCCATTTCTTGAAACCAATTTATAATTTCTAAATTACCTATTCTCATCATCGGCACTTTCTTTAGAATTTTTATAAGACCTTAGACCTAATTTATAAGAAAATTATTGGAAAGTCCTATTTTCCATCTAAAAATCCCAATTCATATCCTTCGCGGTTCATTTCCGCAATGATTTGAATCGCCGTATCCATGGAACGGGATTTTGTTTTTGAAACCCACAAAACCCGTCCGCCTTCCCCCAACCGGCCGGTCCGTCCGGCAATTTGAATCAAGGTTTGAGGGTCGAAAATATTTTCGTTATCCGCATGAAGAACCATCACATCCAAATTGGGAATGGTGATTCCCCGTTCATAAATGGTCGAAGTGACTGCAAATTGGAGATTGCCCCTCAACAGGTTTTCTTTTGTCTCCATCCGGTTGGTGGATTTCGAATGAGTAATTGCGCCAAGCACTCCGCGCATTTGGGCCCATCTCACCAAACTACCGCCCAAGGATTCGATCTGCTGAATCGTCGGCAAAAAAACCAGCCCGGGATGGGGATTTTCCTTCAAATTCATTAAGAATTCACGGATGGCCGAAGGAGGTTCCCACTTGCTTTTCCAATCGACAGCCACGGGCAAGTCGCATTTCACCCATTCGGGAACGATTAAAGGTTTGCGGTGAGGGCGCGCAGGTATCGAAACATAGGGTAATTCCTCCTGTCGTATCTGCTTTAACATACTTTGATCCGGGGTTGCCGTCATAATCACCAAATGCCCGCCGGGTTTCATAGCCCGTAAAACCGCATCATGCAGCATTGCGCATCCCTGATAGGGATAAGCATCGGCTTCATCCAGTATCACCAAGTCAAAACTTTGATAAAACCGCAAACACTGGTGAGTGGTGGCAATTGTGAGCGGAACATCAAGAAAACGCTCACCGCTCCCACCATACAACGACGAAACGGCTATTTCCGGAAAAGCCTCTTTTAGTCGCGGAACCAACTCGATGACCACATCTTTACGGGGAATCGCAAACAATACCCGTTGACCTCCGGATAGCGCCTTTGCCAAGCCCCCAAAACTCACTTCCGTTTTTCCGGCGCCGCAAACGGCCCAGACTAAAAACCGTCTTTCCTTACTCTCCAGGAAACGGACCACTGCTTCGGAGGCCCGTTGTTGCGGCGGAGTTAACTCAAACTTCAGACGGGGCCGCACGGTTGTGATTTGGATGCCATGGCGCATCGGATAACTCTGAAAGTATAATGGAATACAGCTTTTGGCGATGCCCATGGTCTGGCAATTCATACAGGTCAAACAATGGGAATGGCCGCAGAATATACAATCATCTTCCATGATGGCTTTTCTTTCGCCACATCGCCTGCAACGGGGCAAACCCAACTTGTCAAGGCTAACCGCCGCTTCCCGTTGCACCTTGGACTGGAGATACAAATACTGCATCCAATCCTCCGGATCCCAGGGAAGTTCAATGCCATTGGCGCGGAACAATTCGGGAATCTCAGTTTCCAGCAACGTCCTGCCCCAAAACAGACTTTCAATATCGGGAAGATTGAATTCTTCCAGCTTCAACTCATGGATTTCATATTTTTGAACCGCTAACCGGGTATGCGGAAAGATTTCCTTTACAATCCTGGCTGCAATTTTTAATAATTGATTGGGACTGATGATTTGACCAATCGCATGATCAATCCGTAATCTTCGGAGCAGAATTTCCGCAGCCCAAATCGGATAAGGAGGTTGAAAAACATAAATCATGCTGTAATTGAACTCGTTTAAATAATAAGCATCCACACGGGGATTGCTGCTGATATCGATTTTATTCTTTCCTTCCGGACTAACAGCGAGATATAAAAAGTATTTGGGAGAGAGCAGCTTTTTCACCTGCCGATGAGAATAGTTTTTGTATAACTCTATTTGTATAATTCCATAATTTAGAAATTATTCCTTCATTTTGCTTGGATTATTTCAAAAAATTATAAATTGTCGAGGTTGCCAAAAAAATAATTCCAAATCCCTAACCAATGCAATATATCCCTTCATCGAATCGGTCGGTTTCAATATATTGTATTGGTTGATGGTAATGTTTTCTTTTGGGACAGCCCCATTTCAATCTTTATCATTTTACCGGCAAAAAAAATAAAGCCCAACTTTAGGTTAAGCTTCATTCCGGGCTTTTAGGTAAATTTTCTCAATTGGCCTATCTTTTATGGATTGTTACCGTTCTCAGCGTTTTGGCTGTTATCTTGATTCAATTGATCGATAATCTTGTGAACGATGATTCCCGGTACCGAGACGGGAGACATCTCTTGCCATTGGGGACTGGCAAATTGACAGGATACCAATAACTCTCCGGCATCGGAATAGATAAAATAAGATAATATTTTAAACTGCGAGACGTTAAATTGGATACGCTGCAACACATACCAGCCGCTGTAATAACAGAGCTTTGGATATTGCCGGACCAGATTTCTCAGATACATTTCCGAACCGACGATTTTAACCCACACTTCCAAGGGAGAGCTGTTTAGTGAAATGAAATCACGAAGGGCGATTTTATCGACGTAAAAATCCCCATCGTTATTGGATGTAATATACGCATATCGTTCTTCATTCCGGGCCAGGGATACCGAAGACAGCACCGTAATGAGGATCATGCCCGTAAAAACCAACAAATTTTTTTTCATTTCCCATCTCTGCCTTTATCAATATAAGCTTTGGGTTCCAGATTAGACCATGAGAGTCCCAAATTTAATTTTCACCGGAATAATTCCCTTTTTAGACCCAATTTCCTGCATTAGCCAAGCAAAAATGGCGGAGCTTTTACGGATTTCTCCCTTGGGTGATTGCATTTCTCCAAACATTTTTCCCGTTTCTCCCTTGGGTGATTGCATTTCTTCAAACATTATCGTGATCTGTAAAAACCAATCCTTTTCATTTCTATTTATTTTTTGGACCTCGTGGACCTCATGCCCCCCTTTTCCCTCGCAAAAAAGGCAAAAAACTTCCATATTGAAATAGTAACTATACTGTACCGCTTGTCTAACTAAAGGAACGTAAACGGGATTCACAGGATTTTATGGATTTACTGGATTTTTTTAAACCCCTATGCATTATCTGTTTTTTGCAGCCCAATTTTACCAGGTCTTAATCCTGTGAATCCTGTAAATCCCGTAAATCCTGTTTCCGTTACCTTTTTTTAGACCGACTTTTTCAATATAGATAGCTCCCCAAAATTATCAAAATCA
>JAEZCE010000001.1 GCA_023429995.1 Bacillota bacterium | reverse complement strand
CGAAGAAGGCGCGTACACCTCCGGTTCTCGTTCAATCGTTCCTAGTACTGCTTGCTTTTGACGCCGCAAGTTTATTCAAGGAAGTTGACCCAACCAAACCGGCAAGGTCCATCTCGGCGCATCTGGGCATAGCGCCGAAACTCGGGTAACCAGCATTATTTTAGAGTCGATACAAATTTACAAAGAGATACAAAAATCGTTCTAGTAAATCCAAGTGGCCTACTTTAGCCAAAAAGCACGTCATCCGGCGCTTTTACAGCGGCGCGCCGGGATAAAGCTTGCCGAAATGAGAGAGCCAACTTCGTTGAGTATACTTGCGGCGTCAGGAGCAAGCAGAGCTAGGAAGGCGGGAAGTGAAGACCGGAAGCGTACTTAATATGTACGCGCGCGTCCACAGGACGCGAAGGACTGGAGCGACCAACTGACGACGCTATACGCCGCTCATCACGCCGCACTCGCTCATTTCGGCAACGTCTCTATTAATTGCTGATTTATCTTTATAACCATGTAAATAATTATGAAAGATTCGAAGCTTAATGTGTTATAAAAGCTGTTGGTCATCACCAACAGCTTTTATATGATGTCTTGGAAGAAGATCAGGGTTCAATATGTCAGACATTTTTTAAAAGATAAGATGTCAGTGGCAGGAAACTTGAGGTGATAAGCGAATAAAGAATCGAAAATGGAGGTGGAACGATTTGAGAAGTGAAGGAGTTTTGCAGGGATTCGAACGGGCCCCCCACCGCGCTTTGTTCAAGGCAATGGGGTATACCGATGAGGAATTGACAAGACCGTTAATTGCGATAGCCAATTCAGCCAATGAAATCATACCGGGTCATATTCATTTGGATACGATTGTGGAAGCCGTTAAGGCGGGAGTGAGGATGGCAGGCGGCACTCCGATTGAATTTGGGGTGATCGGCGTTTGTGACGGCATTACCATGGGTCATGAAGGAATGAAATATTCCCTGGCCAGCCGGGAATTAATCGCCGATTCCATCGAGAGTATGGTGATGGCGCACTGTTTTGACGGGCTGGTTTTGGTCCCCAACTGCGATAAAATCATACCGGGGATGTTGATGGCGGCCGGGCGGTTAAACTTGCCGAGCATCGTCATAAGCGGCGGTCCAATGTTGGCCGGCAATTTCCGCGGTGAGCGGGTCGACCTGAACCATTTGTTTGAAGGTGTCGGCGCCGTATCTGCCGGGAAAATGACGGAAGAGGACCTGAAAGAACTGGAGGAAGCTGCCTGTCCGGGTTGCGGCTCCTGTTCCGGAATGTTTACCGCCAATACCATGAACTGCATGGTGGAAGTATTGGGAATGGGATTGCCGGGAAACGGCACAATTCCGGCGGTGGATGCCGGCCGGGTGCGCTTGGCTAAAAACGCCGGGATGAAAATTATGGACCTGGTCAAAAACGATCTCCGTCCAAGGGATATCATGACCGAAGAAGCTTTTACCAATGCCTTTACGGTGGACATGGCGATTGGAGGCTCCACCAACACCGTCCTGCATTTACCGGCAATTGCACACGAAGTGGGGATTTCATTAAGTCTGGAATGGGTCAACGAAGTGGGCCGCAAGACCCCTCATCTTGCTTATTTAAGGCCCGGCGGGATTCATCATATTCAAGATTTGCATGAAGCCGGAGGTATCCCGGCTGTGATGAGAGTCCTTAGCGAAAAAGGGTTAATCAACAAAGAAACAAAAACGGTAACCGGTCAAACGACCGGAGAAAATATTGCCGGCGCCAGGGTTAAGCGGCCTGAGGTGATCAAAACCATCGACCAGGCTTACCATAGCGAAGGGGGACTGGCTATTTTATGGGGAAATCTTGCTCCCGACGGTTGCGTGGTCAAACAGTCGGCGGTAGCCCCGGAGATGATGCAACATCAGGGTCCGGCCCGGGTTTTTGATGGGGAAGAGCAAGCGATCCAGGCGATTCGGGACGGCAAAATCGTGGCCGGAGATATTGTGGTCATCCGGTATGAGGGACCGAAAGGCGGACCGGGGATGCGGGAAATGCTGGGGCCGACTTCATCCATTGCCGGAATGGGCCTGGATAAAGAAGTTGCGCTATTAACCGACGGGCGTTTCTCGGGGGCGTCACGGGGCGCCTCCATCGGGCATATATCGCCGGAAGCCATGGAAGGGGGACCGATTGCTCTGGTGCGGGAAGGAGACATCATTAAAATCGACATTCCCAATCGGAAGATCGATCTGCTGGTCAGTGAGGAGGAACTGGCCAAACGTAAAGCGGGTTGGAAACAACCGGAACCCCGGGTAAAGACCGGTTATTTAAGCCGTTATAGCCGTATGGTAACCTCGGCGAACACCGGGGCAGTGATTAAGTAGACCGGGCTCAACAAGAACAGACCGGGGTTTGCAGGACCAAGAACCTATTGGAGTAAGATTCCACAATAGGGAATGGCTTGGGACGAAAAGTAGAAGTTTTAGGAATGCGGGGCCGTCTCTTTTCAAAAGAGACGGCCTGAAATTTATTAATGGAATAATAGCAAGAGATTGTGGAACTTCATTAAATAAAACACTCGTTGATAAATGGTTTCCTTGATTGGAATCGCTTAAATTGTTTATTGACGAGTGTTACAAAATTTATAATTAAATATTGACAATTAATATGTCTGGCATTATTATAGAAGATAAATATTCAATTTGGAATCCGGAGGATGAAAAATGAAAATATCGGGAGCGGAAATCCTGTTGGAGTGTTTACAAAGAGAGGGTGTCGATGTGATCTTCGGTTATCCGGGCGGACAGGTGATACCCCTTTATGATGCGTTGTATGATTCTAAAATTCGGAATATACTGGTACGCCATGAACAGGGCGCCGCTCATGCAGCGGACGGTTATGCCCGAAGCACCGGAAAAGTCGGAGTATGCCTGGCCACATCGGGACCGGGAGCGACGAATCTGGTGACCGGAATTGCCAATGCCTATATGGATTCGGTGCCGATGGTCGCCATCACGGGGCAGGTGCCGACTTCCCTGATCGGTGGGGATTCCTTTCAAGAGGCCGATATTACCGGGATCACGCTTCCGATTACCAAACACAATTATTTGGTTCGGGATATCAAAGATTTACCGAGAATTGTGAAAGAAGCTTTTCATATTGCCCGGACCGGACGTCCCGGCCCGGTTTTGATCGATTTACCCAAAGATTTGCAAACCGTAAAAGAAAATCCGGAATATCCGGAGACAATCGATTTGCCGGGATATAAGCCGAACTATATCGGGAATGCCAGGCAAGTGAAGGATGCAACGGAAGCGCTTCAAAATGCCAAAAGGCCTTTGTTATATGTTGGAGGCGGCGCGGTTACCGCCGGAGCCCATCAGGAGTTGCTAAAAATAGCGGAACTTTTGGAAGCGCCGGTTACAACCACCTTAATGGGCATGAGCGCTTTCCCAAGTATCCACCGCTTAAATCTGGGGATGTTAGGCATGCATGGTACGGCCGCCGCCAACTTTGCGGTGAGTGAATGCGACTTGCTTTTTGCCATCGGGGCCCGTTTTGACGACCGGGTTACCGGAAACCTGGAGACTTTTGCGCCTCAAGCTCAAATTATTCATATTGATATTGATCCGGCGGAGATCGGCAAAAATATCGGCTGCGCCATTCCCATCGTGGGGGATGTGAAACTGGTCTTGGAAATGTTGCTGGAGCGGTGTTCGGAGACCCGTCATCCGGAGTGGCTCGAACGCATTTCCGGCTGGCGAAAAGATTACCCGCTGCGATATGAGCCCAAGGGGTTAAAACCCCAGCAAGTCATTGAAGAAATTAGTAAAATCACCAAGGGGGAAGCCATTATTTGCACGGAGGTCGGCCAGCACCAGATGTGGGCCGCCCATTACTACCAATTTACCAGGCCCCGTTCTTTCATTACTTCCGGAGGACTGGGCACCATGGGCTTCGGTTTCCCCGCGGCCATTGGAGCGCAGGTCGGAAACCCGGACCGGCTGGTGATTGATATCGCGGGTGACGGCAGTTTTCAAATGAATATTCAGGAGTTGGGCACCGCCGTGGCTCACCAGATTCCGGTGAAGGTCGTTATTTTGAATAACTTTTATTTGGGGATGGTTCGCCAGTGGCAGGAGTTTTTCTTTCATAAACGGTACTCCGCGACAGTCCTTGAATCCAATCCCGATTTCGTGAAAATAGCCGAGGCCTATGGCGCCAAGGGATTTCGGGTCACAGAAAGCAAAGATTTGAAGGATGTCTTAACGGAGGGGTTTGCCACTCCCGGGCCGGTCATCATCGATTGCCAGGTGGACCGGGAAGAAAATGTATTGCCGATGGTCCCGGCCGGGGGCTCCATTAACAAAATGATGGGGGTGAATAGCTGATGCGCCATATTATATCTGCCTTGGTAATGGATCGTTCCGGGGTGATGGCCAGAGTGGCCGGCCTTTTCAGCCGCCGGGGTTATAATATCGAAAGTATCGCCGTGGGCCATTCCGAAGAGCCGCAACAATCGCGAATGATTATCGTGGTCGATACCGCGGAGGACCAGGTTGTCGAACAAATTGAGAAGCAGCTTTATAAACTGGTCGATGTCGTCAAGGTAAACGATATCCCGGTCAAGGAAGCGGTGGAACGGGAATTGGCCCTGATTAAAGTCAACGCCGGGTCCCAGAACCGGGCTGAAATATTGCAGATCGTCGATATTTTCCGGGCTAAGGTTGTGGATGTCAGCAGCCGGGCGGTTGTGATCGAGATTACCGGCGGAATTGAAAAGATAGAGGCTTTGATTGCCCTGTTACGGCCTTATGGAATCCGTGAAATTGTCCGCACCGGACAAATCGCCATGTTACGCACACCCAAAAAAGGGGATAAATAAAAGATCACAGGCGAATGTAGTTCTTTACAAAGCATTCATCGAGGGAGTGTCCCAAAACTACTTTTCAAGTGGTAAGGACACTCCCTTGTTTTATTTCGCTCCCTTGAATCACAGAAAGAATCAGTTTTACCGCGGAAAGCATCCTTTGAATGAGTCAAGCGATCCTTTCCGTTACGGAAAAGATCTTTTTGGCGACGGAAAGGATTCTTTCAACGGCAGAAAGGATCATTTTTGTCACGGAAATGATCCTTTTTGGAGGGAAAGGGACCGATCGGAGGGGAAAAAGGATCTTTTTTGGAGTCGGATCGATCTTTTGGACGACCGAAAGGACTTTTTATGGGAAGAAGGGATCGATTCGGTTACGGAAATGATCCTTTGGATGACCCGATTGATCCTCCGGACGACAAAATTGATCCTTTCCGCCACTCAAACGATTGAATGAACGGGAAAAAGGGTTTTTTCCGAAATAAAAGGATCCTTTTCGTAAAAAAAGGATCAATTATGAAAGAAAAAAATCATAGTAATTTCGGATGAAAGAAATTCAGTGGAAATTCGTTAAATCCGGCGCTGTGAAAATGGCGATCAATTCGTGAAATCCTGGTCCCAATTTGCCACAGAGACACGGAGACACAGAGAAAGAACTTCAAGAATAATGGATGGCCGTTTTTATCCGGGGTCATTTTTTTTATGTCCTCCTGCCCCTCCTGAACCATGGTTACACAAATGGAGCGGTTTTCGGCTAGTGGGTCACACCAAAAAGGGGGGTGGACCCAATGTCATGTATAAAAACACGACACCGAGGCCTGGAAGGCCTTTAGAACGCTTTTTAATATACCTAGCCCCATCGTTCACGGTGGGGTGAAGATGGAATCAAACATTATTTTCCCATTTTTTAGAGCACTTGATGACATTGGGGGTGGCCCCTTCCGTGATGATCGTTTGCCGAAGGAAAAGCCTGTGGGTAGGGGTTTGTGAGGTAGGAGGGGTAGGAGGGTCACGAATCATATAAAAGTGGAGTGTCCATAGGAATACCGAAAAAAATCCAAAATTTTTACATTTTGATCTCCTTAAAATCTTCACATACGGTAGGTATAATGACTTACGAGGAAGTTACCCCTCATACTGCGCCAATTAAAGATAGACTCATGTAGTAAGAGCAAATTTTATAAGTACTTTAAAACTGAGAATAGGGAGATTGAAATGAATCCAAAAATTTTAGTCATCGATGATGATCAAATGATTGCCAGTTCTTTAAAGCGAGTTTTGAGCTATGAAAATTTTCAGGTAGAGGTTGCCAATAACGGTCAGGAGGGAGTTGCATTATTTGAGTCGTCAAAGCCCGATCTCATTATCTTGGATGTGATGATGCTCGATATATCCGGAATTGACATTTAATGTCAGGTCTCGAGTAACTGGAACAGGCCTGGGATTGGCCATTGTAAAAATCAATTCTTAGTTATCACGGCGGCAATATCAGTTTGAACAATAAGAAACCGCGGGGTTTGTCGGTATAATTCGATTATGAAGTTCAATAGGCCCGATGAGTACTTCAGTCTGTGGCTACCATGAAACATTAGTAAACCTATTTGTTAAATTAAAGAATTTTAATTGAAAATGAAAGGAGCGTCCATCAAATGAATCCGCGAAATTTAACGTTATCTCAGAGAAAGATCAAGAGTATCGCTGCTTTTGGATTGGGAATCTTGCTTTTATCGGCCGGGACATCGGCATTTGCCGATTCGAATTCATTTTCATCGGAGAAAAATTTATCTTCCTTGATAGCGACTGCGCTTTCAAACAATCCGGGAATTATTGCCGCCCAAAAAACTGCCGACTCGGCTGCAGTTAAAATCCGGACCGCATCCGTCCTGCCCGATCCGGAGTTGATGGTGGAATCGATGAACAACCCGCTCGGCTCGGTGATGGATTCATCAACCCAAGGAACAGAGGTGGCCTTGAGTCAGATGGTTCCTTTTCCCGGCAAATTGAATGCCGCCTCCAAACGGCAACAGGCAGATGCGGAGGCCGCCAATGAAAGCTATGAGCTGAAACGGTTGGGTTTAAAAAAAGATGTGTCTTTAATGTATTACGGTATTGCATCCATCGATGTAAGCCTTGCCATGGAAAAGCGGAAACAGAAGCAACTGGAGGCCATGGGGGCGGTGATTGCAGCTCAATATAGCGGTGGTAAAGCCACTTTATCGGAATATATCCGGACCAACAATATGAAAGCCATGGTTCAAACGGAAATTTTGGGAATGGAAGCCGAACGGGCCCGAATGATAGCTGAGCTTTCCGCTATGCTGGGAGGGACTATTCTTCCAGAGACTACTTTTTCTTATACGCTCTCTCCTCTGACCCAGATCCCTTCGGAAAAAGAAATCCTGACCAGGGCTCTGGCCAATTTCCCGGAAATACGGATGAAGGAAGCCATGGAACGCAGCGCCAAGGCTGAGAGAGAGCAGATGAAATTAGAGCTCGTCCCGGACTTCACGATCAAAGGAGCCCTCGACTTTATGTCCGGTGGGGATAAAACGTATACCCTGGGAATTTCGGTTCCGTTACCCCTGTTTCTTTCGTCCAAGCAAATTCCTTTAGCGAAGGCCGCAGGTTTGATGAGCGAAGGGGCGACCCGGGAACGGGAGGAAACGGAAAACATGGTCGCCAGGGAAGTTCAATCCCGCTATACGGCACTGAAGAAAGCGAATGAAACATTGATTTTGTATCAATCCACCATTCAAAGAACTTCAGAACAAGGATTTGAAGTGGCGTTAAAGGATTACCAGGTGAACCGGATTGGTTTTGGTGAATTGATCGATTCATTCCAAACCTTCTATGATTCCTCTTTGGCTCTGGAAAAAACCAAACAGCTTTTAATGGAACAACGGGTGTATCTCGATTATTTCACGGCGGAAGCTTTGCAGTGGGGGGAGAAATTATGAAAATAAAATGGTTTGTGGTGGGGTTTATCGTATTGCTGGGTCTGTCCCTTGGGGGAATCAAAGTTTATAACCAAATAAAACCGGCCAAGCCATTGGTGGACGATTCCATGAGCCGGATGGATATGGGTAAGGGAGCGGACTCCATGAGTGAAATCGAAATGAGTAGTAATTCGTCAAACGAACCCATGAAAATGGATCAAGAATCTATGGACTCCATGGGTTCCATGAACGCTATGGATATGGGGCAAGAGGGCTCTAAACTCGCCGGATATAGTATGGTTCAGCTTGACGCCAGAAAGCAGCAACTGATCGGCGTGAAAACGGAGGCTGTTGGCAAACGCACCCTGAAGCGGTTCATTCGGGCCTACGGCGTCATTTCTCATGATACGGATCTATACTCTTCCCAGCAGGAGTATATAAGCGCATATCAATATTATCGAAGTTTGACGGACGGCGACGACAGCCGGCGAACCTCCCTGGTGATGCTGGATGCGGCTAGAAAAAAGCTAATCATTGCCGGATATAGCGATGCCCAAATTAAAGCGCTGGCAGGGCGGGGGAAACCGGATGATTCGCTGATTGAAGGGGAAAATTCAACCCGGACATGGATTTATGCTCAAGTCTATCCCAACGATCTGCCCTACGTTCAGCGGGGACAACGAGTCCGCCTTTCCAGTCCCCAATTACCCGGGAAAATTTTTTATGGAGTTATCGACTCACTCGATACAGTGGTTGATCCGGGGAATCAAAGTGTCCGGACGCGTATTTTGGCGGAGAACAGTGATGGCCGGCTATCGCACCAAGGTTTTGTCAATGCGGAAATCGAGGCGCCGATCGGGACGGTGCTGGCATTACCGGAAGAAGCTGTCATTGATAGCGGCGGGCGTCAAATCGCCTTTGTCGATACGGGGAATGGTTACTTTGAGCCTCGGGAGCTTGCCGTCGGGCGGCGGGCGGAAGGATTTTATGAAGTTATTTCCGGAGTGAAAGCCGGAGAAAAGGTGGTCAGCGCGGCAAATTTCTTCATTGATTCGGAAAGTCAGTTAAAATCGGCAACCGATAACATGGGCGGTATGAAGATGTAATCAATCGAAAGGAAAGGACACAGTAGATGATAGAACGGATCATTGATTGGTGTGCAAGGAACAGAACTTTTGTCTTTTTAGGGATTACCGGGGCCATTTTCTGGGCGATGTGGGCTATGAACCAGATTCCGCTGGATGCTATCCCGGACCTGACGGATACCCAAGTGATCGTCTATGCCCGTTGGGACCGGCCGCCCCAAATTATTGAAGATCAAGTGACCTATCCGATTGTCTCCGCCCTTTTGGGCGCCCCCAAGGTCAAAGATATCCGGGCTTTTTCGGATTATGGGTATTCTTACGTTTATATTATCTTTGACGATGGGGCGGATGTTTATTGGGCCCGTTCCCGGGTGCTGGAATATCTCTCTAAAGTGAATTCGCAACTTCCCTCGGATGTGAAAGTGGAGTTGGGGCCGGACGCTACCGGACTGGGCTGGGTCTATCAATACGCCCTGGTTGATAAAAGCGGCAAAAATTCCCTGGCGGATTTGCGCAAATTTCAGGATTGGCACCTAAAATATACGCTTCAATCGGTCAAAGGGGTGGCGGAGGTCGCCTCCATCGGCGGGTTTGTCAACCAATACCAGATTACTTTGAATCCCAATGCGCTTGCCGTCTATCAACTGTCCATCAGCGAGGTGGTGAAGGCGCTTCGGGAGGCCAACCAGGAGGTAGGCGCCAGATTGCTCGACATTTCCGGGCGGGAATACATGGTGACGGTACGCGGTTATATCAAGGGAAAAGATGATATCGGCGAGGTGGTTCTCAAATCGATGGACGGCTTTCCGGTCAAGGTGAAGGATGTGGCGAGCGTCAGCTTCGGGCCGGATATGCGCCGGGGTTTGGCCGATTTTAACGGCGAAGGGGAAGCAGTTGGCGGCATTATTATCATGCGTTATGGTGAAAATGCCATGAATGTCATCAACGGGGTGAAAGAAAAACTGAAAGATGTCAAACTTCCCAAGGGTGTGGAAATCGTTCCGGTATATGACCGCTCCGATTTGATCAAGCGGTCGATTGATACCTTAAGCAAAAAACTGGTTGAGGAAATGGTCGTCGTGGCACTGGTGATTTTCATTTTCTTAATGCATATTCCCTCGGCTATGGTCCCGATTATCACTCTTCCCATCGCAGTGTTGTTATCGTTCATTCCCATGAAGTATCTGGGACTGACTTCCAATATTATGTCTCTCGGCGGAATTGCCATCGCCATCGGAGCGATGGTGGACGCTTCGATTGTGATGATTGAAAACGGGCATAAACATTTACATCACTGGCAAATCCAGGGTGAAAAGGGAGATTACCGGGAAGTCCTGATTGAATCCATTAAGGAAGTTGGACGGCCCGCATTCTTCTCGCTGATCGTGATTGGGGTTTCCTTTTTACCCATTTTTACTCTGGAGGGTGTTGAAGGTCGGCTCTTCCGGCCGCTGGCTTTTACCAAAAACTTCGCCATGTTCTTCGGCGCGGTGCTGGCGATTACACTGGTCCCGGCGATTCAGGTCTTGCTCATCCGGCCCAAGAAATTTCAAATCCAACCTCTCTGGCTGGGAAATACGGTTAATAAAATTCTGGTGGGCCAGATCCATTCCGAGGAAAAGCATCCCATTTCCAAGGCGCTATTCAAGGTTTACGGTCCGGTGATTGACTTTGTCTTAAAATACCCAAAGCGGATCATTACCATCGCCGCATTGATCTTCGTATTAAGCATGCCGTTGTTTTTCTTCATCGGCAGCGAATTTATGCCGCCGTTGAACGAGGGTTCGATCCTTTATATGCCGACCACCCTGCCGGGGATATCGGTTACCGAGGCCGGAAAACTCTTGCAGGTGCAGGATAAGATCATTAAATCTTTCCCGGAGGTGGAGACGGTTTTCGGGAAAGCGGGACGGGCCGAAACCTCCACCGATTCGGCGCCTTTTTCAATGATGGAAACGACCATCGTTTTGAAACCCGAGGCAGAGTGGCCGGTCCAAAAAAGATGGTATAGTTTTCTCCCCGGATTCATGCGGGGGCCGTTCCGGATTTTCTGGCCCGATCAGGTTAGCAAGGACGAACTGGTTTCCCGGATCGATAAAGCCCTGTCCATACCGGGTCAAGTCAACATGTGGTCGCAGCCGATTAAAGGCCGGATGGATATGCTTACCACCGGGGTACGGACGCCGGTGGGAATTAAAATCTATGGTGACGATATCGCCGAAATCGAAAAAATCGGCAAGCAGATCGAAGAGCATGTGCCGATGGTCCAAGGGACCCGCAGCGTTTACGCTGAACGGACCGCCGGCGGTTACTTTGTCGATATTAATTTGAAACGCGATGAGATCGCCCGCTATGGCTTGTCCGTATCCGAAGTTCAGATGAATCTGATGTACGCGGTAGGCGGTGAAAATATCACCCAAACCATTGAAGGCCGGGAACGGTTTCCGGTTAATGTACGTTACCCACGCGAGTTACGGGATACGGTGGAAAAGATCCAACATGTTTATATTACGGCAATGAATGGGGTGCAAGTGCCCCTGGGGCAACTGGCCGATATCAGTTTAACCAGCGGTCCGGGCATGATCCGGGATGAAAACGGCCGCCTGGCGGGATATGTGTTTGTGGATAGCGGGGACCGTGATATCGGCAGTTATGTCAAAGATCTCAAAGAGACTATCCGTAAAAATGTGAAACTGCCCGTGGGATATACCATCGTATACAGCGGCCAATACGAATCGATGGAACGGGTTAAACAGCGGATGATGGTGATTTTACCGCTGACAATGCTGATTATTTTCCTGTTGATCTATTTTAACACCCGATCTTATGTGAAGACAGCCATTATTTTGCTGGCCGTGCCGTTTTCACTGATCGGCGTGGTCTGGACGCTCTTCTTGCTGGACTACAATTTGTCCATCGGGGTCTGGTGCGGTATTATCGCCCTTTTGGGGGTGGATGCCGAAACTGGAGTGTTTATGCTGTTATATTTGGATTTGGCCTTTGATTCTTTAGTGAAAGGAGGGAAGATGAACACCCTGGCCGATTTGAAAGAAGCTATCCATGAAGGAGCGGTCAAACGGATCCGGCCGAAGATGATGACAGTGGCGGTAATGTTTATGGGTCTGTTGCCTATCATGTGGGCCGGGGCTTCAGAAGCCGGCGCTGATGTGATGAAACGAATCGCGGCGCCGATGGTTGGGGGTATTTTGGTATCGTTCCTGATGGAATTGGCGGTTTATCCCGCGATATATCTCTTATGGCGGAAAAGGACATTACGAAAGATGAAAGGGGATTTTCAATGAAAAAAGGATTAGGGTTAGTAACGATTGGCAGTTTGGTGGTTTTAGGTTTCAGTTTGCTGGCTTTTGCCGAGTCAATGACGGCAGGGTTCAAAGATTATTTGATTCCCCAGAAAATGAGCACCACCTTTTATGAGAAAAAAGTGACGATCTTTTTGACCACCAAGAGGGCTGTTCCCGCTAAAGTTGATGATAAAGCCGGTTGGATGGTGGGACTCGATACTGATATGAATAAAGAAACCGGCGGAAAATGGCCCCAAATTGGCGCCGATTATATTTTATCGGTGATCAATCAGAACGGCAAATGGGAAACGACCCTGAAAAATGTCAAAACCGGAGCCAGTCACGCCATCAATGGTGAAGTCATGGTAGACAAAGATATGGTAGATTTCAGTATTCCTTTCAATGAGCTGGAAAACAAAACCGACTTTAACTGGCAAATCGCCGTCGTAAGCGGAGATAACAGGAAGGCGTTGCCGGATGTATTGACTGCATCAAAAAAGAATCAAAAAAGCAATGAAAGCTATGATGATGCCATGAAGAAAATGAAAATGTAGGCTAATCTCGTTCATTTCCGTCATTTAGTTACGGCATAGAAAAATCCTACGTTAGCAATAGCTGGCTTAGGATTTTTCATTATTCAAGTTAAATGGCAAAAAGACGCGATTTTATCTCTGTAAATATCATCGTAAATTGTAAAAGACATGTACCGATAAACAAAAGAAAAGCTGGTATCATCAACGGGTAGACTTGACAAATCATTATGTCTATAAGATAATAACTATAGACTTATAATTAAGGGGTATCGTAATGAAAGACCATTTAAAAACCATGGCCGAAGTCCTCAAATCCCTTGGTGATGAAAAAAGGCTACAAATCATCAAAATACTTGCTTCGAATGCTGATGAAGTCTTTTGTGTTTCTGATGTGGCCCAACAACTGGGAATCTCTCAGCCTGCCGCGTCTCAGCACATCAAGATTCTGAAGAATATTGGGATTCTTGAGGAAAATCGAAGGGGTTTTAGAGTCTTCTATACAATCAATTTGGATGTATTGACTGAATATAAAAAGGAAATTGATGATCTGTTTACCAAAGCTTTTGAGAAATGCCAATACGATTTTTCTTGTGATAAATGTCCATATAATAACAAGTGCCGATGATCAGGGGAAAAAATTGTCTTAATTATAAGTGTATGTTTATAGACTTATCGAGAGAATGGAGGTATTGCATGAGTGAGTCCATAGTTGCTACAATCTATCGAATCGCGCGCGTCAAGTGTAAGGTACAAAAAAAGTATTATTAATTTGCATGGTTCTTTGTATCGAAATTATTCACAAAAATCAAAAAGAAGTGAAGATACTTATGAAGAAAGACAATCCACTATTCGAAGTTGATGAAGTAAAAATAACGATCATCATGGATAATACAGTCGACCTATTTATGACGGGGAATGAAATTGTCCATCGATTTGATAGTGCTAAATCCCCACTTAGCGCAGATGATGGTTTTTCCACACTTTTAGCGGAGCATGGTTTTTCAGCGATAATCCAAGTTAAAAGGGGAAATAAACAAGCAACTGTATTATTGGATGCAGGTATGAGTCCTAACGGCATCTTACATAACATGGGCGCCTTGGGGATTAAGATAGACGATATCCAAGCGATTGTAATCAGTCATGGTCACGTTGATCACACAATGGGCTTACCGAGTCTGCTTGAGAAGCTAGGCTCAACTCGAGTACCGCTTGTATTTCATCCCGACGCTTTTTTAGACAGAAAATTGATAATGCCGGGTGGGCATGAAGTGAATGTTTCGGCTCCCAAATTAGCCGCTTCGCAACAGGAGAAAATTGTTTTGGTTCAAAAGAGCGATCCAACTCCGCTGGTTGATAACTTAATTCTCGTTTCCGGCGAAATTGCCCGAACGACGAAATTTGAAACCGGATTTCCTGTCCACTATACAAAACGGAACGGCCAATGGGAAAATGATCCGTTCATAATGGATGATCAGAGCATCATTGTAAATGTGCGGGGAAAGGGACTGGTTGTAATTACAGGTTGTTGCCATTCCGGAATTATCAACACCATTCGATATGCTCAGATTCTGACTCATTGCCAACAAGTTTATGCCGTATTGGGTGGTTTCCATTTAACGGGTGGAATTTTCGAAAAAATTATTCCTGCTACAATTACTGAATTACAAAAAATGAATCCAACCTATCTTATGCCGGGTCACTGCACGGGTTGGTCAGCCATCCACCAGATTGCCCAGGCAATGCCGAAAGCATTTATAGCGAACAATGTCGGTACTACATTAGTATTTCAAGCTGAATGCTGATGGAATAAATCTTTGGCAAATATGTCATCGAAATTATCAAATGTAAAAATGGAGGAACAATTTATGGCTAAAATAGCAATCATCAGTTGCGCCAATGTAAAGAATGAACTTAGTTGTCCAGCGGTAGGCTGTTTCAAAGCATTCAATAATCGCAAGGGAATGTTTGATCGTTATAAGGAAGATCAAGAATTGCAAATCGTAGGTTTCAGCACTTGCGCCGGTTGCCCGACACTGTACGCTCAGGAAAAGATTTTAAGTAAAGTAAAACCCCTGGTCGAGCTCAGTAAAGCGGATATCATTCATTTTTCAAGCTGCATGGTTAAACTATGTCCATTCGCTCAAAAGTACAAAAGTATCATGAATGCAACTTACCCCGACGTGGAAGTGGTAATGGGAACGGATGAGTCTACGCCGCTGGAGATGATGAAGACAATGTTAAAAAATGTGCTGACTGATAACAGCCATGGTATCACCGAAGAATTTAAAAGAAATATACCATCGGATTGATACATGAAACACTGTGCGTGTATCCTGTATATGTCAGTTCTTTTTTTCTGTAATAATTAGAAATATTTTCGAAATAACTTTTCAAAATTTGGAAACTGCCAGGAAATATGTGCTCCTTATAATGAATAACGGAAGGAGGGATATTCTCCTAAAGCCTATCCAACGTTGCAAATATTTTAAAATCGGATTGATATCATGAATAAAATTGAAATTTAGAGAGGCGGAATAAAAATGAGGAAAAATAAAAAGTTTATGGTGATGTTGACTGTCTTCGTGTTGGGGGCAACTTTACTGAGCGGTTCGGTCATGGGCCAGACGGAAGCCGGACAAGCAGATACCGCTGTAGCCGGCGGCGCCTTAAAAGCGGTTGATGGTAATGCCAATACCATTACGGTAGCTACTGCGAATGATGGCGAATTGGTACTGAGCCTTACCGGGGAGAGCAAGATTCAAATCAACGGGACGCTCTCAAATATTACGCAACTGACTGCTAAAATTGGTTCAAACGTAGAGGTAGAGTATCAGGTAACTACAAAAACCGCGACCAGTATCAGCATCAAGGAATAGGACAAAAGATTTTCGAAAAATCGGATCCATTAGGGATCGCTGAAAGACGAATGAGCTAAGAGGAAACTGTTCTTAGCTCATTTTCACTGTCCGATTGTTTACGATACCCTCGACTAGCTTTGGCAGGGTTGTTGGGCGAAGGCCTTCGTTGCTTTTTTCCTTAATTTTATCTATAATTATCATAAGCAGCAGTGGGTTGACTTGCGTTGAAGAAAAGCGCCAGTAAGAAAGCGAATGGTAAGGTATAGAAGGTTACGTTAGAAAACGTTATCGTTGGGGAGAAAAAATATGCCGGATTTGGGCAAAGTTTTGGTAATTGATGATGACCAAAACATATTGGAATTGGTCAAGTTATACGGCGAAAGGGAAGGCTTCCAGGTAATCGGGGTCCTTGATGGCGATCTGACCCTCCCCGTATTTGAACGGGAGAATCCGGATGTCGTCATCTTGGATATTATGCTTCCGGGTAAGGACGGGCTTGCCCTGTGCCGTGATTTGCGGGCGGTGCGAATGGTTCCCATCATCATGCTCACGGCCAAGGGGGAAGAGGCGGACCGGGTTTTAGGATTGGAAATGGGGGCCGATGACTACGTTTCCAAACCTTTCAGCCCCAGGGAATTGATGGCCAGAATCAAGGCGGTGCTGCGCCGAACCCAAATCGTGGACAACGAAATGAGTATGAACTGGCAACTGAAATACCCGGGCCTGGATATTCAGGCTGATAGCCGGAGAGTTTTGGTGAATGGCGAAGATATCAAAGTTACCCCCAGGGAATTTGATTTGCTTTACCACTTGGCGCAAAATCCGCGACGGATTTTAACCCGGGATGTATTGTTGAGAATAGTCTGGGGATACGATTATTTTGGAGATCAACGGACAGTGGACGTCCACATCCGCCGGTTGAGGAAAAAGTTGGAACCCTTGTCCTATGAATACTTGACAACGATTTGGGGTGTGGGATACCAGTTTACGCCTCCCGTTAAGGAGGGAAAAACTACGCAGCCATGAATATCCATATCCTTCAGAATAAGAAAAGGCGCTACGGGAAAGCCGGTACCCAAAGATTTTGGCCGGTTATCAGAAGTTTCTTGCCAAAGCCGTTCCATAAGAATATTTATACCAAAATATTGTTTTCCAATATGACGGTTTTTGTTTTCAGTTTCATTGCCATCTTGGTGTTTTCCAGTTTTGCCATGAAACAGGTAATTTATAATCAGTTTCAGCAAGAGTTGTTACGCAAGGCCAACCTGGTTAATTTCGTCTTGCTTCGGATAAAGGTAAAGGAAGCGCCTGCGGCGCTTCCGGCGCTTCCGACTCTTACGGCCCCTGTGGGGTCGTTGGATAATTTCGAACAGGCTAGGAAAAATACGCAGTCCGCGCCAAAAGATTGGGAAAAAGTCCAAAGTCTGTTTAAGGCTGGGGTTATCAGTAAAGTAGACTATGAAAATGCCAAAGCGGCCTATCAAAGATTCCAGGCTTATCAGAGAAGCAATCAAAACCGGGGCAAGCAGAGCCTGTTAAAATTTTTGGCCGATCTTTTTAGCGCCAGGAAGGTTACGGTTTTTAACAAGACAGGAAATATCGTGGACGCCTATGGAGAGCACAATGCAGCGTCAGGGGGCGCGGTGGAGAGGAAATTCGTCGAACTGCTCGGCAAAGGTGAAATCGCAATCACTCGATCCGTGGACCGGCAGAGCGGAAGGAGGACTTTCATTGCGATGATTCCCCTGTGGAACGAAGATAATACCGTAGAAAACGGTGTCGTGCTTGAAATGAATCCTCCCAAGCTTGACTTTGCTTTAAACAGAATGTATTTAGCGATCGTGATTGGGGGAATCATTTTACTGATCGTTGTTATCTTTACCTCCATTCACTTGTCCATGGATATTTCCAGGCCCATTTCCCGTTTGGCCGCCGATCTATCGGAAATTAGCGGAGGGCTTAATTCTATAAAGGTTGAAGAGCAATCCTTGGATGAAATGAATATTCTTGCCGGCCGGTTTAATATATTAGCGGCGGAATTGCAAAAGATAAAGACCGAAAACTGTAGAATGGAAGAAGAACGGGCCCGGTTATTTATGGAGGTGTCTCATGAGTTACGGACCCCGTTAACATCCGTTCAGGGCTTTGTTGAGGCCATCCGCGATGGAATGGTGCAAGACCAAGCTTTGCTTGAAAGATATTTGGATACGATCTACGCTCAAACGGTTCATATCGCGAGGCTGGTCGATGACATGCTGGTATTGGGCAGGCTGGAAAGCGGTAATCTGACTATCGAAAAGCAACCGCTGGATATGATGATCCTAACCCAAAATGTAATGACCTCGTTCGAGGCGGAAGCGCTGAGCAGGAATACTTTGCTTCTATTGGATAAGAAAACGGACAAGGCCATCGTAATCGGCGATGTTGACCGGATGGAACAAATTATCCGAAACCTTCTCAAGAATGCGATTAAGGCTACAGAGAACGGGAGCATCAAAGTGATCGTAGATGGTCATCAGTGTAAAGACGAAGTGGTTCTGACAATTCAAGATAATGGAATTGGCATTGCCGAGGAGGACTTGCCGCGGATTTGGGACCGGTTTTACCGGGGCAAGAATCAAAACCGTAACCGCCTGCAGGAAAAAGGAAGCAGTGGTCTTGGGTTGGTGATTGTAAAAAAACTGGTCCAGTTACAAGGCGGCGCCATTACGGTTGAAAGCCAGTTGGGTAAGGGTACTACCTTTACCATAAGTTTTCCCTCCTTTAATCCGCCCGGCTGATTTTGATTTCAAGCTACCCTCCCCTTTATCACCGTAATCAACTGCGCTTTACCCTCTTGTAACATTCGGCAATATTTCCGAAATAAATTTTCAAAGTTTAGTCATTGTCCGGCAATATGTCCCCTTTATAATGAATATCGATAAGGAGGGATGATTGCAGTCAAGAGGATATACGTTTGGAACATTCGATCATAGCTTAATGAAGCAAATGGTAGTTTAATACAATGACTAAAAATGGAATGAAAAAATTCGATCTTGTGGAAAGGTGGCGGAGTGGTTATGAAATGGTTTACCAAGCTAACCGTGGTATTGATGGCTTTATTATTGGTTTTTCTGGCGGGTTGCTCCAACAATGAGAAAGCAATGGTTGAGGCGGTTACAAAGGGTGATACCGCGAAAGTACAAGGATATCTGGATCAAGGATTGAGTCCCGATTTAAAAGCCGATGATGGAAAATCCGTTTTAATGTTGGCGGCATATCTTGGCCATACCGATATTGCCAAGTTATTGATTGACAGGGGAGCGGATGTCAATGCCAAAGATAACGATGGAAAAACCCCTCTCATGTATGCTGCAGAAAAAGGCAATATTGAAATGGCCAGGCTTCTCTTGGAGAAAGGGGCTGATCTCAATGCCGTCGATAACAATGGCAAGACTGCCCTACAAATCGCCCAGGAAAAGAACCAAACCGCCATGGTTGAATTTTTAAGCAATTGGGGGAAACCGGCTCCGATTGCAACACCCGTAGAAACAATAACCCCCACTGCAACGCCGGCTGCAGCGGAGACTCCTAATGAAACCCAGGAAAAAACTTCAACCCCGGAATCCTCTGCTGCGCCGGTAGCGGGGGCTAATAGGCAGTTAGCATCGGTGTTCTTCGATTTTGATAAGACGGCCCTTCGAGCCGACCAAACCGGGACGTTGACGGAGAATATTGCAATTTTAAAAGATAATCCGAAGATGGAGGTTATTCTCAGCGGTCATGCCGATGAGCGTGGCACTGGGGAATATAACAGGGTATTATCGAAGCAGCGCGCCGAGGCCATTCAAAAATATTTGATTGCTCAGGGCATTGCTCCCGAAAGGTTTGTTGTTTACGGGTTTGGTAAGGATTATCCTGTAAGAAAAGGTCATGACGAGGATTCCAGGAGTTATAACCGGCGGGTGGATATTTTAGTATGGGATACGGTGCTGACGAAAGAACAAGTTATCCATGAAACCATAAAATAAGTAACAATTTTCGATTGTAAAGAGCAAGGGTTCGATTTAAGCTGTTAGCAAACAACGACCTTCCGAGGGATTTTGGAAGGTCGTTGTTTATTTTAGCGGGAAAGAACTGGAATTTCCAGTTAACATAAAGCGTTAACTAAAAAATTATTTTTCGCTATGCAATATACGCAAAACGGACACTGAATGTCCATATTGGCATACTACAATGAAAGACACTGAAAATACGCAACAATGTAACGGAAATCGTTATTAAATTTTAATCAATAAGCTTCCTTAAAGAAGCCATACTCATCTATATTTTATTAGTTTTTACATTCCAATGTTTGAATATTAAATTTCCGGACTCGCTGAGGACAACCAAGGAACCCTCAGATGCGGCGCCGGATGAGGTTATATATCAAAAGGGGGAATGTGGAGAACGTTGCAAGGGGTAGGTATGAAGTTTACCAGCATTGAGGAATAAAACGAAATAAGGAGGAAAGTTCTTATGAAAAAATTATTGGTTATTGCTTTAAGCGTAGTAATGGTTTTCGCTTTCGCAGCCGTTTCCGTGGCCGAAGTGAAAGCTACCGGTCAAGTACAGTTGAAGTACAACACCAGTGACGAGGATGGCGTAGATGATTATGATGAGTTTGAAATCTATGCCGGTGTCGAGGGTAATATCAATGACTCCGTTTCCGGAAAAGTTGTATTCCGGGCCGATCTTGGACATGATACGGTAACTACTTCTAAAACGACGGAAAATGGCGACGATACCTATAGTGATGTCAGCTCACTGAACAAAGACGTCTATGCCGATGAGTATTGGATCAACATTGCCAATACTTGGGGTAACATCAAACTCGGTTATTGGGATCTGGACACCGACGGCGAGCGCGACATCGTTTCCGGCGCATTTGGTGATATCAATTCCGATGTTGCCATTGATTATACTTTCAAAGTTGAAAACTTCTATGGCGGTTTGTGGTATTCTGCGAATGAATGCGATGATGAAGAAGGCGTAGGCGACGGCGCTTATGTCGTAACCCTCGGTTACGGCAACGAGAAAGTCGGCATCGAGGGTAATTTTGTCGATACCGCAATTGATACTGAGGGATATGATACCGGTTACACAGCTAACCTGTATTTTGCTCCTGTAGAAAGCGTGAAATTCTATACCACCTATGGTGTGGGCGCTGCATCCGATGATACATACGGCGTATTTGGCGCTAAAGTCACCGGTGGTCCTTGGGTTGTCCGCGCTGAATATGGTTATGGCGATGATAGTACTAATGGTAGCGATTACGGTGTACAAGTTTATTACAATGCTGCTAACGGGATCACCTATCGTTTAACACATGCTTATGACGACAGCGCTGATGTTACAACCGATCAAATCAAAGCGGTCTTAGTATTTTAAGATTAATTCATCCACAGAAGCGGGAGAGCGATCTCCCGCTTTTTTTGTGGGGTTTAAAAGAGCTTACAGGATGAGGGCGACATGAAAACTCCTAGGTTTACATAAAATATTAACTGAATAAATATTTTTTGCAACAAAATATACACTGAATCGACAATGGATTAACACCGAATCTACACTCATCGTACACATTATCACACTACAATAAAAAACAATATACTTAAAGAATGCCGGTAAATTTGGACTTGAAAGAATCAGTATATTTTGATATTCATGAGGAGTTGACCGAAATGAGAGCCACTGGAATGATTCGGCGGGTTGATGAAATCGGCCGGTTGGTTCTTCCGAGTGATATTCGTAAAACATTAAAGATTAAAAACGGGGATCCGATCGAGATTTTTGTTAATGGGGAAGAAGAGGTTATTCTTAAGAAATATTCACCTTTTGTCGATTTGATCGAAATTGCGGAAATCTATGTGGAAGCTCTCTATGAGTCGATAGGTTTTATATCGCTTGTCACCAACCGGGACATGGTCATTGCGGTAGCGGGAGCCCCTAAAGATGATTTTTTTGGTAAACTCATTTCAGAACCTGTGCAAAAGGTGATAGAAGAGCGTCAAGTCACGATAATGCCCAAACCGGGGGAGCTTAGTGAGTGTTATCCTATCTGCGAAAAGGGAGGGGAAGAAAAGTTTACCGCTCAAGTCATAGCGCCGGTTATAGCCAGAGATGAGCTGATTGGAGCGGTTATTTTAGGCTGCAAAGAGGCCGGAGTGATCATGGGAAATATGGAAGCCAAGATTGCGGCAACAACGGCCGGATTTTTAGCCAAACAAATTGAATGCTGATAAGCACCTTATGAGGGTAGACGTACATCCTATATTCGGGTCAATAGGCTTTTGACCATTAACAAATCCTGGTTTTCCACCCCCGCGATTTTTAACCCTTCATCTTGTCTCACCATTTACCAGCGACGAAGAATCCATAAACCGTTCATGATGCCCACAACAAACAACTAATAACGAGTAACCAATAACTTTAACCAGCACCCAGGAACGAGTAACCCATAGAAAAGGCGTCCATGTCCAAACGAACTCCCGAAACAATCGAATCCCTGGAACAAAAAATCGCTGCCGGACGGAAAAAACTCTACGAAGTCTACACCGCCCAAGGTTGCCGCATCGACTCCACCGTCCTCGCCTACAGCATCGAGCTGGATAAACTGATCAACCAGCGCCAGGCCAGGATGAACGACCAAGATGGACCAGGATTAAACAGATTAAAGGATTAGTGGGATTAAATCAGGGTCATGATTTAAGAATTGAACCGTCCGGGATGAGACGGTTCTTTTTTTATGCCTCACCCCTGGCCCCTCTCCGGGAGAAGATGGTTCGGGGAGTTGATTCACGGAGAGGGGTGAACGGGCGAAACTTTACCTTTACTAAACCCTCTCCTTGAAGAGGCTTGTTTGAACGTCATCGATAGGAGAGGGTGCGCCTTCCAAGGAAGGCGCGGGTGAGGTTGGGTGGGCCAAAAAGCACCTCACCCCCGGCCCCTCTCCGGGAGAAGTAGTTCGGGGAGTTGATTCACGGAGAGGGGTGAACAGGCGAAACTTTACCTTTACTAAACCCTCTCCTTGAAGAGGCTTGTTTGAACGTCATCGATAGGAGAGGGTGCGCCTTCCAAGGAAGGCGCGGGTGAGGTTGGATAGGGCCAAAAGAGGATGCTTAAAAAAGGATGAGAAAGGCAAAAGCCTATGCAATCTGGTATTTGACGCAAAATTTACCTAAAGGAATTCGGAGCAAAAAAATGAATTTGGGGAGTGTCAAAAACATGATGAAGGGTTTGTTCAAAAAATGTTGGAGACGAAATGGAGTTCTACCGGTTTTGCGGATCGCAGCTAACATTTACCAAAAGGTTTTCGGGAACTTGTGATTAATTCTTAGTCTGCGATAAAAAAGTGCAGCTCAAGACGATATTTCCGAGGTTTTAGAAAATGTGTTCAGGGATAGCTGTTGCTCAGAGCTTCAATAATTTTACTTTTCAGTAATACGTTTCCTTTTGACGTCATCCGGGATTGTTTTTGAGGACAACACGGATACCTCGCAAACAACCTCCGGTTGCGATATATCGAAGGGAGGAATGGCTTACTACCAAGAAGCATTAGGGATTTTGGGAATCGAAAACGGAATCGATTTAAAAATATCAAATAAAGATGCAAATACTAAGGAGGAAAGTTCGATATGAAAAAGTTATTCGTTATCGCTTTAAGCGCAGGAATGATTCTTTCCATGGCTGCGGTTTCCATGGCAGCCAATGTTACGGTAGGCGGAGAATTCAATTATGGTTGGGAATTAAGCCAAGAAGCAGGCACCGATAAGGATGCCTTTGCCGATACCAAAATCGGCGTCACAGCCGCTATCACCGATAACATTACCGGTTTTGCCACTTTAAAATCCCCGAATCTTCTCGGAGAAACAAATGGCAACAACGTCTTTGTTGATGAATCATGGGTGAAGTTTAATCAAGGGTTTGGCAGCGTTCAGGTTGGTTACCTCCCATACACCGTAGACGGCGATGTGGATATCATCGATTCTTTGGGTGATCTGAAAAATAAGGCTTCCGTCGCTGTGTCCGGCAAAGTCGCCGAACCGGTTACCGTAAGCGGTTATCTGGCCAGAATGGATGATGGCGTTACCAATGACAGTGATATGATTAATCAATATGCCGTGAGCGTTGCTTACGATGTAGCCGCATTCGGCGCTAAATTCAATTATATGAATTCCGACGAAGATGGCGCAGAAGCAACCCAATCCATCAACGCTTATTACAATTTAGCTCCCGCTAAAGTCTATGTCGATTATGAAATGAAACCCGAAGTAAACGGCGATAGCCAGGATAATGCAGTTCTCGGCGCTCTCTATGACGGCAACAAAATTTATGGCCGCGCAGAATATCAGGTAGTGAAACCCGATGGCCAAGATGACGCCAATGTTGGTTTCAGACTGGGTTACAAAATCGCCAAAGGCGCCAACATCGAGTATAACAACTGCAGCACCATGGGCGAAGATGCCGTATCTTCAGTCAAGTTAAACTACGTTTTCTAAAATCAAAAAAGAATCCAGTTTCAGAAAAGAGAGCAGAGGCTTATAGTCTCTGCTCTTTGTTTTTGTTTTGAATGACGTTAATAATTTCGTAAAAAAAATGTAATCAAAAGGAAGGTTTTTCCGGTTTTGCGTATAAGATCTATAAGGAATTTTTTATGTGAACCAAAGTGAAACAACGGTATGACATTTCATAAAATTTTCCTTGACAAGTTATGTTAAAACTCATACTATAAACTTGTTGGTACAAGTACCTCTTTATGGACTTCCAGCATTTGGATAGCGAGTCTTCCGGATGAGTTATGAGGGCAACAAGGATACCTCGTAACGTTATTCGGTGGCGATATATCGGGGGGAGGTGGTAGAGAGCAACGTTAGCAATGTGTAAGACCAATTTCAGTAGATAGACAAATAAGGAGGAAAGTTTTTTATGAAAAAATTATTAGTTGTTGCTTTAAGCGCAATCATGGTCCTTTCCATGGCTGCCGTTTCCATGGCCGCTGTAGCTGTTGGCGGTGAATTCAATTTCGGTTACAAAACCGAAGCCCCTGATACCTTAGATGCAGCTTTGGGCGGTGATGACAAAGGTACCGACTTCATTGAGTCCAAAGTTATCGTTTCCGGTGACATCAATGACAACTTGGCGGTATTTGCAGCGATTAAAACCAATGGTTCTTCCGAAAATGGCGGATCCAGATTTTTCAACGATGAATTATGGGCTAAATTGAAATATGACGCCTTCAATCTCCAAGTCGGTTATTTCGGCTTCGGTTTCGGCGGCCCGAAAGATATCCTCGATGCAGCTTATGGTGATTTAAAAGCGGATGCCGGTTTGTTAGCCTCCTATAAGTTCACCGATTCTTTCACCGGTAAACTGTATTATGGCTATGATAATGACGTAGCTGCCGCAGTAATGGTTGATACATCGACACCTGCTGATACTCCTGATACCCTCGTATACTCTACGCTTGATGGAGCAGCCGGAGATGGCGCTATCGCAGTAGGGTTTGACTATGCAGCAGATGCTCTTAGCGTAGGATTAATTTTTGCCCAACCGAATTTCGAATATACTGATTTAAACACCAAATATGAAACCGACAATGTCATCGCTGCTAATGTCAGCTATGCTATTGGCGCTTTCAAACCTTATGTCAGCTATTCTTCTTGCAGTGTAAGTACCACAATTGCTGGTGTTAAGACGGATTCTGATGATTCCGTCATCATGGTCGGCTTCACCCTTGAATCCGCTGATATGCCTTTCTATGCTCGCGCCGAGTATGATTTAGACACCGAAAATGAAGTCAAAGGCTGGACGGAAGACCTGGATATCTATGGTATCCGTCTTGGTTACAAATTAAACGCCAATGCAGCCATTGAAGGCCAATTCAAGACCGTTGCAAATGCAGCTGGCGATGATACCGACAACGATACTTACATCAAACTCAAAGTAACCTTCTAATCTTAAAGGAATAAGAAGGAAAGCGGGAGATGAAAATCTCCCGCTTTTTTTGTGTATTTGAAAACCACCGGCTAAGCCGGTGGTTCCAAAAAGGCTATGCCTATGAGTAGAAAAAAGGAATCCCCTCTTGCTAAAATAAATGAGGTTCGCCAACCGCATAAAAAGCAAAGGGGGATATCCAATTGAATAGTGAAAGTTTAGCACATACAACCTGGAATTGCAAATACCATATAGTCTTTGCACCCAAGTATAGGAGACAGATTATTTATGGAAAAATCAAAAAAGATATTGGAATCATACGGGTGAGCCAGTAAAAGCAAGCAAGAAAAAATAAGCCCCTTTGAGGGGCAGCTTGTGAAAGAAACTCGGTTGGTAGGCTTTATTTCGAAAAGTCTTAAGACTTCGCTAGTAACGTGCCCTTATAGGGCATGTGCAAGCCACCCGTTTTACGGGTGGTCTTGACTACCTCACCCCCGGCCCAATGTCATAAAGCTATGCTGTAAAAAACCAGAAAATGATATTTAATCACATCTCCACCCCACCGTGAACGATGAGGCTAGGTATATTAAAAAACGTTCTAAAGGCCTTTCAGGCCTCGGTGTCGTGTTTTTACACGCAGCTTAAAAGCACAACCCAGCCCGGCTTGTCCGGGGTTTAGAATGATTTTTAAGGCCTAGCCCAGAACTTCAGGTCTGGGTTGACAGAATGAGCATAAAGGATTTTTAACCATTTCCTATTTATGGATGCTTAGCTTGATGACATTGACCCTCGGCCCCTCTCCGGGAGAAGGTGATTCAGGGAGTTGGATCACGGAGAGGGGAGAACGGTCGAAAACTTAACACTTTATACTTAGTACCCTCTCCTTGAACCGGCTTCTTCTGATCGTCATCATTAGGAGAGGGTGTGCCTTCCAATGAAGGCGCGGGTGAGGTTCTTCTTCTTGACACTGCCTGCCCGAGAGAGTAATATTTATTTATACAACTTCGGGAGGGTTATGATGAACGAGGATATCAAAGAAGTCCTTTTCGATAAAGAGCTTATCGGGAAAAGGGTTCAAGAAATAGGCCGGGAGATTTGCCGGGACTACAGCGGTAAAGATTTGGTGCTGGTGGGCATTTTAAAAGGGGGAGTCCCTTTTTTGGCCGATCTGATACGGGCCATCGATATGCCGCTGGAGTATGACTTGATGGCGGTTTCCAGTTACGGCGCTTCCACCAAGTCCAGCGGAGCGGTGAAGATTTTGAAAGATTTGGATATGGGCATCGAAAACCGGGATGTAATCATTGTTGAAGATATTATTGATACGGGTTTGACTCTTCATTATTTATTGGAAAATTTGCGCTCGCGCCGTCCGGGCAGTCTAAAGGTCGCCACGATGCTGGACAAGCCCAGCCAGAGAAAAATGCATATTCAACCGGATTATAACGGTTTTGAAATACCCAATGTGTTTGTGGTGGGATATGGGCTGGATTATGCCGGGAAATATCGTAATCTTCCCTATATCGGGATTTTAAAAGAAGCAGTCTATCAAAAATAAAAGCGGCAATTTGCGGGATTAGCCGCAGTCCATAAAGGAACTGGCTCTTTTTAGGGGATGCAGTTCTTTTTTATTGGCTTGGATTGGCATCATAATCATAATATAGGTAAAAAGGATTTTAGATAAAGATGTCTAATACATGTCGAGAGAACGATGTGACCAGGGGGGCTGATGATGTTTCATTTTTTGTTTACGCAACATATTTTTTTGACCATACTCGACCTCTTTCTGGTGTTTATGGTTGGTTTTCAGTTATTCAAAATGATGCGGGGCACCAAAGGTTTTCTCTTTTTAAATGCGCTGATCATCATCTTTATTGTTTATGCCTCCAGTAAATATTTTCATTTGGTGATGTTCAGCTGGCTGCTGGAACAGCTTATGTTGATTTTGATGGTTGCGTTGCCGATTATTTTCCAAAACGAAGTGAAACAGGTTTTGGAAACTTTAGGCAGCCGGAATCCGATCATTAAATGGTTTATCAAGCCTCCGGTGATCGCGGTTGAAAGCATCGATATTGTTGCAGATGCGTTGGATAGCCTGTCCGCCGAGAAGGTTGGGGCGTTAATCGTTTTTGAGCGGGAGGACCCCTTGATGGTCGTCAAGGAGTCAGGCTCATACATTGATACGGAATTGACCAAAATAATGATTAGACAAATTTTTTATCCCAACTCCCCTTTGCATGATGGGGCGATTTTGATTAAAGGAAGCCGGATTCAGTCGGCGGGGTGTTTTTTGCCGCTGGATAATCAATTAACCCTTCCTCAGGAACTTGGCAGCAGGCACCGGGCGGGCTTGAGTTTATCGGCCCAAACCGATGCTTTGGTGGTGATTGTATCGGAAGAAACCGGCAGTATCTCCCTGGCTTGTAACGGGACATTAGAACCCGGTTACAGCAGCGAGCGCCTAAAATACCGCTTGAAAGAGTTGATTCAACCGGTTCAAACCAAAGTCCCCATGGAGAAAAAAGTTTCTGTGAAGAAAACCGAGGTTTAATCGATGTGGTTAAAGTACAACCAACTGAAGATCGGTCTTGAGGTTCCGGAAGATCAGCTTAAGAGCAAGCTGGCGGCAGGATTGGAAATTCCGGCCGGCAGGATTAAGAATCTGGCGATTCAACATAAATCGTTGGATGCGCGCCATAAAAACGAGATTTTCTTCATTTACACCCTGCTTTTTGAAACCGATGATAACGAGTATGAACTGGAGTCGGTATTCAAGCGCCACCCCAATTTGACCGTGGCGCAGCCACTGTCGCCGCCATCCATTCCCAAATCCGATATTCATCCCGGCGTCTTCCGGAAGAAAATACAGTGCCCATCAAGACCGGTTATTGTTGGGGCTGGGCCGGCCGGTCTTTTTGCCGGACTAAAACTTTCTTCCTCCGGGTTACGGCCGATTATCATCGAACGCGGAGATGGACTGGATGAACGAATCCAGAAAGTAAATCTTTTCTGGAAAGACAGGGTTCTCGATCCCGATTCCAATATCCAATATGGGATAGGCGGGGCCGGGACATTTTCCGACGGTAAATTGATGACGCGGGTGAAGGACCCCGCTTTGCCTCAGATATTAGGATGGTTGGTAAAATGCGGAGGGCCTCCGGAGATACTTTACTGGCAGTATCCTCATATCGGCACCGATCTGCTGCGGGAAGTTGTAACCAAGTTACAGGAGAGAATCATAGATTATGGAGGAGAAATTCATTTCCGGAGCTGTTTGACGGATTTTAGATTGAGCGGAAACCGTCTGCAATCCCTCACCGTCAATGACCAAACGATCATTGAAACCGACAAGATGCTTTTGGCTATTGGGAATAGTTCCCGGGACACTTACGAACTTTTGGTTCGAAAAGGCCTCCGTTTGCTCCCGAAGCCTTTTGCGGTCGGTCTCCGGATCGAACACCCCCAGGATTTGATTAATAAAGCCCAGTACGGTCAGTGGGCCGTGCATCCCCGGTTGGGTCCGGCAGAATATCATCTGACTTACCAGCATCCCTCCAGCGGCCGGGGGGTTTACAGCTTTTGCATGTGCCCCGGCGGTGTGGTGGTGGGCGCTACTTCGGAAACGGAAGCGGTAGTCACCAACGGCATGAGTTATCAAGCAAGGGATAGCGGCATTGCCAATGCGGCGATTATCGTCACTGTCGGCCCCAAGGATTTTGGGTATCTGTCCGAAAAAGACTCGGTCTTGGCCGGAATTGATTTTCAAAGAAATTTGGAGCGAAAAGCCTTTCAACTGGGAGGATCTGATTATTCCGCCCCGGTTCAAAAAGTAGGCGATTTTTTACATCACAAGGGTTCCCAAGAATTTTCACAATTAAAACCCAGCTATTTACCGGGTTATCTTCCGGCAAACTTGTGGAATTTGTTGCCGGGTGATATTTGTGAGGCCATCGCCGACGGAATCTTGTATTTCGGCCGGAAGATCAAGGGATTTGATTGGCCGGAGGCCGTCTTAACAGGAGTTGAAACCAGAACTTCCGCTCCAGTAAGGATTTTCCGGGATGAGTCACGGGAAGCCCAAAATATAACGGGAATTTACCCGGTCGGAGAAGGCGCGGGTTACGCCGGGGGCATTATCAGCTCGGCTCTGGATGGTTGGAAAACGGCGGAGGCAATCGTTAGTAAGTTGGATATGTGAGTGAGTGAGTGATTGGGTAAGTGCGTGAGAGTTACCAGTAAGCAATGACATCATTTTAGGAGGAATTGAAATGGCGCGGTTGTTCGGCACGGATGGAGTCCGGGGAGTGGCCAATCAAAGTTTGACTGCCGAATTGGCTTTCGGACTTGGACAAGCAGCAGGGCTTTATTTTAAAGGGAATGGAGATTCGGATGAACGCCCGAAAATCATTATCGGGAAGGATACCCGGGTATCCGGGGATATGTTGGAGGCTGCTCTGGCGGCGGGAATTACCGCAGTGGGCGTGGATGTGATCAAACTTGGCATTATCCCCACACCGGGCGTGGCTTTTTTATGCCGTAATCTAAATCCTCAGGCGGGAGTAATGATTTCAGCTTCCCATAATCCGGTGGAGGATAACGGGATCAAGTTTTTCGATCACCAGGGTTTTAAGTTAACCGATGAAGTTGAGGATAAGATTGAGGATATCTATAGAAATCAGTTGAAAAATTTGCAATTGCCGGTAGGTGTTGGAGTCGGCCGGATTAGCGATTCTTGCGAGAGCGTCCATCTGTACGAGGAATTTTTGGCCAACAGTATCGATGTTGATTTAAAAGGATTGCGGGTTGTCGTTGACTGCGGGTTCGGAGCGTCGTATGATCTGGCGCCGAAAGTTTTAAAGAGGCTGGGCGCGGAAGTTATCCCGCTTCATGCCATTAACGACGGCAGCCGCATTAATGTAAAATGCGGTTCAACCCATCCCGGCATTCTCCAAAAAGAAGTCACCGCCAGCGGGGCTCATGTCGGTATCGCCCATGACGGAGACGCCGACCGGGTGATTGCGGTGGATGAGAAGGGGCGTCTGGTGGACGGGGACCAGATCATTACCGTTTGCGGTCTCGACTTATTGAGGCGGGGCGCGCTCCGCAACCGGAAAGTAGCGGTAACGGTTTATTCGAATTTAGGACTGGTCCAGGCATTCAGGAAAAACCAGGCCGACGTGGTGATTACGGCTAACGGCGACCGTTATGTATTGGAAGCCCTCCGGGAAAATCAATTAGTCTTGGGCGGAGAGCAGTCGGGCCATATTATATTCCTTGAGAAAAATACCACCGGGGATGGAATTTTAACCGCCTTGCAATTGCTGGCAGTGGTGGTCCAGTCCAAAAAGAAGTTATCGGAATTATCCGCGCAAATGGAGCGTTTCCCGCAGGTCCTAGAAAACGTGCGGGTAGCCAAAAAAGAGGGCTGGGATAGCAATCCCCAAATTAAGGGTGCCGTGAGTGAGGCTGAAGAGGCTCTGAAAGGCGAGGGCCGCGTGTTTGTCAGGGCTTCCGGGACCGAACCTTTGATTCGGGTGATGGCTGAAGGTCCTGATGAGGACCAGTTGAAACAATGGGTCGGCAAGATCGCCGGCGTCATCCAGAAGGAACAAGGGTGACCGGGGGATTATAATTTCACGGCTATCGGCGGGTGGATTTTTGTATCCGCCGATTGAACATTCCGGGAATTTTTTGTTACGGAACCATCAAAGTCGGCGGTTCATCAGATATCCGGGTTCCAGCTCCACGGGATCTCAGACTGGGAAGAATTTGCGGCCGATTCGAATATTTATTTTTCGGCGGTTTTGTGCTACAATGATCTCATATTGAACAAAAGGAGGGTAGGATGTACCACTATTTCAAAAGGGGATGAGAATGAAGAAAAAGGGCATAGCGAAAATATGATGATTTAGCGCCAGGACCCTGAATTGAATCTTTGCGGTCGGTTGAGAAAACCATTGGATTCGGGGTAGACGAGGAGAGGGATCTCGGAAATGGAATGTATTTTCCGCAAGTAATCCGTACATTTCATGAATCGGCGGGTGACCTCCGGTGAAACACCATCGTTAAAGGCCTGACAAATCCGGCAGCGATGCCTGGGACAATAAGGCTTTAGTGAATTGAATATTGATCTGCTTTCACAAGCAGATTGGCCATAAAAGAAGAGTTCGAAACGAGTCTCTTTAATGAAGGGATCCGTGTAAGTATTTTTACCTTCGGTTCATGAGGACAATTGCGGTCAAAACCCCTCTCTTGCTCTCCATCTAGTGTGGGAGAGGGAGCGATGCCTTAGGGAGCAAAATTCTTTTAGGCGGGTAGAGCCTTCGAACTTTATGAGTTCGCGGTTGCTCTTTCTATGGACTATTTTTCCGCTTCTGAGAGGAAGGGTTCGTGGCGCGTGGAATATGCGCGTTAAATCGATATAGGCTTGGATTTCTTCGCGTTGTCCGATAACGAAGTATAAATTTTTGTGGAAAAGTATAGGTGTTTCGCAGATTTGTAAGAATTTGGCGAACGAAAATCTATACAGGTATCTACCGGGTTGCTATGATAATACCCATGGGGATATTATTGTCATACGTCAACTTATACTGGAAGTTTGCCTTAACCTTAATGCGGGGCAAAACATTTTTAATGAAATATATTTTTATGAGAGCCGATCTTCTGTGAAATTCTTAGGAAGATCGGTTATTTTATGATCAGGAGGAATTTATCATGTGTGGTATTGTTGGATATATTGGCGAACAGGAAGCGGTTCCGGTTTTATTGTCGGGTTTGAAACGTTTGGAATACCGGGGATATGATTCCGCGGGGGTTACCATCTATAATCAGGGAAAATTGAATTCCTGCAAGACGGTGGGGCGGCTGAATAAAATCGAGGAAAAACTGGCCGAGATCAAATTAATGGGGACGCTGGGAATCGGCCATACCCGGTGGGCCACTCACGGCCGGCCTTCGGAACGGAATGCCCATCCGCACTATGACTGCAATCAAAAGATCTCGGTGGTCCATAACGGCATTATTGAGAATTATATGGGCCTCAAGGAATGGTTGCAGGAAAAAGGGCATATCTTCAATTCGGAAACCGATACCGAAGTGTTACCCCACTTAATTGAAGAGTATTACCAGGGGGATTTGGCTGCCGCCGTCCGGACCGCCCTGGCGAAAGTGGAAGGTTCCTTCGCCCTGGTAGTGATCTGCGATGAAAACCCGGACCAAATCGTGGTGGCCCGGAAGGCCAGCCCTTTGATTATCGGCCTTGGCAAAAAAGAGAATTTTGTGGCTTCCGACATTCCGGCGGTGCTTCCTTACACCCGGGAGATTTATATTTTGGAAGACGGGGAAATGGCGACCATCACCGCGGAGGAAGTACAGGTTTTCGATTTCAGTGGTAGCGAGCGCCACAAAGAAGTTTACCATGTGGAGTGGGACATTTCCGCGGCTGAAAAGGGCGGTTACGAGGACTTCATGATCAAGGAGATTCATGAACAGTCCAAGGCGGTACGGGATACTTTGGCCGGCAAGGTCGACCAGGTGGAAATGAGAGTTCAGTTGCCGGAGGTTAAATTGGAAGCCCGGGAAATCGCGGATCTGGAGAAAATCCAGATCGTGGCCTGCGGTACGGCCTATCACGCCGGAATGGTCGGTAAATATCTCATTGAAAAGCTGGCCCGGATTCCGGTGGAGGTGGAAGTGGCCTCGGAGTTCCGCTACCGGGACCCGATGATTAGCCCGAAATCGCTGACGGTTATTATTTCTCAATCCGGTGAAACCGCCGACACACTAGCGGGTTTACGGGAAGCCAAACGGCTGGGCTCGCGGGTGCTGGCCATCACCAATGTGGTAGGCAGCTCGGTGGCCCGGGAGGCCGATGACCTGATCCTGACCATGGCTGGTCCGGAAATCGCGGTCGCCTCCACCAAAGCCTATACCACCCAGTTGTTATCGTTGTATTTATTAGCCATTTTCCTGGCACAACACCGGGGAACCATTTCCCAAAACGAGCGGGTCGGCATGGTGGAAGCGATGGTGCATTTGCCCAGACAAATTGATAAAGTCTTAAATACCGAGACCAAAATCAAAGAATTCGCCGAAGACTTCAAGGGTTGCGAGGATATTTTCTTCATCGGCCGGGGGCTGGACTACGCGGTATCCTTGGAAGGAGCATTGAAGTTGAAGGAAATTTCATACATCCATGCCGAGGCGTATGCCGCAGGGGAGTTAAAACACGGCACGTTGGCGTTGATTGTGGAAGGGGTACCGGTTTTCGCCCTGGCGACCCAGCCGGAACTGTATGATAAAATGATTAGCAACATTAAAGAGGTAAAGGCCAGAGAGGCGACGGTGGTAGCTTTGGCGGTGGCCGGCGATCACGAGATCGCTAAGTCGGTGGATTACGTGATCCATATCCCGGTGACCCATTCCATGTTGACCCCGATCCTGTCGGTGGTGCCGCTGCAATTGTTCGCCTATTACGCGGCCAAAGCCAGAGGGTGCGACGTGGATAAGCCGAGGAATCTGGCCAAGAGCGTGACGGTGGAGTGAGATAGAGGTAAACTGGATCAATTTGGCCGTTTGATCGGGTTAAAAAGTTAGTGACTGTTAAATAAAGTTGAAGGGCTATCATGCGAGTAAAGCACAATAGCCCTTTTTTATTTTCTAAGGTGATGATCGGACCCAACAAAAAAATGATTGACACGTGCATATATGCGCACATATAATAAAATAGGAGGGAAAAAATGGGAAGCGAACCTAACCCCTTGGCATCCGATAATTATATTCAAGATAGTATTGATTTTGATTTTTATAAAGCGCTGTTTGATCCGGTAAGAAGTGAAATCATTGTTTTCCTTGCCAGTCATGGCAAGAAAAATATCAGTGAAATTGCGGAAAACTTCACCCAAGATCGGTCGGTTATTTCAAGGCATTTAGAGTTATTAAATCGTTTGGGAATCGTCAGCAAAACCAAAGTCAACCGGTATATTTTTTATGAGCTCAACTGTAACTTGATCATTCACAAATTTGAAGAAACCACCCAAAATCTTAAACGGCTTATGCAAATATTACAACTTTAATTATGAACAAAAAGGGCGGAAGTGCCATTTTTGTTTAAGGTATTAGTGCATATATGGGCATTAAAACAAACAAAAGAGGTGTTCTCATGATTTTGTATTTCAGTGGCACTGGCAACAGTTATTATACGGCGCAGATAATAGGGAAAGTAACTGGCGATAAAATGGTTTCCATTAATAAAGTTCTGAAAAATGGAAGCAGAGAAATCCTCAAATCCGATGAGCCGTATGTATTTGTCTGTCCCACCTATGCCTGGAGGATACCGAGAATCGTAGAGAACTATATCCGGGAGGTTCGCTTTTCTGGAAACAATCAAGCATATTTTATCTTAACTTGTGGTACTGAAACAAATAATGCCGTACATTACACCAAGAAACTTTGTGCTGAGAAGGGTTTTGATTTTCGGGGATTTGCTACGGTCATTATGCCCGAAAACTATATTGCGATGTTTGATGTACCTGACCAAGCGGAGGCGGCTGGAATTATCAATAAGGCCACTCCGCAAATTATTGACATTGCGGAATGCATCAAAAACGGGCAGCCTCTTTCGGAGGAAAAAATTACACTGGGCGGCAGACTTAAAAGTATGATATTAAATCCCCTGTTTTATTTTTTATATGTGAGCGCCAATGGATTTTATCCAACCGATTCCTGCACCGGCTGCGGCAAATGCGCCAAGGTGTGTCCCTTAAACAATATAGAAATCGCCGATGGGAAACCTCAATGGGAGAAAAATTGCACCCATTGCATGGCCTGTATCTGTTCCTGTCCCAAAGAAGCCATTGAATATGGGAACAAGTCGAAGGGCAAACCGCGATATTACAATCCAGGGTATCGGCAGGAATGAAGCAAGTTGCATATTAGAGAAAACAGGGGAAACCTGTAGTTCTATGGCATCCGGGAAAAAGGAAGATAAATTTGCTAAAACCCGTCTTACGCCGGTAAAGAGTGAAATTGTTGATGCCCCTTAGATAAAAGAATTTCCAATTAATTTAGAGTGTAAAATTATACAGGTTACTGAAATTGGCCTACACACTCAGTTTATTGGCGAAGTCATGAATATAGGATTTATCGAAGCTGTACGCACTTTTACTTTCGACTTGGATGCGGCTGATGACATATTGGACTTCACTATATACCGGTGTACCCAATGCGGTAAGTGGACTACTTATATTCAGTAGAGGTTCCACCACTACGGGCTGTATTTCAATATTATCCACACCTTTACCGTTTCTCTTACTATCAAAATGATTAAAGCACTTTTTAACTTCAAGCTTGACAAAAAATAAAAATGACCCTAATATGAATATATAAACAAAATATTCATAAATTTAAAAGGAAGTGATTCTTGATGGATGTAAACCGGCGCAATGAAATTGTCAATGCGTTCATCAAATTGTGCAGCCGTAAGGGGCTCGACAACACAACCATGCAAGATGTAGCCAAAGAGGTCGGTATCAGTGTCGGCACTATTTATTTGGAGTTCCGTAACAAAGATGAGTTGATCGAGGCTTTCGAGAAAAATTTGTTTGAACAATCCGAGTCTCAAATGGCGGAGATTTTAAACCAGGCCGTTCCGGCTTCTCAGATCCTGCATGATTTATTAGTGGGCAATATCGAATACATCAACCGGCAAATCCGTCAAAACCAGGCAATTCAGGAATTTATGATGAACGATTTTGTAAAGCACATTAATAAAAACATCAAAGTTCGCCGTATAGAGATGGAAAACCGTTTGACCGAGAAGATAGAATTGATCCTAAAACAAGGGGTGGAGGAAGGCACTTTTGTTGTTGATGACATACCTTGTACTGCCCGAATGTTTTTTTTCGCCTTTGGGGCATTTGTCAGTCCTATAGCACTGGAGAGAGAATATGAAGAAGTAATGCGTGATGTGGAAAGTATGTTTTCCCTGTTATCACGGGCCATTAAAATCCCGTGATTTTTTTTGGAGGAAGTTGAATATTTGAACAAAATATTCATTTATATAACACGATCTGGTCACTGAATGAACACAAAGTATATTTATTATCAATGTATAATCAACAAAGATATTCTAAAAGTCAGGAGGCATTGTTTTTAAATTTATTTGAACGCTTATAAATAGTATTCATTTATTTAAATTATTTTTTAACCAAGAAAGGTGATTGTTATGAAGAAAACATTGTTATTGTTCACCATCATCTTCATTGTTGTGGTAATGGTTGTGATCTTGTTTTTTCGTAAAGCAGAAGTGGACAGTAAAGCCCGGTCGGCCCAGAGCAATGTAACTTCGGTTTATGTAACGAAAGTAAAACGGGAAGCATTAGAATCCAATGTTACCAAAGTCGGCGCGATTGTGGCCAATAATGTGGTCTCTGTAGCGTCGGAAACCTCAGGGAAAATCGTGGCTGTCTATGTGAATGTGGGATCGTACGTGAAAGCCGGAGCGCCACTGGTTAAAGTGGATGATGAAACACTTCGGGCTAAATACTTATCGACCCAAGTCGCTTATGACAAAGCCAAAAAAGATTTCGACCGGGAACAGGAGCTCTATAAAACCCAAGTCGTTTCCGATTCAGACTTAGAGACCTATCGGGAAGATTTGCAGTCGGCCGAAGCCGATTACATAACGGCAAAATATAATTATACCCACGCCGTCATTACTTCGCCGATTTCGGGATTGGTAACCGAACGGGTTGTCAATATAGGGGCTATGGTCTCATCGGGTACCACAGTAGCGACGGTCATTGATAATTCGGTTTTTAAGGTCGACGTCGATGTTACGGAAGAGGAAGCGTATCAAATTAAAGTGGGGGATCCGGTGGTTATAACGACTACGGTTTATCCGGGAGTCAATTTTAATGGCCGGATTTTAACGATTAGCAGTAAAGCCTCGGACGCTCATGCCATTCCGGTGGAGGTCCAGTTTACGCCGCCGCAAGGATATTCCATAAAATCGGGTATTTTTGGTAAAGTTACATTTCAATTGGGCACACCGGGTTTAGCATTAACTGTACCGCGGGATGCAATTATAGGCAGCATGAAGGAACCGCAGGTATATGTAGTAGAAGGAGCAGTGGCTAAGCTGCGGAATATCGTAGTCGGTTCCAAGTATGGTACGAAGCTGGAAGTGCTTCAGGGCTTGAAGGAACATGAACAAGTGGTCACCGCAGGACAGGATTATTTAAAAGATAATGCAATGGTGCATGTGACGAACGCCCAATGAAAATGAAGATATGAATTTTGTTTCCGTAGCGAAAATTTAAAAAGAGTAAGGTGAAATTCCAATGACCATTACCGAACTTTCGATCAAACGGCCTATACTAGTGATTGTCTTTTTCTTGGCATTCGGTTTGATCGGGTTATATGCCTATAACCAATTAAAATATGAGACCATGCCGGATATGGACATCCCGGTAATATCCATCACCACGGAATATGACGGCGCCTCAGCCAGTGAAATCGAGTCTTCGGTCACGAAAAAGATTGAAGAAGCAGTTTCCGGTGTTAATAATGTGGATACACTCCGATCGACTTCTGTCCAAAACTATTCGATGGTTATCATTGAATTTGTGCAAGGGGTCGACATGACTGTGGCCCAACAAGATGTACAGAATAAGGTTAACCAGATTTTAAATAGTTTGCCGGATAATTGTAATAACCCCTCGATATCCAGGTTTTCCACGGACGATATGCCGGTGATGCGGATCGGCGTTTCCAGCAGTATGGCCCCGAAAGCTTTTTATTCTTATCTCGACAATTATATCAAGCCACAATTGACGCGGCAAAAGGGCGTCGGCCAGATTTCGATTTCCGGGGGCGTCGAACGGGAAATTAAGGTCAATGTGGATAGTCAGAAATTACAGAGTTATGGGATCTCTTACTCCAAAGTCGCTTCGGCGGTAGAAAACGCCAATGTGGAGTATCCTACAGGCAAAATAAAAGATCAGGACAGTCAGTTTGTGATCCGTTTAGGCGGAAAATTTACTTCGCTGGATCAAATCAGAAATTTGATTATTAGTCATTCCGCAACGGGCGGCGATGTTAAACTGATGGATGTCGCCGATGTTTACGACGGTGCTGTGGATCAGACTTCTATCAGTCGTGTCAATGGTAAGACTTCAGTCGGCCTGGAGATTTATAAACAGTCCGATGCCAATGAAGTCGAGGTTTGTCAATTAATCCGTAAGGCAACCAAAGATTTGGAACAGCAGTACCACGGTATCAATTTAAAGTTTGAAATCATTGAGGATAGTTCCACCTATACCGTTGACTCGGCCAATGCCGTGAAAGAGGATTTGGGGCTGGCGATTGTATTGGTAGCTTTGGTGATGTTGGTATTTCTTCATAGTTTGCGGAATGCCTTCATCGTAATGGTGGCTATTCCGACTTCATTAGTAGTGACTTTTATCGGTATGTGGGCCACTGGTTGTACCTTGAACATTATCTCATTGCTAGCTATGTCGCTGGTTATCGGTATTTTGGTGGATGATTCCATCGTTGTGTTGGAAAATATCCACCATCACCTGGAAAAAGGCAAGGATCAGAAAACAGCCGCCTTGGAAGGACGTAATGAAATCGGTTTTACTGCCCTATCCATTACGATGGTTGATGTAGTGGTTTATTTGCCATTGTCTTTGGTTTCGGGGATGATTGGCGGTATTGTTCATCAATTTGCCATTGTCATGTGTGTCTCTACCTTAGTGAGCTTACTGGTATCTTTCACAGTGACCCCGGCGCTGGCCTCCCGTTTTTCCAAGGCGGAAAAACTTAGCGAGGGGACGCTGATGGGCCGGTTCGGTTTATGGTTTGAAGAAAAATTTAAGAGTTTTATCAGGTTCTATTTGGAGATTTTAGCTTGGACCCTTGAACACCGGGGGAAAGTGTTATTGGGTGTTCTCTTAATTTTTGTAGCTACATTATCCTTGATTCCTTTTGGTTTTGTAGGTACGGAATTTATTCCGCAGGCGGATAAAGGCCAGATTAATTTGGACATTGATCTACCGACTCGCTATAAATTGTCGCAAACCGATCAGGCGGCTGAAAAAATCGAAAAAGTATTATGGAAAATTCCCGAGGTCCAAAACGTATTTACGACAGTGGGCTCAGGTAGCGCTAATTCAACCACTGGCAGCAACTCCTTGAGTATCGAAGTTGTTTTGATTGATAAAAATAAACGGACCCGAACAACTGCAGAGGTTTCCCAGGATATTAAGAACCGCTTGGATAAGATTCCCGGTATGAATGCTCACGCTACACCGGTAGGACTTACCGGTGGCAATCGTAGCAATTATGATATTAATTATGTCGTGTTGGCAACCACTTGGAATACTGCTTTGCAAACTGCTAAGCAACTGGAAGGAGTTCTTGCCAAAGTTCCAGGTACAAAGGATGTCCATTTATCGGCGGAAGAGGGACAGCCGGAAGTCCAGGTTCAACTCGACAGGGATAAAATGTCCCAATTGGGATTGAGCGTCGACGACGTGATGACGGTTTTCGATTATGGGTATGAAGGCAATGATAGTAGTAATTATAAAGAGCCGCAAGATGGAGAAGATTATACCATCCGGGTCATCTTTGATCAGGCGGATCGCATACGCACCGGGGACGTTGGCAACGTAAAATTCGTCAACAGTTCCGGTCAGTTGGTCCAATTGAGTCAATTTGCCACCATTGGTACGGGCACCGGACCGAATGAATTGGACCGCCAAGACCGCAGTTACGCCATTAGCGTTTATGCGACGGCGGTCGGACGTACCAGCGGAAGTATCGCCCAGGATATCAACAAAGAAATCCAAAAGCTGAAGCTTCCTTTAGGAACTTCGGTGGTACCGGGCGGTATGCTGAAAAATCAGAACTCAGCTTTCGGCAGTTTGTTTTTGGCCTTGATTGCGGCGATGATTTTTGTTTATTTTATTATGACCGCGCTTTATAATTCATTCATCTACCCGTTTACGGTCTTGTTTTCAGTACCGCTGGCCTTTATCGGGGCTGTTTTGGGCTTGGCTTTGACCGGAAACTCTTTGGCCATTTTCTCCATTCTCGGTATTATCATGCAGGTCGGTTTGGTTTGCAAAAACGCTATTTTGTTGGTTGACTTCACCAACCGGTCCCGGGAAGAGGGCTATGGAGTCAAAGAAGCCCTGATCGAAGCGGGCCGTGAACGGATCCGCCCCATTTTAATGACCACTTTGACCATGATTTTGGGAATGTTGCCCTTGGCTCTTTCCGGTACTTCCGGTGCAGAGTATAAACGGGGTATGGGCTGGGCGCTGATCGGTGGTTTGACTTTCTCCATGATTATGACCCTGGTCGTGGTGCCGATTATTTATACCTATGTGGAACAGTTCCGCGAGAAATTCACCGGCCTGTTCCAAGGGAAACATGACCATCGGAATATTTAAGTCATATTATTGGACCTGGTGTATGCTTTGATGATTTACAAGCAAAGATTTGAAATGAAGAGGTGTTACAAAATGACCAAGAAATTATGGTTTCCTTTCGTGATATTGGCATTATTGTGTTTGCCGCTGACTGTTTTCGCCGCCGATAGTGGTGAGGCACAGACCAAGGTTTTAACCTTGGCCGACTGCCTGAAAATCGGTTATGAAAATAGTCAAGAAATAAAAAAGGCGAATAAGAGCGTGGATGTGGCCTGGGAGGGGGTTAAACAGGCGTCGGGAAGTTTTTTTCCAACCCTCAAGTATTCGTTGGGGTATGAAAAGGATAGCAATGATACGGTAACTTATGTACCGGCCAGTAAAAATTCGAGCGGATGGACGTGGAAGGAGATCGACTCCGGCGACGAGGCTTTCAGCGCCGCTTTGAAACTCAGCTGGACTATGTACGATGGCGGCAAGCTGACAGGTAACTTTAAAGTGGCCTGGCTGGATTTGGACAGCGCCAAGGAAGACTTGCGTTCGGCCAAACAAGAGTTGACTTATACCATCAAAAGTGATTTTTACGCCTTATGGATGGCGGAACAACAATTGAAAGTGGCGCAGGCGTCTTTTGATAATTTAAAGCAGCATTACGAACAAGTCAAAAAGCAATATGACGTTGGGAAAAAAGCAAAATATGATCTATTAAAGGCCGAAGTGGCCTGGAAGGAAAAAGAACCCACCTTGCTGTCGGCTAAAAACAGTGTAAAAACTGCCAAATTAAACTTAGCCACCACTCTCGGCCTGGGAAAACAAGCTGCGGTAGATATAAGTTATGACGATTCGCTATTGACAATTCCCGCTCAGCCGGAGATGGATTTCCAGTTTTTATTGGATCTGGCTTATAAACAGCGGCCGGAAATCCGCCAATCCGAACAAAATATTAAAATTGCCAAGTGGAACCGGGTGATCGCCAGAGCCGGTTATCTGCCGTCGCTTACTCTGGAAGGAAGCTCCAGCAATGGCGGAGATACTTCCGATTATAAAGAGTGGGATGATAAGACGTGGACCTTGTCGGTGGGGTTGAGCGGCTTGCTTTTTGACGGCCCCACGACCTTGTCAAAGATCAAAGAAGCGAAGCTTAACGGGGAGATTGCCGCTATTAAGGATACCCAGGAGCGGGATACGGTAAGAAAGGATATTCAAAGCGCCATTCAAAATATAGAGCAATATTATGCCTCAGTCGGGGTGAATCAGGACAATGTGGCATTGGATCAAGAATCTTTACGGATGACGCAAATCAAATTTGAGGCCGGTATGGCGACTACCTTGGATGTAAAAGACTCCCAGCTTTCTTTGGATGAAGCGATGGACGATTATTATCAGGAAATTGCCAATTATTTGACGGCGTTGGCTAAGTTGGATTATGTATTGGGTAGAGATTGATCTATGTCGATTCGAATAAAAGGATTGAAATAGGAGTCCTTATGGCAGGCCCTGTTGCCGATTTCGGCTCATTTGTTATTACCGGAATTTGGTTATATTGGGAATTAAAGAGGCTTGATTCTGAAACCAATCAAAAATTGAAGTCATATAGTAAAGGATGTTATCAGAATTTAATTGGAAAAAGATGAACAAAATGGGTAAAGATCAACATGTTATGTCCATGTTGAGACAAATCTATTTTTGTCATTGTACAACTTCATTTTTCCAAATCAAAGTAAGTTAATGAAGTTCTAGGGAAAAGATAAATTGTAAAACGCAAAAAAAATGGTTAAAAAAGTGGGGAAATTTGAACCCCATTTTTTTATATATCAGGAAATCAAAATGAATAGAAGATTTTATTCAGCGTGGGATGTATAATATAATCATTAAAGTCCAATGAATTTGCAGTTTAGAAATCATGATATAAAAAAATAAAAAAGTATAAACTATTATTTTTTAAGATAGAAAGAGTCGTTCAGCTCGTTTTGCACAATGATCCGATTATCCCTGAATTTTATTAAAGTCTTTTTAAGTTCTCTTTCATCCATTGGGATTGCTTCTTGCTGTAGTTTGTAGGAAATTTCCGATAAAGTAAATGGTTTCTTTTGGGCAAGTATAATTCTTGCAAGTTTGTAGTCAGGGGAATCCATGACAGTTGCCATTATTAACCTCCGTTAATCATTATTCTATTTTAAAAATAATTTATTTAACTCATTAATTAATTCTGTAGAAATCAACTCTCCCAGGCTTTGTAAAAACTGGATTTTATTAATTTTTATTTTCGGATCTTCTTTAATATATATAAAGAACGTTGGAAAAGTCATGCTAAGAATATCTAAATTTTGGCTTAGTCCAGAAACATTGTCAATAGAAATTAAATCATTATCTTTATAAAGAAATGGTGGTTCTTCTAAGCCGGTTTTTAATTTTTTAAAGATGACCATACAATCTATTGCCTGATAGGTTTTTACATACTCAGTGATAGTGTGACTTATGCATTCTTTAAATAGGTCTTCTTTTTGAAGCAATTGAAAAATCTCTTTATTAATTCTATTTAGATAAAGACCGTTTGATAAATTGTCGGTTTGCTTTAGTAGTTTTTCTAAGTTTCCTTTAAATTCTTCGTCTACAACTTTTATTATTCCTTCCAAACCCAGGGGAAAATTTTTGACCACAACGTTATCTATTTCAAGGAAGTCATCAGATCGTTTAATAATGGAGGTATAATTCTTGCGATTCGAGAGAATTTCTTCAAGCTGGTATTTCACCTTGTCATCCATATTTATATATTTGGCAAAAAATTGTTGTTTTAAAACAGTTAATAACCAGGCATCATCCCATTGTATAAGCGCGTTAAAATATGAAGTATAAGAGTATACATTGCGTATGGCTTTCCAAAGGCCTGAAATATTAGAAGGTAAAACTTGGTCATCATCACTTTCTTTAGTTTGATCATTTAAGTAATCGAGAGACAATTGAACAATAATTTGCTCTAATAAATAATCGGTTTTAACTACTCTATGATGTAGGATTATATATCTATAGAGTTGTAATCTGCGTCTGAAAAAATCGTCAACCGTACTTAATGATCGGATGCTGACACAAAACCCAAATCGACCATTATTTTTTATAAGTTTCATCGAGTTGATAAGTCTATCATATTCAATTTTTCCTGAAGTGAAACCAGAATTAAGCAGATCTCGAGTGACATAATCTAAACGATCACAATCTATCGCGCTAGAAATTAAGCGGTGAATATCACTAAAGAAGTTTGTTTCTTCTGAGAGTATTGCTTTTGTAAAACGGTAAATAAACCAATAAAAGATGATTTGATATGCTTCTTCTTCTGTCTGTGGGATTATATTAGGGATGATGGAATAAAGTAAACGGCTTGCAATTTTTGATCCAATTCTTTCATGAAGTTGATCGTTACCTGAATAATCTATTGATTCAAGGAAGAATTTTTGTCTATCGGTTAATAGTTCTTTTTTAAGGCTTATTGTTTTTGATAGTTTCTGCAATGCGTATTCTGTAATATGGCTAAAAGGAGGATGACCTATATCATGTAATAAAGCAGCACATCGGATCGATTGAAATAAAATTTGGTAAAGAAAAATCTGTGTCTCACCAATAATACTGGGGGTATTTGATTTATATAGGGGTTCTTCGATAATTTCCTTAAAATCAAGCTTATCAACGACTTTTGCAAAATCACCTAAACATCTATTTAAGGCAGTCTGTGATTCTTGCTCTGTTAGAATGTATTTAACTGATATTTTAACGGCTTCTAATAGTTCATCTTTAATTGTTGGATTAGCATTAACTATACAGTGATAAAACATTTGACTGCCTAGGTGCATTGAACCTAAAGAATGTGAAAATCGCTTGGTTTGATTAGAAGGATAAGTCAGAAAAACAGTTGAATTTTGCATGATATTATGTAATCGATTGAACGCTTGGGTAGAAATGATTTGTTTTTCAAGGTAACTTATTTGGATAGAACCATGGATAGCATCTGAAATTAGTATTGTTTTTTGATCTTCCACGAGTATCACCTTCTAACCATATTTGTTAATTAATTCAATATCATTAAAAAAATACCTTGTAATATTTGTGAATTGGCGGTATCTTTTAAGTATAATTTTTATGGAAGTTGGTAAAACAGTAATATCTAAAAAGTATATTCTGGGTCTTTTGTATATAGGTAAAGTAGTCAGAATGTAATTATAGTAATTGGTAATCTTACTATTTCTTTTAAAGGAGTAGAAAAATGAGCTCAGAACTTTTAAAGGAAAAGGTAATTAGAGATGCTGTTCATGGGGATATTTTAGTTCAAAATCAATTTGTAAAGCTTATTGATACACCCGAATTTCAAAGACTTAGAAGAATACGTCAACTTGGTCCAGCATTTATGGTATATCCAACTGCTGATCACACTAGATTTTCACACTCGATTGGAACGTATCAAGTTATGAAATTAATAATTGACCATTTTAGGCCTATATTTCGATCTATTAATGTCGAATTGGAAGAGAGGGAAGTTAAATTAGCTCTTGCTGTCGCTTTGCTGCATGATATTGGTCATGGTCCTTTTTCCCATGTTTTTGAAAATGCAATTCCACAGGGCTTACCGAAAAGAAGTCATGAAGATTGGACTATTGAAATAATTACATCCCCGGGAACCAATATTAATAAAATTTTAATAGAGAATTTTGATAAAGATTTTCCTGAAGATTTAGCAAATCTGATTAAACCAGAATTAAGAGCTATGAAAGCTGTATTAAAGAATAATAAGGTGGATTTATTTTTTGTTTTAACATCACTAATTAGTAGCCAGTTAGACACAGATAGGATGGATTATCTTTTAAGAGATGCCCATTTTACAGGTGTTCTATATGGGCATTATGATATTTCACGCTTGATAGCTTCGCTTACAATAGATGTGTATGATAATAAATTCTGCATCTGCATAAAGGAAAAATATCTTACAAGTGTTGAAGATTATATAACGGCTAGATACCAAATGCATAATAGTGTCTATTTCCATCCCTTTAAGTGCCAAATGGAATTGGTCATTCAAAAAATTTTGTTAAGAGCCTTTGTTCTCTATAAAGAAGGAAAACTTAAAGATTATAGCATTCCTAAAAGTTTGGTGTCTTTATATAAAGGAAAACAATTAACTTTGAATGAATATTTATTATTGGATGATTCAACCTTACTATCCGCGTTTTCAAACTGGAAGGATTTTGAGGATAAAATTCTTTCAATATTATGTTCTTCATTTTTGGACCGTAAGAAATATAAACAAATATCAATTTTAAACAATAGTGAAAATGATTTTATAGAATTTAAGAATGATCTAGATTCTATATTTAGAACACACAACTTTATAGATGCAAATTCTGAAGATGAGTATTTTTTGCTATTTTATAGGCCTGAAAACGAAGCATATAAAATAAAGAAAAAGAATATCTTGGTGTTAAAAAATGATGGAACTTTTTGTGATATTACAGAGACTTCAAAATTAATTACAGATAAATTGAAGGAAGAAAAAAATATGGCTTTTATTAATTTTCAGCTACTTAAAGAAAAGTTTTCAAATGATGGAATAATTGAGGAAGTAAAAGACTTAATTAAGCTAAATAACAATCGAAGTCATATTGAAATTGAAAAAAAGTATTGTAGTAAAAGTAAGGAGATATTTGAAAATGTTATTAAAGTTTTGGACAATAATCCTAGATATAAATGTAAGCAAATCAACGACGAGATTAGACAAGTTGATAATTATTATGACACCATAGATTCATTTTTACTAAATTCGAACAGGACCCTTCGTATAAGGATGATTGACGGAAAATATACTTTAACGGTTAAGTCTCCCGCAAAAAAAAGTCTTACTATTAAAGAAAGTACAAATGAGCACGGACAAAGTCAAAGATTCGAATTTGAGAAAAAAGTCGATAGACCAGAATTAAATAAAGATTATATTTTGAATTATGTTCCAGAGTTAAGAGATAAATGGGATGAAATAAAGCAAACTCTAACTATCGAGAACAACCGAAAATGTCTTTTGATTAGAGAAATGAATGAAAAGAATGAAGAAACAGCCAAGTATGAAATCGTATTTGACGATGTGACATATATTTTAGATGGCAAGAGGGCAAAAGAATATCAAATTGAAATCGAGTTAAAATCTGATTTTATTCATCGAATAAACTTGAAAGTCCTGACTGATTTTCTCGAAGAAGCTATTGATGAATTAATTCCTTGCAACGAATCAAAGTACAAAAGGGCTTTTTCATTACTTAAAAATTGAATTAATAATTTTAATATAGGTTCCAACACTATTTGAGCCAAATAAGATTAATAAATTAAGCCACGGGAAACCCCGTGGCTCTTTTCCTTTGGAGTGATAAAGGCCCTAAAACTCCAAAGAATTTATGTTTGGTTCATGATTATAAGTAATTTACCCTACCGACCCTTCGAAACCTCAGAAATCATTTTCATCTTTAGATGCCTTACAATGAGTTTATCCAGTTTCACACTACAAGCCAAGACGACAGCGTCGGTACACCCGCGGGCGTCATAAGCTTCCTGGAGCTCGCGGCGGCCGGCGGCTATTTTTTTCTCCAATAATTCAATGGTTTTGGGATTGATTTTTCGCATGGCAATCCTTTTAACGAAAAGTGATAAAAGTGTTAAGGGTAAATTTTATATGATATAATGGAAATAATTGAGATTTTAAGCAATACCCGATCAAGGCTCAAACAGGTAATTTTGGGCCAATGGTCTTTGTGTACTTTTATCTGAATTTTTATGAATTGTGTTTAATTACAGTTTAATCATAATCCCACAGAGAAAAAATGTCAAGGAGAAATTTCGCCATGGAATTAAATACAACAGGAAAACGAATTCGTTTCCTTCGTGAACATTTTAGGCTCGAACGGCTTCAATTCATTGAGATCATTAATTCAAGTCCGTCTACCATATCCAGACTTGAAGGAGATCAAGGAAGCGGACCCTCGGAAAATTTTCTCAATGCCCTGAAGATAAATTTTCTAGCCAATCCCCATTGGATCATGACCGGTGAAGGGGATATGTTTATTCCCCCCGAGGAGTACATCGACAAAGGAATTGAAATTCTGGGCAATGAAAGATTTAGCGCGGGCATTATCAATATTCTAAAAGATCCGCGCTATCAAAAACTGCAGTCGTTTATCAAAATGGACGATATTAGCGAAGAAAAAATAGATGAACAGTTACTGCTGTTTTTACAGCAGATGGCCCAAATTTGGAATCAGGGGGATGAACGGCTGAGGCAAGCGTTGTTGCAGTTTGGACGGGTGTTTTTAAATACGGAGGGGAAGAAAGATCAGGAATGATTCGACCAGCGGCAGTTTGCCGGTGGTTGTTGATTGATGAAGGGTTTTTAGACGATTTAATTATTCAATATCAGCTAATAATATCCCCAATAATGGAAGGATTTTATATTTTTAAATAGAAACAACAATTTAATAAGATAGGAAAATTCAACCATCATTGGAGATATTATGCCAATTATAGAATTAAGTACTATAGAAGATGATAAACCGGAATTAATTTTCGGGCTTGTTGCTGCAGTTGGAACACCTTTACGGAATGTTTGTAGAATTATTAAAGATGAATTATCCAATAGAGGATATTCTTGTGGAGAAATTAAATTGAGTGATTTTTTGAGCCAAGGATATCATCTTAAATCTCCGTTGCCATCGTCTAATACGAACGAATTTGAAAGAATTAACCGCCTTATGGATCTTGGTAATGAATTAAGACAGGTTTCTGGTGGAGGAGAAGCGCTTGCATTGATTGCAGCAGCCTATATAAATAATATGAGGCCAGAAGAAGAGCCACGATTTCTGTCCGGAACAGCACATGTTCTTTGCCAATTAAAACATCCTGACGAAGTATATTGGTTAAGAAAAATTTACGGACCCATGTTTCATTTAGTTGGGATTTATTGTCCGATATCAGTTCGAAAACAAAATTTAATAATAAATCATGGGATGTCTCCGGAAGAAGCAAATCAATTAATAAAACGAGATGAAGATGAAAACAACCCCTATGGACAACATCTTAGAGATGCCTTTTATTTAGCCGATGTATTTGTAGAATTAAATGGATTTGATGAAGATGAAATAATATTGTAGTATTAGAGATTCAGCGTTATTTAAAATTATTATTTGCTGAAGAGATAATTACACCAACGGTTGACGAATATGGAATGCATTTAGCTTATACGGCGTCTCTTCGGTCAGCGGATTTATCCCGTCAAGTTGGTGCTGCTATTTTAGGAAAAAGTCACGAAGTAGTTTCTCTCGGGTGTAATGAAGTTCCTGCCCCTGGAGGGGGGCAGTATTGGGTAGATAATCAAAATGATAATCGTGATTTAAAAAAGGGTTATGATTCAAATACACGAATGAAAAAAGAGATACTCAATGAATTTCTAGAAATTACAAACAAAGATTTTATAAAATTAAATGAAGGGGATCGAAATAATCTTATCGAAGAACTAATGAGTAAGTTGAATTCTACTCGATTAATGAATTTAACTGAATTTGGAAGAGCTGTTCATGCTGAAATGGAAGCCATTATTTCTGCTGGCAGAATAGGAGTCCCTGTTCTCGAATGTGATTTATACACAACAACTTTTCCGTGTCGTAATTGTGCAAAACACATTGTAAATGCTGGTATAAAAAGAGTAATATATATTGAACCTTATCCTAAAAGTATGGCAAAAGATTTACATGACGATTCAATTGTTTTTTCGGATGAAGTCGATGGTATAAATAAAAAGACTAAATTTGAACCGTTTGTCGGTGTGGGACCCAGAATGTATTGGACTCTTTTTTCTATGCTTGCGCCTGATGGCAGACGGTTGAAAAGAAAAAATAAATCTGGAATAGTAAATACAGCTCCTCTTGGTTTACGTATTAAATCGTCACCGCTTACTTATATTGATCTTGAATCGATAGCGGCAGTTGCTGCCAACCGTATTGGAAAAATAGAACAAAAGGAGGAATAGAGGATGGCAGGGATACTTCGAAATGATTCGACGGTTGAAGGGCGCGCAATTTGGGATGCTGTGGATAAGGCCGCTTCAAAGGCTCCGGAGTGGGCCAAACATAAGATTGAAAATGCACCCATGCGAATCAATCAAGACCGGGAAAAGACCTTGTTGACAGCAAAATCTTCCAGATAAACGTGATTCCGGTTATCATCAGAGGGGTTGAGGATTTCAATCTCTTTAAAGGTTTTTTCAGACTGGAAATATGCTACTTTTATCCCGTCATCGATATTCCCAATATTCAAACCCCCCCACATAGCCACTGCGCAACATGAAAAAAAGAGGTTTTTTGATATACTCAAGATAGTCCCCCGCCCCGGCAATGCCGGGGCACGTGAAAGGCTGAAAATAAGTAATTTTCGGATCATGAAAAACATATAGCAAGCTTCCAACCGGATAACCGATGATCAATGGGACAATAGTCACTTTTCCGGTTCCTTTAGCGCAAAACATCGATACGGATATTAGGCCTGCCTTCTCCGGTATTCCCAAACAAAATGACATTCGCTGCACCCATCTGCAATACGCCGTTTTAAGCCATTGCGATGAAACACAATCTCTTCAGGCAAATAAGAATTAAAAACCCCATTATCAACTTGGCAAATCAATTGAGTTGCTTCCGGAATCCCGAGAGAGGTTGTCAATTCATGATACATACACTTGGTGATGATAATCTCGAATTTATCCTGGCTCCGGGCAATAATCTCCAGAGTATTCCATTTCGTTGATCCGGTTTTATTAATCTGCAATTCCTGTTCAATGAAATTTTCAAAGTTCCTGGGCTTATTTATCGGATCAAAAAGAATATTCTGTTTGGCTACTCCGCCTGTAAGTAATGCGATGCGCATGATTTCAAAGGCTTTTTGCTCACCCAATTGTTTTTTTAAATTAATATAGACCCATAGCGGAAGAGTAATAAACGTAACGAGGTCGGCCGGAAATTTTGGATCAATGGCGCTTTGAAATTTCCCCAGGGATAATTTGCATTGTAATAAAAATATTTTCGGGAAGGGTATCTCGTTTTTGAGAAGATATAATAAAGTGGGTGTGGTGATTTTTTTAAAATCGAATTCTTTTTTCAATTGGATTACCTCCGACTCATATTGTAGGTTAAATAAAACAGGATGCCTGATCATCAAGGAAATTACCAGGGATTTTAAATCCTCTAACCGAGTGACTTTATTTTAAATGCCGACTTAACAACACGATCCTTGACCCGATCGTTCAAACATGACAGAAGGCGGTTCATGACAGGGACAGCCGCCTGATAGCGCGCTTTGGGGTTGGATGCTACCAGCGCTTTTTGAATGATTGCGGATACCGCCTCCGGACCGGGTTCCTTCAGACGCGATTTGTCGTTAAATAAGTGGTAATTTTGATATAAATTGCGATAAGGCGAATAAGGATTGGCAATAATCTTTTCAGAGTTGGTTTGCACTGTTTTCATAAAGTTGGTGCGGATATTTCCAGGTTCGACAATAACCACTGAAATTCCAAAAGCGGCTAATTCCAGGCGCAATGCATCACTCAATGCCTCTACTGCGAATTTCGAAGCACAATACGGACCGCTAACCGGAATGACCATTTTGCCTGCCATGGAACTGATATTAATAATTTGGCCTAATCCTGTTTTTCGCATAAAGGGTACAACTGCGCGGACCATTCTGATAACGCCGAAAACATTCACATCGAACATTTGTTGAATCTGGCTTTCCGGCACTTCTTCCACTGTACTCCGGACGGCATACCCGGCATTGTTAATTAGAACATCAATCCTGCCGAAGCGTTCGATGACTTCATTGACTGCGGTTGATATTGACTGATTATCGGTGACATCCAAGGGGAGTTTTAAAGCCGCAGGTAGATTATTAAGAGATTCTAAGGTCCTTGCCGTAGCGACTACCGTATACTTACTTGCGCTTAAGCGCTCGGTTAAATCCTTGCCAATTCCTGTGGAACATCCAGTAATCAATACTACTTTTGGTGACATCTCGAACCACTCCTTAATATTTTTTAGTTACTAAAATATAATATCTATATAAAGCCCCATCAATCATGGGGCCAATTGTCGATTAATTTATCGAGAAAGGTATTGATAACTTGAATATGATCCGGATTTAGTTCATCAAAATACTCGGCCATGTTTTGATATATTGCTTCGTGGTATTTGTTATGGCCTGTGTTGGCGACTTTGCCCTGGTCAGTTAAACGGTAATATACTTCCTTTTTATTGTCTTTCATCCGGTATGGCTCAATAAGTCTTTTTTTGCTCAGCTTATTGGTTACCTGGGTAACAGCCCCGTTTGTAATCCCCATGATGCCTGCTAGTTCACTGGCATTTACATTTTCATGATTGCTGATGGCCTCGATCATGTGGATTTCTGAAGGATAGAGCATATGCCCGGTTCCATAGTCGCTGGGTCCTTTGTTATTTTGATTGATTTTATTGATAAGCCGGATTATTTTTTCTAAAATTGCCATGTTTTTCATTGATATCACCAAAAGTATTTTATAGCAACTAAAAAATAATGTCAATATTATTTAGTTACTATAAAATAAGCTTATCCAAATATTTTGAGCAAAGCTTAGCTGAGGTCGGGTTTGAGCCAGTTCGCCGCGGGGAGGGGCTGACTTTTTTTTGGCCAACTTTTTCTAAAAAATTTAATTCAACATATATAGAAACCGGTGTGAAAATTACACAACCGTTGCATATATCTTACCGACAGCCGGGTATACATACCCGGACAGTTTTAAAAGTATATCGAATTTCATTCTTCGGTCGTCCGGATCATTTTTACAATTGTTTTTTTGATAATCTAATTGTTTTTACCCATCATCCAATCGTCGGGATCATTTCGGCAATTGTTTTTTCCGATCATCCAATTAGTTTTACCCATCATCCAATTGTCGGAATCATTTCAGCAATTGTTTTTTTCAATTATCCAATTATTTTTACCGTCATCCAGGATCGATTTTTATTTCCAACGGTGAGTTCTATTGCACCATTTGCCGGACCATCGGTAAATTTCCATCTATATAAGATGAAATAAATTTTTGAATGATAGACGATGAACGCAAACCCAAGAGAAAAGAACTTAAACAGGATTAACATGATTTTATGGATTTACAGAATTTTTTTAAAACCCTATGAATTATCTGTTTTTGCAGCCCATTTTACCAGGTCTTAATCCTGTAAATCCTGTGAATCAGGTAAATTTTGTATCCGTTAACTTTTTTAAAATCTCCGGACGAAAGCAGCCGCACAGGAGGTATGGTAACTCTTTGTCCAGATAGGGCCCCACCTGAGATTGCCTTTATTTTTCAGGCGGCAATCCCAGAACAACGGGGGTTGACTTATAACCAATCCCCATCCGGTCAATCCCCATATCGATTAATTGCAGGAAATGTTCCCTGGTTCTGATCCCGCCGGAACCTTTCACTTTACAACGGCCTTTGGCAGTCTCCAGCATAACCTGAATAATTTCAGGAGTAGCCCCTTTACCTTCACAGCCGGTAAAGAAACCGGTCGATGTCTTGATAAAATCGGCTTCGGCTGCGATGGCAACTTCGGTAGCCTCCTTAACTTCCTCGACGGTTAAAGCATCGGTTTCTAAAATCACTTTCACAAGGATGCCGTAGGGATGACAGACATCGGCGACCCCTTGGATATCGGCTTCAACTTCATTCCATAACCCGCTGCGGATCCAGCCGTAATTGGCGACCACGTCCAGCTCATCAATACCTTGTTTGCAACATTCTTCTGCTTGGATAACTTTGGAGGCGGTGGTTGAAGTTCCAAAAGGGAAATCGCAGACAACACAGATTCCGGTTGGCGTTCCTGCGGTTAACTTTTTCGCAAGGCCGATCGAAGCGGGATTGATACAAACTGTTTTACAGTGATAGTCGACGCCTTCCTTGATGTATCTTTCGATTTCAGCCTGGGTAAATTCGGGTTTCAACACCGATTGGTCAATGTAGGCGCCTAATTCTTCCAGGGACATAGCGGCGGCTTTTTTGGTTGGTTTCATCATTCTTGATTAACACTTATTTCCTATTGAAAGTTCAAATCCCAAAGAAAAACTACCGGAACCTGAACATCGATAAGTGTTCTCCTTTTCCATATTATAATGTAGTTTTACTACAAAAGTAAATATATTTTTGTAGTAAATTGCCCGCGCCCTCGGGTTAAATCAGGAGATAAAGCTTGTAGTTTTACTGTTTTATTGTAGAATATAGTTTAAGAAAGCAAAATAAAGGGAGTAATGGAACTTGAATCACAATGAGTCCTATGAATATAAAATAAAAAATATGTATAACTCGCTTCGGGCCTCGGAAAAGAAAGCCGCCGACTACATTTTGCGCAATGGACATGCCGTTTCCACAATGACATTGGCGCAACTCTCCAAGGAAGTAGGAGTCAGTCAACCCACCATTGTACGCTTTGTGAAAAATATCGGCTGGGATAGTTACAGCGAATTTAAAATGGAATTAGTCAAAGAATGGGGCAGAGAATCCGGAACTCATTCATCCGGCCGGGAGTTGCTGGTGGAACTGCATATCGATGAAAATGAAAAAATTGAAGATATACCTGCCAAAATGATTGGAATGACGCTGAAGGCTTTAGAAGATACTTTGAAAATCATGGATCTGGATCACTATAAAATGGCGGTTCAAATGATTCAGGAGGCCGACATTATCGATGTCTATGGTGTCGGAAATTCCGGAAGTATCGCCAGTGATATGACGAATAAACTTTTGCGTATCGGACTCCATTGCAGGGCCTATTCAGACAACCATCTCCAACAAATTTGCGCCAGCCATTTGACACCAAAAGATCTGGCCATCGCCATCTCCCATTCCGGCAGCACCATGGATACTGTCAATGTTTTAAGGATAGCCAAGGAAGCCGGAGCGAAAACCATCGCCTTAACCAATTTTAAAGCGGCGGCGATTTCCGGGTTTGCAGATATCACATTATACACCGGTGATGTCGAGACTGTATTCTATAGTGAAACGATGGTTTCGCGGATCTCCCAGTTAGCCATTGTGGACATGCTTTATATGGGTATCTTATTGAGTGATTATGATGGATATACCAAACGCCTTGATAAAATTAACCTTTTGGTGAAAGGGAAGAATTATTGAAAGAAATAAGTTGGGCCAGGACTCCGCTGCGGCGCCTCTCCAAGGCATAGGGGATTGAAGCGCCAAAGGGAAGAAGGGGCGGGATACTCATAAAAAGCGCCGGGCGAAAAAATTATGCCCGGCCCTTGCTCGACAAGTTCATGATGAAGGCTCCGATAGGGGAGACGACGGCAATCTCCATCACTGCCAGGTTATCTCCAGCGGGTCCCGATCAACCAATCGTTTGAAGTTGTAAAGAGGATATCCCGCAATCAAAGCGCCGGTAATGGCTTTGTTCACAGGGATCTTTATCAGCCGGATCAGGGGTTCATATTCTGCCGCGGCGCAATATTCGAACAACCCGGACCAACAGGTGCCGAGACCTAACGCGGATGCGTAAAGCTGGGCATAGGTGAGGGCAAAATGGGTATTGTCCCGGCCAAGGAGCAACCGGCTTTTTTCCGCAACGGCAATGATTAAGCAGGGAGCATCCCTTAAGACAGTATCCTCGCCATTTTCCCGGTAGCGGCTGATGGTGTTGGCGGTATTGGAAGACCAGGGAGATCTCCCCAAGGCGCCCTTCTTTAAATCTTCTTCGGCCCAATCGGCGATCACGGCGGCGATTTCCCGTAAGGTATCCGGATCATCGATAACGTGGTAAGAAACACCCTGAGAATTACAGGCCGTCGGCGCGAACCGGGCGATGTCAAGCAGTTCCCGGATGGTTTCACGTGGCACACTTTTTTTTTGAAATGAACGGACCGACCGCCGCGAGCGCAGAAACCGGGCCACGGCGCCGGCATCCGGCAGCGGTGATTTCTCAAGTAAAATTTGGTTTGAAAGAGGCGCCCGGGCGTGATCCAACGCGCCGGAAGGACAGATGGCCGTACAATGTCCGCAGGCGATACAAAAATCATGGGCAACCACCGGACCGGTTTCTCCCATGGCAAGAGTCCCCCGGCAAACTTTCACGCAAAGCCCGCACCGGGTGCATTGATCCTCGTTTACCCGGATGAAATGGTTGGTGGTCATGATGCGCGTTCACCTGCCAATGTGATCGTCAAGGCTTTGATTTTTTCTTTTTCCAGAGTAAAATGAAAATCCAACGGAACCGGGCTGCCCTCGAAGTCACCCGAAATGGTAACGGTGACAACCGCCTGGCCGGATTGCTCCGTATAGTGGGTAATGTCCATCATTACCTTGGCGTCCCGGTTTGCCTCCAAGATGTGTCCGCTGATAGCGGTGGGCCCGGAATATCTTATTCCCTCATCATACAAGACGGCGTCTTCGGAAAAGCAATGGGCGAGAAGGGCGGCGTCATAAACATCGGAGGCGTGATAAAACGCGGCCACCGGCTGCGGTAATGGGATGGCCCTGGGATTGGAGGAAAGAACAATGCGCAATAATGTCACCTTTTCTTCTTCCACTGTAAAATGGAAATCAAGGTAGAGCGGTTCGGGTAAGCCGGTTTTGTCATAGTCACCGTCCGCTTTGGCAGTAACCACAAATTCCCCGGCATCCCGGGCGGCATGGGTAATCTCCAGGCGCAGATGATCCCGAAAAAAGGTGCGGTCGCTCCACTCTTTGATAGCGGCTTTCCCGTGATATTCTTTGCCGGCGTCGGCCACTACGGCGTTATCGGAGAAAGCCGCAAGGAATGCCGCAGGATCGCCGGCGTTGGTGGATTGGAAATGGGTCTCAACGGGTTTTGGTAATGGAAATGGATTGTTCATGGTTAGCCTCCTTTAAATGGTGCGGATGATTCCGCCGTCGATGAGAATAAAGCTATCTCGATTATAGCGGCGATAACTTGACAGCAGCGGGTCAGGTTATCCCTTTTTATTTTGGTATTGAAAGAGAATTTCTTCCAGTCGGTTTTGGATGCTGCTCCGGATGGGTTCAGGCGACATAACTTCCAGGTCTGCTCCAAAGGAAAGCAGGTAGTTCAACAACCATTCGCTTTCCGGTAAAACCGCCTCGACTCCCAGAGAACCGTCGGGATTTTCGGTAATTGCTTCCGCGTCGAACTCATCGTAAACCCGATAAGCGCTGCGGGGAGAAATCTTCAGTCGGAGAGGAATCCATTGTTGAGAGGAAATTTCCTTTCCATCTTCCCCCGGATCTGCTTGTGCTCTTGCAGCAAATATTTCCTCCGTCATCCGCAGGTTGGATAGGCGGGAAATTTTAAAGGTACGATAAGCGTTTTTTGATAAGCAGAATCCCCGCAGATACCAGGCACGCACCTTGAAGACGAGCTTCACCGGTTCTACCCTCCGGACGCCCTTTGCCCCGGATGAACTTACATAATCAAATTCAATGATGCGGTGGTTGAGGATGGCATTTTTGAGAGTGGTAAACTGCTCCGTACCGTTCTGGCTGCTGCCCCAGGGGCTGAAGTCGACTTCGATCCACTTGGCCGCGTCTTTATGGAAGAAACTGCTCAATTTGGAAAGCACCCTGTCGGTTTCCGGACTTTGAGCGGCATTTAAACTTTGGAGCGCAAATAGGATTTCATTTTGTTCACTTTCCGATAAGACCGATTTATTGAGTACATAGTCATCAAGAAGGGATATGCCCCCACCTTTGCCTTGCGTGGCGTAAATCGGAATTCCCGCCGCAGACAACGTATCCATATCCCGGTAGATGGTCCGGACCGAGACTTCGAAGCGCTGGGCCAGTTCTTTGGCGGTTGTGTTCTTTTTATGAAGCAGAATATATATGATTTCAAACAGCCTGTTGATTTGCATCACCATTACCTCCGGTTGATCATAAGGCACATAATATGACAACAGTATGTCCGGTTTCTGCAAGTAAAATAGCAGGTAAAAAGGTAAATGTGAATACCGTGTCGAACATCGCTATAACTTATACCGAAAACCACAGGCGAGCAGTTATCCAATGGGCTACTCCACAAAAAAAGGGAGGTTACCATGAACACCATTGTGCCGAAAGATACGATGAACTCCCCCCAATACGAGATTTATTATAAAAACAATATCCCCCGGATCGATCACCCATTACATTACCATGACTTTTACGAGCTATATTTTCATGTTCAGGGAAAAGCAAGTTATTTCATAAATAATAAAATTTATAACCTGCAAAGCGGGGATATCGTTTTAATCAATCAACAGCAACTGCACCGGGCCATCCTGGAAGATATGACTCAAATCTATGTGCGTTATGTAATCTGGATGACCAGGGACAGTGTTTCCGGCTTAGGACTTCCGGGGCTAGACTTCATCAGTCTTTTTGAATCTCCCGGTAAAAAGGACGTTATCCGGCTTCCGGAAAGATTGTGGCAGGATATGTCGGCCTCCTTGCAAAAGTTGCACCGGGAATACATCCATCCGGAGCAGGGTAGCAGTTATTTGGTAAACGCTTATTTACACGAGATCTTGATTTTATTGAACCGTTACAGCGCCCAGGAATATGGGGCGCAAGAAAATAACAACCGCAACGATACGTTGGCCCAAAAGGTTATGGAATATATTGACCATCATTATACCGAACCGCTGTCGTTGGAACAAATATCCCGGCAATTTTTTTTAAGCAAATTTTATCTGTCGCGAAAGTTTAAAAGACATACCGGGCTGACGATTCTGGATTACTGTAGAAAAAAACGGTTAATGAAGGCCCGCGAATTATTGTTGCAAAACGCTGCAGTTTCCGATGTCTATAAACTCTGCGGCTTTGAAGATTATTCCAATTTTTTAAAAGCGTTCCGTTCGGTGTATAAAATGACGCCGCGCGAATACTGTAAAGCCTTGAAAAGCAATAACTTCGGAAGTAAGATAGGCGGCCTGGGAGAGGCCGATACCCATTAGCCGGGGAGAAAAGGGCAATATTTGCAACATTTCCAGCAATAAAACGTGGCTATTTAAAATCGGAATTTGTTATAGTGATACCATGAATGACGATAGTGAAAGCGATCCGGCCGGCGCCGCCGGGAGATTCGTAACAGGCAAGATGTTGCCAGGCAATGAAAAATAATAGAGGGAGGGTATTCTATGGATATGAAAAAATTCATCGTTTTTATCGTGTTTTCAGCTTTTTTAGTAATGTCCGCGGTTGCAAATTCCGCCCCGCAAAAAGTAGAAATCAGCTTTTTGGTCACAAAACCCGAGATTGTTACGGGGTTTCGCAAGACCTTTGACGCTTATACCGCTGCCCATCCGAATGTGACGATTTCAACGATTCCCCTTTCCGGGCAAACGATTTATGAAAAACTCACCTCGCTGTATGCTTCCGGTAATGCCCCGACCATTACAATGGTGGGCGGCCCTGAATTTTCGGCTTTTAAAGACAAATTTCTTGATATAAGCCATACCAAGTTTGCCAAAGCCGCTTATGACTGGTCTGTCCGGAGAACAACGATAAATGGTAAGATTTACGCCGTGCCGACCACTGCCGAAGACATCGGAATTATGTATAACAAAACGGTCATTGAGGCGGCTACGGGACAAAAGTTTGACCCTTCTGCCATCAAATCCCGAAAAGATCTGAAGGAGCTGCTCCAAAAGATCTCGAAAACCAAATACGCGCCGGTACAGCTTTCCAATATGGACTGGCTCCTTGGCTCTCATATGACATCCATTTTATACGCCGGTATGAGCCAGGATTACCAGGAACGGCAGAGAATCCTCGCCCAGTGTGGGAAGGGCAAGTTCGATTTTATGAACAATAAGGCCTTTAACGGTTGGATGGATACTTTTGATCTGCTGATGAGTTATAACATCCACAAAGGCTCTCCGTTGGGAAACACTTATGAAGATGATCAACTTGCCATGGCCAAGGACAAAGTGGCCTTTTGGGTAATCGGTAATTATGTATATCCCAATATCGCGGCAATGAACCCCAATGCCAAAGTAGGGATTATGCCCTATCCGATCAGCGATAATCCGGGCGATTACGGCAATAGCGAAATCACCCTTACTCATTCTTTCTTCGCAATTGACGGCGCACAGTCCAGCAAGAGCCAACAAGCCGCCGCAGTTGACTTTTTCAATTGGTTGCTGACAAACTCCAAGGGTCAGCATGCTTATATCAACACTTTGGTCTTCACGCCGGTTTACAAAGGTTTCAGCGTTCAGCCCACCAATCCGCTGGCTCAGGAAATCGTTTCCTACATGAAAAAAGGGAAAACGCTGGAACGGATGAGCGATTATTTCCCGGCCGGTATTACGGGCAAATTCGGAGCCACCATGCAGCGGTACTTGGATGGGGCAAGCACCCGGAAGGATGTCGCCGATTCTTTCAAAAAAGATTGGCTGGAGATGTCTTCCAAATAAAGTTCAAAGGCCATTTAAGAGGTGGATCTCCAATCCACCTCTTAATTCATAAAAGGGCTGCTTTTGGTAACGAATGGAGTTTTAACCTTCAGTCGATGGAGTAGGAGCAGAAAATCAAAATGATCGGGGATGGCTATTGAAAATGCGTGAGAAGAAAACAAAGCAAAAATCGTTTCAGGTATTTGCCTTGTTTGGTTTATTGCCGCTGCTGGCGTTCATTATCGTGGTAATGATCCCGTTTATCTGCGGACTTTTGTTATCCTTCACCAACTGGACGGGGGTTTTGGACAACATTAAATTTATTGGTTGGAGCAATTATGCCGCCGCCGTCCATAGCGGGGATTTTTGGAATTCAATGCAATTGACCCTCGTCTATGTTTTCTTTGTGGTTATTTTAACCAACGTGCTGGCGTTTTTTCTGGCCTCTCTGGTCACCAGCGGTTTTAAAGGGCAAAATCTATGCCGGGCCGGATATTTCACGCCGAACCTGATTGGCGGGGTAATTTTGGGATTCATCTGGCAATTCATTTTCACCAGGGTATTTGTTTTCGCCGGACAAACACTGGGTATCGATTGGCTGGCCAGGAATTGGTTAACCCAACCTCAAACTGCGCTTTGGACCTTAATCATTGTCAGCGTATGGCAAAATGCAGGGTATATGATGTTGATTTATGTTGCGGGTTTGATGGGAATCGATCGGAATCTGATGGAAGCTTCCCAAATCGATGGGGCGTCCAATTGGCAGCGACTTTTAAAACTCAAGCTCCCCCTGATGGTGCCGGCGTTTACCATTACTTTGTTTTTGACGCTGCGCCGCGCTTTTATGGTATATGACGTCAATCTTTCCCTTACCAAAGGCGGTCCCTATAACACGACCCAGCTGATTGCGATGCATGTTTACAACGACGCATTTGTAAACCAGAACCTCGGTCCCGGTCAGGCCAAAGCGTTTATATTGTTCGCGATTGTCGCTGCTGTTGCCGTGCTGCAGGTGTCGATTCTTAAAAACAAGGAGGTGGATTCGCTATGAGTGAAAACAAAAGCATGAAACGGCTCGCCCTTTTTTTAAAAATATTCACGGCCCTATTTTTTCTGGTAGCGATGATCTTTCCTTTTGGATTGATTCTGCTCAATGCCTTTAAATCCCGGATGGAAATCATCGAAAATCCACTGGCTCTTCCCAGCGCCTGGGCGCTGGATAATTTTATCACCGCCTGGAAAACCATGGGTTTTCATGTTATATTGGGGAATACCATGTATATCACGGGATTGTCCCAAATCGTCCTCATCGTGTTCAGCGCCATGCTTGCTTATATGTTGGTGCGCTGGAATTGGAAGATCAATAAAATGATATTTCTGGCGCTGGTATGCGCGATGATTATCCCTTTCCAGTCGCTGATGATTCCTTTTGTCTCCATATTCGGGAAATTGGGGATGATGAACAGCAGAACGGCGATGGTATTTTTTTACCTTGGTTTTGGTATGCCCATGACCACCTTTATGTATCATGGTTTTATCAAGGGAATCTCCAAGGAAATGGAAGAAGCGGCCATGATTGACGGGTGTTCTAATTTTTCATGCTTCTGGCGGGTGGTGTTTCCGAATTTGAAACCGATTTCAATAACCATTTTAATCATCAATATTCTATGGATCTGGAATGATTTTTTACTCCCTTCCCTGGTGCTGATTCAAGAAAAAACCCGGACGATTCCGCTTTCCACTTTTTATTTTTTCGGGGAATACACTGCGGAGTTCGGTTTGGCTATGGCTGCTTTGATTATGAGTGTTCTCCCGGTGATAGTCATTTATCTGTTTTTACAAAAATATATCATTGCAGGTGTAATGGATGGCGCAATTAAATAAAAAGGAGACTATTCCTGCTTTGGGATCAATTACAAATAAGATTATGCTCATTACCTATCCCGACAGCATGGGTGGTAATTTATCATCATTAAGAACCGCTTTGCGGCAATACTTTCAAGGGGCCATCGGAGGGGTTCATATCCTGCCTTTTTTTCCTTCCAGCGGGGACCGTGGATTCTCTCCCATAACCTACCGGGAGGTGGACCCCGGCTTTGGAACCTGGAAAGAAATTGAGGAACTGGCCCAAGATTATTACTTAATGTGTGATATGATGGTCAATCATGTGTCCCGCCGTAGCGTGGAGTTTCGGGATTATTTGGAAAAGAAAGACGACTCCCTTTATGCCGACATGTTTTTGCGCTATGACACCTTTTGGGGTGAGGGACGGCCAACCCCGGAGGACCTGCGGCTGCTTTACCGCCGTAAAGACGGAGAGCCCTGCCAAGCGGTAACTTTTCCGGACGGGGAGACCCGCAAACTGTGGTGTACCTTTACCGACGAGCAACTGGATATCGATACCACCCGGCCCGTTACCGTGAACTATCTGAAAGAGAATTTAGAGTGGTTGTCGGAAAAAGGGATTTCCATCGTAAGGTTGGACGCCTATGGTTATATTACCAAACGCAAGGGGACCGATTGCTTTTTTGTAGAGCCGGAGATATGGGAGCTGATTACTGATTTACGGGATACGCTGAAAAGAAAGGGCATGCTTGTATTGCCGGAAGTACACGATCTTTGGCGGACAACGCTTAAATTCGCCGGGCGCGGAATTTGGAGCTATGATTTTGTATTGCCGTTGTTGATGTTACATACGCTCTACACCCAAAATGCGCAAAAACTGGCCCATTGGCTTCAAATATGCCCCCGGAATCAGTTTACCGTTTTGGACACCCATGACGGCGTCGGTGTTTATGATGCTTTCGATTGGGTGGATAACCGGCAGGCTCAGGCGGTTATTGAAAAGATGGAGGACCGCCTCTCTTATGCCTATAAGCCGCTGCATCCTGAAAAAAAACGATTTTTCAAATCCTATCAGCTTTACGGCGCCTATTATTCCCTCTTACACGAAAATAGCAGCGCTTATCTTTTGGCGAGAGCTATCCAGTTTTTTGCCCCGGGGATACCCCAGGTTTATTATGTCGGTATGTTGGCGGGGGAAAACGATATCGAGGCATTGATGGCAAGTCCCGATCACCGTTCAATTAACCGCCATAATTATTCATTGGCGGAGATTGGCCAATGTTGCGAAATACCGGTTGTCAGAAAGCTGATTGCCCTAATGCGTTTTCGAAATGAATACCCGGCCTTTGACGGTGAAATTGAGGTCAATTGCCCGGAAAGTAATTTGCTGGAAGTCAGGCGAAGGCAAGGCCCATACGAAGCCGTCCTAAAATGCGATTTAAAAACGTATGAGTTTTCCATTGATTACCGTAAAGAAGGCCAACAGGAATTGCGGCAGTTAATATTGGAGGAAAATGGAAACCAATAAGGGTTTTGAAATATAAGGGCAATATCGTAATCACTGAGGATGATCTGGCCTGAGGCTGTCTAAAAAGCAATTCGAAATCAATAAGAAATACAATAGTTAGCTTCATCGAATAGGTCGGTTTGAATATATTGTATTTCTTGATCGTAAAATTTTCTTTTGGGATAGCCCCAATTGCCGGGGCGGCTGGGTCCATCCGGCCCTTTCAGCCGCCCCGGCCGTCTTTTTTGGATCATCCGGGGTGGCCGCGATATTCTCCCGCGTGGGTTTTGTCTTCGTGGACAATCATGTAAATAAATAAGGCCGCAATATTGAAGCGACCTTTAGATGATAAGATTGATTTCGCCAATCCGTTGGGGTAAAAATATCTTGAGATAGGGATTAATTGTAGCAATCGCCCCGTTTCCGCATGTCAACCCGGGAATAATTTAATAATTGACCCGCCGGATCAAAATCCGCTTCATATAAACCGACCATATCCATGGTATCGGGGATTCCTTCGCGCTCAAGGAACTCAAGTTTCATGGTTAAACCGCTTTCCTCTTGGCGCTTCACTTCAATAACGGCCAAAAGCTTAAGCCCAATTAAATCGGCCAATTTTTGACTACCTAGTTTAATTAAGTCCTCCATATCCAGGAAAGGGCTATATCTGGTTTCTCCGCTCATTATCATTTCCTCCATTAATCAAAATATCGCTGAAAAGAATTTAATCGGCTTTTTGTTTGTCTTACCTGTTTTTTGACTTCTTTCATCTTTTGCTGTATCATTTCGACTTTTTTTTGAAATTCAAGGGCTTTGGCGTTGATTAATTGTTGCACTCTTTGTTGCTGCTCATTGATGATTGTTGAATTTTCCCGACGCCGGTTTCTCCCATATGACCGAATCTTTGAAATATTGCTATGCACGTGAGTCACTGCCTTTTCCACAACTCACCCCCCCATTTCCGATTTGATTTATTTTTTGTTCTTTATCCAGGCTACGTCGCGCCTCACTCCAGTCCTTCATCATGCCGTAATTCAGCATGGTCTGAATATTTGCCAAAGCCAGTCGCAGATTCAGTCCAATCAATGGTACATCCGCCACTGAAATAATCACATCAGCGGAAACATATAACCCTTTTTGGAGCGCATGATCCAGTAAATCCACCAGGGCCGAATAATCGCGAACCGGTTCCATACTAACCTCCCATGCCAATCATTCCAGATCTTTAACAAAACTATAAGCAGGCCATGGTCCCGTAAAGACTATCGTATATTGGCCGCTCATTTGTAAATTCTCCAATAAATTACCAACGGTTTCCACTCTGCCCGGATCAGCCAAAATCGCAATATTGAGAATGGGCTTTTGGTTGTTGGATACTTCAGTATCCAATTTGTTTTCCTTTAAATCGGAAATCAGCGGACGAATTTTGAGGCAGATTTCCTTAGCCAACGTCTTGGATTCATCCTCAACCGCTTTGCGAATTTTTTGGGCAAGCTCGCTTTTGAAAAGATAGGCCGTCCCTTTATTCATGGAAGCGATTTTATTGGTGAGTTCGATAATTTCCGGCCTCTCTTTCGAAACCTTTTCGGTCAGCATTTCCAGGGAACAGTATATTTTAACTCCATACTCCGCCCGTCCCGATAGTTGGCTCAACAATTTCCTGATAGCCTCATAGCGGTCCTGCAACCATTGTTCCAGCACCGTATCGGGGTTGGCCGCCGATGACCCGTCAATAATCATATCAAATGTCATGGGCACCAGGGAGTTGGTATGCTTAAAAGCCTTATCCAATACGTTTTGATGTTCACGCAGCCATTTTTCAACTTGTTCCCGGTCCGTTGATTCATAAGCATGGGAGGGGCAGGCATGGACAAGAGCTCCTATGTCCCGGTAGGGAATCATATATACCGGATTATCGTTAATCCCCCTGAACTGAAAATCATCGGCTTCCAGGACAATTCCATATACGTAACGTCCCGATAAAGCGTTATCGTCCGGAAGGAGTTCGCCGGCCGTTTCCATAAGAACAGATTCCACCGGTTTACCTGGTGGTTCTTCGGTTGTTTTTTTCGGCTGACTTGTGGTTTTTTGGATTGGCGCTTCTTTAATTACGGTATTTTCTTTGACTTCCCCTTGCGCCGCCACTTCCGGAGCTTTTACCGGAGCCCCTTCGTTACCGTCAAGAACTTGGGTGGGTTTAACGCTCTCCTCCGTTTTGGCGCAGACGGAAGGAGGATAGTTCAAAGCGCTAAAGTCCCTTTGTCTTCCGGATCTTTTCCAAAAAAAAACCATTAATTCAATGAGTTCTGCAGGTAATGCTTTCTGCTGCAGCGCCCCGGTCCAAAACTCCGATATTTTAATCGAATTTACCTCTATGCCTAAGGAATTCATGAGTAAAATCAAGTAACAAAGCGGTTCCATAGGTTTTAAAGATTCTTCATTCGGCATGATTAACCCATTCCTCCGGATTTACCAGCGTATTTACAAAATCGTCGATCACAGTGTCTAAATTCTCCCGGATTGCATTGACTGATTCTGCAAGGCCCTGGTCTCGTTTTATCTGTTCAATTACTTCAAAAATATCATAGATATTCTGTCCCAATCGCTCGATACTTTCCGGACTCAGCCCTTCCTCCATCCGCCGTATGGCCTGGAGTTTTAATACTTCGGCGATGATTTCAACAAGCGCTACCACCAAACCCAAAAGTCCTTCTTTTAGTTTGTCTTCTTCAATTTTGATGGGCACTGGGTTACTCCTCATCCATGTCGGCGGTGGAGGGAAGTTTGTTGCTCCACCCGCACCACGGACAGCCGGATTGGATTAAGTCCTCTTTGAGAAGGCGCTTGTTACAATTTGGACAGGCTTCCAAATCGCAATCAATGGCTTTCCACGAGTTGGTATTGATATTGGTCCCGGAAGGGAATTCCAGTCCATACCGGGCGGCAGTTTCAAAAGAAGCGACGGCGGCCCTGATCTTAATGCCCAATAATTCGACTCCGGCAATGGAGACGGCAATATCGGCATTAATGACTAATCCTTTGTCCAAAATGCGATCGATTAAATCAACCAATGTTACACTATTACTCTTTGTCGGCATTATCGCCATCAATATCACCTTCCGTATCGACAGTTAGCAACTTCAATCGCTCCCAGATTATTTCGGATTGTTGCGAATATTCTTCATCCGAGATTGCGCCCCGCTCATATTGAATCCGGATTTGAATCAAATCAGCCCGCAATTGATCCGGATCGGAAGTTGCAGCCAGAGCTCTATCCCTGAGCTGCTCAAGGACCCAAATTGTGCCATTAACGGGGGCAGTAAAGGGAAATGTTAAAATATCCAAAAGTATCATTTCTTTCCTCTCCAAGCGAGATTCATTTTCACAAAGTTGTAAGGAGGAAGCCGGGTTGTATAATGAAACTCAATGATTTCCGGGTATTTCTGGGCGGTCTTCTCCACTCTTTTTTTTAATTCATGATCCTGGTTGGCATTAACCAGGAATGAACCATTGTATAACATTTCCGCACTCATCATTTCACCGGTGGTGTTGTCTGCGGTTACTGCGCTTAAGTAAGGATGGATGGCAGTCTCCATTTTGGCGCGGAACTCTTCAACCACTGTTTCGACCCTTTGCCCGAGCTCCAATGCGGCTTGCGGATCCAACTGCGCCTTGGCGATCAAACTGGTGTGATCCTTAAACCGCGCTTTGAGTTCGGTCAATACCGCTGCTTTTTTCCAGTAGGCTTTTATCCCGACTTCGTACATGTTTTGTAACCGATGTAATTCCTTTTTCAAGAGGTCGGATTTTGCCAGAATCAGTTTTTTAAGACTTTCAAAGGATTCAACGGCAGTGCCGAATTTGATTGGAATCACCGTGGATTGCTTCATAAGCGTTTCCAAAACTTTTACATGTTTTACGGCATCATCAAGACTCAAATCGCTGGGCTCGGATTCTAAATAGGATGCCAAAACAGAAACTCCGCCGACGGGGACCGCGTAAACTTTTAGACCGGCAACTCCACTACAATCCGGTATTAAACCAAACTGCGCCGGTATGATTCCATAAAGGTATACTTCATGGCCTGGCTTCATCATTTAAACCTCCGTCATAGGGTCTGGCCGGATCAACATTTTCCGGAACCAACGGTCTCACCGAATAACAAATCCGAACCCGGTGGTTTGGCAGTTTTTGATCGATATCCGTAAGGGTCTGCCGGGATGTTCCTTCTGAAATTCTGCGGATATCAGCTATTAGTTGATGAAGAGTTTGGATCAACGTTTTCTTCAGAACCGGTTTGCTTGCTACCATGAATTACCTTCCCCCATAAATCGGCTACTTCATCGAAACTTCCCTCATCCAACCCCATAATATCGTGACAGCACCGGATCAACAACCTCTCGTCGGAGGATTCAAGAAACTCCGAGTGATAAATTTTTCCAATCATAATGGACACCCGGGTGGTGGAATGGGGGAGTTTTTCTATTTCATGGACCGCCCTGACAAAACGGACTATTTTTAGGGCCTGGCTATACCTAAGGTTATTATGTTTGGCGGTGATCATCGTTTCGGTCTCTTCATCGAGTTTGTTCAACTGAATGGTGACCAGCCGGTCCTGCAAAGCGTCCTGGGTTTTGTAAACTCCCACATATTCTTTGGGATTGCTTGTTAAAATCAGACGGAAATTGGGATGAACATCAACTAAGCTCAATTTGCCGCTTCGGTCGGTAATCAGAAGCACTTTTTCAGACAAAATTCCCAGCAATGCATTGTTCGTCTCCGGGCGGGCCCTGGTGAATTCATCATAAACAAGGATCCCCCCTTCCTGGCAGGCCAGGGCAATCGGATTATCAACCCAAATGGGGGTTGAGCGGCGTTCTATTTTCGACACCGAAGGGATAAAGTTATCCTCAACCACCTTTTGGTAATATCCGTAAAGACCGCCTACTAAATCATTACGGGTAAAAGTTTCATCACCCTGGATTAAATAATAAACCTCGTTTAATTCCTGGGCTAATTTCAACGCTAAGGTGGTTTTTCCCACTCCGGCGGGTCCGGTAAGGTGCACTGCCAAACCGGCTTTTAAGTAAATTTTGGTTCTTTCCATAACTTCTTGAATGGAGGGCGTCATCACAAAAAAATCTTGTTGCTTCGACATGCATTCACCAACCTTTATGAAACATTATACGAAAACCCTTTACAAATTGACGGGGGATGGTTTCACCCCCCGTTGAGCATTTTATTTAGGCTTCCAACAAATGCGGCTCATGATGGACTGTTAAGCCAACCGCTTTCGCGTAGCAGAGCCATGTCTCTACGGAGGCAATAACAATTCTGGCCTCAACAGTGAGCAATTCAATACCTACTAACGATACAATGGCAAACAGGTCAATAACTATACCTTTATCAAGAATCCGGTCAAGAACTTCTACAAGACTAGAAGCACCAACACTAGTTTTTACAGCCATTAGAAGGCCCTCCTCTCAATTGTTTGTTTTATTATATGCGCGATATAAACTAGGTGCACCCTGTTTAAAATTTTATTTATCGAGCATATTGCTTAATATCAGGTGCAATACATTCTATGTTGGGTTGGGCGTATAGGTTAACTGAAAAATACTTTGTGAATAGGAATTAAGTAATTAATCCTTTAACTTACCTTGCGTTTATTAGGTGCAAAAAGAAGGTTTCATTCCATAATCTCTTCATGGGATCTTAAAAAAGCATTTTATCGATGGTTTTCTGCCGAATGGTTTTTTGAGGGAAAAGTATTCAAATAACACGAGACCGTCTTCGTCTACACGAAGACGGTTTCGGAAACTTCATGAGGTACTACGGTTTTTTACCACAAGGCTTCGCCGCATTTTAACCAGGTTTCAAGTGTGGTCACTACTTTTAACTGATGAATTCCGATTAAGTCAAGACCCAATAAAGAAATAATAGTTGATGTAGCATTGACGATACCTCTTTCAAGCAGGTCGCCCGAGTGGTTGATACCGGCAATTTGTTCGATATCGTTCATCCCTATCACCTCCTTTTGGAAGGTAAAACATACTATGTAAATTTACAAATTCTGCTGCCATTATTATGGAATATAAATTTTATTACATAATATGCGGTTTCTTTTCCGAAGTTGTTGTTTTTTTTATATTGATTACTTTAGAAATTATTTTATTTATTTTTGCGCGTATTTTACGGAGATCACCCATAAAAAATTTATGACTCATTCATATTTTTTGACCCTCGAAGAATCGGGGCTGGCAGGAATAAAAAAATTAGCATGAAGTGGGTTCCTTCCGAATATTCATGGGATGGCATCCAAAATAAAAAAGGAAAGGAGGTATAAGCGATGGAAGGGGAAGAAATTACCTCAAAGGAAACTCTCAATTTAGAGGATGAGATCGTCGAAACCCATGAAGAAATTAACCCCGAAGCTTCTGAAGAATCTCCCTGCTGCAACGACAAAACAGAATAATCAATGAAAGCCCGATTGCCAAAACGCGGTTACTTACCGGTGTTTACAAGATTTAAATCACCGTAGTCGAAGATTTTATGCGGTGTAATGTGAAAAGAATGAGAACGAAACGAGATACTGCGGAAAAGAGTTGAAAAAATTAAGCCCTCCGGAAAGAGCGAATTCAAAAGGCTCTTTCCGTTTGTTGTTTTCGGACCGATTCCAAAAATTGACTCCCGGGTTAATTACGATTGCTTGAGACCCCACCTCTTTGTCTCCTCCCCGGAACGGCCTGTTTGGCCGTAACGGAGAGGAGATAGGCTAATGCTTTATGGCCTATTTTGGACTCTTTCGAGTACTTTCAGGTTTATCCCCCAACATAGCTTCGGAGGATAATGGTTACTCTCCCC
>JAEZCE010000085.1 GCA_023429995.1 Bacillota bacterium | reverse complement strand
TTCGAGGCTCCATCATCATCGATTGGCCCTCAAATGGTTGTTTTCATTTTGTCCATCGTAGCTGAAAGCCTGCCAATCCTCCATCTTGCTTCCTCCCTGAAGGGAGGAACGAAAGTTTTGGCTCACGGAGCACCAGAACATTCGGACTATGGAGCCTTTAAAGGCCGACAAATCGGGCGTTTCGTTTCTCCCTTGAGGGAGAAAGAAAGAATGAGGGTTGGCATCAAAGTTTCTCGGGTTTCGACGTTGCCTTCGAGGCTCCATCATCATCGATTGGCCCTCAATTTGAGCCATTCCCTTTCAGGCTTTCAGGGGGAGGATAAATATTTGGGCCCCAAGCCGCTCCCCTGGGAAACGGCTTGGGGGGCGGGGTTTCCCCCATGAAAAATTCTACATCGCTGCCCTCTCTTTTAGCTCCGGGTTCGTTTCCGTTCCTTTCTCCGCATACTCCCCGGCCCGGAATCCGAATGCCTGCCAATCTTCTTCGGGCAAAGCGATCCGCACCACTTTCCTGATCATGCCGTATTGCTTGCTGAGATCGGCCATGGTTTTTTCCTGCTCCGCCGTGGCCTGCTTGGAAAGGGCCTTCAGATCATTCCGTTTTTGTTCATACAGGCCCGCCTGGTTATAAAGGGCGGTAAACCCGGCGACTACTTCCGCAGTTACTCCCCAGCCGGTCAGTTGGTCGCCGTGGGACTTCAGACCGTCAAGCAAGGTCTTGGCGCGGTTGATTTGGTGGGCAAATGTTCGGTATAGCATCTGTTTCACCTCCTTCCCCATATCTTTGGACTCCGGAGTCCTCCCCAACAGACAGGAACTTTTCCGGCCTCCAAAATCAAACGAGGCTGTCTGATTGAGACAACCCCGTATAATATGGCAACGTATGAAAATGGGATATGGAAGAATTTACCCCGCCGAATCCTTCTCAAATCCATTTTTCCAAGGACAAAACCATTTTGCAGACCGCCAAAGTAGTTTCTCCCATCCCCAATGTTATTTTACTGATCTGCAAAACCATTTCTCCCACCGGTAATATTGTTTGGCTGGTCTGCAAAATCATTTCTTCCATCCGCAATGTTGTTTTGCAGACCTACAAAAATGATTTCTTCCCTCCACAATGTTGTTTTACTCATCTGCGAAATCATTTCTCCCCTCTTTTTATATTCTGCGGCGGGAAATGATAAAAAATATCCGATAACCACTAAAAACGCCGGGTTTAACTACACCGCGGCATTTATTAAAAAAACCTCCCGGACACCAACTCCGGCAGGTTTAACAAGGAACGAAAATGGAAAAGCCGAGGTTCCCCACCCCGGCATTAAGTCCTCTTATTTTTTACCCACTATCATTTTATCACGGAATTTTAAAAAAAGTGTGTCGATTTTGTCCCGGTAAGTATAGATGCCCGAAAACCAACAAAAATTTCCTTCAAGTCCAGCTTATTTCCATAAATATATTGGACTTTTCCACCATAGGGCGCTCTCTTAAACCCTCCGTCTTCAATCGCCCCGGTTGTTCTCTTCTTCGGACACCAACCGGTTCAAATCGGTGATGATGATGACATCCGCTTTGACCTCAATAATCTCTTTTTTTTGTAAATCATGCAAAACCCGGTGGATGCTCCGGGGGGTAACGGCCAATTCTTCACTCAATTTTTCCTTGTTGATTTTAACTTCAATATTGGTGGTTTTGGCCGACAATTGCCTGCTTTTGGATAAAAGGTAAGAACATAATCTGGCCTTCAGGGGATAAAGAATATCATTCCCCGCTTTCAGGGAGTAATCATAAAATTCCCGCGACAACACTTTGATCACATAGGAGCTTATATTGCGGTCCTCGGCAATCCATTTGAGAAAATATTCCCGCTTGATTTCCAAAACCGTCAGATCCGTATAGGCCTCCACCGAACAAACAAGGGGTTTATTTTCAAAAAACTCCATCTCGCCAATAAAGCCCCCGCTTTTATGGGTGGCGATATTATATTTTTTACCGTTTTCTCTCGTATAATAGATATCAATCAATCCATTGACAATGATGTTCAAATGATCGACGACTTCCCCCTGGTGGCAGATGACCGTGCCGGCCGGGTAATCTTTAATGTTCCAATAATGAAGGATTTCATAGGGACAGCTTTTGAATATCTCAAACAAAACCGGGTTGCCGTCAATCAGCTCGACAATTTTTAATATTTTAGGTTCCATGAGAGATTATTTTCTGACCCAACCCGAAAAATCCTCCTTCTTCCGAATAAATTTTTTAGTTCGTTATTTCAATGATTACTGAAATAATTAAATTCTTGAAACGGTTTTATAAACATTTCGCTTCCGGCTTCTTCATCAGTAACCGCTGGTATTGATTGATCAAGCAATCCAGTTGGGTGCTGACCTCCAACAGATCCTCATCAAAACAACCGCGTTGGTTCCAGAGACTGTACATGATAGCCCGGGTCGCTGTAATTTGCGCTTTCAGATTGGTTTCATCATTTATATATTCCATATCCTACCGTCCCTTTTCATTGGTTTGGTTCTGGAAAAAGGCTTTCCGATAACATACATATCTGGCAGCCCAAACGGTCTTGGTGTTCTTTTCGATAATCTCAGTTTCTTCCGTAAATTTTTTATTCGTTGCCAAGAATATAATACAATTTTTGGTAATTATAAATGACATCTGTCCCTGGGTTTCAATTTTTTTTGGTAAAAATATCACCGGACAAAATGGGTCTTTGGGATAAATTACCGAACTAGCAGGAATAACATCATCTATCGTTAATGTCCCGTTTTTTTGTCTTCCCAAAATCAACCACTATCCTGTGAAATATGTCATTTTTTTTATCGCATCTACCATTAATAACGATTTCTAATTTAATTAATTCTATAAATTTGTTGACGGATTTTTAAATAAATTTTATACTAAATATACTATTAATGTAAAGGGAGGCATAAAATGGAGTTACGGGGGTTTCTTGATAACCATATGCCATGTCTGAACTTTGACGACATTCTTATCGAGCCCAGAATTTCCAGTGTTTTTCCCGAGGAAACAGATATCAGCACCAGTATGATCGCGGGACTGCAATCCAATCTGCCCATCATGTCGGCCCATATGCCCACCGTGTCCAGTCCGGAACTGATTACCGCCGTCAGTGAAATGGGAGGACTCGGCACAATCCATAATGAAATGGCCCTGGAAGAAATCGACCCTTTCCTATCCAAAGTGAAGAATTTCCAAATTGATCGGGAAAAATATCCCCACGCCACCGCAACCCCTTCCGGATCGCCCTATATCATTGCGGCCTGTTCTTCGTTTGATACAACAAGGGCCGAGTATCTTCTGAAACGTGACGATATTCAATATGTCATATTAAACAATGTTCAGCCCCTCCATATCCAAAGCATCGAGAATGTTACCAAACTGTCCAAGAAATACCCTCTGAAAATTATTTTAGGAAATATCGCCAATCGCGAAGGCGCCGAAATTTTTACTCAATTGCCGCTGGCCGCGGTTAAAGTCGGCCTGGGGCCGGGAAGCATTTGCACGACGGGAATTATTTCCGGATGCGGCATGAGCCAACTGACATCCATTATCGAAGTATCCAAGGTCGCCAAAGCGCGCCACATGAAAGTCATCGCCGACGGCGGAATCCGGAATTCCGGGGACATCGTCAAAGCGCTGGCAGCCGGCGCGGACGGTGTGATGCTCGGTAAATTATTCGCCGGATGTGACGAAGCGCCCGGCAAAACATTCGAAATCGGCGGCAAAATGTATAAACAGTATGAAGGAGCAAGGTATAATACGGTTGAGGTTCCCGATACGACCGGCATCGAAGATATCGACCGCTTTCTGACATCGGATCAGAAGACAAAACACCGCGTTGAAGGCGTATCGGGATTGGTCCCCTGCATTGGACCGGCTCATTTGCTTTTATATATCCTGGGTAAAAGTATTCAATTGGCTTTCGGTTTTACCGGCGCGCGCAACCTTCAAGAATTTCAGGAAAGAGCGATCTTCCGGTATGTTTCCGCCCATACCCACCGGGAATTGGAATCCAATATTGCCTACGCCACTTCCGAATCCTTTATATAACCCTGTTTAGGCTTTTGAATCAGATAAAAAAACAGCTCCGTGACTTGAAATTCGCCGCCGGATACTTTAAAATGGAAAGAGATGGAAAACATTATGGTCTTTGTCTTACTGGAAATTTCTTTAGGCCTGCTCGTAGGATTGATGATGACGCTGCAAGGGATTATTAACACCGCTTTAGCCGGCAGGATAGGCACTTACGGCTCGATATTCGTTTTGACCATCGTCAACTTGCTCCTGGTTGGGGCGATTGTGCTGATCTTTCCAAAAACCGTTTCCCTCCAAAATTTACCGGGCCCCAAGGAATGGTATCTTTATTTGGGAGGAGTTTTGGGGGTTTTTATTCTTGCATTGGTGATTTCCATTTTACCCCGAATCGGCGCCACCATGGGGTTTATGTACATTATCATCGGCCAGCTCCTTGCGGCTTTGTTGGTGGATCACTTCGGCCTTCTGGGAATGCCGGTGGCGCCGATAACGTTTTCCAGGATCGCCGGAATCGTCTTTTTTTTGCTGGGGGCGTTTTTTGTAACCAGAACGGCCTAAAACCTACGGTTTAAAAAACCGGAATCTTATGATAACATAATCATTGGATACATTTTACGGGAAACGGAGTCACCGGATTACGCGGGAACCGCAGTTTGAATCATCCAGCCTACTTTCCGGCAACCAATGATGGGCATCCTCAACCAAATGACAAGCATCACGGCAAGCATTCCAAACGGGCTAAAAACAACGGACTGGGGCATTATCGGGCTATTCTGCTGTTTTATTGTTTGGATGCTATGTTTAACTCCGGACAAGGCGTTTATCCAAAACCGGGCAATTTCTTCCGCGACGGTTATCGTATATTCACTGGCAGTCCTGCTCAGTATCGGCTTTTCATCGGCAGGCGGCAGGTTTTACTGGTGGGATTTGATTATTTTGGGGATTTTCTACGCCGGGATGTTAAATTTGCTTCCGGGCCTACCGTTAATTTCCCATCCCCAATTAATTCATTTCGAACTGGTTTACCGGCTCCTGATCGCCGCTTTGTTCTGGTATTATCTTGGTTTCCGCAAAATAGCCGTGAATTTTTCTTTAGCCGTCGGCTGGAAGTCTTTTCTGATTACCTTGGCCCTCACCTTCGTTTTTATTCTCATTAATATATATATCGTTCAAAAGTTGCGCTTTCTGCACCTATGCCCCTGCGGCGCAGATTGGAAAAGGATCTTGATTACCGCCGTTTATATGATGCTCATTGTCGCTTTGGCGCAAGAATTCTTTATCCGGGGTTTACTGTACGGATATATTCAACAGTTTTTGCCCCGTTATGGAATGCCCTTGATCCTCAGTTCGCTGATTTTTGGATTCGGCCATATCTTTTACGGCGGTTGGCCCATGGTCCTCATCGCCACAGTTGCCGGATTTTGTTATTGCCTGGTATATCAATTGACCGGTAACAACCTCCTCTGCGCCATCATCAGCCATACCTTAACCAATCTGGTGTGGTGGTTGTTTGCAAAGTAAGATTTGTAAAAATTCCAAGAATCGTCGCTCCCCGGAGGGAATTTTCGAATGATCGCCAAATCGACCCGCCATGGGGTTGCAACCCGTGGCGGGCAAATTTTTCAACAACCGTTTCAAACAGAGCTTTTTTTATTGTTTATGAATTGAATATATTCTCCGCCCCAGGTCTTCAAAGAATCCATCACCGGTTTGAACTTCTCTCCAATATCACTTAAGGAGTATTCCACTTTGGGCGGTATCTGGTTATACACTGTCCGGACGAGCAATCCATTCTCCTCCAGCGCTCTAAGCTGTTTCGTCAGTGTCGCCTGGGTGAGCCCGGGGAGTTCCCGTTGGATCTCGCTAAAGCGCATCGTTTGATCGGATAGCAGAAATAAAACGGACAATGTCCATTTGCCGGAAAGCAGTTTTTGCACCGTAACATAAGGGCACCGGCCAAAATCTTCTTCTTTCATGGTTGCCTCCGTTAGTATCTTTTTGGATACTTTGTATATTTAAAAATCGTACTTGATTAATTCTTGATACATAATAAAATGATATCAAGGAAAAAGCCATGGGTCAAGTAAATTTCCGGCAAATTCTTAAAACGGACGGGATTCCCAAATTTCTTGGGGGATTCATGGTAAATACGAAGGAGGTTTTTCCATGCAAGAAGTGTATGATTTTTTAAAGAAGTGCCAGACATATTACCTCGCCACTGTTGAAGGGGATCAGCCAAGAGTGCGTCCATTCGGAACCGTGGATATTTTTGAGGGCAAGCTCTACATTCAGACCGGCAAGTCCAAAAATGTCTCCCGGCAGATGCAGGCCAACCCCAAAATTGAAATCAGCGCCTTCGGCGGCGGGGAGTGGATTCGTGTCGCGGCAACCGCGGTAAGGGATGAGAGGCTCGAAGCGAAAAAGCACATGTTGGATGCCTATCCCAGCCTGCAAAAAATGTACCGGGCCGAGGACGCCAACACGGAAGTATTATATCTGAAAGATGCCACGGCCACGATTTACTCCTTTAGCGGCGAGCCCCGGGTCATCAAGTTTTAAGATATTGCGGGAAGGCGGAACGAAAGGAATCAAGACCTATCCCGGGTCATGATTCCTTTTTCCATATCCGCTCTTTTCCGCAAGTAAAATCAAGTCATGGGATTTCCTTTCCTCTATAATGACTATAGGGTGGTTGAAACGAGGTGAACAGACCCATGTACGAGTGGCAGAAGCAAATTCAAATCATCGTGGATGAAATTGACCAATGTATTAAAAATTATAATGATGAAGCCTTGACACTACGTTTTCTTTCTCGCAGGCTGGGTTATTCCGAATTTTATACAACGAGAAAATTCAAAGAAATATCGGGTATGCAATTTAGGGATTATCTGCGGCATAGAAAATTAGCCTTTGCCCTAAAAGAGGTTCGGGATAGTGAAAAAAGCATTCTGGATATCGCTTTTGATTATAGTTTTTCATCCCATGAAGCTTTTACCAGAGCTTTTAAGGGAACCTATGGGGTAACTCCAAGTGAATACCGAAAAAAGCCTAAGCCTGTCGTCCTTCGTACAAAAATAAACCCTTTCGACCGCTACTTTTTAGGATTTGGAGAGATTGGCATGATAAAATCTACAGATGATGTTAAAATTTATTTTGTAACCATTCCCGCACACAAATTTTTGCACATTAAAAACTATGAGAGTAATGGGTATTGGGATTTTTGGCAAAAGCAAAGTCTTATTCCGGGACAGGACTGCGATACAATTTGCGGCTTACTCGATAGTATCAAGGGCAAATTGGATGACGATGGCGGGAGCGAGTCCAACAGCGGCAGCGGTCAGATTATGGCCTACATGAACGACCCGGACGGCAGACTCTGCGATTGGGGTATTCCACGTACAGAGTGTTATGGTGTGCGTCTTCCTTTTGATTATCAAGGCGAAGTACCTGCACAAATGCTTATGATTGATGTTCCCGAAGCCGAGTATATTGTTTTTGAACATGGGCCATTCGATTATGAGCAGGAAAACCGTAGCGTGGAGGAAAAGGTTGAAACGGCAATGGCAACTTTTGATTTTGCAGGCACCGGTTACTGCTTTGATACTTCCCCCGGTCGGTTAATTTACTTTTATTTTAATCCGGAGCGGTTTTGGAAGTATATCAGACCCGTGCGGAAGTCATAATCACGGCGGGGACTCCTTAAGCGCTTTTTTATCGGTATTCCAATGTATTTTGTTTGCCAAATGGAGTTCGGAAATTAACATTCCCCCCATCATCAAAATGGAACCGACGGCCATGTTGAAAGTCAATCCTTCGGTAACGCCTTGGGAATCAGGGATAACCATTGCGAAAAGGGTCCCAAAAACCGGTTCGGCGACGAAAATCAAAGCGGTATGGGTCGGGGAAGTGAATTGCTGAACAACGGCTTGCACGATAAAGGCAAAGGCCGTACACAGTAATCCGGTTACCGTTACTGCCGTAATTACGCTGGAGCTCCAAACGACGGCATCCAATCCTGTAGCTATCCAGGCAACCGTGGAAAACAAAGCGCAGAACATGACTTGAAACGCGCCTAACAAAACCGGACTTTCCTCTTTGGTATACCTGTCAATCAAAAGGATCTGGAATGTGGAGCATACGGCGGATAAAAAAGTAAGTCCATTTCCGATATTACACTGTAAACGCACTCCTCCGCAAAGGAAAAACAGTCCCGTCAAAGCGAAAATCACGCCGGTAACGGAAGAAACCTCAGGGCGTCTATGGATAAAAGCCAGCGAGGCCATGGGGACCATCACCACGTATAGACTGGTAATAAAGGCGGATGTTGATGCCGCAATGTATTGAAGGCCATAAACTTGAAAGATCAATGACCCGAAAAGCATCAGCCCGATGAAGGCGCTTTGCCGAAGCACTCTCGGGCTTATTTCTTTACGGCGCCCGTAGATGACGGGAAGTAAAACAACCGTCGCCACAATAAACCTCACGGCTAAAAACGAGCTGACCGAGGTGCTCTCCAAAACGTTTTTCATCAAAATAAACGAAGAACCCCAACAAATGGTAATCGTCAAGAGCAATAAATCCGCTTTGATTTGCTTGGATATGGTCGCCACCGACCTTTCAAACCCCTCCGTATGGTCTGCCTGAATAAACATTCAAACGAGCGCCAATTAAAGGAATGATTTTGGAGCATTCTTACATGCATTAGGTATAACTATACCTCAAATTTAATAATTATGCAACTATTCTTGTCCGTTTTGGCTTGCCAGTCCATAATCATTGAACCGGATATGGCAGACTGGAGTGAGCCTGTATTTTATGGCGCCCGGCCTTGCGCATAAATCGTCCCGGAAAATCAATAATAAACTTGATTTGATCACCAAGATATTGCGGCGCACCGGGAAAAACTATTATCTTAAGAATCTCAAGGCAAAAGAGAGGGAGGGGCGGGTACGGTTGGAAACGGCGCTGGGCGTTCACTATAATCCCCAAAACGACGAAATCAGTTTCCGCATCTTTTCAAAACACGCCGGGCAGATCCAAATCTACTTTTATGCCGCCGCTTACGGAATGGACGAAGTCCTGGTAAAAAAGCTATCCCGGGATCGGGATCACTGGAACTTGACCCTTCCCCGGAGCGAATTGAAAGAGGCCGGGCTGACCGCGGATTATTTTTACTATGGTTATCGCGCCTGGGGGCCTAACTGGGTATACCGGGAAGACTGGCAAAAAGGAAGCGGGCAAGGCTTTCTCTCCGATGTGGACGCTGAGGGCAACCGTTTCAACCCCAACAAACTCCTGATCGATCCCTATGCCCGGGAAATAAGTCACGACCCGCAGGTTGCCGATATTTATATCGATCCCAATCAATATAGCGACGATTATTACGGCGGCGCCCACCGGATGAAGGACACCGGCAAAATCGCGCCCAAATCGGTTGGATTTTTGAGAGGACTTCCTGTTAACTACGGCGTTAAACCCCGCAGGCTTTTGAAAGACGATATCATTTATGAAGTCAGCTTGCGTGGGATGACCATGCTGGATGGGGAAATCCCCCAAAATGAGCGCGGCACTTTCAAAGGGATGGCCCAAAAAGCCGGTTACTTGAAAGAACTGGGCGTGACCGCGGTCGAATTTTTACCGGTCCAGGAGTTCGCCGATGAACAAAACGACGGGAACCCCCGGGGCGATAATTACTGGGGCTATATGACCGTCAATTATTTCTCCCCCAACCGCCGGTTTTCGGCGGATCAATCTCCCGGCGGGCCGATCCGGGAATTTCAAGCGATGGTGAAAGCCTTTCACGAACTGGGAATCAAAGTTTTTTTGGACGTGGTTTACAATCATACCGGGGAAGGGCTTTTACACAGAAACATCGATCAAGGCAATCCAACAACCGAAACCGAGATTGGGGAGGCGATTCGGGAAGCCCATGCCTACCGGGACAATCCTCAACTTCAAGATTACCGGGCCGCTTGTTATTTGAGTTTTACCGGCCTGGACAACCAAAGCTATTATTATCTCCAGGACCAAAACCGGCGCTATGAGGGACGTGGCCAATGCGGCGGAAATCTAAATTATGACCATGAGGTGGTCAAAAAGCTGATCTTGGACTCTTTACAATATTGGGCTGACTCAATGGGAGTGGATGGCTTTCGATTCGATCTGGCGCCCGTTTTAAGCATTACCCAAAACGGCGCCGACTATCGAGCGGACCCGGCGACCCAACTTTTCGACCACATCAGCCGGGTTCTGCCTGCCAGGACAGTTAATGTTGAATCGGGAGTCGATCTCATCGCCGAGCCGTGGGGTGATAACAGCGGGATTACCTGGCTTGACAAATTTCCGGAAAGCTGGTCGGTTTGGAATGATCGATTCCGGAACGCCTTGAAAATATCCCTGAACAAGTACGGAGCCGCTCCCTTACAAGTCGGAAGCCTCTCTCAATCCCTGTCCGGTTCCAAAGAAACTATCGGCAAAAGGCCCTGGAATTCCATTAATTATCTTGTCTCTCACGATGACTGCAACTCGTTGCGAAATATTTTCTCTTACAATGAGTTTTTTCATCTCACGGAAGCGGTGGCCCATGACGACCAACTTAGCTGGAATCAAGGCGGCGGCATGGAACTGCAACAAAAAGCGGTTCGTAATGCATTCGCCCTGCTGATGCTATCCGCCGGTGTTCCGATGTTTACCGGTGGTGATGAGTTATTCAGACCCCTCCCCCCTTACAACCCAGACCGGGGGATCGGAAAGATGAATATGGTTTGGGTTGATAATCCCGAGGTGTATCTGGACTTTACGCCCTATCACGAAATGAAGGCCAGCCTGGAAACGGGGGATCAAACGGCGTACCGGCATTTGATCGAAACCCGCCCGGAGCTTTATACTTTTAACTTTGTTCAAAATTTAATCCGTTTCCGCAGCCGGCATGAATCTTTACGGCCTTCCGAATATTATAGCGGCGCGGTGAACCCCCAAAACGGCTTAAAGGATATTTCCTGGTATAAAGCGGACGGTACTGAAATCAACGGCGCGGATTGGGATGGCGGTGATTTTATCGCCTACCGGATCAATACCCAGTTCGAAAACTCCCCGGACAACGACGCTCAAGCCGGGTCAATTTATGTAGCCTACAACCGCAGTCCCGATCAACAACAGCTATGGTTTCCCAAGAATTTAGTCGGCATGCGGTGGCGCCGGGTTCTTGACACCGACAACACCGGTGGATGGATGAGGGCGCGCCAAAACTTCGACGGAGGGGCTACGCTCTTGGAAAACGATTATCTGCTTCATCCGCGGAGTATTTTGGTTTTGATTGAAAAATGACCCTTCCGAAGAACCCGGTTAGCGGTGTAAGGGGCTTTTCCGGAAGGAAATCCGTATAAACACAAATTATTTACTGATTATAAAGATTAGACAGCTTAATTTTTGAGTTAGACCTCTCTCGCGCCTTCAAATTGAAGGCGAGCTCTCCCCGTTTGGGGGAGAGTAACCATTATCCTCCGAAGCTATGTTGGGGGATAAACCTGAAAGTACTCGAAAGAGTCCAAAATAGGCCATAAAGCATTAGCCTATCTCCTCTCCGTTACGGCCAAACAGGCCGTTCCG
>JAEZCE010000065.1 GCA_023429995.1 Bacillota bacterium | reverse complement strand
GCAAGCAGAGCTAGGAAGGCGGGAAGTGAAGACCGGAAGCGTACTCAATGTACGCTGAGGACTGGAGCGACCAACTGACGACGCTATACGCCGCTCATCACGCCGCACTCGCTCATTTCGGCAACGTTTCTATTATTTGCAGACTTATCTTTATAATCATATTCATTAATTTATTTCATCGTTATATGGTAAAACGTTCTCTCAATAACTAACCCAATCCTTGGGAACGTTCTACCCGTCATCAGGTGGCTTTGAGAATAACTGGCGCTGTCGTCATATCCAAGTTGTTATCGATGGTGGGAGTATCGACGCCGTCGGGATCACTGTTAATGTTATATTATTAATACTGACACACCCGACACCATAAATTCTCTGGCCCTGATTGCTTTTAGAGGGAGAATTCCATCCTTGTTGAACATTCTCACCAAAAAATACTCCGGTAGCATTGGTTAAATTATTAATCACCATAACCCCAAAATTAATAAATACCGCCATGGAACACCTCGACCGGAATAGACATAAAGTATATCACATCATACGTAATCAAAGTTTCTTCTGTGCATTATCCGCTCATGCTTGGAGACTCCGGACCTAGAATGGGGAAAAGACATGAAAGAATTGAATTTCCAGCTGTCCATCCATTCCATCACTATCGGCAATATCCAAAACGCTTCCTCCTTTAACATCGGCCGGAATTTCCTGCGCGAATTCAAAAGCATGAGTAAAACCAACGCCGGTATCGGTACGATTTCAGGAAGCCATAATTCCCTGCCCTCCAGCACCAATTACGTTCACGATCCCGATAATATCGATATGTGCTGGGATACACCCAAAGAAAAAATGGAAAATATCGCCCAACAGAAAAATGCTTTTTCCCGTTTCAACAATACACAATAAAACAACGTTTCTTCCTTTCCACTTCTTCCTGAAAGGGGCCGAACCATTTGGACTTTCATATTCAAATCGATAATCTCATTGTCAATGAGGTCCGGGAAAGCTCCGGAATATTTAGCGGTGAAAACTCCCATGCCGGGTGGTCGGTTATGGGCAAAGCCAATACCGGGCTCAATTTGGGAGGAACGAATATTAGCCATGGTTGCATTAATATAGTATCCGATAGGGACTCCATCGACATGTGGGATAAAAACGGTCTTCTCGAAAATCCAAGTCAATCTCCAAGGAGGATGAATCCGGAATGATGTTCAATGAATCATGGCTCTCGGAGCTGATGGCACTGCAAAAAAAAGCCGCCGAAATGGCCAAGAATAAAAATACTACCGATGAAATTCAAGGTTTGGTCAGGTCAGTCTTAGGACAATGGGGAATCTCCGGTTTTCCATGGGAACAAAATTTTCAATCCGGCGCGTTTCCAAGAAAGGAACCTTTTGAAGGCAAAACGGATTCCCCATCCCCTGAAGATCATTACAATATCGATATTTCGGAGCAAAAAAAGTCCGTTCAAATTCAAATCCAAATCCCCGGGATTGAGGAGCCCAATGACTTACAGATTAAGCTGGCGGCAAATACCCTTCATATTGCGGCTACCATCAAAGCGATGGGTGAAAATGAAGGTTCTTTCGACCGGAAAATCCAGCTGCCCTCCGAGGTCACACCCACGGGCGCCTCGGCCGTATACCAAGATAATCGCCTGAGGGTGATGCTCCCCAAAATGCCCCCGGAGGGCGAGAACATTCCCTTTGATTTCTATCCATCCCCTTAAAAATTAGGAAAGGAAAAAAGCCATGATCAATTCCAGTTACAAATACGGTCTGAAACCTGACCGGAAAGATTTGCGAGACTTTATTTATAAACCGCTGATAACCCGGCTGCCCAAGCGTGTTGATTTGCGGCCTCAATTTCCCGCTGTTTATGATCAGGGGCGGTTGGGATCCTGTGTGGCCAATGCCGGCGTCGGGCTCCGGGAATATTTGGAGGTCGCTTCGGGAATAGGCCCCCCTCCGCTTCAATATTATCCCTTCTCCCCAATGGAGGCCCTGGAGTGTTTGAACTACTTGAATAATTTACGAAGCTGGTTTGAAAAAAAATATGTTCCCCTATCCAGACTGTTTCTTTATTGGCACATCCGGAATCTGGAAGGCACTGTGAATGAAGACAGCGGGGCCTCGCTGGATGACTGTATGAAAGTTATGAAAAACACCGGCATCTGTCCCGAAGCCGACTTTCCGTATGACATAACAAAATTCACCGAGCCTCCCACTGAAAAAGCCAATCATGACGCAGCCGGCTTCAAAATTTCATCTTACTTCAGAGTCCCGGATTTGGATCATCTCAAAGCCGCCCTGGCTGAGGGGAATCCGGTCATTTTCGGTTTCTATGTTTATGAGTCCTTTGAATCGGAAACGGTGGCGCGGACCGGGGTTTGCCCGAAACCCCAAAAAAACGACCATCTCTTGGGCGGCCATGCGGTTGTCGCCGTGGGATATGAAGATACTCTGCTGGGCGGCAAATTGATCGTCCGGAATAGCTGGGGGCCCTCCTGGGGCAAACAGGGTTATTTCACCATGGCCTACGACGTCTTTAAGATACTGGCCATGGATATGTGGATTGGTTTGCTGGAATAAAGACTATCTTTTTAATCAACGATTTACACGATTGTAAACTGCAATCAATCCGTGATGGAATACAAACTACCGGAAAATTATATACTGATCAAGTGTTGTTTCCAACATCCTATTGAAATACTCGCCCGAAAGGAGGAAACCCATGATTTGTCCCGATTGTTCTTCATATAACCGGAACTTTGTCGAGTACTGCCAAAAATGCGGAGCGAATCTATATATCTTAAAACACAGGAAAAATCTCAAGAACATTCATTGAAGTCCGGTAGAGAAATTTCAAAGGCCCCCGCAAGCCAAAAGCCCTTTTACCTGGAAAAGGCAAGAGGGCTTTTTCAATGCAAAAATTGGATTTTCTTACGGCTATCGTTTCGGTTTTTGGATATTGGATTCCCCGATCGATGAAGGCAAACCGTTCAAGCTTCCTCCTTGATTTCAACCAATTTATTCTTTCCGCCTTTATAACACGCAATGCCGCTTATTCTGCATTTACCGTTTGCCCCATAGTTTTCACATACCTTCGCTTCGCTAAAATGAACATTTTTGTTGGTATATGAGAAAGAAGCAAAAACTTTGCCTACCGGATATTCGCAATCCGGACATTTCCACATCGACGACCGCCTCCTTGTTTTCCTATCGGCAAAAATTTCCGAAAAATAAAGAGGTTATCGCAATATTTCATTTTCTATCGTAAACTCCGGGTCCCAAAAGAAGGCCCCTGTTTCAAATAACGTCTTCGCACAACAAATTTTCCGGTCATAATGGCCTTCATAATCCAGGGGATATTCGGGTTCATTAAATCACCCAAAAGTTCCCCGTCCATATTGAGGTAAATATTCTTTAAACGCCCATACTGAAGGTGGGAGATTATTGGATGATTAAAAGCTTCATCTTTTTTGTAGCGATGATCCCATATCCATCCCACGGGATAAATGATATGGCTGCCTAATTTCTTTTTCACCGGAATTCCATCCCCTAAATTCGATTCCAATTTACTTTTCTCTATTGTAATTGATTTTTGACGGTTTGGGTTCTACAAAAAGGTTACATTTGGGTAAATTTATCATCTGATATTCGCTGTTAAACCATATTACCTTGACTCTTTAAACCCTTTATTATATCACATGTAATTCTAATTGATATCGATTGACCTAACTTGGACTGTCTTACTAAGTGCGTAAAAGAAACCCATTTGAAACACCATCCTAAACTTTAATCGTTAAAATATCTTCCCATCTCGTAGTATAACAAGGAGAAAGCTTTTCTTGCCGTAATTTCCACTTAGAAGTCGATTCAAACCCCTGTACTGCCAGTTTCACCGTATCCCGGCCAAATCTGGCGTTTATTTGGTCCATAGCCTTCATAATTTCATCATGTTTTCCCCGGTCAACCCGGTCGAACAACGACCCTTGTATCTCGGTAGCCGTAAGCACTTCCGTTACCAAAATTCCTGCCTTTTTGTAACGGTAGCCCTTCCGAAAAATAGCTGCTAAACCCTTAAAAGCATACTTAGTTATCTCCATCGTGCTATTTGTCGCCACCGGCAAGGGAATTACAACATTTTGGGCATGCTGCGGCTCATTCGGATTAAAACCATTCGTATGGATAAAAACCATGATAACCTTGGCGCAGCTATTTTGTTTCCGGAGCTTATAGGCGCACCGGCTGACGAAAGTCGCCAGGGCCGCTTTAATGGGTTCTAACTCCGTTTGGCCCTCACCAAAAGATCGGGAAGTACAGATCGCTTTTTTGGGCGCCGCAATCAATTCCATTGGCAGACATGAAACTCCCTCCAGTTCTTTTTTAATCCGTAGTCCAACCACAGTCATTTTTTTTCTGATCCAATCATCCGGCAACTGGGTAAAATCCCAAGCTGTTTTTACTTGATAATGATTTAACATTGTTGCGTAATTTTTGCCGATTCCCCATACTTCCCCGATATCAAAAATCTTTAACGCCTCATTGATCTTTTCCGGACTGTCCAAGATGAAAGCCCCTTGATTTGCCGGTACTTTTTTAGCGTAATAGTTGGCAGTTTTAGCCAAAACTTTAGTGGGGCCTATTCCGACACTTACTGGAATCCCGGTATTCTTATAGACCTTTTGCCGGATTTCCTGAGCATATTCTTTTAAGTTGACCATCATTCCCGTTAAATTCAAAAAAGCTTCGTCAATGCTATATATTTCAATCTCAGGGGCGCTTTCTGCTAAAATGGAATGGACCCTACAACTGAGATCGCCATAGAGAACATAGTTTGATGAAAAAACGGCAACCCCATATTGCTGTATGATATCTTTAATCTTGAAAGCCGGATCACCCATCTTTATAATTGATTTGGCTTCTTTCGATCTGGAAATCACACATCCGTCATTATTTGACAAGACAACCACAGGCTTGCCGTTCAGATCAGGCCTGAAAACACGTTCACACGATACGTAAAAGCTGTCTGCGTCTATTAAACCGTATAAGTTTCGCATATTAGAACACCTTTTTTTTGATAATATAAGTGACAATCCCCCACACGGAAAAATCATCATCTTCTTTAATAATGATCGGTTGATAATCTTTGTTTGCCGGCATCAGATATATTGTATTGCCCTCCACCTTGATTCCCTTTAATGTAAATTCTCCATTTACAAAACAAACCGCCAAAGCCCCATTCTTGTAACTCAAAGATTTATCAATCACTAAAAGATCCCCGTCATTTACCCCGGCATCGATCATCGAAACACCTTTTACTCGGCCGAAAAAAGTCGAGCTCGGATTTTTAATTAATTCCTTATTCAAATCAAGTGTGGATTCTAAATAATCCTCCGCTGGGGAAGGGAACCCAGCGACTATTTGTTTGCCAACATATTGCAAATCTAATTCAGAACGTTGTTCCGCAAAAAAAATTTCTAAAACCATGTCCATCCAAACCTCACAAACGTATGTTCGACCTACTTATATTATAGAGGAATTTTTCTAAAATAATACTGGAAATTCTAGTAAGGAGCTTTGATTTAATCTTTTTATACCGGCTTAAAATTGTACTGGTATTTATTGGGACGTTAAAAATTTAATCACCGAGCGCCGTTTGGGAAGATATCTTGCAAAAACTCAATAAAAAAAGCCCAGCCACCCAGGGAGGCGGCGAGGCTGAAAGGAGATAATGATGTGAAAAAGGAGTTGATATTGAGTATAACGGTATTGTAATTTAAAAGTTCCAAATCTCAAAAACGCTCAAGTAACTCCCTTATCCATAGCGGGCAGCTCGGAGGTAACCTTGGACACCTTGGGCTGTACTTCGTACAGAGGAATTAAGACATCCGGGGGTTTGAGTTTTTTAAGTTGCGGCTTTAATGCCACTTTTGACGGTTCGGGCGGATAATCGTCTCCGTTCAACAACTTGGGATCGATCTTCCAGGGTGTTAAAATCAAGGCTGTGTAGATCATCATCATCAAAGCGGCAAAAAAAATCATTTTAAATCCGTTGGCGCTTACGCCCGGGATCATGTCATGCATACTGTCAAAGACGTTTTTTTCATAATGAATCGTTATCATGGAGGCCTTTTTTAATTCGCTTTCAAATACGCCCTGCTCGGCTTTAAGATTATCAATTTCTTTTTGAAGTCGATTATATTTAGGTCCCCGGCCATGGTCGGCAAACTCCATCTTCTGCTCATCGGTTTTATTCCGGATCTGTTTTTCATCCCGCTTGATTTTTTCTTGAAGGTTACTTTTATCGAAATCGGCTTGACTATATATCTGCTCGCTTTTATTGACCTGGCATGAAAAAGTGCCTACCGCAGAGAGAAAAGCAAAGATCACGATGTATATCAAATATATTGTCCTGAGCCAGAATGCTTTCCAGAAAATTTTCGCTTTGGCATAGGCCAAAGCCAGGCCCCAATCAAATTGCGCAAATAACTCAACAAATACCGCGCCGCATCCAAAAAAAGCTTGCCAAAACGGAGCGGTTGACATCTTGGTCATCGTATCGAACACCATTCGCCAAGACAGGGTCAAGGCCGATAGATGGATGACCCATTTCACCATGTTGTAATGCTTAGCCGTGACAATCAAGTGATCACCTCCTTTTCAATAAGGGCTGGACTGGAAACCGGTAATAGCTTTTACCGTCTTACTATTATAAACATCCTCATTGCTTTGGGTACCTCTTCAATGAATAAATTGATTAAAACGCATCTAAATTTTCTAATTTTGAATCATGCTTCTTAGAAATGCCTCGAAACGTATTCGGACACAATGAATTCGTTTTCTATTGACTGAAACATCATAAACCAATATGATTAGGCAGAAGGTAGGTTTAATCTAGCTAGTAATTCCTGAACCGGAGGGGTGAATATGGATTATCAAGCAGCTTGGGAAACCTTAAAAGAAGAACTCCAAAACAAGGTCAATCAAATGGCCCCCGTCAATCAATTTTACTATAATCGAGTATTGGAAATCATGGCCAGTATTGAAGAAAATCAAGAAGAATAAAATCCGGCGGTCCATCTCCCCAGATTTTTTATAGCCAATTTTTGATTATTTTTCATAAAAAAACTTTACCAGGGGAATTTTTTCGAGCGATTTCCGTTAAAATAATGGGTATTGTCATCTTGCTTAGATTGGTATAGCGCCTCCACCAACCATCCGATACAGCTGATGATTTTTTATTGTGTTGAGCCCCAAAAAATTATCCTAGAAAGGAAGTTGCTTATGAAAATTTCTGAATCCGATTTGCCCGCAATCGGCCGAAAATTCCAAATTGAAACCACCAGCGGAGATAAACTGGTAATTATTGTCCACGATGATGGGCGGCGCGAATTATATCATTTTTATTATGACCGTCCGGATGAAAGCATTTCCATGGTAACCCTGGATGACAATGAAGCCAGAATGATTGCGGGGATTATTGGCGGGTTGACTTACAAACCCAAGGCATTGGAACAAATCGACGTTGCGCTGGATGATTTGGTCATTGAATGGCATCGTATCGAAACCGGTTCCAAATGTATCGGCAAAACCATCGGAGAACTCAAGGTGCGTCGCAAGACCGGAGTCTCAATCATCGCGGTTGTTGAAAAGGACCACACCAAAAATATTAATCCCGGACCGGACTATGTGTTTACCGCTAATTCGACTGTAATCATCGCGGGAGAGAGAGAATATCTGAAACAATTTAAGGAATTGTTGCTGCACGGGGGGGAGTAAACCAATAATCTATACTGGGGGGAAATATGAATACCGTTATTTTTGAAATAGGCCTTGCCATCGGATTAGTCGCCCTGGTGGGATTGATCTCGACCAAGCTCCGTTTTTCAGTAATTCCTTTTTACATATTAGTCGGCATGGCAGTTGGACCTCATGCTCCTCACCTCGGCATCCTTGATCTCCGGTTTATTCAAAGTTCATCTTTTATCGACTTTTTGGGACGAATCGGCGTCCTTTGTTTGCTTTTTTATCTGGGGCTAGAGTTTTCCGTGGGCCGCCTTTTAAAGTCGGGACGTTCCATCCTCGTCGGTGGAACTTTTTATATCGCAATGAATTTCATCTCCGGTCTCCTGCTCGGTTGGATCATGGGTTTCCCGATTAAAGAAACTTTAATCGCTTGCGGCATCATGACCAGCTCATCAACGGCAATCGTGGCGAAAGTGTTGGTCGATCTAAAACGGACCGCCAATCCGGAGACAGAGATCATCATGGGTATGATCATGTTTGATGATCTTTTTATCGCGATTCATATGTCGATCTTATCCGGGTTGCTCCTCAGCGGGGCCACTTCATTCATGGGTATATTCCTGAATACGCTGGGGGCCTTCGGTTTTATTGTACTCTTCTTGTTTTGCGGCCGAAGAATCATGAAGTATGTCGATCACGCTTTAAACATTCAATCCTCGGAATTGTTTCTCCTGGTGATTATGGCCGGATTGTTTTTAGTCGCCGGTTTTTCAGAGACTGTGCATGTAGCGGAAGCGATTGGCGCGTTAATGCTTGGACTGGTACTAGCGGAATCGGCTCACGTAAAACGGATTGAACAGATCGTTCTCCCGTTTCGCGATTTTTTTGGAGCCTTATTTTTCTTCAGTTTCGGCCTGAGTATTGATCCGCTCTCGTTGGGCGGAGCCGTTCCGGCTGCCCTTATCGGAGTGGGGTTAACCATCTTCGGCAATCTGATTTCCGGCGCGATGGCCGGACGGGCTGCGGGAATTTCCGGCCGTTCTTCGGCCAATATCGGGCTTACCTTAGTCTCCCGTGGCGAATTTTCAATTATTATGGCAAACATGGGAAAGGCTGCCGGGTTATTGCCGGCTATTCAATCTTTCGCCGTCTTATATGTGCTTATATTAGCCGTTCTTGGCCCTCTATTAACGAAGGATTCAAAAAAGATTTATGGGGGATGGCAAAAAACATTGGAATGGGCTCAAAGTTTCAAAAAAAGCAAGGATTCTTAAAATGATGTTATTCAGGTAAAAGGTACAGTTTCTGAAGCCCATAGAATATGCTCTCCCTTTTACATCAATCTTTGTTTTCTTCCTTCATTCATGGCAATTTCCTTATTAAAGTTTTCTGAAAATTTAACCGATTATTTATTTAGGTGCCGATTCAAAAGGAGCAACATGGATGAAAAATTAAGTTTTTCCAGAAAGCAACGGATCAGAATTGAATGCCCAGAATGTAAGAAAAAACTTACTGTGTTAGCCGAGAAATTAATTATTTACACCAAAATAGCTTGTAAGAACTGCAACACAATCATTGAGATTCAACATGATTCCAGCAAAACCGGGTCATGGGACGATCATTCTTTAAAAAGAGCTGTTGGCAAATAATTAAAAGCGAATCGGCACCGAATCAATGCATGGAGTGATACCCTTGGATATCCGGCAAATTCTTATCACCCTGGCCAAAATACTTTCAAATGGTCTAATCACCGCGATGATAGTTTTTTGTATCACAACTTTCGTAAATCGCCGAAAAGAATTAAAACGGTACCGGAATTTATTAACGCTGATCGCCATTGAACTTTATTACGATTATTATGCCTTTTGCAGCTATGAGCAACTTTTTCCCAATACGCCCATGATAATCAAAACTGCCGATTGGGAAAAGGTTAAAGTTGAAATTGTGTCCAAACTACCATCCGACCTGGTACCCGATTTGGCGGCGCAATATTATTCTTTGGGAGAATTTAATGGAAAAATACTCCGGGATCTTATGAATGCGAAAGCTCCTTATACAGTCATTAAAGACTCCACTTTAATCCTGGCGGATAAAGTAAAAAAACTAAGTCAATGCGACATTAAAGAATTTCAAAGAGATAAAATCATCCATTTCAATCAAGAAATCAGCCGATAAAGCTGGATAAAACGGGAGAAGATACCTCTGGCGCCAGGAGGTATTTTCCCCATAAAGCACGGCAAATCGTACAAGCAAAGGCGTTGGGTCGGTGGAAAAATTCTCAGAAAAGGAGCGATGGATATAAAGCGCTGTAGACTGGCTATTATTGCCTTATTGCTGGGAATAACTTCAATGATTAATCTTTTTGGATTAGAAAAAGGGGTGATAGCGGTTATCGTTGGCTGGCTTGCTATTGGCGAAATCAAAAACCAACCCTCGTTAAAAGGAAAAGGAATGGCATGGACAGGTCTTATTTTAGGAGTCTTGTCAATCATAACCATCCTTGTTGTGCTCATTTGGAAGGGCCCCCAATTATTACAGCAGTTAAAGTTTTTGCAAAAATAACCAAAACACCCAAGCAATTTATAAATTTCTGCTTGAGTGTGGGAAGCCCACTCATGATGTCCCTTTAAAACAAAAATAAAACCTGAATCATTTTGCCACTGGGTATTCATTGCATAATAATCTGTAGGGCTCCTGGTCTTCCTCGATTTCCGGAAAACGGCCTACGGATTCATAGAACCGGTTGTCATTTTCATCATCATTGCACATGGATACTTCACCGAGCAAAACTTGACCGTCGTCTTTCGGTACAATAAAGTCATGATACATATACTGCGGGATGGAGATGCTCTCACCCGGCTTTAAAAGTATCTTTGTTCCCGCAGAAACAACAAACTCTTTTCCGTCTTTATGTACAGTCACATCCGTGTCAATCCTGGCGCCGCTTTGGGCCCCATTATATACCGTAATATAGACTTCACCGCCGCCCCGGTTGATTATATCCTCCATTTTACTCCAATGATAATGCATCGGTACAGTCTGGCCGGGGTATAACATCAGAAGCTTTTCGGCATAAGGCTTCGAATATTTTTTCTTATATTGATTTCCATTCCGGATCGTTATGAGGGAAAGACCTGCTTCCGCAAATTTCCCAAGACCAAAATCAGTAATATCCCATCCCAGCTTATTATCACGAATTTCATCATACTCATGTCCTGCTTTAGCCCAGTCTACCGCCATCCATTTTGCAAATGGCGGAAGCTCATAACGATGTTTCTTGGCTAATTTTTCCATATCCTTGATTACTTGATTGATTTCGGACCGTTTCATATCATAAACCTCTTTACCAATTTAATCAATTATACTATATAGCATTATTCTTATAATTTGTATTCCGATAGAATGATTTCCGGCTTATCAGCCCGATTGGCGGCTATGGTCTCTTGATTGGTGACAAAGTGCAATAGGGCATCAATCACAGCCATTTCTTTTAATCGGGAATAGCTTTTATAATAATTGAACGACTTTTCATCCGGACTCGATAACAACAGCTGATCTGCAAGCCGGGAAACCGGAGAATATTCATGCCCTGTGACGGCTATTATCTTCAAGCCTTTTTCCTTCGCAAGCTCCATTGCCTGTACGACTTGCTTGGAGCTGCCCGACTGACAAATAGCTACGACAATGTCATCAGCGTCTGCTAAGTTCACCTGATTCATAAAATATTCAGGAACCATATTGTACGTGCACTTCACTCCCAGTCGCCCCAGTCTGAAACCCATATACTGCGCCAAAGGACTTGTGTTTCCTACGGCAACAATATGAACCTGCTTGCATTTTTTGATTAGGTCCACACATTCCATCAATTTGTTCTGTTTCAGATTTTTGCCGATGGCTATCAGTTCTGCAGCAAAAGAGTAAAGCAGAGCGCTGACTTGATCGCCGTTTCCATTTTCCATATCAATATCGGATATCTGCATTCGCCCCAGATCTCTGGATAAACAAAGTTTCAGCTGATAATACCCTTCATAGCCCAAATGCTTACACAGCCTTATAACCGTTGCATCACTGACACCACTATAGTTTGCCAATTCCGATACATTGGCATTGACTGCCGTTTCAGGATTCTCTAATATGAAGTCTGCTACTTTCTTTTCCGCCGAAAAGATCTGATTATATTGTTCTTTAATTGTCTCAACAACAGTTTTTCCCTGCATAGTATCCATATTTACAATCCTCTCTTGTATTCCCTAACGCAATCAAAGGGACAAAAATCTGATGGTTTCAACTACGAGATTCAAACCCTCGGCTTCAGCGCTGCCTTTGGATTTCAATTCCGTAGTTGAGAAGAAGTACTTCGCGCTGATTATATCATGAATATATTTCCAATTCAAATATATTAAACACCTTGAAACCGCTACCGGGTTTCCCGGCCTATTGGATAAGAGCGGGTAAAAAGCCTCCTACAAAAGCATCACCAAGACCAATCGTAGTTGCTTTGGTTTCTTCGGCCTGTATGCAAGCCAGACAGCATACTTTTTCACCTAACTGTCTTTTCATCGCCTCAGCAAAGACGACCCCTTCATGCTGGAGAACATTTTGTTCTGTCTGATGATAATTTTCCAAGGTAAAATCATCACCAAATCTGAAGCGTGTGCCGGCCATGTTTATTCCGCCTTTCAGCGCCTTTTCAAATAAACCCGCATTTCTGCCATAAGCTAGCGCCCAGTATCGGGTATGCACCACAATTACCGGTACAGGGATTAATTGATGAACATCTTCCAACGCCCTGATCATCTGGTCCGGCTTCAGTAAATCCAGTTTTCTTTTCAAATATCCCTGGAGTTCGTCTTCATTAAGACTGTAAATAGCGATCTTTCCAATTAAGGTATCACGCACCGTCTTACTTAAGCCGGCATCGTGAAAGCACGCATCCTCATAAAATACGTATGCTTTTTCAGGAAGAGCCGCCATGATCTTTAAGAGCGTCTGAAGCCTTTCTTCAAGCAGAGTTTTACGATGCATTGCATTAAAACCTGAAATCAAAAATACTTCGGCGGCGGTTATTAGCTCGCGCAAGTTTCCGGTCAATTTCATTTCCACATTGTCTGGGTCGTTATCATAGATAATCCGGTTACTGCGTTTCGTATAAATGTCAATGTCTGATGCCGTTACTTTTATACCCTGAGTGAACTGAACGATCAGATGGGGGTATATATGCTCTTCATCAGCACTGCATACATAGGGACAATCTGGTGGAAGCAGCCCGCGAACATGGTCATTGATTGTTACAAGATGAAGAGCGGAAGTATAACCCAACTTGCGCATGGCTGCAGCGGCCCTTACTGATGTTCCTCCCATGGTGATCCGGCATTCAAAATTTTTAGCAAATTTCTCGATGATATCCGGAGAAGAAACATAGCGTTCGCCGCCGACTTCTTCCTTCAAGAATCCAAGAATCGAAACAACTAAATCGCGTTCACTGTTCACAGCGATTTCATTCTTCAATTCATCCTTATGGATTCCATATTGGATGATCATCTCCTCAAACACCCTTGAATCCCAAACGATTTCATAATCAATATTGTTGCCCAGTCCCAAAATAATCTTTTCTTTCATGATCCGCGCCCTCCCGGGTGGTTGCCTAATATAACGAAGCTTTGCTTTCAGCCTTGAAAAGCTCAATTTTATGGCAAGCGGTTTTTTTCATAGCAGCTATGCAAGAGGGCTGAATGGAATTGGGTTCTCTAAGTCCCGCGTCGGCAAGCACTTCACGCATTTTGTCATGGTAAGCAACTTTGATATCACTGGATATATTGATTTTATTGATACCCAAAGTTACCGACTCACCGATTTCTTTATCCGGATTGTTTGAGCCGCCATGCAGAACTAAGGGAATCGATACCTTTGACTTGATTTCCTTTAATAAGTCCAGCTTTAATTCGGGAATCATTCCCTTGGGATAAATTCCATGGGATGTCCCAATCGCTATCGCCAGCGAATCAACACCTGTGGCCTCCACAAATTTTGCGGCATCATCCGGATTGGTATAAATGATTGATTCCGCGCTACACTCCGCTTCGGAATCCGTAGAACCGATGGTCCCCAGCTCTCCTTCAACCGAAACATTTACAGCATGAGCAGCTTCAACAACTTTTTTACACAGGGCAATATTTTTTTCAAAAGGAAGGCTTGAACCATCAATCATCACGGATGTGAAACCGTTTCGAATCGCAACCATGATCTGCTCAAAGGATGAGCCATGATCCAGATGGATGCAAACCGGTACGGTGGCCTTATGCGCTTTTTCGATGATCCCCTTGACCATCTCCACTCCAATATGCCTTAATTCATCCGGATGGATGGCAATGATCAGCGGCGCGTTTTTTTCTTCCGACGCTTCGAAAATACCGTTCAACATAGCATAGTCGCTGATATTAAAGGCAGGAACCGCAAAATTGTTTTTACTCGCCACTTTTAATAGATTTTTCATATTCATTAACATGATGATGACTCCTTTGAATTTTTATTTTGTTTAGGCATATATTTTGCTTATGCACACCTCATATTTCTGCCCTTCCAGAAAATCAGCATTTTGAATCGCGTTACCACTCTCCTTCAGAAATACAAGTTATTTCGGTTATTCCTCAGCTTTTGACTGAACCAGTTGTCAAACCGCCTTTGAAATAACGTTGGAAAAACAGGAATATGATCAGAACCGGCAGACATCCCAGGATACTCATGGCCATCATTTCATTCCATTCATACGAATGCTGCCCCATCAGTTGTTGAATGCCTATCGGCACCGTTCTCATTTCAATTGTCTTGGTCAGTGTCAGCGCAAAGAGAAATTCATTCCACGCTTGCATGAACGTATAGATTCCTACGGAAACAATACCAGGCTTTGCGATGGGTACGAGAATTTTCCATAGAGCATAAAACGGGCTTGCTCCGTCAACCATGACCGCTTCGTCCAATTCCTTCGGCAAAGTGTTGAAGTAACCGGTCAACATCAATATTGCATATGGAAGTGTAAATACCATGTAAGTCAATATTAAAGCTCTATAGCTGTTATACATACCCAGGATTACAATCAGGCCAAAATAAGGAATCAATAATGTAATGGGCGGCACCGCTTGAACACTTATAATGACCACATTGAGCGTCTTTTTCAGCTTATAATCATAGCGGCTGAAGCTGTAAGCAGCCAGGATCGCCACAATAAGGGTAAAAAGGGTTACCGATACCGAAATAATATAACTATTCATAAAGAAACGTATCTTGTCAGGATTGGTAACGATGGTTTTATAAGCATCGAATGAAAAAGTACTGGAAATAAATTTAGGCGGATAGGCAAATATTTCCGTATTGGGTTTTAAAGAATTCATCAGCATCCATAAAGCCGGAAAGGCTGCAAATACGGCTCCGATAAGCAGAGCGATTATAATCAATGTCTTGGTTGCAGCTTTCTTAAATTTCTTTGACATTATTTTAATCCCTCGCTTTCTGATGTTTTACATAGAATACAGCCATCATCATGGAAAATAAAAGAATGATGACTGCGCTGGTCGATGCAAGGGAAAAAGCATATCCGCTAAAGGCCTGCTTGTAAGTATATGTGCTCAGCATCTCCGTGTAATGAATCGGCCCCCCTCCCGTTGTCATCCATACCAATGTGAACTGCTGCATTGTCCAGATGCAGTCCAGCATAGCCATACTGACCATTATCGGCTTAAGCTGAGGAATCGTTATCAAGAAAAATTTCTGTACACTATTGGCTCCATCAACCGTTCCCGCCTCATAGAGGTCTTCCGAAATGCCCTGGAGACCCGCCAAAAGGCTGACCATATAGAACGGATAACCTGCCCAGATATTAATGAAAGTCAATGCCAATAAGGCTGTTTTTTCGGACCCGAGCCAAATAATCTGACTGCCGATCAACCCCGTTGCCTGCAGAATATAATTTACAATACCATTGGGATTTAACATCAGTCTCCATAAAATAGCGATGATTGCAGCCGTAAATACCCACGGCATAATATAGATAACCCGGAAAAGCGATTTTGTTACCGTATTGAGGAGTTTTGTATTTAATAACAAGGCAAAAGCCAGACCGATTACCAGATGAAAAATCACACTTACAACCGTAAAAAAGAAGGTATTGTAAATCGCCTCATAAAAAACCGGATCTGTAAAAACCGTCAGATAATTGGACAATCCCACCCATACGGGATTTTTGTTCATAATCACATTATCCAGTAAAGAATATCCGACAACCATGCTGATGGGAATGATCATCAACACGATCATCAACAGAATCGTTGGTGAAATATAAGCGTAGGGTGTAATCTTTTTTCTGAAACTTTGCCATATATTTCTTTTGCGAACATCCACTTCGGCAATCTTTGTTAACAATCAAGCAGCCTCCCACCTGATTCATATATTTCTTAGGAATATCGCATAGCTTAAAGAGCTATGCGATATTCCACGATGAATCGAAACCATTTTTAAAATTTCTTGACCCAAGCGGCCTGCGCGTTTCCAAGTGTGGTGTCGATATTCTGCTTGCCGTCAAGGTAAAGCTGGAGCTGCTCATCAAAGGACCTCATAAGGTCTTCGGCAACCGGTAATCCAACAAACTCGTTTGCAGGGTAACCGCTCTTGTAGATGTTGAAAGCTGTTTCAAATAACTTGTCTGTTTTTACAAAATTGGGGACGGAATTCTTATTGCCCGGGAATGCATTCGCTATGGATGAAAGCTGTGAATTGATATCTTTGCTCATTAAGAACTGAACAAGCTTCCAGGCTTCCGCCTTATGTTTTGTGTTGGTTGAAATGCCTATACCCCATGAAGCATATGGCAGTCCTCTTTTACCCTTATATCCATCCACGGCCGGTAGGGCGGCAAGGCTGAATTTCAAATTGGGGTTGCTCTTGCGGATCAAATTGATATGGGCCAATGAATCAATCATCATCCCAACACGCCCGTTGGTAAATTCTTCAACCTTATCCTGTTCCTTCAATGTAAATGCACCCGGAGCAATAACGCCTTCGTCATATAATCCTTTAATATATGTCATTGCACTCTTAACATCATTGCTGGTTACATCCGGCTTGCCGTTTTTCAGCATACTTTGACCGGAAGCCCATACCCATGACATAACATCATTCTGAATACCATTGGGTACTTCCATTGACAGTGGAAGAATCCAGCCATAAATGTTTTTCTTGGCATTGGTCATTGCTTTTGCAGCTTGAGCAAATTCGGTCCGGTTGGCCGGAACGGCTTTAATACCCGCCGCTTTTAAAAGCTGCTCGTTAACAAATACCGGATAAACAAAATTGACAACCGGAATCATGTAAGTAGCGCCATTCAATTTAACCTGGGATGCCAGTTCTTTGTCATTATATCCGGCGCTTTTCATTACTTGAGTTAAATTGGCTATGGAGCCCTGTTTTACAAAATCACTTACCCAAGCGCCGTCCAGACCGATAACGTCTGACATTGTACCACTTGCCGCACCTGCAATTACTTGCTCTTTTGTTGTAGCGTAAGGCCCGCTGAGCAGTTTGACTTTGATTCCCGGATTTTGAGCCTCAAACTTGTCCATCAGCGCTCTAAAAGCCCCTGCGGGAAGCTCCGGTTCCCACCATTGAACAAATTCAAGAGTTACATCGCTGGATTTGGCCATTGTGGTCGATGTTTGGGTTAACCCCAGCATCATCGTTCCAACCATTACGATAGCCAGTAAAACAATCAGGAAATTTTTTTTCATCTACTTTTTCCCTCCCGTTTGTTAAATCGGTATTGAAAGCGCTTCATTTTCGCCTCCGACCGCTAATTTAATTATAAATTGCGAAAAGGTCTTCGTCAATAGTTTTGTGAAATAAAATTTTTTTTAATGTTTCGTTTGTGTTTTGATTTCCTTTAAATTCATAGCAAACGACCGTTCTTTAAACCTTGATGTTTCGCGAAATATAATTTTTTTACAAAATTTTATTTCATGAAATATGATATCGAACTTCTTAGCCCAAGCCCTAAAGATTTTTGAATATACTATATGGGTATGGTGATTTATTAGGGAATTTTTAGCTGAAAATAAAAAATCAAGGAGTCGGAAATCTTTTTTTAGTTTCCAATTCCTTGATAATATTGGTGCTGAAGGCGGGAATTAAACCGGTACGGTCCATTCCCCCTTCAATTGGTTATACGTTTAATATTCATCATACTCATGGGATAAGGCGCCGTCCTGGTTTGAGCCGGTTCAACGGTTACCAACGAGTCCCTCACCATGATTTTTAAAGTTCTTTGGCTTAAGTTGGTGAGGGTGATCTGTTCTTTAGCGATTTCGATCCTAACGGACTGTCCTTTCCAATTCAGGGGAAAACTTACTTTTTGCCACTGTTTGGGCAAGCGGGGATTTACGGTTAAAATGTCGTTCCGGATTGCACTGGGGATACCGGCAAAGCCATGAACCACCGCCTGCCATATACCTCCGGCGTTGGCGATATGGATACCTTCCTCGCATCCCTTTTTGCCTAAATCGAGATCGATTTTGACCGACTTTTGAAAATAGCTTTCCGCTTCCTCCATCTTTTCCAGCCACGTTGCCATGATGGCGTATACGGCAGCCGATAGGGATGAATCATGAGTCGTAATCGGTTCATAGTATTCGTAAGCCCGTTTCATTTGCTCATGGGTGAAATCATCCGGGAATAAATACATTAACATCAATACATCCGCTTGTTTTAAAGCTTTTGAGCGATAGTTCTTTTCTTGGGAAATGAAATGGCCAAAAGGCTTGCTTCGGTCCTTCCAAATTTGGTCAAAATCGATATCGGCATAGCTTTCAAAGTCTTCCGACTGCATCACCAGATTGCGGTCAGGATCGATAGGGATCGTTAACCCTTCCATCACCTGACGGATTCGTTCCATTTCCGAGGGATTAAAGTTTAGCGCGGCCATTTTCCGGCGATATTCCAGGGGATTTTTCGACTGGAAATCTTCCAGCATTTGCAGGGTCTTGGCCAGGCTGAACTTGACCATCCGATTGGTATAAGCATTGTTGCGGGTTATTGGTAAATACTCGTCCGGGCCCATGACTCCCAGCAAATTGAAACTTTGACGGGTCGGGTCCGGATCGACCCGCTCCACCCAGTACCGGGCGGTCTCCACCAACATCTCAATCCCGTATTGTTTCATGAATTCCCAATCCGCGGCCTGGCAATAGTAGTGCCAAAGAGCGTAAATCACATCCGCGGTAACATGGATTTCATGATCCGCGTATTGCCAGCCGGCCGACTCTTCCTTACCGTCAATCGAAGATTCCCAGGCGTAACGCGCCCCGTGGTATCCGTATGACCGGGCGTTCTCCCGGGCGCCGCTTAAAGTGTTGTACCGGAAAAGGATTAAGTTCTTCGCGGCATCCAAATTGGTATACAAAAAAAAGGGCAATACAAAAAGCTCATTATCCCAAAAATATCTGCCAAAATAAGCTTCACCGGCATGGCCCTTGGCGCAGATCGCCACCCGGGGATCATGTTCGGCATTACTGCGAATCATATGGAAAATAGAGAAACGCAGAGCCAGCTGAGCCTGGTCATCGCCTTCAATCATCAGATCGCTGTTCTCCCATTTTTGCCGCCAGATCCGGGCATGTTCTTGATACAACCGGTTAAAATTGCTCTCTATCCCCATTTTATGTAGTTTTAAAGCCCGTTCCCGGTAGTTCTCCCCTGCTAAATCACGATCTGTGGCGATGCTGGTAATTTTGACGAATTCCAGCGTTTGATGGGCTTCCAGGCAGCAATGGCTCTCATAGTATATATGCCCTTCCACGGTGTTCGTTTTTAAAGGGACGGCGGGGGATGTTAATAACCTTGATATTTCAAAAATCCGGTTGCCTTTATCCGTCACCCCATCCGAATAAATATTTCCCTCATCACTCACTCCCAGATCCACCTTGGTAAAGTGATTGTATCCATTGGTACGGACCTTGGCGTTGATTCCCGAAACGATCTTTAGCTTTCCATTCCCTTTGATAGAACGTATCCGAACCCTTTGTACCGACAAAGCCGGAATACTCAGGTTGATATAGCGGAAAAATTGAATGGCAACTTCCATCCCCGACTGAGTTTGCCAGCGTAAAGAACGGGTCAAAGTGGCGTCTTTCATATTCAAATAACGATCGTAACGGATGATTTTACTTTTTTCCAGATCCAGGCGTTCCCCATCGCAATAAACCTGGAACTCTAAAAACCATGGCAGATTAATGATTTCATCATTTAAGAGAAAATGTTCGCCGACGATTCCCGGTACGAAGGTTCCCCATTTGGATTTTCCGGGGCGTGGTTTTTCCAGGGTAACATTGGCGGGAACCCGCAGATATTCTTCATCCTGCGGGTCATCACTCAATCCTTCCTCCAGAGAACCCCGCACCGACAGGTAGCCGCTCCCCAAAGTGAATGCCCCCTCATAATATTTATTAAGGCCCACTTCAAAATGATTCTCATGGAGGCACCAACGTTGATCAACAAAGAACTGATCCGGCCGGAATTCATAAAGTCCATTCAGAAAATGCGGAGCAATCTTCCTGAGGTTCGCGTTCCCGACCCCAATAACTTCCATTCCCCCTCGTTGAGCTGCTTCAATACCGGCTACGGCATCTTCAAAAACAATACATTCCCAAGGCTGCAGCCCTAACTTATCCGCGGCCAATAAGAAAACCTCCGGATCAGGTTTGGCCCGGGTCACCAAAGTACCATCCACAATCGCCTCGAAATAGTCCCGAAGCTGCAGACGTTCCAAGATCAGCGCTGCATTTTTACTGGCCGAGCCTAAGGCGATTTTAGCTCCCCGTTTTTTTAAGTCGCCGAGTAATTCCAATACACCGGGGAGCACCTCACTGGGATCCATTTGCGAAATGTACTCCACATACCAGCGGTTTTTTTCTTCCGTCAAACGCTCTTTTTCCCTCTCATCAACGGATATTCCCCCCGCCTCCAGCAGCAATTCCAAAGAACGTAACCGGCTAACTCCTTTCAAAGCTTCATTTTGTTCCATTGAAAAATCGAAGCCCAACTGAGCAGCCAGCCGCTTCCAGGCCAAATAATGATATTTGGCCGTATCGGCAATGACGCCATCCAAATCAAAGATCGCCCCGCGAACCATCACTTCCACCTCATTGTATCGATATGTTTTCTTTTCAAGCTGTCTATTGTTTTACCGCACCCATGGATAGAGAAGAAACCACACTATTCTGAAAGATTACAAATAACACAACCGTAGGAATGATCGCCAAGGTCATCGCCGCAAACAAAGCGCCATAGTCAAAGAAAAATTGGCCTAAGAAGAAACGGATGGCAATTTGGAGAGTCCGGTTCATTGGGGAAGCGATCAAAACAATGGCATAGAGAAATTCATTCCAGCAGTAAATGGCTTGTAAAATCATAACCGTCACGATTCCCGGACGGGCCATCGGCATGATGATCGCCCAAACCGTCCGCCATAAACTGGCTCCGTCGATCCGCGCCGCCTCATCCACTTGAACCGGAATCCCCAACAGGAAACTACGCAATATTAATATGGAAATCGGAATCCCAATCGCGGTATAAAGAATAGCCAACCCAATCAAGGAATTGCTAAGTTGCAGATTGTCCATGATTATCTTGACCGGGAGCAACGCGGAGTTAATTGGAATTAAAATACCGATTGAGAATAGCGCCATCAGAAATCCCGACCCCCGAAAACGGAAGCGGGCGATGACGTAAGCGGCTAACAACGAAATATAGGCATTTAACAGAACCGAAATTGTGGTTACGATGACGCTATTTAGATAGGACTGGCCCATCCCGGTTACTTTCAATGCATATCCATAATTTTCCCAATGCAGCTTCTGGGGAAATGATAAAGCCGACATTAAAATCTCTTGACTGGACTTCATGGAGGAGAAAAGCGTCCAAATTAATGGAAACGCGGTCATCACCGCAAAAAAAATTAAGATTGACCAGCGCAAAAATTCTATCAGGAACTTTGTTAATCTTCCTTTCGATGGATGTCCCAAGGGAACATATTGATTCTTAAAGGTCTCGGAATTCATGAGCAACCCCCTTACAAAGTAGCGCCTATACGGCAGCTTTTTGACTTTACCAATCCGATTTTCCAAGCTTGAACAGTTTCATTGCGGTAATCACAAACAGCAAACCAAATACTAATAACGCAACTCCAAGGGTATTGGCATAGGAGTATTGAATCAATTGGATTTTTTGATAAAGATACAAGGCCAGGGTCTCGGTACGGTAATTGGGAGCCCCATTGGTCATAATATAAAGGCCTTCAAAATACCGTAGCCCGCCTGTGACCGTAAGTATGACACAGGTTCCGGTAATATTCCGCATGAGCGGAACCGTGATATGGAAACTCTGCTTCATCCCGGAAGCGCCGTCAATTTCAGCCGACTCGAACAACTCTTCCGGAATCGAAAGGATTTCTCCCAAAATAATCACTGCATATAATCCTATATGAAAGACCCAAGTCAATAAGATCGCCGGCCAGGCCAGCGCCTGGTCATACAGCCAATTCCGGCACCATGAATCGAAACCCATTATTTTTAAGATGGAATTAATCAAACCGAAACTGGGGTTGAAAACGTTCATCCAAATCACGGCAAAAGCGGTTACCGATATCACATGGGGCAAAAAGTAGATGGTCCGTAATACTTTCCAACCCCGGACTTTTTTACTTAACAGCAAGGCCACCATTAAAGCCAAGGGGATATGTACCAGCATCGCCACTAAGGACCAGCTGAAATTATTTTGTAATGAAATATAAAATACCTTGTCATGAAACATTTTCAGGTAATTATCAAAGCCAATAAAACCACCCATTTTAATGGTATTCCAATCAAAAAAGGTGGTAGCGATCAAGCCCAGCATCGGCAAAATATAGAAAGTGCCGAATAAAACCAAGGCTGGGATTAATGCTAATATAATGAACCGTCGTTGTTCCTGGTTTGTTTTCATCGCCAAATCCTTTCCGTAAGCCTTTATTACCCCGCGCCTTTCCGATTAACCACGGCTTATACGAACGCAGTCATCCACCCGGCTATCGCTATCCGGGGCGCGTAAAAAGATGAAAATAGATTTTATCTCTGTGTCTGCGGCACCAAGGTGCCGCAGACACAGAGAAAGAATTAATGCAAAAAAAGAATTTTCTCGAGCGCAAAATACTAGTAGAGCGTATCGTAAATAAATGGTAATCAGAAATGGGGGAGATACGCTCTACTTAAGTGAAACGTTCACAATCATTGAGTAGTTATTTAGAGAACGTTTTACTAGTTATTATCGGAAATTTCTTGAATCTGTTTGGCAAACTGTTCGGCGGATAAAGACTTATCCGCCAAACCCGGGAGCAGTTGGGCCATGGCATCGATTACGGCAGGTTTTACTGCATTCGGAACGATGGTATACTGGTGCTTTGCTTTGAGCGCAAGCGGTAGAAAAACTTTATTGATGGCCGGATATTTCACGATGGACAGGTCGGTTTTAAAGCAGGGCCCCGCTCCGCCCACACTTAAATAAGCCGTGTATACCTTGTCGGTGGTTAAATATTTTAAGAATTTAACCGCAGCATCCCGCTTTTCTTTGGTCTTACTGCCGGTGGCATAAGCGACATTTTCCATGGCAATCGCTCCGCTACCGGGAGCCAAAGCATAGCCTACATTTTTCTCAAATCCTTCCGGAGCGCTCTTCGGATCGGAAAAGGAACCGATCATCCAAGGGCCATTGGCGATCATTGCCGCTTTCCCTTGGAGAAAGTTGTTGGCGGCTACTCCATAGCCGGCGCCAATCGCATCCAGTGTTGTATATTGATTGAGCATAATTTGCAGTTTTTTAACCGCATTCACAAATACCGGAGTGGTAAACTTTTGGTCTTTGGGGCTTGTTTGCAGCCATTTGGCCCCTTCCGGGCCACTGGTGCCGATGAAATGCGCCAACATTAATATGGAGGTCCAAGAGTTTTCACCCGTCATCAAGGCAATCGGTGCTACTCCCAATTTGGAGAGTTTATCACAGGCCGTAAAAAATTCATCCCAGGTCTCCGGAAAACGATTGATACCGGCTTTGGCAAACAATGCTTTATTATAATAAATTCCTACATATGCTTTGGCATAAGGAACTCCTAATAACTTGCCTTTATATGTATAGGTTGCCAACGAACCGGCATCATTGAGCTTCGCTTTAAAGTTGGCATCCGTTTTTAAATAGGAATTAAGATCAGCCACTCTACCGGATTGGGCTAAAACATCAAATTCACTGCGATCCGCTTTCAGGGTGAACAAATCGGGCATGGTGTCCGCTGCCGCATCAGTCCGTAACTTTTCCCAACATGCTTGGTCACCGGCGACACCATCAATCACAACTTTGATTTTCCCCTTATTTGCGGCATTGAAATCACGAACCGTTTTTTCAAACCAAGGTGCTTCCGGATGGACTCCCACTTGTAACGACAAAAACCTTAATTGCACTTCACCCGCGCCAAAAATAGTACTTTGCGGTAAAATCATTGCTACCATAAGGAATGTTACCATCGCCAACAAAACAATCTTTTTCATCATAACCCTCCCTAAAATTTAGTCTGAATTACACCATCAAAAAATCGCTCCCCGGATCACCTCCTTAAAACAGCGGTTGTTTGCTACTTTTTAATGAATAATTTCCACAGGAAAGCCTAATCGATGAAGAAAAAAAAGGAATGGCCGAGTCATTGTTATACGTGCATCATTAAACCAAAAAAATATTACACCATGGGTTGGTAATGGTGATAATATTGGATATTTTCCCGAATTACCACTTCCAGCCGGGTTGCAACTTCCGTTTCTTCCGGCCATTCCCTTTCGGCAACGTAATTGAATAATATTTTAAGCGGCAAATATCCTTGATAAAATGGTTCCTGACATACGACCGCCTGAACTACATTCTCCTGAATCATTTGGCAGTGAAGGTCGTTCATATCCATGCCAATAAGTTTAATTTTACCGGCATTGCCGGTTGCTTTGAGGGCGGCTCCAGTTAAAAACAGATTGGTACAATCATGATAGAGCGCGACCAATTCCGGATTTTCAGTAATAAACCCCTTGATCTGCTGGATACTTTCCCCTTCATCCGTTTCGGATATTTTGAGAGGCCCGATAATCTTCAAATCGGAATAGCCGGATAAGACTTCCCGGAAGCCCATAATCCGTTGTTCCAAATGGGTCAAATTTTCATTGGTCGTAATAATGCCTACTTTCCCCGGCGTTTGAGCAAATTTGGTGATTAATTCTCCGCATAACCGTCCGGACTGAAAATAATTACATCCCACATAGAAGAGGCGTTTACTGGAAGGAACATCTATGTTGAAGGTAGCTACCGGCAACCCCCCATCAACCAGCTCATCAATAAAACCGCTAAGTGCCACCGGTATCCAAGGGTCAATCGCCAAGGCATCAAGCTTTGGTAAAACCTCTTTGATCTGTTCGATTTGTCCCTGGGCGGAATGGGGAGCATTCAATAAAATAACTTCCGCGCCAAAATCTTTCAGTTCACTAAAAGCCTTTTCAATTCCCTGTTCTATCTGAACTTGAAACCAGTCCGGAAAGACATAGGATACTCCGATACAACATTTGGTCTTTTTCGCCAAATGTTTAGCGGCCCGATTGGGCTGGTAACCAAGTTGTTTTACCATTTCCAAAACCCGCTGCTTGGTTTCGTCGGAAACCAAACCCCGATTGTTCAATACCCGATCTACGGTGATACGGGAAATATTCAACTTTTTAGCGATATCCGCTGCCGTTACTTTCGTTTGATTCAATTGCATCACCTTCATGATATACGTATAACATTTACATAAAATTATTCTTCTTTTTTTGGTGAATTCCTCTTTTTATTTTTGAAACCTTAAGTTTTTCGATTCTTCGGAGGTAAAACTCCCTATTTCCGGATTAAGACCACCGGGCATTCTAATAATATAGCCCGATATCCTCATCCCAGTCCTTCCCGGTAAAGGCGCTGCAGTCCTAGTCGGGACTGGTGGTATCATTTCCCTTTTGTTATAATCGTTCGCCAAAAGGTGAAAAATCCCTATTGTTGTTCCAAACCGTTTAGTGATTGAAACCTCTTCAAGTTACCAACTGCTATTTTTTAATCCTGTTCATCCTGTTAATCCTGTTCTCGTTCCTTCATTTGGGCCTAAGTTCATGGCTTTCTTAGACAGCAGGATTAACATAATTCAACTTCAATTTCTATTATGTAAGGTTATCATGGCCCATATAGTTTAGAATCATCACACTAAATCCATTCTAATATCCAATTATTATTGGAAAAATAATTTTCTATTTCTTCTATTGTAAGAAACCAGTTATCAAAACCATCTCCCTTGAAATCAATATCTGGCGATTTTAATACTAAATATCCACCGGTATTCTTTCTATCATCTTAAACCCGAATAAACCACCCAATATTTTTACCACTTACTATTTTAGCTTTCGAGTTGATGATAACCATTTAATCTTCCCTCCCAATTATTTACAAATAGGATATGATTGTTTACAAGTATGTTTCTACTTTGGTTAAGTATCTCAATGAACATGTGGCACATTAGGCGAATGATTTCCAATACACCCATTTTCCCCACATCGCCACAAACACCTATGCCACCTTACTTTAAAACGTGGGGATAAAGATAGCCTGGCGATGGAGAACAAAAAGGACCAGGATTCCACGGATTTTTCGCCATTTCAAGGACGCCGGATTTAACGGATTTCCGAAATTTCTTTCCGTCATCCGATGCATTCATTCCCTCACAAAAATAATTCTTCCTCAAGCCATACAAGGGGAACGAGGGGCAGGAGGGCATAATAATAAACAAGGATTAAAATCACCGGTATTTTCAATGGCATATCCGGTCCCACTTCGATTCAGAGAAATACTTCCCCTTGAAACCCTTGACCTTCCTTTAATAATTCTTTACGATTTCTCAGTAAATCAACGAATGCTTCCAGTCTGATTTGATTATTTCCCCATCCTGTTTGTTCATCCAACGATAAGGATAAAATCGGAAAATCCAAATCCATGGACAAAGCGGGAATAATAGTTTGAGTCACCAATTCAGGCATACACCCAAAGGGCATTAGATGAATAATCCCATGAAACCCCATTTTTTTAAATTTCAAGATATAACCGATATTTATTTTTTCATGACCACCCACGCTATTCTTAAGATACTTATCGGTCCTGCGTAACATTGGGCGTGGTGGAAAAATGACATGATGAATCCAGTCAGATATGTATTGATTGCGGACTACTTCGATCCCCAACGTTGCCAGCTTGTCTTCGATTTCATGATTGGCACAGCTTTCCATCACCAAATAAATCTCACCCACCATGCCTACTTTAAGAATTTCTCTTTCTTTGACAATTGGTATCTCTGCAATGATTTGAGCAGCTTTTTTTAAAACCATTTTCAACTCTTTCAGACTATTACAGCTGTTTAAAAGCTCCTGGATCTCAACCCACTTCCGGCTACAAATTCCCGAAACTCGCTCATATGGACGCAAATGATTAATCTTTTTTTGAAAATAATCGTTGGCATAAATAAGTCGAATGATCAGATGAAACAAACGAATAAACTCCGGAAGCGGAGTATGATTTCCAAGTTCACGGCATTGCCGTAAAAAGCCTTGGAAATCTTCCAATGGAGAATCGAAGACCATCACCCTGATATCATAACCTAATTGACGCAAGATTCGCTCGCTTAAATTCCCGTAATAAACCGCCCGGCAAGCGCCGATAAATCCCGTGGTGACGACGACTTCTGCCCCTAATTCCAATGCTTCCAGGTAACTACCTAAAATAATTTTAAACGGAAAACAAATGAATTCCGGACTGTATTTCGTACCCAATTCAATTGTTCTCTGGCTTGGTCGGGGCGGCAAAACCACCTCATGCCCCAACCGTTCAAAGAGTTTTTGGTATACAAATACCGGACCCATATAAGGAAAAGTGATTTTCAAATTGCCTTGTCCTCCTTCAGGGTAACAAGCATATCAACAAAAGCTTCCAGACGGGTCATTAGATGCCCATCTTCCGTATGCTCATCCAGATTAATCTGTAATAAAGGTTTGTGTTTCCCGCAGGTTTCACTAGTCAAAATTTTAGTAGTCACCGAATCCGGCCCACATCCAAAAGTGCTGACATAAATAAGTCCATCAATTTCGGAATCCTCAAGAAAATAAAGCCCCGCTCCCAGAATCATCCTGCTAAAATTCCAAAATATCGGCCTTTTTAAACAAGCTAAATTTCCTTCAATCAAAATAGGATTGAGCATTTCCCAAGTGGTTACGGCAACCCCCAATTGATAAAGCTTCCTTAAGATGCCTTTACTGATGAAAGGGTCATAAAGACTATAGGCATAACCTAACAACCCAATGGCAAGGCACGCTCCTGGTTGTTCCATTCCTTTTGCGCCGCTTGCTCCCAGAAGGGTTATTTTTTGTTTGCGACAATCGGATAAAATTCTTTCCCAGCATTCATTAGCCTGTTTCGCTGCAGCTTTCATCCGCCTTAAAAAAGCCGGGCTCGAGTCTGGAAATCTTGTCACTCGAAGCTGCAGGCCATCACATATTATTTCAGGGGAAAAAAGTCTTTCTTCTCCCAGACCCGTCGTATAATGGACAATTTCGGGTAATCCAATTAATTTGGGACAAAAATAGTTAGCCTTACCTTGCGTAGTCATCCTGGGTACCAGTATTTGATCAACTCCTTTTTCCATGAGATTTAGAACATGCCCGATAAATACTTTGACGGGAATACAAAACTCATGGGGAAGAAGTCTACCTCCCTGAGCAGCGATTTCCTTACTACTCTCATCGGACAATACTGCTTCCATTCCAGATAAAGTGATGAATTGAGTCCAATAAACAAGGTGGTATGAGGTGAATAATGAACGGGGAATCCCAATTTTCATTTTAGTGTTCATCCAATTCGTTTTTCAGTTTTTAATTTACTAACCAGCATATTGTTTTTAAAAATTTAACTCTTTTTGATCGATAAACAAACCACACCTTAGTTATTATGGTTACTTTTAACTTAATTCAAACCTCAATCAACATGCCTTCCATTATTTTATTAACACTGAGCTTAACACCAAAAAGCGGGCGTAACCTTTCTTTAATTTGTTTTCTTCCTGTTTATTGGTAATTTACCTCTTATTAGCCCGTATACTTCGTTGAAAAGTTATTAAAATACGTTTTGTCAGTTTTTATTGTAGGGAGTTTTTTTGAGCATGAAAATTATAGGCATCCCCAGAGCGATGGCTTATTATTATTTATACCCTTTCTTTCTAGCATTATTTAAAGAGTTGGATATAAAGGTCAAGTTGTCTGGCCAAACGACCAAGGCTACTTTAGCTAAAATGTCGGCTTGTCCTACGGATGAGCCTTGTCTTGCCGTTAAATTATACTTTGCTCACGTGCAGGAATTGCTTGAAACCGATTGCGACTATATCTTTTTACCGAAAATAATATCCGTCGAAAAAGGAAATTATTGTTGTCCAAAATTTATCGGCATCCCGGAAATGGTAAGAAATACCTTTGCACTGGAGCAAAGAGGACTTTTCCCCCGAATCGATTACAATCACCCTAAAAATATGATGAATGATTTTTCCCAAATGATATTGACCCTAAATCCAAAAACCGGGAAGATTCCCAAAATTATACGAAATGCTTGGAAATTTCAGGAGGAATTTTCAAAATTACCGGTTCGCGAAGAATTAACGGTTGTGGAAGCTTATCAAACCTTTGATGGGCCTTATAAAGCGAATCATAAGAAAACTGATACCGGACAAGGGAAAATTACCATCGGCCTTATGGGTCACCCTTATGTTTTATATGAATGGATTAGTCATAACTTACTCCATCATTTACGGGCTTATGGTAAAGTCCTAACCCCTGAAATGATTGACAAGCAATTGAGCAAGCGCTATCTTGACCAGATTTATGAAGGTCACCAGCTTTGGAATTTCGAAGCTCAAATGTTGGGAGCCGCTTTATATCTCATTGAAAACCATATTGTGAACAAATTAATCCTGGTGGGTTTATTCGAATGTGGACCGGAATCGGTCATTGAACCATACATTGAAGAGGCTTCAGAAAAATTTGGCGTCCCTCTTTTAAAACTGTTTTTGGATGATCAAACCGGAGAAGCAGGTCTGCAAACCAGAATTGAGGCATTTATGGATACGGATTCTTCAACGGTGGTTACTGATAATCCGCCTTTGAAAAATCTTGGATTTGAAAAATCAATTGAACCGGTCGTCTGCTTCCCGTCCATGGGCCACCTGGACATCGTTATGAACACGATTTTAAAAGATTGTCATATGAAATTTATCCCCACTCCCCCATTAACCAGGAAAGCGATTGAGCTTGGAAAGGAATTGGCTCCCGAATATGTTTGCCTGCCATTAGCCGCAACTTTGGGACAAATGATTGAAATGTTGGATCGCGGCGCCAATCATATTTTGATGGTGGGTGGCAAAGGGGCCTGCCGTTTTGGATGGTATGCGCAAATACAGGAATTATTGCTGAAAAAGGCTGGCCGTTCTTTCGAAATGATTATTCTTGATTCCCCGTTCCCGCTTCATAAAAAAGGGGCTAAATTTGTCCATGATGTGGAGAAAATAACCAACAACACCCGCTGGGACAAGCTGGCCAAAAGTTTTTTATTCGGTTATCGCAAATTAAAGATTCTCAATCAAATGGAGACTCAATGTCGCCGCTTGAGCGCTTTTGAAGATGAAAGAGGCGCCGGTGAACGGTTATGGAAACGCTTTAAATCCCGGATCTATGATATTGACAATTATCAAGACCTTACCATCCTCGAAAAAGAATTTATTGAGGCGGTTCACAGTACAAAAACAGAAGACATTGACCCCTTAAAAATACTCATTGTAGGCGAAATCTGGGTAATTCTGGAACCTTTTATCAATTTGGAAATCGAAAAATATCTGGGTTCCCGTCCGGATATTCGGGTTTTGGTTGAAAGAGAAATGAATATGAGCTTATGGGTCCAGCATAATCTCTTTCACACATCTGAAATTAAAAAAAGATGGCAGGAGATTCAAGATGCCGCAGCTCCTTTTTTGAATGACCCAATAGGAGGTCATGCTCTGGAAAGTATCGCCGGCGCCGTTATGGGTGAGCAGAACGGAATGGATGGGATCATTCACCTGTTCCCGTTTACGTGTATGCCGGAAATCGTCGCCCAGGGAATCCTAACCCAAATTAGTGATAAGCTGGATTTACCCGTCTTATCCCTTATTGTCAGTGAACAAACCGGTGAAGCGGGCATGAAGACCAGAGTCGAGGCCTTTTTAGATTTATTAATGGAGCGTCAAGTTGAAAGAACGGAAGGTAACCATGTTGCAGAATTATATCGGCATTGATGTCGGCAGCGTCACGACAAAAATGGCTTTAGTGAATGAAGCCGGCGAACTGATCTGGAGCAAGTACCTTAGAACTCAGGGTGGACCGATCGATGCGATTCAACAAATATTTCGCCGGCTCTATTCGGAAGGGTTTGATAAGCTTTCCATCCATGGAGTCGGCACTACCGGCAGCGGACGTCATTTAGCTGCTATTATGCTGGGAGCTGATACGGTAAAAAACGAAATCACAGCTCATGCCACATCAGCCAAACACTTAGAACCAAAAGTGCGGACAGTGATTGACATTGGCGGCCAGGATTCTAAAATTATTTTTATAAGAAACGGTATTTCGACCGGTTTCAATATGAACAGCATCTGTGCAGCCGGGACCGGCTCCTTTTTAGATCATCAAGCCGCTCGCCTGGGTATTCCCATCGAAAAATTCGGTGAATACGCTCTCCGATCCATGAATCCGGTAAAAATATCCGGAAGGTGCGGGGTATTTGCGGAATCTGATTTGATACATAAACAACAAATGGGATATAAAAAAGAAGATCTAATAGCCGGTTTGTGCATTGCCTTAGTGGCAAACTTCTTGGCCAATGTTGCCCGGGGTAAGAAGATTGAACCCGCGGTAATTTTTCAGGGCGGGGTAGCCGCAAATCTTGGAATCAGGGCAGCCTTTGAACAAAAATTGGGAATATCCATCATTATACCCGAGCAGCATTCCGTGATGGGCGCCTGGGGAGCCGCGCTTTTAGCCAAACAATGGTATCAAAGATCCGGGGAAAAAACCATTTTCCGTGGAGTTGATACAATCAGTTCTTTTGAGTGCATTCCGAGGACATTTTCCTGTACGGACTGCGCCAATTTATGTGAAGTTAATGAATTATATATCGAGAACAAACTGGTTAATCGATGGGGCAGCCGTTGTGAAAAGTGGGCCAACCTGGAATTATCATCAGCGGAGGGCTTCGATCCTAACTCATTATCCGGTAAAAACAATTCGCTCCGTCCGGTAAGTACAGGCGGATAAGATTGATGATAATTCCAAACAACACCAACCAAATACTCCATCAAATCCTAAACCCTTTACATACAAATAATCCTTGCTGTCAAACTTGATAAAAATAGAGCTGGACCATTGGTCAATGATAAAATTAAAAAGCTGAAAGTTCATGCCCTCAGCTTTTCCAGGAATTACTGCTGTTTATATTGCGGTTCTTGCGACTCGAGATATTGTTGCCTTTGCTTTAGAGTATCAACCGCGCCATCAAAAGTCTGCGCCAATTGTTGAAACATCTCTTTGGCTTGCCGATCCTGGGTTTCCAAGGCGAAAGTTTTCATACTCGCCGCAACGCTCTGGACACTGGCGATTGCTTTTTGTACTTGAGTTCCTACGGTCACGTTCTCACCTCCCTCGCCCATATAATGCATATGCCTCCAACCACTACAAATGCGAAAACAAACTTTCCCCAAACCCTTATCCCTTACATTTCAATAGCTACTGCATGAGCAATACAAGGGATGCTTTCTTTTTGCTGGTATGATAATGGAGATAACAAAGCTCCCGTGGCCACAACCAATATCTTGTGCAATTCCCCTTTGAGCATCCGTTTTAAAAAATGTCCATAGGTAACGGTTGCGGAACAAGCACAATCACTTCCCCCAGCAAACACCGGCTGTTCCTCTTTATAGATTAATAATCCACAGTCGGTAAACCTTTCCCGGGAGATCGCCAATCCATGCTCATCCAATAAATCAGCCGCAATCTGATGACCTACCCGCCCTAAATCACCGGTAGCAAAATAAGATCATAGTAAGAGAAATCTCGTTGCAGATCCCTAAAATGGGCTTCAATAGTCAACAGCTGCTGGAGCCATGGCTCCACCCATATTAAAGGGATCACTAATTCCCATATCAACTACGCGGGCCATTACCCTCACGAACCAATAACGCAGCCCCGGCGCCCGTGACGGTCCATTGGGCCGTAGGAGGTTTTTGAGAACCATATTCAGTTGGATACCGGTATTGTTTTTCAGATGCGCCATTATGACTTGAGGTAGCCGCTGTCAATCATTAACCCTGCCAGTGCTAAGCCCTCCATGGAATTGGAACATGCTCCATAAAGGCCCAAAAAAGGAACACCCAAGGTTCGAGCTGCGAAACTACTGGATATGATCTGATTCATGAGGTCCCCCGACAGAAAAAATTGAATGTCGTTTTTTTTCATTCCCTCTTTATCAATTGAGATTTCACAAGCTTGCTCCAATAGCTTTTTTTCAGCTTTTTCAAAACTCTCCTGACCCAGCTGGATGTCGCCATGCAACATATCAAAATCTTCCCCAGGGCTCCTTTGGCTTCGAATGGTCCACCAACGGCTGCCGCAGCTTTAATCACCGGATTCGAGGTAAAGAGCCAAGTTTGGTGGCCTTGAATCATTACATACCACCCAGCGCTTTAATAGCTATTTTAATCAATACGATGACAAAAGCCGCAAATACACCATAAACAATCACGGCTCCCGCCAGTTTAAACATTTTTCCCGCCACACCTAGAACAAAACCTTCACTGCGATGTTCAATGGCAGCGGATGCAATTGAATTGGCAAACCCGGTAATAGGAACTGCGGTTCCAGCTCCACCCCACTGAGCTATATGATCATATACTCCAAAACCGGTAAGAAGTACGGAGATGATAATCAGGACTGCTACAGTAGGATTACCGGCGGTAACTTCGGTAAATTGAAAATATTTGATAAAGAGCATTTGGATTCCCTGACCCATTGTACATATAACGCCACCTATTAAAAAGGCGCGGATTATATTAAACAATAGAGGCCGCTTCGGTTCCCTATCTTTTGCAAATGTCTGATATTTCTGCTGGGTAGGGGTTAATTTCTTCTTTTTTTGATTAGACATCCGATAACTCCTTCTACCTTAAAAGATAAGGCTTATCTTAAAAGATAAGGTTTTAGTTTTTCCAATACTTGCGTAAGTTTATCGGCATTATTGGCGTACATAGTTTTTGCATGTTGGTTTTGGGTTTCCAATGCAAAAATTGTCATATCTGCCTGGGCTTTCTCTAAATTGGCGTACAATAGCTCTTTCACTTTGGGCTTGGGGAGATGGACAGCATCATCAAATAAATCAATGTAGAGATCGCCGTAAGAATCAACTTGTCCAATGAAAACATTGGTCAGTGATACTCCTAATTTTTCAAGCTGCAATTTCAGCCATCCTCGATTTAAACCCATATTGGCCAAAGGTTCATCCTGAATATTCCCGTCTAAAATAACAGTTTGGGATTCAGTCCATGGAGCCACTTTCCAATCTAAATCATGGGGAGTAATTGGCTTATAGTTTGATTTTAATAATATATTGATGTCTCCGGTTGTCTCCATAATGGCAAACTCTACATCACTCAAATTGAACACGTTCTTCGAACGAAGCTCTCGTAATAATTCCTCCCCAGTCAATCGGACCTGAAATAAATTATTCTCCATAATCTTGCCTTGTTTAATCAGGATTGTTTCTTTACCGTTGATTAAATCGTGAATCAACTTGCTTTTTAAAGCGAGATAATCCAGAATAACCGGGATTAAAACCCAAATTCCCAGAGCAATCAGGCCAAATACCATATTGGTGACAATGTTCATAACCATGAAGCCTATAATGACAGCAATAACTCCATAGTTGACAAAATCAAAAGTATTTCTCCGGGCCGGATGCCTTTTCCCCATGAAGCGGACCAAGATGAAAGTAATCAGAAACAAGAAAATCGAACGTAATAATATCAATAACCATACCCTCATCGTTTTACCCTCTGATTAAATCCCCTTATATTGCGGTTCCTGAAATTCCAAAGTTTGAAGCCTCTCTTCAATTTCATTGCAAATTTCCTCAGTTTTTTTGGCTGCTTCCATAAAGGCTAACTTAGCTTCTCCAGATTGACTTTGGGCAGCATATATTTCTAAAGTAGCCTTAGCGCTTTTTAGAGTAGCCAAGGACTCTTTAACTTGGGAAGCGACTGTCATCAGAATTTCTCCTTAAACCTTTTATAATTGATAAAGGGTCCATTACGTTTTGATGTGATTTTATCCATTTATCCCGAATGATTCGCAGCGGACAATGAACTTTAGAAATTACCGCATTGGTATTTACATATTCTCCATAAACATACTATGAAATCCTGGAAAATTTCCCCTTGCTAAAATTTATCACCTCACAATTCCCATAATTTAGCCATTAATTGAATACCGATTGGACTTCCGAACACCTTCATGAATTACCTCGGTACGATTTAAATTATGTTCAGGAGAATGAGGACCCAAAACCAAAACACTAGACCGGGGGGCAAAGCTTTTGAGGAAAAAGGCGTAGAATTCCACCGAAAGTTTTATACGAGTTTCAAAAAACGCTACATTGGTTTGATACCAAAAAACCCCGATTGAGCCGGGGTGATCAAATTTATATGATTCTATTTTTTAGGGATTACGAATTACACCATCAACGCTAACTTGTGGTGAATTATTATGCACAAAGGTTTTACAACAGGTCTCCATACAGGTATTAGCATGCATCTGCGGAACTTTGGCGTGCTGCGGCGAGTCAATATTATCGGGAGTTTGGGCGGCCCATAAATCGGCAGCAACTAAAATTTCCTTTGCTTTACAATAGTTTCCTTGGTCCCAATAATGACAATTATCGATACTACAGTGTATTTTGGACATAGATGATCGAATCTCCTTATTTTTTATTTATTATTTACCCTATTTTCTCCGAATCATACCTGGTTGTAATCTCCATTGATTTACCAAGTCTTTTACTCTTGCCCTATCTTTTGGCAAACTTATAAGGAATACAAATTAGTGGTTTATGGAAATATGATTATTAGAAATGCTGGGGAATACTTTCAGTTAAAAGGGCAAGCCATCTGTTTAGGCCCGGAAGAAAATCTATCCGGTGGGAGTTCACCGAAATTTTAATAAACTTGAAATAAAAAATGGAGGAAACTGATAATCATCAACCAGCGCTGGTTTGGTAAATTACCCACTTTTGAACCGATGGTGGTCATCCAAAACGGGAAGATTCTTAATAAAAATCTGAAAAGGATCCGGTACTCATTAGATACCCTTTTGATGATGTTCAGAGAAAAGGAGCTCTTTGACCTTGGGGAAGTTGAGTTCGCTATTATTGAACCGAACGGAAAACTTACTGTCCTTAAAAAGTCGCAATACGCCCCGGTGATCCCGAAAGATCTAAAAATCAGCACCCCCTACCGGGGAGTTCCTTTAACCCTAATTGTAGAGGGAAAAGTTTTGGAGGCCAATCTTTCACGATCTCAATTGACCTTGAATTGGTTGGAAAAGCGTTTACAAGAACTTGGAATAAGTTCCAAAGAGCAGGTTTTTTACGCCTCATTAAATACCGAAGGAGAACTTTATGTCTCTAAATATAATGAGACTATCAATGAAATTGTAGATATACGGCATTAAGCCAACAGTTTTACACCTGGTCCCCTGCCAAAACCGCTTTTACCGCCGCCTGAATCTCTTCATAACAAGTACAACGGCATAGATTCGACTGCAGCCACTCCTCAATCATCTCATCCCCGCGTCCGGATGAATTTGCGATAAGGCATGACAGGTCATTGCATCAGATTCCCTCTTCAACTCAATTCCCGAATCATTTTAACCAGCGTATTTTTAAAAACAAATTCCCGGTATTCCGCTGAACCATGAATATCGCTCAATATAGGCGCCGGGAGATGGTTCATAATGTTGTGAACTCTTATTTCCAGGGGTAAACTTTGATCATTCAGATCAGCCTCGATCAGGGGGGAGCGGAACGGGAAAGCGCAAAGGCCGCTAACCGCAGCCAAATAGCGGCTTTCTTTGACGATAACGGCAATCGTAACTATTGGATAACCGATCTTATCCAACGAAGTTTTCTTAATCCCCTGGTGCGGCAGTGCTGGATAGCTATGATCAATAACAAATTGGACCACCATTTCTCCGGGGGCCAATTGCATAGTTTGTTCAAAGACTTCCCGGATCTTTACTCTCCTTTCCCGAGCGGGACCTGCGATTACCACATCACTTTCCGCCAGCAATAAAGGTAATGCCGCTTCCCGGTATATGATCTTGCCGCAAAGGTTCCCGCCGAGGGTTACCCAAGTATCCGTTCCATGGCGAAAGTATAGGCGGTATGGCCGAACCCTCGAAAAGCCGTGGCATAAGGGTGATTGGTATAGAAACAAAGTGCGTCGCACCAAACATTTTCAATATTGTAGGGACCGGTGCAATAGGATGCGATGGCTTTGGTCATTAAGGGACCCGAATCGGTATAAGCGCCGCCATCGACCAGGAAGGTCATTTCCGCCGTTTTTAATTTGCCGGCTTTCGTTGCTCCGAGTTTAATCCGGGCTTCCAGTCCAATCTGAACCGCTGAGCTGCTCATATCTTGCTCCCGGGTGTTGACCAGCATCACCATTCTGCCGCTCACCGCTTTTGACGCCAAATAGGCGATGAGTTCCAGTTGGACAGTGGTCTTTCCACCGTAAGCCCCGCCCACCAACGGAGTGTTCACGATAATTTTACCGATTTCCACGTGAAAGTTCCGGCTAATCAAGGTCCGGACCATAAAGGGAGATTGAGAGGGAGAATGGATCACCACGGTTCCGTCGGGGGTAATCTGTACCCGGGCGGAACGGGTTTCCATCGAAGCGTGGTCGGATTGGGGAAGTTTGACCATTGTTTCAACCACGACTTCACTCTCGGTCCAGCCTTTTTGAAGATCGCCTTTCCGGATTTTTTGGCGGTGCGAAATATTGCTCCCCGGTTCCGGGTAGGTGCCTTCGCCTACATGTTGATAGGTTCCCAATGCTTCATGAACCAATGGCGCCCCGGGCTTCAAGGCGTCGCCCGGGGAATTGACCACCGGGAGTGGTTCATATTCAACTTTTACCAAATCTGCGGCTTTGCGGGCTTCATATTCACTATTAGCGACGACTACAGCCACTGGTTCCCCAAAATAGCGTACCTTGCCGCGGGCTAGCGGAGGACGGTCTTCAAGCACCACTCCGGTCAAGGCCGGGAAATCCTCTCCGGTAACCACAGCCTGCACTCCCGGAGACTTTAGAGCTTCAGAATTGTCAATCGATTTGAGATAAGCATGGGCGTATAAACTAGTAACCAGCCAGGCATGGAGCATATCGGGGGTTGTATAATCGGAATTATACTTAACTACTCCGGTGACTTTACCCGGCGCTTCTTTTCTTGGAACGCTGATACCAATTCCCTGGGACATCTTTACTTCTCCAAAAATAATTGAATTTCTATCTTGATTGGTCAAACAATTGGAATTAATAATAATTACAATGTTATCTTAACCATGGCCGAATTTTTTATTAATATATACCCCTTCCTCCGGCAACCCTAAAATCATTCAAAATGGAGTTTTAGAAGAGCATTAATTAAATAAAAGACGTAAATATTGGCAATAATAAGGATATTAACATCTTGAACCCAAGGGAATGATATCAAGATCTTTTAGCTTTATGAAAGGAAAAGGAATTAAGCAACGTGATGATGTGGTATATGCATTAGGATGGTTATGAAAAAGATTTACCTGCTAACAATTTTAATGTTCTTTTTATTATCATCAACTTTAATAAAACCTTTGACCGCAAACTCCGCGTCTGTCAACCAACAACTTATTATGCTGGACTTTCCCGGCCTGCAATTGTTCCATATTTCTAAAGAATACCCAAATTTATTGAAGCTGTTTTCCACCGGTTCGGCCACTCTGGTAACAGTGCCGAACCCGGCCATGACAGCTGGGCCCATATCATTTTCACTTCGGATCGTAAGAGACGTTCTGGGAAAAAATTCACTCAATGCATGCGTTATCAATAAAAAAGGAATCCATAGCGGTTCCGATCAAGTGGCCGTTATTAAACTGGATGATATGATTCCATTCCGGGCAATGACCTCCGGTTCACCCCAAGATTCTTTGATTCCATTGGCGAAAAATATTACCACTGATTCAATAGCAAATCACTTTCGGCTTGAACAGTACCCAAATAGAATTGTGGTATTTTCTTGGGTTGACCACTATCAATATTCCCCAAAATTCCTTGATAGCGATTTCAATCACCAGCTTTTACAATATTACGATGATTTAACCGGGCTGATTTTAGATAAAATTGACTTTAACCATACCCTTTTGCTGGGCTGCGCATACTGCCGGCAACCAAATCCCGATAGTAAATATAAAAATTTAGTGGCTGTGGTTTACAAGGACCGGAATTTTGCGGACGGAATTATTTATGCCCCCAACACCCGGATCCAGGGAATCATTACTTGCGCAGACCTGCGGGAAACAATTTCCAATTCATTGAAATCGCGACGTAATGCCAATCATCATTTAAAAAAAATACCGGGCCAATGGAGAAATTTAGCCGTCATCCAGCCGGAGCTAATTAGGAATTATGCCGTTCGTTGGCCGATTCTTGCCGTGCTCGGCTTTTTGGTGCTGGGAATCCTTTTTTCACTCATCTTCAGTTTTATCTTTCATTTTCCAAAATCGATAATAACCATGTTGGTTTGGATGTATATCTTTTTACTAACTATCCCCGGAGCTTTTATAGTTGAAGCTTTGATTAATCCCACAACCTGGCCGTCAATAGTTTTCTATACCCTGATAATTTCCGAGGGGATATTTCTGCTCTCCCATCATTTGGCAGGGAAAAAGATGGCCCACACATTTAAGTGGATATCATTTTTTACGGTAGGATTATTAATGATCGATGCTTTACTCAACGGCCGTATTGAGTCAAAATCTTTTTTAGGTTTTTCAGTCCTGGCCGGGGGGCGTTACTACGGAATCGGCAACGAATATATGGGTATACTGATGGGCGCATACATTGCCGGAACTACCTTGAGCCTTCCGGAGATCGGCAAATGGCGGCGGGAGATTTTATGGGGCATGACCCTCTTTCTTAGTTTCATTTTATTCTACCCCTATTTCGGCTCGGATGTGGGCGGAGGAATTACCGCCTTGATGGGTTTGGGAATTACCAATTATCTGTGGTTGAAACAACCGATCCACTTTAAAAACTTGGCCGGGCTTTGCTTATTAACCCTATTTATTTTGATGTTTATGGCGCTGTTGGATTTCTACGTTTATGGCAGCGCCATGAGCCACCTGGGAAAATTGTTGTTAGCAGTTCAACAAAACGGTATCAGAGCGTTTATAGATTTGGTAATTCGTAAAATTAACATGAATTTGCGTTTGATCAGCGACACCCCGTTGACAATTATTTTAATTGGAGTTCTGATCCTAATCCCTTTACTTTATTGGAAACCACCTATTTTGATGAAACGATTCATTGAAAAATATCCTGAAATCATTGCCGGTTTTGTTGGGTTGGCAATCACGGCTTTTATCGGTTTAATTACCAATGATTCGGGAATTATTTCGGCGGCTATGGCCTTTTTATTGGGTATCGGCTTAATCTTGCCGTTGATATTGCAGGAACGGTTTATCTGAATTTATCCCATTGATTCTCCATGTTGTTTTCTCCGGATTATATAAAGGAGAACCGGCGGAACCGATAATGAAGTGATGAATCCCGTTCATACAATTCCACCGAATTTTTTACCCTTTTATTGGGAAGAACTGTGCTCTTTTACCAATCTAACCGAATAAAATATTTTTGCCGAATACCATCAATATTTAAAAGGAGGTCTATCCAATGCAATACTCAATGTTGCCGCTGGGCGGCCACCAATTGCCGCCATTGCCGTATCCCTACAATGGGCTGGAGCCGGTCATCAGTTCTACGGCGCTCCGATTTCACCATAATAACCACCATAAATCCTATGTCGAGGGTTTAAATAAAGCCGAATTGAATCTGGCGGATGCCCGCCAAAAAAGGGATTTTACTAATATCAAGCATTGGGAGCGCGAACTCGCTTTTCATGGTTCCGGTCATATTTTACATAGTATTTATTGGACAGTCATGGCGCCCATTGGCAGCGGGGGGCAACCCGGCACCCGGACTCAAAAACTGATCAACAGTTACTTTGGGAGTTTTCCTATATTTCAAGAGCAACTTACCGAGGCCGCCATTCATGTTGAGGCTTCGGGATGGGCCATTTTGGTCTGGCAACCGGCCTGGAACCGGCTGGAAATCCTAAATACCGAAAAACACCAAGACTTAACCCAATGGGGTAATATCCCGGTACTGGTTCTCGATGCATGGGAGCATGCCTATTACTTGGATTATCAATACCGACGCGGCGATTACGTGAAATCTTGGTGGAAAATTGTAAACTGGTTTGAGGTGGAAAGAAGGCTTGCATTAGCATTTCAAGGGCAGATGCCTCTTGTAACATCAGCTTCATTTGCCAAATAGCCCTTTCTATAAATAAGGGGCCGTATCCATCGGTTGAATACCCCCTTATTTTTGTCGGGTAAAGCTTATATCCAAACGCCATGTGTCTATGCCCCACTGAATCATCCACATGGTACGGTTCACGGAACAAAAAAATAGCGGAAGCTGCTGAAAGAAACTACAGCAATAACCTCACCACGGACAACCTTTTGCTTTGTTCTTGACGTTTATAGCACTGCCAATGTTTTGCAGGATTGGTTTTTGCCCAGGTATTTTTTGCTACCCACAAGAAAGTATGATAAAAATAAAAATCAAGGGTTTGGAATTTTTTAACAACTATCCAAACCCTTGATATAATTGGTGCCGAAGACCGGAATCGAACCGGTACGGTCTTTAGGACCGAGGGATTTTAAGTCCCTTGCGTCTGCCAGTTCCGCCACTTCGGCAAAAACTTATAAACTTTTTAAATAAAAATATTGGAGGCGGCACCCAGATTTGAACTGGGGGATAAAGGTTTTGCAGACCTCTGCCTTACCGCTTGGCTATGCCGCCTTTACATGCGTGACCTTTGTGCGCCGCTTGCATTCTCTTACCCGTAAGCACCGGGCTTTAGAGTAAATTTTAACCCTCAGTTGAGGGTCTATATATTCATTATATCGTAGATTTTAAATTTTGGAGCGGAAAACGAGATTCGAACTCGCGACCCTCGCCTTGGCAAGGCGATGCTCTACCACTGAGCTACTTCCGCTTATTGATTACGCCTGCTTCATTAAGCATAAACTTGATGGTGCCACGAGCCGGAATCGAACCAGCGACACGAGGATTTTCAGTCCTCTGCTCTACCGACTGAGCTATCGTGGCATTGAAGACAAAAAATATTATACAACTTACCAGTTAAAACGTCAAGACTTTTCTTTTCCACTCATTGATTTTTAAATGGCGGAGCCGATGGGACTCGAACCCACGGTCTCCAGCGTGACAGGCTGGCATGTTAAACCGACTACACCACGGCTCCGTTTAATGAATGGTGGGAAATATAGGATTCGAACCTATGACCCCTTGCTTGTAAGGCAAGTGCTCTCACCAGCTGAGCTAATTTCCCAATATTCCCGTTCTTTAGAACGAGTTCTCTAGAACAATTCTTTAGAACCCGCTTTCTGGAACGCCTTCTCGCAATCACTTTCTTTCGAACACGTTTTCGCGAGCGCATTTAATAGTATATCGAAAAACATCCCATCTGTAAAGAGGCTTTTTTCATTTTTTTGATAATAAATAATGGAATTTAAGCAGGAATTTTGCGCAACAAGCAGGAATATAAATCGTTTTTTCTATGTTTAGCTATTGAAATATCAAGTTGGGATTGATGATTTTGTTACTAACTCTTACCACTTACGGCTTTTCCAGCTTTCATCCCATTCTTTGGCATCTCGATATATCAAACCAGGCGTTGATTTCTTCAACCTGGGCATCTCCAAGCCTGGCATGACTTAAAGCCCCGTGATAATCCGAACCGCCGGTACAAAACAGGTGATATTTCCGGGCCAGTTCCAAATATTTAGAGGTTTGCTGGGGATTATGGGTTGGATAATATACTTCCAGCCCTTTGAGTCCTCCGTCAACAAACTCCGGAATCAAAGCATCATTGTTCATCCGTCCGGGATGAGCCAGAACTGCAATTCCCCCGGCTTTGTTGATGAGTTCGATGGCCTCAAATGTCCCGATCTCGTTGTGGGGCACATATGCAACTCCGTTTTTTCCCAGGTAATACTCAAAAGCTCCTTGGCGATGTTCCCGGGAAATCATGCCTTCCCTTTCCAAGGCCCTAAAAATATGAGAACGGCCTATAAAACGGCTGGTGGTTTGAGCCCGCACTTTCTCCCATGATAACGGAAGGTTGTTTTGTTTTAGCTTTTGAATAATTAATTGAGCCCTTTCATTCCGGGACTCCACGATTTTTTCCAATTTGGACAACAACGCTTGAAAATGAAGATCAAAATTATAACCTAAAACGTGGACCTCGGAATTTCCATAATCCGTGGTCAGTTCAACACCAGGGACAAGAGTATATCGGCGCTTTGCCGCCTCCAGGACCGCTTCCGAAATTCCAGCGATGGAATCATGATCCGTGAGGGCAATTCCGGAAAGTCCCCTGTCAATCGCCTTGATGATCAACTCTGCCGGTTTGAGGGTTCCGTCGGAATATATCGAATGTGTATGTAAGTCGTAACCCATGAAGGTTTATCTTCTCCTTACCTTGAACCCTTGTTTTTCAAGAACTACGATTGCTTCGTCGACGGCATTGCTGTTTTCCATAGCCAAGCGCAGGGTACCGCCTTCCCCTTCCCGGACCCTCAAAATTTCGATATCTTTAATGTTGATTCCCTCTTCGGCTAAATGATGAAGCACGGATTCAATGGTGCCCGGGCGGTCTTCGATGGTTACCACCATTTCATATAACAGCGTCAAAAAACCCTTATTTTTAGCAGGGATTTGGGTCCGGACCTCCCGGGCTTTTTCCAAAAAAGACCGGAGTTCATAGCGGTCATCGCTATTTAATATATCCTTTAATTCATTGAGTTCAGTCTGGAAATCTTTTATCGCCTCGATAATCCGTTGCCGGTTACCCAAAATAATTCCTTCCCAAACTCCCGGCGCTCCCATGGCAATACGGGTCGTATCCCGAAACCCGCCGGCCGCCAAATTAAGCGTGCCCGGATGAAGTTCTTCGCCAACCCCTGCAGTCTTAGCCAAAGTAGCCGCAAGTAAATGAGGTAAATGGGAAACCATGGCCACGATGCGATCATGTTCAGCGGCGGCCAGTTTTAAAATATGGGCTCCGGTGTACCGCAGAATTGCGATCACTTCCTCCAGGATCAGGGCTGGAGTCTTAGGATTTTCGATGACAATATAAGCTGCATTTTGAAATAAGAATGGGTCCGCGGCTTGGATTCCCTGTTGCTCCGAGCCGGTCATCGGGTGTCCGGCCACGAAATAATGGGTGTCCGGCAAAATAGAATAAACTTCTTGAAGGACAACTTCCTTGATGCTGCCCAAATCGGAAAAAATGGTCCCGGGCGCGGTAAACGGCAAAGTATGCTGAATCACTTTGCCGATGGCGGCAACCGGAGTCGCCACGAATACAACTTTGGCGCCGACGACAGCATCCTCCAGACAAGTCGGAAGCCGCCCAATGGCTCCAATCCTGAAAGCTTCCTTCACCACCCCGGGATCTTCATCCCATCCCGTGACCGTAAAACCGCTTTGGCTTAATGCCAAAGCCAAAGATCCTCCCATCAAGCCCAGCCCCAATACGGCTACCGGTGTGTCATTTGCAACTGCCATTATATAGCCCGTCCCAATGCCTGAACAAGCGGATTCAGTTCGTTCATTAAATTGCCAAAGCCTGCGAAATTCAAGGATTGCGGGCCATCGGATAAAGCATTCTCCGGATCGGGATGAACTTCAATAATCAAACCGTCACTCCCGACGGCAACAGCCGCTTTACTCATGGGGTTCACCAAATAACGTTTCCCCGTACCATGGCTTGGGTCAACGATAATCGGCAAATGGCTGAGGCGTTTGGCAGACGGCACCGCGCTTAAATCAAGGGTATTGCGGGTGGAAGTCTCATAGGTTCTGATTCCTCGTTCACAAAGAACGACCTGATAATTTCCTTCACTCAATATATATTCCGCCGCCATGAGCCACTCGTCAACCGTAGCGGCTAACCCGCGTTTTAAAATGACCGGCTTTTTCACTTTGCCGATTTCTTTGAGTAAGGTAAAATTCTGCATATTTCTTGCTCCCACCTGAAGCATTGGAGCATATTTAGCCACCAACTCCACTTCCATTGGATTGACCACTTCGGTGACAAAGGGCAAACCCACTTCTTCACTGACCTGTTTCAATATTTTCAAACCTTCCTCCTCCAAGCCCTGGAAAGCATAGGGAGAAGTGCGCGGCTTAAAAGCGCCGCCTCTCAGCATGGCTGCGCCTGCTTTTTTTACGGCTATGGCTGTATCCAACATCTGCTTTTCATTTTCAACCGCACAAGGTCCGGCGATAACCACCAATTTCGTTCCGCCGAAAACGGCCTCTCCCACCTGTACCGTGGAAGGGGCATTTTGAAACTCACGGCTGGCCAATTTGAAAGGTTGCGTAATCGGGACCACTTTTTCGACCCCCTCCATCGCCTCGATGGATTCCATAACCCCGGTTTTTTTTTGGCCGATAGCTCCCAAAATCGTCCGTTCTACTCCTTTGGAAAAATGGATCCCAAACCCCCATTCCTGGAGTTTATCCTGCACACGCTGGATCTGTTCTTCCGTAGCTTCCTGACTCATTACAACAATCATAATTCCATCCTCCTACCATCCTACAATAATATTCCCCAACGGCAGCTCATGTAGGGTCAACTGTAATAAAATTATTTTGAGGACGCTACACTCAATTTGCCGGTTGCACGCACGCATGCGTGATGGATAATTACTTATTATAGCAATTGAGAAGATCTTTGTAAATAAACAAGCCATGAACAAGATATTTTTTTAATTTTCAGCCCGGCCTACTAAAAAAGGGAGATCAACGCAATAATTATTAAATACTTGACGCTTGAAAATATAATGAAAAAGGAGTCCCTAAATGAACAAATTTTCCTGGGACTCCTTCTTCAAGAAAAATTTTATCTGCCGAAAAGACTGGGAACAAACATAATTACCTGCGGTAAGTTCGATATGAGTAAAACAATGACCATTTCTCCTATTAAGAAGGGGACGATTCTTTTGGAAATCTTTTCAATACTCAGGTTGGAGATACCACAAGCTACGAATAGATTGACCGCCATCGGAGGTGTTATCATACCGATTGAAGTATTGACAACCATAATTAACCCGAGCACTATAGGATTAATACCCAATTGAAGCGCCAGGGGTAGAATTATAGGCGCCACCAAAAGAATGATGGCCTGGGTCTCAAGGAATGTTCCCAATAGTAAAAGAAGCACATTTATCATCAATAAAATGACATATTTATTCGTTGAAAAACTTAGCATGGCTTGGGTAATTGCAGTCGGTATCTGTGCGCTGGTGATCAGCCAGGAGAAAGAAGATGATGTTGCAATAACAAAAAACACCACCGAAGTACTGACCCCCGCCTTAATTATAACCTGATTCAGATCGCTCATTTTCAGTTCCTTGTAAACAAACATGCTGATGAAAAAGGAGTAAAGTACAGCCACAGCCGACGCTTCAGTCGGGGTAAAAACACCCCCATAGATGCCCCCAAGGATGATTAATGGCATTACCAGGGCCAAAACGGCTTCTTTAAAAGCACCGATGAACGTTTTAAAATTCCTGGGCTCACCCTTGGGCAGATCCATCTTGACGGCGGAAAAATATATGACACTGCATAAGGCAATCGCAATCAGAATGCCCGGTACAAATCCCGCCATAAATAGTGTACCAATGGAAACTCCTGCTACAACCCCATAGGTAACCATCGGGATACTTGGCGGGATGATCACGCCCAAAGTCCCTCCGGCAGCCGCTACAGCGGATGAAAAATCCTTGGGATAGCCCGCTTTAATCATGGCCGGGATCATAATGCCTCCTATAGCAGCCACCGTAGCGGGATTTGAACCGGAAATGGCGCCGAAAAAGGCGCTGGCTATTACGGTGATGATTCCTAATCCTCCGGGGACCGAACCCACGCAAGCCCGGGCGAAATTAATCAAGCGTTTGGAGATGCCCCCGCTTTCCATCAGACCGCCGGCCAGCATGAAAAATGGTATCGCCATATAAGGGAATGAATCAACCGAGGTGAACATCCGCTGAGCTACGACCAACGGCGGCGTCGGTATATCCCCGAAAACCAGCGAGATGATGGCAGCCATGCCAAGGGCTACCCCTATCGGAATACCCAAAATGAGCAAGAGCAGCAATGCTCCGAACAAAATGATAGTCATCTCTGATCAACGCCTTTCTTTTGCCCGTGAAGTTCAAATACTTCCTTTTTGGAGGCAAACGCACTCTGGATGACTCTGATAATCATTAGGAAGGCCCCGCATGGCAATGCCAGATATGCAAGGCAAATAGGGATCTGCAAGGCAGGAGAAGATTGACCTGAGGTTATTTGATAACCCATAATCTGGATCGTGTAGTAGATAATCAATGCATTAAACAGGATAATGATGGCGATTTTGAAGTACCGGACATATTTAGCTACGGGTGACGGCAACATTTTTACAAAGGCCTCTACTCCAAAATGAGCATTCCTTTTTATCCCCAAACTGGCGCCGATATAAGCCATCCAGATCATGATATACCTGGCGAGCTCTTCCGACCAGGGTATGGCCCCCAGTTTCAAATACCGGACTGCGGTAGCCAGAAGAACAATGAAAGTCATGATTGGAAAAAGAATGAGCAAGAGATGCTCTTCAAGATGATCAAAAAATTTACCGATCATCGATAACACTCCTTAATAAAAGGAGGCTGCCTTTGGGACAGCCCCTTTCCGTCATCTTATTTCAATAAGGCATCGATAATATCTCCGCCGATATCAGTGCGGAACTTGTCATATACCGATTTAGTCGCCTGCTGGAGGAGTTTCTTGTTGGGAGTCGTTACTACCATTCCATTGGCTTTTAACTTGCTGACCAAATCTTTTTCCAACTCGACGCAATATTTTCTCTCCCAAGCACGGGCCTCTTTTTCAGAAGCGACTAAATCTTTTTGTAACTTCGGAGACAACTTATTATAAAAAGATTTGCTAACCAGAAACACGGAAGGTGAATAGAAATGACCCGTTAAAGCCAGGTATTTTTGAACTTCGTAAAATTTGCTGGTATAAATAATTACCAAGGGGTTTTCCTGGCCATCGACAGTTTTCTGCTGCATCGCAGTGAATAACTCACCAAAAGGCATCGGGACGGGTTGAGCGCCCAGGACTCTAAAGGTTGCCATATGCACCGGATTTTCCATCAGGCGGATCTTGAGGCCGGCAATATCTTTGGGGGTATTGATAGGCTGTTTGCTATTGGTAATCATCCGGAACCCGTTCTCCCAAAATCCCAGTCCGATGAGTCCTTTGTCGGCAACCGAATCCAAGATACTCTTCCCGACTTTTCCGTCCATCACTTTAAATGCCTTATCCCGATCCTGGATGATAAAAGGCAAATCAAAAGCCATAAATTTTTTGGAGAAATTGGCCAGCGGGCCAGTAGAGCTTAACGTGCATTCAATGGTTCCCATGGACACTCCTTCAACGGCATCCCTTTCACTGCCGAGTTGAGAGTCATGGAATATCTCCACCTTCACTTGGCCGCCGGATTTTTTCTCAAAAATCTCGGCAAATTTCAATAATCCTTTTTGGTAGTGGGAATCCGGAGCCAGCGTATGAGCTATCCGCATTATCATCACTTTGGAATCATCTTTGGCCAGGGTGGTATTTCCACCGAACTCAACGAAAGAAATCGTGAAAAGCACAAATAAAAGAACAGCCATGAATTTTTTCATCATAATTCCTCCTATTAATCATTGTTTAATTCAAATCCATTTGAATTACATGATTTGGTTTTTCCCGATATTCCTCCCTCCTTTTCTCAATTCTCAACAATGGGTAATGTATCTGGAGCATGAGTTAACACAGCGACCTTCGCTTGCTCACCCATTACGTTAAGAGCAGTGTGTAGAGCTTCCATCACATTTTTAAATGGGGTAAAACCAATTTTCAAGGCTTCATCATCGGATATCCCCCCAGCCACCAGATAAACTCCGGCTCGCTCACGAACCTGGGCCCAAGCGATACCTAAAGCGGCGGCAACCGGATCAGCGATCTTTCCTGCTTGATGCATTTGCTTAATTTGTCGGGAAGGTAAACCGGCATATTCGACAATTTCGGGGTGGGTTTTAGCTATTCCCTCCGGACATGGCGTAACCACAATAATCACTCCATTTTGCTTAATCACACGTTCACCGGCATAAAGAGTTTTATGGGCCTGCCAAAACTCGATATCGCAGGGATGAGAACTGGCCAGTACAATATCGGCTTCCTGCGAAACGCTTACCCTATAGACAGACTTGCAGACCTTGACTCCGGAATTAAAGGCTTCCTCCACATCTCCGAAAAATCCCTTAATAACTCGGCCATGTCTATCCAGTACGGTATTGAAAATGGTATGCAGTCCAACCTGGCGGGCGATTTCGTTTAATTCGCGCCGGACGGGATTATCCTCAATACCCAACAAGGATCGGGGCTCTTTAGTGCTTAAAAGATGAGTAAACCCGGTAGTTTCTTCACCACAGACCCCAGGTTGGACAATTTTAGCGCCGCCGGCAAAACCGGGAATGTGATGGGGTACAATACTTCCGACTCCCAATTTGAAATCCGCTTCATAGACTAATTTATTGACTGTAATCGGTGTCCCGTTCCTGGTTTGTCCCAAGTCAACCAAACCAGCGGGATTTTTATAGTCATGGTTGATAATTTTAACTCTTTTAACAACTTCCCGGCCGAACTTGATCATAATTTCATCGTTCGTCATCGGCCTGTGTGTACCCAGGGCAATCATTACAGTTACCTGTTGATCGGCAATCCCCGCTTGATTCAGCTCATTTAATAAAATTGGAATGATCTTATCCGTTGGTGTAGGACGAGTATTATCGTCAGCCACAATGACGACCTTCTTTTTGCCCTTTACCAGCTCTCCCATTGGTAGAGAGCCGATAGGATCATTTAGAGCCCGTTTCACTTCGAATTCAATATCAGCCACCGCCGCTATATCGACTGGGGAATATACTCCTAAAAGGTTGCGCTCCGGGATAGTTACCTCCAGTTTGGTTTGACCGTAAGGTAGTTGGATACTGCAATGCTCCATCTTAATTTCCCTTCCTCTTTCACTTTTTAAAGAACCCCTGCTCTTCCTTTCATAAAGGCTTTGAAGCGACTGGCTTTACTTTAACTCATACACGACCGCTCTTGTCCAGGAGCCACCACAATCTCCCAGCAATATTGGAAAACAGCTGAAAAGATGATGCTGGCCGTCTAATAATAAATCCGGCACCTTTAATTCTTCGACAATAAATTTCCCGGCGCCAAGAATAACTTCATGACAAGGGCGACCTTTAGCCGGAGACCCCCAACCCCCGAGACTTAGAGTGTCACAACCGACGCCTTTAATATGACGGGAGAGGAGAAACTCGGCTCCGGAACCGTCTAAATACGGCCATTGAAAAATATATTCTTCTTGCATTGCCCGTTTGGCACTCCAACCGGTGACCAAAATCACAATGTCGTCAGCATGAATAAAAGAGCTAAAAGCTTGAAGCTGCTCTGCGGAAATGGGCATATCTTTGCTGACATTTCGAAAATCCAGAAAAATGGCCTCTCCTGAGAAGTTTTCCAACGGAAGCTGATCAATTTTTGCGCCCTGATCGAAGAAATGGAACGGGGCATCAATATGGGTCCCGGTATGGGTATTCATCGTTACCGTTTCGGCATTAAATCCATGGATGGCCCTGTTATACTCCCGCAAGATATTGGCCGGTTTAAATTCTGGCCAGCCAGGGCATTCTTGTGAAATTGGCTGGCTTAAATCATAAATTTTAGTGAATACCATTTTGATACCCCCAATGATTATTAATGGATTCGACTTTAATCATTTTTTCGGCTTCTTGAGTCTTCGTTGCTCAGCAAATCGAACTGCATAAAAAATGGCATGCAACATGCTATCGGCTATGGCAGTTCCCTTCCCCGCCTCTTCAAAGGCAGTCCCGTGATCCACAGAAGTACGGATAATTGGAAGTCCGAGAGTGATATTCACACCACTCACCGAATTCCACTTTTTCTGCTTTTCATCATAAACAAATCCTACTAACTTCAATGGAATGTGTCCCTGGTCATGATACATAGCCACAACGATATCATATTGGCCACCCTGAGCCTTTGAAAAAAGCGTATCCGGAGACACCGGCCCCTCCGCGTTGATTCCCATCGCTTTTGCCTCTTGGATGGCCGGTGCAATTTCCCTTTCTTCCTCCCAACCAAAAAGTCCACCATCACTGGCATGGGGATTGAGCCCCGCCACCCCGATCCTGGGCTCGGGGATTCCAAAATCCTCCATCGCATGAAAAGCCAATCGGATTACTTTCAGCACTCTTTCTCGCTTCACATAATCGCAGGCCTGGCGCAAGGATACATGGGTTGAAACATGAACCACCCGCAGGTTTCCGTCAACCAACATCATCGAATAATCCTTGGTATTGGTAAAATCGGCGTATATTTCGGTATGGCCGCTGTAATGAAAACCGGCTTGATTGATAGCCTCCTTATGGATTGGTCCGGTAACGGTGGCGTCAATTTCATCCGCCATGGCCAAGGCAATAAGTTTCTTGACAGCTTCAAACGCCGCTTTACCAGCCATTTTCGATATTTTCCCATGCGCCAGCTCGTTTATTACAACATTTTTCAAATCGATTACATCGATAACTCCATATTCAAATCTGGCTTCGGGAACATTATCAATAGCCCGAATTTCAAGGTCCTCTTTGACAATTTTCACCGCCTGTTGCAGCGTTGCTGCGTCCCCAACAACCAAAGGCAGGCACTTCTGATATACCTCTTTATCCGCCAAAGCTTTCGCAAGGATTTCGGGGCCGATTCCCGCCGGATCTCCCATGGATATTCCAATAACCGGCAATTGAGGATTCATTTTAAAATTTCCTTTCCACTCGTTGGACTTAAAAAATATTGAATGACCTTTATGATTAGGGATTCGCTACCAAACCCTCCGGCTTTGCTTACAATCGGCAGGATTCGATTTTGTTTCAGCATCATCTCTCCTGCAGGGATAAATTCTTCGACTTCGTTCCGAATCCGAATGGCTTTGGCCTGCATTTTCCGGCAAATCCGGTATAAAGTATCTCCTCCAATGACCATTACACCGGCGACTTCTGTCCCGGTAACCACTTTTTTAAATATCCAGCCTAAACGATTTTGAATTTTTTCACTGTCTTTCAGGAGCCTTCGCCTGTTTTTACCATATTGAGCTGTTATTTCTGCTTTTCCTTCACCGGCTGCGTCAATAATGACACTTTCGCCCTCTTTCAGGTATGCGACTGCTTTCTGCACTACCGCCCGGATTTTTTTCCTCGCCCCAAAAGGTGTAATGAGCATTTCTGGCTCCAAACGAATCACCGGTACATGCTTAGCCGCATTCAGGATTTGTTGCTTGGTAACTTTAGCCGGACTTCCTGAAATGACCAGCACCCCCCGGCCCGACCCATTGGCCTTATGACCTGAGGAAGTTACAATTCCATTGGCATTAGGGGTCTCCGGCAATGCCATTTTAGCCAATAACCCTGCAGAACCACATGGCAAAAGACGTAAACTGCTCTCTGACAAAGCGGCTGAAATAATTTCGATGTCGCCTTCGGTTTCAGCATCGCCAATTGCTATCAAACATCCTTTTAAATGTAATTCATGAAGCAAGTTGTCCAGGAAATCCGGTCCTTTGCGGATTTCCTCCAGCGAAACGACTGCGGTCGGAACTGAAGTTTGGCGGATGAGAACTTTCGGGATATAAGAATCTTTGATCGACGCAAAAGGATCTTTTGCCAAATCGGATTCACTCAGCCTATACCCATTAAGATAATGATATCCTTGGATGGTCGTCCGGCCATTAAAAGGAAGCGCCGGAACAAACACGATGATCTCAAACTTCCCGTGTTGAAGGATAACCTCCATTTCCCGGCCAAGATTGCCTCTCAATGTTGAATCCACCTTTTTATAGACCAATCTAAATCCGGCCTGGGTAATACCCTGCCAGGCTGCTTTTATTCTGCTTGCGGCTTCATCACAGCTCACATTTCTGCTTTCGGTATCAATAACAAAGGCAGCCGTATTATTTCGCTCCCCCCAGGAACAGACCCGGGCAAGCTCGCTCCGATGCATTATCACATAGGCCGGAAATCCTTTTTTGAATAATTGAAGCCCTGCTTCCATAGCACCCGTCAAATCATCACAAATAACCACTAGTGGATTCATCGTCCCGCCTTTACTTTAAATCGAATTGAGTTCGAATTGGGCGACTGATTGTTTGAGCCTGCTGGAAATATCGGCCAGGTTTTCAGCCAGGGCATTGACTTCTTCTACCGAAGCGCTTTGCTGTTCCGCTATTGCCGATACTTCTTCGGTACTGGCCATACTTTCCTCGCTAAGCATGGCCATACCGGTTATTGTTGAAATCATACTTTCATTACAATCCGCCATTTGTTTAGCAGATAGGGACACAGAATCAATTCGGGTCACAATAGTGCTCAGTTTATTAAAGATATTCTCAAAGGTAATCGTGGCGTCTGTTGCCAAGTTTTTACCCGACTCAACAACTTTCATCCCATTGGTTACCGAACGTACGGCTTGTTGAGAACGCTCCTTCATTTGGCCGATTAAATTACCGATAAGCTGAGCGGCTTGTTTGGATTGATCAGCTAATTTCCCTGTTTCCATTGCAACGACGGCAAAGCCTTTTCCGTGTTCCCCTGCCCGGGCTGCCTCAATCGAGGCATTTAAAGCCAATAAGGCCGTTTGTTCGGCAAGGCCTTCCATCATGGATGTGATTTCCGTCACTTCGGTGGAAAATTTATCTAATTCATCAATAACTAGGGTAACGTCCTTCGTCATATTGTAAATTTTAATCATTTCATCGGCTACGTCATTGGTAGCTTTTTGACCAAGCTTAGCCGATAAAGCCACACTTTCAGATTCACCTGAAATATTTTTCACTTCATCGGATACCTGCCGAACTAACTCCGCCAAAACATTGATATTGGTCACCGCATCTGTTGTCTTCCCTGCTTGGTCTGTTGAAGCTTGAGCCAATTCCTGCATAGCGATGGCTACTTCAGTGGCAGATTTTCCTGTGTCATTGGAAGCAGTTTTCAATTCCTGACTGGCAATAAATAGGGTATTGGAATGTTCATCAATTCTGCCCACCAATTCACGAAGACCGATGATAGCCTTATTTAAACTTTCAACGACAGTTGCGACTTCAATGGAACCTTCGGCGGTTATGGTTTTAGTTAAATTCCCCGCAGCCAGCGATTTAGCAGTGATTCCCACCGAATGGAGAGGCCTGGCAATGGGTATAGCAATCGCAAAACCCAGGAGAACTGCCAGAGCGATACCTACAATCAAAAGAATCAAGGAGATTAGCTTATTCGTATCCGAATAACGCTCTCCTTGATTTAATGAAACTAACGACTCCGAACGGACCTGGCCCATAATGTTCTCGGAAAAATACTTTACATTTCGTAAGGTCATATCCAATTCGAAGTAATTTTCCTCACTAACGGGTTTTTCCAATATTTGCTCAATGGTTGCCACTTCTTTCTCAAGCTCATTGATATTTTCAAGATGCATCCTTTTAAAATCATGTAAATCACCTTTCCAGACCGACTTTTCCCGATAAAATACACCTCCCGCCGTAGAATTATGAGTAACAATATCTTTTAGATAATTAATCCGCAATTGTTCAAATTTAGTTTGAAATTCATTAATTTTAAATATTAATTGAATGCCATTATCGAAAGTGCGATGAGAATATTGATTCAGTCTATTGATAGTAGTTATCCCCATTAAGCCTTCGATTCCAAGAAACACAAACATAACTCCGGCTAAGATCATGATTTGGTAAAATACTTTTAATCTTTTAAATGGCGCGGATATCAGTCGGATTAATTTCCCCAGCATATTCCTTTTCCCCTTTGAGTCAAATTATTTCAAAATCATTTTGTTGTTTCCTGATATTAATTATACAAATAATTATATATCAATTTATTAAATATTCATATATAAATTATATAGACACTAGATCAAATTTAAAAATAAATATTTATTTACAACCATATTCATCTTGTGTTTCAAAAATTTAAATGGGGCAAAAAAAAATACTAAAAAAATTTATATGAATATTTTCATTAGTTTGGAAGGTGTTATAGACTTCCAAAAAACTCACCGCGGAGCGCACCTCTTATTCGATGGTAAGCATTCCATAGATTAATAGGTAATACTCTGGGGAAACTATACTTGCTTTCCAAAATTTCATCCCTGACTTTTTTAATCAAATACTCGAATCGGTAGATTCTTTTTGACAGTTCTCGTCAAAATGACTAAAATAATAATTATGATCAAAAAAATAAAAAGCAAACCAATTTTAATCTACGAAACTACCTATAGCCAAATGACAACCCTTGCTATTTCTGATTATCTAAAACAAGCCTCGCCTTTATCAGGCCGTAATTTACGCCAATATTTTTTTAAAGGTTTGGTATATCTGAATCATAAAAAAGCCCATTCACAGGCAAAGCTCAAAAATGGCGACCTGATTCAGGTTTTTAAACCAGGCGGAGAACAGTCAACGCTTGCTCATGAAATCATGCATTTGGATATTATTTATGAAAATGCGGATTTGTTGGTTATCAATAAACCGCCTCAATTAGCGGTTCATCCTTCAGGGAACATAACCCGCGGAACGCTGGCTAATGGCGTTGCCGCTTATTTTGAAAAGAAAAACCTGCAGATCAAGGTTAGACCCGTCAACCGCCTGGACTATGGAACTTCCGGACTGATTATTTTCGCTAAAAGGGCGGAAACCCAGACTCAATTAACTGCGGCCACCCAAAATAATCACATCCAACGGATTTATTATTCCGTCGTTAAGGGCGTCCCCAGTCCCAAAACAGGCGTTATTGATCTGCCGATTGGACATTCCCCGGAGATCAAGGCCAATCAAAGGACGGTATCGGAAGAAGGAAAAGCGGCTGTAACCTACTACGAAGTGATTGAAGAACTTAACGGAAATGCTCTGCTGGAATTGAGTCTAAAAACCGGCAGAACCCATCAAATCAGGGTCCACCTCAGGTCCTGCGGATTCCCGATTTTAGGCGATCCCCAATATGGAATCCCCAGCCCCTTTATTAAACGGTCCGCCCTGCATGCCGGAAAACTTATATTTTCCGGCGCCGGTATGACCATCCCGGAACTTGCCGCCCCATTTCCGGAAGATTTCAAGGCTTTACTTAATGCTTTAAGACATAATTAAGCCTCCCCGATTACGGAATATTGACCATAATAAAAACATCCGTTTGTTCGTTAACGAATGTTTCCTATTTTTTCATGCCGGTAATCTTTTAATTGTTCCACATTGAATTCTGTAAGATAAAAATCGCTTTTCCATCAAAGAACTATTTATTTGGTCTTTTTAAAAACAAAAATCCCTTGTCAAAATCAATAAACACCTGATAATTCGCAAGGATATTATGTCCGATAAAACCGGATACCGGAGGTTGCTTGTTTTCGTGAACCATAAAACCCATCGGCCCCAAATCCGAATCCCCCAAATAGAAATGCTCGGTTTGGATATAAGTGATTCCCTTTAATGCGAGTCCGGCATGTTGGGGCTGAATCATCCCCACACTTTTATCCCGTTCAATAGCAGCACTGTATCCGCTATCGAAACAGAACTTCAATTTTTTCCCGCCTTTTCCCAATTTACCCTCAATCAAAATCCCAATTTTATTGTGGATGAAAGGGACCTTCATCCAACCGGCCAGATCAAGTTCCTGCGGATAAGAACATTTGGAGTACAGAACCACCTTTGAGGCGGGATAATCGAATAAAATATGGAACCGCTTCAACAATCCGTTACCGATGATTCCATCTTCGGGGACAAAGGAACGCAATTCCTCACTGGCGGTCAAATTGGATAACTCCAAATTTCCCAGTTTTGCCGAGGGGATGTTGAAACATTTCTCCTGATATTTTTTTCCGAAAACATCCACACTTTTCTTACCACGGATGGAATATTTTTCGTCAAGGGATTCCAATACCGAAGGCTTAAGACCCAAGGTAACCCAATCGGCGCCGGTATCAACGATCAAATGTGCTGTTTTATTACGGATTTTCATTTCTACAACCGGTAAAAAGCCATATTGATGATCAAAGGTAATCGAGAGCGTTTCCGATAGGAAATTATCATTTTGGATTACAACTGAATTCTCAATGGGGGCGCCTTTTTTGACGGATGCCTCGGATTTCGCTCCCAGTAATACAAGCAATAGAAACAAAACACTTATCATCTTAATCTGGAGTTTCATATTGGGCTTTTTCCTTTCCATAAAACGCTAATCTTATCTTGATTCGATTATACTATAATTTTTTCTATATCAATTCAAAATTCGTATAAGAGAATTACAAAAAAAAATCGCCGCAAGTTTCAGAGAACATGCGCCGAATATCCGCTACGATTAGCCGTAAATGAAACTTCAGTGGCTCTTCACGATATCAGCCAATGGGCGCTTTGGCGAATGATTTGACGATAAACTTCATTACAAAACACTTGGGGTTCATGGCCCGGCATCAAATAAACCACCTTTCCCATTCCATAATGATGAGCCCAGGCAGCAGGCAAAATTTTACCCTCAAAACCATATTCCAGTAATACGGTCTTTTCGGAAAAGGTATCAAATTCAAAGTGATAGGGTTCTTCTTTCATTTCAAACGGGTGAGTCCCGGCCATCACTTCATGTTCTGGGGCGGAAACCCTGAATACCAGCTGCCGCATTGGCGGATGACCGGTAAAACGGGCCCCGATCAACTGGGCCAGCTCATAATGGGCTTGGATTGAAATACCGTTATGAATCACCAGCAATCCTCCCCCGCCGCCGATAAATGATATAAGCCCGGCCACATATTCCGGCGCTATTTTTTGGTCCCAACAATCCGTATAGGAAATGCAAAGTTGATAGTCTTTCAACTTGGCTGCGGAAAAAAAACGATAATCCCCGGTGCTTTCAACCGCTATTTCTGCGGATAGTATCTCGATAAGGGCTTGATCAACCGGATGCAACGGATGATACGGCGGATTGGTGTCATCCCCAATCAGGATCGCTTTTTTCGGATTTACCAAGGTAATCGCTTCCCTTCAAAATCGATAAAGGCCGGCCTCTCGGCTTGATATTTCGGATGTTCTAAAATAAGTCCCGCGATTTTGGCAGCCGCCTCTCCGGCAGTATAGGGAGCGTCATCATCCAAATGGCCTCTCATATAGGTTTTAAGCCAACCCGGATGGATCAACAATACTTGTCCTCCCAAATCCTTGATGGCATTATGAATCAAAGCGGATTCCATATTCAAGGACGCTTTCGACATACAATAAGCAAACCACCCTTTCCGGGAGCAATCCCCGATGCTGCCGGCCTCGGATGAAATATTGACGATTAGTTTATGGTTCCCTTTTAAAATCAATGGCAGGAAAGCCTTGGTTACCCGCAAAGCCCCCAGGGCATTCACATTAAATACTTGTTGGATTTCGGTAAAATCAATCTCATCAAAAAGGGTTGCTTCAATATCGCCTAAGACAGCGCCGTTATTAATCACAATATCCAGGGTTGCAGCATGGCCTTGAATGAATTTGGCGGCTGTTTGGACACTTTGATCGTCGGCGATATCCATCTCCAGCGGATATAACTTTCCCGGAAAGCTTTGGGCTAAATTCTTCAACTCTTCCAAAAGTTGATGATGCCAACCGGCATAAACAGTATAACCGCGCTGCGCAATTTGCCGGGCCAATTCCAACCCCAAACCCCGGTTCGCGCCGGTGATGAGGCAGGTTGCCAATGCTTCTTCCAAATTTATCAGCTCCCATCGATATCAAGTTACGATTTCAGCTTCCAGGGTGAACGTAGTTGCGGCCTTCACTTTGACATGGACGATTTCACCCGGTTTCAGCCCGGAGAGGGGTTGAAAATGAATCAATTTATTTTGGGAATTCCGGCCGGCCCAAATTTGGGGATTCCGTTCACTGGGTCCCTCGACCAGCACTTCGGTGACAGTTCCGATAAAGGCTTGGTTCTTTTCCAGTGAAATTTGATTTTGAACCTGAATAAGTTCCGTAAGATGGCTTTTTTTTTCGTTTTCAGGCGCCTGGTCTTCCATTTTGGCAGCCGGAGTCCCAATCCGAGGCGAATAAATAAAAGTAAACGCGCCATCATACCGGACCTCACGGACCACTTCCAAAGTTTCCCGAAAATCATCCTCCGACTCGCCGGGAAACCCCACAATAATATCGGTGGTCAAAGCTAAATCAGGAATCCGGGCCTTGATTTTCAAGGCCAAGGCCAGATATCCTTCCCGGGTATAACAGCGGTTCATTAATTTTAATATCTCGCTGCTCCCCGCCTGTACCGGCAGGTGTAAGTGGCGGCATATCTTGGGCTGCGATGCCATCGTTTCAATCAACTCATCGGACAGGTCTTTGGGATGGGAAGTCTGGAAACGGATTCTTTGAATATCCGTATTCTCGGCGATTTCTCTTAACAAGCGGGCGAAAGTCCACGAATCCCCTTCAAGATCCTTCCCATAAGAGTTTACGTTCTGCCCCAGCAAAGTGATTTCAACCACCCCATCCCGGACCAAATCCTTTATTTCCCCTAAAATTTGCTCCGGTCGCCGACTGCGCTCCCGTCCCCGCACATAGGGGACGATACAATAGGAACAAAAATTATTGCAGCCATACATGATGGTGACCCAGGCTTTAAACTCCTGATCACGGCGGATGGGGAGGCCTTCGTAAATAGCGCCGTCGGTGTCCCAGACTTCAATGACACGGGAGCCGGACATTTGAACCTTATGGATCAATTCCGGCAGCTGATGTAAATTATGAGTTCCAAACACCAAATCCACATGAGGGTAACTTTGTCTTATCTTTTCAACCTCCGTGGGTTCCTGAGCCATACAGCCGCAAACCCCGATGATCAAGCCGGGTTTTGATTGTTTGAGGGATTTTAAGGCCCCAATATTGCCATAGGTGCGGTTCTCGGCGTTTCCCCGGACACAGCACGTGTTGAATAATATTAAATCAGCTTCCTCCAGAGAAGAAGCCTTGGTATAACTCATCGATTCCAGCAATCCGGCTAAAACTTCCGAATCGTGCACATTCATTTGGCAACCGAAGGTGGTGATAAAATATTGTTGCGACAATGTTTTCTCCTTACAAAGGATTATTCAAATAACGCTCTGGTAAAAGCTTCTCCATCAAACTCCTGCAAATCCTCTTTCTTTTCACCAACACCAATCAAACAAATGGGTATCTGAAGCTGTTTGGCTATGGCAATGCAAATCCCGCCCTTTGCCGTACCGTCCAGTTTCGTAAGGATCAGGCGGTCGATATGCAGAGCCTCATGAAATATTTTGGCTTGATTGACCGCATTTTGACCCGTTGTTGCATCGAGAACCAGTAAAATTTCCAAGTCTCGGCACTCAAGGTTTTGGGAAACCACCCGTTTTATCTTTTTCAATTCTTCCATTAAGTTTACTTTGGTATGTAAACGGCCGGCCGTATCGATGATGACGACATCGGCTTTTTTGGCTTTTCCGGAAGCCATTCCATCAAAAACCACCGCTGCCGGATCGGCGCCTTCCTGATGGTGAATGACCGGGATCCCCAGACGCTCGCCCCAGAGCATCAACTGTTCCGTTGCGGCTGCCCGGAAGGTATCCGCCGCCGTAAATATCACCTGACGGTTATTTTCTTTAATCCGGGCCCCGATTTTGGCAATGGTAGTGGTTTTCCCGACTCCATTCACCCCGATAACCAAATACACCTTATTGACATCCCTAAAATCAAAAGGCTTATTTCCCACCGATTCGAGGATGTTTTGGATCTCTTGGATTAACGCTTCTTTGAGCTGGGAGGGATCGGTTAGACTCCGCTCTTTGACAATCTTCCGCAGCCGTTCGATTAAGCCGGTAGCCGTCTCAACCCCCACATCAGCCATAATCAAAGTATCCTCAAGGTCGGTATAAAATTCCTCATCAATTTTTTTAGAAGATGCGAAAATCCCTTCAATGTTTTGAACAAAGCCGGATTTGGTTTTGGACAGTCCTTCCTTAAGCCGAGCAAAAAGCCCTTGATTCGGTTCGGTCATTCTGATTAGCTCCTGTTGACTAAGATTGTTATTAGTTATTTGTAATCCAAAGCATGATAATTCAAGAGGCTTCAGCGCCACATTTTACCCTGCCTTTTGGGCGACTTGATTCAAGTCCAGGGAGATCAACTTGGTAACCCCCAGCTCCTCCATGGTAACGCCATAAAGGGTACTGGCCGCTTCCATGGTACCGCGGCGGTGGGTCACCACAATAAACTGCAATTGTTTGCTGAACATCTCCAGTAAGTGGGCGAACCGCGACACATTCACCTCGTCCAATGCGGCATCGATCTCATCGAGCACACAAAATGGCGACGGTTTCACCGCCAAGATCGAAAATAATAAGGCAATCGCCGTCATGGCCCGTTCACCACCGGAAAGCAGGCTCAAAGACTGCAGCTTTTTACCCGGAGGCTGAGCGACGATCTCGATTCCCGAGTCCAGAGGATTCTCCGGATCGAGCAAGAAAAGGTCGGCGACCCCGCCTTCAAATAATTCGGCATAGATTTTCTTAAATTGAATCTTAACTTCCTCAAAGGTCTCATTAAAACGTTTCACAATGGTGCTTTCAATCTCGGCGATCACTTTCATCAGCGATTCTTTGGCATGGGTCAGATCCTGAGACTGAGTGGTCAAAAAATCAAATCTCTCTTTGATCTGGCGGTAATCTTCAATGGCGCCCAGGTTGACCGAGCCCAATTTACGAAGTTCGTCTTTATTTTGCTCAATCATCGCCACCGCATCCTGAGGACTCGTCCAGGCCGGATCAATTTGGGCCATCCACTCGCTGCCGTAATCTTCTTTTAGATTGGTGAGCAAATTTTCCAGTTCCAGGGTGATCTGATTAATCCCCAGGTCATATTGGTGAAGTTGATTTTGAAATTCATTATTGCGGCGGCGGAAGCTTCTTTCTTTGGCCTCCAATTCTTTGATAACCGCTAAGATCTGTTCTTTTTCCTGCTTGGTTTGAGCCACCAAAGATTCTTGACTGCCGAGCCTGTTTTTCTCCTCGACAATTCTGGATTCTAAAGCTGAGATCTGCTCCCGGATTTTTACGACCTCGGACTGCAGCTGTTGTTGCCGCAGTTCAAAATCATTGTCCAAATCGTCGATTTCCGCCAGTTGACGCTGCAAACGCTCTTTTAAGGCGATTTTACCGTTTTCTTCCTGGTAAGCGGCGCTTAACTTTGATTTCAAGTCGCTGATGCTTTCAATGAGGCCGTCTTTGCTCTGCTTACTTTGGCGCATTTCCTCGGTAAAACCGGTTAAGCGTTCCTCAATTTGGCGAAGTTCCTTTTCTTTACCTTCAATTGAAACCGACAATTCCTGGTGTTCGGAATCAAAGCGCTCAATTTGCCCCTGAAGCTCATTCCGCTCGCTGGTTAGCACGGCCGCTTCTTGATTTGCCCGGGCTATACCGCTCTCGGCGATCTGAACCTCCCTATCGATGGAAGCTTTGCGTATTTTCCCCTCTTGTTCATTCTTTTTAGCATCTTCCAAATCATGGGTGAGTTGAATATATTGAGTTTTCAGATCTTTGGCATTTTGTAATCCCTTTGCCAAGCTGATTTCGGCTTCGTTTTTCTCTTGCTTTAAATCTTCGATCTCCCGGCGCCGGCTTAACAGACCCAGTCTCCGTTTATCAATACTACCGCCGGTGATGGAGCCGCCGGGATTGACCAAATCCCCTTCAGGGGTTACGATTCGGAAACTGCGATCCAATTTGGAACTGATTTGAACCGCTGTTTTTAAATCAGGCGCCACCACAGTCAGATGGAGCATATAAATAAGCGCCTGCCGATGCTTGGGTTCAAATTCCAGCATGGAAATAGCCGGCTGACAACCGTATTGCTGCAACAAATTGTGGTATTGCTGCATCTTCGTGTCCGTGGCGTCAATGGTATTTAAAGGCAGGAAAGTCGCCCTGCCCTTCGAATAACGTTTCAAATAAGCAATGGCTTCCTGGGCGCGGCGATCATCCTCGATCACCACATTTTGCAAACTGGAACCCAATGCGGTTTCGATGGCCAGCTCCATTCCGGGCCGGACTTTGATTAGATCCGCCACGATTCCCTGAATACTGGAATAAAAAGGCTGATCCACCGCTTCGGCCAAGAGCGCTTTGACTCCCTGAAAATATCCCTGGTAACTCCGTTCCATTTCATCCAGCAGACTGTGTTTGCTTTCCAGACCCCGGATTTTCTCTTTCAACTCCCGGTTTTTGTTTTCGCAGGAGGTTAAATCGCTTTCTTTCTTTTTCATCTGAGCGGTAATTTCGGCTTGCAAATTGTGTTGCTGCTCGATTTGGGAAAGAATCTCCGTTAACTGGGCTTTCTTGGCAGCGAGCGTCTGTTCCAGTTCTTGCAGTTGAATCCCGACAGTACTGATTTTCTTTTCATAATCGCCGATTTGTTTTAAAATGAATTCTTTCTGAAGCGTATTGGTATTGATTTTATTTTTCAAGACGGCGATTTCGTTGAGGGTCTCGATAACACTATCTTTTAGGCTTTGCTCCTGGGCTTCAAATTGCACCAATTCCCGGTTTTGGGCTGCCAAATCTTTTTCGATTTGCCCCAAAGCCAGCTCATCATGGCCCAATTTTTCTTTAATGGCTTGGATTTCCTGGTCAATTTGGGATTGTTCGTTAAAAATCGATTCTTTGCGGCTCAAGTTGGCGTTTTTGTTGTTCCGGTATTCTTGCTCTTGCTGCCCGATATCGCCGATTTTATTTTGCAAGAAACTAATCTGTTCGGTACACTTATCAATCTGATTCTGAATCCGGTAAAAATCCTCACTCAGTTCGGTGATTTGACTGTCGTAATTCAAAGACTGCAAACGGTTTTTTTCCAGTTCCGACTCAATAATGCTTTCCTGGCCTTCAAAGTCCTGATATTGTTGTTCAATTTCTTTTTTCCCTTTATCCAGTTCTTCCAGCTTGATTTGATGGCTTTTAATCAAACCTCCGAAATGGTTAATTTCAAGGCGGGATAATTCTTCTTTATAATGCAAGTAAGATTGAGCCAGTTTTGACTGAGTCTCCAATGGTCCCAATTGCGCCCCGAGTTCATTTAAAATGTCCTGAATCCGTAACAGATTGCGATCGGTCTCTTCCAATTTACGCTCCGCCACCTGCTTACGGGTTTTATATTTAATGATTCCAGCCGCTTCTTCGAAAATATTACGGCGTTCTTCAGGCTTTACCGACAATATGGAATCGATTTTCCCCTGGCCAATGACTGAATAAGCTTCTTTGCCAAGTCCGGTATCATAGAATAACTCCAAAATATCGCGCAAGCGGACGGATGATTTGTTAATCAGGTAATCGCTTTCTCCCGAACGAAACAGTTTCCGGGTAACGGCGATTTCACTAAAATCCACCGGCAAGGAACGATCGGAATTATCCAGGACGATAGTAACCTCAGCCAGACCTAAAGGCTTGCGTTGGGCGGTGCCGGCAAAAATGACGTCATCCATCTTGGCGCCGCGCAGGTTTTTAATGCTCTGTTCCCCCAAAACCCAGCGAAGGGCGTCGGAGATGTTACTTTTACCGCTGCCATTCGGTCCCACAATGGCTGTGACTCCCGGCAAAAATTCCAATTTGATTTTATCGGCAAAAGACTTAAAACCAATGATTTCAAGGCGTTTTAAATACAAAGAGATCCCCCTTTTGGTCTACGGCAAAAACATTTTACCATAACCGGAATAAAAAAGAAATGGGGCTGATTTAAAAGGCCTTATGGGTACTTGGATGAAAATTTGATTTCCTCATTTCTTCAGGAAATTCTCAATTCGCCGGGCGATCATCATAGCGCCGGGACTGTTTAAATGAACCCCGTCGGTGTGTAACAAATAACCGTTTTTAAAAGCAATTTCATCGAAGTTGGTTTTGGACACTACATGGTCGAAAAGCGCTTTCCCGATGATTTTATAATCGCCATTCCATTCCGGCGCCGAGGTCCTGCGGCTCCCCGTCAAATAACGGACTTGATCCGGATATACCGGTAAGAATCCTACTTTTTGCTGTTTGGCAAGGTTCTCAATGGCTTGATTATATAGGATGACCTCTTGATTAACCCCCGAGCGAATCGCCTCCCCAACCATCGGCAATCCTACCAGGGCGATTTGGGCTTTGGTATTTTGTTTTAATCTTTCCACAATCATTGTTAGATTTTGGCGAAAAGATTGCAAATCCGGATCAGCGGGTACTCGTTTCACCCAGTGAAAATAAGCGCCAAACTTTGGATATCTGGAGCCAATCAAATCATTGGTGCCGATTTGAATAATAATAAAAGAAGGCTTGCAGGCAACGATCGGACCGAGCCGCTTTAATAAATTATCGGACAAGTCGCTGTTAATTCCGGCATTAATGAACTGAAAGCCTTGCAGTTCCGGTTTTTGGCTCAAATAATCCACATAATTAAAACTGATTTGACCCCGGACCATGTCCGCTCCCGCAATCACCACGGCTTTTCTGCCAGGCCGGCGCATACTCCCGCCGGCATAACGCTCCGGATTGTTGACGGCCGGATGGAACAGGGACTGATAAGCTATTGTTGTCAAAAACGCCAAAAAGAGCAGAAACATAAACCATAGTCCTTTTCCTATGGGAAAACTTTGCTTCTTTTTTTTATAAGCCATGGGAACTCCTTATTTCCACAGAAATATATATCCTTTTAAAAAGAGGTTGTCTGAAAATCGTTTTACCAAAATTATTATCGGAAAGATTAACCCCGAACAATATAGGCCGGATAGATTTTTTGAAAATACCGGACCGATTCGGCTTTCCCGTCAAGATGATCCCGCTGTCGTTTAAAATCACGAAATGGATAAAACTTAGGATGATTCGGGACTTTGATCTTTTTTCAAAAGATGATGGCATCTGATGATGGCATCTATTGTAGATTTGTTAGAATCGGGGCTGTTTTCAGACATAAAAAACGCTCTGAAGCTCAGAGCGTTCGAAGGCAAACATTTTTATCAATAGGATACACGGCCTCATTTTGTAAATCTACACTCCCGTCGCGCAGGTTCTCACTCCCGCTCTGTAAATCCTCAAATCATTTTTGTAAACCTACACTTCCGTCACGCAAGTTTTCACTCCCGCTCTGTAAATCCTCAAATCCTTTTTGTAAATCTACACTCCCGTTACGCAGGTTTTCACTCCCGCTCTGTAAATCCTCAAATCCATTTTTGTAAATCTACACTCCCGTCGCGCAGGTTCTCACTCCCGCTCTGTAAATCCTCAAATCATTTTTGTAAACCTAC
>JAEZCE010000005.1 GCA_023429995.1 Bacillota bacterium | reverse complement strand
GGGAGAAACGAACTGTAATTCTGTAGGCTTTTTGATTGCTAAAGCTTCGCAAGCCAAACCCTTCGTTCCTCCCTCAGGTCGAATCCTCCGGATTCGCGGAAGCCAAGATGGAGGGTTGACACAATTACATTTCAGGATAAATTGCCCAATAAAGCAATATGATTCTTTCGTAACTAACCATTTGATTCAATCACTTCCGAAAATATTATAATTTTTTGTTTTATTCTTCAGATTCCTCGAATTCTCCTTTTGAAAACTCAAAAAATATTAAATTATTATAAAAACCTCCATCGCCATAAGATACTTAATTTAATATGTTTAGCGAATTCACTCCCGCGCAACCTCAATCCTTTCCTCGCTTCGGCCTGCCTACCGCGCTCCCACCAAAAATAGTGTGTGAAAAGTACAAAACAAAAGAATAATCTCCCGCCAGTCGTCAGCGCCAAAAAGTTTCCCCCAGGCGCAGAAAAATGCAACCAAGTCTGAAAAAAACGCCTCTGGGCAAGGATGAGTTAGGTTGGATTTATTGATTGCCTTTTTCGGTAGACCCTCATTCAAACAAAAAAACGCCCGGTTTCTAGGCCGAAGCGTTATGATTTGTCTCTATTAAGATGAAGTTGCCGGGACTCGTTTGCAAGTTCCGTGGGACTCCTCCGTGAGTCCCCGAAATTTTCGAAGAAATCCCAAAAGCACTTTTTACCCATTACTAGCCTAAAAAAAGTTAACCGTTGTTAATCTTTCATCCATCTCGTCCAAGCCGCTCCGGGTCGCAATCAACCCTACCCAGCCATCCTCGGTGATATATTTTTTCAAGGAAAAACCATGCTGCTCCAAAGCTGACTTTACTTCCGGGAAACGTTCTTCAATGATTCCCGAGGCCAGAAACAGGCCGCCTTGCTCCAAAACCTTCGGGAGGTTGGGGATAACTTCCAAAATCGCATTGGTGATGATATTGGCGACCACCAAATTGAATTGAACCGGCAAAGGCCGTTCCAGCAAGTCGCTCTGATAGACCTGGATTTGTTCCTCCACTTGATTCCGAAGGAAATTTTCTTTGGCAACCCGCACTGCCAGAGGATCGATGTCGGTGGCCACAACTTTGGAGGCTCCCAATTTAGCGGCCGCCAGCGCTAAAATGCCGGAACCGGTCCCCAGATCAAGCAATTGGGTCCCGGGGTTGACAACTTCCGGAAGCAGGGTCAGACAAAGCCGGGTGGTGGGATGGGTGCCGGTCCCAAAAGCCATGCCGGGATCAAGCTCGATCACCAACTCGCCAGAAACAGCCGTGTAATCTTCCCAGCTTGGCTTAATGACGATTTTCCCGATATGCTCCGGCTTGAAATAGGACTTCCATGCTTCGGCCCAGTCTTCTTCCTGGACCTGTCTTAACTCAAAAACCGGCGGATGTCCCAGGATCGCCGCAATTTTATCCTTAAGCCGTTCGATCCGTTGGCCAAGTCTGTCGTCAACCGGATAATACACCCGCAATCCAAAATGCTCGGGGATGGTTTGATCCAATTCTTTCCCAAAGTATTCATCATCCTGCAAGACAACTTTCTGCCGTATCTGGGGGTCATCGTACACTACGCCGCCCGCTCCTTCTTCCTGAAAAATCTCGGCGATGATTTCCCCATACTCTACGGGAACTTCCACCTTAATCTCACTCCAAAACGATCCGCTGGTCAAAGAGTATCTCCTTTCGAAAATGAAAAATAAAAACGATGATTAAAAAAGGGAACCCCCTGCATGCAAAAGGCTCCCCGTGAACTGATTGACAATGAATCGATAGATAAAGCAAAATCATACCAAAAGGTCACTTTCCAAAAGCATCCTTCACTTTACCCATGAAACCCTTATCTTCTTCAATTTCTTCTCCGAAAGAAAGAGCCAGTTTCTGCAAAAGTTCCCTCTGCTCACTGTTGATACGGGATGGAATCGTCACCTTGACCCTTACATGATGGTCGCCCCGGCCGTGTCCACGCAAGGATGTAATCCCATGGCCGCGCATTCTGAAGCTGGTGCCGTGTTGGGTGCCCTCGGGGATCCTCAACTCGACTTTACCGTCCAGGGTATCTACCAGGACGGTGGTCCCCAAAGTCGCCTGAGTCATGCTGATTTTAATTTCACTGACGACGTCGTTTCCTTGTCTTTCAAACTTGGCATGAGGCTTGACATAAATATAAATATACAAATCCCCGGATTGGCCGCCCCGGGTTCCGGCTTCACCTTCTCCCGAGATCCGCAGTCTGGAACCGCTCTCGACTCCGCCGGGAATTTTAACATCGATTTTGCGGGTCTTGCGAACCCGGCCCGTTCCACTACACTCAGGGCAGGGTGTTTCAATAGTCTTGCCGGCCCCTTGACATTTGTCGCAGGTCCGTACGTTTACAAATCTTCCAAAAGCCGTACTTTGGGTCACCTGGACCTGGCCCGATCCATTACAGGCCGGACAGGTTTTGATTGGAGTTCCGGGCTTGGCGCAATTTCCTTTGCAGGTCGGACACACTTCGGTCCGGGGTACATCCACTGTGGCATCTTTGCCGAATGCCGCTTCCTCAAAGGAGATCTCCATATCATACCGTAAGTCGTTACCCCGTTGCGGGCCATTCTTGCGTCGTCCCCCCGAATTCCCGCCACCGCCAAAAAACATGTCAAAAATATCTCCGAAACCTTCAAAGCCGAAATCACCGTTAAAGCCGCCGCCCCCGGCGCCGAAATTGGGGTCGCTGGCCGCGTGGCCGAATTGATCATAGGCCGCTCTTTTCTGGGGATCACTCAATACGCCATAGGCTTCATTGATCTCTTTAAATTTGGCCTCTGCTTCTTTGGGGTTGTCTTTATTCACATCCGGGTGATATTGACGGGCCAGTTTCCGATAAGCTTTTTTTAATTCTTCATCGGTTGCGCCCTTCGTTACCCCCAGCACCTCATAATAATCACGTTTTGCCATGTAAGCATTTCCTTTCAATTAACAATCGTTCAAACTGACAGTCAACCATTGACAACGAAAATAACGTTTCAAAAAAATAAGCTTCAAAAAATAATTTTAGCCTGGATTCCCGAGACTGTTTCCAAGCCGAAGTCGGATATCAATCCCGGCTGGCCGGGATTGATAACTACTCCATTATCGATCAGCGACTCCTCATTGTCAATTGTTAAATAATTCGTTCGGGCCGAAACTGCGTTTCAAACCTCTATTCAACTGTCAATATTCATTGTCAATTTTCAATCGCTTACTTATCATCCTGGACTTTATAATCGGCATCAACCGTCGGCCCCTCGCCTTGCGGTCCATAACCGGTCGGTCCCTGATCGGCGCCCGGAGCAGCCCCCGGACCGGCTTGGTTTGGATTAGCTTGGCTGTATATCGTAGCCGATAAATCATGCAGCGTCTTTTCCAAGGCTTCCTTTTTGGTTTTGATATCTTCCAAATTCTTGGCCGTCACTGCCTTTTGCAATTCATCCTTAGCCTGTTGGACCCGTTCCACATGGGACTTTTCCGCTTTATCGCCAATATCTTTCAAAGTCTTTTCAGTGGTATAGATGAGACCGTCCGCTTCATTGACTAAATCCGCCTCTTCCCGGCGTTTCTTATCATCTTCCGCATGGGACTCGGCTTCCTTTACCATCCGGCTGATATCGTCCTCTTTAAGGCCGCTGGAGGTGGTAATGGTAACTTTTTGTTCTTTTCCGGTCCCTTTATCCTTGGCCGATACATGAACGATACCATTGGCGTCTATATCGAAAGTAACTTCGATCTGGGGGATTCCTCTGGGCGCCGGTGGAATTCCATCCAACCTGAATTGCCCCAGGGTAATATTATCGGCAGCCATTGGCCTTTCACCTTGCAGGACGTGAATATCAACCGCGGTTTGACTGTCGGCCGCAGTAGAGAAAATTTGCGCCTTGGAAGTCGGGATGGTGGTGTTCCGGTCGATGATCCGGGTGAATACACCGCCCAAAGTTTCCAGACCAAGCGAAAGCGGAGTGACATCCAGCAAAACAATGTCCTTCACTTCACCGGTTAAAACGCCGGCCTGAATTGCGGCACCCACGGCCACCACTTCATCAGGGTTCACGCCTTTATAGGGTTCTTTGCCGGTTATTTTCTTGACGACATCTTGTACAGCCGGAATACGAGTGGAACCTCCAACGAGAATGATCTTATCGATATCTTTAAGATCCAAACCGGCATCGGTTAGGGCCCGCTTCGTCGGTCCCACTGTCGCTTCAACCAAATCAGCAGTGAGTTCATCGAATTTGGCCCGGGTTAAGGTTAAATCCAAGTGTTTGGGCTCACCGTTCACTGCGGTAATGAACGGAAGATTAACACCGGTGGATGCCAGACCTGAAAGCTCGATTTTAGCTTTTTCGGCCGCTTCTTTCAGGCGTTGAAGGGCCATCCGGTCGTTCCGAAGGTCGATTCCATTATCTTTTTTAAACTGATCCGCCATCCAATTAACTACACGTTCATCAAAATCATCACCGCCGAGCCGGGTGTTACCGCCGGTGGCTTTGACTTCAAAAACGCCGTCGCCCAGTTCCAGGATGGAAACATCAAAAGTTCCGCCGCCTAAATCGTATACCAGGATGGTGTGGTCGCCGCCCTTGTCAAGCCCATATGCCAGAGCCGCAGCGGTCGGTTCATTCACAATCCGGAGTACTTCGAGTCCCGCAATACGGCCGGCGTCTTTGGTAGCCTGCCGCTGCGCATCGGAGAAATATGCCGGAACCGTAATAACGGCCTGGCTGATTTTTTCTCCCAAGTAACTCTCGGCGTCGGCTTTCATCTTTTGAAGAATCATCGCCGAAATTTCCGGCGGAGTATACTGTTTATCATCAATTCCCACTTTATAGTCGGTACCCATTCTTCTTTTAATAGACACCACGGTGCGATCGGGATTGGCAACAGCTTGCCGTTTGGCTACCTGTCCAACCATCCGTTCACCGGTTTTTGAAAATCCAACCACTGACGGAGTGGTACGCCCTCCCTCGGCATTCGGGATAACGACGGACTCGCCGCCTTCCATTACGGCCATACAAGAGTTGGTCGTTCCTAAATCAATTCCTAAAACTTTAGCCATTTTGATAACCCCCATTTTGTTTAAGATTCAATTGTTTAATTTCAATTTTGAAAGGGCTTAGAGCCAAAAGTCGGAAGCCGGTTTTTCTTTTGAAACCGGTCCGTTCCCTTCCGGCTGCCGTATGCCGGCTCGCGCCTGCACGCGCCCTTTACTTTCATTTTTATTTACTGCGGTACAGCAACTTTAACCAAGGCCGGCCGTAATAATTTCCCCTTGTAGAGATAACCTTTTTGCATTTCTTCAACAACAGTCGGTGTGGTTACTTGTTCTCCAGGCTCTTGAGAAACAGCCTCATGGACCTGGGGATCGAAGGGCTCATTCAAAGCAGGAATAACTTCAAGCCCCTCGTTTTTCAAGATATTTTGAAATTGCTTCAGGGTGAGATCTACACCCTCCTGCCAGCTTTTATTTTCGGCTTTCCCGTCAAAAGAACCCACTGCCCGCTCTAAGCTGTCGAGAACCGGTAAAATCTTTTTAATAAGAGTTTCCCCGCCAAAGAGGGATAATTGTTCCATCTCCTGCCGGCTGCGGCGGCGGAAATTATCCAAATCCGCTTGAGTCCGGAGCATCCGGTTATAATATTCTTCCTTGGCTTGTTTGGCCTGCTCCAGTTGTGCCTCTAAGCCGGCAATCCTATCCTGTTCATCATTGTTTTGATTTTCCGGGGCTGATTCGACCTTCTGTTCCTCAAGAGTTGCACCGGTTTGAATGTTTTCTTGTGTCACAGCAGCTGTTTCCGCTGCCTCGTCATGTTTTTTCGTCATGATGGACCTTTTCCTCTTTCATTTTTATAATCATATGAATCCGTAATATAGCTTCTCCAACTTCACCGGCGGTCTTGATTGCTTGATACTTTACCAGGTACGGATCCCATATTCCCAACTCGGTTAAATCCTCGATGGCGCCGGTTTCACAATTTACACCCATGGCGTTGGAACCTGACTGCTCCACAAAGCCCAACACTTCAGCAACTTTTTCCAGCGGGTTGAACCCTGCATTGGCGCATATTTGAATGAGGGGTTTTTTTAATGCTTCAATCACGCAATGATAACCATAACAAGTCATGTCCCGTAGCGGTATTTCATTCATTTTCCTGGCAACGCTGATCTCAACACTGCCGCCGCCCGGTACGACCCCATCACGCCAAGCTGCTTGTAAGGCCGAAGCCGCATCTTTCATAATCCGTTCTTTCTCGCAAACCACCTCTTTAGTATGAGCTCCTGCGATTATGGTCACATAATTTTGGTTGGATTTCCCAAAAATACGAGTTTGATGAAACTTATCATCCACGGAAAGCCGGCCGATTTCACCGGTTAAAGCCATTAAGTCTTCCGGAGCTTTTGACAAACTGCCTCTTTTGATGGGCCTGGCTCCGGTCATCTCCGCCAAACGGCGCCATTCATCGCGGCAAACGCCTTGAATCCCGATCATCCCTAAGTCTGTTAATAAATCTTCTACCGAATCACAAATGAACCGGTCTACAAAGACGGCCCCCACTCCTAAATCCGCAATCTTCTTAATACCGTCGATTAATTCTTGTTCTTTATGTAATTGATGATTGAAGCCTGTTTCGGTGGTTAATGCCTCCGCATCAACTTTAACTGGCTCCAAGGCATCATCGATAATTAAAATCCTGGTCTTCTTAAAGCATCTTGGCATCTCGCGGTTCAGAGGCACCCGATTGATGATCGCGCCTTGGATGATTGTACTTTCCGAACCTTCAAGAGAGACCACTTGGTCTGCCAGTTTAAATTCATCTGAACCCAGGCGTTCAGATCCCACTATCCGGGCCGCTTTTATAACGATGTCGGCCAAATCCTTATTTTCACGGGCCGCGATGAAAGCAACTCTATGTAGTATCGGGCCTGACAAATCGCGGGCGGGGATTTTCGCTTCCGCCAGGAATTGCAGAGCCCTCTCAACTCCCAAACGAATTCCTTCGATGACTCTGACGACGGGTACCCCTTTAAGAACCTGGTTAACGCCTTCGGATACCAAGGTGCCGGCAATGATGGTGGCTGTGGTGGTGCCGTCCCCCACTTGTTGTTCTTGATATTCGGCGGCGCTGATTAAGATCCGGGCTGCCGGATGAGTAACATCCATGGTTTTAAGGATAGTAACGCCATCATTGGTGACCATAATTCCGCCGAAAGGATCAACCAGCATACAATCCAGACCCTTTGGACCAATCGTGCCCTGAACTGCTTCAGTAACAGCCCGGATGGCTCCACAGTTGGTTACTAAAGCTGCCGTATATTGATCGACTTCGGAACATTCGGTAAATTCTTTGACTGACATTTGATGCCCCCAGGTTTCATAGAGGTAGGGAAAACAGGTAGATGTTTACTTTATTATACGCAACCTGGAGATTTTAATCGGTATTCCCTTCATTTAACGATTCATTTCAAGCCACGTTTACTGATGGCGGTTAGTAGCTCGCTTAAAATTGAAGAGGTATATTCAACTATCGGGACAACCTTCGCATAATCCATCCGGGTCGGGCCCAGTATTCCGATAACCCCTACCGCGCGACCGGCTATTTCATAGCTGGATGTGATGACGCTACAATCGTTTAAACCTAATTCCTCATTTTCATGACCGATTTTAACCTGAGCCCCGCGGCCTTGATTGCGGGAAAGCAATTTATATAATCTTTCCTCTTCTTCAAGCGCGGTCATCAGCGGCTTGAATTTTTCAAGATCGGTAAATTCCGGTTGCTCAAGTATTTTCATAGCCCCGTCAACATACACTCTTTCATTGGTCCGATTGGCAATGGCCTTGATCAATAACTTAATGGATTCATTAAAAAATTTGTCATGAAGCACAAGTTCGGAGCGAATGTCGTTAAGGAGCGTGGTTTGAAGGTCTTTCAAGCAAACACCGCGCAGCTTTTTATTGAGCAATTCGGAGATTCGATCCAGTTCCTCGGCAGAAACTTCCCTTTGCAGTTCAATAATTTTATTTTCAACATACCCGGTATCGGTAACGATTAAAACTAAAACCGTGGTAGCCGACAATTTCACCAACTGAATATGGCGAAAAATCGCGCTTTGAAACTGCGGACTTAATACCACCGAAGGATACTTCGTCAATTGGACCAGGATCTTGGAAGTCTGGTGAATAATTGATTCGATTTCCCGGTGGTAGCCTTCCATCTCCTTGTAAATGTTCTCAATTTCCTGCTTTGAAAGTCTTTGCAAAGAAACCAAGGCATCAACATAATAACGATACCCTATCTCCGATGGAATCCGGCCGGCAGACGTATGCGGCTGTTCCAAATAGCCGCTCTCCTCTAAATCAGCCATCTCATTACGGATGGTGGCCGGAGACAAGCCCAGATTATACCTGCGGGCAATCGTCCTGGAACCTACCGGCTCTGCGGATGATATATAATCATCCGTGACCACTTTCAGTATGCTTTTTTTACGTTCATCAAGCTTGTGGTGGGAGGCCAAGAAAATGCACCTCTTTTGATTGATTAATGTTTTGTTAGCACTCTACTAAAGAGAGTGCTAATCTAATACAAAAATATCACTGTCAACCATATTTGTCAAGGGGTTACCTTACATATCCAACTTTGAAATCATGTAAAAAATCCTAAGAAAAACTGAATCACCCAAAAAAAACCGATTTTGGGAAATACATCCCATAATCTGGAGGTACAAATATTATCATTGTGACAAAATACAGGGGCTCTATTGATTTCCAGTAAACACCATTTTATAATGGAATTATACTTTCAGGCAAATAATCATGAGAAGTTGGTGCTGATAATGACAATGATTGAAGCCAGCCACCTCAACAAGTGTTTCTCCTATTACCAAAAAGATGTCGGCCTTCAAGCTTCGGTTGCTAATCTTTTTAAACGGAAAAATCTCCGGAAAGTTGCAGTCTCCGATATCTCGTTCACCATTGAAGAAGGGGAAATGGTTGGCTTTTTGGGGCCAAACGGCGCCGGAAAAACGACCACGCTGAAAATGCTCTCGGGGATCCTATTCCCCACCGGCGGGACGGCTCAGGTTCTCGGGTATGTCCCTTGGGAAAGAAAAAAAGATTTTAAGATGCGTTTTTCCATCGTCATGGGACAAAAAAATCAACTGTGGTGGGATCTCCCGGCCAATGAATCTCTGTACTTGAACAAATGCATTTATGAAATCAATGATCGGGACTATTATTCATTCTTGGATGAACTGTCGGACTTGCTGGGAGTTAAAGAATTGTTAAAAATTCAGGTTCGAAGGTTGTCGCTGGGAGAGCGGATGAAACTGGAATTGATTGCCGCTCTGATTCACCGGCCCAAAGTACTGTTATTGGATGAACCTACGATTGGACTGGACTTAATTTCCCAGCGAAAGATCCGCGAATTTTTACGTTACTACAACCAGCAGACTAAAACCACAATCATGCTGACCAGCCATTATCTCACCGATATCCAGGAACTTTGTAAGCGCTCGATCATTATTAATCAAGGCAATATTGTATATGACGGTGAATTAACCAAAATCAACGAGGTATTCATCGAGAAAAAGATCATCCGTTTGCAACTGGCGGGACCCGTAACTGCCGATACTTTAAAAGATTATGGTGTTGTCAAAGGACTTGACGGGTTTCATGCTACCATCGAAGTTCAAAAAGATCATTTAAAAACCATTTCCGCAAAGATGTTGGAAAATTTGCCGATTGTCGATTTAAACATCGAAGATATCCCTTTAGAAGAAGGTATTGCCCGCTTCTATCAAGGACGGTAACACCCAGTTGTCTGTTCTTAATCCTGAAGGGCTATGACTCGATTGGATTGATTAAAATAATTTCTGAAGTTGCAATTGCAACCAAATTTGATAATGGTAACCGGAGTAATCTCATGCATAAATATTTTAGAGCGTTTCTACTGGGAATTCAAAATGCAATGGAATACCGGAGTAATTATTTTCTGAATATGGTCAGCGCCCTATTTCCCATTTGCATCCAGTATTTTTTATGGACTGCAATCTATCAAGGCAACCATCAGGCCGTTATTAATGGTTATACCTACCAGCAAATCATCATTTACACGATAATGGCGAATGTAATTTCACGTTTTATCCGTACCGGATTTGAATATGAAGTGGCTGAAGATGTCAAAAACGGCGGTTTGAATAAATTCATCACCAAACCGATTGATTACAGCCTCTATAAATTCTGCTGCTTTTTGGGGCAAAAATTGATCACTTTAACGGTGATGGCCTTAATTATTGCGGGTTTGTTGATTTTTCTGGTTTTATATTTCGGCGCCGTGTTTTCAGCCGTCAAAATTGGTTTATTCTTGCTCTCATTATTATTGGCGTTGATCTTAAATTTCACATTCTTTTTTATCATTAGCACCTCAGCGTTCTGGCTTCTGGAAATCGGCTTTTTATTCGAAGCTATCCGAATCATAATCATCTTCCTTAGCGGTGGAATTTTTCCTTTGGATATTTTCGGCAAGCAGGCGGTTTGGCTATCTGATTTTCTCCCTTTCAAATACACAATCAATTTTCCGGTGGAAATTTTAAACGGCAGGCTTGCTATAGGAAGAGAACTTGAGGGAATTGTCATCCAGGTCGTTTGGATTTTCATATTTGCAGTCCTTGGGAAGTTGCTGTGGTCCATTGGCACCAGGCATTATGTGGCTGTTGGAGGGTGAGTCGTTGAAACCGATCTACAGGGAAATAGAAAAACATTTGTTTATTTATTTTCTATTTGTCAAAAATTGTTTAGCTTCTCAAATGGAGTATCGCATTAACTTTATTACAGGTATCGCCATGGAATGCGGTTATCTGATAGTCAAAATAATGTATGTGGTTGTTATCTACCGTTCCGGTAAAACGATTCACGGGCTTTCGCCCGATGCCATGCTATTATTTATCGGTACCTTTGTTATCGTAACCGGATTTTATGCCGGACTTTTTATGATGAATTTCTTTCAAATGCGAGAACAAATTCGTAGCGGGAACCTGGACCTATTGATCACCAAACCGGTCTCGTTGCAATTTATGCTTACTTTACGCCGTTCCGATATGGGAATTATGGTAATTGATTTGACTGCCGGCATCATCATGGTGGCTATCGGCTGGAGCAGGCTTCATATCCCATTCAATATCATCAATGCTTTAGGTTTCACCGGCTTTCTCATGGGAGGAGCAGCCGTAGGATATGCAATTTTTTTACTGCCGCAGATTTTATCCTTTTGGCTGATCAATACCGGTGCAATTGCGGAATTCACCGATTCTTTCTGGGATTTCAATAATGTTCCGATGAGCGTTTATAATCAAATCATTCAGCGGGTGGGAGTTTTTATATTCCCCATTTTTGTGGTGACCAATTTTCCGGCTCTATTTGTACTGGGCAGAATGAACGTGATTTATATCATTTGGGGAATGGCCGCGCCGGTTCTGTTGTTGACAATTACGCGACTTGCATGGAACGTTGCAATAAAGAACTATTCCAGCGCCAGCAGCTGAAAATAAAGCATTTACAAACCCGCTAATATGCTGGAAATTACGTAATTACTAACCATAACTCCCTGATCCGTCAATGCCAAATGGTCATCGAGGCAAGTTAAAAGGCCGCTTTTTCTCAGTATTTCTATCCTTTCGGCAGCCCGTACAGATAAATCAAATTGAAACTGCTCTTTAAAACGGGTCAAATCGATACCGGAGCGCATCCTCAGTCCAAGCATAACGGCTTCGGTCACGGCAGTGGATAAATCAATCGTTTCGCTTTCGAGAGCTACCGTTTGGCCGTTTTTCAGCCTCCGGATATATTCCTGAGGGTTGCTTACATTGCTCCAGCGGCTTTGATGAAAAGTGGAAGTAGCCCCGGCTCCAAAGCCAAGATAATCGCGTCCCAACCAATATCCGGTGTTGTGGACGGAATAAAAGCCGGGTTTGGCATAGTTGGATATCTCATAATGTTCGTAACCATTTTTTCGTAAATAATCCATCGACATTTGCAGCATGCCGACCACTTCCTCTTCGGATGGCAGGGTCAGCATCCTGTCACCGACCATCTTGGCCAAAGGGGTATTTGACTCCAATTGCAATGCATAAGCCGAAATATGTTCCGGTTCGAGAACAACAACCTTCTGTAAAGAATCCCGCCAGGCTTCAATACTTTGACCTGGCAGGCCACACATCAAGTCAATGCCCATATTAGAAAACCCAACTTCTCTGGCTTGTTGAAAAACCGCTAAAAAATCCGGCCATGTATGAATCCGGCCAATCCGAACCAATAATTCATCTTGGGCAGCCTGCACGCCCAGACTTAAACGGTTAAAACCTGCTGCATACAATAAAATGAGTTCCTGAGCGGTAATGGTCCCCGGGTTGGCTTCAATGGTTATTTCGGTCGCCCGGTTGATCAAAAAATTTTCCTTCAGATATTGCAATACGCTGACTAAGGATTGCACTGGAAAATAGCTCGGTGTTCCGCCTCCAAAATAGACGGAGCGAATCAACCGGTGCTGGGGTAAATTTTTTTTGATCTCAAGAAGCAGACAATCTACATATTCCGGCATCAAGGGTTCGATACCCGAATAGGAATTAAAATCACAATAAAAACATTTGCGTTTACAGAAGGGAAAATGCAAGTAAAGGGATAACTCTGTTTTAATCTTGTACCACATCCTTAGGAAATATCGTTATAAATTTTCCACTTTTCTGCTGCAATCCCTTTTTAGTATTTGACGATTTGTCTTCTCTAAGGTATGTTTATTATAGAAAGTTTTTTAGGAGGTAGGGGATGGCCTTTTGCTTTGGTTCCCGGATGGTTAGCAATGTTCCGCTTTCGGATTATTTGCGGGAAACGGTTCAATATTTTCCGGTCATTGAATTACAATCCGATCCAAAATTTTTTTCCTCGAATTTTGGGTTTACGGCAAATGAACGGTCGGCCTTAAAAATTTACCAAGACCGGTTTCATTTTCAATTGACGATGCATGCGCCGTACTCGAATATTAATTTGGGAGCATTGAACGGGGAAGAACGGCAGCTCGGTATGAGAATTTTTGAAAATACCATCCGCATTTCAGCTGATCTGGGCATTAAACTCATAACTTTCCATCCAATACCTTTAGTACCGGGAATGACTCCGGAACAATACCGGGAAGCCTGCTTATTGGAAGAAGATAGCATCGCGCAACTGTTAAAAGAAGCTCGAAAATCCGGAGTCACTTTGCTCATGGAAAACATGCCTGCTTTATCCGAATATCCCCCCTGTACAAGAGATGGAGCCAGATTCCAAGAATTACTTTGGCGTTTCCCGGAACCGGAATTCGGATTAACGATTGATATCGGCCACGCCCTTCAAGCCGGGATAAATCCGGATGCGCTTTTAAAAATGGAACGAATCCGCCATTTTCATTTTCACGATAACAACCGGATCGAAGATCTTCATCAACCCATCCTTCAGGATTTGGCTTGGTGGGGTAAACTGATTAAAGGTTTAGTAAAGGGATTTCCCGATGCGGCGGCTATTTTGGAAATTACCAGTCTTCATGAACAGCTCGACAGTTACAAAAACCTTGGTAAGTTCCTTCCCAAACAGGGCGGTCCCGGTAAAAAAAGAGAATTGATGATTCCGCCCATCCTCCCTTAAGTCCACTCTCAATTGTTTTGTCGTACATACCGGGCGATGACTCTATCGTAGGTACTGGGTTTGAATCTTGCTAAAAAATCTATTTTCCTGGCATCTTTGCCAATCAATACCCGTGGCGATTTATTTTTAATTCCTTGAACAATCATACTTGCCGCTTCTTCCGGAGTTGTCTTCAAGGACTCCTCAAAACGCTGTAAAGCTTTTTCATAGATTTCCGGAGTCATTCGATGATCACTCCTGGAATTTCTGGCGATATTGGTTTTAATTCCTCCCGGAAATACCACGGTTACAGTAACGTGGGAATCGTACAATTCCTGTCGCAGGCTTTCGCTAAATCCACGAACCGCAAATTTGCTGGCACAATAAGCTGCCTGACCCGGGATTCCCAATAAGCCGTAAACGCTCGAAACATTTACGATACTGGCCTCTGCGCTATCGGTTAGGTATGGCAAAAAAGCTTTGGTACAATAAATAACTCCCCAAAGATTAATATTGATGGTCCATTCAAGTGTAGTATAGGTTAGTTCGGGAACCTCGCCGGATGAAGACACTCCGGCGTTATTAACCAAGATATCAATTTTACCAAAAGAACCGACTACATTTTTAGCAAAATCATAGACCTGTTCCCGATTGGATACATCGACTCCATAGGTTTGAACTCCGGTACCCCGGTTTTCTCTTTTTAAAAAATTTCCGGTTTCTTCAAGCCCCTCAAGGTTAATATCTGCTAAAGCCAAGGCAACGCCTTCTTGATACAACTGATAAGCAAGAGCCCGCCCGATCCCGGATCCTGCTCCGGTAACAACAGCAACTTTTCCACGTAAATCCTTCATTTGCCCCTCCGCTTTTTACACATTTTTAAGATTATACCGTATGGTATATAGTTAAGCGCCCTCTTATAAATGAATTCCATACATAAATTGCTGCACAATTTCGTCGGCGAGCTCCGTTTGGAGCTCAATATAACCGTTTAAAGCAAATCCGATATAAGTATTGATATTACCAATAAATGTAGCGGCCAGCGCCAAATGCCGCCCATACAGATTATGATGATGAACCGTAGCGGCTTTAAATAGTTCCTCAATCCGATGAAGTTGAACTTCGTTATAACGTCGAACCATTTGGTTGCATTCACTTTCCGGAGGAGAAAAATACATAGCCAGTTGCATTCGATAAAAGACTCGATTGGCTTTTGCAAATTCGAAATATGCTTTTCCAAGCTCCGCTAAAGCCAGGGAGAGATCGCCTTGATAAACAACGGCCGATCCCACAACTTTCGACAGCCTGGAACCATACTCTTCCATAACCGCCTTCAAAAGGCCGTTTTTACTTCCAAAATAATGATAAAGAGTTGGTTTGGTTATACCCGATTTTGTACTCACCTCTTGCACTCCCACCGCATCAAAGCCGCGGGCTGCAAATAATTCCACTGCAGATATTAAAATTCTTTCACGAGTGTTCATTCATTTTATTTAGACAACAGTTTGGTAAAATAATGTCCGAAAAAAAATAATCTGTTATGTACCGACCGGTATATAGTATTGACTCTGAGGGTAATTTTATGCATTGTAGAAAATAATTGAGGAAATAAAGTTGAAAGTTGGGAAAGTCTATCCTGTTCAAATCGAAACATATTCAATCCAACGCAATGCTTTCGGGAATTCATAAAAAAAGAGCCCTTTTCAGGACTCCTCAAAAAAACATTTCTAGGCTGGTAATCATCCTCCCAAATTAACTCCCACAATGTATCCAATTCCAAAAGTGACAACTGCGGCGGCTAATCCAAAAAAAACCTGGCGGAGGCCTGAGAAAACAGGGTGTTTGCCCGTCATCAGAGTAATTACGGCCCCGATGACAAACAAACCAACCCCACTGCAAATGGCGCTGATGACAATACCGGCGGTGCCTGTAAAAAATATGTAGGGAAAGACTGGAATAATAGCGCCGACAGCAAATAATAAAAAAGAAGTGAAAGCGGCCACCCATGGAGAACCACCCAATTCATCCGGATCGATTCCCAATTCTTCCCGGGCTAAAGTATTAAGTGCTGTGGCGCGATTGGATACGATACGCTCTGCCAGATTCCTGGCAGCTGTTAGGTCAAGCCCTTTGGCTTGATAGATTAACGTTAATTCCTCTTTTTCTTCTTCCGGGGTTTCGTTAAGTTCCTGCTCTTCAATGGCCATCTGATTCTGATATAACTCCCGGGAGCTTTGAACGGAGAGCCACTCACCCAAAGCCATTGAAAGGGCCCCTGCTAAAAGGCCGGAAAAACCGGTAATTAAAATATTTCTTGAACTGACTCCGGCTCCCGCTACACCCATGACCAGACTAAATACGGAAACCAAACCGTCATTGGCGCCAAGAACTGCAGCCCGAAGGGCATTTCCACCGGTAGCCGGATGTCGGCCTTCAAAATGAGCCAAATCACTTCCTTCCAGTCCCCGGCTAGTTTGACTCAACAACTGAAAAATCCTGGCATGGGACTGTTCATCCGCAGGCATATGAATGGACTCGGCATCCGTTTGACCCGCATATTCCGTAGCAGTGCTCTTTTCTATGGAAGCAATAGATGGTAACACAAAAACCGGGCCAAGTCTGGCGGCAAGTTTCCCAAAAAGCCGGGTTCGCCAGTCCGGTTTGATACTGGGAACCTTAGCCCCCATTTGGCGAAGCTTTTCCGCCCAAAACTCGGCATGCCTTTGCTCGGTTACCGCCAGCCTGCGATAAACCCCCGCCAAAACCGGATTAGGTTCTGCCGCTGCCAACTTTTGATAGAGATGAATTGCTTGTTGTTCGGCCTTAAAATTTTTAAGATATCTCTCGCTAGAGCGTTCTTTTCCGTCCAGTGCCATGATAACCTCTTCCAACCTTAAAATTACTCATTCAGAGTGTCTTCAGAAAATCGTTAAGCTGTTTTTCACTTAAACCGATCCCTAAAATGCCATCCAATCTTTTGACAAGCTTACCATTTTCAAAAAGCAAAACCGATGGCACTACCTCCACTGAGTATTCATCAGCCATGATTTCCTGATCGTCTTGAAATAAGAAAGCATATGCATTAACAGTCTGATTATTGTTGCTTACACGTTCAAACACAGGTAAAAATCGTACACAAAAGGGACACCAGGATGCATAAACCAGAGCGATGACTTTTTTATTTGATTCGATAATTCCTTGAAAATCATGAATATCTTGAACCATGATGCGGTGTTGGGTGAAGTTCATTCAATATCCTCCCTAAAGATCGACATTTTCGATAAATCCAAGTTATTGGGGTGTTAACTTGCATGACGGGTTGAACTTACTAAAATATTTCGGGAATTTTTTTTATTCTCCTGCTGAATTGGATGGTGCTCCTTTCCTTTTTACCTGTAGAGAAGGCAACTTTACTTCAACTATTGCATTTCGCCTTGATCTTCATATATAATAAATGATTGTTGATTAAATTCCGGAGGATGATGCGGATGTCGGAAATAAAAGAACTACTCGAAAAGGAAATTAAAAGGCGTCGTACTTTTGCTATTATATCCCATCCGGACGCCGGAAAAACCACCCTAACGGAAAAACTTCTCCTGTATGGCGGAGCAATTCACTTAGCGGGTTCGGTAAAAGCTAGAAAAGCGCAGAAACATGCCGTTTCTGACTGGATGGAAATTGAAAAACAACGTGGAATTTCAGTAACCTCCAGCGCCCTTCAATTTGAATATAGTGGTTATAAAATCAATATTTTAGATACACCCGGGCATCAGGACTTCAGTGAAGATACCTACCGTACTTTAATGGCTGCAGATAGCGCGGTCATGTTGATTGACGTCGCAAAAGGCGTTGAAGCCCAGACCATTAAGCTCTTCAAAGTTTGTAAACAACGGGGTATTCCGGTGTTTACCTTTGTTAATAAATTGGACCGTAACGGCAAAAATCCCTTCGAGTTAATGGAAGAGATCGAAAAAGTCTTGGGGATAGTGTCCTATCCAATGAATTGGCCGATCGGAATTAACGGGGAATATCGCGGAGTCTATAACCGCCGTCAAGCCCAAATTGAATTATTTGACAATGATGGCTCCCATGGCCAGTGGGCGCTCCAATCCACTATCGGAAGCGCCGATGATCCGGCTTTCACCGAAATCTTAGGAGCCAATATTCATGAAGCTCTCAAAAACGACATTGAACTCTTGGATACCGCCGGAGAAGCCTTTGATCTGGAACGAATTCTTAATGGCAAGTTAACACCGATGTTTTTCGGCAGCGCCATGACTAATTTTGGAGTTCGGCCTTTTCTCGAGGAGTTTTTACAGTTAGCCCCGGCCCCTTTAGCCCGCCAGTCTTCTATTGGCGAGTTATCTCCGGAAAGCAAAGATTTTGCAGCCTTTGTGTTTAAAATTCAAGCGAATATGAACCCGGCTCACCGTGACCGGCTGGCTTTCATCCGGATTTGTTCCGGCGTTTTTTCCAGGGGAATGACTGTTCATCATGTTCAAACCGGTAAGCCGATAAAACTTGCTCAACCCCAACAATTTATGGCCCAGGAAAGAGAAATTGTCGATGAGGCCTATCCCGGTGATATTATCGGTTTATTTGACCCGGGAATTTTTGCAATCGGGGATACCTTATGTTCGGAAAACAACAAACTAAAATTTGAAGATTTCCCGGTATTTCCTCCGGAATTGTTCGCCCGGATTCAACCGGCTGATACCATGAAACGCAAACAATTTATCAAGGGAATCACTCAACTGTCCCAAGAAGGCGCAGTCCAACTGTTCCGGCAACCGGACACCGGCTTTGAATCCTTTATCGTCGGAGTGGTTGGTAGCCTGCAATTTGATGTGCTGCGCTACAGGCTGCAAAGCGAATACGGCGCCGAAATTCAATTACAGCATCTGAATTATGTAATGGCCCGCTGGTTAGTTGGCGAAGAGATTACGGCAAAGTCCAAAATTGATCTCCAGGGCGACCTGCTGCTGGAAGATGTTCAAGAACGGCCGGTAGCACTATTTCGAAGCGAATGGGCTTTCCGTTCGGCAGTAGAAAAAAATGCCAAAATCCAGTTTTTAACTGCCCCTCAGCGGGGAGTCGAATAATTTCTTTATAACAACTTCTTAACGGCTTCCCACAAAGCATCACATAGTTCCTCCCCGGAAAACTCACTTCCGCCGACATAACAAACCGCTTCTTCCGGGGCGAAACTGATATTTGGCTCTCCTTGATGCTCCTTTAATATGTCGATCATTTGACCGATATTTAAAAGTGGCAAACAATTTTCTTTGTTGATATAGTGTTCCTCAGATCGTTCGTTTTTCTCATCCAGGCTCATTTGGTTTTCCATAAACCCGTTCTCCGGCTGTCCTGTAAAATCGTCCCCGTTTTCTGTTGAGATATCCCAATCATTGCTATCGTCCTCCTCGGAGGAGGCTTCCAAGCCTCCATATTCCGGAATACCGTTAGGATAATAGACTTTTAAGATCACTTCACAATTTCTGGGTGTACTATGGACTTTGGCATCCAAAACTAAAATAATAGCGATATCATGGATGTCATTTTCAACGTCTCTCCAGACAATTTCAAACGCTAAATCATACTTACAGGGCAGCCATAGATCCCGTAAAGCACTTTTTTGGGTTTCGCTCAATTCCCGGAAATCTTCCGGAGAAAGACACTTTTTCATTTTACGTTTCCTCGATAGTCTTAACGAATTATTGATCCAATTCATCTTTTAATGCGCTGATAATAAACAATGTCAAGTCGGTCTTCAAATCCCTCTGGATAGGTGGCGAAAGTTTCTGACCATTCTGATCATAAAGCACCTCAATCATCGGCCTAGTTAAAAAATTCGGGTTAACCTTGAGCACTTTTGCCTTCTCTCCATTATTCAGTAGTACATAAGAACCAATTAAAAAGGGGCTGATACATTGCAAAAAAGCCTTTTTAACCTCAGGATTGATATGGGTGCCGTAACAATCCCGGATATATTCAATGACTTCATGAGGCATTAATTTCTGGCCGTTTATTCCGTCATTCATTAAAGTTAAATATGTATCCGCCAGAGCTACAATCTCGGCCAAGTTTTGCTCTTTCACCAATTCGCCGGATTCACTCTGCGTCGGATCAAACTCACTCTTCCGGCGGAAAATCAACTCTGCTCCTTGCGGATTTGTTTTCAGTTGCCATAAGTGGTCAAAACTTAAATGGGCGGCTTTCACTATCCAGGGGTCGGAGGAATGACTGCCAAGCAAACTCTCAACTGCTTTATATTTCCTGGCAATTTGCATTTTACCCGAATCTACCCCTAGTTTTGCAATCTCCGATTCTTTCAGTCTTGAAGGAGTATAACCGATGAAAGCGGCAACCATGAGCGATAATGAATTCACACTCAGGCAATGATAAAAAGCACTGCCATCCAATGCCTGAATCGCAACCAGATCCTTCACCAACTCTTCGCTGGCGAGCATTTCTCCAAGAGCTGTTCGGGTGGTTTCAATCACGTGGGGAGGAATTAATTCCGGATCCAGTTTTGCTAATTCCCGTTTAGCAACTATTAAAGCTTCGGATTGAGTCACGGAGAACTGCTCCGGTGTGACTAAAAAACTGCTGTCCCTGATATTACTCGAATTTTGAGATAAACTATCATGGCGATGGTTATTCGACGGATGCCCAATTTCTTGGTGTTTCAAAGAACTCACTTTTTCCGGGATGTATTGAAGTTGGTCATCTCTTAAATGGGGATCTTCCAAAGTCACGGCTTGACTCACCAGTGATGGTTCAACAATTCGAGCAAGCTCTTTCAATCCAACATTAAAATTTCCCAACACACCCAAAAGATGCCTGAACAATGAAGAATCATGGCTGCCTCCAGGATCAGCGGAAACCTCCAAATATTCCCGGCTATTCTTTGTGGATGGAAAAACGGTTTCTTTTGAAAATAATTCAGGCCTTTCGAGTTCCACTTCAAAAATATTCATTCGGGTCAAATCTTTATTCTCTATGAATAAAGGATTGGGCTGAGAAATCTTATTCCCTGTCGATTCCTGAGGAAAATTGTTATTATCATTATTTTCGTAGCGCTCCAAAACGATCCGGGCAGCTACTTCATAGTTCTGATGAAATTCATAAAGCCTTTCCAAACTTTCTGAATCTTGATTCTGCTTTAAGTTTTCCCGACGCGGCCCAAGAGCGCATAAAAGTTTCTTGGCGAGATCCGTTTGACCATTACCGAGGGAAGCAACCCCTGCCGCCATTTGCGCCAACTGTTCCAAATCATAACCGGCAGAGTTGCCGATTAGTATTGAAAAAATGCATTCCATTCCCAAACGGCGAAAAGCATTGATGTTCATTGCTCTGATTTCAACCAAATTTCCAAGAACTTGGTTATCAGAAAGCATTTTAACCATTACCTCGTTGATAGTCCGTCTCATCGAAGACGGAAGTTGTTCTTCGCTTAATTCATTGGTGAAATCTTCCATCAGATGCAACAAGTCATCTTTAGCTTGTAAATACAGTTCTTGATCAATTTCTACCGTATCGCCCTGTTTATCAACAACATATACCGAGTTTACACCCCATTCGGACAAACGCTTAATGTAGCTGAATTTAAGGCAAGCATCTTTAGCCAGTAACACGTTACCTTTTCGGGTATAAATATTTTTCGCTAAAACCATGCCGTCGTTGATTTTGTTTAATGTTATCAGTTTCATGAGTCTCTTGAAGTAATTTTTTTATTATTGTGGTGTGAAAATTTGTTATTGATTTCGCGAAAATAATTCTTTTCTCCTGCAAAACGTCATAAAATTTAACCCTCCCTTACAAAATCAGGAATATTCATGCTGAATTTACATATCAATAATCAGATTCAATCGTAATTAAACAGGAGGATTTTCATGGCCGAATTTTATCAAAAAGTAAAACAAGAGCTTGAAAAAGGAATATCCAACGTAAGTATTCGTTCCAAAGAAGTGCTGGAAGATATCAAAATTAAAAAACAAGTGGAAATTTTGGAGGAACAAATTAACACTTCCTTGAGAGAATTGGGGCAAGCAGTGTATGCCATGTTTCGCGCTAATCTTTATCATCAGGAAGAAATGATTCAAAAGTGCGATTCCATTGCCGGCTTGGAGCAACAATTACAGGAGAAAAAAGAGGAATTGAGTCTAATTCATTTACATGCAGGAACCGCATTAGGAAAAGTATATTGCAACAACTGTAAGGCAAAACTTGCAGAAAGCGCCCAATACTGTGGGCAATGCGGCCAAAAGGCTCCGGTGTCGGACTTCTCCGAAGAATAATCGCCAATGATAAAAAAAGAGATCCTGTGCATATAAAAGGATCTCTTTTTAAAAGAATAAAACTACCTGGATCTGATGAAATGAATGTAGAAGGATCGAATGGCTTGTTGTGAATCAATGCCCTAATCTTTAAGTTTTCGGGTCCAACTATCTTTTGTTTTTTCGATGGTCACGTTCATAACGTTTACCTATTCCAAAAGTAGTTTCCCGGACTCTAAAGAATTTACTTTAACTGGTTGCAGTGAATCCAATCATTTACAAGTTTGACTCGATTGCTTTTTCATGAATCCCTAAAACGTATCGAACCAAAAAATCCTTAAGGGATCCCGGTGGTTTTGCGATTGGATCATCTTTTGTGCGTTGAGACTGCTGGGCGACGGCTGCAAAATTCCCTTGGGTGATCTCTTTTTTGCGGTTTGGTAAATACAAATTATCACCATCTTGAATCTCATAATCATCGAAATCAGGGCCTAAAATATTTCGTAAAAGTTCCTTTGTGCCCCGACTCGGGAAATGCGATATATTATTTGCCTTTTCTGCTTTTTTTTCATTATGAGAATTGATCGGTGAAAAAACCATATTATCACCTCCCAAAACTGCCTTCGATCCCTCTACATTCATTTCATCCCCTTTTTTTACCCGTTACACCATTCATTTATATTCATCGACATTCTGCCAATCTATCTTTAATTCCACCGTGAGGTTTTAAGATTGAATTTCTAGAGGTCTTTTTTTGTATTAGCCGCTCAAAGCCTATTTATAAAAAAAAAGACCTTCCACGAGGTCTTCAATTCGTAAATGATTAAGGAAACGCCCGGTTTTCCCAATTAAAAGTCTTCATCCTTCAAGGTTCCTACGATAAATAATGTTAAATCCGTTGCTAAATCTTTCGCAATGGGCGTTGCCAGCTTATTGCCCTCTTTATCAACTATCACTCGTATCAACGGTCTAGCCAGCAAATCTTTATTAATCCGGATTACGGTGGCTTTTTCACCGGTATTGAGTAATACATTGGAACCCACCAACAAAGGAATCATATTTTGTAAAAATACCCGGCAAATTTCAGGATCAAAATGAGATCCGCTAAAATCCCGGATATATTCGATGACTTCATGGGGCAATAATTTTTGACCATTCATTCCTTCGTAGATTAATGAATCATAGACATCGGCGAGAGCGACTATCCTGGCCAGTTCATTGATTTGTTCGCCTTTTAACCCCACCGGATAACCTGAACCATCGTATCTTTCATGGTGCTGCAAGGCAATATATGGAATGCTGGTGTTGGGATTCATCTTCCATAGTTCTTCAAAACCGAATTGAGTGTGCTCCGGCATGATGGCCTCATACTCTGTTGTTCCAAACCACCGGGCATCCACATTATACCTTCGCGATATCTCGACCTTTCCCACATCGACAAGGAGCGAACCTGTTCCGAGTTCAATTAATTGATCCCGGTTATAACCTAAAGAAACCCCTGTCATTACGGACAAAAGTCCCACAGTAACACAATGTGCAAAAACATTTTCTTCCAAAGCTTGAATCCTTACCAAATTGCGGATTACGTCGTTGTTTTCGATGACCTGCTCTATAGTTTTTTGCGTGGTCTCAATGGCTGCTTTGGGAACCAAATCCGTGCTGATTTTCGTTAATGCTCTGGTTATAATTTTTAGGGCAGCCGCTTTGGTATGCTCACACCATTCAGGATATACAACAAATTTATCCTTTTCAGCCATATTATTTTGGGGAATAGGGCTTACACCCGCCCGACTTGAAACAACGGTTCCCTGATCCTGTTTCCAGCCATCCAAGAGAGGGTTGAGCCGATTCTTCCCTTGCTGCTCCGTATCAATGGACAAATCCGGTTTGGTTTGTTTGGAATCCGGGATTTCATCCATATTGTCCTTCGTCCCAAAACGGCCAAACATTTTCGAAAACAAAGACCCATTTTCCTGTTTGCTTCCGGAATCATGTCGATATTCAGTATCGGATGACTTTTGGATTTCGGTTTTATCAATTTCAGGCAGCGGCATCGGTCCGGCAGTCTCCGGAGAGGTTTCGCGCCCACGCTCGGCTGGAAACGGATCTTCCTTACCTGATTTGCCACTGTCAACAAAAGGAGCAACTTCCCTGGAGAACAATTGGGCTAATTCCGGATCGCAAAATGTACCGCTATAATTGCTAATGATTTGACTTGGGCTTATATCTTGAATATAATGTTGTTGTAAATGAAATATATCGGCTATGGAGGCAATACGGGCAAACTCATGAATCTGATCGCCCTTCAATCCCTGGGGAAAACCGGTTCCGTCATACTTTTCATGATGCTGCAGAACAACTTGGGCGGCAATTTCATAATTTCCTTTTAATTGTTTCAGCTTTTCAAACCCCAGCCGTGTATGCTCCTGGATTTCAATATTTTCCCGCGTTAAAGAAATTTTAGGATCGTCTAAAAACTCATGGGCAACGGTTATTTTACCTAAATCAATCAACATGGCTCCGGTCGCTAATTCAGCGAGTCGATTATCGGGATAACCGCGAAATGATCCAATAATCATGGATATTATACAAACATTGACACAATGGCGGAAAATATCCTCGCTAACCGCTCTCATTTCTACCAAATTCCACAGGATATTCCGATCCGTGATTAAGGCCTTTAAAATATTTTCCAGCCTTTGCTGCATGGATTCAGGCAGTTGATTATGATTTACATCCGCTAAAAATTCATGGAAATAGGAAAAAACGGAGTTTTGGGCTTGTTGGCATAATTCCTCATCGATTTCAAGTTGGTCCCCTTGGTTATCTCGAACATAAACCGAGTTTACGCCCCATTCCAGTAATCTTGTCGCATAATTCCGCTTTAAGGGGGCTTCCTTCGCAAGTAATACATTGCCTTCCCGGGCATAAACGTTTTTGGCGAGGACCATATTATCAGTAATTTTATTCAATGAAATTAATTTCATGGTACACCTATCCGAAACGTGTTGATGGATAAATATAAATCAATATAAGCTTTTCTTTAAATTTCCTATTTTTCCTGCATTTTTAGAGGATTTTTTTCAAAATTTGCCAATCATTTTATACCTTTTCCCACTGACCGGACTGGGCTGATTTAAAAAGAGCGTCCAGAACCCTCATATTATCAATTGCATCGGCCGACGTTATGGATATTGCCGTGCGGTCGCGGAGCGATAGTGCAAATTCGTCAAATTCCAACATGTACTGATCCGCAGGGCCGCACTCCAGTGTCCGAGTGCCAACTGCTGTTTTTAGAGTGATTTGCGCCGGCACATCAGAATACATATTAAAGGGAATTTCCAGAGTCATCGTTCCACCGGTTCCAAAAACCAACACTCTTTGAGAAGGAAAGGTCTGAGTGCAGACGGTAAAAAGAGTCCTGATTGTTCCAAAATCCAGGATGCAATTGGCTACAATATCTGTTTGAAATGCGGCATCGATATCAGACACCGCCAAAACACGTTTGGGTTCCGCTTGGAGTAAAAAGCGAGATAAAGAAACGGCATAACACCCGATATCAAGTAATGCTCCGCCGCCAGTTACTTTTATATTGCGAATATTTTGGGGATCTTTATTGTCATATCCGAAAAAAGTGTGAATTGTGGTAATTTTACCAATTTCTTGAAATCGCACTGCTTCCAATGCGCGCCGCCACTGGGGATGAAACTTATACATAAAGGCTTCCATAATTTTAACGCCTTTTGATTCTGCATATTCAATGGCTTCCTTTGCCTCTTCAGCGCTGAGCGCAATCGGTTTTTCACAAATGATATGTTTCCCATAGTCGGCCGATTTTTTGATCCATTCGGCGTGGATATGGTTGGGTAATGGTATATAAACCATTTCGATAGATTTGTCCATCAACAGTTCCTCATAGGAAGGATAAAATTTAGTGATCCCATATGCCAGAGATGCATCTCGCGCTTTTCCGCCATCCCTGGAAGCTATCCCATAGACTTCCACCTTGTTTGATTTTAACAACGCCGGCAAGACTTTGGTTACAAACAAATGAGAAACACCTAATACCCCTAATTTTACCTTATTCATCGATATCCTCCTGTCGAAATTGTTCTAATTTCATTTTAAGCTTATTATTTCATTTATTCAAGCCAATATAAACCGGAGTTCCGTTGATAAAGCCTTATTGCTTGCTTTGAAATCAAAATAAAAAGAGACTGCCTTCAAAGTACTTTAAAATCGATTCGATATATCAATATGCGATGCCGTTAAAAAATCAGGCAAGACCTATGATATTGTATATCTTTATCGGTTAATTTCCATTGAAGACAGTCCCTGATAATGTCCCATGCAATAAACGTGACTGTTCATCGATTTTCCCGGCCCAGTCTAACTCCCCTATTTTATCTCATCTAATTTAGCCATTTGAAGGACTTGTTGATAGTCATCAATATAAACCTGAATATCTTCCGCTGCTAAAACTTTCTGGGAGGCCTTTTTTAAAAACCGTTGGATGTCCCGAATGTAAATCTTATAGTCTCTCAGTAAAATTTCATCCTTAGCCAGAGCCTTTAAATTTCTTAATTCCTGTAAAATCTTGGACAATTCATAAATACCATCTTCTTGGGAGATATTAATATTCGTCATCTGTAACATCCTATCCACCGCCTTATTGGATTTTTCGTCAATTCGTGTAATAATTTTACATTTTTCCCATTAGACCCATTATAACTGATTTATTATTCGCTGTTAATAATCAAAATTATTACCAAATTTCCTCATGCAATCGAAAATTGGGTAAAAAAAATACCTAATTTATGAACTGAATCACAAATGAAATCCATAGCCGAACAAAAAAATAAAAAACCAGCAGCTATTTGTACTGCTGATTTTTATCAATTAATTCGGAAAAAGTTTTTTCAAAGCATCCTGATAATTATTGGCGCCTAATTTCTTCAGCACATTTTTAATATGGGAACGGACTGTGTATACGGAGATATTTAACTGGGTCGAAATGTCGCTGGGTTTGAAACCCTGATTTAGCAAACTAAAAACATTTTTTTCAGCGCCGGTCAGGTCGATAAGGCGGAACTCCTTCACCCGGTCTTGAATGGTTTTCATCATCAGATTGGGGACCGGATTTTCATGAAAATAGCGGATCGTTTGCGGCAGGACGTTTAAATAGGTTTTGGGGATATAAGAGTATCCTCCCTGTAAAAAAGCATCATACATCGTCTTGGGATTTTCATTGTTGGTTAAAAAAATCCCCTGAAAATCACGTTCTTTCTTAAGAGCATGATACACAACAAAACCATCCTCAGCCGTTCGATCCAGTTGTAGATCGATAATTGCAAATTCATATTCCATAATTTTTCCCAATTGAATCGCCTGTTCGACCTTTTCCGCAATACCGACTACCAAAAACTCCGGGTCTGAATTCAATTGATGGGTGATTAAGTTCTGCCATGATGGTTCATCTTCAATGATCAAAATTCGAATATGCCCGTCCATATTAGCCTCCCATCCGTATATCTTTACATTTTACCTTCATCTCGCCGACCCTTGCGGGAGATTATTTTTTGATACTTATAATTATCACGGATTCACTTTCTCAATATTTCTTTCGGCAAATCTTTCGGCAACTTTTTGATAAACCCGGTCGATTCCATATAGGAAAAAACTTTCTTAATATAAGCCTCATCGATGAGGGACCACTCAAAATCCAGCTGTTTTAAGGCTGCGATTGAAGCCCGGGAATCCACCTTGACGGAAGTATGATAATGTAAGACACCCTTTTGCAAATCAGGCACCAGACCCACCAGAGTATCGACATTATTTTCGCGCAACCGCTCCTGAAGATATTGATAAAAAATTTCATCCCTAACAATATCGACTTTATAACCCATTTCAAACAGCATTCTTGTTAAATTTTTTATTTTAATCCCGTGTTGATTCATCAGGTGAAATGTCTTACCTATGCTCTCTTCCACCAGCAGAAGTTTTACAATCGCCTTACTGCACAAATCCACCGGAGTGAACTCAAGGTCTTTTTTAGCCACGGACTTGGGAATGGTTGAAAGCTCAATCAGGGATTTAAGAATTTGGTAAAATTTATTGTCCTGAATATTCATTTGAAAGAATCCATCCGCATACCTGCCGGTAAGATTACCTACCCTGAAGATCGTCGTCTGGAAACCATCCTGAATGTACCGTAAAATTATTTTTTCCGCTTCCAATTTACTTTCAACATAACAATTTCCGCCAAGATTCTGGCCGATATCCAGACTGTTTTCGTTGAAGTGTAAATTTCGCCGTTCCTGTTTGGCATAATCTCCGGCCACACTGGTGGTGGAAATGTGGAATAAAGCTTTTCCTTTGCTAAACTGAAGGATATTTTGAACTCCCAGAATATTGGTTCGCCGGAATTCTTCAAAATCGCCATAATGTTTTACAAGCGCAGCCGCGTGAACCACCGTATCGATTTTCTTCCGAAGTTCCCGGTATTCCTCCTCCGGCAACCCAAATTTTTCAAAAGTAATATCTCCGCTGACCACCATAACCTTCTGGTTAAAAACCCACGGATGAATCTGCGGAAAATAAAACTTTAGGATTTCATATAAGCGGGATTCGGCGCTTTCCCTGTTTTTACCGCGGACTAAAGCACAAATCCGAATGTCGTTTTGTTGCAATAATTCGAACAGAATATGAATTCCCAGAAAACCGGTAGCCCCCGTTAATAACAGATTGCGGACCGTCCTGGGAGTGGCCGTTTTGACAGGGACAACCAGCGGCCCGCGCAAAGAGAAAGATTCCGTCTTTGGTTTAGCGATATCGGAACTTTCCCTGGTTTCCACCGTTGATTTTTCATCCTGACTGCGGGAGATGATCATTGCGGCCAGGTCCTTAATGGTATTATACCGGTAAAAATCCTGGACGGTAAGATCCCATTGCTGGTTATAGCTCATGGTTAAAATTTTGATAACGGCCAATGAATCACCGCCGATTTCAAAAAAATTATCCATCGTCCCGATTGGAGTATTTCCTCCTAAAATCTCTTGCCAGTAGGCTGCTAATTTCTTTTCCACTTCATTTTCAGGCGGCGCGTAACCGACTTTCGGTTCATCGGCCGGAGCAGGCAGGGCTTTCTTATCAATTTTCCCGTTAGGGGTCAGCGGTAATTTATCCAAAAATACATATTGGGACGGTATCATATAGCCCGGCAGGCTTTTGGATAAAAATCCTTTCAACTCCGCGGTCGTTGGTCTTTGATCCGAAACAACATAAGCGCACAAAAATTGATTCCCCTCCCCGTCTTCACGGGCCATAACCACTGTTTCCACGACAGCGGGATGATTGATTAACTGAAACTCAATCTCGCCGGGCTCGATACGAAAACCACGAATTTTGACTTGATTGTCAACTCTTTCGATAAATTGCAAATTGCCTTCCGCAGTCCATTTTACCAAATCGCCGGTGCGGTACAAACGTTCTCCGATAGCCTTCACAAAAACAAATTTCTCAGCGGTCAGTTGGGAATTGGCTACATATCCCCGGGCCAGTCCCATTCCTCCCAGATATAGTTCCCCAGGAATCCCAACTGGCTGTAAATTGAGATCCGGACTCAATACATAACATTGACAATTGGAAATCGGTTTGCCGATCAATATTTCCCGGTCTTGCGGGGTAAATTGATACACCGTAGAGCAAACGCTATTCTCAGTCGGCCCGTATTCATTGTACAACTTCACCGAAGGCAATTTTTGAAAATGTTTTTTCACCAAGTTCAAATGGAAATTTTCCCCCGCCACCGTGACGCTGGATAAACGGATTAAGCCGGGAGCTATCTCATCCAGCATCGTATGATAGAATAGCGGGGTCACTAAAAAATGGGTCACCTGATGCCGGGTAATCAGTTCCCTTACATACATTAAATCCAGCCGTTTTGCTTGTTCGATCATCACGATCGGGGCCCCGACGCTTAAAAAGGAAAAAATATCTTCCACCGAACTGTCGAAATTATAGGGTGGAATCTGCAATAAAACATCCCCGGCAGTAAAATGATAATGATACATCCGCCAATTGACCGTATTGACAATCGAACCATGCTCGACCATTACCCCTTTGGGCTGGCCGGTAGAACCGGAAGTGTAAATGACATACGCCAAATCACTGGGACCATTTAGATTCCCCGGGTTGGAACCGTCTTCAATATCCCGGGCGGCGTTGAAATTTACGATTTCCCCTTGCCAGGTGGTTTTGCCGATTAAAAAATCATTGGTGAGCAAAATATCACAACGGCTATCCTCCAAAATATATTTCACCCTGCCCCGGGGGAAATCGGGATCGAGGGGTAGATAAGCCCCGCCGGCCTTTAAAATCCCTAAAATCCCGTAGAGCATTTCCGGCGACCGTTCAACCATCAGTCCAACGATGGAATTGGGCTTGATACCCTTCTTCCGGAGCATCCGGGCGATCTGATTGGCTTTCCGGTTCAACGCACCATAGGCGATCCGCTCTTCGCCAAAGATTATAGCGACATGGTCCGGGTTTTGAAAGGCTTGCACTTCAAAAAATTGATGCAGCAACCGGTCGGGGGAAGATAATCTCATCGGGGAGGTATTGAATTCCAAGAGCAGCCGCTGTTTTTCCGCCGGGGACGTCAACTCCAACTCAGAAATGGGCTTCGCCGGATGATTCAAGACGTCTTGGAGAAGGTGCATCAAATGATGGTGGAGGTCTTCTATTTCGGCGGCGGTGAATAGTTCGACTAAATAATCGTAGTCGATTACATAACTATTCAAATTTTCTCTATCACTAATGTTAAGATTTAATGAGTTAATTTGATAACCATATGGGTACCAATAACTTTTGGCTTCATTAAATCCTTCTAAGTGACGATGAATAGCATTTTGATAAGTTATAGTTATATCAAACAAATCTTCATTCGTTTTATGTTGATTCCGGTGATCTTCGGTTAATAAATCTTGGGGATAATGCGAGTTATGTAAGAGACTCTTCCACTTGCAGGCTATCGAAAAGAGAAAATTTATAAATTGCATATCATAATCGAGATGCAATAAAATAGGTATCGTATTAATAAACATACCTAACGTATTTTTTTCTTTGTAATTGGTACGATTAAGAACTGTTGTTCCGAAAGCTATTCTTTTATTCGAGGTAATTTTATTGATATAAATGAAAAATAATGCTGTAAACAAGACTAAAATTGAAACCCGTTTTTCCTGGCAAAGCTGAGTAATTTTTAATGAGATATCTTTAGAGATATTTAGACTTATTCGTTTTGCACAGGTCGAATATTGACCGGATCTATTCTTTAAATATATAAACTCGGGATATAACTTTATTTCTGCATTCCAAAAAGCTTTATTAAGTTCAAAACGTTTAGAAGTTACATATTTTCTTTCTTCATCTAAATATTCAATAAAAGAAGGTTCTTGACTGTTCAGATCTTCTCCCTTCTTTATTTTCCAATAATAATCGAAAGTCTTATCGCCACTTAGTATTACAGACCAAGCATCAGAGATCAAGTGATGCTGTTTGAAATATAATCCTGATCCTGTAGCCAATTTAAAAAAAGCGGTATAAAAAAGGGGAGAATCGATGATCGAAAACGCTATATCGGTGAACTCTTGCTGAATCTTAAAAAACCGTTGATTGTCGGTTTCAGAGGTTAAATCAAAAAAATCAGGCCGATAGTGTCGGTAATCGGAAACATATTGTACTGGTTCCCCGTTTTCAATTTTAAAACGAATTCGCAAAGCGTCGTTTTTTTTATTACCACGTTAAAGGCTTGTTCTAATACTTTAAAATCCAACTCCTCATTAAAAAGTAAAGCGCCGGCATTATTATTTATGCTAGTATTTGAAACAAATTTTTCAACATTCCAGATCGCCCTTTGGGCATAGGTTAATGGATAATATTTCATCATTCCTTCCCCCCTAAATTATTTTTATTTTACCTGCTTCTGACCGAAAGCTTTTCCATGTAATCCAAAACATCCATATATGCCAAACGAGCATTGGAATTGGTTGTGATGCTGTTCTTAAACACGACATAATTTTTTATGTCTTCATAGATCCTTTTAAAGTCGGTCTGAGTATCAAAAATAGTGGTATTTAAATCTTCCGGTGTCAATGAAGTTTTTTTCTGATGGACACGCAAATCGTTCCCCCCTTTTTTGAATAATTTCCCAATCAAACAATTTATTTGGGTCTTTTTCTCTAATTTTGTTTACTCTCAATATTAATTGTAACATAACTTCAAATTAATAACATTACTGAGATATCTCTTGAATTTTCGTTTGGAAATGTTAAAAATATTTATTTCCTATCCATTTATCTTTTATAAAAATAAAGACCCGGAAAAATTCCAGGTCAATTGAATGGTCATTTCTTTTTCAAAATAGATGTTTTACAGAAACTCCTACCGATTCATTCCAAACGAATCATTCCTATTCAATTTCAAATGGGTATTGAAATATAAAAAGTAGCGCCATGCTCTGGGGAAGGTTCAAACCAAAGCTCTCCACCGAATTTTCCCTTAATAATGGCATAGGATATATATAAACCCAGCCCGGTTCCTTTTTTTCCCTTGGTAGTAATTATTTCTCTGAACAATTTGGATTGGAGCTCTTCAGGGATACCTTTGCCACAGTCACGGATACAAAACTCCAGCGCTGCATCCTTATGAGTCATATTAAATTCAATGGATCCTTTTTCTCCTTCATATGATTGAATTGCATTCGAAACTAAATTCTCCAACACCTGGACTAAGTCGCTAACTTCTCCATGTATTTCCAAATCCGAATTTACATTTAGATTATATCGTATGTTACAGCCGGATTTGTTCAGTTCATAATCGGTTAAAATTTCAAGCCGTTTCATTAATTCCCTGGGGGTAAAACTGGAAGCCATTGAATGATTCCCCAATACAATCTGTCCTTTAATAGTAGTTAAGACATCAGACATATAAGTACAACAGGGCGTCATTTCATTAAGCCAGGCTTCCATTTCCCCGGCGATTTCACGGTGATCCTCCGAAGTTACACGCCGATCGCCAATCGATGCCTGATACTCGGCAACCAATTTTTTAATCGATGCAATGCCAACCGAAAGCGACATAATTGGGGTTTTTAAGTTATGGGTAATACCGCTGATCATTTGCCCCAGAGAAGCTAGGCGTTCCTGCTCAACAATCATACTCTGTTGTTTTTGAATATCCTCGACATATTTTTTTTCACGCTCTTGAACTTTATTGAAAGCTATTGCCAAATCTCCGAGTTCGTCATTGGAGATAACGGCAATTTTCTTGTTCAAATCAGCTTCCGACCCTTCCGCAATCTCCGTAAGACCGGAAGCGATTAAGGCAATATCGTCTGCTAGGGTTCTTGCAAAGTATAATATTATCAGTACCGCAAAAATAGATATTGCCATAATGCTTATAAAAAATAAAAATATGTTTTTTGAAGAACCCACCACATACTTTATACCAAAAATCCAATCACCATTTACTCCCTTCAATTTAATGACTGCGCCTTGAATGTTTGAGCCATAATAGTCATAAGTATGCCCATGATATTTAAATGCCAACTCCCGGGTATATTTTAAAAAAAATTTACTTAATCCTGAATTATCACTGGTTTTATATTTGCCTTCCGGATCAATATAAAAAGTAATGTCGTTTTTGTTATCAGTTTCCAATAAACTAAAAAGATCGTTCATCTGGTCTCGACTCTGAATAGATGGGTATCTAACAGATATCATTTGAAGTTCACGCTGATAACTTTTAAAAAGCGCATCCCCTTTTTCTCTAATTAAGCCGGATTGTCCAATCCAGGAAATAAACAAAATCGAAAACAAAAATAAGGGAAATATCTGTAGAATTACTTTAAATCGTAGTCCGATTCGAGTTGCTTTTAATACGGAGTTTTCCAAATAAGTATATTTTAAGACTTGCCGAAAATATTTTTTAGAAAATAAATAAGAAATCTCCCCAGTCAAATTTAATCCCACAATTGAAATCATATAAAGCTTTACATCAGCAATATCAATCATGCCCAAGACAACAAATAAAAATCCAATAATAAATATCGGCACAAATATTTGTAAAACATAAACAATGTGAGGTATAGTTAAACTTCTTTTTCTAATTTTATTAATTTCAGTTATATCGTTAGATTTGAGAATTTGAACAATGTAATTCCAATTATCAACACCCCTAAAAATAAATTTTAAGCAAATATATCCTACAATCATAATGAGAAGATTGATCACAATATATTGCTGATAATATAGGATTTTTGAAAATTCTTTATCAAATTGAGTGTTGATAGATCCGGGTGGATAATTTAATAAGAAAGGAAATAAAGGGTAAAAAACTAAATCAGTTATGACAATAACAAAAATATAGATGCCAAATATATTTAAATTAGGTTGCTTCTGTTTCCGAAATCTAAAAATGTTCAATGTTACAGCGCTCACTTTACGACAACAATGTTTTACTGTTTAACATATAATTATCCAAATATTTCATCAATTCCTGCTTTATAACAAAAACTCACAAACATTTTCGCCTATATTCTACTTTGCGAAACCCTCGGTAAAAATAAAAGGACCACAAAGTCCTTATTTTAAATCGGTATTTGATTGAAGTTCCTTCTTCCATTCCACCAAAAACTGATACGTAAACCGAATGGCCCTTTGGGTTAGTTCTTCGCAACGATGGGGCGGATCGTCCTCCCGGAAACCGCCCGGCCGCAAATCCCTGCAGAGGAGCGAGGCGAATCTTTTCTGAAAGCTTTCCCCATACCGGTAACAGGCATCCGCAATTTCCTCCGCCCCTTTCCCCTCTGCTGAAAAGTAAACTCCAATCATCATCAACCCGCCCTCCACCAATCCGCACTGGGCCCGAAACCCCCCAGCCCCGTGCATCCCGGTTCCCGCATTCAGCACCTGCTCATGAAGGGTGATTCCCAAAAGGTCTGCTAAAACCGTCAGGGTTGTGCAGGCGCAATTGATATCCTTTTCCCAATAGGACTCATGAACTGATTTTGCGATATATTCGGCGATATCCATCCACTTGGAGCCCCCTCCTTAAATTCTTGCTACCCACGTATCGGGGATTGAGAACTCTACTAGATTGCTTTCAAAGCGTTGACCATTTTAAGGACCACTTCTTCCATAGTTGAAGCGTAACAATCCACAATCAGGTCGGCATACTTTTCATACAAGACTATCCGTTCATCATATAAATCCCGTAAAGTGCGGCCTTGTTCGATGGCTATCCCCCGGGTGGACATATTATCAATCCTGCGCTCGATTTCATCATAAGGAAGATTCAAATAAACCAGCAGACCGGTGTCCTTTAAATGATCCACGGCTCTCTTGCTATAGACCGCGCTGCCCCCGGTGGCAATCACCGATTGGGTTGCCTGCAACTCACAAATTACATTTTCCTCCAACCTTAAAAATGCGGTCACCCCGTCTTGAACGATGATTTCTTGCAATAGACGGCCGGCCTTTTCCTGAATCAATAAATCCGTGTCCACGAAAACCATACCCAGGGTTTTGGCAAGCATGACCCCGATGGTGCTTTTTCCCGCGCCCGGCATGCCGATTAACACGATATTCTGTTGTACCATTTTAGTCATTGTCCTTTGTGTAAGCTATTTGATATGGCGGATGAATAGATTGACCCGGTCATTGCCGAATTTTAATAAGCAATCCGGCAATTCCTTACAATAAGTATAACAAAAATCAGGAGGATTGGATCATGAATCAACGAACTAATATGCAAAAACAGCACCCACAAAGTCACGGAATCGAACTTTGTGGGTGCTGTTCAAAAAAAATCCTTATGGGATAAATTCGATTGTCATTATGGTTACATCACAAAATCGACCCCAGCATACTCTCTCCATAAACTCCTTCCTGCTAAAGCGCCTTCGAGCGCTTACCCCTTCACGCCTCCGGCCGTGAGGCCTTCGATGAAATAACGCTGGCCGGCTAAAAATAACAGCACCAGCGGTACAGTTGCCGATACGGCGGCAGCGGTAATTAGCGAATACATTTTCCCGGTTTCATCCATAAAGCTGATCAACCCCACCGGAATCGTATATAAGCTGGTGGTTTTTAAAAATATCAGGGCATTTTCATAATCATTCCAACTCCAGACCATAGCGATCAAGGCCAGGGTCATCATGGCCGGCTTGGTAAGCGGGGCCACAATATGAAACCAGGTTTTAAACTCTCCGGCGCCGTCGATTTTAGCTGATTCATTGAGTTCTTTGGGCAATGCCACCATGAACTGGCGCATTAGAAAAGTCCCGAAGGCCGTAAAAATACCCGGCAAAATCAACGCCAGATGAGTATCGTAAATTCCCATAAATTTATAAAGAATAAACCTGGGCACTATCGTCACCTGCGGCGGAATCATCATCGTTGATAAATATAATAAAAATAGACCGTCCCGGAATTTAAACTCCATCCGGCTAAAGCCGTAAGCCGCCAGGCTGCTTGTTACAAGCAATCCGGTGATGCAACTGGCGGTCACAAAGAGCGAATTCAGATAGTAGCGGGCGAAATTATAATTACCAAACCATACTTGATGGTAATTGTTCTTGATAACCTTGGGAATCCATTCGACCGGATATTTATAGATATCGATCTCCACTTTGAAGGAAGAAGAAAGCATATAAATAAAAGGGATAATTGTGATAACTCCCAATCCTAAAAGCAAACAAGTCATGACCAGTTTAAAAAACCATTGGGATTGTTTTTTGGCTTTATCCTGTACTTCCAGTAAATTGATGTTCACGGTAGAATTCATCAGTTGTCACCTCTTGACTATGCGCGCACGCGCTACATATAATCGACCCATTTTTTCTGTCCCAGCCATTGCAAATAAGTGATTACAAAAACGATCATAAACAATACACAGGCAATAGCCGAGGCATAGCCCATCCGGAAGAAACGGAAAGCAGAAATGTAAATGTGATAGACCAAAACTGTAGTTGAAGTCCCCGGTCCACCGTCGGTCATCATACTAATCGGGGCAAATACTTTAAAAGAATTGATAATGCTGGTAATCAGGATAAAAAATGTGGTCGGCGACAATAAGGGCAAAGTAATATGGAAAAAAGATTTGATTCCGGTTGCCCCGTCGATGGCAGCGGCCTCATTTAATTCCTGGGGTATTCCCTGAAGCCCCGCCAGGTAGATCACCATGCTATACCCGGTATAAATCCAGACATTCATCATGGTAATGGTATGTAAAGCCCAGTGGCTGTCGCCAAGCCAGCCGGGAGGATTGGCCATACCCAGGGAACGCAAAAACCCATTGATTGGGCCATAGGTGGGTTGAAATAGCATCATCCAAATATAACATACCACCACAACATTCGTCACGTAGGGCAAAAAAAACAGAGTTCGTAAAGTCTTCTTCATCAAGACGTATTTATTCAAAAGGACCGCCAAAACCAGGGCAAATACCATGATCAACGGTACGGAAACCATGGTAAAGACGAAATTGTTTTTCAGGGAATCGATAAACCAGACATCCGTCACCAATTCCTTAAAATTAGTCAGCCCCACGAATTTTAAGCCGGTCAGTCCCTGCTGGACATTCCAGTCGCAAAAAGCTAAAAACAAAGCAAATATCACCGGTAATAAGGTAAAGAGAATAAATCCGAGGTAATTGGGTCCGATAAAAGCGATCCCTTTTAAAAACCGCTTCCATTCGCTATGAGAACTTTTATTGGCTGCTAAAGCCATCGCTGTCACCTTCCATTTTTCAGGGAACTTCATTACATTCAAAGATTCTTATTCTCCCGCAGAGGCGCGCGGAGACGCAGAGAAAAGATATATTAGGATTTTGTATTTTTAAAACCATTCAATTATTATTTGACTCAACTTTCCCGCATGAAAATTAAGAGCATTAGATTGACTAAGGCCAAAAACGGACAGTTAATAGCTTTTTGCTTAGCAAGTTGGGCCTGCCCTCATTCTATCTTTCTCCCACGGGGAGAAACGAACTGCAGTTCTTTGTAGGTATTTTGCATGGTGATATTTGTTTTACTTACTTTCTTGACAAAGCCTTCGTTTCTCCCGGTGGCGGGAGAAAGCAAGTATGAGGGCTAGAACCCATATTTTTACTTGCATTAGGCCTATTTTTTAAATGGGAAAGTTGAGTTATTTGATTTTAAAACTCTGCGTCTCCGCGCCTCCGCGGGAGATATTGTTTTTGATGCTTGGTCTTTTATAATGATCAGGACGATTGAACCTTGTGTGTTATTGAATCCTCCTGATGACTTGCGCTTGCTTTACCGGTTTTTGGCGTTGCTGATTTCTTGATCGGCGCGGCGTTTGGCATTGACAATGGCTTGATTGACATCCTGCTGGCCGCCGATGACCTTCTCCACCTCTTCTTTCCACACTTTTTTAATTTGCGGATAAGCGGTGATCTCCGTATTGACGAATAATTTCACTTTATTGTTAAAAAGCACTCTCCGGAAAGAATCCACATCATAAAGTTTGTTGGCGTCAGGTCCCAAAGTCCGTTTAATCACCTCATCCTGGTTGATCTTTTTCCAGGAAGGGAGCTTGCCGCCGCGGCACATATAGATTTGTCCTTCGGTCGCCCAGAACTTCATGAATTTCCAGGCAGCCTCTTTATGCTTGCTGTTTTTGTTCATCATGATATGATTGTTCAGCCCGGTCCAACCATAGTCATCCACACCCTTTTTGAAAGTCGGGAAAGGAATCGCCACGGTTACAAAATCATGGGGATATTTATTGGTGTCATTGATATAACGCGCTATCCAAAGACTGGCCGCGGTGGTCGCCGACTGTTGGTTGAGAAATTGAGAATACTCAGCCAGTTTGGAAGTCTCGGCCTCCAGCACCGAAATATGGGACTTGTCCTTGACCATCAAATTGACCATAAAGTTGATGGAATCTTTGAAAACCGGATTCTTAAAATTGGAGGCGCCATCTTTTCCATAGAAAGAATTGGGACCTAATTTGGCAGTATGCAAAATATTCTCCCCGGTATTGCTCCAGTTTAAATAACCGCCATAAACTTTCATACCATTTTCGGTTTTGGTTAATTTTTGGGTGATCGCCCGGTATTCATCATAGGTCCAGGCTGCCGGAACCTCTATCTTGGCCTTATCAAACATATTCTTGTTGGCCCAGATAAAAATGAACTCTTTGGCTGTGGGAAGACTGTAAATCTTGTTTTTAATCGTAAAATAGCCCTCTCCGAAATTGTCTTTCATGCTAAAATGTTCTTTTTTCAGGTAGGGTGTCAAATCCTCGGCCACACGGCCCTGAACCCGCTTGACAATTAAATCATCAAAGTAAGTAAAATAGACATCAATGTCCTCCCCGCCCATCAAGGAGGTATCCAATTTCAGATTGCCCTGGTCATCATTGACATAACGAAAATACTCCACTTTGATGTCGGGATTTTGTTTCATAAAAGCATCGATTACATCCTGGGGCCCGTTTTCAGGCGGAACGCCACCCCAAACCAAGAGCTTAACCGGTTTGGATTCGGCTTTAACATACTGGTTTCCAAAGACCATACCGGCAATCACCAACCCCAGCAAAGCGACGAACAAAAATAAACTGATTCTGTTTCGCAACTTCATTCTGCCACTCCCTTTTTTTATTAGAATCCCTTCGTTTTGATCATACCACAGCCCAAGCGGCCAACTTAATAAACAAAAGTAACAAAAAAGGATAACTTTCTCACAGTTTAAAGAATGTTATCCCTTCTGTAACCGATATTTAACTTAAAAAATGATAAAAAATTCAGATTTTCTATCAATAAAGTATGATCTGCGGCTTGGGAATTAGGAAATTGCTGGAGCGGCTTTCAAATATCATTTCCTCGCGGGGTTGCTTTGATATTTTTGCGGTATTCGTTAGGGGCCAAGCCGGTGTACTTTTTAAATGTCTTACTGAAGTAACTCTCATTTTCAAATCCTAATTGCTGGGCGACCTCATATGTTTTCAAGTCGGGGTTAATCAGTAAATTCCGGGCCGCTTCCGTTTTTAACTCCGAAACATATTCCACATAGTTTTTACCGGTCTCTTTCTTAAATACCAGGCAAAAATATTTTTCACTCATGTTGGCGATTTGGGAGGCTTCTTTTAAGGATAAATTCCGGGCGATATTGCTTTTTAGATAATTGATCACCCGGTTTACTTCATCCCGGTAGCGCAAACTCTTCAAATTCTCAATATACTCGATGGTGAGGGCCATAAAGTCGCCAAGCCACGCTTCAATTTGGTGAAAGGTGTCGAGCTGGTCAATTTGTTCAAAGGGATTATCTTCTGCAAATTCGGCCAGATCTCCCCCAAAGCTACGGGCGGCCCGGTTTAAAGTATAGATGATTTCTTTAAAAGTGTTTCGGATGATTGAAGGGTGCAAACCATCAGCCCCTTTCAGTTCTTGAAGGATTGCGGCGATGATTTCCGAAGCTACCTCGGGAGCATCGATCTCGATTGCATTTTGCAACCGGTTTTCCACAGTGATGTCTAATTTAAAAGGTTTCTGGGAGTATTGCTTTTGGGGATCGAAAACCCCGATATATTCTTGGCCTTCATAAAAGCGGCCGGTTAAGGCTTCCAACCCCTCAGTCACCATTCGGGCTCCTTGGTTCAAGGTCCCCTGAGTTAAAGAAATTCCGGCCGATATCGAAGTATTAAAAAACTTTTTGGCTGCGGTGTTGATCTCCTGGATCAATTTGATGGCGCCGGTAGGGCCTGGTTCTTCATTGGAATCGGCCGGGGAAAGAATCATTACAAAAATATTGGATTCATAAGCGATGACTTCCCCGGCCCCTTTGCTGTTGATAATGTCACCGGCCAGATTAATAAAAGCGGAATTAAATAAATTACGTTCCTGGCCCCGGCGGGACTTTTTCCCGACACGGGCGCGCGCATCATCCACACTCAAGACCGCCAGTACATTGTGATCATAGGAAATCCGCAAACCCAAACAGTCCGCCTTTTGCCGGAACAAGTCCGGGCCGATTTTACCGAAATCAGTCAGCGCCTCCCTGAGAAAGCTCTCTTTAATCCGGCCGATATTGACCAAAAATTCCTGTTGGATCAGGTTTTCTTCCGCTTGAACCTGCTGTTCCTTTTCGATGATTTCCTTCATTTTGGTAATCAATTCAACCAAATCCGAGGGTTTCAGGGACAACTTGTGAATGTAATCCCGGGCGCCCAGTTGCAAAGCCTCTTTTACATATTCGAAATCATTGTAACAACTTAAGATAATCACTTTGATGCGGGGATATTCCTTCATTACCTGGCGGGTCAATTCCAATCCGTCCATCACCGGCATCTTAATATCGGTAAAGACCAAATCCGGCCTAAGTTCTGTAACCATTTCCAAAGCTTGTCTACCATCAGCCGCTTCGCCCACCAGTTCACAGCCATATTCATTCCAATTCACACAGGATTTGACGCCGATTCGGAACATCATCTCATCATCCACAATCAAAACCCGCACCATCTTCAGTCACTCCCTTCCGGACTGCGGTCAACGACTGGAATCCGCACCAGTACCTCGGTACCTTTTTGTTCAATACTTTGAATTTCAAGACCATAAACCTCACCGAAATTCAGTTTAATCCGTTCATTGACATTGGACAACCCGATACTGGAAAATCTACGGCTATCGGAATTTCTTTCGGCGTTCAACAGCAAAGCGATTTTTTTCGCCGGAATTCCCTTCCCGTTGTCGCTTACCGTGAATAATACCACATTTCCGTCGCGTTTCCCGGAGATCTTCAGTTTCCCTTCCGTAATTCCGCTGTCCAGTCCGTGAATGATCGCGTTTTCCACCAATGGCTGCAAAATAAACTTTAGGGTATACAGCTCCATAACTGACGGCTCCAGATCATATTCCAGCGTGAAATTCTGGTTATACCGCAAGCTCATTAAATTGAGATAGTTTTGTAAATAATCCACTTCCTCCTTGATCAGGATGTATTCCGACTTTTTACTGATGGCAATCTCAAACAACCGGCCCAAGGAGGCGATCATATCACCAATGTTGTTGACCCCGTTTACATAGGCGGTCCACTTGATGGCATTCAGGGTATTAAAAAGGAAGTGCGGATTGATTTGAGCCTGCAAAGCCATGAGATGAGCTTCTTTTTTCTCTTTTTCTTTTTGGGTTACTTCATTCATCAAAAGCCGGATATCTTGCAACATCCGGTTGAAATCTTCCGTCAGCCGGCCGATCTCATCCCGGGCGGTTACCGGTAACTCCATATCCCAATCGCCGCTTTTAATTTTGCGGATCCGTTTCCCCAATAATTTCAGGGGTTTAGTAATGGTATAGGCGATAAATATGGTGACCGTGGTAAAGAGCGCCATAATCAATAAGGTAAAAAAGAAATCCCGGTGGCCCAATTTTTTAACTTCCTTCAACATCTCGGCATCGGAGATCACATAAACCGATTTCCAACCGGTGTTTTTTAGTTCCTTATAAAAGACCTCCGTTTTTTGCCCCTGATAAATGCCGCTAAAATGGCCTTGGCTCCCGGAACGGATCTGGGCGGCGCACCACTTAAAGTTGGTGAGGGGTTTCCCGCCGGCGAAATTGGTTTTTAAAATGATTTCGCCGGCGTCGTTAATGATGAAAAAACCTTCTTTTTCCGGAAGCACACTGGCATTCAGTCCTTTTTCGATTTCGTCGATATAAAGACTGACCAGCAAGACCCCGTAACCCCGGATTTGGGTTTCCCCTTTGACCAATTTGGCCAGGGAAATCAGATCTCTTCCGGAATCTTGCTCTTCCGGTATATAATTCTTCTGGGGGGCGAGCCATAAATAACCGCCATCCCTTTTGACGGCTTCCCGGTACCAGCCGGCGGAAAGCAACTCTTCTCCGGAGGGAGTGATTGAACTTTCCCAGGTGTCATATAATTTGCCATCCATCCCGATAAAAGCGACCTGACAATTATAGCGTAAAATGATCCCCAGGGAACTGGCCAGCCGATCGCTGATTTTCTTATAATTCCGGAAATATTCGTACTCATTCCGAAAATGTTGCACATTGAGGGATTTTAAAAACTCCCGGTCCATTTCGATCACATTAGTGATGACCATCATATTGTCGATAATTCTTTGAAAGTTGGAATTAAGCTGTTCCAAAGTATTAAAGGTCGATTCCTCGACTTTTTGGCTGACGATCCGCTCGGTGCTCCGAAAAGAAGCAAAAGACAGCAGGGTCATGGGAACCACCATAAACAGGATTAGCGCCAAAATCATTTTACTTTGGATGGATTTTATATTGGCAAGGTTCATGTTTTATTCCTCAAAGAATTCCAAATCCTAGAAGCGGGATTTAATCTTATTGTAACATAAAAATCAAACATTGTTCCAATGGGCAATCCATCCAGTTGCCGTGGTATTGGTTATTCTCCCTGTCAATAAGCCCGGATTTCAAATACTTCAATATAGGGACTACCGTATGTTTGGTGAAATTCGATTTTAATCTGCCGGGTTGTCACAGGTTCAAAACGGTCGATGGTCAACCGTTTGCGGTTTTCCCGAACATCGCTTATCTTTTGCCACTGGCCATTCATCAGAAAATAAATTGAGTAATCCTTAACCAGCTCCGGCGGCATCGCCGGCCTCGGTACAAAGCCATGATGTTCGGCCCAATTTTCGCCGTGAGTATTGGTGAGCTCCAATCCCAAGTCGGGATTGAAAAACATTCTGATTTCCCGAAGTTTCACCGGACGTTCCCACTGTAACAGCAACCATTCACTTTCTCCCGTTTTACTGCGATCGGAGATCCAGAGATTTGGAAATTGATAAGGCCGGTTATACCCGTTGAGTAAATTTTGGGCTCCATAAAAGTTTGTTGCCGGAGTCAGTTTGAAACAAGGTTTGAAAAATCCTCTGTGATGGACCAAACCGCCGCTAATCCCAGTGCAGCTTTGATCAGATATCCCCAGGCTAACTCGTGGGTTGGCTTGGATCACCAGATGGTAACTGCCGGGTTCCGGAAAATCGACCGGTAGGGCCTGCCAAAGCCCTTCCGTTTGAGAGAGGTTGATTTCCCTTTCGCCGACTTTGGGGCCTCTCCGAAATCCTTCGGAGTGTTCACAACGATAGAATTCCAGGCTTAAGCGGGTTGGCTCGGTTGCCGCCAGATACAATGAAAATTCCTTCATCCCTTGCTGCCAGGGAAAAATGATGAATACCTCTTCTTCCAGGCGATAATCCTTTGTTCTTAATGTATTTTCGAGGGGGCGGACCGAGGAAGCGGCAACTCGAGCCAGGCGCGCCTGATCGGAGGGATCGTTATTTTTACAACCAATGATCATCTGATCGTTAGCCAGCAAATGTTGGCGGATATTCTCCCGTTCATCCTGATAAAGCTGGGGAAAAGATTTCTGGGTGCGCAGGGCAAAACTGGCCAGGGTTCCGGCAGCTTGCCCGGTCAAAGCGCAGGTATTCATGATCCGGGTGGAAGCAAATGCGGCATGACTGGCGCTGATATCCCGGCCGGCCATCAAAAGATTGGAGATGTTGGCAGAATACAAACAACGCATGGGAATATCATAGATGGTGACCGGTATCTGTTCACAAAAATTTCCCCGGGAGTAAATTCCTTCCGGCGGGTGAAAATCCAAAAACCATCCGCCATAGGCGACCCCATCCTCAAAGCGCCGGGACTCCATGATATCATTCTGGCTCAAAATATAATCCCCCACCAAACGGCGGGATTCCCGTTTTCCGGGTAAACTGCCGATCCACTCCAAGGTCAGGCTGTCGGCATCAAATTCACCGCTATTTTTGATGTAATTCCATATGCCCATGGCAATCCGCTTCAATTCCAGGGTTATCTGCTGGTTGTCCCCGATAGTATCCAGTATCCCGCCATATTCCAACCACCAATAATCACAGCCGCTCATTTTTTCATTGACGATCCGTCCGCCGCGGTTGAGTATTTTTTTGATTTCCGCCTCGGAATAAGCGAAGGATGGCGGAATAAAACGAACCGGATTTTTGGCTCGTTTGGTTTGAAAGTAGATGGTACTGCCTAAGAGGTAGGGATCCTCCTTTTCGGGGGCGAACCTTTCGCCGAATTCAGCCCGGCTTTCCCGGCCCTTCCGGAATTTGGCTCCGGCCAGAGCTCCCACGGTCCCGTCACCGGTGGCATCGAGAAAATAATCACTCTCAAACCAAAATTCCTTTTCCGTCCCCAGTTGATACCCTTGAACCCGTTCAATCTTGGTATCATCCCGTTTGAAAACCTCGACCACCTGGGTATTTAAAAACAGCTTGATATTGGACTCCCGGAGGATAAAATCCAATAAAAGCTCATCCCAAAAATAGCTGTTCCCTTCCAAATTGCGGTAGAGATTTTCCAATTTCAATTCGCCAAGGATGCCCATTTCTTCGGCAAAGAAATTTCCCCCGCCGGTGGCGCCGCGGGTCCACATCCGCATTTCACTGCTGGAATTGCCGCCCAAAACCGGTCTGTTGGTTACCAGGGCAACTTTGACTCCTTCCCTGGCTGCCGCCAAAGCTGCGCAGACTCCAGCCAACCCGCAGCCAATAATGGTCAAATCGTTTTTGATCAAATCCACGTTCATTCCCCTCTTTTCCTTAGGATTCAATTCATTAATCTTCAATTTCTTGCAAAACTTGCCCTTTCCTCACCGGGCTTTAACGAAACGAAAGCTTTCACCAATCATTATATAAACATCCGGGAGCAATCTCATTAAAATAGCTGTCAACAATCTTCATTTTTCTGCAAAGTTGTAAATCATCCATTGGGGTGTTATAATCGAAATAATTTTAAGGGACAAAGTCCGGAAGAGGTGTTACAATGTCAAAATATCAGGCTTTGGCAAATTTTTTGGAACACGCTTGCCGGCAATATCATCTCCAAGTGTGTTTCAATGATTTCAGCGGATTTATCGCCATCGATAAACAACTGGACCAGGTATTGCAACCGTTCATGGCCCATACCAATCCTTATTGCATGTACCTTAAAAGCAACCGGGGGGTTTATGGTCAATGTCTGGCTCTCAAAAAAAGGATTGCAGAAAAATCCATAAGACTGCAAGATTCCTTTTATGGGATGTGCCACGCCGGAGTCGGCGAATATATCATCCCCATTCAGTATCAGGATACCTTACTGGGTGTGATGAATATCGGGGTGTTTCAAGTTCAAGCGGAGCTGGCAACTTATTTAATCCGAAAGCTTTGCAAACGTTGGGGATTATCGGAGGAACTGGCAAGACAGCTTTATTTTCAATCCCTCACGACCAACCCTCCCTCTTTAAAAACCGTTAACGATACATTGGCCATCATTGCCGATTATTTAGGGGATATTCATTCGATCATCCAGTCCTCAAATTCCGGCCTAAAACCGGGTAAAAAAAGATACTACTCCAGCGAAGACAGTATTTTAGCCCATATCCTCGATTATATCAAACAAAATTACCGCGAACCGCTTACCGTTGAACAGATCAGTAACTTCTGCCACTGCAGCGAATCTTATGTCAACCATCTTTTCAAAAAAAGGGTGGGGATTAATATCAAAATGTATATCAATAAAATCCGCGTCGAACAAGCCCGGACCCAGCTGGTGGAATCCGGCGATAAAGTGGCCGAAATCGCCTATACGGTAGGATTCAACGACTCCAATTATTTTTCCAGGGTTTTCACTGAACTGACGGGGATTTCCCCTCTGGAATACCGGCGCAGGTTTTCTTGAACATTGATTCATACTCCGTTCCCATGACTATCCTCTGCGCTAAAACAGTCCTCTTCATCTCCGGCAATGTCAGTATAATGATCATTTGGTTTGACTGGCAACCCTAAATATGGTATTTTTATAGGTAATTTAAGTAACTTCATGTTAATTTTCATGAAATATTGTGAGAAAAATTAACTCTCGATATTCTTATCAAATAATGAATATTGATTTTAATTTGAAGAAAAATTGTTTCAAAACAAAGCAAATAGAGGAGGCAAAATGATGCGCAAGTTATTATTCTTTACATTGGCGGTACTCATGGCGGCAACGGTTTCCGTTAATCTGGTTTTCGCCACCCCGCCGAAAATTCTGGTCTATTCCAAGGCCGCCGATCCCCAGGGTCTTGATCCGGCCTATGTCAATGAGGCTGAATCCGGAAAGATCATCGTCAATATTTATGAGACCTTGGTTAAATACAAACAGGGCAGTACCGCGGTTGAACCCTGTCTGGCAACTTCCTGGACCCAATCGCCCGATGGGTTGGTTTGGACTTTTAAACTGCGGAGAGGCGTAAAATTTCACGACGGCGCCCCCTTTAACGCCGAAGCGGTTAAAGCCAGCGTGGATCGTCAATTACCGCCACGGGCCACCAGCGATATGCCCTATGCTTCCTTCACCTTTGAACCGGTCAAGCAAGTTGAAGCGGTCGACCCGTATACGGTGAAATTCATTTTAAGCAAACCGTACGCCCCGTTTTTGTTGAATCTGGCCATGTGTTTTGCGGCTCCGATTGTCAGCCCCGCCGCGTTGAAAAAATATGGCCCGGAATTTAATCAGCATCCGGTTGGGACCGGCCCCTATATTTTTGAAAAGTGGGACCGCGACCAGCAAATCGTGTTGGTGCGAAATGGTAGCTACTGGGGGAAGAAAGCCATCATCGATAAAGTGGTTTATAAGACCACTAAGGAAAACTCGGTCCGGGCCAGTGAGTTACTGACCGGCGCGACGGACATTATCGACGGGGTGGATCCCAATGACGTCAAAAAATTGGAATCCAGCGGAATGAAAGTATTGAAAAGCCCGGGCATGAATATTAATTATCTGGCGTTTTTCTGCAATAAAAAGCCTTTCAACGACCCCAAAGTCCGCCAGGCGATTTCCATGGCCATTAACCGGGAGGCGGTTGTAAAATATCTGTATCAAGGGTATGCCCAACTGGCCAACGGGCCGTTGCCCAGTTTTATCCCGGGATATGACCCTGCGTTACGAGCGCTGGAGTATAATCCGGAAAAAGCTAAAAAGATGCTGGCCGAGGCGGGTTATCCCCATTTTGAATTTACCATGCTGACTTACTCCGTCGCCCGCTCCTATAATCCGGTCAACGGACAGAAACTGGCCGAAGCCATCCAGGCCGAGCTTTCGAAGATCGGCGTCAAGACGACGATCAAGGTCTATCCATGGAAGGAATATTTCGACGTGGTCAATAAAGGCGAGGAAGGCGAGGCTTGTTTCAAGGGCTGGATCGGGGATAACGGCGACCCGGATAATTTTTTATCGCTGTTCGACAGTAGCCAGATCCCTTCCTACTTGAATACTGCCAAATATTCCAATCCCAAGGCCGACGAGTTATTAAGGGAAGGCACCCGCACCCTGAATCAAAAAGAGCGGATTAAGATTTATCAAAAACTCCAAAAAATCCTGGTAGCCGATGCTCCCTGGGTCTTCATCAATCATGCCACGGTCTTAACCGCCTATCAGCCGAAAGTTAAAGGTTTTTATCCACATCCGACCGGTGTGTCGTGGTTGTCGCAGGTATCGAAATAAAGTTTAAAAGGGTAAAGGGAAAAGGCCTGAAATTATAAGAGCTTTTCCCTTTACTCCTACAATTTCGCTCTACCGTTTCTGTCAGTCTATGCCCTCACCCCATCTGTCCATTCATGCAGTAGCCCTCTCCCATCACGCAAAAAAGGCTATGGGCGAGGGATTATGATTGCCTATTTTTCGCTGTTCTGAGCCTTCCCATGATCCAGCATACGGTAGCTGGGGAAGGACGGCTTCTTTGAGTGAGCCGCAGAGACAGGGGGGCCTTCTTCGAAGTTCAGTGAAGATGATTTTCGGGGTTCCTTGAGTTTGCGGATGAGATAATTGATTCGCGGAATACTATCTCTTACAACGAAAACACAAAAAGAAAAGGAGGCGGATTTTCCGCTTCCCTATCGGCTTTGGCATTAAATTTGGGTCCGCCCTCATTCTTTCTCCCCGTGGAGAAACGAATTGCGATGCGTTGCAGGTTCCATCGCAAATGCCTTCATCAAAACTTAAAACCGGCTCCCAAAGTAAGACCTTTGGCTTTTACTTCCTCATCGAGCCCGTTAATTTTGAATTGATAGTACCGGTATCCTAATGAAGCAAATACATCCTTGGTGAGAAGATAATTAAGTTTAACTTTGAGGTTAAGGAGGTCGGCGTTATGATGATTTCCGTATTGTTCAAATTTACCGGTCAAGGAAACACCTATATCCCCTTCCACATTTATTTTCTTCGAAATATTGCTGATTGCGTCCACGCCTATTAAAACACCGCTAAATGTCTGATCGGAATCGTCAAAATCCCGTTGATAGCCGGAAAGCGTGACATATAATTGGAGATCGGAGTTTTTAATGATTTGATAGCCGCCTTTAATATCGTAGCCGCTAAAATCATCATCTGCATTTTTATTTTGATCCCAATTGCCCGTAAGAAGCTCCAGGTTTAATTTGAGTTTATCTACCGGCAACTCAAACCCGATATACGTATCATGAGCATCCCCATCTCCATACCCGTCCGGATCTTCTACCGTTCCTCCGACCATGGTATCCACATAAACACTGGCCGCCTGGGTACTGACAACTGAGGAAACAAGTAAAAAACCACCCATGATTAAGACTAAGAAAAACTTTTTCACTACCAATCCTCCTTCTTAAATTTTCTTTGTTATAATATCCCAAGTGTCACTATTTTATGCAAAGATGGGGCATTCATGAAAAGTTCCGGGGGTTAAAATTAGGTTTATTTCTTCACGATTGTCCGGGGGTGGAAACATTTTCCCCTTCACCCTTTTCACTTCTTCGAAACCCTTTTTCCTTTAAGCTACAATAACTCCGCTCTCCCGTTATCACGTGATCCAGCAGTTCGATGCCCATGATTTTCCCGGTCCCCGAACCTAATATTCATCTTCCCAGCCATTCCTTTAACCCAATCCGTCTTTCAATATCTGCCTGTAAATAATCTGAGGCAGCAACATTTCCAGTGTTCCGATCATGCCCGATAGATTTTCGGTCACAATTTCCTGGTGGACCGGATCAGGAAATAATTGGAGAAGTTCTTGAAAGCACTCTTTCATCTGCGCTTGAAGATTTTGATATTCGCTATTTTGACTGATGATTTTATAATAGATTTCATTACAGCGTTCAATAATCAGATAATCGATATACTCTTCCAAATCAACCGGCGAATCGCTTTCGGTAATGGTAAATTCGAAGTCGGCCATGAGATGAACCTCCTTAAAATTTAGTTGATACTGGATAAAGGCATGAGAAAATAGCTTCGGGAAGTTAAATGCAAAACATTTTTCTGTTCCTGTTACAAATCTAAGGTGAAAGAAATTAATTCTTAGCTTCCATTTCAAGTTTATTTGGGCCGATGGGAGGCTGTTCCTACCTCCCACACCCACCAGGACAAAAGGGGCGAGGCGGCGCCCGCGCGAATGTATTCATTCGCGATTGAATCCGCCGCTTGGAACCTACGGATTCCAAACCTCCCTTTATTCATCCAGGGTTTTTGAATGTCGCGCGCATTTTGATGCGCGACGCCTTCCATGGCCTTCTGGCTGGCAACCTAGCTTAGTCTTCCGATGGCAACCGCCGTATTCATCCTGAATAGAGTCGGTGTGGAATCGCCTTCCTCCTTGAAGGCTTACATCTTCTGTATGTAATTACAGCCTATATAATTGCTTATTCTAAGTTACTAATTTAACTTCAAACATACTGCTCCATCCATTTTACCCTTCTCTCTTTTCCCTTTATAACAGTCCTTTCTCTTTTAAACTGTAATAATTCTTTTCTCCCGTTATCACATGGTCCAACAGTTCGATGCCCATGATTTTCCTGGCTTCCTGGATTTTGTGGGTGAGATAAATGTCGTCCCGACTGGGTGCGGCGTCACCACTCGGATGGTTATGGAACGCGATGATTGATTTGGCGCCGCATGCTAGCATGGGCTTCATCAGGACGGCCATAAAAACTTCGCGGGGTTCGATGTAGAGTTGATCCAGGGAGCTGGTGCCGATGATGGCGGGATTTCCAATCCCGAGATGCCGATGATTTTGTTTCGGGTGTTCAGTGAGATGATGCCAAACTTCTCTACCGGTTCGGATTTGAGATCCAGAAGGTATTGGAGGACTTTATAACTGTTCTAACTTGCCCTGGTCTGGAGAACTAAACCGTTTGCTCTTTACAAAATCACCTATACCTTCATTTTTGAACGCCCTCCTCCCCCTCATAACCCTCATAACTTTTCATACGCTTTTTTGATGATTTTAGGCCCAAACTCTCCTCCCCGCCATTTGAGACACGACGTCGAAAAGCGCCGCCTCTTTTCAGGACGAAAAACGGCGGTCGCCATCGGGAGCCTCATATAATTGCCAAGCAGATTGCCAGGGATGGCGGCGGCATTCAAGTCGCGGTAGACGCGCTGGTTACCCAGCGCACCCCGCACAGAATCCCGGCGTGCAGTTTTTCCGCACCGGGCTCTTCAATGGTCTCACTTCCGCATCAAGCAAATTCCAACTTTAGTTGTACCGAAGTTGCTTTAAACCTTGGTTCCATGATTTTTGGCTTTGGTATCTCATATCTCTTGGTCATCTCTCTGAATTCTTCCATAGTATAGCTTCGTCGATTACTTCTTCGATTTAACCATTGTACCAGATTCTCAATGCCGTCTTATAGAATTGCAGGATGGATTGATAATTTCCGATGACTCCGTAATAGTTATAATGGCCTTGTAGCTTTTGTCTCATCATTTTTTGTTGCTTTTGGATTGGCAGATGCCTGTTGTTTCTACACCATTCAGCTATTTCACTATATGCCCGCTTTAATCTGCTCCTATTGGTTCGTCTCAGGATGGTATCTTTCCCTTGATGGCTTGTTCCCCAGCGAAATTCCATCCCCAAAAAGATAAAACTGGTCTTTTCTTCTTTTCGGAACCTACTAAAACTGATTATCCGTGTTTTCTCTTCCGCTAATTCTAAGTTGAACTTCTTTAGCCTTTCTCCCAGTTCACGGCGATACTTCTCGGCTTCTCGCTTGTATTGAAAACAGGCAATGTGGTCATCGGCAAATCTTATGTAGTATGCTTCGCCTTCGCAATTCTGCTTGACTTTTCTTTCAAACCAAAGGTCCAAGACATAGTGTAAATACACATTTGTCAATATTGGACTCACGATTCCACCTTGGGGTGTACCTTCTACCGGCTTATATATTTGTCCATCTTCTTCTACTACTCTTGCTTTTAGCCATTTTCTGACCAGCTTTTTAATTGTTCCATCTCCGATTCTTAGGTCTAGCATCTCCATTAGCCTGTCATGGTTGAGATGGTCGTAAAATCCCTTGATGTCGGCTTCTACTACGTAGCTGTATTTCCCTCTACGCAGATTATCTGTCAGGTCACGGACCGCTTGCTTCTGACCTCTTTTCGGTCGATATGCATAGCTCGACGGCATAAAATCGGCTTCATAGATGGCTCCTAATATCTGAGCTGTTGCTGCTTGTAGCAATTTGTCCTCGATAGTTGGTATTCCCAGTGGTCTAAGTTTTCCATTGGCCTTCTTGATGTGCTTCCTTCGTACGAATCGGGCGCGATATTTTCCATTCTTAACTCGTTCCAACAGTTCTGAAATGTTTTTGTCTAGATTCATCTTGTATTTCTGGTAGGTAACTTTGTCAATTCCTGCTGCAGCTTTCTTGTTGAGTATCTTGAAGCTTTCATTCAGGTGCTCTTTTGTTAGTAACTTGCTAAGATTTGTAAATCGACGCCTCTTGTCTTTTTTTGCTTGTTCTGCTATTTCCCTCAGGGAGGTTTGCATGCCATTTTGTCTTTTGGACATTTTCTCCACCTCTAGTGCGGGACATGTTTCCTTTGAGGGTTGCGACCTACCGTCGACCCCTTCCCCGCTGTTTTATTTGTTTGTTGCTTCTAGTAGACGGCTCTCCCGTCCTCAGAGTACTATGAGTCGATCCGAAGTCCCACGTTCTTGTAATGTTTCTACTCATTTTTTCGATAACATCTACCTGTTTTTCAGGAGAAGTGGGAATCCTCCCAAGTTCCTGGTGGTTCTCTCTTGACATGCCATGCTCTTTGACCCCGGTGGAATCTTTAGAGGCTCACCTTTTCGCCTCTATTTTGATGGCTTCCGTTAGGTTCAAAACGTCGCCTTCCACTTCTTTTCATCCTTAACGAGGCTGCATTGCTTTGGGAAGTGCGGTCTTCCCTACGGCCTATCAAGTTCGCGGTCTACGCTTCGCCTTGTTGATTACTCAGCCAAGACGCAAGGCCTACTACCGGTGGGTGGTTAACCCTTACCGTACTGAGACTTTCACTCTGTCAGAACCACCAAGCTTTGCTTGGCGCACAAACCCTGGATGAATAAAGGGAGGTTCGGAACCACGCGGGTCCGGCGGCCTTGCCGCTCGCTTGCGAGCGTAGGGTCCTTTTGGGCCGCTCCAAAAGGACCTCAGCCGATGAAATCCGTGGACCATAATACTGCTCATTCATTTATAGGCGTCCACAGCGGCGCGTCTCTAATTATTTAAAGCCCGCAACGCCTGACCAATACCCATTCAGAAATCCCTCAAAAGAGAACCGACCCGCACTTCTGCCGGCGCTTTGATTTCAAGACTACGAAGCCAAAACCTTCGTTCCTCCATTCAGGTCGAATCCTCCGGATTCGCGGAAGCCAAGTTGGAGGGTTGGCCCAATTTTAATCAAACTGTCGCCGCCGCAATCCATGTCCCTCAAAATATTATTTCTGATGATATTGAAAATTCTGGAAAAAATTATTACAATGATATTCATAAAGAAAATACTGATATTCAATCCAAAGAAAGAAATATATATATCTTTCTATAACACCCCCTCTGCCCCACATCACCCATAAACCTAGTCCCTGCTGGGTTTTAAGCCGTAGGGATACCCTTGGGCAAGGCGTTATAAAAAATTGGTCCTCGACCGTCCCGAAATCGAAAAGCAACTCCGGCTGTGGGAGAGAGACCTTCCCCCTCATAGGCCAACTCCTGAAACCAAAACGGCATCCGGGGTTGTGGGCCAGTGGGGCAAATGGGGGTTGCATAAAATATATATATATTTGTTTATATATTTCCTTTCATTTACGAAACCATTTCGGCAGTTCCAGCGGTTTCCGATTTCCTTCCGCCATTATCTCCGTCGCTCAGGAAATCGCTGCTAAAACAATAATGACTCAACAATAAAAATCATTCTAAACCCCGGACAAGCCTAAAATACGCCAGCGTATTTCTTAGGAATATCAAGATATTCCAGGGCTGGGTTGTGCTTTGAAGCTGTGATAAAAACACGACACCGAGGCCTGGAAGGCCTTTAGAACGTTTTTTAATATACCTAGCCCCATCGTTCACGTTGGGGTGGAGATGGAATCAAACATCATTTTCCGGTTTTTTTACAACACAGCTTGATGACATTGGGTTGCTCTTATCGTCCAGTCCTCCGCGATTACCGCCCAGACCCCCGCACTCATCGCCCAGACCTTTTTTCTCATCACCGGGTTCCCCGCACTCATCGCCCAGACCTTTTTTCTCATCACCGGGTTCCCCGCGGTCACCGCCCAGACCTTTTTTCTCATCACCGGGTTCCCCGCGGTCATTGCCCGGTCCTCCGCACTCATCGCCCCAATCCTTTCAGTATGCATACGCAATCGTTCGATAGACATACGCGACGGTTGCGTAGAAAATTTCAATGAATGCTTTTCGCCTATTGATAATCAAAGGGTGTTTTGACAACACTAAGAAAACATTCTACTCCATATAAAGGGGAAAGAAAGTTGAAAAAATTTTTCCGGTGGGGACTGCCTGTTTTACTCTTAATGATCGGCTTTGGGGTGGGATTTTGGGTCGCCCGGTTTTCCGGCAAGACCCTTGGCGGTGAACCTTCTCTTTTACCCAAGCCCAAAGTGAGCGATGGTCCGGAATACAGCCGCAGGCAACCGGTTTCTCCCGATTTGGTCAAGCTGTTCCCAAAAGCAATTACCCGCCGGGGCAATCCCAAGATTACCTCTTTGGCCTTGACCTTCGACGACGGGCCCGACCTTAAGTACACCCCCAAAATATTGGATATTCTTAAAGAGCACCATGTAAAGGCCACATTTTTTGTAGTGGGAACTCAAGTCGCCAAATATCCGGAGGTATTCCGGCGAATCATCCGGGAAGGCCATGAAATCGGCAATCATGGCTATCAGCATTTAAAAATTTGCGAGTTGCCGGCCGATAAAATAAAATACCAGTTACGGCAGGATGACCAAATTATCCGCAGGTTCGGCGGTAAACCGGCCATGATTTTCCGTCCTCCCTACGGCGCTTTAGATCCGGCATCCGTGGAAACCATCAGCAAACTCGGCTATCATATTATCCTATGGACCGTCGACTCTCTGGACTGGAGAGGCCTAAAAGAGAGGGAAGTTCTGACCAATGTAGTACCGAAGTTAAACCGCGGCAATATCATCTTGCAGCACTGTGCGGCCGACAGCAAGCAGGAAGATCTGCGGGGCAGCCATGAAGCATTGCCGGAAATCATCCATGACGGCAAACTCCACGGCTACCATTTTGTAACCATCTCCCAAATGCTGGCGGAGGGAAAACTGTAAATTAAAAACTTTTATCCGGATTCACGAAGTTCTTCATAAATCCCACTAATTTTTTTGTTTTCCGGCGGAATACCAAGTTTGCCATTAAAACTCCGAAAAAAAATCTATTTCAATTTTATTATATTTTCACAATTAACAATATTGACATATTTCCCTCAAACTCCCCATAAACAAAGAGATTTATGTTAAATTTTTCTTAATTTTTCGCAAATCTCTTCCAAAAAACATACCACTCATCAAGCATATTTCCAAAGGTTTTCATATTATTCATTGATTTTTAAATAACTCATATGGTAATATTTTAGAAGGAAAGAAGTATCATTAAACCTCAAAATTTGTCTTTATTAAATACTTAAACCACTTTTTTATAAATTTTCCAGTTTTAAAAAAAGATAGGAGATATCCTTCATGCGTCTGAAAGCATTCCGCATTCAAATGTACAAATGCATTGTTGATTCCGGTTGGATCGACATTAATTCACTAACGGCCTTAATCGGTAAAAATGGCTCCGGCAAGACCTCCCTTCTTAAAGCGCTCTATAAGTTTCATCCCTCCCAAAACAGTGATGATTATTCTTTGGAGATCGAATGGCCCCGCAACCGCAGAAAAGAACGGAACGAACAGCAGGTGGTATCCTCGGCCCGTTTTGAATTAACCGATGAGGAGCTTGTTGAGTTATCCAATCTAACCGGACAAGCCGTTCGCAAAAAGGAATATTTGGTTACCAAAGATTATTCCGGAAAATGGACAGTTGATTTTCCGGTCGGGCTTTTCCCGGATAAACATCAACCCAAAGAGCTGGAAGAGATTTTCTCAAGTTTCCCAAGCTTTCAAGAGCCGGTGGGTGATTCCTTCCGTCAAAAAGCCCTGGAATATATTGAAGAGGCCAGGACGTTTGCCTACGAAGGCCGTTTTTCCGAAATCGTGCAAATGTTCAGCGCCAAAGTAACGGAATTACGGGCTGTCGTTCATTCGGAACCCGCGGCGCCGGAAACCAAAAACGAAGAAGCCTTTATCTTCAGTTATGCCAATCAGGTTTCGATTATTTCGCGAAAACTGGCCGAAACAATGACCATTATTGAAAAAGCCGAGGATTACATATTTAAACATATTCCCATTTTTATTTATATGTCCGATTATCAAGTTTTCTCCGGCAGCGCCAATCTATTGCAGCTGAAACAGCGCAGAGATCAGGACCAACTGACTGAGACGGACAAGACTTTTTTATCCATCCTGGGCCTGGCCGATTTAGATCTTGAAAACCTGATCAAAACGGATAATCCGATGGAGCGGGACCAACTCCAATATGATTTGGCCGACGCATCGACAAATTTTACAAAAATCATTTCCAATCACTGGCAACAGGACTATTATGAAGTTCAATTCCACTCCGACGGGAGATTCTTTTATACCTATGTGAAGGATTACAATGATTCGGCTTTAATCCGGCTTGAGGAACGTTCCCGGGGATTTCAATGGTTTTTTTCCTTTGATGTTATGTTCATGAATGAAAGCCGGGGCACCTTTCAAAATTGCGTTGTTCTAATGGATGAACCCGGGTTGCATTTGCATCCCGGCGCCCAGGTGGACTTAATCCACAGGTTGGAAGAATATTCAAAGGACAATACCTTAATCTATACCACTCACCTGCCGATGTTGCTCAATTTAAACCAACCCGAAAACGTCCGGATTTTATCGGAAAAAGACGCCGGGACTATCGTTTGCCGGGACATTACCCAATGCAAACCTGAGGAAAAAATGGTATTGGAAGCGGCTTTGAAAATTAAGAGCGGCCTTTGCTATCTCCCGGAAGCGCTGAATGTTATCGTACCCCAGGATGCGTATTTTTTACTGAAAGAGCTGCTAAATTTGTGGGAACGTTCAGAATCGGCAGAATTTATTGAGAACTTGTTTCTCATCCCCACCGCCGCAAATCTGGAAGGGATCCACCTGCATATTTTGATGCAAGGTAAAAACATCCCGGTCGCCACCCTCTTAAATTCGGACAAGAATGCGAGAAACACCATCGGCAATTTTGAGCAAAACTGGATTCTCCACAACGGCGAGGAACCTTCCGAATTTGTTCTTTTTGGAGAATGTTTTCAAAAGGCTTATGACCAATGCTATTTGGAAGATTGTTTTCCGGATGAATATATTTTCGCCAAAATTACCCGAATTTATGAAAAACACCTTGCCCTTCTGGGAGCTTCCATTCAAATCCTTCAGGGAAACGATTCGATCATCCCCAGAGCCCAGAACTGCCTGACCCAACTTGGCCTGCAACTCGATCGGGCAGCCCTTGCCAGGGAGATCGGCGGGGAAATCCGGAAAATGGCCTCCATTCAAGAATTGCCTGAAGTAACCCGTAACGGATTCGGGAATGTAGTTCGAAGCCTGGAAGCAATCTACCACACCGGCTCAAAGGGACCGAAAGTATAAATTCCTATCCAAGTTATGTTTCTTTTGAGTCATAAAGAAGGTTAATCGAGGAACCAAGATGCCAATTGAAAAGTTCACCAATTCCAACCAACCAGATGACCTTACCCCAGCGCGCATTTTCGATCGATCCTTGCGCCCGATTACGCTTTTTCAATATTTCCCATGTTTAATCCTTTGTTCCGAAGCCAAGCCGGGTACGGAACAATCATCAATCCTGGCAAAACTGGAAGCCGAATTAAGAAAGCGGGGATTTTCCCCCACCTATTGGAAAAACCACGGCAATCAAAATTTAGAAGCGCCCTGGGAACAATTTGACTTCCGGCACAGCCTTTTTTCCATCGTTTTATTGGATGGACTTACCCCGAACCTCCTTTATAAATACGGGATATTAAAAGGTCTGGGCAAATCGGTTATTGTATTGCAATCCAAAAACGCTCAAACCGAGATTAAAGGATTGTATAAAGCGGTTTCCGAATCGGGGCTTGACGCGAAAGTTTTTCACCATGATTTCGCCGACCCTCGGATCGACCTTTCTTCCCTATTGCCCTTATTCAATATCGATTTTCTGGGAATCATCGACCCTAAGGAACCGGAGCAACCTCCGCAACTGGCGCCCATTGTTCAAAAAGCTTTTCGGACAATGAGTAACGGCGTCCTGGAGGCTTTAAAAAACCGGCTCTTACCCCAGATCCCTCAGGAATATAGCGAAGAGTTTCTGAGCAATTTTGGGATTTTTGGGGATTATTATCATACTCTCTTTGAGGATTCCGAATATCGGCAAATCGCCAGTCTCCAGACGGTGTACCCTTCAATCAAAAGGGCCGCCGAATATTACCATTTTACGGTTCCCCTTGAATTTGCCAGACTGCTAGCTTCATTGGCCGTTTTTCAAGCCCTCCATAAACTGCAGGATCTTCAGCAAAAGCAAGTCCTGCTCCATTTGGCTTTGGAAATCAACCTGGATCAACTGGAATCCACCGGGGACCCGGTAATAAGGGCTTTGATATCAAAGGACATCGGCGCGATTTATACCGAACTTTTATTACGTTCAGGTTCAAACGAACATGCCAAAGCAGCCGGCGAGCATCTCCATAACGCTCTCCATCTATACTCCATGGAAAATCATCCTCTCGAATTCGGGATGATCCAAAACAACCTGGGAATCGTTGAGTTCCAGCAAAGGTTGGCTTCGCCCACCCCGGAAAATTTGGGGAACGGAATCACTCCGTTTCAACAGGCTGTCGAAGCGTTCCAAGGGGTTGGGGCCGGTCAATACGGTCAAATCGCCAATTTGAATTTGGGGATCCGCCTGTCCGCGCCCCTTTCCGATGCTGAAAACGATAAAGTTACAATTTCGGCGACGGAAATTCGGACCGCCTTGAATGAGTTTGTCAATGCCGCCCATATGAGTGACGGCGAACCGGAAATTTTGGCCCAAATCAATCAAAACTGCGGTTTATTAAATCTCCGCTTAATCGATGCCGAACCGACCGAGGCCTCCTATGGAGCATGTGTTAAATTTTTAAATGAAGCGCTCCAATACTGGAATGGCGGCGCATATCCGATTGAATCGGCTATGGCTCATGCCGCCATGGGGGAAGCCGCCCTGAAAACCGGCTACCGTTTTGATGCCGCATCATACTTTCAACAAGCCATCCAGGAATTTTTCGAGTTTTTTAAAGTCTATCCCCATCAAGATTCTCTAAAATGGGCCCAAGTAGAGCGCAATCTGGGAGATGCCTATTTGAGTTTGGCGGAGTTTGAGAAAAAAACAGCCCATTCCCACTCGGCCATTTCATTTTACCTGGAATCGTTGGATTATTTTACTATCCAACAATTCCCCGCCGATTTTTTTCGGCTGCATTTACAATTGGCCGGGATATATCATTTTCTGGCTGAAGCTGAAAATTCCGCTCCCGATTACCGGCATGCCATTGCTTCCTGGAGGGAAGTTTTAAAAGGAATCCCCGGGGAAGAAGGGGAAAGCTATACCCAAATCAACTTGAAAATTGCCCGGACCTATCACAAACTGGCTACCATGGAAAATTTTCTTGAAAACACCCGCCAGGCCAATGACGTTTACCACAAGGTCGTCGAATTTCTGGAAACCCCTAACGCTCACGGTACCGAAAACCAAAAGCCGCTATATCAGGAGGCTTTATGGGGTTTGGGAAATACTGCCTTTGAACTTGCCCCCCATGAAGAAACCCTTAAAAACTATCATCAAGCCCTTGAAGCATTCGAAGCTTCTCTTCATTCCGGCCCCACTGAAAATGAGCTGCAATTGCAATTCCGAATCGGAGATATTGGCTGGAATTTGGCCCGGCTTGAGCAACACCCTTTGCCTTTTTGCAAAAAAGGAACGGACGCTTATGAGATCTTCCTGACCCACAACCCATCCGTTAAAAATACCGAGCTTTTTGCCTTCATTCAGACCCGGCTGGGAGATCTTTACGCGATAGCCTCCGATTATGAAGAGCCGAATTCAAATTATCAAGCGGGTATTGATGCCTATCAGAATGCCTTACAATGGCTACTGGCGGCCACGGCCGATCCCGGGAGAGAGCGGGTGATTTCTCCCGGAACCCAAAACAGCGAAGACGGCGGACTCTTGGCCGACGGTACGGAAACCCTTTTGTCTATTGATAAGATCGCCGCTATCTACAAAAAGCGGGGCGATTTGCTTCTAAAAATGGCTGCCCTGGAAAAGTTAGCCACTGGCTATAAAGCGGCAATTTCAGATTATGATGGGGCATTGCCATATTTTACCCAAACGGAATTTCCAAAGGAATATGCAGAAATCCATAGAAACCGCGGGACGATTTTCCAAAAATTAACCGAAATTGAGGGAAAACCGGATACCTTGCGCCAAGCGATTCCGGCTTATGGGGAAGCGCTTAAAATCTATACCCTGGAAGAAACTCCGGCTGTTTTTGGAGCCCTCCAAAAGGAATTGGGCACGGCCTATACGAGTCTCTTCCAATTTGAACAGGAACTGGAGGATTGCCGTAAGGCAATCGAAGCCTTTCAACTTGCTTTAGAAGCATATCCAAAAGAAAAGGAACCCCTGGAATACGCTGCCATTCAAAACCTGCTTGGCAATGCCCTTTTTAATTTGGCTGAAAGCGCCCCTGAAGATTCAGCCCTTTCAAGTTCCGCGGATATTTACAATCTAGCCGTGGCCGCCTTCGAAGAAGCCGCTGCGTTATATGGAGATAAATCGTTAACGCGGGATTTTGACGCCGCCGGGATGAATTTGGGCTTTGCTTACGCAAATTTGGCAAGAGTTCGCAAAGATCCGGAGCTTTACCGAAAAGCAATTTCTGTTTATGAAAAAATTCTTGCCTCCGGAAAACTTGACAAGCTCTCCTTTGACGAGGCAATGATTCAGTTCAAACTGGGAGAAGCTTTTGAAAAATCAGCAGCGCTTACACTGACCGGGACCACGGAAGATTTAAAAAAGGCAATCGCTGCTTATCAAGAAGCTTTAAAAGTCTTCAAAATCTCTAGTTATCCCATATATTACGCGGCTGCCTACAAAGGTATCGCCGGTGTTTACGGAATTTTATCCGCCCACCAAAAAGAAGCGGCGGTTTTTATGAAAATTTTTGAAGCCTATCGGGAAGTTTTAAAGGTTTATACCTCGGTTACTCCTCTCTATGCCGCCATTCAGCAGGAAATGGGGGATTTATATACAAAATGGGCTAGCGTGGAAAACCCTTTGGAGAACTATCGCCATGGGGCTGAAAGTTACCAGGAATCCTTAACCCTTTGGACCCAAAAGAATGATTTCATTCAATATAAAAAGATTCAAAGAAAACTGGCCGCCACCTTTGTAAAAATAGCAGAGTTGAAAGATCCGGCCCATTATTACCGGAAGGCGGTCGATTCCTTGCAGGAAGCCCTTCCCGATAATGCCGACGGTGAAAATTCCATTCCCTACTCCTCCATTCAGGAGGAACTGGGAGATTTATTTTACCAATTGGCCCGGATGGAACGAGATCATCATTTTCTGGCCCAAGGGATTCTGGCTTATGAAAATGCGTCGACCAGCGCTTCCGTACACTACGATGTTTTACGATACACGGCTTTGCAAGAAAAGCAAGGGGATTGTTTTTCTCTGGCGGCGGAATTTGAGGAGCCCAATTCCAATAATCAAAAAGCGCTCCAATTTTATCAGAATGCACTGAAAAACCTGGATTCTTCCAAATTCGGGCCCCATTATGCCGAAGTTTTGATTAAAGCCGGAGAGGCCTCGGAAAACTTGGCAACCTTGGAAAACAAACCGGACCTCCATCACCAGGCAACCGATTACCTGTTAAAATCATTGCCCTTCACAGCGGAGGACTTCAAGCGCTCTGCCGATACCTATCAACGGATTGGCGATATTTATTTCAAACTCTCCCCTTCCCTCGGATTGAGTCATTGCCGCAAAGCGCTGCAAATGTATGAACAATCCGCTCTTTTGTATGAAGAAAATAATTATATTCAGGATTTGGGGCTGCTGCAAATCAAGATCGGCGCAATTTATCAAAAATTGGCCGAATTCGAAGATAGCACCGATAATTTTCAAAAAGCCATCGAGATGTTTTCAAATGCCGGAAAAATTCTCGATCAGGCTGCTTTTCCCGGGCAATTTACAGTTATTCAATATCAATTGGGCAACATCCATTTTACGCTGGCAAAAACTACGGATGCCCTTGATTCTTATCACAATGCCATGCTTTGTTACGAAACGGCGCTACCCAATTTAAGAACTGATGCCCAGTCCGGCGAGGCTTATCTCACCTCCTTAAAAAACTTGGGTGCCATCAACAACCACATGCTTGAATTAACCGATTTGGAGGAATTTCTGACCAAATCCATTACTGTTTTCCAAGAATTGTTGCATTTAATATCCAAAGAGCAATCTCCTTTGGAATACGCCGAATATCATATCATCATTGCCCAAAACCTTTCCAAACAGGCAGCCCTTCATCATTCTGCCGCCCACTACCAATCGGCGATCTTATCTTTTCAGGCGGCTATGGAAATTTTCAGTGAGCGCCGGGATCCCTTAAAGCTTGCATTGATTCAAAGAAGTTTAGCCGATATTTACCATTACCTTGCTTTTCTCAGCAATTCTCCGGAGCACTTCAAAGAGAGTATCCATTGGTATCAGACAACACTCCCCTATTATCTCGACTCGGAGCCTGAAGCGGTTCCCCGTTTATATCAAAGACTCGGGATAAACTTTGGGAAACTTTTTGATATCACCCAAGAGGGCGCTTTCCTTAAGGAAGGACTCACTGCCTTTGGGGAGGGAATCAAGCTTTTTGAGGGGCTGATTTCCAAGGGTTCCCCCGAGCTTACGGAAGACCTTTTATTGGCCCTCCATCATCAAATGGGAGAACTTTACCGAAAATTAGCCGCCGAAGAATCCGCCGCCAAAGAGTCCCATTTCAAAAAGGCCATCCCCCATTACGAATTGGTCATTGAAAAGATGCGAGAAAGCGCGCACGCACGGGGCAATACCGTTTACCCCCTTGTCTTTCAGAGTTTGGGTGAAGTTTATCTGTTGCTCGCAGAAACTTATCATGATCAGCGTGATGGGGCGCTGATTGTTGAAAATTGCCAAGCCGCTCTGAAAAATCTACAAGAAGCCTGGGAGATTAAGCCTGATCCGACCGTTAAATATTTTTGCGGAAGAGGCCTTTATTTACTGGCCCAATACGATGAACCCTTAATTAATTTTCCGAAAGCGCTGATTTCTTTTGGGGAAGCACTGCAATTTTGGACTTTTGAACAGCATGCGGAGCGCTGGGCTGAGATTCAGCACCGCATGGGAGAAATTTACTTCAGTTTCGCCAAATTCGCCGACAAGGTCATCAATTACCGGCATGCGATGGATTCTTTTCAATCCGCTTTAAAAATAAGGACCTATGAATATCTTCCCCTGGAATACGGCAAAACCCAGATGGAACTGGCCGGGGTTTACAGGGAACTCGCCGGAGTCGAGGGTTCCCTAACCCATTACAATTTGGCGCTTGAAGGCTATTTAGAAGCTTCGCGGGTCTTTGTTTCCGAAATTTACCCGGCCCAATATATCCGCTGTCAATGCAATCTTGGCGAGATTCATCATTTGCTGGCGGAATATGAATCCCCTGAAGCCCATGAATTAACAGCCATTGCCGCTTTTCAAAACGCTTTAAAGATATTTGGAAATAACCCTGCGGAACCGGGTTCGGGATTTTGCCATTTTAACTTGGGAAACTCCTACTTGAAACTGGCTACAGTCAGCAACCCATCGGAATATAGCCTAAAAGCGGTATCATCCTATCAATCTGCGCAAGCCGCGGGAATAAGTCCGCAAATTTCGGGCGATTTTTACCAAAATTTAGGAACTGCCCATCGTATCGCGTGGGAAAATTCAGACAATCCTCAAAACAAGGATCAATCCTTATATAACCTGCGTTTAGCCCTGGCGCAATACCGGAAAAATGAGCTTTGGGTTCCATTTGCCCTCACGCAACATAAAATCGGCCAAGTATTCCAAAAAGTCGCCCTTACCACGATGAAGGCTGAAAATTGGAAAAATGCCATTGAATCCTTCCAGGATTCTCTCCGGGTATTGAGCAACCAGGACCAGCCCGAATATAACGCCGTCAATTTTGAAAAGCTGGGTGAATCCTACTATGGTTTGGCCCAATGGGAAAATCCCGGAATTAATTATACCCGGGCCGTCGATGCCTATTGGGACGCTTTAAAAATATGGACCCGCGAGCGTTTCCCCGGCGATTTTTCCCGAGTCCAGCAGAAACTGGGACTAACTTACGAACGATTGGCCGAGCTGGAAGAAAAAAACGCTCATTTGAATTCCGCGTTAACCGCTTACCGTGAGGCTGTCAAGGCCCAATCAATTGAAGAATCGCCTTCTTTTTATGCCGACCTGCAAAAAAGGATGGGGATCACTCTAAATACTTTAGGAGAAGAGGCGGACGCTCTTTCAAATTGTCAGGCTGCCATCCTCTCTTTTGAGGAAGCTTTACGTGTTTTTTCCCGGGAAAATTTCCCCCTGGATTACGCCGTTATCCGCCATCATTTGGGGAATTCCCATCGGATACTGGCAAAATATGAAAATGAAATCATCCATTGCCAAAAGGCAATTACCTATTATGAGGAAGCCATCACTCTCTTCGATAGTATGCAGGATGATTTAAATGCGTTGGATTTTGCAATACTCCAAAACAATCTGGGCCATGCTTATTTAATGCTTTCGGATTTAAAAAACACCGAGGAATACTCCATCAAAGCAGTCGCTTCATTTAAAAGCGCTTTAAAATACTATAACCCGAAAACCCATCCTAACGAATGCGCTTCCTTACAGGGAAACATCGGGAAAACGCTGCAACATTTGGCCGAAATCAATTCAGAACTTGCTGTTTACCGGGAAGCGGCCGCCGCTTACCAGGAAGCGCTTCAAGTTTATACCGTCCAATCGTTTCCCAATCAATTCGCCATGACCCAATGGAACTTGGGCCGGATTTATCTCCATATTGCCAAACTTGTAGCTCCCTCCGAAAATTATTCCCGGGCAGTCGCTTCGTTGTTGGCAGCCCTGAATATTCTACGGATTAAAGATTTGGCAAACGCCACCCTTGTTCAATACCAATTGGGGATTGCCTATAACGCACTGGCTGATTTTAGCGACAAAGGCGGAAACTGTAAACTTGCCCTGCAATCTTTGGAAGAAGCCCTGAAAAAGAAAAATTTCGAGCAAGCTCCCCTGCAAACCGTGGCGATTTTACTGGAACAAGGTTTGGCATTTCAAAAGTTGGCCGCCGTTGAGGAGGCGGAAGAAAATTATCCTCAATCCATTTCATGTTTTGAAAAAGCCTTATCGATCATTGCCGACGAAAAACAAGAAAACCTGCAGGAAAAGTTCAAACTCCAAAAAGCGTTGGGCGATTCCTATTATGCGCTCGCCGCCCTGAAACCGGAAGTTGAAACCCTTCGCAAATCCAGTGAGAACTACCTAAGCGCATTGGATTATTTTACATCCCAAAACTATCCGGCTGAATTTGGTCTGATCCAAAAGAACCTCGGCGCGATTTTCATCCATCTGGCCCATTACGGTAATAAACTAAATAATTGTAAACAGGCCGTCAAAGCTTTTCACGAAGGGCTTAAAATATATACTTTAGAGCAACATTCCAAAGAATATATCGCCATTATGAACGATTTAGGTGATGCTCACCGCTTATTAAGCGAAACCGAAGATGAATTGGCCAATTATCAAAAGGCGATTGATTCTTGGAAAAACGTCCTGGAATCAAGTACCGGAGAAATTGATAACAGCCCTACCCCAGCTGTGGTGCGGATGAAACTGGCTGAAGGCTACCATAGGTTTTACCAAGTCAAACATTTAACCGATGATAGCAAACAGGCCTTATTCTACTTTGAGTCCGCTTTAAAAATCGCCGCTCAAAAACGTCTGGACCAGGAACAACTTGACATTCTGTTCAAAATGGGACTTTTATATGTCGATCTGGCAGCCGCACAATCGTCAAACCCATCGGCGATGCAACAAAATTATAAGAAAGCGGTTCAAACATTCCGGGAAATTATTAAAGCTTCTTCCCCGCAATATATGTCTAAAAACTATGGAGACTCGCAAAATGTATTAGGGGCCATTTATTTAAAAATGGCGGACAATGAAAAAAACACCGCGAATCTGAAATTAGCCATCCGTTGTTTTGAAGAGGCTCTCAAAGTAAGGAATCTTGACAATGATCCCCGTAATTATGCGGAAACCCAAGTAAACTTAGGGGATGCCTATTTCCTTTCTCAAAATCTGGATGACCATTATCCCATGGCAATTCAGGCCTATCAGGAAGCCGCTGATGTCTATAGCGAAATGAAGCTGATCAGTGATTATTCGCCAACTCTTTATAAACTGGGTAAAGCTTATAGGGCTCATGCTGAATCAACACTCGATCCCCAATTTTTTCAAAAAGCTATAACCTGTTTTGAAGAATTCCTCAGTATCGGATTGGTGGTGGAGCATTCTCAGGACTGCGCCGATACGAAAGTGGAAATTGGCAATCTTTATTTGAAAATGGGCCATTTTCAGGAACCCGAAACGAATTATCCAGCGGCAATCGGTTTTTATACCAGCGCGGCAGCGCTCTTTTTGCAACTTAAAACAACGGACCGTGTTTGGCAAACCCAGTGCGATTTAGGAGAAGCCTATCATCAATTGGCCCGTATCCGCCAGAGCATTGAAGATTTTAAAAATGCCATTCACGCTTACGAAGATGCTTTAAAATTTCTTTCCAAACAGGAAAATCCGCAAGAATATGCGTTGGTTCAAAAAAACCTCGGCGAGATTTATGAATCGCTGTCATTCCTTGGTTATGAAACAGAACATTTGGAAAAGGCGGTTCAATATTACAAGGAAAGTTTAACTTGTCTGAATGATAAAGATTTCTATTTTAATATCATTCAGCAACATCTGGGGGAGGCCTATTTACGGCTGGCCGATTTTAACGACACCGTCAACAACTGTAATAAGGCTATTGACTCCTTGAAAAAATCCCTTCCCAGCCGTAATGGGAAGCACTCGATTCAACAAAGCTCCGTTTGGAAAAGTATCGCGCATTCTTATGCTTTGCTTGCAAGGGAATCAAGGGATCCCGGTTATTGGAATAAAGCCATCACTGCTTACAGGGAAGCGCTGAAAAATGGAACCGGCGAAGAGGAAAATCCAAAACGTTCCACGATCCAGATGAATTTGGGTAAAGCCTTATTCCATATGGCCGAATATGAGGAGCGGGTCGACAATTGCAAATTAGCGATCTATGTCTGCCAAGAGGCTCTGCAAGGTCTTGCTTCGTCGGTTCAAGATTTGGAATGCAGTCAGATATTGAGCCAATTAGGAAATGCCTATTATATTTTAGCTGTGGCCGAATCTCTGAAAGGCGATGAACCGTTTTCCTGGGCTGCTTATCAAGAATTTGTCGCTGCTTCCGATTTGGGAAAAGCCCCAGAATGGTTTACGATTGCTTATTCGGTTCCGGAGAAGGAACCGCAATCTTTAGCCGTTATTGAAGAAAAAAGAACCAATAGTCTCCAAGCAATTGAATCATTCCAAAAAGCCATGGAGATATATACTTATGATAAAAACTCCCCTGACTATGCTTTATTGATGCAAACTCTGGGAAATGCGTATCAAACATATTTTGAAGTGGATGAAAATCATGATAATTTAAAAAATGCCATCTTCTCCTATGAAGAGGCCTTAAATTTTTGGACAGTCGAAAATAATCCCTTGATTTATGTAAATACCTCAAAATGTTTAGGGAATGCCTATCAAAAATTAGCCCGCCGGGAGGATATCGAAACCAATGCTAAAAAAGCCATCGAGATCTACGAAGCGGCCCTTACCATTTGTCCTTTTGAACGATTTCCTTTAAACTACGGAATTTTTTATGATCATATCAAAGCCTGTTGTTATTTATTGGCCGAAAATGAAAATAACGTTGAAATCTACAAAAAAATTTTTGAAGCCTGTGAAGAAGCGTTAAAAGTCTTTACCAAGCATAAATTTCCTAAAAAGTACCGCTTATTACGTTATGAAATGGATAATTTAGTTAATTTATTAATTGATTAAACTCGAGGATTGTGAGAACAATGTTCACACTGAACCAATCAAAAAAATTACTGAATGATAGTATCCGGATGGAGCTTGCGGACACCCTGAATGCGCAAGGCCCTATCATGTCCTATGAACTGCAGGGACTTTTGATCTCCGGCAATCATTGCCCACCGGAACTCTTTCTGGCTCTGGAAAATTGGTTCCATGATCATGGTATTGTCCCGAAACGGCTCGGTGAAGAATTCACCCAATCTCCATCCTGTTTCAGCGAACTAAAAGGCCTGGTCATGAATAGTATTTTGGGATTCGTCGTGCTCGATGGGCTATCCCCCTTTATTCCCTATGCGCTTGGTTACATCAAAGGCAGCGGTCTACCGGTCATTACCATTCATTCCGCGAAAGCTCAAGTCAATGTCAAGACCTTTTACGGGCAAGCGGAAGAATCCGGCCTGGAAAAAACCGTTTTTGACGAACAACTGATCAACCCATCCTTGAATCCGGGTATCCAATTACCCGAACTTGAGCGGAATAAGATTACCCGGATCAGTTTAAATAAGTCGGATGTTAACAAATTACAAACTGTATTAAACCCGTCGTTGGAAAATTATTCTCCGGCAATCGGGGGAAAAGTTGCTGCTAAAATTTACCCTGAACTTTTCAAAATACCATCCAGCAACGGGAAATTTACGGAAACATTTCAAAAACTAATCCGGATTTATCTTTTCATTCCTGGAGATTCCCTTCAAGAGCTTCAGGAGATTTATCATGAATTCAAGGAATTTTCCGTACAAAACAACGAACCCCTCCCGGGAACCTTAGTATCGCTTATCGCTACAGCGGCATTAAGGATGATCACCGGTAAACAACAGCCGAATCAGGAAGAACATGCAATTTCTGCCGCAGCTGTTTTTGCAGGCGATATCTGCCGGGATTATTTGCGTTCTACTGCCTTTCAGCAAAATCCCGATGCCAGAAGGCCCGTTCTCAAAACTGCCGGGTGGTGCCAGCTGATTCTGTCGGGATTATCCGAACCGGTCGACCATTACAGGGAAGCGATAACTTTTTTCAAGGAAGCATTGCCGGAGCATAGTCCGGCAGGGCATGATGCAACGATTTGTCAAATTAATTTGGGCATTGCCTATCTTAAAATGGCCTTTCAAACGGATGACTCATTCAATTGCCGCCAAGCCGTCGAAGCTTTGAATGCGGCGCTTAAAGGAAGCTTCGATGAAGAATATCAAGGGATGTTCGTAAAGAAATATCTTGGATTTACCCATTTCTATCTGGGAATCTCCGAGAATAAGCAACATAATTTCAATTTGGCGGTTTCTTTGTTAAAAGAAGCCCTCCAATATTACACCAAACCCCTTTACCTTAAAGACTATGCCCTTATCAATTTTATCTTAGGAAATATTTATTTTGAACTATCTGAATTAAACAACAAAGCTTTTCATCTCAAGCAAGCCTTGCTTGCCTTTGAAGAAACCCTTGCTACCTATACTAAAAAGCATTCCCTGCCGGAACTTTTAATCTTGAGAACGCAACTAAGCATTGCTGAAATTTATAAAAAACTGGCTGTTATGGAAAACGGCATTTTTAATTATCAGCAAGTGATCAATGCCTACCAAAGCGCCTGGGAATTTTTACATAAAAGATCCGAATACCATGTGGAGAAAGCTATCATTCTAACCGAACTCGGAAGCGCATACGAAAAATTGGCAGAATCTGAAAACCGGCGGGATAATCTCAAGAAAGCTTTGGAATTCTATTCCGACGCCCTTCAAAATAAAAATTTACCCAAAGCGCTCCGTGCTGAAGAGCTTCAGCAAAAACTGGGCGATGTTTTTTACCAACTCGCTAATTTAGAGAAAAAAGCCGACAACAGCAATAAAGCGATTGAATTTTATCAGTTGGCCTTGAAAACTTTCTTGAAAGAAAGTAAACCCTTTGAATATGCAATTACCCAAAATAAAATCGGCTTAGCCTATTGCAATTTAGCCGAAGTCGAAGCCAAAGCGGAAAATTACCATCAGGCGATTCAAGCGTTTCAAAATGGCCTGAATATGTATGCCCACGAACAGCATCCAAAAGAATATGCCGATACCCTTAATCATTTGGGAAATGTTTATCAACAATTGGCGGCATTAGAGTCAAACCCGGATAATTATCATCAGGCGATTTCCGTTTATCAAAAAATATTGCAAACATTCCCTAAGAATTCCAATCCGGAACGGTATGCAACCATCCAAACCTTGCTCGGGGATGTTTACCGGTCCCTTGCCCAAGTTGAAGACCATCCGGCTCATTATAAATCGGCTATTACCTACTATCATGAAAGCCTGAAACAAAAAAGTCCGGCTCAATCGCCGATTGAATATGCCAACCTTCATCAAAACTTAGGCATTGTTTATTGTTTATTGGCAAAATCGGAAGATAAGGCTATCAACTGCAAAAAATCCATTGAAAGTTTGAGCCAGGCTCTCACGGTGCAAACTTTTGAATCCTTCCCCATGCAATTTGCCACCTCCCAGCATTGGTTGGGTAAAACTTACACCTTGCTCGCCGAGGTTGAAAACAAAACAACCCACTGTAAAATGGCGCTTACTTGTTTCCAAAACGCTATCCGGGTGCGCACCATCGAATGTTTTCCGATGCTATACGGAGAGACCCGGCAAAACCAAAGCCTGGCATTCTTGTTACTTTCAGAGACGGAAGATAAAGTCTCCAACTTAAAAAAATCTCTCCATGCTCTTGGTGAATCGTTAAAATTCTTCTCAACCAAGCAGGGACCGGAGTCGTTTGCTCTTAGCCAACTTTACACCGGTACCGTCCATTTGAAATTAGGGGAAATGGAGGCAAAACCGTTGCACTTCAAACAAGCCGTCAGCGCTTTTGAGAAGGCCTTACAGGTATATACTAAAGATAATTATCCTCAGGATTATGCTACGACCCAAAATTTACTCGGTAATACCTGTAGTGACTTGGCAGAAATCGAAAAAGATTCCTCATACTATGAAAAAGCGGCCCTCGCTTATCAGGCCGCGCTTCAAGTTAAAACTTTCGAGTCATTCCCGAAGGATTTCGCGATGATCCAAAACAGTTTGGGGAATATCTATCAATTTTGGGCCCAAATTGAGACCCGGGCCAAAAATTTAAAAAATGCCTATGACGCTTATCTTTGTGCTTTAAAAGTCTACACTTTAGAACGTTTTCCCCAATTATACGCGATTCTACAATTAAACCTGCAAACCCTAGCCAGGGAGCTCGCGGAAGCCGAAGCTAAACCCGAATGGTATACCAGCGCTTTTCGGGCTTATGATGAGGCCTTAAAAGTTTATACCCAAGAAAAATATCCTGATAAATACGCTGCCCTCAAAAAAGAAGCCAAGGAACTGGTACTTGATTTGCAAGCCCGGAAATTGTTATAAATAAAAAAAATTTCTTGGAGCAAAAAAACTTATGATTCCCAAAATTTCGGAAACACTAAATGAAACTCAACCACCACTGGCTGAAGCCCAGTAGTTGAGATAATCAGGTGGTTGAACCTTGGAGGCAGTCCATTTTTAACACTATTCTGGCGCAAATTGAAGGGATTATCGACAATCCATGGGTGCTTTTCGGATTGCTTTTTATTGTTGCCGCCGTCAATCTTTTTTTTCCCCCTACTCCACTGGAAACGATTACCCTTTTTGCAGCCTATCTTTCGGCAGGAACCGTTTGGGCGCCTTTGATCATCGTCAGTGCCACAGCCGGGGGGATGTTTAGTTCAAGTTTGCTGCTTTACCACTTAACCCATCAATATGGCGCCACTTTATTGGAAAAATCCCCCCTCAATCAAATCATCACTTTCGCTCGTTACCAGAAAGCGCTGCACTGGTTTAAACGTTATGGTTTGTACATGATCTACCTTGGTAAACTTGTGCCTGGAATGACTTTATATACCGTTCTTTGCTGTGGCTTGCTGAAACTCGGGAATGCAAAAGTCCTAGGTTCTATCTTGCTCAGCAATTTGATTTTTTTCTTTGCTTTAGTGGTCCTAGGCCGGCAACTGGGAGCCCATTGGGGGAATGCGCTTCCTTGGGTGAAACAAGCAGGCCTTATCTCTTTAGCCGGTATGCTAATTTTTACTTTAGCGGGTTTAATACAATCGATGAACAAACCCAAAAAGCACTCGGACCCCAATTGATGTCGCCTTACACTCTCATTTCATTTTTAAACCCTTCTCCCAAAACCTCATGAACATCTGTAATAATGATGAAAGCACCAGGGTCAATCTGATGAACCAACTCTTTGAGTCTAAATTCCTCAGCCCGGGATATTACACAGAGAACAACCTCTTTTTGAGCCGTTGAATATAAGCCGCGTCCGAATAGGCCGGTTGCCCCCCGCTGTAAGTCATCTAAGATTCTCCGTCCGATTTCTTCAGAGCGCTCGGAGATAATAAAAGCTGCTTTGGCATAATTAAAGCCTTCTAAAACCGCATCCAAAACCTTACTGGTAATGAATAAAGTCATAATGGCATATAATGCCAACTCGGTGCTGCGGAATACCAAACCCGCCAAAACAATGACCGCGCTATCGCAAAATAGCAATCCCTGGCCAACCGGAATTCCGGCAAAACGGTTCAGCAATTGGGCGGCTAAATCCGTGCCACCGGTGGTACCCCGGAAACGAAAGGCAATCCCCATACCAATACCGGCGATAACTCCCCCATATAAGGATGCCAATAAGGGATCTTTGGTCAAGGGAAATAAATTGACTACGGACTCCCAAAATTGCGTCATAATAGAGAGAAAAGCCGCTCCAAACAAGGTCTTCGCGCCAAAGCGCGGCCCGAAAGCCCATAGGCAAGCCAAAAAGAGCGGAATATTCAACATCAGCATCACCCAGGAAACCGGCCATTTCCACAAGTAGTAAAAGACGATGGCCAATCCGCTAACCCCGCCGGCTGCGATTTTATTGGGAATTAACAGCCAGACCAATGAAAGAGCCGTAATGGTGACACCAACCAATATTCCGATATAATCCCTAATCTCCCTGCGAATATAAACCCAATTCCAAGAAATATTTTTGATTAACATTCGACACACCTCGCTATATTACCGCAAATAACGGTACCAAAACTGGACCAAATATGGAAGCTGTTTTAATCTTCGGGGCTCTTGAAGCATTCGATAACACCATTCCAATCCATGGTTGCGAAAAAATTTCGGAGCTTCGGATTTCAGACCGCTAAGAACCTCAAAAGTACCCCCGACGCCAATACCGACAGTTCCCCGTAAATATGGCAAAATCTTTGCCAAAAATAAAGCCTGCCGAGGCACACCCAGTCCCACCAACAATAGATGAGGCTGTTTGGAGATGATTTCATCAAAAACAGCGCCATCAGGATCCAAATTGCCGTAACCGTCCCGGACTCCGGATATATTTAATCCCGGCCACCGCATAGGCAACACGCGCCCGAGGGCTGTGACGATTTTTTGAGTGCCACCCAAAAAATAAACCGAGTAGGTTTTCTGACAAGCTTGTTTTAATAATTGCCTTGTTAAATCAACTCCGGTGAAACGCTGGACTTTCAATCCCTTTCTATGGAGGGCTTCCGCAATTCCATACCCGTCCACTGTCACTAAATCGGCTTGATGCATGATATCGCTCAGATATATAAGCCGTGATGCGGCCATTACCATCAATGCGTTCAAAGTTATGATATGTCTTGAACGTTCCCGCTTTGCCAACCAGTGGTCAATCAAAGCCAGAATCTCTTCATTTGTGTAAAAACTTACCGGGAGATCATAGATATCGTCCATTTTCTTAACTTCCCCCGCCGGACCGGATCATAAACTTTTTTAATATGACTTGATTTTCGATTGCCCGCGCTCTCCAAAAATCAACCTGCCGCACCCATGGTTTCCGTTCCGGTAAAGATTGGTAAAGAAAACTTAATATCCGGTTACTCACGGTTAGCCACTCCATTTTACCAGTGGGCCTCAAAAACGGTACTCCCGTCTGTAAACAAAACCCTTCAATCTTTGGATCAACCGCGACTCCCAGGCAAGGGACGTTTTGAACGACGGATGCCACCAGGCCATGCAGTCTGGTGCTAACTACCAAATCCAGACCTCCAACAGCCTTCTGGAGATCCTCCCATTCTTTTTCCAATGGCAATAGCGCGACATTTTGAAAATGGGATAATTCCCTTAAGAAATTTAAATCGCCAGGGTCGATGGGTATCAAATAAACCTCAATATTCTGGTCCCAACGAATACATTCCAGCAATCGACACCAAATTTTCTTTTGCATGCAGCCATTCTTTTGAATGATTAACCCTAATCTCAGCCGTTTTTCATCGGAGCGCCCTTGCCAATACGAATGAACCATGGATACGGGAAGTTCCTTTAGGACAAGCAATGGTTCAGCCGTAATATAAATTTCCGGTTTGCTGACACCCAGTTCAGAAAGGGCAATAATGGACAGTCTGTCACGAACGGTGAGCAAACCAACACTTGACAATGCAAAACCGCTGATAACCCTCCCAACAAATGAACGAATCGGACCAATTCCTTGACCATACATACAAACCGGTTTATGAAAAAATTTTGCCAGCAGAACCAAAAAACTATAATACAAGAGGCTCCGCAAACTGGTACGGTCCTGAAACAAACTTCCTCCTCCCCCGATTAAACCATCCGTATGCCAAATCGCAAAACCGATGTGGATAAAATGAAACTTTCCAACAGCTTTCACACCATAGCGTTGGGATGTCCAGCTGGGGTTAGCGGATATCACGGTTATCTCAGCCAAGGGATTGAGTCCCCGGATGAAGGAGAGCAATTCTCGCAGATTGGTTTCATCCCCTAAATTCCCCCGGCCGTAATAACCGAAAATTGTAAAGCCATTCATCCCGTGATTCTCTCCTTGCTTAACGCGCGGGTGCTTGATACCCATAGACCATAAAAAAACCAAAAATAACCACTTATCAAATGATTTTGTGTCCATGACTCCGTCAGGCCGTAAGCTAAGAAAATGGTTACAATTAAAGCGAATAAATCAGACGCGGGCGTTGTTTTGGTTGAGGGATCGCATTCCAAGACTCGACTGCCCCTATGGACGAACAAATACCAACATCTTGCCACGGGCTTCCGGAAAAGCCATAAAAAAGCCATCAAACTCAAAATTCCGTTTTCAAACCAAATTTGCAAATAAAGTTGATGAGCATGGTTACTCACGGTATTCGATATCCGGTACCAGGGATAAATCATCCCAAAACTGCCGGGTCCTGTTCCCCATAGCCAATGATCGGCAATAGCCTTTAGAACACCTTGCCAGATGAGAATCCGGTATTCCATGGAACTATCGGTGAAGCTCAATAAAGGAGCCATTCTGATTCTAAAACCTTGTACAGTACAAAAAAATAAAACAACCGCGCCGGCAATTAACCAACGCCTCTTTCCAAAACGAGGCCAAAACCGGACCAAGCAAACCAAACTCAGAAGCCAGGCGAACCTTGAATAGGTATAATATAAAGCGGTTAAGGTGAAACACAGGATTAAAACGAATGAAATGAGATTCATCCAAAAGAGTACCCCTCCCTCTTCGTCCCGGGTGTATAGGCTTTTGCCGTTTTGGGGGAGATAATACGCCGATGAGCTTTTATTTTTTAAAAAGCCGGTTCTATATTTTAGGCTTCTTGCGAAAAAAACAATTAAATCACAGGAAATGCCCAGGTTCAAGAGTAAGTATAAAGCGAAAATATTGGGATTGCCAAAAACCGAATAGCTCCGGACTTTAATATAATTGATTTGTTCATTGCCAAGCCAGCCTGTTGGGGTAGGAACTCCGCTCATTTGTTGCCAAAAACCAATGATGATCCAAATGAAACTTGAAAAACATAAGCTGCTAAGTAATTTTTGAACCAGTTCCGGTGAAACTGCCTTACTGACCAAATAAGCAAGTCCCAGCCAAAAGCTAAAAGTGGTTAAACTGGATATTCCGGCGCGGAAACCATTTGACAAAACCGCGCTTGCGACTAAAATCAATCCCATAAAAAACAATTCACGGGCAACCGGACGCCGTGAGCGGCGGTTTTCGAGCCATAACAACGCCAATAAAGGCAAAATTAATTTCCAGGACTGAATAACCGGCATGAAAATAATGGATAGGACGAACAGTGATTCCAGATAAGGTTTCCATTTTGACAGTCCATAGCGGGCGCAGAGATCTTTTAATTCGGCGCTTTTATGAAGCCAGGATGCCGTTATTTTAAAAGTTAGGCTATTTTCCCAGATCCGCCTTCCAAAGGTTGGTTTCTCAGCGACGGCCATTGCCGTTGACCTTCAAACTTTCAATGTCACCCCGAAACGATGTAAACATGGTATGAACTTTTAAGCGGTCCCCCACTCTTACCGCCAATTTCCCCAGATAGATTCCGGATTGAGCTGGGCCTTTCAATTCACGACCGCGATTTTGAAGGCGAATCCTGATATCGAGATTTCTGGGGGATTTCTCCAATATAATTTCACCGTTTTTCACCAATAACAACTCGGCTGGAACCGTTTGGATATCAATTAATTTTCCCAAGTACGCGCCGGTATTATCATGATACACATCCTGCCCCACCATAAGGTTTTCCGATAAATATGGCGGTATATTGGGAATCAAAAGGCTTAAGGTAACTTGAAGATAACGAAAATCAGGAGCCACCGGCTTATAATCGGCCAACACTTTTAAACCCAACAATATCAAAACGAGTAAAATCGCCAAATCAAGCAAATTGATCAAACCGAATAACTTGCCTTGTCCGTCAACAATTTTTCGCAAAAGCGCCCCCCCCATGGTTATTGTAACCAAAAATAGCCGGGAAAGATTGCTTGCTCCGCGAATTTTAATACCTCATGAGATGATGAGATGCCGGCAGATGAGGCCATAAAGAAAGATATACAATATTTAGGCTTCCTGATGGAGTGGCCTTATTGTATATCTTATCACCGCTCTGACAACATCCAATCCCTTACCCTAAGTTAATGGGCTTTTTTAGCCAGTTCTTGTTTAAGAATATCATTGACAATACCGGGATTTGCTCTTCCTTTGGTCTCTTTCATCATTTGACCGATTAAAAATTTTAACGCTTGCTCCTTGCCGGCCAGATAATCCGAAACGGATTGCTGATTTGCCTCAATAATCCGGCAGGCCATATTCTCCAGTTCCGAGGTATCGCTGATTTGAACCAACCCTTTTTCCTCGACAATGGCCTTGGGATCTTTACCGGTGAAAAACATTTCCTCAAAAACGGTTTTGGCGATCTTCCCACTAATCGTACCTTTATCAATTAATTCCAACATTTTAGCCAAACTCGCCGGTTTAATTTTAACTTGTTCAAACTCAAGATGTTCTTGATTTAATAGCCGGGATAATTCCCCCATCAACCAGTTGCCGACGACTTTCGGTTGGTTGTAAATCGCTACGGCCTCTTCAAAATAATCGGCCATCTGCCGTGAACTGCTTATCAGATTGGCATCATACTCCGGCAATTCCCAAAGCTCAATATATCTTTTCTTACGGGAATCAGGCATTTCCGGAAGCCTTTCCCGCAGTTTTGACACACGTTCACCGGGAACAGTCACCGGCAAGAGATCAGGTTCCGGAAAATAACGATAGTCGCTGGCTTCTTCTTTAGAGCGCATAAAGGCGGTAGCGCCTTTATTTTCATCCCAGCCGCGGGTCTGTTTGATCATTTTTTCACCGGCATCGAGCAACCTAGCCTGGCGTTCTGCCTCATACTCCAGCGCCGCCTGTACCGAGCGGAATGAATTGATATTTTTAATCTCGGCTAATATCCCCAATTGGGTATCTCCCTTGCGCCGCAGTGAGATATTGGCATCGCATCGTAATGAACCCTCTTCCATTTTACAATCGGAGACATCGGTGTAGAGTAAAAGCGTTCGGAGTTTCTCCAAATATTCCCGGGCTTCTTTTGGAGAGCGCAAATCCGGTTCCCCGACGATTTCAATCAACGGAATCCCGCAACGGTTATAATCTGCCAACGAAAAGCTGGAATCCATGATTCCACTACCCGAATGAACCAGTTTTCCGGCTTCTTCTTCCAAGTGGACCCTGGTAATCCCGACTTTTTTGGTTACACCCGGTTCTGCGTTATCGGCCTGAATTTCAATCCAACCCTTTTTGCAAAATGGAAGATCATACTGAGAAATTTGATAGGCTTTCGGTGAATCCGGATAGAAATATTGCTTGCGATCAAACTTGCTGTATTCGGCAATTTCGCAATTTAAAGCCAGGCCGGCAAGAATCGTGTATTCCAAGGCCTTTTCATTCAATACCGGTAAAGCGCCGGGTAAGCCCATACATACCGGACATACTTGACTGTTGGGATCACCGCCGAACCTGGTGCTGCATCCGCAAAAGATTTTGGTATCGGTTTTCAGCTCTGCATGAACTTCCAGACCAATGATTATCTCATAATCTTCTAAAGGCATAATCCTAATCCTCCCGATATGGCGCGCATGGGTAACTCAAATTAAGCATTAACCGCAGCGGGCCGTTCTTTATGAAATTCGGTGGCTTGTTCAAACCCGTATGCCGCCCGAAGCAAAACCTCTTCTTTAAATGCCGGGCCCAGCAACTGCATCCCTACCGGCATTCCCTTAACAAATCCGCCAGGTATCGAGATTCCGGGTATCCCAGCCATATTACAGGCCAGTGTACATATATCCTCCTGATACATTTCCAAAGGATCGGTCTTAGCGCCAATCTTGAATGCCGGAGAAGGGGCGGTAGGCGTTAAAATTAAATCGCAGCTTTGAAAAGCCTTATTAAAATCATCCCGAATTAAAGTCCGGATTTTTTGAGCCTTTAAATAGTAGGCGTCATAATAGCCGGAACTCAGAGCATAGGTGCCGACCATGATTCGCCGCTTTACTTCAGGTCCGAACCCTTCCTTGCGGGTTTTCATAAATAAAGCAACGGAATCCGGCACCCGTTCCCCGGTACGGTATCCGTATCGGACACCGTCATAGCGGGCCAGATTCGAACTGGCTTCAGCCGGGGCAATAATATAATAAGTCGCCAAAGCATATTCGGTATAGGGTAACGAAACATCGACAACTTCCGCGCCCAAGCTTCGGAATACTTTGACAGCCTCATAAATGATTTCCTTGACCGGCTCAGAAATACCTCCTGCCATATATTCTTGGGCTAACCCGATTTTTAAACCTTTGACCCCTTTTTTCATCTCTTGGATATAATCCGGTACCGGGTAATTCACAGAAGTCGAATCCCGTTGATCATATTTGGCCAATACCTGCAGTAATAATGCACTATCGGTAACATCCTTGGTTAACGGCCCAATCTGATCGAGAGAAGATGCGAAGGCCACCAACCCATAACGGGATACCCGCCCGTAAGTTGGTTTTAATCCCACAATACCGCAATAAGCCGCTGGTTGGCGAATCGATCCTCCCGTATCGGACCCAATGCCTAAAATTGCTTCATCGGCGCGGACTGCGGCTGCCGAACCGCCGCTGGAACCGCCGGGGACCGCATCAAGGTCCCAAGGATTATGGGTAATGAATAAGCCGGAGTTTTCAGTCGAAGATCCCATTGCAAACTCATCCAGATTGGTTTTGCCAATGGTAATCAAATGATCCGCCTTCAATTGTTCAATGATGGCCGCATCATAAGGAGGGGTGTAATTTTCGAGTATTTTGGAAGCGCAGGTGGTACGAAGGCCTTTGGTAGAAATATTATCCTTGATTGCAACCGGAATCCCGGCTAATGGTGATAATTTCTCGCCTTTTGTCACAAGTTCATCGACTTCCTGAGCGCTTTGATAAGCTTCTTCTTCGGCTAAAGTAATATAAGCATGAACTTTCGGCTCGATTTGGCGAATTCTTTGAAATATGGACTGGGCGATTTCAACAGCTTTAACTTCTTTTTTCGCCAATAATTCATGCAACTCATGGGCAGTTTTTTGATAAAGAGCCAATATAGAAAACCTCCTCTTGAAAAAACGGAATTTAAAGCTCCAGCCTGTTACTTTCAGCCGAGCTTAAGATTGCTACTCTGCTTCTTCCTCCAAAATCTTCGGAACCTTAAAATAATCATCAACCCTATCAGGCGCATTGGCTAATGCCAAATCGGGTTCCAGTGAGATCCCTGACTCATCAGGCCGAAAAACATTCGTAACCGGAATAGCATGAGCTGTTGGTTCAATAGAGGCGGTATCAAGCGTACCCAGTTTCTCAACAAATCCTAAAATGTCATTCAGCTGCCCGGTAAACTCTTCCTTCTCACTTTCATTCAATTCCAAACGGGCAAGTCTGGCAACGTGTTCAACTTCAGTTTTTGTCAACGACATTCAATAACCTCCATAATGGGCGGGGGGTAAAGTAACCCTAACAGAAAGACAAATTCATTTTACCCGTTCCAAATTTACCAATAAGTTATACATCATGCCACAAAATCCTGCTTTTTCAAAGAATTATTGATGTTAACAATCCAATTCAAACCTTTGCGATGCCGGGGATGATGAATTTATGCCAGCTTTTTGATGATTTTGAGGAATTCCTCTTCATGGATAATGGAAATCGAACTTCCTTCATGATTGTATTTTTCAATTTTTCTCATTTTCGCCGGCCCCGGTTCGTTCCCTACAATCACATAGTTGGTTTTCGGAGTCACCCCGCTATCCACATCCGCTCCCAAATCCCTGACGATTCTGGCGGCTTCTTCCCGCCCAATGGAAAACAATACTCCGGTAAAAACAATTTTTTTGCCGAAAAAGATGCTGTCTGAATTGGCAATACAGGGACTTGGCCGTAATAACTCGCCCTTAATTCTTTCATGGCCGCGAAAATTAAAGCCCGATTTGTCCCGCTTCGCTTTCGGCCTGATTTTTAAATTATCAGGAAACTGGCCGTCGGCAAGCCGCATATAAATATCCGCACAGGCTAGGGCATCACAAAGGGCATCGTGATGCCTATCCAGTTTAATATCCAATCCCCAACAGGCCTCGTCTAAACTGACGCCGGTTTTTCGGTACGTGCAGTCCACTCTAAAATCCGGTTTCTCCAGGCGATAATACCGTAATGTTTGTTCTAAACATCCGGCGTCAAAACTGACATTATGGGCGACCACAAGCTGGTTCTCGATATAACCCTTCATTTCTTTCCATATGTCCGGAAAAAAGGGTGATTCCTTGGTAAGATAAGAACTGATGCCATGAATGGCCGTATTCCATTTTACGTATCGGTTATCGGGAGGTTGGATCAAACTTGAGTAAGTGTGTACGATTTTAGAATTTTCCACCCTGACCAGTCCCACCTGGCAAATACTCCAACGGGCCTGGTGAGCCGTTTCAAAATCAATGGCTGTGAATTCAAGCATTCTTTATTCCTTCCCGCGAGGCTAAAAATTTTTTGAACAAACCGGCGTAAGCTGGCTAAATCAGGCAAGTTAAACATCTCCGGTTTCCAGTAATTTTTCAAACTCTATTTCATTAAGAACCCGGATGCCAAGTTCGTTAACTTTTTTTAATTTACTGCTACCGGGTTCTTTCCCAACAACAACAAAATCGGTATTCTTACTGACGCTTGCGACTGCCTTTCCGCCGTGCATGCGGATGACTTCCTCAATTTCACTACGGCCGTATTTTTCCAAAGTCCCCGTAACCACAATAATTTTACCTGCCAGTGTTGGAAGCCCTTCCGTTAGATTCGCCGATTCCTTGGTATTGAGTCCCGACTGGATCAACTTATCAATAAGTTGACGGTTGTGGGGTTCTTTAAAGTATTCAACAATGCTGGCGGCGATTTTGGGGCCTATCGCAGCAATGGCCGTAAGCTCATCATAAGTTGCTGCCATTAATTTTTCAAAATCTCCATACCGGCCGGCTAATTCGCGTGCCGCCCCTGCTCCCACGTGACGGATTCCCAACCCGAAAAGGAGCCGGCTCAATTCATTCCCTTTCGACTCAGCGATGGCCTTTAAAAGATTGGAGGCGGATTTGGCGCCGAAACGTTCCAACTTCATCAAATCATCGTACTTGAGTTGGTAGAGATCAGCCACATCATGGATCAATCCGGCATCAATCAGCTGAATCACAATGGCTTCGCCCAGTCCCTGGATATCCATTGCATCGCGGGAAACAAAATGAATGATTCCTTCCCGCAATTGGGCCGGACAGGTTGCGCCGATACAGCGGGCAACAGCTTCCCCAGGCTCCCGAAAAACCTCGGCCCCGCATTCCGGACATTTTTCGGGCATCAAAAAAATACGTTCCTGGCCCGTCCTTTTCTCCGGCAACGGCCGAACCACTTCCGGTATCACATCTCCGGCTTTTTGGATGACGACTTGATCCCCGATCCGAATATCTTTTTGGCGAATATTATCTTCATTATGTAAGGTTGCCCGGCTAATCGTAGACCCGGCCACTTTGACAGGTTCCAAAACCGCCGTCGGAGTCACTGCCCCTGTCCGTCCCACATTAATCACAATATCCAACACCTTCGTCTCCACCTGTTGGGCAGGAAACTTATAGGCGATTTTCGAGCGTGGCGCCTTGGCGGTAAAGCCCAATTCCGACTGTTCCCGCAAAGAATTAACTTTGATTACCACCCCATCTATTTCGTAAGGCAGCTCTTCACGATGGATGGTCCAATACTCACAGAACTCGGCGACTTCCTCAATCCCTTTACAAAGTTTGGGATGAGGATTGACTTTTAACTTCAAATCTTTCAAGCATTGAAAACCATCCCATTGGGTAGCAACCTCCCGGCCCTCAATATATAAAACATCATAAAAGAAAGCATCCAAAGGCCGGCTGGCGCTGATCTTGGGGTCAAGCTGCCTGAGGGAGCCAGCCGCAATGTTTCTGGGATTGGCGAATAAAACTTCTCCCAAGCGCTCACGTTCCCGGTTTAACTTTTCAAAATCGTCTTTTTTGATATAAACTTCACCCCGGACGCCCAAATTTATCCCACTTCCATTTGCCAGTCTAAGCGGGATCGACTTAATCGTTTTGACATTAGCGGTCACATCTTCACCGATGCTCCCATCACCCCGGGTTGCAGCCTGAATTAATAAACCGTTCTCGTAGGTAAGAGCTACCGTTAAGCCATCAATTTTTAGTTCAGCTACATATTGGATTTCAGAATTTGTGTTTAAACTTTTCTTGACCCGTTGGTCAAACGCTCTCAATTCTTCGGCGCTAAAAGTATTATCAAGGCTTAATAAGGGAACTTGGTGTTTGACCGAATCAAACATCGTCAGCGGCTTCCCTCCCACCCGCTGGCTTGGGGAATCTATGGACTGTAAATGCGGATATTCCTTCTCAAGGTTAATCAGTTCCCGCATCAAAGCGTCATATTCATAATCGGTAATTTCGGGCTGGTCTTCTACATAATACAAATAATTATGATGTTCGATTTCTCGTTTCAGTTGTTCCAAACGCGTTTGAATTTCTTCGGGGACTTCCATTTTAACCTCCGGTATACTTAAGATATCAGTGTAAAAGTGAGTTATTTGTGATTTGTTGCCCACTTCTTCCTTCAAGATGATTCGATTTCAACAATTATTTATACATTCCAGATTAAAAATCCTGCAATTTATGGCTTTGAAGAGAATACCACTGTATAATGATTGTATATTCTAATTCGAGGAAGGCTTTATCGGATCGCAAAAACTAGAAGGGGTGGCTTCGTTTTTTTAGTTTCAAATGTTTGCTATACCTTTGTAGAAGGCCCGAAGAGGAAAAAATCTCTTTAGATAATAAAAAAAACTCCGGATAACCGGAGTAGTCTTATGAATTTTACGCCCTTGTCCTTAAGATTGGGGTCGAAAAAGCTATCGGAAGACTTTTCGTGCAATTTAGCCCCAATCTCATGACTTGATTGATTAAAGCATCCACTACCAAACTCTGTTCAAGAACCTCCGGTGATGAGAGTCCGTATTTTTCCGACAAGCTGTACATTTTCTTTTTTTGACAATCAATTTGAACTTTTAAAATTTCTTCTTCCGAGTATCGCATAAATAATAGAATACTATTTTTGTATTATTTCGTCAATCTTTTCCATTTTGTCGGATGATTTAAAAAACGCGCTATCCATTGATTTTTATATGGAGAATTTTTTTACATTAATTTAAGATGCACATCTCTCAATAGATTCCAAAAAAACTAGTAGAACGTATCGTAAATAAATGGCAATCAGAAATGAGGAAGATACGCTCTACTTAAGTAAAACGTTCACAATCATTGAATCGTTATTTAGAGAACGTTTTACTAGCTCAAATGAGCTAGCATCGATTACCGACTGTCATGTGTCCTCGTTTTCATGATTAATTGGCAATCATTAAAGTTCTTCCCCGAAAACCGCATTTTTTATAAAATGTTTTGGCCCCGCCCTGCCACATATCTGTGGCGACTTCCAAACCACGGCAATGTCGCTCTGTCGTCTTCTTTTTTACAAATCCGACCAGCGCCTTCCCAACGCCTCGCCCACGAAATTCTTCCGTTACCACCAACTCCTGAATGCTGGCAATTTGTCCACAATGATGGAATACATCTAAATAATATAACGTCACAAAACCGATAACCCGATTATGAACTGTGGCCACAAATGCCTCCCGTTCATTCGAGTTCATAAAGCTCTTAAATATTCTGTCGTAATCATTCTCGTTACAATACTGGACCGTATGGGTAAGTTGGCGGTACAGACGATATACATCATCATAATCTTCTCCGGTGACTGGGCGAATTTGTAATCCAATTGGTGTTAAGCTCATATTTTCGCGTCCAAGCGCTTTCACCTCCTTTTTTTTAATTTCAAAGTGGGCGGGACACCCACCGTCAAATGTATTTATATATAGTATCGTATTTTGTCAAATTTTTTATCCTCAAATATTACAATTTAAGCCAATTTTTCGTATCGAAGGCAATTCATTTTATCCGTATTATCCACGAGCATTGCCAAATAAAACGCCCTCCGTGAATTTAAAATTCGGAGGGCGTTTCATTTACTCTTTACATTGCAACTCTAAGGTCCGTATCATTCGGTACAACACCTGATTTACCGGAGTTGCCACGCCGTATTCGCTGCCGAGAGCATTAACTGTCCCCGCAAAAATCTCTACTTCCGTTTTACGCCCGGCTTCAATATCTTGTAACATTGATGTTTTCCCATCAGGGGATAAGGTGTCCAGCACGGCAATATATCTTTGAATATCCTCCGGGACGAGCTGAATTCCTTTTTTTTCAGCCAAAGAGAGAACTTCTCTGGATGCCATCTCCATCAACTCGCGGGCTTCGCCGATTTTTTGAAAGGTCCCGTAAGGGGCCCTTAATATGGCCGAAATTTGGTTAACACCAACATTCATCATAAACTTCCACCAAAGTTCGCGTTGCATATCTTCCGGGATGCTGTAAGGGATTTGGGCATGGTCAAATAATTCTTGCACCGCCTTAACTTTTGGAGAATAATTTGTATTTTGGGCCTCGCCGAATACAATTTTCCCAATATTTGAAAAATGAGTATAAGTCCCTTCACGAACCGCATCGGTACCCACTACAAAAGATAAAAGCAGTTTATCCCGACCACATCTTTGGCCAATTTTTTCTTCACTGGTAATCCCATTGAGCAAGGAAAGAATAACCGTACCTTCTCCAACAAAACCCTCGATATCTTTGATACACTGCTCAAGATGGTGCTGTTTGACTGCAATCAAGATTAGGTCCGCAGTCTCCGTCGAAGTTCCCGGCTCACAGTATCGAAAAGGATAGGCCTTACCATTAACCGTTACACCGTTTTTTTGATACTTTTTAACCCGCGCCGAATCGGCAATCACCGTTATGATGTCGGGACTATAATCATATAACCTGCTGGCATAAGCGCTTCCAATCGCGCCAAGCCCAGATATATATACCTTACGGATCATTTTCCCATATGCCTCCTTTGATGGATTTTATTGATTATCTTTGAAAAGCTAACAAAAATGGCGTGATCTGAATTATCAAGGACAATCCCTGATATATTTCGCTGAGATATGAACAATTCCTGGCTTTTTTTACCTAAAGTTAATGTTAACGAAAAAATCAGCAGCAGGATTTGGCTTGAAAAAAAAGAAACTAAAAATTAATTCTAAGAAAATCCACAAAGATAAGTGAGGGGCCATGAAAACAACAGGAATTGTTCGTAAACTAGATGACCTAGGCCGGATCGTTATTCCCAAAGAAACAAGAGAACAGCTCTATATTGCCATTAAAGAACCGTTGGAAATTTTCGTTGATGAAGAGAATACATCGATTGTTCTAAAAAAGTATACACCCGGCTGTATTTTGTGCGGTGATATGGGTGGGGGTAAGATGATTTCCGGAAAAAATGTTTGTTTCAATTGCCTGGAGCAAGTTAAACGTGAATTCTGATTGATTGAACACCGGGGAAATTTGAATATCTTTTTTTGTAAAACGTATCGACCCAAACTGTAGGAGTAATGTCATAAATATTAAGAAAGCCACGGTCTTGCCGCGGCTTTCTTAATATTTAGCGCGATATTCCATTCACTGCTGTTGCGTCTGTTGGGCACGATAATTAGTCAACAGTTTATGAATCTTTTCCGAAGGATTAAACAAAGAACTAATGGATTGATCCAAATTCAGCATATCAATTAAATGGGCTAAAAACTCAGACATATTCACATCCACATACCAGGATTTTTGAAGCAATTCTTCCCGGCGATAGGTCAAGTTGGTACCATAAAGCCGGTTAAAAATCCCCTGCTTGTAACACTCTTCAAACTCTTCGATTCCTTCGGTAAATAAGGCAAAAGTAACAGCGATAAAGATCCGGTTGGCTTTCCTTTTTTTGAGTTCTCGGGCAATGTCTAAAATTGATTCCCCGGATGACAGCATATCATCAATAATCAATACATCTTTACCGGTAACATCATCACCCAAGAATTCATGTTTCGCAATAGGATTTTTACCGTTTACAACCCTGCTGTAATCACGTCTTTTATAAAAAAGACTTAAATCAAGGCCAAGAATGCTTGCGTAATATAAAGCGCGTTCCATGGCCCCTTCATCCGGGCTGACCACTAACATCTTGGATTTATTGATTTCCAAGTCCTTTTCGGTTTTCAACAGGGCTTTGATAATCTGATAGGAAGAATGGAGGTTCTCAAAACTTTTTAACGGCACCGCATTATTCACTCTGGGATCATGAGCGTCAAAAGTAATGATATTATCGACACCTAAATTAGCTAACTCTTGCAATGCAATCGCACAATCCAGCGACTCCCGGGATTGTCTCTTATGTTGGCGCCCCTCGTAAAGCATCGGCATGATAACCGTAAGATGTTTTGCCTTACCCGCAATCGCCGCAATTGTCCGTTTAATGTCCTGGAAGTGGTCATCCGGACTCATGGGGTGTTCCATCCCGAAAAGATTATATTTACAGTTATAGTTACCGACATCGGCAATGATATAAATATCGTAACCACGAACCGTCGCACACAGCTGTGCTTTGCCTTCACCATTTGCAAAACGGGTGCAATTGCAATTAACGAGGAATGAATCTCGAATAAAACCCACGAAAGGAAGGCTGTCCGCGTTTTTTTGGATAAATTCCAAACGTCGTCGCAATATAAAATCATTGATTAAACCTACAAGTTCCTTACTTCCGTCTAATGCAATTATTCCGAGTGGTCCCACAGGAACGATCTGAAACTTTTTCCCTAACTCATCAATTGAGTTCATTGCATACTCCTCTTTCACGATTGTCAGTCAATTTCTTTGCTGTTCGATTCTCTAGTAAAACGTTCTCTAAATAACTACTCATTGATTGTGAACGTTTTACTTAAGTAGAGCGTATCTTCCCCATTTCTGATTACTATTTATTTACGATACGCCCTACTAGTCACTGGCCTGCGAAGAGTTTTATATTTCGACAAAATCCCCTAGAATCCTGTTTAGTAACAAATCCTTAAACTTCAAACAACCTCAATTTTTACCGGTTACCTACTGTAAATCTACAACCCATATTTACCAGTATCACAATGGAGACAGCAATCTTGTGGGAATAACAATTATGAACCGGTGAAAAGTTATGATGATTCGGTGTGCGAATCAAAATGCATTTCATTCCAATGCCGCGGAATATGCTGATGAGATCTATAGACATATTCCGTAACAGGCATCATAATCCTGCTTGGAATTTGGTGGAGGAAAATGTTTTGTTTTTTTCATGGCTTCTTTGGAGAACAGGCAATCCCAGTCGGGGCTGAGGCCTTAGTGATAGAGAACTCCTTGAAATTTTAAAAAGTATCTCAACTGACAATAGATTTTAACCCGCGATTGCACGAACCAGTACGCTAAAAAGACTGTCTCGGAAAAGCAATGGAGACAGTCTTTTCATTCTTTACCAGCATTCCATTTTACCGGATAGTTGGGAAACACTGTTTAAATTGTTATCCCCTAAATAAACGGCCAACCCATCGATAATCCGCACCGGAGCCATGGGATCGGGAAACAGAGCCGACCCAACTTCCACGGCTTTAGCCCCTGCAAAACATTTCGGCTGCATCCTGCCAGCGGCTGACACCACCAATCCCGATTACGGGTATTTTTACGGCATTACCCGCTTGCCAGACCATTCGTAAAGCAAGGGGAAAAATGGCCGGACCCGATAGGCCGCCTCGTTTTCACATCAATGCGCATGCCAAAAACAGTGCCGATTAAGGAAAGGGCATCGGCGCCCGCTCCTTCGACCGCTTTGGCAAGCTCCGCAACTTGAGTCAAATTGGGCGGCAGTTTCACAATTAATTTTTTCTTGCAGATCAGCCTGATATTTTTTACGGCGGATTCGATACTTTTCGCATCGGCGCCAAAAGGAATCCCGCCATTTTCCATATTGGCCGCCGCCAGATTGGCTTCAATCATGTCCACGCAACTATCCAAGACTGCCCCGGCAATTTTGGAAAAATCCAAGGCAGTTCCGGCGGCCAGAACGCCCGGATTCGGCATGCCGGTATTGCTTAATACGCCCGAGGGCGCTTCGGCAATTCGGGGCGTGGGGCTTCCTTCTTTGGCTCCGAACGTCGTACCGTTGAGGGTTACACCCCCCAACCGGCTCAAAGGATAAAACCTTTGATATTCCTGGCTGTATCCATAAAACCCGCTGGCAACAATGATTGGGTTTTTAAACTCCACTCCGGCGATGTTAACTTTCAGATCCGGCATCTAAAACACCACCCTTTCGGCATCAAAGATGGGTCCATCAGAACAAATCCTTGATGGGATGGTGCTTCCGTCCGGTTGCTTTGTTTTACATACGCAGACATGGCAAGCTCCTACGCCACAGCCCATCTTTTCCTCCATCAGCACTTGACAGGGGATGGTTTCTCGGGCGGCAATGGAGGCGACTTTATTATTTAAACAGATACAGAAAAAGCGGCGTCAAAATAAAAATACAAGCAAATCCGATGATGCCCAGCAGAATGGGGCGGAATCCTTCTTTACGAAAATCGGCCATTTTGAGGTTGAGACCAATGGCGATCATCGAGGCCGCCAGCAATAACTGGCTAATATAAAGCAATCCGGTGACTATCGTCTTGGGGACGATTCCTATTGAATTGAGAACGCTAACTCCCAGGAATCCTAGAACGAACAAGGGAAACTGTACTTTTACACGGCCCCCGCTTTTTTTACGTTCTTCGATGTTCATCATCAAATCAAGCGCCAAAATAACCAAGACAAGTAAAATAACTCGTCCAAGCTTTGTGATCAGCGCATTATTGGCATATGCCGCCGGAAGCACCGAACCGGCCGCTACAACATGGGCTATTTCCTCCAAGGATACTCCGATAATCCCGCTGAGCTGATGCATGTTCATAAAATGGAGTAATACCGGAGTAAGAAAGATATAGCCGGTGGCAAAGATAGTTCCAAGAATGGCAACGATGGATACGCAAACACCCTGTTTAGCTTTGCTGGCTTTATTGACGCTTGCCGCAGCCATAATCGCAGCAGCGCCACAGACGGCCGTTCCCACCGAAACCAGAAAACCGGTTTGTTCATCCACACCGAGTTTACGGCTTAAATAAAACATCACGCAAAGGGTGAAAGTGATCATCAAGATGTCGGCGATCATAATGTGGATGCCGCCGTGCAGGATATCCATAATATTAAGACGGAATCCCATCAAAATAATACCGGCGCGCAAATAGTACTTAGCCGTAAAATCAAGCCCCTGGTTCCAGGCTGTTCGGGTGCCCAGGATCAGGTTTAAGATTAATCCGATAAAAATTCCGATAATCATCGGCCCGGCAATTTTCAGTCCGGGTAAATTAGAAAGTAAAATGGCTATGTAGCCAAGGACCAATACCAAAATGAGTATCCATCCAAAAACAGTTCGGACGTTGGTTGATGATTGATGGGTCTGAAGTTCCATGTTTTCACTCCTGTTGTAATTTAATTGAACAATGTTTATAATAATTGAAAGGAATATATATGTAAAATACTATTATAGTTATAAACTTCATAATCAAAAACCTATGTATTGGAGTAAACCTATGACTCTACGGGATTTGGAAATTTTCTCCGCTGTTTGTGATACCAACAATATTACGGCAGCAGCCGAACGGCTCCGTATTTCACAGCCGTCGGTCAGTCAAGTCATTGCCAATATCGAGCAGGATTTTGGCGTCCGTTTATTCGAACGTTTCTCCAAAAAGCTCTATATTACCGAATCCGGCCGGCTATTGCAAGATTATGCGCGGCATATTCTTTTTTCATTTTATGAGATGGAGGAAAGATTACGGGGGTCCGGGATAACCCATGGGATTCGTATCGGAGCAAGCGTAACCGTGGGTGCTTGCCTGTTAAGCGCCATTACGAAAAATTTTGCCGGACTACACCCGGAAATCCAGATTAAGGCAGTGGTCGATAATACGAGTGTTATTGAAAATCAAATTTGCGCCAATGATCTGGATTTAGGATTGGTGGAAGGAAATATCCACCATCCGAATATCGTGGCCACTCCATTTATGGATGATCAATTGGTTTTGGTCTGTGGAAAGTCGCATCCGCTTTATAGCAAGCCGATTATCGAAAAAAAAGACCTTTCGAGCCTGGCATTTATTGTACGGGAGGAAGGAAGCGGCACCCGGGAACTGTTCGTCAGCGTCATGAACTCTCACGGGATTCCCTGGGAGGTTACTTGGGTTTGTAATAATGCGGAAGGTATAAAAAATGCCGTTATGGCCGGAATCGGCGTGACCATAATCTCCCAAATGCTGGTTAGCAAGGAGGTTGCCGACGGAGATCTTCATATTGTCAAGATTGACGGCATGGAGTTTAAACGCAAATTTCATATTATTTATCACTGCAATAAATATCTGACCGATCCCCTCCGCCAATTGATCGATAGCTGCCTGTTATGATTCATTCTTCAGCAATTCGCCTTTTTCAACATGCTCCCGGGATAATCTGCTTCTAAGGTTCCCAGGTTACGCCGATTTGTTTTCAGAGAGATTTCTTCGATCTTCCCGGGCGATCTGAGAAGTCCCCTTCATTCTATGGAACCAACTTGATGTTCATGAAATACAATAAAGCATTAAGAAACCCCATGGAAAGGTGAATATGATGGAGCATAAAATAACGAAACTCGTTTGTCCATCTTGCGGCAAAACGATTCCCCATAAAGGCGGAGATGTTTGTCCACTGGTAAAATGCCCGGTTTGCGGTCATCGAATGATTTGTAACTAAATCCAGTTAAAGTAAAGCCGGCTTGATCCATTCCCTTAGTTTTGCCATCAGTTCCTCTTCCCATCACTCCAAAATCAATTGAAAACGAGAAATTCCTCCAACGCGATTCCAATTTTCAGACAAGCATTTTGTAAGAACCGATAAAAAAATTAATTCCCTTTTTATGGTTAATCCCGTTGGGATTTTTTGTAGGTACCTTTGGAACCTTGATTGGCGCCGGGGGAGGATTTATCCTGGTACCGCTATTACTCTTAATTTATCCCCATGATAGGCCGGAAACAATTACCAGTATTTCACTGGCAGTGGTTTTTTTTTGATCTTCCTGTTCTCTCTGTGCTTGACCGCCTGAACCGTTTGTTTTTGGATTCCTCCAACCTAATATTTGGAAAAAATTAATGCAGGAAATCCGGAAAGAAGCGAAGAAAAGAAATAATCCGTAGATTGGTGAATGAGATTCACGAATCAAAAACTTTATTGGAAGAAAGGAGCATTTGATGATCAATCAATTTCTTCATCAAACAGTCTTTCACAATACGGTCTCGGATTATCTTATCGCGGTGGCTATCGTTATTTTGGGGATTATTATCATCCGGATCCTGAAACGAATTATATTGAACCGTTTTAAAAAATGGGCCCAACGAACCGAAGCGACGCTGGATGATTTTATTATAAAAATCATTGAAAAACGGATGCTGCCATTAGTTTATTTTGGACTTATTTATATCAGCATCCAAACACTACAATTAAAACCGATTTTCAATAAATGGTTCGATATCGCCGGATTAATATTGATCATTGTGATCGGGGTAAGACTTTTATTATCCATTTTGGATTACAGTATCAAGAATTTCTTTTTCAAACGAAAAATCCTGGACTTATCAAAACAACAACTCATTAAAGTAATTATGCCGGTAATCCAGCTAATCATCTGGACCTTAGCGGTCATCATCATCCTGGATAACATCGGCATAAAAATAACCGCTCTGATGACCGGTCTCGGAATCGGAGGCGTCGCTGTCGCTCTCGCGTCCCAAACCGTATTGGGCGATATGTTCAACTACTTTACGATATTTTTTGATCGTCCGTTTGAGTTGGGAGATTTTATCGTTGTCGGCGAATTTATGGGCACAGTTGAGCACATCGGCATTAAAACCACACGAATTCGTAGTTTGGGAGGAGAACAACTGGTTTTTCCCAACACCGATCTTTCCAGTTCACGGGTGCGAAATTATAAACGGATGGAACAAAGAAGAGTGCTGTTCAAATTCGGGGTGACTTACAATACCCCGGATGAAAAACTCCGGGAGATTCCACAGGTAGTCCGGAAGATCATTGAAACTTTGCCGAAAACTCTTTTCGATCGGGCTCATTTTGCTTCATATGGCGATTTTGCTTTAATATTTGAAACCGCTTATTACGTTTTGGATAGCGATTTCAATCGGTATATGGATATCCAGCAAGAGGTAAACTTCAATCTGAAAAAAGAATTGGAAATTCGCGGTATTTCCTTTGCCCTACCTACCCAGACACTTTTTATCAATCAGCGGCAATCCGCTGACCAGAATTAGTTTTCTAAAATTAAATTCCGGACGAGTGATTTCAAGCAGGCTAACCAACAATCGCGGCGGGAAGTCCCTGTTGACTAATTTCCCCTTTTTCCATTATAAATAGCCGTTCTCCCAGTCTGACAGCTTCGTTCGGGTCATGGGTCACATGGATAACGGTTATGTCATCTTTATGGTGGATAAAACGAAGCAATTCCTGCAAATTAAATTTGGTCTGCGGATCAAGAGCTGATAGCGGTTCATCCAGCAAAAGCAGGGGCGGGCGCAGCAATAGGGCCCGCGCCAATGAAACTCGCTGTTTTTCACCGCCGCTTAAAAAATAGGGTGAGCGTTCCCAGAGGTGGGTTATTCCCATGATTTCCGATAGCTCCGCCATATATTTCAGTGTCCCGGGCTGATCGGCAATGCCTTTAACCCGGGCGCCAAATAAAATATTGTCCCGCACCTTTAAAAAAGGATAGAGCAGGCTGTCCTGATAAGCAAAACCAAGGTTGCGCCTTTCCGGCGGGACATCGGTAATGTCTTTTCCCTTCAGCAGCATCCTGCCGTGGGTTACAAATCGGAGACCGGCAATCAACTCCAGCAACATTGTCTTTCCGGAACCGGTCATCCCGGCAATAACCAAATATTCTCCTGAAAAGAGCCGGAAACTAATATCCTTTATCTGGAAAGACCCGGCAACATGGGATATATGGCATAACTCCAAAAATGGAATGCTCATTGTCTCTCCTGGCGGGTGAGTATTTTAAAAACCGTCAAGACCAGCATGGCGGTGAGAAATAACATAATCGCAATCGCTAAGGCAAAACGGATTTCGCCAATGGACATATTCAAAAAAATGGCCGCCGACAGGGTTTCGGTTTTCATCCGGGTGACACCGGCCAGCATGGCGGTGGCTCCAAACTCTCCTAAAGTCCTGGCCCAAGTCATAGCAACTCCTGCTCCTATTCCCCGGCAGGCCATGGGTAAAGTGACTCTTTTGAAAACTTCAGCCGGTGAGCAACCAAGGGTACGGGCTATTTTTTCGTAACGAAGGTCAATAGCCGCGAAAGCTTCCTTAAAAGTTTTCACCGTAAACGGAAAAGCAATAAACCACAGGGCTATAATCACCCCCCAGGCCGTAAAAACGATGTTGATTCCAATCCGCGCCAGCTTTTGACCTAAAATCGGGCCAAACAGAATCAATAACGCCATTCCCGAGACAAGCGGAGGCAAGATCAACGGCAAATCCAATAATGTATCTACAATAACTTTCCCCGGGAACGAATAACGGGCCAGAATATAACTACACGGCAAAGCAGTTCCCACCGCCACGGCAGTTGCTATGAACGTTGTTTTAAAGGTAAATTCCAAAGCAAACCGGAATTCAGGATTTTGAAACAGCGCCCAGTATGAATCTGGGGCCCCATATAAAAACATCCCCATAAAAACCAGACCAAAAAAAACAATTACGGCGGCAAATACCAGCCAAAATAACATTTGCAGCCAATGGAGGGATAAACGTCGAATCCCCCCGAAAGTTCTCCAGTTAAAGCTGAATTTTGAACCCATATTTTTCAAACACTGCCGGGCCTTCGGTTTTGGCAAATTCCATAAACGCCTTGGCCGCATCTTTTTGCGTGGTAAAGCTAAGTACAGCGCAGGGAATTTCATCGATTGCATTCAGGGACGGATCAATCATAACCATTTCCAACTTCGCTTTGTTTTTCATGGCGTCACTGTATTCGACAATTCCGGCGTCCCCTTGGCCCATGAGTAGAGCGGCGGTAACTTTCATCGGTGTTTCCATCAATGCCAAAGTGTTTTTTTCAACCTCACCGCTGATTCCCAGTTTATTAAATACTTTGTATGCCGAAGCTCCGATGGCGGTGGCTTTGGTATCCGGCAGCACCAACTTCACTCCCGGCTTGGCAAGATCCGCGACACCGGAAATTTTCGCCGGATTTCCCTTGGGAGTGATAATTACCGGGACGTGGTAAGCAAGGGGTCCGGCCATTGCCAAGATATATCCTGCTTGTTTTGCCTTGGCCAAAAACGGCATACCTCCGGGAATAAAAATGTCCCCTTTTTTACTTAACTCCACTTGACTGTATAAACCGCCCACATTGTTAAAGGTCATCTCTATTTTTATACCGGTCTTTTGTTCATAAATCGCGCCCAGCTCCGTGACAGGATCTTTAATACCCGCCCCCACATAAGCAAATAAAATTGGCTTCGATGTATCCGCCACAACGCCGCCGCAAGCAAACAAGGCTATCAGTATCACGACCCAAGCTGCCATTCGCGAGTTTTTTAGAAATTGAAACATTAAAAACACCTCCATATTTTATCAACCTACTTGTCCATCTCCATCCGGCAACCGATGTCGGCCGGTTTTCCAAAATAGACCGCAGTCGTCACAATCGCATCAATACCGGTTTTGGCGTACTCTTCAATATTATTTTCCTGAATGCCGCCGGCGGCTAAAATCACCAGCTTAGGATTGATCGCCCGCAATGTTTGAACGTACCGTTGCAAATCCACGGCGGCAATCTTATCAAATTGGACTCCGTCAATTCCCGCTTTGCAAAACCGGATCGCTTCCTCAACCGATTCCGCTTCCGCCAGGATTTTCTTTTCGCACGCTTTCGCCTTTAACGCCGGCACCAGTTTCAAAAATTGTTCCTCATCGCCGATAAAATTGCGGTGCTGTTTAAATATTAAAACAGTCTCCGACAATCCGAGCCGGTGCGGCAGGCCGCCGCCGCACAAAACCGCTTTAATGGAGAGTTCTTTGGTTCCGGGAAAATTCTTGCGGGTGCTGACGATACTGATATGGGGATTTCCTTTCGCCGCTTGGTCCACAAGTTTGCGGGTACGGGTGGCTATCCCGGAACAATATTCAAAGATATTCATCACCGCTTTCCAAAACATATGCAAATGATCGGCCGTTCCCTGCGCTTCAAAAAACACTTCATTGGGCGCAGTCTTTGTTCCGGACGGCAGCATTTTAATCACATCCAGCCGCAATTTCCCGGCGATTCGCGCCGCTTCCTCCGAACCGCACAGTACCATCTCCTCCCGTCCAAAGTAACGGATCCGGCCCCGCTGTTCTCCGATACCCATAATGTGAGTCGTCAAATCAAGGTATGGAACATCCTCTTTTAAAATTTTCTCCAATGTCTCATCCGCGATATAGGTCATGGAATCCACTCCTTTAAAAGTAACCCCGCCGCAGGCTATTTGTTGTTATGAATATGTCATATATTTGATGGCACACAAACAAAAACAAACACAACAAAACATAACCAAACTTCTTACTCATTATATTCCGATCTTTTTATAAAATCAACTAAAAATACTTAAAATATATAACATATATTTCACATCAAATGATTCATAAACCGAAAAAAACGGGAAAAATATGAATGCATTCCAATTAACAAGGAATAAGTCAGGCTCTCTTATTGCAAAAATGGCAAAAAAATTTACTGCGGGAATAAAAATACCGGATACCGAGGCAAAGATATCCGGCTACAGCTCGATTACCCTTTTGATTGAATCTTATGATTTATCAATAAAATACCACCTTGGCCACAATGATTCTTCCATCGAAAGAGTTTGCCGAAAATTCGTCTTTACCCAATATATCTCCTCATTTCAGATATTATTTTATCTTTGGTCCGAAACCCCACCAAACGACTAACCGGCTTACCATTTTTAAATAAACAAATCGTCGGGATGCTCATAATTTTATATTTTTGAGTTAACTCCGGATTATCATCAATATTAACCTTTCCGACCCGTATTCTACCTGAAAATTCATCAGCCATCTCCTCAATAAAAGGTCCAAGTCTTTTACACGGGCCACACCAAGGAGCCCAGAAATCCACTAATACGGGTAGGCTGGACCTTAATACTTCTCTCTGAAAATTCTGTTGATCCAATTGAATCAAACTTGCCACCTCCTTGTACGTCAAATAAGACCGTCTTTATATGCAGCAGTCAACCCTTGAAAGAATGATTTATTCCATAATATTCTTTACCTGGTAAAAGGAAATATGTCGAAGTAATTTTGTTTTTGTCATACAACATGGAATAAATAGCCATATGGACGGCGCTGTGATATAATCGAATTACAAAAATTTCAAGAGGTGTGAGGGTATGCAACCAAACGAATATTGCGATTTGGCAATTCAACTCGGCGCCGACCACGCTGTGCTTTTTAATATTACCGATATTGCATTTGATTCCCGGACCATTCTGAAGTGTATGTTTGGTTGCAGCGACTGGGGCAAAGGTCATACCTGCCCATCCCGTCCCGGTTCTCTGATGCCATGGGAGTATAAGCAAATCTTTTCCGAGTATTCTTGGGGAATCATTATCCATTCCACCAACAAAAAAACTTCCCAGGAAGTATCTTTTGCCTTGGAAAGCCGCGCCTTTACCGATGGTTATTATTTTGCGTTTTCCCTGAGCGATTGCGCTTTGTGTAATGAATGCGCCGGTTTAAAGGATAAACCCTGTGTCAATCCTAAAAAAGCCAGACCCGCTTTTCACAGCGTCGGCATTGATGTTTTCAAAACAGTCCGCCGGTTTAACCTGCCCATTGAAGCCCTTAAGGATCCGGGAGAAACTCAAAACTGGTATTCGGCGGTATTTTTCAAATAGTTTATCTCAGATGAGTCATCGGAAGGAATAAAACGATGGCCGGGGGTTCATTTTCTTATCCCATGGCAACGCAGCCAATGATCCCCTTGGCTCGGGACAGGCAATAACTCCGCTGACTCTATCCCGCAAATCTCTGCGGCATTGGGACATCGCGGATAGAAAGCGCACCCCCGGATAGTGTTTGCCAAATCCGGGGCCTCCCCCCCAATCGGAACCGGTTTCAACGGCTCCACCCCCACCTTGGGAATGGCATCCAGTAAAACTCTGGTGTAAGGATGCAACGGATGATCATAAAGCTGATCCACCGGAGCCAGTTCGACAATTTTGCCCGCATACATCACCGCCACCCGGTCGCACAGGTAATAAACCACATTTAAGTTGTGGGAAATGAAAAGATAAGCCAGGTTCAGTTGGTGGTGCAAATCAAGGAATAAATTCAGGATTTGGGCTTGCACCGAGACATCCAGGGCGGAAACGGGTTCGTCGGCCACAATCAGTTTGGGATTTAACATCAGGGCGCAGCCGATGCCGATTCTCTGCCGCTGGCCGCCGCTGAGCTCCCTGGGATAACGCTCCCGAAAGCTCTCATCAAGGCCGATCCAATTCAAAACCTCGTTAACCCGCTTGATTCTGGCGGCTTTATCGCCTAATTTGTGGATCTTTAAAGGCTCTTCCAGAATCCAGCCGATCTTTTTTCTGGGATTCAAGGCGCTTAGGGGGTCTTGAAAAACAATCTGCACTTTTTGGCTGAGATTTTGAATACCGCTGACCTTGTTACCCTCTATCAAAATTTCTCCCCGCACCTCCGGGACCAGCCCCAAAATCGCCCGGCCCAGCGTCGACTTGCCGCAGCCGCTCTCCCCCACCAGGCCGAAGATCTCTCCCTGCCGTATAGTGAATGAAACATCATCCAACGCCTCAATGGCTGTGCCCTTTTCAAAAAAATTGACCGCCTGGTTATGATATGTCTTTTGGAGATGGCGTATCTCCAAAAGATTAGCATTTTCAGAAGCCTTTTCTCGCAGCGGCGTTGCAATATCTCCGGATATTTCATCAGCCGGAGATAACGGCATTCCTTCAGATTCGGGCATATTCCGTTTCACTCTCCTTCCCTGCCAGATGACAGTAAACCCGCTGGCCGGACCTTAATGAAACCAAGGGTGGTTTTTCCAAAAAACAGCGGGCTACCGCTTTGGCGCAACGGGGGGCAAAAGGACAACCGGATTTTTCTTCGGTAAGAGGCGGAATCCTGCCGGGAATGTTGGCCAACTTTTGGCCGCGTTTTTCCCGACCGGGAATGGCTCCGAGCAGCCCCTTGGTATATTCATGAACCGGGTGGAAGAATAGATCGGGGACATTGCCTTCTTCAACGATATTCCCGCCATAAATAACGGCCACCCGGTCGCAAAATCCGCTCACAATCCCCAAATCATGGGAAATAAATAAGATCGTAGTCTCCGTCTGCCGGTTGATTTCTTTAAGCAGTTCGATAATTTGCGCCTGAATGGTTACATCCAGCGCAGTGGTGGGTTCGTCGGCAATTACCAATCCGGGTTGGCAGATAACGGCCATGGCAATCATGGCCCGTTGTCGCATTCCGCCCGAAAGTTGGTGGGGATAACGGTAATAAAAGTCCTCGGAAGCGGGCAATCCCACTTTCCCCAGGACTCGCAGGACCTCCGCTTTCACTTGGGAGGCAGGCAATGCAAAGTGATTTTTTAGACTTTCGCCAATCTGTTTCCCGATGGGCAACAAGGGGTTGAAAGCGGTCATCGGCTCTTGAAACACCATGGCTATTTCCCGGCCCTGGATTTTTCGCATCTCTTCCCTGGTCAATTTCCTCAAGTCCACCCCGCCATAAATAATTTCTCCTGCGCTGATGGAGACTGTTTTTGGGGGCAACAGCCCGGCAATGGCCAAAGCCGTCAAACTTTTGCCGCATCCCGATTCCCCAATCAGGCCCAGGATTTCACCCCGGTTTATTTGAAATGAGATATCACCGACTGCATGAAAGATTCCCTTTCCCATTTGCACGCCGACTGATAAATGATTGACTCGCAACAGAGTCTCAGACATTGGATTACCCCTTTTTTGACCTTCACGGATTGATTCCGGAGAACTTTTTATCCGTATAATTTCCGAAGCCCTTCGCCGATAAAGTTCAAACCCAGCACGGTGATGACGATCATCAATCCCGGCGCCAGGGCATACCAGGGAGCATTAAACAAATAAGCCTGCGCTTCGGAAAGCATCCGCCCCAAGCTGGGATCGGGCGGCTGAATCCCGAATCCCAAAAAACTCATCACCGCCTCGGCCAAAATCGCATTGGAGAAACCGACGGTAACGGCGGAAAGCAACGAAGGATAAATATTGGGCAAAATATGGACAAACATAATCCGCAGCGACCCGGCTCCAAAAACCCGGGCGCTTTTCACAAATTCTTCTTCCTTGATCTGCAGGAAACCGCTGCGGGTTATCCGGGCGAAACTGGGAATGAAAATCAATCCCAAGGCCAACGCCATAGGGTATTTCCCCTGCCCCAAAACGGTAACGAAGACCAGCGCCAGCAAAACTCCGGGAAAGGCCGTCAAGGCATCGCTCAAACGCATGACAACTTCATCCCGCCATCCGCCGCGATATCCCGCAAAGGCGCCCAAGACCACCCCGAATGCGGCGCCGAAGCCCACCGTGAAAAGGGCAACCCAAAAAGTCGTCTTCGCGCCCCCCATAATCCGGCTGAAGATATCCCGGCCGAAATTGTCGGTTCCGCACAGATGGTGAAATCCGGGGGCTTGAAACCGTTCCGCGATATTCATTTCATTGGGATCATAAGGGGTATATACAAAGCCGACGGCCATCATCAAAATGATGACCGCGCTTAAACCGAAACCTATCCTTAAATTCCAATCCAGCCGCTTCTTCATATTTCCCCTCACCATTCATTTAGGTTGGTCGAATCCGGGGGTCAATGGCCCGGTATAAAAGATCAACCAAAAAGTTGATCATTACCGTCATGAAAGCCATCATCATCACGATGGTCTGCACCAAAGGGAAATCCCTGGCCGCGATGCCCACTATCAACAGACTGCCGATCCCCGGCACCGCGAAAAGTTGCTCGATGATAATGCTGCCGGCGATAATATCCGCGATAATCATTCCCATCAGAGTAATCACCGGAATCACGGCATTTTTTAGCACATGGCGGTAAAGCACGGCGTTTTCTTTCGTGCCTTTGCTATAAGCAGTCCGCACATAGTCCAAATTCATTTGCCCAATCACCGCAACCCGCAAAAACTTGACCACAACCGCGCCTTTTGGCAAAGCAATGGACAGAGCCGGAAAAAGCATGTACTTCAAGAATCCGCCGTAATTCTGGTGGTAATCAATATAATTGCCGGGCGCGAACCACTTGAGCAAGATGCCGAAAACCAGCATCAAAAGCATACCCAGAAAGAAAGAAGGCATCGACATACTGATTGGGCCCAACACATTGATGACTGTATCCAGGGGTCCGCCTTCTTTTTTAGCCGAATAAACGCCCAGCGGGATCCCAAGAACCGCAATCATCAGGAAGGATAGGACAGTCAACCATAAAGTAACCGGAATCCGGCTCATGAGTAAATCCTTCACCGGTAAAGAAAACCGGATGGACTGCCCCAAATCCCCCCGGGCGAGACTGGCAATCCAGTGAATATATCGCGTCCCGAGAGGGTCGTTAAGCCCCAATTGCTCCCGCAATGCCTCAATCTTTTGCGGTGAGGCCTCGGTGCCCAGCATAATGGTTGCGGGATCCCCGGGAATCAAATTGAAAGCCAAAAAAGCAATCACCGATACCAACATCAAAGTTATCAATAATGTAAGCGCTCTGCGCGTCCAATACCGCATCCCATTCACCTTCAGCCGTTCGACACTTATCGGATATAATAAATCGACGCCAGATCCAGTACATAAAGGGGATAGGACTTATAACCGGCGAGGTTCTTTTTCAGCAATACATTTTTCGACGGATCCTGGATAAATACGGACGCCGCGTCCTGGGTCAAAATCCTTTGCAACTCTTTATAGTACTTTATCTTCAGGGATTCATCGGTGGTATTCACCGCTTTGGCCATAATCCGGTCATATGTGGGATTGTTGTAATTAATGAAATTGGTGGCCTCCTTGGACCGATACCTTCCCAGCAAACTTTGGGGCGACAAAATGGCGGCATCCAAGGCAATCACGGTGGAGTCAAATTGGCGGTTTTTATAAACCTGCTCGAGCCACACCCCCCATTCTACCTGTTTAATGGTGGCTCTGACGTTAATTTTCTTTAACTGCTCCACGATAACCTGAGCCGTATCGACATGGGTCTTATAATTGGCCGGAACCGTAATCGTGGTTTCAAATCCGGCGGCCAGTCCCGCCTGGCTTAACAATTCCTTGGCCTTCTTAATGTCGGTTTTATAGGTGTTTTCCAGACCGGGTTGATAATACTTTTTAAATCCGGGAAATACGGCCGAACCCAACCGGGTCCCCTGGCCATAAGTGACCGCATCGATAATCTTTTGGGTGTCAACGGCATAACTTAACGCCTTACGCACCCGGACATCATTGTACGGCTTTCTGGCATTATTTAAGGCCAGCAACTGCACTAAATTGTAGTTACCCTTCAGTACGTTATAACTCCCGGTGAGTTGTTCGACTTTATCAACGGGTATGTAAGGTTCCAAATCAATGGTCCCGGCTTTTAACTGCAAAAAAGCGGCATCTTCGTTGGCGGCCAGCTTAAAGAGGACTTTATCCAAATGCGGCAGTCCTTTTTGCCAGTATTCGCTGTTTTTGGCCAAGATCACTTGCTGCTGGGGCATATACTCCACAAACTTAAAGGGGCCGGTGCCAACAGGTTTTTTATTCTGGTCTTGGTAACCTTGGGGAATAATCGCCACCGTAAAGGAAGGCAACAAATCACTGTCGGGTTTGTTCAGGGTGATTGCAACCGTTGCCGGGTTCTTCACCGTGACGGACTTAATATTGGAAAGGGCGGGTTGATAAGGCTTCCCGGTATCTTTTCCGGCGGCTTTTTCCAGGGAGTATTTGACATCTTCGGCCGTTACCCCCTTCCCGTTATGAAACTTAACCCCCGGCCTTAATTGAAAGGTGTATTGTAAAGCATCCTTGGAAATCTGATAACTGACGGCCAGCGCCGGAATAAGGTTTCCCTTCTCATCCGGTTTCACCAGCCCTTCAAAGATATTGAAAAGGATCTCCCGGGTAGCTGCGGCGGTTGCCAAATAAGGGTCGAAAAAATCGGGTTCGGCGGTGATGGACACTACGATGGAACCGCCTTCCCTGATGCCCGGAGATTTGGCCCCGGCGGCCAATCCTGAGTTAAAAAAAATTGCCATTATCCCTGCGACTGCTAATATTGCCCAAACCGTCAACCGGTAATGTTTTTGAGCCATAAACATTCACTCCTCATCATTTTAATAATCCCAAACCAAAAGCAATGGATAGGTCTAATGTAAATTCTAGAGTACCTTTTTATGTGTCCCTATCGGTTATTTTATTTGCCAATGTCACACCCTCTTTCATGAAGAGAAGAAAGATGCGTTTGTCTCAACTGCGGTTTTTAGCCGGTGGTCTAAATTTCCCAAATAAAAACAAAAGCCTTCCTGCAGGACAGGAAGGCGACACGAATCGATAAGGGTACTATCAAACCCAGTTAAGATTGATATCCGATTCTTCTCCCGTCTCAGTCAAATTGATCCAAGCGGAATTCATTAAAAAATAAATAGGATTTTTGGAATTGTGTAGTTCCCCGTTTCCCAAGGATACTACCAATTTGGTATATTATAGCATAACGGTTCCCAGTTAACAAGCGGGAACATGCCAAAGCCGGATTCCATATTTTTACTTTCCTTTGTAAACTTTGGGCGTTTCGACGGTCTATGCCCTCACCCCTCTGTCCATTCAGAGAAGTAGCCCTCTCCCGTTTCACGGGCGAGGGATTCGTGTTGGCCTATTTTTTACCTTGTCCTGCTCCTTCCCATGCTCCGGCATACGGTAGCGGGGGAAGGGCGGTTTTTTTGAGTAAGCCTTAGAGATGGGGGCCTTACTTGAGATCTCCGTTATTGCCGAGCACCTCCAGCATGACCAGCGCGCCGAGCTTAAAACCATATGCAAAAGAAGCGTAAGCTTCCATCACGCCTGAGTCGCAATCCAAATCCAAAAGCCCTTCCAGCGCCTTGTAATCTTCCGCCGGGAGCCTCTTTTGCAACGTTTGCTTGATATCGGATTTTTTTCGGTTTAAGGGACGATACTCGGGATCTTGGGGAACGATCCGTTCGAAGGGGAAGATATGGCCGTAAAATAATTCTTCCAGAATCGATTTCATGGGACATGCCTTCTTTCTAGCCCCCTACCCTTTCCCGGCTTCAGGAATTCGGGTCTATTTCGGGGGCTTTTTGTTATTGCCTGAAACATTATCTGAACCAGGATTTAACGGATTATACAGATTTTAAAATCAATGTCGGTAGATACTTTCGATTTAAAAATGGCGGGAATGAGTTTTTGGATGCCGGGGTCTTTGTCGGTGAGCGTGAGATAAATACCTCCCTCATTAATCTTTAATTTTCTTTCGAAATCTCCATCAATCTTAAAATTTCACATTATATAAAATAAGCCATATGGGTAAAATGCTCCTAAAAAAAGAATATATAGGGCCGATGGGAGACTGTTCCTGCCTCCCCCAACGCGTGCAGGGCACGCGACCCCTCCAGGACAAAAGGTGCGGGCGGCGCACCTTTTGAATCCGCCGCTCGGAACCTACGGCTTCCGAACCTCCCTTTATTCATCCCGGTTTCTAGTTGGTCTTCGCCTTCCATGGCCTTTCGACTGGCAATTATATAAGTCTTCCGATGGCAACCACTAATTTTCATCCGAGAAAATAAGTGGTGCCCGTCTTCCTCCTTGAAGACGGAAAAACTTTTGAATGTGGATTCTTTAAGTCATTGCCTTGAATTTTTTCAGATTGTTATTCTCGTCTAAAACAAACAAGCCCGCAAACACTTTTTTCTCTTCTCCCTTTTCCCTTTATATCAGCCCTTTTTCCTTTAAACTGCAATAATTCTTCTCTCCCGTTATCACTTGATCCAACAGTTCGATACCCATGATTTTCCCGGCGTCCCGGAGTTTACGGGTAAGAAAAATATCGTCCTGGCTGGGTTCGGGGGAGCCGATCCCGATTATATGAAGGCCGATGATTTTGTTTCGGGTGTTCAGTGAGATGATGCCGAATTTTTCTACCGGTTCGGATTTGAGATCGAGGAGATATTGGAGGACTTTATAGCAGATCAAAGGGCTGGTGATTTGGTAGTCTTCGAGGTCGTAACGGTGGCTGCGGGTGCGGATTTGTTTCAGGGTGTAGATGTTTATAGAAGTTATAGGCATTGATAAACATCCCTTTTTGAATTTTTGTTGACATCTCGTCTACAATTATATTCCTTTGTAGACGAGATGTCAACATAATCTGTAATCATTTCCTATGAACATTTAAAATTACATGTTATCATTAAATTTGGAGGGATATTATTGAGAGAGATTCCTTTTGGTGAGAGACTAAAACAATTGCGGCAAGAACATAATTTGACTCAAGAAGCTTTGGCAGATAAATTAAAGACCGTTAGATCTACTATTAATAAATATGAAAAAAATGCTCGAAAGCCGGAATATGAAACATTAATTAAAATTGCAGATCTATTTAATACGACTACAGATTACCTTTTGGGGCGAACAGATAAAAAGTAAGATGTTATTTTAGTAGAATGGCTTTTAAGTTAAATATTAAAATCATTTATACCAGATTCCGCGGAAAGGTTTATTTTAAATTACTTAGCCAAATTGCTTGTCCATTAGTTCCGTCCCGAAGTGTCTTTATAGGTATTTTATATTGAGCCAATAATTCATCGTTATCATTAAATAATTTACGAAAATGTCCATGCGAACCAGTGGGACGCAAAATCCCAATTACAATTCGCTCCGGATACATATAAGCTAATGCTTTATATGCTTCTCCACCAATAGCAAATATAGGCCATTCTTCGGGAATATTTTTTAATTCATGATTCAAATAACAGTTTGTACATGTACGAAAGGTTTGAAATGGCGGAACTTGATTTATTCCGTTTTGGCATTTTATAAACTCACTCCATTAGATTGAACCTGCTATCCCAAACTGATTTAAAAAGTTATGAAGTAATTTATAGTATTGAATTCTAGGCGATTCATTCTTCCAAAACCTAACAACTTGATCGTAAGTAGGAGTTAGTCGATATAATTCCATTTCCTCTTGGCTTGCTGTGCCGGGATTAAGTCCTATTACCGCACATCCGGATTCATCTTCATTTCTTTCTTCCCATATTAGGAAACGTGGCAAAATACCCTTATGGCAATCATGAATAACTCCTTGACAAATATGATTGCAATTTACCAATCTATCGCCGATTATATTAATCGCATTCTGAATGGCAGTATAATCTATCATTATTTAATACCTCAAAGGTTACCTTCTTTTGACATTCATACAATCTTTACTATGCCGTCCAACCAGCGCTCCTTATATTCCTGAAAAGGCGGACTAGCGTGTGAATATAAATACCTACTTTTATCGCTCTTAATTCCTTTGACATTATGCACATCGGGGTTGTCACAACACATCTTCGCCGGTTCAATCAAAAAATTATCTGTTCCCCATGCCGCAACAATCGGGGCTAAAGATTTCAACTTCAAAGCCTTTTTAAGTTCAACTGATCGACAGGAAGAAAAAATACTATGCAAACTCAATGGTTCTATGGCCTTTAGCTTAACTAAATCCTCCCTGAAAACTTTGCTCTTTGGTTCCCGGATGTCGGAAAGATTGATAACTCTGACATACCGCCATCCTTTGGCATCCATAACCCGCATCACTTGATACTGAGTAATATCCGGCTTTGCCAAAACCCATTTAACTTTAACTTCGCCAGACACTTTTATATCCTCGACATGATACACCGGCAACTCAACTTCGGAATCCAACGGAGCCGAACTTCCCGGATTCATCATGATAAATAATGCATCCGGCAAATCCAAATTATTCACCTGGGAACGCTCCATGATTTCCAAACGGTTCCGACAAGGTAAAATCTCATTAGAAGAAATCTTTAGATTATAAAAGCTGCCATAAACCACATATTTCTTTTTAAGCTGATCGCCACTGATAAAGTTACTCATCATTTAATATTTCCTTTTTTGCAATCTTAACTTTAAAGTTATATTATCTTAAATTGCTTAAATAGCTTAATCCTAACTCGGGTCTCGGTCGTCTAGGACCTAAATCATGGAGAAAACGAGAAGCTCTTAACTGTCTCACTTGGGTTGGTTTGGCTGGAATATTCATCTTTAAGGCTTCACACCCAGACATAGTTGTGCATGAACTCATGATTAAATATCCCGGAAAACCAAGTTCACATTTGCAACGTGTTATAGCCACATAAAATAATCTTCTTTGCTCTTCCACGGCTATATTGGCTTCGGCTTCAGACAAATCTCTGTCAATTTTCGGAATTAATTCTTCAACGCATTCTGTAACAATTACAAATTTCGCACTTAACCCCTTTGAGGCATGTAGACTCATGATTCGCAGATGATTTACTTCACTAGGAGCATCAGGAAAAGAAATTTTATTAAATGTCTCATCATAAACCTTTTTTAACCAGCTTTGCTCTTCATTCTCACTCATTCTGTCATTAGCGGTTTCGACTGCCGAAAATAAAATATCCCGAAATTCTTTAAAATCAGCATCATTTCCCGGTGCTAGAAAATTAATTAAATTATCTGGAGCGGAAGTAGATATATGTTTAATTTCAGATATTTCCTGTTTAATTTTATTATACTTCTGAACCAAGGTACTAACGCCCGAAAGATGTTCTGAACCACCAACAATTCGATTTAATAAATCTATAATTGAACATCCAAGTTCATGAGCTTTTGCCAATAATTTATTATAAGCATTACATCGAAAATCGCTTCCACCTACACCCAAGAGATATCTTAATGCAACTTCATCTGTAGATATAGCCGCCAGATTCAATAATGAAAATGCTCTTCTTGTTTTATCGCTATCCAATGCCTCTTCTCTAAAATAGGATTTGGCGCTAATTTGCCTTTGGTTTAATGAATCTCTTATTTTATAACCAACATACCTTCTAGGAGTTAGCAATAATATATCCTTTGGTTCAACAATTCTTTCATCGATATAATATTGGATAATATCAGCAATGCCTGTAATTTCTTCTTCAAGCGAGTTCCATTGAATGATACTTACATTCCCATTTTCATTTCCTTCTTTTGGTACAAGGTCACCCAATGTTCTATCAGTGTTGTTGCTTATTAAATTAGAGGCCATTTCAACTACACTAATGGGGCAACGTCGGCATTCATTAAAGGTTATAGTCTGACAACTTGAAAAAAGATTTGGAATTTCTCTAATTCCTTCCGGATGAGCATGTTTAAATGAATAAATTGATTGATCATCATCACCAACTATAACTATGGAACCATTACCTTTTAAAAGGTAAATCAATTCTTGTTCAGCCTTATTTAAATCTTGAAATTCATCCACTAAAATATGATCAAACATATTACGTTCGCGGCAACCCGGATTATCCTGTAAATAACTCAAAGTAACAGGTATAATTTCTCCTATTAGCATTGCTTTATGAAATTTCAACCAATTGATAAGGTCTCTTTCAAACAACGCGTCAACACGCTCCTGAGCATATCCGGGTTCATCATGCTGTAATCTTGCCCATGCTGCTTCATATGCTTTTACCCTTGTTTCTTTTTTACGTACATCACCATATAATTCATTATTTAAGTCCCTAATCATCGGTTTAATCTCATGTTGTAGCATCATTCTAGGGTATCGACCAGTGGTTTCTAATATCTCTTGCCTAGCTAAAATTTGAAAACATAAGCTATGCAATGTTTTGGCAACAACTTTATCAGCGCCTTCAATATCTAAACTCTCAATGTCTCTTTTTAGATCGGCGGCTGCTGTTCTTGTAAATGTAACAGCAAGAATACGTTTGGGATCGGCACCTTCTGATAAAAGTTTGGCAATTCTGCGCTTTATCGCAAAAGATTTGCCAGTCCCCGGCCCGGCGACAGATCTTATTACAGGTTCCTGAGAACAAACGAAATCATATGCAGGTGTATTTATTGCAAGATTCTCCCTCCAACTCATCTCTATTCCCCCTCATATTAAACTCGTTTTTTTGAAATAAAAATTTTACATCCCTGATCCATTCTCACACATAAACTTAGCCGCTCCGTCAGTATCAACTGCCCTCTCGTTTTATCGGGCATATGGTTTTGACATTTCCAAATGGCATTTTCCAGTAATTCGGAGAATTCCTTTGGTTGAATCAATTTTGCTTTGAAAAAGTCTTTACTATTCCTTATTTTTCCTCAGCCACTCGAGAAGTGTTATAATTTGTTTTTTGCTCGTAAAAACTGGTTGTTTCACTCTCGCACATCAACTTCGCCTGCTCCATCACAGTCTCAACGGCCTTCTCCGTCTTATCCGGCGGATAATTATACTTCTTAAGCAACCGTTTAATAATCATCTTCATTTTGGCTTGGACACTGGCCCGTAAGTTCCAATCAACACTCATGTTTTGCTTAATCGAATTTGTCAAATCCCTGGCAATTTGCTTTAAAATATCATCTCCCATAATCTCCCGGGCGGACTCGTTATCGGAGAGCGCATCATAAAAGGCAAGTTCATCCGGGGTCAAGCCGGTGTTTTCGCCCCGTTTTTGAGCTTCATTGATACTTTTGGCGAGTTCGATCAGTTCCATAATAACCTGAGTGGTCTCAATGGCGCGGTTTTGATATTTTCGAATGGCATTTTCCAGTAATTCGGAGAATTTCTTCGACTGAATCAGGTTTTGCTTTGAAAAAGTTTTTACTTTCCCCTGCAGCAACCGGTTTAACAGTTCCACAGCCAGGTTTTTCTGCTTCATCCCTTTGACTTCTTCCAAGAATTCATCGGAAAGAACAGCTATATTGGGTTTCTGTAAACCAACCGCTTCCAGGATGTCAATAACTTCGCCGGATGAAATCGACTTGGATATTAACTGATTAAGCTCCGCATCAAGCTGGGCGCCGGTCTTCTTGAGGGTATTTTCCGGGATTAATTTAATAATTCCCGCTTTGACCGATTTATGGAAGCCTATCTCGACATTTAATTTTTCCGCCAAATCCGTGGTGGCGCATAACGAATAGGCCCTTGACAACTCAGTTACCAGCCTCATATAATCTTTTTTGCGTTCTTCTCGGAGTCCGATAATAAAGTCAATCGTTTCCACAATCGCTTGCATCCGTTCACTGGCTTTTCCGGTAAAGAATTTGCTATAATCGTGCCCGTGTAACATTTCTTTGATCAGGTCATATTTTTCGAGCATGACTTCAGCGGCTAAATCGGTATCAACCCCGGCGGTTTCCCGATCTCTTTCCGTATAGTCATTCAAGGCGTTTTTCAAGTTTTCGGCGATGCCGATGTAATCCACAATCAGGCCGCCCTGTTTCTCCCGGAACACCCGGTTAACCCTGGCGATGGCTTGCATTAAATTATGTCCATGCATCGGTTTGTCAATATACATGGTCTGCATACTCGGCACATCAAAACCGGTTAACCACATATCCCGGACAATGACAATCTTTAATTCATCCTTATTATCCTTCATCCGTTTGGCAATCCGGTCCCGGGTTGCTTTGCTCCCGATAAAGGTCTGCCATTCCTTTTCATGAGCCGAATTCCCGGTCATGACTACTTTAATGACACCTTTTTCCACATCGTCACTATGCCATTCGGGGCGCAGCGCCACAATGGCTTTATACATATCCACCGCAATCCTGCGGGACATGGTGACAATCATCGCTTTACCGACAGTGGTTTCCTGAGCAGCCTGGCGCTTTTCAAAATGTTCGACGATATCCTTGGCAATCGCCTTTACCCGTTCTTCGGCCCCCACAATGGCTTCCAGCCGCGACCATTTGGACTTCAGCTTCTCTTTTTGGGTATACTCCTGATACTCGGTGATATCCTCATATTTCTGATCGATCACTGGTTTCAGTTCCTCCGGCAATTCCAGTTTGGCAATTCGGCTTTCATAATAAATTTTAACCGTGGTCCCGTCCTCAACCGCTCGGGTCATATCATAGACGTCGATATAATCACCGAATACGGCCCGGGTGTTTTTATCGGTCAATTCAATCGGCGTACCGGTAAAGCCGATATAGGAAGCGTTCGGTAAGGCGTCCCGCATATATTTGGCGTAACCGTATTTAATATTGGCTTCCTGATCATCATGAACCACATCCGCTTCAAACCCGTACTGGCTCCGGTGTGCTTCATCAGCAATCACAACCACATTTTTGCGGTCTGTTAATACGGATATATTGTCGCCTTTATCTTCCGGCGCAAACTTTTGAATGGTGCTAAAGATAATCCCGCCCGACTCCCGGGTCAATAGCCGCCGCAAATCCGCCCGGTCTTTGGCCTGGACCGGTTCCTGCCGTAGTAAATCCTGCGACTTGCAAAAGGTCGAATAAAGCTGGTCATCCAAGTCATTGCGGTCGGTAATCACCACAATCGTCGGATTGGCCAGTTCCTCCGCCAGCACGAGTTTACCGGCGTAAAACACCATCGATAAGCTTTTCCCCGACCCTTGGGTATGCCAAACCACCCCGATCCGCCGGTCTCCTTTTTCAAGAGTGGCCCCGATACTGCTTTCGACTGCCTTATTGACGGCATGATACTGATGATATCCGGCTAAGATCTTATACGTATCATGACCATCCGTTTGGAACAAGACAAAGTGCTTGATAATATCTAAAAACCGTTCTTTATCAAACATCCCTTTAATGAGGACTTCCAGTTGCGGGACGGTCAGCGGCGCAACCTGTTCTCCATCCATCGTCCGCCACATCATAAAACGGTCTTCATCAGCGGTAATCGTCCCCACTCTGGCATTAATACCGTCACTGGTAACTAAAAATGAATTATAGGTGAACAAAGAGGGGATGGTCACTTTATAGGTTTGCAGTTGATTGTAACCTTCACTGATACCGACATCTTCTTCGGAGCAACTTTTCAGCTCCATGACCACCAGCGGCAGCCCATTTACAAAGACCACCACATCGGGGCGCTTCTCGACCCGGTTTTCGACGACCGTAAACTGATTGGCCACCAGCCAGTCATTATGATTGATCCGCTCCCAATCAAAGATTTTGGCCTTTTCATAACGGACCGCGCCGTCTTTTTGACGGTAACTGACATCGATACCATCGGTGATCATTTTTTGGAATGCCTTGTTATTCATCAGCATGCTCGGGCTTTGGGGAATCATAATTTGCCTGCCGGCATCCTCGATGGCCTCGGCAGACAGGTGCGGGTTGATCCGTTGCAGCGCTTCCTTTAACCGCCCGGCCAGAATAACTTCCGAATAATCCTCCCGTTCCGGATAATCGCCGCCGGGCGAAATATCCGGAGCGGAAATAATATCATAATTTAATTCTTCAAACCATTCTAGGGTAGCCTGTTCCAATTCGGATTCGGTATAATTGTACAATCAAACCACCTCCTGGGTAACGTTGTCTATGGGGACTCGTATTTCGCCGGACATAAGCTTAGGAAGAAGTGAATCACGGACATTTATAATAGTACGGGTTTGTTTATTATTAAAAGTTATTTGTTTAAAAATCGACCATGCCAAGTCAGTGTATTTTTGTAAAAAATCACCTTGGGGTAAAGCCAACTTTAATTCTTTTACTTGGTCAAAAGTAATTTGTGGAAAAGTACCAGATCTTGATTCTGCAATATGTTGTAATTGAGCTAGAATTTCGTTACTTGTTAGAAAATTATATATAACAATTGGTTGCACATGCTTTTTAGTCCTTAAAACCATAAGTTTTGTAGACACTACATAATCCTGAGCGTCAAAGTCAATTAATGCATATCGTTTGTTAGCTGGTCTAATTTCTGTAAAAAGAATATCATTTTTTTGAATGCTTTTTTTGGCCTGGCCAGGTAAACCATTAATTAAACTATAATTATGATGTAGTACCCTTCCTTCTTCAATATCCGATGTATTTAAAAAAATTACTTTTTCACAATTCAGTTTATGAGTTATTGAAACGGATTCAATTAATTCTTCTAATTTATATACTTTCCATCCTTTAGGTATCCTCCCCAACTCACTCTCCTCAAACACCCCATCCTGAAACGGCTCAAAATCCACAAACCACGACTTGAATATCGCTTGGGCCATTTCCTCCAGCTTTTTGTTGATGCGGTTGTTGAGTTCGATTTTATCATCGAGAGCCGAAAGAGTGGCGGCGATAGCTCTTTGTTCTTTAATTGGCGGAATATTAATTTTTAAATTTTCAATCATATTTTTCGTAAGTGCCTTACGTGTTCCACCAGTACTTGCCAAAGATAATAAATATTCTTTTACGTTAGGATTAATTAGTTCATATTGTAGGAAAGCCGAATTTAATAAACCTTGATTTGGTCTTATAATAGAAACATGCTGATTTACTCTTGCTGGCAAAATATCATCAGGTACTAAGCAACAGCGAGCCACTGAGTCACCTGTTATATTAAGCAATACATCTAATTTTTCAATTTCAACATTTTTCATTTTTTCTGCTTGTTCATTATCGATATAAACAAGGCCATTATAATCAAACGAAAAATCATAAATATTTTGACTTCTAATTAAAGATACTCCTTCATCGATATATACATTGTCTCCACCTCTTGGAGTAACTCCACTACCAATTTTTGAACAAAAATCACCTAGTCTTACTTCCTTCCACCCATCACAACTCAAACCCAATCGCCCCCAGTCTCTTCCGAATTTCATCCTCCAAATTTCTCGACTTGGCGAACATCTCGGACAACTCTTCCGTATACCGTTCCATCTTCTCTTCGAATGGTTCCCCGTCATCCTCTATTTCCTCGATCCCTACATACCGTCCCGGAGTTAAAATATATTCATGCTCCCGTACCTGTTCCAGATCGGCCGACTTGCAAAAACCTTTGACATCCTCGTAGCCTTCACCCTTTTTCCAGTTGTGATAAGTGTCGGCGATTTTTTGGATCTCTTCATCGGTAAACAGCCGGTGTTTCCGGTCTTCCATGTAACCCATCTTGCGGGCGTCGATGAATAAAATCTCCTGGCTGCGATCCCGCATCCCTTTGGGATTTTTGTTCTTGGTCACAAACCATAAACAGGCTGGGATGGTAACGTAATAAAAAAGGTTCGGCGGCAAAGTAATGATGCAATCCACCAGCTTGGCATCAATAATATTCTTCCTGATTTCGCCTTCATTGGAGGTATTGGAGGACATGGAACCGTTGGCCATGACAAACCCGGCAATCCCGCTGGGGGATAACTTGGAGATCATATGTTGAATCCAAGCATAGTTGGCGTTATTGGCCGGAGGCATGCCGTATTTCCAGCGGACATCATCAGCAAGTCGGTTCGCGCCCCAATCCTTGATGTTAAAGGGAGGATTTGCTAAACAATAGTCAGCCCGGAGCGTCTTGTGCAAATCATTGGAAAAAGTATCGGCATCCCGTTCCCCCAGATCACCATCAATCTGCCGAATGGCCAGGTTCATCTTGCAAAGCCGCCAGGTGGTGGCGGTGTATTCCTGGCCGTAAATATGGATATCGTCCCGTTTTCCCTGATGCTCCTCAACGAACTTTTGGCTCTGGACGAACATACCGCCGCTGCCGCAGCAAGGATCATAAACCCGACCTTGATAAGGCTCTATCATTCTAACCAAAAGTTTTACAACAGAAGGCGGTGTGAAAAATTCACCTTCGGAAATACCGAAATTACCGAGGAAGTATTCATATACTCGCCCCAAAACATCCTTGGCTTTAGCCTCTTTATCACCGATTTTAAAGGAAAAAAGGTCGATCAACTCTCCCAGTTTGGTCTTATCAATTTCCGGACGGGCGTAGTTCTTAGGCAGGACCCCTTTTAAGCTCTCATTATTCTTCTCGATGGCGACCATCGCCTCATCAATAACTTGTCCAATCTTCGGCTGCTTGGCCTGGCTTTTAATATTTTCCCAACGGGCCTCGGAGGGCACAAAAAACACATTCTCCTCGGCATAAGCGTCGCTTTCCTCCTCGAACCCTTCCCCTTCCGCCACCAACTCGGCATGTCTTTCTTCAAAGGCATCCGAGATATATTTAAGAAAGATTAACCCCAGGACCACATGTTTATATTCCGAGGCTTCGATATTGCCGCGCAGTTTATCCGCCATTTCCCAAAGGTTTTGTTCAAAACCAAGATTTACGCTTGACATGCTGTATCCTCCTGTTAGTACATTCTCTCATAAAGTTTATTTTTAGACTCGTTCCACCGGGTTTCGGCTTTTTGGATGGTCTCCTTGAATAGGGATAACTCTTGATTATATTTACTTACCATCGCTTGTTGTTCATCCAGACCAATTGCCGGTATCTCAATTTCCGCAATATCCATATGATTAATATTCATCATGGTGGTTCCCCGCCCAAAACTCTTGATCAGAGTCGTCCCGATCGGGCTTTCCAAAAACATCTTCAGATATTTCCCCAGCATGCCGGTATTCGGGCGAATGACAATGACATTGGCCGAAGCGATCACCATATTTGGTTGTTGCTTAAATACGGCTACCTTCACCGAAGTGCCCCTGCAAGTTAGCGCCACATCGCCATCGATTAATTCATACCGTTTAATTTTCCTTTCCTCATCGTCGATGGAGTCCATGTCTTCATAATGAATCTCTCCGTCTTCGATATTGGATATATTCAGAACCGAAATCTTTCCCGGTGCGACATCTTTTTTTAAGATGGATTTCCCCCGGAATATTTCGGCGATTTCCTTTAATTTGACTTTCGTAACCGAAGATGCTTTATATTTCTGGAGATTGACATCGTCATCCGCCAGAATCATTTCGATCCGCCAATCCTCATGGCTCACAAAGCTCTCCCGGGGGATGCTTTTAGAATCGCTTAAAACGAAACGGTCCTGCTCAAAATGGATAGTCCCAATATTGACCGTCTTTTTAATCTCTCCGGATATATAAAACATATAGGTTTTAATCGCCGTATAGGGCCGGAAGATCCCTTCCGGTAAAATGAAGATATTATCGACATTAAAATGATTGGTGATATAGGAACGAAGCTCCGCAAAGCTACCCCCGGCAAAGGTAATTCGCGCCGGGACGATGGCAATCAAAGTACCGCGATCCTTTAAGATTTTCAACATATTTTCCATGGCGATACCGTCGGTTTGATTGGTAATCGTTTGAGTCCGGATGTCTTCATCGGATTTTCCGCCAAATTCCGGTAAGCAGTATATCAAATCAAATTTTTGATCCAGCAACAATTCTTGATAGATCGATTGCTGGATGATCTTAACATTGGGAAATCCTTGAAACCCCAGCGTCAAGAGTAAATACATTTGAGGATAAGAAGTCGTAAATGTAAAATCAATTTGGGGAAACTTTTGCAACAAACCCTTCATTCCAATCAGGTGCTTTTCAGCCTCCGTGATTAACATGGTTTGAGGTTGTTTTTCCTCGATATATTGATAAAGAAATTCGGTCAAATATTCCGGGGCAATAATAATCCCCAAGCGGTCATTCTTATAAATTTCCAGGGTGAATTCAATTAAATCAATATTTTTACCCGCATTGAATTGTCTTGTAAAAAAATCGCGATCTCCCGGAAAAAAGCCCAGGTCTTGTTCGGTTTTTTCCTTCATGATGTGAAAAAGCTTATCGGCATCCTGACAAGTCTCATTATGGTTTTCACTTTCAACTGCGTCAAATGCTGCGTTTGTTACTTTAATTCGCAACAATTCATTTAATACCTGTTCTCTTGTTGTTAAACCCCTTTGATAAAAGTTGTTAAGTAATGTTTCAATTGTTGGATTCACTATATCCCTCCTCTCAAAGGTACTTTTATCTCTGTAAGAATATATTACCATACAAAAATCTAGTATGTCAATACTAGATTTCAATAATTAAATATTCAATTTAACAATATTCTTAATCACTCTCATTACTTTTTTATATGCTTTTTAACTTTAAATAAACTTCCCCGCCATTTGAGACACGATGTCGAAAAACGCCGCCTCTTTACATGGAAAAACCGCTATCCCCCCATCAATCTTTCTTCCAAATCAACCCCCATTCCCTTTCATTTTTCAATACCCTCCTCCCCCTCATTGCCCTCATTACCTTCTTTACACTTTACACTTTTTCATGCTTTTACGCCCAAACTCCTCACTCCGCCATTTGAGACACGATGTCGAAAAGCGCGGCTTTAAAACAGGACGTTTTTAGCCGTCGCCTTCGAAAGCCTCATATAATTGCCAGTCGAAAGACCATGGATGGTGAAGACCCTCAAAAACCGGGATGAATAAAGGGAGGTTTGGAATCCGTAGGTTCCAACGGCCGGATTCCAAAGGGTGTGCCGCTACACCCTTTGGCCTTAGGGGTGCAGGGGAGTGGGTTCGCGAACTTGTTCGCGCCGTCCCCTGTCGGCATTCATAACATAAAATAATAATCTTTGTTCTTCAAAAACTCAAACCCGTCATTCATTTTTGACTTCCTGTTTATCCCTTCGCCCTCAATCCACGGGTTGAATCTTGTTTTTGAACACGCCCCACGGCTATTTAATCCCTCACCGGTTCTAACCGGTATCCCATCGCATCAAATCTTTCTTCCAAATATATCCCCATTGCCTTTCATTTTCAAATGCCCTCCTTCCCCTCATGACCCCCCTGCGGAAGCCAAGTTGGAGGGTTGGCCCAATTTTAATCAAACTGTCGCCGCCCCAATCCATGTCCCCAAATTATTCCTGATGATATTGAAAAATCCGGAAACAATTATTACAAAGAAATATACATATCTTTCTACAACACCCCCTCTGCCCCACATCACCCCTAAACCCAATCCCCGTCAGGCTTTAAACCGTGGGGCCACCCTTGGGCGAGGCGTTAAGAAAATAAACGATTCCATGCCGAAACGATTTTGGGGATGCTTTCCGCCGCAAGAATAAGTTGCCAATCAATGACCGGCATTTTCCGGCCGTCTACCATCTCTCGCGACCACCTGAAATCAGTTCTTTGGGCTATATTGAAACAATTTCCGCAGCTCCAGCGATTTCTGATTTCGTTTCTCTAAACCTTTTTTCCGTTTCTCCCTTGGGTGATTTCATTTCTCCAATCATTTTTTCCATTTCTCCCTTGGGTGATTTCATTTCTCCAAACATTTTTTCCATTTCTCCCTTGGGTGATTTCATTTCTCCAATCATTTTTTCCGTTTCTCCCTTGGGTGATTTCATTTCTCCAATCATTTTTTCCGTTTCTCCCTTGGGTGATTTCATTTCTCCAATCCTTTTTTCCGTTTCTCCCTTGGGTGATTGCATTTCTCCAATCCTTTTTTCCATTTCTCCCTTGGGTGATTTCGTTTCTCAAAACCTTTTTTCCATTTCTCCCTTGGATGATTTCATTTCTCCAAACATTTTTTCCGT
>JAEZCE010000032.1 GCA_023429995.1 Bacillota bacterium | reverse complement strand
TTGTTTTTCAGACCTGCAATATAGTTTTTCTCATCAGTAATGTTGTTTTTCAGACCTGCAATATAGTTTTTCCCATCAGTAATGTTGTTTTGTTCATCCGCAAAATCATTTCTCCCCTCTTTTGATATTTTTCAGCGGGAAATGCAAAACAAAAATAAAAAACGCGGGTCCGGTAACAACTTCGCGTTTTTAATAAAAAGCCTTTCGGATACCAACTCCGGCAAACCAATCGTTCCCTTTAAGACCGGCTAGGGTCAACTAGGCCCAAATACCTTTATATTTCAGGAAAACAATCTGCGGGGGTTAACCCTCCCGCCCGGGCGCGCCGCCGCTCCTTCATCCTGTCTCCGTTATCCATTTGCCCCACTGCCCCACAAACCCGGATGCCGACTTGGTTTCAAGAGTTGGCTCCGGGGTTTGCGTCTTCTGTCAATCTATCAATCCGGTGTCCTAAAAAAAGCGAAGCTGTTTCGGCGCGGAACCATTTTTTGCCCAAAGCGCCTTACCCAAGGGTGGCCTAACGACTTGAAGCCGGTTCCGGACTGAGTTTGGGGGTGATGTGGGGCAGAGGGGGTATTGTAGGGAAATATATACATTTCTTTTGGGTTATTCACCTGACATTTGGAGGTCCCCCGAGAATTTTATAAAAATAAAAAGCAGGGGTATGAGGGTAAACGGTGAATTATTATCTATATAAACCTAACGATGGAGTGATCTTTTATGGATATAAAAATGAATTTGTCAAAGGTGGAAGTCCACGGCAAACAAACCTGGAGGGCTGTCGCCTATCATCACGGACGGGAATTTATCGGATACGGCCATACCAGTGATGATGCCATTCATGATTTAATGGAACAAAATTTAGGGAGACTTATTTTTTCGGAGTGAAGGAAAGGGAATGGGGAAAAAGTAAGATTTTTATATTCGTCCCATATTTTTCCTTTACGTTTATTTTACCTCAGAATCACCGTTTGAACACACATTGTTCATTTTGTAATCACAAAGAGAAAGTATACTAAAGATACTTTCTTCCTTATTTTTCTTTGATGCCCTCATTTGGAGGGTATTTTTTTTTACGGAATATACCTTCTATTTGCTAGCGGTTGGTTGTTGACAAAAAATGCGGGACACCTTATGATAATATAGTGTATATACACGATGTTTTTTTGGAGGAGAATGAGTTATTGAAATGAAAGGGAAAATTACCGGAAAACAGCCATCGCTCTGTAATTGTCTTAATTTGCGCCGCGCGTCGCTGGCGATTACCAAAATATATGATCAATGGTTGGCGCCAAGCGGTTTAACAATCAATCAGTTTGGATTGTTAAAACATATTAACTTTTTGGGCCCCGTCAACGTCAGTGATCTTTCGTTGGAAATCCGGCTGGACCGGACGACTTTGGTTAGAAATCTAAAGCCGCTTGAAAAAGAAGGGCTTATTATGGATGTATCCAAAAAAGGGACCCGAGACCGTCAGCTCCAATTATCCGGGAAGGGAATGGAGCGGTTGAAAGCAGCCGAATTGCTTTGGATGAAAGCGCAGAACTTCATCGAGGAACATCTGGGGGAAGAAAACATAAAAAAAATGACCGAATTATTATCCATGATTGAAGGGCTACCCCTTTAATTTTTTCTCGAATCGTGTATATGCACTAAAATTGATAAAGTATGAAGGAGTCGTGAAATGATGAACACCATGGAGCAAAGAATTCAAGAAAGAGCCTATGCCTTGGGCTATGAAAAGTGCGGCATTGTCTCCGTTGATGATTTGGAGGATTATCAGGAACGGCTCAATGAGCGGATTCAAAAAGTACCTTTATCGGCGAAGTTTTATCAGTCTCAAAAGCGTTTTATAAATCTCCGCCAGGAGTATCCCTGGGCAAAGTCCGTCATTGTGGCCGCCGTCCCTTTTGGTAAATATAAAATACCCGGACAGTTAAAAGGGCATATCGGGAAAGCCTATTTATGTGATATGCGAACCGATACGGGTTCGCGGGAATATCAAAACAGCCTGACAATGGAGGATTTTTTGCAGGAAGTCGGTCTCAAAATCGCTTCCAACCGTAAGTTCGGTCTTGTCGCCTTGCGTTGGGCCGCCATGAAGGCTGGACTGGGAATCATCCGTAAAAACAATTTTTTTTATACTGAATCCGGTTCCTGGGTTCATTTGGAAGCTTGGTTAACCGATAGGGAAATGAAGCTGGTAGAAGCGAACAATCATCGTCCTTGTCCGAAAGAATGCAACCGTTGTCTAAAAGCCTGTCCCAGCGGTTCGCTGTCATCGCCCTATACCATGCTCCCGGGCAGTTGTATTTCATTTTTAACCACGTTTGGAGGCCGCAATTTACCCAATGAATCCCTGCGCAAAACCTTCGGTAATTGGATTTATGGCTGCGACGAATGTCAGGATGCATGTCCCATGAATAAGGGGAAATGGAATGAAACCGATGAATTTCCGGGTGTTGAAGAATTATCCGCCCACCTTACGCCGGAGAGTATCATGGAAATGGATGAAGCGTTTTATCGACAAAACATTCAACCTAAGTTTTTTTACTTAACTCCGGAAGAGCTCTGGAAATGGAAAGTCAATGTTTTGTGCTTCATGGGTAATCGTTATCAAGAAAAATACCAGCCCTTTATCATTGCGGCTTGTGAAAGTGAAAACCAAAAGATTCGTGAAATGGCTGAATTGATTCGTAGCGAACGGCTTACGACTTAAACAACCCCCGTCAAGTCGAAACTCGGCACGTAATCTTCGGTGGCCGATTCCAGTCCCTGAACGAAGCCGTCTTCGAATCCCAGCTCATCCATTTTATCCACCACCAGTTGATATTCCTCCCGGGTCAAACGGCGGTTGATTTCCGGGTGTCTCACCGCGTGATAAAATGGAATGTATTGCGCCATTAAGCTGATATAAACTCCCTGGGGGAGATATTCTTTGGCCCATTCCAAACAGCGTATCGAATCGGCGACACCGCCGGGGAGAACCAGGTGCCGCACAATCACTCCGGATTGAATGATTCCCTCCTCATCCAGAACAACCGGGCCCACCTGCCGGATCATTTCCAATATCGCCGCGCTGGCGAAGGCGAAATAATTGGGCGCTGAAAAATAAAAGCGGCTGATTTCCGGGGAGATGCATTTTAGATCCGGCAAATAGACGTCGACCAGTCCTTCCAAGGTCTTGAGGGTTTCCACTTTCTCATAGGCCGAGGTATTATAAACAATCGGAATCTTCAGGCCCATCAGACGGGCTATCCGGATCGCGGAGGCAATTTGTGGCACAAAATGGGATGGAGTAACCAAATTGATGTTATGAGCGCCGTTATATTGCAAATAAAGAAATTTCTCGGCCAATTCATCAACGTCCATTTCCCGGCCGGCGCTTTCCTGACTGATGGCGTAGTTTTGACAGAAACAACATTTTAAATTACAATCGGTGAAAAAGAGGGCTCCTGACCCCCGCTCTCCGGAAATAGGAGGTTCTTCCCAGTTGTGGAGGGCAATCCGGCCCAGTTTCGGCCTGCTTCCGGCGGCGCAAAAACCCTTTTTTCCGACAGTCCGGTTAACATGACAATTTCGGGGACAAATATCGCAATCCGTCATGATTTGTTCAATTTTATTCATATCAAATTCACCATCGCTTTCATTGATGCTTCGAGAATGATTTATCGTCAAGATTCAAGTTTCCAATAGGGTCTTACTCAAAAATATACTAATTATCGCAACTCGTCAAGAAGGGAACATGGCTTGGAAACAAATTTCCTATTTTTTCGTTAAAGGAATTCGAAAAGAAATTTCGTATTTTTATGAAATGAATCGCAATAGAATCCCAATACTCGCCACGATGAAACGCCAAGGCTCCTTTGGACTTCATGTAAATATTCCGCTGCCGATCTGCCGCTGTTGTTTTATCGCTTTCTATGGAGGGTTGAAAATTATTTGACTTTCTGATTAATTCGATCAGGTTTTGATTTCCCCTGCTTTTTCCTTGTTCGGCAGGGAATGGCGAGGGCAAAAAAATCATTTTCACATACTTATTTTCCGTGTATATCCAGATAGTCGCGTACACGGCGGGGGTAAGAGATGGGCATTATCGTCAAATTTGTGGTCCAAAATATCCGGGAAAAAAAGTTCCGTACTTTTTTAATTCTTTTTTCCGTTTCGCTTTCGGCGGCGCTGGTATTCGCCTCTTTCGCGCTTTCCGGAACCATTGAACAAACTGTCATGGAACAAGTGCGAAAATATATCGGTTCAGCGGAAATCATGATTTGGGCCAACCAAAAATCGCCGTCCCGGTATTTTCACATCGAAAAAACCGCCAAATTTCAGCAGCGCCTGGAATACGCGGTCGGTTCCATTGAAGCGGACGTAACCTATAAGAATCAAAAAGAAACCATTCATCTGAATCTAAAAGGCTTTACCTTGGAAGATTTGCCGAAACTCAATCCGTTTATCCTGGAAGCTCAAAAGAATTTGGCGCCCTTTACCGGCAATAAAATCATTGTCAGCGAAAAGACGGCCCGTAATTGTCATTTCAAAGTGGGGCAGAGCATTGAAGTACTTGCCGAAGGCGACCGGCACCGCTTTCAAATTGTGGGGATCGCCCGCCCGTTCGGTTACTTTCAGGAGGACAGCCAGTCCAATACGGCGGTGGTTCCCCGGCAAACCTTGGCCCGGGCGTTTAATGTACCCGGCAGTGTTTCCGTCGCCTATATCAAATTGAAAGATCCCGGCCAAATTCAGGCGATCATCGGGGAGCTGTCAAAAGAATACCGGCGCTATACGGTGCGGGAACCGGTTTCCCAAGCCGAGCTCAAACAAGAGATCGACCCAATTTCCACCCCCTTTCAAATCATGGTGGTCCTGGTCATCTTGATAAGTATTTTCATCATTTATTCATCTTTTAAGGTCATTACCCGCGAGCGGTTGCCGGTTATCGGAACATTCCGCAGTATCGGGGCAACCCGCCGAACGACCGACCTGGTGTTGTTGGCCGAAAGTTTCCTTTACGGCTTGATCGGTGGAATATTCGGCTGCATCCTCGGGCTGGGGGTGTTGTATATCATGTCGATGATCATCTCTCCCCGATGGGTTATCGGCGCCCATACCTCCATCAATTTTACCGCCGGCCAGTTGATGATTACTTTTCTTTTTGCGCTGTTACTTCCTTTTCTCGGAGCGGTGCTCCCGATTGTCAAAATCTCGAAAATTCCGGTGAAAGATATTGTCCTTAATACCATGGAAAAACCGCCAAAGAAAAAACTGTCCACACTTCTGGCGGGTATTTTAACTTTGGTTTATGCCGTCGCCGTCCCGTTGCTGGCCCCGAAAGATTGGGCTTTGGTGTTGGATATTACCAGTATGATTGCGGCATTAACCTCCATCGTGCTTCTGGTTCCTTCTTTAACGGCCGGATTTTTAAAAATTTTTCAATGGCTGTATCAGTATATCCTGGGAAACGAAGGAGTTTTGGCAGCCAAGAATTTGCGGGAAAATAAAAGTATTTTAAATAATATTTCCTTACTGGCGATTGGAATATCAAGCTTATTGATGATCAATACCGTTAGTTTCAGTTCGGTTCAAGAAATCACCAATGTTTATAAGGATTGTAATTTTCAGGTATGGTTGAGTTATTACCCCCAGGCGGACCGCAGGCTTGAGGGGATCATCCGCGCCATCGACGGGGTGAAGGATACTTACGGCATTTATTCCACCAACATGGTTGAAGTTGCGGGTTCCAAAGAAAAGATTAACTTATTGAACGGGATCAACACCACCCGGTACCCGGAATTTCGGCGGGTCACGGTTGACGGAGGGCCGCAGGTATTGCGGAATTTGGGCGAGGAACGCCGCATTTTGTTATCCTATATTTTGAAAGAAAAATTTCAAGTGAAAAAAGGAGATCTCCTGACGCTCACCTTACCCCGGGGGAAAAAGGCCTATCAAGTTGTGGGTTTTTTCGATTCCATGGAATGGGGCGGCAGTCATGCGCTCATTGCGGAACGTTATTTTAAAATGGATACCCATGAACGTTTTTATGCCACAATTTTCATCAAGACCACCAAAGATCCCAATTTTGTGGCGGCCAAGATTCGAAAAAAGTTTTTGCGGTTTCGGCCCTGGGTCACCACCACAGGGCAACGGATTCAAGAGGATTTGCAGGGCAATCGCAAGATGTTCTCGCTTCTGCAGGGTTTCGCCATCATGACTCTGGTCATTGGGGCCTTCGGAGTTTTTAACAACTTAATCATCAGTTTCATTGAAAGAAAGCGCTCCCTGGCCATGATGCGTTCGGTGGGCATGAGCCGTAAACAAACTTTGAAAATGATTTTGATCGAGTCGTTAACGGGCGGCCTCATCGGCGGCGTCATCGGAATCCTGGCGGGCACTTTATTGATATACATTATCCCCTTTGTCATGCGGGCCATCAATCAAGTCGTCCCCATCCATTATTCGCTGAAACAATATGGAATCGCTTTTATTGCCGGAATCCTGATTACAGTCGCGGCATCCATCCATTCCGCCTTGAAGTTTTCAAGACAAAATATCATCGAAGCCATCAAATATGAATAGAGGGAACCAAAGTGGCACCGATCATTGAAACAGTAAACTTGTATAAATCCTTTAAACTGGGGGAAGTCGGGGTCGAAGTATTAAAGAACATCAATCTCACCATCGGGCAGGGCGAGTTTGTTTCCATCATGGGGCCGTCCGGCTCCGGAAAAAGCACTCTTTTATATTTAATCGGGGGACTCGATAAGCCCACCTCAGGCAGTATTAAAATCAAAGGCCGGGAACTATCGGCCATGCAAGACCAGGAAGAGAGCATCATGCGCCGCCGGGATCTTGGTTTTGTATTTCAGTTTTACAATCTGATCCCCAATCTGAATGTGGAAGAGAATATCATGTTGCCGGTGTTGCTCGACGGAAAACCCCTGAAAGCCGAAAAGCAAAGGCTGGATCAAATATTGGAGGATGTAGGGCTTTCCGATCGCCGTTATCATACTCCCCGGGAATTGTCCGGCGGTCAACAGCAAAGGGTGGCCATAGCCAGAGCTTTGATCAATGAACCGGATATTATTTTGGCGGACGAACCCATTGGCAATCTCGACAGTAAAACGGGGATGGAAATTATGAAATTATTGAAGCGGATTCATCAGGAACGCCGGAAAACCATTCTTCAGGTCACTCACTCGGAAGAGGCGGCCGGTTATGGAGAACGGATCATTCATGTGCGGGACGGAAAGGTGTGGGAGGCAAATGGCGAAGAAAGTGTTTAAATGGATGAAATTAATCCAATACATGAGGGTAACGACCCTCTTTGTGATCTTTGGGATCCTTATGGTGAGTGCCGGTTGCAAAAAGCAAGCTCCGAAAACAGTATCTGCGGTAAAGGCCGAACCGGTAAAACAGGCAGTTGAGGCCTTCGGAATCGTGAAGGCCAGAGATTATAAAGATATTAATCTTGATTTTCCGGCTCAAATTCAAAAAGTGCCGGTGAAAAACGGCCAACATGTGAAGCTGAATGAACCTTTGATCTATTTAAACATCAATAACTTCATGGCAATGATTAAAAATAAGGAAAATGAATTGAATGCAGCCCGTTTTGAACTGCTCAAAACCCGCAAGAATCTGGCCGACGCCAAAGAAGTATACCATCGCGCCCAGCGTCAATTGGCCGATAAGGAAGAGCTGTTTCAGAAAGGGGCTATTTCCAGGCAGGAGATCGATGACTTGCGTGATCAGGCAAAAGAAAAGGAAAAGGCTGTGACCAGTCTTGAGCCCTTATCCGGGCAATCCGAAGCAGAAGCAATCACCGGCATCGGGGTGCAATCGGAAAAAGTTTCGGTGCTGGAGTATGATTTGAAACGAATGAAAGATAAATTGAATCAAAGTTTCTTGCAGGGCAACATCATCGTCTCCGATTACGCCAACGCAGTGGTATATGACGTGAATTGCGCAGCCGGATACTCGGTCGGCACCAACGACACTTCCGGGAATGCCCAACAAAAGTTGTTAAGTATCATGGATCTAAACAGCTTATATATCTCCGCCGATGTGGCCGAGGAGTTCATTAAGGATGTCCATATCGGCGCCGCTGTCACCATACTGCCGGTCGCGGATAACTCCCGGAAATACCGGGGAAAAGTCATCCGCATCGCGGATATGGCAGTAAAGGAAAATGGCGAAACCAATGTGGCGGTTGAGATCTCGCTGGATAATCCGGATGGCTTTTTACGGCCCAACTTTAATGTGGATGTGGAAATTACAAAATAAACCGAGGCGATTAAATATGAGTAAATTTTCAAGGAGAAAAATTGACATCGATTTTCAACTATGCTATTATCAAACCATAATCAAGAGGGGTGCTCCTAGAGGGCTGAGATTATACCCTTAAAACCTGATCCGGGTAATGCCGGCGTAGGGAAAGCGGATATTAAAAAAGCCCTCTTCGAAGAAGAGGGCTAAATTTTTATGATAGCGGACGGGTGGCGCTCCCCAATCCAAAGTGGAGGTTAGTTCATGAAAAAGTTTTTTTGGGGATTGTTGGTGGTTGTATTATTATTGGGTTCCTGCAGTTTCGGGGAAAATAACAAGCTCTTGACGGTTTATACCTATTCGAGTTTTCCCGTGCCTTTGATGGAGCAGGCTAAAAGTCATTTTCGAAAAACCTTCGGAGCGAAAGTTGAATTTAAGTCTTTTTCCGACACCGGGCCTTTATTTAATCAATTGATCCAGGAAAAACAAAATCCTTTGGCCGATGTGGTGATTGGGGTTGACAACAACTATCTGGTCAAGGCGGTGAAGTATGATCTTTTTCAGCCCTATCGCCCGAAAGCGGTTGCCAAAATCAAACGGGAATTCCTATTTGACCAGCGTTTTTTATTAACGCCATTTGATTATGGATTGATCCTCTTTAATTATGATCGGGAAAAACTGGGACGGGTTCCCCGCTCCCATAAGGACTTGCTTGATCCCTATTATAAAGGAAAAATCATTATTGAAAACCCGCAAACATCCTCGCCGGGGCAGGTTTTTTTATTAACGACCATCGCCTTGTACGGCGAGAAGGGATATCTCGACTATTGGAAGGCTTTGAAAAAGAATATTTTGACGATCGCCCCGGGCTGGGATGAAGCTTATGGTATTTATACCAACGGGGAAGCTCCGATCGTTTTGTCCTACGGAACAAGCCCGGTTTATCACTTCATTCATGAACATACGGAAAGGTATCAGCCTTTGGTGCTTGATGACGCCGCTTACGCTCAGATCGAGGCCATGGGGATTGTGAAAGGAACCCGCAACGCCAAACTGGCCCAAGCATTCGAAGAATATGTGTTGGGCCCGGAGTTTCAGAATCTGATCCCCGAGAACCAGTACATGTATCCGGTGCGTCAGGATCTGCAATTGCCGGAGAGCTTCCGGATTGCCGCCCGGGTTAAAAAGGTTTTAAACTTGCCTGGCGAGAAAGTGGCTAAAAATCTGGACACCTGGCTTAATCAATGGGAAAAGGTTATCAATGAACAATAAATCTTTCAATCCATCGGGATCGGGCAAACTGCTTATTTACGGCACGACATTGGCGCTTTTTTATTTACCGGTGATGATTGTTTTGGCAAAAGCGTTCCTGGCCAGGGACGCTTTTGTTCACCTCGGCCAATTTCTTGGCTCCCGGCTTTTTTGGAATACTTTGCTTTTTTCGGTAGAAGAGGCTTTTTTGAGTGCAGTCCTCAGTTTGCTGTTAGCCCTCCCCGGGGCCTATTTCTTCGGGCGTTTTGATTTTCCCGGCAAAAATATCATGCGCGGCATCATGGTACTGCCGTTTATGTTCCCCAGTATCATGGTGGTCCTGGGGATGATCGTTTTTTACGGAAATAACGGGGTGTTCAATCACTTGCTTTCTTCACTGGCGCTGGGCGGCAGCTTCAGGTTCACCGATCTATATGGATTTTGGGGGATTGTTTTGGCGCACGTTTTCTATAATTTTACTTTTTGTCTGCGGATGTTAGGAGAAAGCTGGCAAAGAATCGATGCCGGGCTTTTGGAAGCTTCGCATACCTTAGGGGCTAATTCCTTTGCAACCTGGCGGCGCATTGTACTCCCGCTCTTACTGCCGACGATGATGTATCTTTTGGTGCTGGTGTTTTTATATTCTTTTCTCAGTTTCACCATTGTCCTGGTTTTGGGTGGATATCTTTATAAAACCTTCGAAGTGTTGATTTATATTGATTACAATCAAAAACTCGATTTTAACCGGGCGGCTATGATTGCCGCCGTTCAAACAGTGATTTTGGCGGCAGTGATGAGTATCCAAGGATTTTTGAGCCGGAGAGCCAAAAATCTTTCGGAGTCCGTTTTAGAATTACCCAAATTAAACTTTAAAAAATTCCCGTTGCAAACCGGAATTTTCGGGGGATATCTGATTTGTGCGACTTTCTTCCTGCTGGGCCCGTTTGTGACCATTTTGGGGCGCTCTTTTCATGAGGGAGGAGCATTCAACGGCTCTTTAACGCTGGCCAATTATGGCTTGTTGTTTCAGGACGGGTTTAAGTTCGCGGTCGGCAAAGATTTTGCAAGCATGTTCCGGTCAAGTCTGTTCATTTCATTGGCTGTCTCTTTGCTGACCGTGACGTTGGCCTATTGGTTTGCCAGAGATCGCCGCAAACAGGCTTGGCAAAACGTTGATTTATGGCTCCAACTGCCGCTGGGAATTTCTTTTTTAACCTTTGCTTTCGGACTTTTTTGGTTCGGTCGGACTTTACCCAGCGGGGTATTGGTAATCTGGGCCCAGGTTTTTATGATTTTTCCGTTTGTTTATTCCTTGCTAAAAACTTCCCGGGCTGAACTGGGGGACCAATTGCTGGACGCCGCCGCCACTTTAGGGGCAAACCGGAAAAAGGCGTTTTGGTCGGTGGAGTTTCCGATCATGAAAAAATCAATTGTTACTGCTTTAACATATGCTATGGCTTTATCGCTTGGGGATTTGACGGCGGTTTTGGTCTTGGGCCGGGGTGAACTGATAACGATTCCGGTGGCAATCTACCGTCTTATTGGCCATTACCGGTTCGCACAGGCTACGGCTCTCGGCAGTCTATTTATTTTGGCGGCTTTCATATTTTTTATCCTTTTGGAAGCCGGCAAGCCTCATGGAATAAAAAAAGGTCCTTCGCGCGCGCGCCTGAACGTTTCCAGCGGACAATGAAAAAGAAATCCCAAGGAGGTCTGAAGATGGAAGAGCCCTTTTTGTCCATTGAGGTAACGAAACTTTACCCCGAATTTGAAATTGAAGTTGGTTTACAGGTGCGGCAAGGAGAGTTTTTTTCTCTGGTTGGTCCCAGCGGATGTGGTAAAACCACATTATTGCGACTGATTGCGGGCTTGGAAACCCCTGATGGGGGATTCATCTGTTTGGACGGGCGGGAGATAACGAAGACTCCGGCGGCAGACAGGCATATCGGGTTGGTATTTCAGGAATATGCTCTTTTTCCCCACCTTACCGTGGCCCAAAATATCGAATACGGTTTGCAGGTTCAGAAAATGCCTTCCTTAGCCAGAAAAAGCCGGCTTCATGATTTAATGGCCCTTTTTGAATTGGAACCCCTGGCGATGCGTGAAATTCATCAAATATCCGGCGGAGAACGTCAGCGGGTCGCCATGGCGAGAGCTTTAGCCCCCAATCCACTCATCTTACTCATGGATGAACCTTTTTCCGCTCTGGATTACGGCTTGCGGCAACGCTTACAAAAGGATTTGCAGCAAATTCAAAAAAGCCTTGGCTTTACGGCTATTTTTGTTACCCATCAGCAGGAAGAGGCGCTTTCCTTATCGGATCGTTTGGCTGTGATGCAAAAGGGAAGGGTTTCTCAGACCGGAACTTCGAAAGAAATTTATGAAGAACCGGCCAGCCGTTTTGTAGCCGAATTTTTGGGTGACGCCAATATTTTGCCTGGCGGGATACGCCAAATTGACGGTCAGTTCCATCTTCAACTCGGAACCAACGATTTAGGGTGTCTGGATGAATTCCAAAACCGGCCGGAGGGGCAATGTTGGTTGATGATTCGCCCGGAAGATTTGGAACTTGCCGCAGAAAGGCCGGGACGTGTTCATCCCGAATTACCGGTTAAAATCACCGCTGTGGAATATTTGGGTCATGCTTATCGAATCGAAGCCTTGTATGGTCCATACACATTAAAGGCTTTGCTTGGGAAAAAAAATAAGCCGCCGGCAATCGGGACGGAAGCAACCCTTTCGATGAACCCCTCCAATATCAGAATTCTTTCGAATTAAACAATTTGCTATCAGAATTCTTTCGAATGAAACAATTCACTCGTTAATCGTTCTCGCTTCGTCAAATTCGGAAAATTGAAAGGTTTGGTTGTTTTTTTGGCGAATAAAACTAAAAAATGATCATTTTCCGGAGGCGTTGAATGTATCAAGAACCGCAGTTGGGACCGGGGGTTTTCTCCAAATTGTTGGCTATCTGGGGTATCGTCTTGGTAATCATCATCGGTACGGCGCTGGTTACGGGCGGTCAAGTATATTGGTGGCAAAAAGCAGTCGCCCGTCAGGAACAACAAAACCTGAAACAACAGATTCGTGATTTAAGGAATGAAATCCAGGTCTTAAAAAGCAATCGTCCATTAAATCAAGGAATTCAAGAAGGCAAACTTTCCGTAACCGCCCCAAAAGCAGTCCATGAAGAAATAAAATTGCAAAAAGAACTGGAGGGCCGGGAGAAAAAAGTAATCGCTTTGCTCAGCAGAGAGGATATGGAATCCCTGGCGCGGTATGTCCATCCGGAAAAGGGACTGCGTTTTTCAATGAGCTCCGAAGTCAATACCCGGAAGGACCAGGTTTTCTCGAAGAAAGAACTGATTCATTTTTTCAGGGCGTATCCCTCTTATACTTGGGGATATGACGAAGAAAACGGCATGCCGTTGCGGCTAAAAGCATCCGATTATTACCGGAATTACGTATATGATGCGCCTTACGCCGATACCGGAGAGATAAGTTATCATGATGCTATGAACGCGGGTTTTGCCACCGGTAACTATTTTGAGGCCTATCCTCATTCCATTGTGGTTGAATATCGGGTGAGCGAAACCGGTACCACGGATAAAGTCGGCGCGAATTGGCGAAGCATCCGGCTGGTATTTGAGAAATACCAAAAAACATGGTTTTTAACAGGAATTATTCATGAGCTGTGGACGCTGTGAATCCCGTAATTTTTGGGTCCGCCAATATTCTCGAAATCTCTGGGATTTAAAAAAGGATACTCGCCGGATTTGTCGAACATACACGATAAATCCGGCTTTTTAACCCTTGATGACCAGTTTTTTCCTATTTTTTTTTGAAATTTAATAATTGGTATCGTTTTATTTAAGGAGTCAAAATGGCAAAAACTACGCCCATGCTTCAACAATATATGGAGGTCAAGAAGGAATACGAAGGCTGTATCCTTTTTTTTAGGCTGGGCGATTTTTACGAAATGTTTTTGGACGACGCGGTCACCGCCTCCCGTGAATTGGAAATCGTTCTAACCTCCCGGGAATCCGGCGGCAATGAAAGAATTCCCATGTGCGGCATTCCCTATCATGCAGTTTCGGGATATCTGGCTAAATTGCTCAGCAAAGGGTATAAAGTGGCCATTTGCGAGCAGGTGGAAGATCCCAAACTTGCCAAGGGGATCGTAAAGCGGGAAGTGATCCGGGTCATTACCCCCGGCACGGTCATTGAAGATCAGTTGCTGACGGAGAAGGCCAATAATTATTTGGCTACCTTTGTGGGATGGGAGAATTTTTGGGGCCTTGGTTATGTTGATCTTTCCACTGGCGAATTCAAGGTTACTCAATTTCCAAAAGCGGAAACAACGTTGTTAATTACCGAGCTCACCCGGATTCGTCCCGCCGAGCTCTATATCTTAAAAAATGAACAGGATTTGGTTGGCCGTTTTCAGCAAATCGCCGATGTTTCAATAACCTTGGGAACTCCTGTTTCGTTTCAATATGAACAAGCTTATCATTTACTGCTTGAACATTTTCAGGTTCAAAGCCTCCGCGCTTTTGGAATGGAGGAATTACCGGCCGCAATTTGCGCTGCCGGGGCTGTTTTGCAATACCTGATCGAGACTCAGAAAAACACACTGCTTCATTTAAGAAAAATCAGCACCTATCAAACCGGTGAATATATGGCTCTGGATCTGGCCACCCGACGCAATTTGGAATTAACGCGAAATATCCGGAGTGGCGAAACCAGCAGCAGCCTCTATGGAGTACTGGATCAAACCGTGACCTCAATGGGGGGAAGAATGTTAAGAAACTGGGTTGAACAACCTTTAACCCGTTTGAAACCCATTCAAGAGCGTCAATCGGCCATTGGGGAGTTTACCGTTAATCTGGAGGCCCGGGAAACGGTGAGGGAAGGTTTGAATAAAACCTATGATTTACAGCGAATTTTAAGCAAGCTTGCCAGCAATAACGCAAATGCGAGGGATTTATTGGCCCTAAAAAATACTTTAGCCGAAATCCCGGCGCTCAAAGAATCTCTACGGAAATTTTCCAGTGAAAGGCTTGTTTTTCTCATGGAAAAACTTCAACCCCTATCGGCATTGAGCGAAATGCTGGAATCGGCTTTAAAGGACGATCCGCCCCTTTCCGTCAAAGAAGGCGGAATGATCAAAAATTCCTATCATTCCGAATTGGCTCATTTAATTGAAGCCAGTTCTCAAGGCAGACGCTGGGTAGCTGAACTGGAACAAAAGGAGAAGGAACGGACCGGTATTAAATCGTTAAAGATTGGTTATAACCAGGTTTTCGGATATTATATTGAGGTCACCCATGCGAATTTGAACCTGGTGCCGCCGGATTATATCCGGAAACAAACTCTTGCCAATGGAGAACGGTTTATCAACCAGACTTTAAAAGAATATGAGGATTTGATTGTTAATGCCCATGAAAAAAGTACAGCCCTTGAGTTTCAGATTTTCTGCCAGTTGCGGGAGGCTGTTTTAAAAGAAATCGATAGTTTGCAGGCCAACGCCGACGCTTTGGCGGAGCTGGACGTGCTGGTTGCCCTGGCTGAAACTGCGGTGCGTTATAATTATATCAGGCCCGAGATGAATGAAACCGGTAAAATACTCATCGTTGACGGCCGTCATCCGGTTGTCGAAAGAATGCTCCCTGCCGGGAAATTTGTCCCCAATGATACATTTCTGGAGATGACCGATAACCGGACCCAAATTATTACCGGTCCAAACATGGCCGGAAAATCAACCTACATGCGGCAAGTGGCTTTAATTGTCCTTTTGGCTCATATCGGCAGTTTTATTCCCGCCAAATCCGCGGAAATTTCCGTAGTTGACCGGATTTTCACACGGGTAGGCGCTTCGGATGATTTGGCAACCGGGCAGAGTACTTTTATGGTTGAAATGAACGAAGTAGCCTATATTTTGAATCATGCCACTTTCCGTTCGCTGGTGATATTGGATGAAATCGGCCGCGGCACCAGTACTTTCGACGGCCTGAGCATTGCCTGGGCTGTTGTTGAGTTCATTCATCATACCCAACGGATTGGCTGCAAAACATTGGTTGCTACGCATTACCACGAACTGACCGAGCTGGAAGAAGAAAATCCGGGGTTGAAAAACTATCATATCGCCGTTGAGCGGGATGGTGAAGAAATTGTTTTTTTACGCAAAATTCTTCCGGGAAAAGCGGACCAAAGTTATGGGATCGAAGTAGCCCGATTGGCTGGGTTGCCTGGTGAAATCACAGGAAGGGCTAAGGAAATTTTAGCGACTCTTGAAAAAAACGATCTTCTGGAAATAAAAAAAACCAGGGAACCCAAAGAGCCCAAGGAACTGAAAGAACCGAAAATTTCGCAAAACCAATTAGCGCTTTTCCCGGTTGAAAAAGATATTATTTTGGAGGAGATTCGCGAAATTGACTTGGTTTCAATTACGCCTCTCCAGGCCCTGAATTTTCTTTATGAATGGCAGCAAAAAATACGTCGACAAATGGATTCTTCGTGCCGATAGTAAAAAAAGAGGTGATTTCTACGAATAAAGTACATCGTTTGGATGATAGTACCATTACCAAAATAGCCGCTGGGGAAGTTATTGAACGCCCAGCCTCGGTTATCAAAGAATTGGCGGAAAATTCCATTGACGCCGGAGCCAGCCGGATTGAAATTGAGATCAGAAATGGCGGCCGCCAGCTGATTCGGGTTACCGACAATGGACAGGGAATGGAACGGGAAGATGCGGTATTGGCTATTGAAAGACATACCACAAGTAAAATCATTGAACCTGATGATTTATGGAAGATTCGCACTCTCGGATTCCGCGGCGAAGCGTTGCCTTCAATCGCATCGGTTTCTATATTTGAAATGACAACGAAGACGGCTGAAAGTGAAACCGGCACCCTGGTGGAAATTCGCGGCGGTTTATTGCAGCGCGTGAAGGATATCGGCGCGCCCGACGGAACAACCATTAAAGTCCAGGAATTATTTTTTAATACTCCGGCGCGTTTTAAATATTTAAAAACGATTCCGACGGAAGCGGGATATATCAATGAAATCATTGCCCGGTTGGCCCTTGGTTATCCCGGAATAAGTTTTAAACTTCAACATGGCGGGTATGAATTGCTTTTTACCCCGGGCAACGGGGATTTATATGAGACCGTGGTGGCCATATTCGGCAAAGATGTAGCCAAAGAAATGATTCCGGTTTTTTATGAAGAAAACGGCTTGAAAATTACCGGGTATATCGGTAAGCCCTCTATTGCCAGGACGAACCGAAATTATGAAGTGTTTTTTGTAAACGGCCGTTTTTTCCATAGCCGGACCATAAGCGCCGCGGTTGAAAAAGCTTTTCATACTTTATTGCCGATCGCCCGCTACCCCTTTGTGATTTTATTTTTGGAGATTACCTCCGATTTAGTGGATATTAACGCCCATCCAACCAAAATGGAAGTGCGTTTTTCCAATGATGCCGATCTTTATAAAGCAGCTTATAACTCGGTGCGAAAAACCTTAAAAGACAGTTGCTTGTTATCAGAATGGATTGCGCCCGAAGAGGATTATACTGCGGTTGTAATCCCGGAGAATCCCCCTGCGCATGAAAAACAAGCTCCGGTAAAAACTTTGGAACTTACCTACCCGGAGCCTAAGCCTTCCAGTGAGAGCCCGGCCCAGGTAACGCTGGTTCAGGAACAACCTGCCGCCGGAATCGATTATGCTGCTCTTCCTGAAACACCCAAGGCGCCAGCCGGCAATGGCAAAAGTTATTATGTATTCCCCAAGGCTATTGCGAATACTTATATAATAGCTCAAGATGAAAAAGGTTTGTTATTCATGGATCAGCATGCGGCCCATGAACGGATTTTATTTGAACAATATATGAATAAATCAAGGGAGTTTTTAGGGACCCAGGCATTATTAATTCCGGAAACGGTTAATCTAAGTTATGCCGAGTATAAAGTCATCGCCGATCGGATATCGGTTTTTGCAGATTTGGGATTTGAGTTGGAAACTTTCGGCGGCCAAACGATCATTGTCCGGGGTGTGCCCATCAATTTGATTAATATGGACTACCGGCAACTTTTGATTGACCTCACCGAACAATATATTAGTTTTGAGACTTTCAAAGATCCCGCCGAGATTAAGGAGTCCTTTATCATAACCATGGCTTGCCGGACCGCCATTAAAGCCGGAGACAGTCTTAACTTATTGGAGATGGAAAGCCTGGTAAAAGATTTATTTCGTTGTGAAAATCCATACACCTGCCCTCATGGACGGCCAACCGTTTTTCGGATGAATCATGAGGAACTGGCCAAAAAGTTTTTGAGAAGGTAAAGATGCTCCCTTTAATCGTAATCGCTGGCCCGACGGCTGTGGGCAAAACTGACTTGGCAATTCGGGTTGCTCAATACCTAAATACCGAAATTATTTCCGCCGATTCCATGCAAGTCTATCAATATATGGATATCGGGACGGCAAAACCCACTGTGGAACAGCAACTCAGGGTGAAACACCATTTAATTGATGTGGTGGAACCAAGTCGGGATTTTTCAGTCGCTGATTATCAGAGGTTATTTAATCAGATTGTTGATAAGCTTCATAGCCAGGGAAAAATACCATTGGTGGTCGGGGGCACCGGCTTATATATTAGAGCTTGCCTTGGCTCTTTCTCCTTTACGGATCCCGGAGCCGACCCGGGGCTTCGGCAAAAATTACGGGAACAAGCTTTGAATTCGGAAAATCCCAGTGTGTTACATGAACAGCTTAAGAAAGTCGATCCTGTGACTGCACAGCGGATACATCCCAATGATAACCACCGGATCATTCGGGCGCTGGAGGTTTATCTTCGAACGGGTATTCCCTTTTCGGAGATGCCCAAAAAGCAACCGTCCAACCATCAATATCAAACCGTTTATTTATTTTTGGATAGGAACCGAGATGAATTATATCGAAGGATTGACGAAAGAGCCGGTTTGATGATCGACCAAGGATTAATAGGGGAAGTGGAGAGTCTTTTAAGACAAGGATACTCTCAGAAACTGAAAGCCATGCAAAGTCTGGGGTATCTGCAAATCAATCAATACCTGCAGAATATAATTTCTCTTGAAGAAGCGCTGGATTTAATCAAACAAAAGACCCGGAATTATGCAAAACGTCAATTAACATGGTTCCGCAAAGAGCCGATCGACCGCTGGGTAAATATTTCTGGTAAAAATGAGGAATTTTTTGGTGAAATAATGAATTATATTGAAGGTAGATTAAAGAAAGATGTCGAATAAATTTACTTTAAACCATTTAACGGAGGTAATCTACAAATGAATAAGCCGGTGATCAATTTACAAGACGGATTTTTGAATCAGGTGCGCAAAGAGGGAATAGCGGTTACGATTTTCCTGATAAATGGTTTTCAAGTCCGGGGTTTTGTGAAGGGATTTGATAATTTTACCATTATTTTAGATAGTGATGGAAAACAGGAAATGATATATAAACACGCTGTTTCTACGATCATTCCGGCGAGGGCATTGCCTGATTTGGCTCTGGAGAAAAAGGAAGAATAAACCCTTCTTCTTTTTCATCAATTTGGGAATAGCATGGTTTTGTTATGTAATGGGTTTTTGGGTTTAGACCCAATGGAGCAATTCCATAAAAGTCTTGAAATCGGAGTATATAAGAATGAAATTTACCAAAATGCAAGGTATTGGTAATGATTATATATATATCGATTGTTTTCATGAGACCGTGGATAATCCCATTGAAGTGGCACTCAAAGTCAGCGATCGTCATTTTGGAATCGGCGGAGATGGACTGGTACTAATCTTGCCTTCTCGGATAGCGGATGCCAAAATGAGAATGTTTAATGCTGACGGCAGTGAAGCGGAAATGTGCGGGAATGCAATCCGTTGTGTTGGTAAATACCTTTACGAGCATCAATTGGTTCAAAAATCCTCATTAACAATTGAGACTATATCCGGAATGAAACACTTAAAATTGTTGGTTACCGAAAATAAAGTTTCAATGGTCGAAGTCGATATGGGAATACCTGAATTAAGAGCGTCTGAGATTCCGGTCAATATCCCGAAAGAACAGGTTGTGGCTGAAACCATTCAAGTGAATGAACACCGTTACCAATTTACCGGCGTATCAATGGGTAATCCTCATTGTGTGATTTTCGTTCCTGAAATTACCGATTCGCAAGTGCTTATAGATGGTCCGGCCATGGAAATCCATTCAATTTTTCCGCATAAAACCAATGTCGAATTTGTCTCCGTTGTGTCGCCCGGCCAAATCATTATGCGGGTCTGGGAGCGTGGAAGCGGCGAAACCTTGGCTTGCGGAACCGGCGCTTGCGCCGCTGTGGTGGCAGCCATTTTAAACAAGCGAACTGAAAACAGAGTTCAAGTTGAGTTACGGGGTGGAATCCTTACCATAGAATGGAACCGGGATGACCATCATGTCTATATGACCGGATCTGCCGTTGAAGTGTTTCAAGGCGAATGGCCAAACTAACCGTTTATGCCGAAAATAACCTTTAAACCTTGTGAGGCCGAAGGCCTTTTTTTTGCCGCTTTTTTAAAATCGAAAGGATGAAACTCAAAGTTGAAGATTGCAATTTTAGGACCGCAGGGTACATATTCGGAACAAGCTGCAATCCATTATGCCAAACGGATAGGGATTCCATTCAAGCAAGTTGAATTAATCTATACCAATGTTTATAATTCCTTGCGTTTGGTGCAGAATTTACAAGCGGATATCGCAGTTGTTCCGGTAGAAAATATGATCGACGGTCTGATTGGTTCGACTTTTGATCATCTCATTGAGTTTCAGGATTTTGTTAAAGTTTGCGACGAAGTTCATTTGCCGATTTCCCATGTACTTGCGGCTCCTTCAAAATTCGATTGGGTGAATTTACAACGAATTTATTCTCATCCATCACCGCTCAATCAATGTCAAATCCGGTTGATGGAACTGTTTCCAAAGGCTCAATTAATCCCAATACTTTCTACGGCGGAAGCCGCGCAAAATGTTCTTCGCGACACTACGTTAACGTCGGCCGCCATATGCAACTTCGAAACCGCCAGGTCCAATAATATGACTGTTTTTCCTGAAGAAATCCAAGATTATGCTTTTAACGAAACCCGGTTTTTGGTGTGCGCCCTCAGGGACGGGGAACCAACCGGCAACGATCGAACTTTAGTGGCGGTTCGGTTTGGGTCAAATCAACCCGGGCAATTATTTCAGATTGCTAAGGCCTTGGCGGATGCTAAAATAGATTTGACGTTCATTCAATCACGGCCCTATAAGATTAAGCCCCAGGAATACGTGCTTATTTTCGAATTCATTGGGCATAAATCAGCGCCTGAAGTTGAAAACGCTTTAAAAAATATTGAATTATTAGTGAGAGCCTCAGAAGGCTGGAAAAAGATATTAGGAAGTTATCCCAAAAGAGAAAGAGACGAAAAAACGAATGCCTCTGAAGAATGAGACGATTATTTTACTTGAACAAATTGAAAGTGAATTGGAAACTGTTTTTAAAAAAATTTCTCGAATCGCTTTGCATAATCAACAATTAATGTTAGAAGCTTTTCAAGCCGAGCGCATTGGTAGTCACCACTTTCAAACAACCACCGGTTATGGCTATCACGATGCGGGCCGTGATGCCCTGGAGAGAGTATTTGCCCGGGTTTTTAAAGCGGAAGCGGCTCTGGTAAGACAGCAACTGGTATCCGGCACCCACGCCATCGCCTGTTCCATTTTGGGTAATTTGACTCCCCAAGATGAGTTGATTATGGCTAGCGGCTTTCCCTATGAAACATTAATGGGAGTTTTAGGCATACCGGAAGAGCGATTGGAAAGCACAAGCGCAACCGCTGGTTTCAAAACCAAAGTGATACCGCTGTTGGCTGATGGTTCTATCGATCAGGATAGGCTGATTCAATCTGTGAGCCCTCAAACCAAAATGGTTCTTTTTCAGCGCTCTTGCGGTTACTCGGAAAGGGACTCTCTGGATTTGGGGCAACTGCAGCAAGTGTTTACTGCTCTCAAGATGACGGCCCCCAAGGTGATTATTTTTGTCGATAATTGCTATGGTGAATTTGTAGCCGAAAAAGAACCGTTGGAACTGGGCGCTGATTTGATGGCAGGTTCTTTAATTAAAAATCCCGGAGGGTGTTTGATACCTGGCGGTGGCTACATTGCCGGCAAAAAAATTTTTGTGGAAAAGGCCGCCGAAAGGCTTTATGTTCCCGGTATCGGCGGCGCCATCGGGCCTTCCTTATTAAATTTGCAATTGTTTTTTCAAGGCTTTTTTGAGGCTCCCCACCGTGTTTCGGAAATGGTGAAAGGAGCGGTCCTTGCCGCTAAATTATATGAAAAAGCCGGATTTAAAGTTTCGCCAGTGGCGAGTCAACCCCGGACTGATATTATTCAAAAAATATATTTTCAATCCGCTGACGATTTGATTGAATTTTGTCAAGCAGTTCAAAAAAATTCGCCGGTGGAATCCGATGTCTTGCCCATTCCGGCCGAGATGCCCGGATATATTCACCATGTGATTATGGGCGGGGGAACTTTTATCTCCGGAGCAACCAGCGAATTTTCTGCAGATGCTCCCATTACGCCTCCTTATATCGCGTTTTTACAAGGCGGACTTTCTTATACTCAAATTAAATTAAGCATTGCCGGTATTTTCGAATCGAAGTATTCGTTGTTCAATCGTTGATAAATATTTATTTTTGGTCGGCAGGAAATGAAAACCGACAGGGTGAAATATTTTATAGTAGTTCTTATATTTTCTCAAGATTTTATTTATGAATTGAAAATATTAATGTTATACTTTAGAGGACGCTGAAAAATTGAATATGAATAGATAGAGGGTAATTTCATGAAAAATTTTAACATCCTACAATTTGTAATTTTATTAATCATGGTGGTTCCATTGGTGATTTGGCTTTACCGTGATGCCAGAGCTCGGGATTATTCCTGGCTGTTTTGGACAATCATGCCCCTGATTGCACTTTTTTCTCCAATGGTTATGGCAATTTTATTACTGGCAGTCATTGTAATCATTTATTTATTTCTTCGTCCTAAGGGCGAACTGATCAAGTGTCCCCATTGTAATAAAAAAATTCATGATATTTTGACCATTTGCCCGTTTTGTAGAAAAGAAGCAAAGCGTGAATGTTTAAGTTGTCATGAACCCGTTCCTTGGGAAGCTGAACAATGTCCTTTTTGTAAATCCCGTGCTTTAACAGGAAAAAATCTCTAAACATAGAAATGGGGAAGCTACCATGGGTCTCCATCCCCAGCGAATTGACAACTTAATAGAATTTTTGGACAAAGTGGAATCATCGTTGAATGTCTCCGATTTATCAGGACACAAAAAAGAGACATTGATTGATGATTTACGGCTTGAAGTTATTGAAGTTTTAAAAATGGCTTTTCTGGAAGGGGATCGAACGGTTCGAAGAAGTGCGGTTTATGGTTTAACCAAAATCGGACTCGAACAGTCCTTGGATTTCTTTATCGATGCTCTGAATGATTCGGACGAACATGTAAGAGGATGGGCTGCCGAGGCTTTGGGACGTCTGCACGATCCCCGTTCGATCATTCCGTTAATTAAAGCGTTGGCCGATGATAATCATTATGTAGGTTTTAATGTTGCTGCGGCATTAAAACATTTTAATCCCGATCAAATTATTAACCAGTTGGTTCGGGCGCTTCAGGATCCCGATTACCAAATTCGCAGACGTGTTTGCAAACTTCTTGGGGAACTCGGCGACCAAAGGGTTAATGAAGCGATTATTTCTGCCTTGAAAGATGAAGAACCGGGAGTTCGTTATGAAGCAGCCGAAGCCTTGCGGAAACTAGAAAATCCGGCATCCATTTTGCCCCTGATTTCGGCTTTAAATGACCAATGCTGCGATGTCCGCACCGCAGCAATTATTGCTTTGGGCAACTTTGGCGACGAACGGGCGATAGAACCCCTTGTCGGGATATTAATTGAACAAAAGGACCATCGCCATGCTTCTCTCGAAGCCTTACGCAATCTCTGCGGGGAAGAAAATCTGGAACTGCTTTATAATTTAATTCAGACCAGTAAAAATCAAATCAGTGAAACCTCGAATAACATATTGGAACGGATTTATGCGAAGAATACCAAAAATGAGGATACAAAAAGCGGGAATACTAGGAATGATAGTTCCAGACTTGGATGGTTTCTTCGGGAAAAACAATCGTAGTCATAAGGATGATCACTCTGAATACTGGCAAAATGAAGATCTTATTAACCAATGACGATGGTTTTAATGCGGCTGGTTTGCAAACTTTATACACCGGGCTTAAAGATATAGCTTCGGTCATGATTGCAGCACCTCATCAAGAAAGAAGCGCTGTTGGTCACGGAATAACCATGAACCAGCCTTTAAGGGCTACGCCGGTTGGAAATAATCAATTTCAATGGTTGGTGAACGGTACTCCCGCCGATTGTGTGAAACTGGCACTGGAATATTTGATCAAAGAACATATCCCTGATTTAATTATTTCCGGGATCAATCATGGACCTAACCTTGGTAATGATATTTTATATTCAGGGACCGTTTCCGCTGCGATTGAGGGTTCTTTTTATAAAATTCCCAGTATTGCCCTTTCATTATCAGGCCGGGAAAACTTCAATTTTGCTCCAGCAGCCGAATTTATTGGAAAGAATCTCAATCAGCTTAAGGAAATGGCATCGCATGCCATTCTCAATATCAATTTTCCAACCGTTAATCATATCACGGATTATCAGGGCGTGCGTTTTACCAGGCTCGGTGCTCTGACATACCAGAACGTGATTGTGGAATGCAAAGATCCCCGGGGCCAAATTTATTTTTGGATGGCTGGTGAGCCTGTGATTCAAGATCAATCGGAGGATTCCGACATTCAAGCGGTTGAGAAAGGTTTCATATCCATTACCCCCCTGCATACCCGATTAACAGATTATGAAATTTTGGTTAAATTTGGTTCCCTTTCCACTAACCTATCGATCGACTAATAAATTACCAGTTTATTTTGGCGCTTCCAACAATATAATAATTTTGACCGGTTACCCAATATAATTTTTCCCATGCAGGATTTTAAAACCTCATGAAGAAATTATTAACATATTAGAATCCTACCTGGTTTTTGAAATCTAAAATTTAAGGGAGGGATGCTCTTATGATTCAGATCAGTCAAGACGATCTCCTGCGGGCCCTGAAAAGGTGTAAGGGGATAGCAAAACAGGATTTGCTGCCAAGTAGTAACGTTCCGCAGTCTTATTTCCGGAAAACACACGCAGAGGCACGCCGTGAAACCTATACCAAATTGATTGAATTGGTAGAAGGTGGAGGCACCCAAGATGCGTGTGTTTTTGCTTTTAAGGAATATCAAGATTTACCGGATATCTCAACCGGAGAGGCTGATCCGGCAATACTAGGCCATGCTCAAGCGCTGGAAATATTCTTTAATGTCATCGGGATTAACCGTTCTCAAATGCAAATGTTACATGATCGCAGTATTGATTTCAATCAATTGCTGGATTATCATCCGTTCATTGCCGGCGAATTCAATCAGGAAGAATTTAACATCAGAGTTTAGTTTAATCTTTTTTAATGAAACTCAATCGGGCTTATAAAACAAACCCCCGTCGTTTTTTAGTTTGACGGGGGTTAATCTTTTTTTAATGAAACTTACGGACAAGGCCCACAACTTTTCCTAAAATTTGAACATTCGTGGCAATGATCGGTTGGTAACGCTCGTTTTCCGGCTGTAACCGGATATGATTTTGTTCTTTAAAAAACCTTTTTACAGTCGCTTGATCTTCCAAAAGAGCTACCACAATTTCCCCATTGCTCGCCGTTGATTCTTTATTGACAATGACCAGATCGCCGTCAAATATTCCGGCGTTAACCATGCTTTCACCTTTAACCCGCAGCATAAATACATCTTCTGTACGAGTAAAATCTTTGGGAATTGGGAAATAATCTTGGATATTTTGTTCCGCTAAAATGGGTTCCCCGGCAGTAACCGCTCCGACAATCGGCACATTAATCATATCTTTAAACAATCGTTCATGAAAAGAATCGGATCCGCCGTATAAAACTTCAATGGCTCTGGGTTTGGTTGGGTCGCGGCGGAGATAACCAAGTTGCTCAAGTTTTTCCAGTTGCGCATGAACGGAGGAGCTTGAACTCAAACCGACAGCTTCGCCGATTTCTCGAACCGACGGCGGATATCCCTTTTTTTCAACTTCTTTAAGGATAAAATCCATAATTTCTTGCTGACGTTCAGTCAAATCGTCCATTATCACGCCTCCTTTACTATAATTCATCGGCCTCATTATATCATAAAGGAAAAAAAATTACAAACATTTGTTCGCTTTTTTGTTGACTAGAACGAACGTTCGTGTTATGATTAATTTAGCAGAACAAATGTTTGCATGAAGGAGTTGATTACCATATGAGTGTTTACGTTCAAGGAAGAAAATACCGCTGGTCCTATAAAAAGTTCTTAATCCACCTGGCAATTATCGTAGTTATAATCTCTTTTTGGATGATGTATATTTCCAATGTGGCCAAGGCTACAAGCGAAAAAACGACTTATGAAATTACAGTCCGCCATGGAGATACTCTATGGTCGATTGCTCAGCGAATTGCACCCCAATCGGATCCTAGGGCGACTATTAAAAATATAAAAAATATAAACCAGATTTCAAAAAGCGATTTAATTGCCGGACAAAAGTTGGAAATTGTAATTGCGGGAAATACCGATATTTGAAATGAATCAGCGAAATTTAGGTCTATCAATTATTCGATACGGGAAAGGATAATAACTATGAATCGGAAAAAAAATACGATTGCCAATAATTTGAAAATTGATTTTGAGATCCGCCATAAAGAATTAATCTATATGAGTAATTATATGGCTATGATTATTAATAAAGAACAATTGGCTGCTATGAAAATAACAGGATAATTTCGTTTTATTTGTTAAAGCTTAGTTTCCTTTAGCAACTGACACCTTCTTAAAAAAAAGGAAGGTGTTTTTTCTTTGCATTTTTTAGAGTCGTATAATATATATTATGTAAACTAATTTATATAGCTGATCTTATACTCTGTTTCGGTAGTACAAAGACTAAAGGACATTGACAGTTAAATACATCTATTGATTTGATAAAAATTGACAGTTAGATTGCATCTGTTGGATTAAAAAAGCATACATTAACAAGAATCTCCAACGATAGACATTATTAATGCAGTTAACCACCTAAATATGTTATCTTTTAATAACCATCCACGAGTATATACCGTAGGCCATTATTTACTATCTGGAGGAGAAAGCTCAAATCTATGAATAAAATTGTATCGTACGAAACAAACATGCTATTTTTTAGCATCTTGAAGACTATTAAATATAAGAAGTTTATATTTGTAACACTTCATTAATGAGTATATGAAATTAAAGGAAATCATTGATGCTAATAATCAGATGACGACGGTAAAATAAAAGACTGCGGCACTTTTTGGGCACCGAAAGTCTTAAAATGAGTGTTATACTTTTACTGTAAAAATTCTATACGAACATGAAACCCGCCCAATGAGCTGGAGCGGGTTTGTTATAGCGACTGACTCTAAACTAAAAAATGTTAAAAAATAGTAGGTACCATTCCCCCATCCATCCGGATCGGAGAACCTTTAAATGCGGACGCATAAGGACTACATACAAATGCCGTTAGTCTACCGATTTCAACGGGTTTGATAAATCGCTGTATCTCCGATTGAGGCAGGTTTGTAGTCATAAATTTTTTCTCTTTTTCTGAAAAAGTCATATCTTCATGAGGGTACATAGTCTCAATGATTTGATGCACTTTTTCAGAGAGGGTTGGTCCCGGCATGATCGTATTGACTGTGACTTCTGTTCCAGTTGTTAATATTGATAGGCTTTTTGACAACGATAATAGCATGGATTTTGTCATACAATACTGAGGCATCAGTCCTGAAGGCATTATTGCTTCTTCACTGGCAATAAAGATAATGCGGCCAAAACCGTTTTTCAACATTTTCGGCAAATAGAATTTCGATAAGCCGTTTGCCGCAAGAACATTGGTACGGAAGTATTTTTCCCATATTTCATCGTCAATATCTTGATATTGCATAATTTCATAAATGCCAATATTGTTAACTAAAATATCAATATCGGGATATTTTTCAAATAAAGCTGTTCTTTGTGGAATATCCACAAGATCCGCTGTAGCATTTTGAGGAAAGGTCGCCGGGAAATCTGATTGAATTTCATTTACAGTTCGTTCTACTTCTTCGTCATTTCGCCCATTAACCAGTACATTAACACCTTCTCTTGCAAGTTCAATGGCTATTGCTTTCCCTATCCCTTTGGTCGATCCTGTAACTAAAGCTGTTTTTTTGTTTAATCCCATATCCATAATCCATTTCTCCTTTTGATTTGCTGATAATTATAAAAAGTGACTAAGCCAACATCCTATTTTTCAGCATTTGCGTGTATTGATGAACTTCGGAATAGTACGAATAATTTTCATCTTATCGATGATTGGTACCTAAATGTTTAATACGCCAATTTAAAGGAGTATCACCTTCCCAAAAGCTGAAGGCGCGGTAAAACGAGTTTTGGTCTTCATATCCAATCAAAAAGGCCACTTCTTTAATATCCAGCGAGGGATCTGCCAAGTACTCCCGGGCCTGCTCATGCCGGACTTGTGTCAACAGTTGCTTGAAGTTAGTGCCTTCGTCAGTAAGACGGCGCTGCAAGGTACGGTCACTTATTCCTAACTCGCTGGCGACAGTTTGAATGTCCGAGCGCCCTCCTGCTAGGCTACGTTTTATGATCCACTTGACCATTTCTGTGATTGATCGGCTACGTTGCTGTTCATCCAAGGATTGGTCCACTACGGGAGTGAGAATCTCCAGCAATTCCTGGTTGTAGGAGATAAAGGGACGGTCCAGATCGCCTCGATGGAGCGTCAACCGGTTACAATTTGCATCTGTCCGGATACAGCATCCGAAATAAGCTTCCAGTACTTGTACATCACCCATTGAGTGGGAAAATTCAACGAAGCTGGCTGTCAATGATTGACCGGTGCCCCGGCGTCCCAGCTCCAAAAGAAAAGCCAGTGTAATACCAACCAGCATCGGGGGACCGGGTTGCTCGGTATCCAACCAGTCCAGTTCGATTGTACAGTGCTCACCTTCCTCGGTGAGCCGTAAACTTTCCGGAGGGCATAGTTGTTTGTATCGGGTCATTCGTTTTAGAGCGTCGCGGTAGTTACGGGCATGGAACGTCGCTAAGACAGCCGCCGGATAATGGGCTGTTTCAAAGACGGTCGTAAGCTTGATAATTCCTTGGGCTATGTCTTCAATGAGATCGGAATAAGCCTGCCAGATAGCAAAATATTCGGCGGTGGTGACAACAGGTTCCATAATAATGGTAAGCGGTAGTCTTGCTTTTCGAACCACATCGTGGGCGGAAATCCCTAATTGACGTAATCCTGTCCAAAATCCGGCTGGAATTTTAATACGAGTATGAGACGCCATCCAAATGGGCCCTCCTTTTGCTGTCCGTATATTCTCTAGTTTGGGTTGGGATTGCGCTCTACCTTATTTGGGGGACTGTAACTATTATATCCATTCAATATCGCTCTGTAACTAGCAAATGACGACAATTTACTTGCCAATTACGTCAAATCAGTCTAAAAATATATATTTCTTATCACTATTGTCCGGTTAATGATCGAATAGCATCAACTGTACTAGGTTATAAAAATTACTATTATAAAATTAAAGGTATTATCTAACTGTCAATCTCCTACTATATACCATCTCAATTTAAAATTGTAATTGTAGTGGCCCATGTAATGCATGTAATGCATGTAATGCACTGTAGTCTCAATCCCCATTCAGAAAATTTGTTTGCTCCTTGTGAAGGATTTTTTTAGAAAGGAAAGAAAGTTATGTTGACTGGGTATGAAAGATATTGCATAGATTGCTTTTTAGCGCATTATTGTTATGAGAATGCCAAGTTTAATTTATTATTACCATAGAGGAACTAAGTGTTTAAGGAGATGAAGTATCATGAAAAGGTTTATAGTTATCGTATTACTTGTCTTAATAATTTGTTCAATAGGGTTGTGTAAAAATAATAATCCGTATGTCGGAAACTGGAAAGGGGTAATTTCCTTTGGGACTTCTCCATCAAATGGCTATTATAATTTTAAAATCCTTTATCTAAAAACTAATGAAGTTGGAAAATCCGAAGGAGCTGTTACCTCTCAAGACTCTTCGGATTCTCCAGCTTCAATAATAAGAATTGAAGGAACTTGTTCGCGAGATGGAAGCTTTTCTTATACATTTCTTAATGAAAGAGGAGTTCCAATTTATTATATTAATGGTACTTTAAATAACTTTACGAGTGAAAACATCAATGGTTTATTTTATTGGAGACTTTTTGTTTCGGATAAAATTGAAAGTCAAGGAACAATAACTTTAATTAAAGCCTAAAGTTGTCAGATTAATTATTACTTAACTAACATTCTTCAACCGAAGTATATTCAATCCTTATACTTTTAATGTTTGTTTTTCTCCCAGAATATCGGCAATGTCTTCATCCGGAGTCTTGATGGGTTTAATCCCAAAATTTTGCACCAAAACATCCAATACATTTTTAGAAATAAACGGCGGCAGACTCGGACCTAACCGGATATTCTTAATTCCCAAATGAAGTAAAGTAAGGAGGATGGCAACCGCTTTTTGTTCATACCAGGATAAAACCAACGAAAGCGGCAGCTCGTCCACACCGCAATGAAAAGCATCGGCCAGGGCCAAGGCGATCTTAACCGCCGAATATGCGTCATTACATTGACCAACATCCAACAATCGGGGTATGTCTCCGATTTGCCCCAAATTTTTGTCGAAAAAACGGAATTTCCCACACGCCAAGGTTAAAACGACCGTATTTTTTGGAAGTTTTTCCACCAATTCCGTATAGTAATTTCGCCCTGGTTTTGCGCCGTCACACCCTCCGACCAAGACAAAATGTTGAATCGCCCCTGTTTTTACTCCTTCAATCACTTTATCGGCAATACTCAAAACGGTATTATGACCAAAGCCCACCATCACGCTTCCTTTATCCTCATCCGAAGGAAAACCAGGCATGGATGAGGCTTTTTGAATGACTTCGGCGAATTCTCCGTTTTTGACATGATGAACATTTTTCCAGCCGACCATTCCTGTGGTAAAAATGTTTTCCCGGTAAACCTCTTTCGGTTCTTGCAGACAGTTGGTGGTCATTAAAATGGCTCCGGGAAACTTTTCAAATTCTTGACGCTGATTCTGCCATGCCGTGCCAAAATGACCATATAAATGAGGATGTTTTTTTAATTCCGGGTAGCCGTGGGCTGGAAGCATCTCTCCATGGGTATAAATGTCAATTTCTTTCCCTTCGGTTTGATTCAGTAAATTAGCCATATCTTTTAAATCATGTCCGGAAACCAGGATACATTTGCCTTTACGGTGTCCCAACGGGACCTTGGTTGGAACCGGATGCCCATAGGTACTGGTATTAGCCCTATCTAGCAATTCCAAAGCAATAAAATTAATTTCCCCACATTTTAAGGCCATGGCTACCCAATCTTTTAATGTAAGGTCCATTTGTGGCAATGAAGCCAAGGCCTCTTGAATAAATGCATAAACCCGATCGTCTTCCTGCCCGAGAATTGCCGCATGATCGGCATAAGCTGCAGTTCCCTTTATTCCGAAGACCAGTATCTGTTGGACGGATTGAGTATCCTGATCAACTCTTGGATTCCACACCTGGCCGGCTTCCTGGCCTTGTTTAATCAAATCCGGTATGGTATTAGCCGGCTTTAATGTTGCTGCCGGATCGTCAAAATTTGTTTTTCCACCGGCTTTAGCGACTTTTTCCTTGAGTTTTTCCTGATAATCCACGGTTTGATTAATTAATTCCTGAAAACGGGATTCATCAAAATTAACGTTGGTCAACGTGCTAAATATAGCTTTGCAGATAAACCGATTCACTTCGCTCTCGTTAACTCCAACCCTGCGTCCCTCGGTTGAAAAATGGCAAAGTCCTCTCACTGCGTGCATCAGTAAATCCTGCAAGTCCGCCAGGTCAGCAGTTTTTCCACAAACGCCTTTTGCAGTACAGGCTTCACCTTTGGCTGTTTGTTCACATTGATTGCAGAACATGAATATCCTCTCCTTTTCATCACCAATACTTTTTCCCTACGATATTGAATATATTCCCCGTCTGCACGACACTTATTTACCCATATACACCTGGGGACGACCAAAAAGGAAACCCATTCCGGTTCTAATCGGAATGGGCAATGTGTTTAATATCAGTAAGATGATAAGTTGTACCCGTGTCTGTTCTAGCGGTACCCCTCCCCCGATATCACAGTATCAATAGTTGAACCCTTAAATTTTGAAATTTGAGTTAATGGCATCTTGTAAACATTTCAAACTAATTTTACCGTCCCAGTCAGTAAAATAACAGGGATATTGGGCTTGACAGACGCTACATTGCAAATATTGCTTGGCGTCGATCTGTGTCCGGCTGTCATAAAGGTATGACAGAAATTCCGTCGTGTTTTTGAGACCGGGAGCATCTGAGTCAATGTTATAGGAATAAACATAGCTCGCTTCATACTTTATTTGAAAATTTTTGCCCTGACATACCGGACAAACCAAAGACTCGATATCATCCATCTTCTGTCTTCTTTACAGTAAAATATACTATCTCATTGAATTCATACCAGTGTATGTTTCCTAGGTTGGTTTTTTCTCCGGATTTTCCATTGGTTCTCACCTATTAGTATGGATTGAACCGGATTTTTTGGTATAATTTATTTTTTACTAAACCAGCTTATCTATGCAATGAATCGGTAAATTCCTTATCAATTTTTATTTGTTGTTTTGATTACCGGGCGCATACTGCCGGCGTAACTTTCGAGTCCTTTAATAATTGCCCCGGAGCAGGCCGAGCGGAATTCTTCGGTTTTCAGATAAGCTTCTTCCTCAGGCACAATCATATAAGCCGACTCCGTAAGGATGGAAGGCATCTGAGGAGAACGGGTCAATGCCAGATTGTCATAATACAAGCCGTCATCCCGCAGATTGTAATCGCTAGCGCCGACAAATCTCTTAGAATAGGCCGAATGTACTTCACTTGCCAATTGCAGACTCATCGGAGTAAAATAATATACCCCAAAGCCATGTTTAAGAAAGGGATTCCCTCCATAAGGCAATGCATTATTATGAATGCTGATCAGAATGTCGGCTTTATTTTTCCAGGCGACCTTGGGTCTGTCGGCCAGCGGAACATCCTCGTTGCCGGTACGGATCATGATAACCTGCGCCCCTTTTGCCAGAAGTTGTTGTTGTAAGTGTTTGGCCAGGGCCAGGTTGGCATCTTTCTCCATATATCCGGTAGTACCAATGGCTCCGGTATCAGGCGATCCGTGTCCGGCATCTATGGCGATCGTAAGTCCTTCCAAGGAAGAACGCGCACTTGCCTGTAAAGAAGGAGGCGTTCTTAATTCAAGTAGAAAATCATTCTCTTCAAAACGGGGATCATAACCCCACCAGCTTTTAGGATTGGTAAAAATCCGCATTCTGTAGGTTTCCTCATCATCCTGAAACCAGCTGATACTGGTGACGACACCGCATACGGGACTAGAGATTAAATCGGTGTTGGAGTACGCTCCATAAAACGATACATCAATATATTTTCCTTCCGTATCGGGCTCAATTTTAAAGGGAATCTTGCGGCCAAGGGGCAACCGGATTTTCGTTGAACGTTCATTGGAACTAACCACCATATTTCCAATTACGACTTGAGCAGGCATTGTCCCTTTCGGAAGCAGCCTCACTTGGCTGGCAGTGGCCCATACGGTTTTGGTTTTGGTCAATTTAACCCGGTATTCTTCGCCTTTTTTTCCGGACAATTGCAACAGGGTGCCTGGCGGCGGGAACATCAAATATCCAGCTTTATCACTTTGGCTGATGGCCGGACCCGTTCGTAAGACTGCGTCAGGGGAAGTAATTTCGGCCATCACCGGAATACGGGCGGAAAATATTGAAACCGTTCCGGTTGATTCTTTGGAGACCTTTCGACGATGATCTTCGAGCGTGATCACAAATTTGGATTTTTTTAATTTGTCATGCTCTCCAATCGTATAAACTCCTCTATAAAAACCGCTTAAGGGAGCGGATTCAACCATGGGAAAGTGCTGGCGAACTCCCTTCACTTTGAAAGATGCTTTTTTACCCGGTGTTCCCTGGCAAACTACCTCAACATTATCACCCGGTAACAATTCTTGCTCCTGGGAGGGGCTTACAGCGGTGATGGTCAATTTTCCTGCCGTTTCAGTCGGGGAGGCTGGAGCGCCTACTTGGATGTTTCGGGTGAGATGATAAGTCACATTTTCGATTTGAAGGTCGGCTTTGATTTGAAACGGGCCGGGCGACAACTGGATCATGGTGATAAAACCGCCGCTGGTGTAAACCGGCACCTGATTCCCATTGATCCATAGTTTACCCCCTACCGGTACTGAACCATATACAAAAGTCGATGATATCGCCGGAATCCTCACGTTTTCCGCCGGTTCAATGATTTTTATCGGGTTATTCATTCCGGATGGCCCGGAGTTATTATTGGTAGCACCAGCCGGTTGAGACTGAAGGGGAGCGGAAATACCCTCTGCATAGGTTTTGTTGCAATATATTAAAGAAAACAGCACCATCACCAATAACAAAGGGACTAAATAAGCTGCCTTTTTCATAATTTACTCCTCTGCATTTGTTTGAAAAATATAATTTGAAGTATTTCTTTTTAAAACGGGTCACATCCTTTAAAGTTTCACTGGAAATGGATAAGCAAAAAATCCAATTCTCCCCTAAAGGAAAAACTGGATTTTTGTCGATGGAATATTCTTGTTTATTAGATCCGGCAGGTTCGAATTTCGGTGACGATAATCGCCTTTGCACCCAGAGCCGCTAATTGATCGATAATTGTATTCATATCGGTCTTTTTAACCATTGCTTTCACAGCAGCCCAGTTGTCGTTGCTAAGGGGTGAAATTGTGGGAGATTCAATACCTGGTGTTATTTTACACGCTGCCAACAAGGCATCTTTGGGAATATCATATTCAGCAAGGACGTATTCCCGGGCGACAATGATTCCCTTTAAACGTTGCAGGAAAAGCTCCACGTCTTTGTTGGAGGTTGTATCCTTGGAATGCGCGATTAAAATCGCCTCAGATTTCAGTAAAGGTTTGTCGATCTTCATCAATCCGGCTTCTTCCAGAGTTTTTCCGGATTGGACCACATCGGCAATTGCATCCGCCACGCCCAGCTTGATTGAAATTTCTACCGCGCCATCAAGCTTAACGATCTGGGCTTTAATTCCACGTTCTTTCAGATCATGCTCCACCAAACGGGGATAGGATGTGGCAATCCGTTTTCCGGAAAAATCGCTGGGAGTAAGGTTGCTTCCTTTTGGAATAGCATAAAAGAATGAGGAATGGCCGAAATTAAGGGATAATAATTCTATTACTTTGGCTTCGCTGTCCAGGACCAAATCCCGTCCTGTGATGCCCAAGTCCAGAAAACCATTGCCAATGTAGATTGCGATATCGCGGGGACGCAAAAAATAAAAATCAACCTCATTGGCAAGATCCTGAATGATGAGTTCACTGGAATTCCGTCTGCATTTATACCCGGCTTCAGTAACCAAACGTATTGCATCTTCCGATAAAATGCCCTTATTAGGTAACGCTATCTTAATCATAGAAAACGCTCCTTACTTGAGAATTATAGATATTTATAGACATCGTCCATGGTCAAATCACAAGCCAGCATCATGACCTGAATATGATAAAGAAGTTGCGATATCTCTTCTGCGGTCTTCTCTTTTCCTTCGTATTCAGCAGCCATCCAAACTTCAGCCGCTTCTTCAACAATTTTTTTACCAATGGCATGTTTTCCCCTATTGAATTCCTGAACCGTTCCCGAAACCGGATCTTGGTTCTTCACTTTGGTTGCTAATTCTGAGAATAAGGTTTCAAACTGCTTCATCATAATCTCCATTCAATTGATTCGAGTATTATTGAAATAAAATCCTGAATTATTATAACATAAAAATTGGCAAGTTTAATAAAGCTCTTAATAGAAAGTTAGACAAGTTTTAAGGTCCAATCTTCAACATTCCAGACATCGGATACCCAATCGTTATAAAATTCAGGTTCGTGACTGACAATAACGATAGTACCCCTAAATTCCCGTAATGCTTTTTTAAGTTCGGCCTTGGCATCCACATCAAGATGGTTGGTGGGTTCGTCAAGAATCAGCCAGTTGACCTCCTGTAACATCAGTTTGCATAGCCTTACTTTGGCATTTTCACCGCCGCTCAGCATCATCATCTGTGTGGTAATATGTTCCTTCGTTAGGCCGCAACTTGCCAAGGCGCCCCGCACTCCCGCGTTACCAAGTCCGGGGAATTCATTCCATACTTCCTCCAGCGCAGTGTTGGTGTTGTTTTTAAGCGACTCTTGTTCAAAATAGCCGGGAATCACCAGTTCATCCAATTTTATGGAACCGGATAATGGAGGCTGAATACCCAAAAGAGTTTTTAATAGAGTTGACTTGCCAAGACCGTTGACACCACGAATCGCCACTTTTTTGCCGCGCTCCAAGACTAAATCGAGGGGCCGGGTTAATGGTTCATCATAACCGATCACCAGCTCCTCTGTACGTAAAATAAATTTGCTGGGAGTTTTTGCTTCTTGGAATTTAAAAGTCGGTTTTAGTTTAACGCGATCTTTTTCAATGATTTCCATTTTATCAAGCTTTTTTTGACGGCTTTTTGCTAAATTGGCTGTAGCGGCCCGGGCTTTATTACGGGCCACAAAATCTTCCAGTTTCTCAATCTCTTTTTGTTGCTTATCAAAGGCTTTTTGGGTTTGTTCTCTTTTAAGAAGATACAATTGTTGAAAAGCATCATAATTGCCCGTATATCGGGTCAATTTGGCACTTTCCACATGATAAATCACGTTCACAACCTCATTCAGAAATGGAATATCATGGGATACAAGAATAAAAGCATTTTCATAGTTTTGTAAATAGTTTTTTAACCATTCAATGTGATGGACGTCAAGAAAATTTGTGGGCTCATCCATAATTAAAATCATCGGGTTTTGCAGAAGCAACTTGGTAAGCAATACTTTTGCCCTTTGTCCGCCGCTCAAGTCACTGACATCCCGGTCGAGGCCGATTTCTCCTAAGCCCAATCCATTGGCAACTTCTTCGATTTTAGCATCAATTGTATAAAAACCATTATGCTCCAGCGAACTTTGGATCTCTCCGACTTCTTCCATCATCGCCGTTATTTCATTATCGGAAACGTTGCCCATTTTTTCATAAATTTGCAACATTTCCTGTTCAAGCTCGAACATCGGTCGAAAGGCTTCACGTAAAACTTCCCGGATGGTTTTCCCATTGATTAATGCGGTGTGCTGGTCTAAATAACCGGTGGTAATCCGGTTGCACCATTCGATTTTTCCCTCATCGGGAGAAATTTTCCCATTAATAATATTTAAAAAAGTAGTTTTACCTTCCCCGTTGGCCCCGACTAGACCGACGTGTTCCCCTTTCAACAATCGGAAAGATGTATTTTCCAATATTTTGCGATCCCCAAAACCGTGACTGACATTTTCAACAGTTAATATGCTCATTTTGCCTCGTTTTTTAAAAGTAAGCGAATCTTCCTTGCATTATTTTAACTGAATTGCTTCCTAAAAGCAAAGCCAAAGTCGAAGTTTGTGATAACTTTTTTATTAAAATCCTAAGTTATCTTGATTTTTTAATGGGGATTCACTCATAAAATCTTGCCAAATCTGGCTGTTTTCGATATAATGGGTTTAATTTATATCGAAACGGTCTATATTCAATCGAAGTGAATTTATTAAACCTAGGCTTCTTAAATACACGGGACTTATGGCCTAATTCGGTTCATGGGTCTCTTTTTTCAAAATGCCAAAATACGTCTAAGGGTAATCGGCAACAAACCGGAGTACACTATGCAGGTAAATATTTAGAAATCGATTTCCGTGTATGAACATTCGATTACTTCTATGGGTTCATCAAGGAGGAGCATTATGGATGAAAAAGTAACGAGACAGGCTGCCAAAGCGGCTGGCATGATCTCGGTTATGTTTTTAATCAGCCGTATCTTGGGATTTATAAGGGAAAGCCTATCAGGAAGCCTCTTTACCCGTTTTGAAACAGATTCTTTTTTTGCCGCTTTTATTATCCCGGATGTGATGTATTATTTATTGGTTGGCGGCGCGCTTTCAGCGGCCTTTATTCCAATGTTCACCGAATATTTATCCAAGGGCGAGGAAGAAGAAGGCTGGAAGATGGCCAGCACTTTTATAAATATTGTTTTCTTAATTCTTACCGGGTTAACCATTTTAGGAGTATTTTTTACCCGGTGGATTATTCCATTGGAAGCCCCCCATTTTCCCCCGGATAAGATTCATTTATTGATCAGCTTAACCAAGATTATGTTTCCGGCAGTTTGTTTTACGGCTTTAGCCGGATTAGTCGGAGGAGTTTTAAATTCATACCGTTACTTTTTAGGGCCGGCTTTGGGCCCCAACATTTATAACATTGGAATTATCGCTGGCGCAGCCTTGTTAGGGTCTCATTTTGGTATCAAGGGAATGGCTATCGGGGTCCTAATTGGAGCCATCGGAAATTTTTTAACCCAGTTGATGTTTTTGCCTAAATGCGGCGGCAAATACTATCGCTTCGGTTATATTGATCTCAAAAATACCGGATTTCACAGGATGTTGCTTTTATGGATCCCGGCTTTAATAGGTCTTTCAGCCGACCAGGTGAATATTTGGGCGACTACCGCCATGGCTTCCGGTCTACCCGAGGGAGGTATCACGGCTATCCGTTTTGCCAACCGGCTGGTTCAATTGCCAATCGGGATTTTCGCCGCCGGGATTTCTATGGCTTTCTTCCCATTGTTATCCAGTCTGGTGGCAGAAAAGAAAATCGAACATTACAAAGATACTCTATCCTTGGCGTTGCGAACGATCTTCTTTATCATGGTTCCGGCTGGCATTGGTTTGATTGTTTTGCGTTACCCAATTGTTAAATTGCTGTTTGAGCGGCAGAAATTCACACCCCATGATACGGCCCTTACTTCTTATGCACTGCTTTTCTATAGTTTAACGATTTTTGCCCATGCTGCGATATTAATGCTTCCTAGAGCGTTTTATGCTTTACAGGACACCAAAACCCCAGTTGTTGTCAGCTTTATTTCAGTATCTTCCAGCATCTTTTTTAACTGGCTGTTTCTGAAGTATACAACCTTGGGAGTTGGCGGTTTTGCTTTATCCTTTTCCATTATGGGTCTGGTGAATATGTTATTATTGATGATGATTTTACGGCGAAAAATTGGCGGCATGAGGGGTCATAGCATATTCAAATCCTTTTCCAAGGCATTCTTGGCTTCCCTGGTGATGGGAGTCGGAATTTATTTCTTTATTCGACTGAGTAGTCCTATGACTCGTAGTTTCAGCGGCCACCTGGAAGCGGCGATTCAAATCCTAGGCGGAATGACAATCGGCGTGTTAATATATTTGGGATGCGCTTGGCTTTTAAAGATGGAAGAATTAAACATGCTTTTAATGCAAATCCGTAAAAAACTCCATTTAAAGACGGCCTAAAAATTTGACTTCTTCAGAAAGAGATAAACAAAAAACAGTCTTCTCGGTATATCAAAACTGAGAGACTGTTTTTTTACCCGATTGAACTGAAATCGCTTTTGATATGAATTTCGGCCTTGTTCTCATGAAAAAATACAGTATTTGAAGTATGATAACTCAAATTAACACAGGTATTGGTGACCCTTTGTAAAAAATTGGACTTTGACGGAGTGCTTTTCCTTTGCTATAATGGCTTTCATGATTCAATACGGTTGTTTTTTTACGGCAATTTCCAGCTGTTTGAATTTAGCTTTTTTTAGAAGGGATCCGCTGACAACATTGAAAATTATCTGATGACAACTATAATGAGGAATTTTTTTTGAAAGGAGGATCGATTTTAGTGTTAAAAGGGATTTTAATGATAGGAACTGCAATATTAATGCTATCTTTTGTAGTTCTCCCGGTTAATGCAGCGGTTATGCATACCATTCAAAACGGGGATACTCTATATAAAATTGCCGTAAATAATGGAACTTCCGTTTGGGAATTAAAACAGAATAATGGCCTAACTGGAGACCGTATTTATCCGGGAAGCCAATTGGTCATGCCGGAGAACTTCAATGCTTCTCAAGGAAGCTCTATCAAAAAAGGGGATATCGATTTATTGGCACGGCTAGTTACTGCCGAGGCCGGAGCGGAACCTTTTAAGGGCAAGGTTGCTGTAGCTTCAGTGATTTTAAATCGTTCGGAGGATAAAAATTTTCCGAAGACGATTGCCGGAAATATTTTTCAAGCGCATCAGTTTGAATCCGTGTCAAATGGTTTGATTTGGGAAAAGCCGACCAAAGACTCATATCAAGCAGCTAAGGTCGCTCTAAAAGGATGGGATCCGACCTATGGCGCGAAGTATTTCTTTAATCCGGCAAAAATAAAGGGTCCATCTTGGATGTGGAGCCGGAAGATTGTTGAGAAAATCGGCAATCATGTTTTTGGCGTATAAAGTTTTCTTGAGGAAAAGGGCTGAGCCGGATTATAAATTCCAGACACGGCCCTTTTTTATTATAGTAAAGAGCTTACGTTTTCTTTTGATATTTACCGCGCTTGGTGTAATGGGTATGCAGATACTGATGGGATTTTTCACCCAGGGGTTTGCCGAGAAAATCTTGATATAATTCTTGCACAGCCGGGTTTTGATGGGATTTGCGAACACTCATCCCTTTGTCTTCATCATAAATTGCTTTGATACGGGCCAGCCGTGTTTCCAAATTGGTCGGGAATGGTTGACCGCCGCCGCCGATACAACCACCAGGACAGCACATGACTTCGATAAATTGGTAGTCCGCGCTACCTTCTTTAATTTTTTCCATCAGTTTTTTGGCATTGGATAATCCATGAGCGACCGCTACTTTTACCGGGGTTCCTTGCAAATCGATGGTAGCTTCCTTAACGCCTTCAATGCCTCGAACTTCTTCAAAATCAATTTTGGCCAATTCTTTTTTAGTGACTACTTCATAAACTGTGCGTAAAGCGGCTTCCATTACTCCCCCGGTTGCACCGAAAATTACTGCGGCGCCAGTGGAAATTCCGAGGGGTTCATCGAATCTTTCCTCCGGAAGGTTTTCAAAGTTAATTCCGCTTTCTCGTAGCATGCGGCCAAGTTCCCGTGTGGTAAGTACCACATCGACATCTTGATAACCGCTGCTGTTCATTTCCGGGCGTTGGCACTCATATTTCTTAGCCGTACAAGGCATAATTGAAACCAAGAAAATTTTCTCCGCCGGGATCCCCGCCTTGTTCGCATAATAGGACTTCACCATGGCGCCGAACATTTGCTGGGGTGATTTGCAAGTTGATAAATGTTCGAGAAAATCGGGATAAAAGTGTTCAATGTATTTAATCCAACCCGGACTACACGATGTGATCATCGGCAGTTTACCCCCATGATTGAGCCTTTCTAATAATTCATTTCCTTCTTCTAAGATCGTTAAATCAGCAGAGAAATCGGTATCAAAAACTTTGGCAAATCCTAATTTACGTAATGCAGCAGTTAGTTTACCCGTTACCAGGCTTCCGGGAGGCAAACCCATTTCTTCGCCTATGGCAACCCGGATTGCCGGCGCGGTTTGAACAACTACATGGAAGTCAGGATTGGTAAGCGCATTCCAAACTTTTTGAGTATCATCAACCTCATAAATCGCTCCTACCGGACACACATGAATACATTGACCGCAAAGGGTACATGCCACCGAGTTAAGCTCTTTGCCACCGGCCGGAGCAATAATCGTTTCATCACCGCGATTGACGGCGGATAATGCCGATACTCCTTGAACTTTTTGACACACGGCAACGCACCGGCGGCATAAAATGCATTTCGAAGCATCCCGGACAATGGAACAACTGGAATTATCAATGGGTAATTTAATTTTTTCTTTAGCCGGAAAACGTTGAGAACGAACCCCAAGTTTTTCGGATAAACTTTGTAATTCGCATTGTTGATTACGGATACAATTCAAACAATCTTGAGGATGATTAGAGAGTAATAATTCCAGATTTAATTTTCGGGCTTCTCTTACAGCCGGAGTATTGGTTTTAACTTTCATGCCTTCGACAGCCGGTTGAGAACATGCTGTTTGCAATGTTCTAGCCCCGGCGACCTCTACCATACAAATCCGGCACATCGCTTTGGTATCTAAATCAGGATGGTAACATAGGGTTGGAATATCGATTCCTACCTTTTTTGCTGCTTGCAGGATGGTTGAACCGGCAGGTACTTCGATTTCTTGACTGTCGATTGTCAATTTAATCATTGCCATTCCTCATACATCCTTCCCATTGATTTTGGTTTGATAGCTAGCTTTAAAATAAGTCTAATAAGCTCCAATTTCTTAATTATAAGTAAAGGCGATAAGGCTTATCCGGCGTCTTTCATTTCGATGAAGTGCTGTTAGTTAAGTTGTTTTAACCTAGGTGTGACGAATCCTGGAAAAAAAATTGAGTTTATTTTGAGGAAAAAGCAAACTAATATCGAGCCATGAAAATGTTGATCGGGTTGTCAAAAAAGTCAACCTTCTTGAAATCTTTCATAAACGCTCAGGTGCTAGTTAGGATTGGGGAATTTCATTAAGACGGACTGATTAAACTGTATTAAAAAACCTTATGATTTCTTGGGAACGATTGACACGTATTCCTCCCTTCATGGCGAATGGAAATTGTGCTATTTTTCACAAAGTGTTTCTAAAAATTAAAGGACTTCGTCCTTATATATGCAGAAAATCTAAACAAATATAATTATAGTGGAAAACATGGTAAAATGTCAACTTATACCTTAATGCTATTAACGGAAAATTCCATGGATAACTTGAGATAATCTTGTTTGTCGATATATGTCTGTGAAGATAGAGACACAACTCGGCTTAATTTAAAACTTTTTCACAACGGCTAAACTTAGCGGAATGAATCAACATTATTTCCCCAATGGAAAGCTTACAACGAGGATGAATCACTTCGGGCGCCAATTCAAGCAGAGGCTTGATTACAAATGCTCGTTCATTCATTTTAGGATGGGGAATAATTAATGATTCGCTTTCATACACCCAGTCTTTATAAAGTAACAAATCCAAATCAATAATTCTTGGACCATAACGATATGTTTTCACTCGCCCCATTGTATGTTCAATATTCTTCAAAATTCTTAAAACTGTTAATGGAGACAGTCCTTTTTCTTCGACAAAAGAAAGCACCTGGTTATAAAACCAAGGCTGTTCCCGGACTTCAACAGGTTCACTGAAATATAAAGAAGAAGTGGTCATCGTAGTTCCCAGGCACTCTTCCAGCAATTGAACAGCATGTTTAATTTGAACCGGAGAATCTTCAAGATTGCTTCCTAAACCGATGAAAACGCGATCCCTATTTGCTAAGGCCATTTTTAACAGGCTATTTCCACAATTTCGAGAATCTTCAAAGGAAATAGCACATTCTCCCCCCTACATTTAATCCAAGCATTTTAATATAGCGATTGATAATATTCGTGAAAATGAAACGGGTTCCTTCTTGAAGGATCGAAATTGAAAAATCCCCATAATCAAGGGGTTAGGTTAATCCACGAAATTACTATTCTAAGTCACTGACATAGAGAACTCTTAATTTATGAAGCGCTTCTTTTTCCAGTCTACAGATTTGAACTTGGGAAACACCAAAGATTTCTGCGATTTGACTTTGCGTTTTTTCTTCAAAAAAACGCAACATAATCAATTCTTTAAGCCGGGAAGGCAATTTTTCAATCGCCTCGCGCAAAGCATAATTTTCAAGCCAAATTGTGTGCTCTACATCTTCCCCGATAAAATGTTCTCTGCATAAAACATCCCCTTCATCTTCGTGGATGAAATCTTGCAACGAATTCAAGGGACGAGTTGCTTCTAATGCACCGGCAATTTCCTCGCGAGGCAGCCCTGTTGCGGATACTAGTTCGGAAAGCGTTGGTTCTTGGCCATATACGTTGGCTAACTGAATACGAGTTTGTTCAATTTTAGCCGCAATTTCCTTCAGGCTCCGACTGACCTTGATGGGTCCGTCATCTCTTAGGTATTGTTTGATTTCTCCAATGATTACCGGAACAGCATAGGTGGAAAACTTCACTGCGAATAGGGGATCGAATTTTTCAATGGCCTTCATCAATCCCATACAACCAATTTGAAATAGATCATCAATTTCGCCACGATAAGCAAATCGCTGGGCTATGCTCATCACCAGCCGTAAATTATGTTGGATAATAATATTTTTTGCTTCACGGTCTCCCTTGCGATATTTAGAGACTAAGTTCAAAAATTCCTCATCAGAAAGAATATTATTGTCAGGTAAAGTAATTTCGCTTCTAGTTATTTCCGGAGATCCCAACATCGGCGGGCCCCCGTTCCGGATGCTTTTTCATAACTACAGTGGTGCCTTCCATGGGTATTGAGGTTAATATCATTTCATCCATAAAAGACTCCATAAATACCAATCCAAGACCCATATGCTCGGGTTCGGTTGAATAGGTAGCTTGTTTTGCCTGCTCAATATTTTCAATTCCTTTGCCAAAATCTTTGATCTGAATGGTTAACACGCCATCGGCAATATCCAGTTGCAATTCGACCACACCGGGATTTTTGGGATAAGCGTGAATGACACAATTTGAAACCCCTTCGGAAACAGCGACTCGAATTTCTTCGATCTCGGCCAAAGTAAATTCCAATTGTGATGCAAAAGTTGCAACAATTAATCGGGCTAGTCCAACATTCCCAGGCATACTTGGAAATTCAACTTTTAAATAATTATTCAATTACTTCAACCCCCGTTAATTGAGTGGTAATGCTCAAGATTATAATTTCAATCAATAGAAAAGGAATTTATAGATTGGCCTATTCAATTCCCTAGAGCCTGATGGCGATTTTCATAAATGGTTATTACTTTTAATAATCCTGATAATTCAAGAACCCTTTTAATTGGCTGGGAGACTTTGATTACTGATAGTCTCCCACCTTGTCCGCTTAGACGTTTGTATCTTCCTAAAATCGCTCCAAGCCCCGAACTATCAATGAAATTAACTTTTTCTAAATCCAGTATTAAATGCCGGACCGATTCATATTGGTTAAGTTTTTTTTCAACAGTCTCTTTAAACAGCGGCGCAGTCTCCAAATCAAGTTCTCCATCGATGGATACAATTAAGTTAGCGCCTTGCCGCTCTGTTTTCAATATCAAAATGTAATCCTCCCTCCGAAGTTTCTTGAGAAATTCGCCACTTGAAATTAAGATCCTGCTGCATAAATAAACAAAAAAGCCCGGAAATTCACTGTTTGTAACGGTTTTTGCCTTTTTAAACAGTCACATCGGGCGGATTCAGGCTATATTTAAGTTTGAGCAATAAACCATATTCCCTCGGATTCGAAGTAGTCATCCACCCCAGCTTTGCTGGGACAACGATGTGATGAAAATTCCGCCGGGGTGGCTGTTCGACTTAGAATCAGGGTTAAAAGTATTTTCTAAGTAGGATAATTTCAAACATGAAGCCAATAATTTTTTAGTTTACCCCTGCGCTAATAATCCGGTGGAATATTTGTGAACAAAGTTCAAAAAATGATGCTTTCGGTACATCATGATTTGCTACCAAATCAATGCCGCCACAACTTTTTCCAGCGGCGTTTAGAAGTACTTCACCAATTTTAGCGCCTTTTATAACGGGTGCCCTTATAAGTGGCGATAATTTTACAGTTCTGCCAACTTCACCTTGAAAATTCCGTTTAAGTACTGCAGTTAATTCTCTCGGCACGATGGCTTCAACTTGATTTTGTCGACCTAAAAAGACGGTTACTTTGCCAAGGCTTTCTCCACCTTGGTATATGGGATATGATTTATATTGGGCAAAACCATAATTAAATAATTTGCTAATATCTTTAGAACGTATTGGAGAACTGGGAGCTTTCATAACCACAGCTACTAGGCGTACACCTTGACGTTTCGCAGTGGCTACCAGGCAGAAACCGGCTTGGCTTGTAAAACCAGTTTTTAAACCGTCACAGCCCTGATAAAACCGAACGAGATTATTGGTATTCCGTAAAAAGGACTTACCACCCCGTAAATTATCGATCCATACCCCGGACCACCGGAAGACGGTGGGATGTTTAATAATTTCCCGTGCTAAGGAAGCCATATCTTTGGCAGATGTTACATTGCCGGATTGCCCGGAACCGGGTTCCAATCCCGTAGTATTCACGTAACGGGTATCTTTTAGACCAAGTTCGGCAGCTCTTTTATTCATGAAAGTAATAAAATTTTCTTCCGATCCCGATATATATTCTGCCAAAGCATAGGACGCATCGTTTGCCGAAACGATACATACAGCCTTGAGTAATTCGGCGACGGTCATCTGTTCGCCGGGTTCTAACCAGATTTGGGAACCTCCCATTTTGCAAGCCTCCGGAGAAGCGGTTACTGTGTCGGTTAATTTAATCTGTCCTCTATCAATGGCTTCCAATGTGAGTAACATAACCATTAATTTCGTAACACTGGCGGGAGGTAATTTAAGCTCAGCATTGTTTTGAAAAAGAATTTCGCCGCTTTCGGGTTCGAGTAAAATTGATGATAATGATTCAATTTTAAGAGTTGTACCCTCCGCAAAAGATAAACTCGCTACACCGACCGATAAAAATACCGATAGTTGGATTATAATCCAAAATTTTAAAAATTTACTCACTAAAATCCCCCCTGCTTCCTACCGTACTTCAATTAAGAATTAATAAATCATACGCAATATTGGTGCGTTATATTCTTCTTAGAGATTTTAAGAGGGGGGATATTCTCCAGATGAGAATCAATAAAGTTTAGAGTCTAATATGAAGGGATTTGGGGTATTAATTACGGTGAGGAACGAATCTTAAAATCGCTCGGTTAAACTCAGTTCTGAAACTACTGAATGATCAACCACAAAATCAAGTTTTTTAATGAAGAAAACAAAGAAGCAGTCTCATTTGCTACTGAGACTGCTTCTTTTCAATTTAGGCATTTGCTTTCTGTTGCTCGGGATAAATACTGACCTGTTTATCAGATTTACCCACTCGTTCAAAAGTCACAAAGCCATCAATCTTGGCGTATAAAGTGTCATCCGATCCTATTCCAACGTTATTGCCGGGATGGAATTTGGTACCCCGTTGTCTGACGATAATACTGCCCGCCGACACCTGCTGGCCACCAAAACGTTTTACTCCCAAACGTTGGGAATTACTGTCACGACCATTGCGGGAGCTTCCAACTCCTTTTTTATGGGCGAAAAATTGTAAGTCGATTTTTTGAATCACCATATTGATTACACCTCCACTTCGCTAACTTCTAAATATTCAGGATACTGGGCGGCGATATCTTTTAAACCGATCATCATAACTTGAACGATGAGATTTGCATGGTCCATTTCGGCGGGGACATTGTCCCAATCGCATTCCAACCAACCCTTTTCAGAATTTTGTTTAATTCGCAAACTTAATTGGGTAAGTTCCTGTAACCCTAAAATAGACGTCATCGTTAAAGCAGAAATACCGGCGCATATTACATCGGAGCCTTTTTCACTATAATCAGCATGTCCTTTGCACGAAAAGCCTAATATGTTATGGAACGAATCCCGTTTAATATGAATCGACACCATTAGGCTTCAACTTGTTCAGCTGTTTCGGAGGATTCAGCCGCTGCTTTTTTAGTAGTCTTTTTAACCTTCTCAATCTTTTCAATCAAAAGACTGGTAAACGGTTGACGATGACCATAGCGCTTCCGAATATTTTTTTTGGGCTTGTAGTGGAATACCAGAATTTTCTTATCTTTATCCTGATTTTCAACTTTGCAGGTGACTTTATAACCTTCGACATAAGGAGTTCCAACAACGGTTTTATCTCCACCAAGCATCAATACTTTATCGATACTAACCGTTGAACCAACTTCAGCCGCGATTTTTTCTACCTTGACTCTGTCGCCTTCTTGTACTTTGTACTGCTTGCCGCCACATTCGATGATTGCATACATTTTAACACCTCCCCGCATTAGACTCGCCGAACTCGGCACTCTAGAAAGAAAATTCATCTTAGAGATTTATTGGCCTTATCGAACGGTTCATGGAGTAACCCCATCAATGAGGTTAAAAACCCACAAAAATAATATTAACATGGAGATTTACGGTTGTCAATCCACAATTACGGCTTTGGCATAAGTTTTGAAAGTTTTGGTGATCAGGGCGCGAATGGTTTTTCCGGTGCAACCTCCTGCAGAATCAACGTTAATGACATATCCTTCAATCCTGGCAATTCCGTCTTGTGGATTGGCAATGTGGTTTTCCGTTATTTTTAAATTGATGATTTCTCCCTCTTTAACCGGTAAGAACAACGCTTCCATTTCGTTTTTAGTTCCGCTTGCCAAGAGATGGACTTGATCGACTTTCAGATTTTCTTGTCCTTTGATAAAAATCGTTTTATGCAAAGTATGTTCAATCTTATCAAGATTTGCGCCGCCAGGGCCGATTAAGATTGCGGCAATTTGAGGATTTACACCGATAACCAGTGATTCATCTTTGGTGTAGTTTGCAATTTGTTGGATACTCCGCATCGCTTTTTGTGCAAAACTATCCAACGAAGGAACAAAGCCCACGCCATCACAATTTTCACATTCAACTTGCAAAATTTCACGGAGGCTTTGTTTAACTTTTTTTCTGGTAATTTCAAGTAGTCCTAGGGAAGTAAATCCTAAGATGTTTATTTTCGTTTTGTCTTGCTGCAACTCGGAGGTTAATTTAGCAATCACCTGGGCGCGTTCCTCATCGGAAACCATATCAATAAAATCAACAATAATAATACCGCCCAAATTACGTAACCGTATTTGCCGGGCGATCTCTACGGCAGCCATCATATTAGTTTGAAAGACTGTATCCTCTAAATTAACGGAACCGGTAAATTTGCCGGTGTTTACATCAATAACCGCTAAAGCTTCCGTCTGATCAAAGACCAAGTATGCTCCACAATCGAGCCATACTTTTTTCTTTAACGCTTTTTCCAATTGCAGTTCTACATTGGAGACTTCAAACAATGGAGTTTCATCATTATAAAACTGGATGCGGTTTTTGCAGGATGGCGCCAAGCTTTTGACAAGTTCAGTGGCTTTGGTAAAAACATCGAATTCGTCAATAAGCAATCGGTTGATATCCTTACTCAGATAATCCCGTAAAATACGGTAAAGGAGATCGTGATCCCGGTAAAGTAAATTGGGACCTGCTCCTTTCTTTACTTTCTTTTGAATCTTTTTCCATACATTGACTAAAAATTCATAGTCGCTCTGAAGTTCACCGGCTTCCACTTCTTCAGCAGCTGTCCGAATAATGATTCCAACTCCCGGACCTTTAAAAGAAGTTACAATTGACTTTAACCGTTCACGTTCATCCTCATTCTCAATCCGTCGGGATATTCCTATATAATCAATATTGGGAAGAAATACCAAATAACGACCGGGAATTGTTATTTGGGTGACGACCCTGGCTCCTTTGGTGCCCATCGGTTCTTTAATCATTTGCACCATCAGTTCCTGACCTTCATGCAATAAATCTTTAATGGATAAATTTTTTAAGTGTTCGTTATTATTTGTTTCATCTTTGCCAACTACATCATCGATATAAATAAAGGCGTTTTTTTCTTCCCCGATATTAATAAAAGCTGCTTGCATACCCGGTAAAACATTTTCGACTTTTCCAAGATAAATGTTACCGGCCCGACGTTGTTCATCCTGACGCTCAACATTAAATTCGACCAAATTTCCATCTTCCAAAATTGCCACTCTGACTTCATTGATACCTATATTGATTAAAATTTCTTTATTCATCGATTACCCCCCGGCTTTAACACAAATCCATCGGCCTGGATATTGAACCTTTCTCCTCATGCCACAAACCAATCCTTGCAACACCAAGTACTTCTACCGGATAAGGGATATTTGAGGTGATATCTTCCGGGCGTAAATTTCCTCCGCTGCCAATCTCTCCGGTAAATCGAAGTTCCAGGACGGATTTTTGAGCGTCAATTACCTCAATAGTTAAATTATGCAGCCAAGGGCGAATGTTTACTAATTTTTGGCCGTCTTTTGAAGAACGTGGAACGACTAGCTCCGGCAAATCAATCAGCTGTTTTAGCCATTCAACTACTTTGGAAAGATCTTCAGATAATGGTTTCAATTGTATGGAATAGCTTGCGCGATTGATGACGGCATTTAAAGTTTTACTATGATGGATACCAAAACGCGCAATTGCAATGGCCCGGATCCCCTCTGGTAAAGATTGATTCAAGCTAATTTTAATTTTTTCAGGATCGATATCGTGGAACAACTGAAAATCAAGATACTCATCATTACTGCTAATTCCTACAGCCAGTGCAGGCCCGAAACTAAGTTTAGGATGGGGATGAAACCCTTCGGAATATACCAACGGTAATTGAGCGCGTCTGAATGCCCGTTCCATGGTGCGAATCAATTCCAGATGGGAAAGAAATTTTAAGTTTTTTTCTTTACTAAAACGAAGACGATATTCAGCCATTGGATTCACCGACTATATTTTTTTTAATGTCAAGCGCACTACAAACACCGCAATCAGAGCATGCGTCATTTCGACAATCTGGAGTTAAAACTGCATCTAAAGCCCGTTCATATTCTTCCTTTAAAAAATCGCCACGAATACCACTATGGATATGGGACCACGGTAAGATTTCATCCAATTGCCGTTCTCTCGTATAAAAATCAGGTTCGAGATTGTTGGCTGCAAAAACATCCATCCATAATTGATATTGTAATTGGTCACTCCAGCCGTCAAATCCAGCTCCTTTCTGCCATGCCTCATAAATAATGGAGCTCAAGCGACGATCGCCGCGGGCAAAAATTCCTTCAAGATGACTCATCAACGGATCATGCCAATTGAGTTCAATGGAGCGACCACGGAGGTGTTCTTGGAAATAACGTTGTTTTTTCACAGTTTCCGCAATTGAAATCTGTCCTTGCCATTGAAATGGGGTGTTGGATTTGGGTACAAATGTTGAAATACTGGCCGTTATTCGGAGAGCATTGGTTTTAGGATGAATCCTTTTTCCGATTTTAAAGACCGCTTCCACCATTTCGACGATACCCGTCAAATCTTCCTCTGTTTCAGTAGGTAAACCAATCATAAAATAGAGTTTTAATTTTTGCCAGCCGGCTTTAAATGCTGCTTCAGCGGCATTTAATAAATCTTCAGCAGTCACTCCTTTATTAATAACCCGGCGCAACCGGTCGGAACCGGCCTCAGGCGCAAATGTAAGACTGCTTTTGCGAGCGCTTTGAAATTTAGAGGCCAGGTCAACCGAAAAGGAATCAATACGCAAAGAGGGTAAAGAAATATTGACTCCTAAGGGATTAAAACAAGCACAAGCTTCACTGATTAGATGCTGAATATGACTATAATCAGCGCTGCTGAGGGAGGTCAAAGATAATTCATCATAACCCGTGTCTTTCACTAATTTTTGAAGGGAATTCATAACAACTTCAGGCGGTTTTTCGCGAACTGGCCGGTAAATCATACCGGCCTGACAAAAACGGCAGCCTCGGGTGCAGCCTCTTTGGATTTCAAAAATTATCCTGTCATGGACAATATCTAAATAGGGTACCAGCCATTTTTCAGGATAAAAAACAGTTGTTAAGTCCTGAACCACAGCCCGTACAGGTTGACTGTCGGTTAAATGTTTAATCTCTGCAATCGTTCCGTCTGCCTTGTAATTAACTTGGAAATGGGAAGGAACGTATACGCCCGAAATTTCTCCCAAATTTTCCAGCAATTTTGATTTTGGGGCTCCGGAGTGTTTCCACTCAAGAATTTGTTTGCAGATTTCAACCAATACTTCTTCTGCTTCTCCAATAAAAAAACAATCAAAAAAATCAGCCATAGGTTCCGGATTATAAGTACAAGGCCCTCCGCCGATTATAAGGGGATCATCTTCGGTCCTATCTTTGCTGAAAATGGGTATTTTACCAAGTGATAAAATTGTTAGTACGTTGGTATAGCTGAGTTCGTATTGAAGAGAAAAGCCTACCATATCGAATTCATAGAGCCCCCGTTTGTTTTCCAGAGAAAAAAGCGGCAAGTCCTTTTTTTGAAGTAGCTCCTGAAAATCAGGCCAGGGTGCGTAGACCCTTTCGGCCAACATTCCCGATTGTGAATTAATCAATTCATAAAGAATTCTTAATCCTAAATGGGACAGGCCGATTTCGTAAACATCCGGAAAGGCCAGGACTGCTTTAAAATCAGTGGTTGTCCAATCTTTAACCTGACAGTTATATTCGCCACCAATATACCGACCTGGTTTACTGACTTCATTCAACGATTTTTCAATAATTTCCCAAATGTGCTGACTGCTTTGTTTTGCCGTCAAGCCGATTCCTCCAAACGCGATCGCGCGTAGTTTCCTAAATGAAAGTGTAGGATTATTCTATCTCATCTGAAACTATTCTGCAATATGTATTAGACGGCGCATTTTTGTTGATCATATTAAAAGTCACGTCATACCCTTGATTTAACAAGGAATTCCAGGCCATTTCCTCACTTATCATATTGATCCGGTTTTTACTAGAATCCAAACTAAAAAAAAGCAAATATTCATTGATGCCATAGTATTGTAAAGGTAACCTCACCAGACTATCGGATTCAACGAAGATAGGTCGGATCTGCAAAAACCCCTTTGATGCCAAATGTTTTTTTTTGTGTTGCATGGTTTTAATGACCAAATTAAATGAAGGCATTTTAAAATAAACTAACTGAACTAGCAAAAAAGTCCCAATCACTATATATAATATCCCTGTTTGGCCTTTGAATAAACGGCTAAAACCAAATATAATAAAAAGCAAGTCAATTATAATCGTTATTATCTTCACAATACGGTGGGAATTTTTTAAACCCATATGTTTATTAAGCAAAGCATGGAGAATTCTTCCCCCATCAAGAGGTTGAGCGGGTATTAAATTAATAAATCCTATTAATATGTTAATTTGGAGCCAATCCGTTAGAAATTGATTGTGAAACCCAAGAAGGCCAAGATAAACGGCGCCACCTGCCATTAATAGATTTGCCATTGGGCCGGCTAAAGCGATCAGGCACTCGGCTTGGGAATTAAGAACGAAGGAAGGATCGATTTTCAGGGAGCCGCCTAAGGGACTTAAAGCCAGTTCTTGAACGGGATAACCCAAAAGTTCACAACATACCATATGAGTAAATTCATGGATTAAGAGCGCAACGAAATTAAGGAATATATAATGAACATTCCCTTTCGCAAGACTTAAGGCAATAAAGAAAACGCAAAGCAATAAAAAGGAGATTCCTGTCCTCCAATGAAAATGATGCATTGATTAGCTAGTTAATAAGGATAATGGATCGACCGATTGAGCGTATTCCTTAATTTCCAACAGTAAAATAGGCCCCTGATCTTGATCAGGACGGTTAATTTGAGCGATTGTATCACCGGCATTCACTCTTTGACCCACTTTAACTTGAACCGGTCCTAAATAAAAATAGCTGGAACTCCATCTCTCACTATGGTTAATTGCAATTTGCCATCCCTCTCCGGGCTGGTGCCTGACTTCACTGATGATCCCATCAGCCACTGCCAGCACTGTAGACCCTGGCTGCGCGCTAATTTCGATTCCCGGGTGAAATTTTTTAGTTTGATGAATCTCGTCATAACGCCATCCATAACCCTTAACAATATTGCCTTGAACTGGCCATACAGAATTCTGAAAGATTTGCCTGGTTTGTTTTTTCCCGGTAGAGACGGCGATATCCGAAGTATCAGCCGGATTCTCCATAGAAAATTGATTTTTGGTAATCTCTTCCAGACGAACTAAATTGCCGGTACTGGCAAGTAAACTTTTCCACGGCCTTGAATTGGCAATTCTACCGAAGGTATTCTCGGATGAAGCGTTAATTGCGGTATGTATTTTATCTCTTGCCCATCGCAACCATTGATAATTGCTATGGGAAAGGGTTAATAACAAAATGAGACAAGTAAAGGCAATAATGGTTTGATAAAGAATCGTTGAAAATAATTTGAAGTTGGAATCATCAAGAGAGTCTGATTCTGGAGCTTGTTCCGGAGAGTCTGTTTCTTGTTCAAAGGAATAGAGATCCTTGTTTTCTATCATCAAATCCTCCCCCTCCCTTTAGACTATTTATATGGGAGAGGAAGTTTGACTAGAACGCCAACTAAGTAAAACCAATCACAACAAAGAGTTGAACCGGAAAATTTACTATTAACCGGTTTCAATCGCATCAGTGGGACAACCGTCGGCTGCTTCTTGGACACATTGCTCTAAATCTTCCTCAACCGGTTCGTTTGAGGCTTCGGCTTTTTCATCGTCGTTCCAGGTAAAAATCTCAGGGCAACTGGAAACACAAAGCCCGCAACTTATACATAAATCTTGATCTACTTTTACTTCCACTCTCTCATCCCTCATTTCCAATAGGTTGCTTCCATATTATCCCGTAAAAAGGAAGAAAGTATTCATTGAAGTCAAGTAAGTTTACAAAGAATCCAATTTTATCTTTAGTTGACAATACCATTGTAACTGAACCTGGTAAGGCATGCGGTTTAATCCGCTGGGGTTAGGCAAGACGAAATCAATGACCGGGTGGATGATGTTTTGTTGTTGTAAACCCCAATTGAAAGTATTTCCCCGAACCATATAACGGTAGGTATCTTTTCCTAAAAAAGCTGCAATCCGGGGTTGGTATTCTTGTAATAATTCCATCAACCGTTGTGAGCCGGACAGAAATTCTTCCCGGGTTAACTCAGCCGCAGTGGCTGTAGTCCGGGGAACGATATTGGTAACCCCATAACCATAATTCAGAAGGAGGTTATCGGCTTCCGGCTGAAGACGTTTCGGAGTAATCCCGGAATCGGCCAATAATTTCCAAAAACAGTTGGAATGCCCTGCAAAATGATGTTGAATGGCAGCGCTCCTTAAGCCGGGATTGATGCCGATAAAGAGAATTTTCAAATCGTTTGCTAAAAGATTGGGAATCGCTAATTCAGAAATCAAATTATATCCTTTCAACCTGCCTGTATTGAAGGTTCAAAACTTTTATCAGAGATTCGGTTACTCCATTTACCGCATTTATCGCCAAGACAAGCAAGGCATATGTCATCCTGTTTCAATTCGACTACTTCACATTGATTGGAACACCCATTACAATCAAAGCTTTCCGTGGTAATTGGGCTATGGATGATTTCCAACCCTTTAAAATGAGTCGGCCTTTTTTGGGCTATAATTTCTTCTTTAGCAAGGATGGCAGCACCCAATGCTCCCATCACATCATAGTGTTCGGGGATGATTAAAGGATACCCTAATATTTCTTCAAATGCTTTCCGGATACCTAAATTGGCAGCTACCCCCCCTTGAAATATAATGGGAGGTTTCAATTCCTTGCCCTTTCCAAGATTACCCAAAAAATTACGTGCCAGAGCTTTACATAAACCGGCTAAAATATCTTCCAGGGGATGTCCCATTTGTTGTTTGTGAATCATGTCGGACTCTGCAAATACAGCGCATCTTCCAGCTATCCGAACCGGATGCTTGCCTAAAGCCGCCCTTTTTCCAAATTCATGAATATCAATATTCAAACGGGCTGCTTGTTGATCGAGAAATGATCCTGTTCCCGCCGCACAAACAGTATTCATCGCAAAGTCTTTTATAATGCCGTCACGGATTAAGATTAATTTAGAATCTTGTCCGCCAATTTCAATAATAGTTTGTACAGCAGGAATTAAATCGAGGCAGGCAACGGCATGACAGGTTATTTCATTTTTAATTAAATCGGCGCCTAACAATTTACCGATTAACTGCCGTCCGGAACCAGTTGTTCCTAAGGCGGCTATTTCAATTTCTTGACTATCCTTAATGAGTTCTACCAATCCTTGCTGCGCGGATGCAACGGGGTTGCCCTGGGAACGCAAATATAATTTTTTGATTAAATTTCCCTGACTATTAATCAGAACTAAATTAGTACTGACAGAACCGACATCAATTCCGAGATATAGCTTCAAGATTTTCCCCTCCGTCACCCGCGCGCCCGCGTTTTTTTATGATGATATTGTAGCATATCGATAAAAGCCTCCAGTCTTGTAAGCACGCCAGCTTCCCCCGAATGCTCATCGATAATGATATTGAGGACAGGAATATTCAGTTCTCGAGAGATGGAAGGCAGTACTTGCATTGCAATAATCTCCGGCATGCAGGTAAAGGGAGCTAATTCGATAACCCCGTCATAACGGTTTATTCCCGCATTAACCGTTAGGGCAACGGTTTCAAGCCCGTGTCCGCCTACGAAATTACCTAAATATGGACGAGCCATTAATTTTAAATTTTGGTTCCAACGGGGATGGATAATACTATAAATTAAATGATCCCGAATCCAGTCAGTAAAATAAATCGTTCTTTCAACCAGGACGCCCATTTCTCCAAGGATACGTTCCATCTCAAAATTAGCGTTTGGTTCAAGTACCATATATATTTCCCCTAACAAAACAATTTTTAAAGGAACGGAGTCAGCGTCTACAGGAAGGGATTGTAACTCTTCGAAATATTCTTCAGAAGTAGCTTTAATGTCCCTTGCTAAATCAATTTGATCCAGATGATGATAAAACTTTTTTTGAAGTTCAGTTACGCTTCCTGAGCACTTTTCCTTAGCCCGAACTTGGTTGGCTATTCGATCGAAACGATCAAGGGCGGCTGCTTTTAACCAAGCCCAATAAATCGCTTTGCTTAAATCGGTTAAACGATGCTTGGGGATAAAATGCTTAATCTTATTCCATAACTCCATTGGATGAGTTTTCGGCGCTTCCAAAACTAAAAAATCAATACAATAACCGGCATCCTGCAAAATTTCCCGTTGTTGCTCACCATAATAGCCGAAACGGCATGGCCCTATACCTCCCGCCATCAATATCAACTCTGCTCCCGCTTCGATCGCTTCAACATAATTACCAAGATTAATTTTTAAAGGAAAACAAGCAAATTCAGGCGCCAATTGAGTCCCAAGTTCAATGGTACGGGGCGTTATCGGCGGAGGAATAATAGGTTCCAGACCTAACTCTGACAGTAAAGTCCGGAACGGAATATAAGAATTGCCAATATGGGGAAAAGTAACTTTTAACATGCAATATGCTGGCGTTTTATCAAGTCAACAAAGGCCTCTATCCGGGTTATCAAACCAGCTTCTCCGCTCTGTTCTTCATAATTCAAGATCAAAAAAGGTTTGTTTATTTTTTGAATCCGGCGCCCGATCAGATCACTGACGATGGCTTCCGGACCACAGGCAAAGGGAGTGATATGAATAAAACCATCCATCGGGGTACTATTTTCATTTATAAGCCAATCTAAAGCGTCAAATTGTACTTTCCCGACAGTCCAAAAAAGTTTTTTTAAAAGTTTACCTGAGCCGATTCCTTGAAGTTTCTTTGGCATCATCTCAGGGGTATACACCATTACGTTTTGTTGGGCAAGAATTTTTAATAAATCCAAATTTAAACAGGCATCGTAAAGACAATAAGGATGACCAAGTAATCCAATGTGCAATTCGGAGGAACCTGTGGCTTGAAATTGCAATTTTTGGATAATCTCTAAAGCCGGTTGATAGATTTTGTCAGAACAGTCTCTCCGAAGTTTTTGTTGTTTACCCTGTGCAATTCCTATACGCTGTGCCGATTGGCAAAGGCTGCTTACGATATCTAAATTACGGGTTCCCATCCGGACAATTAATAATTTCCCCCGGGACTCCGGGACTGCATGAGTGATGATGTCCGGTAACCCCATAAATTTAGGACAAATGAAGGCGTCTTTTTGCACTTGAAGAAGATGGGGAATCATGACCCAATCGACTTGGTCAATTAAGTCGATTACATGGCCTAAAAAAATTTTAATCGGCAAACATAATTCTTCAATTGAAACATCAATACCGGCTTTCATGATTTTGGGATTGGTTGGCGGAGAAGTTTTTACCTCGCAACCCGCCTGAATCCAGAATTGTTCCCAGATGCCGCCATACCAGAAATATAATAACGCTCTCGGAATCCCTATTTTCAACTGTTTTCCCATCATAATCAATATTTCTAATCGTTTTTAACTTTTCCTTCTTTTTATGTTTTTTATTACCGGATTATTTGTCCATAAGAATTTTAACTTGTGATATTTTGGAAACTGCTTCTTTTCAAAACTTCTTGGACCGCCAGCGTAGTGATTTTTGCTCCATCTTCGACCAAATCAGCATCATCCATTTTCCCCAAATCACCAACACCAATAATTATTGGAATGTTGAGTTGACTTAAAACATCAACTGTATCGCCTTCAACTTTGGTATGCCCTGACGCTTCCGGGCATCCGTCCTTATCCACCGGTACATTAACGATATTACCTTCCCGGGTGATTGAAGCCGTAATCGGCACGCCATCAACACCGGCGGTATTGGAGGCGACCGCAACCACGCCTAAAATCTCCAGGTCGGGATCGGTAGCCAATGTGCGAAGAATAGTTTCTCCTTTTCCCTCGCCCTTACAGCCGCAATCATCTACCATGACCAAGACGGGGTCATAAGCAGCTTTTTTAATAGCTGCCAATATTTCTTTTCCTTGGGCATTTGTTGGATTCCCTCCCGAAAAAGAAATGGATCGCCCGCCTACATTGCGAGCTACCTTTTGGACAACTTTTTGAGCAACACGATCCCCGTCCGTAATCACTACAATTTTTCTTTTATCCACAATTATTCTACTCCTTTGGGGGAATTAACCATTTCGATTATTTTTTGATAATTTTTCCGGATACCCATGGCTGCCAGATACTTTCCCAGACGCCTTGTGGACTTTTTTTTCGAAAGACGTTCCCCCATTCGAAAAATGATATTATGAATACCTTTTGACTCAAAGACCCCCAAAAAAATCCATTTTGAAAAATCAACGCCTCTTTGAGATAAAACATTTTCAATGGTCTGCAAAGCAAGAGAAACATCGGCATTAAAATTGATTACATAGACTTGTGAATTTTTATTTTCCCCTATAAAATAAGGGACTCCATAGTCCCCGGATATTAATCGGTCATCATTGGACATTTTTAGGATTTCTCTGATAGTTGGAATCCTTTCTTTGGGGAGCCTTCGTAAATGTATGGAAGCGGCAATCATTGCGGCAAACGGTTGCCGATTACAATAATAAAAGAATTTCACCATTCATTACCTATAATTGAGCAATAGTTTTTTTTACTTTTGCTGCTAAAATTGGAAAGGATAAAATGGTTCCTAAAGTAACAATCGGCCTACCGATGTTGACCCATCCCATGGCCCTGGAAGAAAAGCCCCCGGTAACCATCAGCGGATTAAAAAGTTGTACGCAATCCACAAACCGATACTCTGAGGGATCCCCTCCTGTTAATTGAATAAATTCGAGAATGATTCGGATGACCATTTCGGCTGCGTTTCTTCTTCCAAGAATGAATACGTCATTTTCCCACTGATCTTTTCCGATCAAGATAAGTTTGCCGTGTTCCTCATTGGTAATTTGGTCGAAATAAGGGATCCTTTTAAAATCTTTCCATTTCGGTAACCGATCATGCCTCAAAATTCCCAAATGAATTGCCGCTGCGGTCGGTGATGCGTGGGCGCCTCCGTAACAATGATAAACGATTTTCAAAAATTTTAACTTTCCGGATTGGATTGATCGTCATTCTTTCCTTCGCTTTGAGAATTTGAGATTTCATTTTCTTCATCTTCGCCCATAGCACCCGTAAATTCTTTACCTAAATTTTTAAAGCCTCCGCGATTGATTAAAAAGAATAACCCGGTACCACCAATTAAGACCGCAATAACCCAAAACAAACTACGCATGCTTCCGCGATTGATAAATCGTGCGCCCCGGTTTCCATATAATACATCTTTTGATGCGGCCGCAAAGATTTGAGCGCCTCTTTCGGCGGCAACTTTACTATTGGTATCGGTTCCGAACTCCAACAAAATGCTACGGGGCCCTAAATCCTGGTTATATTTTCCTTTTCCATAGAAAATACCTTTGATAAAACCGGGATATTTCCGGTCGCAGGTTTCTTTAATCCGTTTGGCAAAATCATTATTGGCTTGAAAATTGGGGTTTTGGCGCCCCACAACAAGCTGTACTTTGGTAACACCCTGGTTATTAACGACACCGCTGTACATTTGAGCCGGTACAGCATCCCGGTGCACATCCAGTAATGTTGTTGGTTGTTTTTTCAGCAATTGCACAGCAGTCCGCCTAGAACGATCATAAGCCATTGCATCATGGGGATCATGAGCGTTCTTGGAATGAATAACCGGGATACCGCTTTTTTCAAAAGCATTGGTTAAGCTATCACCGACTTGAAAAATTCCTCCACGTCCAAACTTACTGGAAGTCCCATCCCCCGGAATGTAGGATTCGTCGGAGTGGGTATGATAGATTGCAATCGGTCCTTTTGCTTTTGTTTCTCCTCGTAAAAATTCGCCACTCAGTAGATAACTCCATAAATTTTTTAATTCACTAATGGTAGATGCCGTTAATTTTTCTTTTCGAACCATTTTCACAGTAGCCAAGTTATCACGGACTTTAACCACCCGGTAAAGATTGTTTTGACTATCCAAATACTCATCGCCAACAACAATTTGATGAGCTGTACTTGTAATTACTTTTCCATGCAGATCCCGTAAAGTCATATACTTGCCGGACAGTTCCATTTCGGCAAATGCGGTATTGGTAATCGCCAATAAAGGTAACAGGAGGCATAGGGATAGGTAAAAGAAATAGCTAGTTCGTTTCATTTTTCTCCCTCCTTTTCGCTCAGTGCTTCCGCCCGTTCCATTTCCTGATGCCGGTTCTCAGTTCCCTCGGGATGGTCCAATGCTTCGCGGAGCGCTTCGGGGCGATCTTCTTTCACAGGGCCGCCTTGTAGCGCCTCACGGCTTTCTCCGATGATTTCTGCCAATAATACTGCTAGGACCGCTGCAACTACCAAGGTATCAAAAACTCCACCGCCCCCGATTAAGGTTGGAACGTTAGTACCGCGTACTTCAAAAATATGAACGACATCCATAGCCAGGACTCCCATTGTTGCGATAACAAAAGCCAAACGTCGCGACCTTCCGGCGATGTAAGCGATAATCCCGGCGATGATTGCCCATAAATATTGAGGCTCTATAAAACCACGGCTGGTATCAAAGGAATATAATTTATTGACCCCATATAAAACTCCGGTGGTAATAACAATTCCGATGATTGAACGGACCCACTCCTTTGAAGTGCCTGCCTTCGCTAAAACATAAACAGCTAGAACGAAAGGTAAAACAGCTCCTCCTATATTCAAACTTATACTTGGGGTACGTGAAAGCGGGATATCGATAAAACTTCCCACTATCATCGCTCCGATAAAAATCAATCCCCCGCGATCGCTTAAATAGAGACGGTCCAATATTTGATGCGCCAGCCCAAAAAAAATTAATACACTCACCAACAGTAGTAAGATGATACCTGTCACCCAAGTCGACCTCCTTTCCCCATATAGTGGCCTGCTTTACAATTGTTTATGCTGGTAAATCAATGGCTAAATAAACACAAAAAGACCAACTTTTTGAAGTTGGTCTTAGGAGTAATATTAATTTCTACAATTATTTCTTAAAGAATTGTCCTAAATTTTGAGTGATGGCCCCATTGCCTTGAGAATTTAAATACTGTTCCAATTCCTGTTTATTTTGATCTTGAGCCACTTGACTCAAACTCAATGAAATTTTTCGGCCGGCTCGATCAATCTTAATGATTTTGGCCTGGACTGATTGATCGATAGTGAGAACCTCTTCCGGTTTGGTGATTCGTTTATCAGAAATTTGCGAGATATGAACTAAACCATCGACTCCTTGCGCCAGATTTACAAAAACGCCGAATGGTTCCATTCTTACGACTTTTCCCGGATAAACAGCGCCTTCCTGAAATCCTACTATCGCTTGGTCCCACGGATGGGCCTGTAATTGTTTTAAGGAAAGTGAAATTCTTTTGGAAGCGGCGTCTACTTTAATAACTGCAACTTCTACCGGATCGCCTTCTTTTAACAATTCCTTTGGGGAACGAACACGCATCCAACTCATTTCGGATACATGAATGAGACCTTCAATTCCCGAACCCAAATCCACAAAAGCGCCAAAATCAGTAATCCGGGTGACACTTCCGTTTATGCGTTCACCTTCACGGATGGTGCTAAAAAACGCCATTTCAGCTTTTTTTCTTTCTTCCTCCAGCAACACCCGCCTTGAAACAACTACCCGCTTTTTGGAACGATCATATTCTAAAATACGGACGGGGACATCTTTGTCGACTAATGATTCCAAATTTGCACTTTGTCCGCTTTGGGAAGCAGGCATAAACGCCCGGATACCTTCAATATTAACTGTTAAACCGCCTTTAACCATTTCCATGATTTTACTGTTCATCGTTTTTCCGGCTTTAAAGGCTTCTTCCAATATCAACCAATGTTGTTCTTCATCAACCAAACGTTTTGAAAGCAATATTTTATCTTCGCCACCGCTTCGGGTGACCATAACCCGGATAACATCCCCGGTTTTGACTGCTTCCCGAGCGGATGTAATGGGTTTCGAAGACAATTCCGCCAGCGGTATTACTAAATCGGATTTCCCTCCAATGTCTACGAAAGCCGCATCATCGCGAACAATGATGACTTTGGCTTCAATAATTTGACCTTCTTCTAATCTTTGAAAACGATCCTCGGGCCATTCAAACTCAAATTTTTCCTCTTGAGCTTCGTTCGCCAAATCCTGTTGTTTCAGTTCCACTGTATTTACCTCCCATATTTCTTAATTTCCTTAAGAACTTTTTGAATTTGTTTATCCGGAGTCGAAGCCCCGGCAGTTACTCCAACTTTTTTTACATTTTGAAACCACTCGGGACATAATTCAGCGGGGCTTTCAACCTGAAAACTTTTACTGCCGTTATCGCGGCAAATTTCCCATAATCGAGTTGTGTTGGCTGAGTTTTTTCCACCAACAACAATCATCAAATCAACCTTTTTACTCAGCTCGGCTGCTTCCTGCTGCCGCTTGGAAGTCGCCAGACAAATCGTATTAAGAACCCGTATTTCTTTAGCCCGTTCCAAAAGGAAGGTCACAACTTGTTTGAAGTAGTTGATATCTTGAGTGGTTTGACTAATAATGCCGATTTTGGGGGATATAACCTGTCCTTCTAAATCCTCTGTTTTATTCAAAACGACGGCATCACCGTTGACTGAGTCTAAAACCCCTTTTACTTCGGCGTGTTCACGTTCGCCCACAATAATGATTTGATAACACTGTTCATGCAACATCATTGCCAATTGGTGCACATTTTTGACGAAAGGACAAGTTGCATCGATAATATCCAGATTTTTCAAATGCGCCTGCTGATAGATTTGAGGTCCAGCGCCATGGGAACGGATGACAACGCGTCCCGATTGAACCTCTGAAATATTCTCCACAACTTCAAGCCCTTGATTGCGCAAATCTTCCACGACTCCAGGATTGTGGATTATGGGGCCCAAACTAAAAATTGGTTTTTGATCCGATGCTAATGCTTCATTGACTAAATCCAAAGCTCTTCTTACCCCGAAACAAAAACCGGCGGTTTTGGCCAAGATTATTTCCATAGCGGTATTTTCAGTAACCTCGAAATTTCTTTTTAGGTTTATTGTTCCTTGGCGCCGTTTATAACAGCCAACTCCTTGACCTTTTCCACCACTTGTTCAATGGTTAAATTGGTCGTGTCTAATAGAATTGCCTGTTTATCCTGGCATAAAGGACTTATTTCCCGATGGCTGTCGTATAAATCACGCTGCCGGATTTGTTCTTCGAGTTCCTCTTGATCAACCTGAACGCCTTTTTCTTGCAATTCCAACCAGCGCCTATGACTTCTTTCAGTAACTGAGGCAGTTAAATAAATCTTTAGTTCGGCTTTTGGTAAAACAACCGTTCCGATGTCACGGCCATCCATTACAACGCCGCCCAGCTTAGCCATATTCTGTTGTAAATTCACCATGGCTTGTCTTACCCCGGCGACGGCGGCGACTACCGAAACATTGTTTGTCACTTCCAGACTACGAATTTTTTCAGTGACATCTTCGCCATCCATAATAACATGTAAAGTAGAGTCGGAATCCATTCTTTCATATTCAAGCCCAATGGATGTATTTTTAGCTAAAGACGTTAATTGGCGATTATCGGTTAGAGGTATCTGATTCCGTAATGCTTTCAAAGTGATGGCTCTATACATTGCGCCGGTATCAATATAAATATAGCCGAATTTGATGGCGACTTTTTTGGCAATGGTACTTTTTCCAGAGCCAGCCGGTCCATCGATAGCAATTGAAATTCTTTGGGTAGTCATAAGATCTCCTTAGATTATGGGTTGATGAAAAATAAATTGCGAGTCATTTACGGTCCATCCAATGGGTGATTTCTCAGGTTTACAATTTATATTTATTAAGTAATTCTTCCCGTCCCTTATGGACAACCGTAAGAGTCCGTTCGAGGCTGTCTTCAAGATTTTCCAATAATTGGTTAGCATATTGCAAGGCCTCTATTTCAATTTCTCGGGCCATTTGTTTCGCTTCATTGATGATTCGATGCGCGTCTTCTTCAGCACGGGCTGTGATTTGGTCCTCACGAACCAAACGTTCCGCATAGTTTTCCGCCTCTTTTAAAATGCGTTTGGCTTCTTCTTGGGCTTGGGCTATATAACGTTCTTTTTCCCTGCTAACCCATTCGGCCTCTTTAATCTCATCCGGTAAAGCAATCCGGATTTTCTTTACCAGTTCCAAGAGTTCTTCGCGATCGATCCAAACTTTTCCCGCCATTTTAAAATTATTGGCGGCTATTTTTTCTAAGTGGTCGAGAAGCAGAAGGATATTCATTTTCGGCATTTTGAAACACCTACAATTTTTTATATTTTTCTAGTAAAACTTTTTCAACTTCGGGCGGAACCAGTCCGCTCAGATCCCCGCCTAGTTGGGCTAATTCCTTAGCCATACTTGAGCTTAAAAAAGAATATTCATTTTTGGTGGTCATGAACATCGTTTCTATCCCGGGCGCCATGCGTTTGTTAATGAGAGCCATTTGAAATTCGATCTCAAAGTCGGAAATCGCCCGTAGTCCCTTTACAATAAGGTTGCCTCTTACCTGACTTACGAAGTCCACCAATAAACCGCTAAAATAATAAACTTCAACGTTGGGAAGATGGTTTAAAACCAATTTCAATAAATGAACGCGTTCTTCAAGGGAAAACAGTGGTTTTTTACTTGGATTTTGGATGACCCCGACTACGACGGCGGGAAACAATTGGGCAGTCCGTTCAATAATGTCAATATGCCCATTGGTAACGGGATCGAAACTGCCTGGGCACACTGCTTTGGTTTCGCCTGCGATGGTTTGATTATACATTCCATTTACCTGTCCTATTATTCAATAGCATTTTCGTTTAAAGGCTCTTTCGTCAACTGTTTTAAAAATGTAAGGCTGATACCTCCATAATCCCGGGTAAGATGTATTTGGAGTGTTGAAGGAATCTCAAAAACAAGTTGACGGGGATGTTCGATAATTAAAATACCACGTTCCTTAAGCAACTGATAATTTAAAATTAATTCAATGGTTTTGGGTAAAAGACCCGCTTGAAATGGCGGATCTAGGAAAATTACATCAAAGGAAAAAGATTGTTTGGCTAAAATGGCCAAAGTACGTTCAACCGGTAATTGGATGATCTGGAAATGATCTTTCGGATCCAAAAAGCGAATGTTATTCTTTAATAATTGAATACTTGTCGGATTTGCGTCCGCAAAAACTACCCTTTTGGCATTACGGCTTAACGCTTCAATTCCAATTGCGCCAGTCCCTGCAAATAAATCTAAAAAATCAGCCTCCCCGATTTCGGGGCTGATAATATTAAATAAGGCTTCTTTAATTCGATCGGCCGTGGGACGTAACCCTTCATGCTTAGGTCCCTTTAGGGGACGGCCCTTATACTTTCCAGCAATAACTCTCATTTTATAAAGGAATGGCCACGATACCAATAGTATTCGGACCGGTATGGGAACCCACAACCGGACCGACAATACTGGTATAAAATTCGGCAATATTTAATTTTTCTTCAGCATTTCGCTGTAATAGCTGAGCAACATCCGGCATTTCGGTATGTAATGTGCAGATCATCAATGGCGTCTTACCAAATTGAGCAACTAATTTTTCGACCATAGCGGCGGCGACTTTATGAAAATTGCCGTGAATTTTATCTGCGGGAACGATAATACCGTTTTCAATAGATAATATGGGTTTCATATTTAACAGACTTCCCACCATCGATGATGCCTCGCCGATTCTTCCCATGCGGTGAAGTTGCTCAAGACTGCCGGGTGTAAAGTAAACCGCTATTTCTTTACGCCATTCATGAATCGCGTTAACAATTTCCAGAACCGTAGCATTATTTTTTGCCATTCGGGCAGCTTTTATAACAATTAATCCCAAAGCCATGGAGACATAGCCGGAATCAATAATTTCAACCTTAGGACCTTTTTCGAGCAACTGAACCCCTGACTGGGCCGAATGAATCGTAGCACTCATTCCTTGGGAAATAAAAATCCCAATGATAGTATCTTCAGGAGAAATGGTTTGATAATTGGAAAGAAATTCTCCGGCTGATGGCTCCGAAGTATCCGGTAAGACAGCATCATTTCTTAAAAGATTATAAAACTCATCACTCCATATATCAACACCATCTTTAAAACTTTCGCCATTAAAATGAACATGTAAGGGAACAACCGTAATGTCATATGCCCTGGCTAATTTTTCAGGTAAATCGGCCGAACTGTCTGTCATGATTTTAACAGCCATCTAAGAAGCTCCTTATTCGATCGACAACAAGTAGTAGTAAAGCGGTTGTCCACCATAATATAATTCGAATTCCGCTTCGGAAAATTTATCTTCTAATTGATTAAGAAGTTCCTGAGCTTTCGTTGCGGTCACTTCATTGCCATAATATATTGAAATCAATCCGCTATTTGCTTCAGGAACATTGTTTAACACTTTCTCAACCACTTCTTCCGGTGATTTACCGGATGCCACGATTTCTCCGTTAACCAGCCCTATGTTATCGCCTTGTTTAATTTCCCCGTCGCCAAATTGAAAACCGCGAACAGCATAAGTGATTTCGCAAGTAATAATATTACTGCTTTTTTCAGTCATTTGGGTTGCATTCTCTTCCAAGGAATGTTCATCGGAAAAATTCATCATTGCCGATAAACCTTCAGGAGTACTTTGCGTGGGGATCACTTTAACTTCTTTAGAGGTCAATTCTTGAACGTGATTTGCCGTCATAATAATGTTACTGTTGTTTGGTAAGATGATGACTTTTGAACAAGGTAAAGCTGAAACTGCTTTTGTTAAATCCTCTATGCTGGGGTTCATTGTTTGACCACCATTGACAACCACTTGAACGCCTAAACTTCGGAAAATCCTTTCAAGACCATCGCCGGCAGTTACAGCCACAACACCGATTTTCCGGTTGGAATTACCATCAACCATCATTTTAGCAAGCCTTTGTTGACTTTGTTCCACCATGTTATGAATTTGTATTTCCGAAAGATCCCCGAGCCGGACTGCAAAGTCTAAAATAATACCTGGGTTGTTGGTATGTAGATGAATTTTAACATTATTCTCATCCCCTACCACCAACATACAATCGCCATGAGGGCTTAAGCTGTTTTTAATGTATTCTAAATCAAGTTGTTTACCTTTTAGAATAAATTCCGTACAATATTGAAAATTAATCGTCTCTTCGAGAATGTCGCCGTCATTGTCGGCATAAGGAGCAATACTTATGATTTTAGCGGGAGTAACACTTTCCGTAGGCGCTTCTTCACCATGAAGGTATTTAATCATCCCTTCAAAAAAATAAACCAACCCCTGAGCGCCGGCATCTACCACACCGGCTTTTTTTAAGACAGGCAACATTTCCGGAGTTTGAGCCAGCACTTGACAAGCGTGTTGATAGATATTTTCAAGGTATACATCAAGAGAATCCTTTTTGGTTAAATTCTCCGTAGCATATTTTGCAATTTCTTTAATGACTGTTAAAACGGTTCCTTCAACCGGTTGGCGAACAGCCTGAAAACACAAAGTGGAAGAACCGTTAAGCCCTTTTTCCACTTCCAATTTGGAAATATGTTTTAATCCTTTGGGAATCGCTTTGGTGAAGCCGCGGAAAAATTGAGAAACAATGACTCCGCTGTTACCCCTGGCCCCCATTAATGCACCGTATGCAGCGGATTCTAAAAGATCATTAACATTTTCGGACGGATTTTGCATTACTTCCCGTAATGCTGATTGAAACGTAAGATACATATTGGTTCCCGTATCACCATCGGGAACAGGAAAAACATTTAAAGTATCAACTTCGGCCTTATGGGCATTGAGGCAAGCGGTGCCGGAAGCTAATAATTGTTTTAATATACTGCCGTTTATAATTTCAAGCTGCAAAATCATGCCTCCTTAATCTGGTTTTCCTCCGAAAAAAATAAAAAAACAGAGGTAAAAATAATTGATAATCAATGGCTATCAATTATAAAAATTCAAGTTAATTCAAGTTAATTTTTATTAGTGCGTACACCTTGTACGATTACATTGATCTCGGATATTTGAAGACCTAACTGATTTTCAATTGCATACTTAACGTTTTGAATGACATTCCGGGCAACTTCTTTGATTCGGACTCCGTATTCAACAATAATATACAAATCAACAATGATTGAGTCTTCTTCAATGACAATCTCAATCCCCTTGCTTAGATTATCTTTGCCGGTCAGTAATTCCGAAATCCCATCTTGAATGTTATGAGAAGCCATCCCGACAACCCCAAAACATTGCATTGCCGCTATCCCCGCTACCATGGAAATTGCATTGGGTGAAATATTGATGACCCCGAGTGATTGGTTGATACCGGAATTGGACATTTCTGGCACGTTTTTTCCTCCCTTTTGTTTTAGCCAAAAACTATAAATTCGCTTTATAATAAAAATATCCTGCCAAATTATTACGACTTAATTTAATAAGCTAAATTGCCCACTTATCCAATTAGTCTTTATCTTCAAGAACTTTATTTAATTCTTTTAGTAGCACTTCCAGAGAAATTTGGTGCATTTTGGCTCCGTTTTCAATCGTTTCCATGGTGATTCCCATGCACCCGATGCAGCCCATACCTAATTCTTCAAAAATTTCTGCAGCTTTTGGGCTTTGCTGTAAAACATCGATAATACGGGTATCTTTGGTAATCATTAGGCATCCCTCCCCAAATAAATCAATCACTCCAGCCAATTCCGTAGTATTTCCATTCATAAAACAACTATGATCCGAATTTAAACATCAAAAATAAAGGTAGATGAGAGCAGTCCCAAATTCCTTCATAATAACTATAAAAACGAATCAATGATAAAATTTATCGATCAATTTTTTTTGCATGAATCATTTAAAAATAGTAAAACATCATTTGAATCATCTGTCAATCCAAAAGCAAATCTTTTATGAATATAATAGGTAATATAGGAATGATTGACATATGGTAACGCCTATAGTTTAAACATTTTTTGAATTAAAATCAAGTTTTAACGGGTAGAAAAATTTTCTACTTTAAAAATAATCCCCTTTAGGATGAGGGCATCCAGGAGAACGTGCCAAGAAAATGCTTTAAAATCAACTTGATCCCATAAATTTTCCTTGTCAGTCGGCATCGTTTGTGGTAAAATAATTTTGCTCATGATATTGCTATATTTTTTGGAGGTGTTTTTTTTGTCTAATCGTTGTATGGTATGCGGCAAAGATTACCAGACCGGAAATTTGGTTAGCCATTCGAATATTAAAACCCATCACCGCTGGAAGGCTAATATTCGTTCAATTTATGCTGTAATCGATGGAACGAAAAGGAAAGTTCGTATCTGTTCACGTTGCTTACGTTCAAACAAAGTTCAAAGAGCAGTTTAAGTATAACTAAAAGACCTTAGGGTCTTTTTTGTTTTGCTTTTTTACGATGGATACCTGGATACCTTCTCAGCCGGTAAATTTCTTTACATGTTTCTGTTTTTAAAGTAAATGCGGTTAAGTGCAAATAATCTTGGTGGTGAACTGTTATGCCTCAATATAATCAACTTAAATTATTCACTGGAACCTCAAATCCTCCGCTGGGGCAGGAAATTGCCGATTATTTAGGAATTAAACTGGGCGGAGTTAAAATTTCCCGTTTTGCAAACGGTGAAATCTATGTGCGTTTTGAGGAAAGTAGTCGCGGAGCCGATGTTTTTATCGTCCAATCCTTTGCCAATAGTGTCAACAATATTAATGACACGATCATGGAGCTTTTGATCATGATTGATGCTTTAAAAAGAGCTTCCGCCGGACGAATTACAACGGTAATTCCCTATTATTGCTATGCCCGTCAAGAAAAAAAATCCGCTCCCCGTGAACCGATTACCGCCCGAATGCTTGCGGATATCATTTCGACCGTTGGTTCGGATCGCGTGATTACCATGGATCTTCATTCTCCGGCAATTCAGGGCTTCTTTAATATTCCAGTTGACCATTTGACAGCCCTCCCGATGCTTGCTCAATATATTAAGCAGAAAAAAATTACGGATGGGGTGATCATTGCTCCGGATGCCGGCAGTGTTAAAAAAGCCGAAAAACTGGCGACCCGTCTGGACTTACCCCTGGGAGTAATGTACAAACGCAGGCCTGCCCCCAATGTCGCTGAAATCACTTTCTTTATTGGTGAGGTTGAAGGAAAAGCTCCTATTATTATTGACGATATGGTCGATACGGCCGGCAGTATCATCCAAGTAGTCAATACCCTTCTGGAACATGGCGCTAAACCGGAAATTCATTTATTGACAACCCATAGTATTTTTTCTCCCCCCGCCATGGAGCGTTTAAGCCATCCTGCCATTAAAGAAATCGTGGTTTGTAATACGGTTCCTTTAACACCGGAACGGACTTTACCGAACGTTACCGTATTATCCGTAGCTCCGCTTCTTGGAGACGCAATCCGCCGGATTCATCAGGATGTCTCAGTCAGCGTATTATTTGATTAACGATTCATTTATCGTGGTCGATCCTTTTGGTTAAAAACTTACTGTGAAATACCGTAAAAGGGCTGCCTTTCAAATCCATGAAGACAGCCCTTTTCATTATTTTGTTTTATAATCCGATGGTGATTCCGGCGCGGAAAGAGTTCTCGTGATCATGCGTCAAGTCGTTTTCATACGCGAACTTAGCAGCCATTTTAGGACTTACTCTGTATTGAGCGCCCACCCGTAATTCCTGACCACTCCAATTCGAAGTGTTATATTCCATTTCTCCGCCTACACTGAATCTTGAACCTAATTTAACATTAACGCCCGGCGTTAGGACTAGATTTTGTTTATCGGTTGATGTGGCGCTCCTGGATTCCAAATTGCCGTATCCATAAAAAAACCGCGTATCTTTCCATAATGATATGCCATAGCTGGAAACTTTCGACTGATCCAGATCAAAACCGCCGTAAATTGTGTATCCGCTGCCGTGACGGCTTGGGGATATCAATGCTTTCACCAACTTTTGGCCATGAAACCCCTCTTTAAAATCCCCTGAAAATTGACCGCTGATGGTAACTGCCGGGGTTATCCCATAACCGATTTCCATATTATAAAGCGGCGTAGGATTTTCTCCGGATTGAAAGGCTCCGCTCATCTCAAGCCCTAACCCAGCAGGCGCTAAAATAATACCATTTTCCGCCCCTAAAGAAAGGGCATTTCCAAAAGCGGTTCCAACGGTGAGAGAAAGTAACGCAAAAAATGTAACGAAGGCGATGATCAATTTTTTCATCAAAAAGCGCACCTCTTTTCTTAAATTGATAGGTGCGTTTTCTTGATTTTGATTGCACTTTCCTTTGATAATAATCTGTCAAGACAGTAAAAGAGAACCAAATGGCCTGTAAATTTGCAATAATGGAACTAGAAAATCATTTCATATAATGAATTGGCGACATCGCCATATTTCGTAAGATTAATTAGTTTTGGGCAAAAGCTTTTTTTAATTTGGCAATTTCAATTTTATTCATTGTAAACAGTTCTTCCATAATTCTTTCAGACTGCTCTTCATTACTATTTTGCAATAACTCGCCCAATGCAGTGGGTATTATTTGCCAGGACAAACCGAATTTATCTTTTAACCATCCGCATTGTTGGCTTTCTCCGTTTTCGGAAAGCTTTTCCCATAGGTTGTCAACCTCTTCCTGGGATTCGCAATTTACAAAAAAAGAAAGGGCCGGAGTAAAAGGGAATGGATTTGCCATATATCCGTCGACACAGCGGAATTCTTGACCATTCAAGGCGAAAAGAGCTTCTTTCACGCTCTTTCCGGCGCCCGTATGCTTCAGTTCCCCTTTCGATTGATGATAATATTCAATTTGATGAATTTTCGATTCCTCAAATAAAGAAATATATAAATTCATTGCTTCTTCGGCTTTTCCGTTTTGTTCACCGGTAAATATCAAAAAGGGGGTGATTTTAGGAGAACGGAGGGAAAGAGAAAATTGCCAGGAAACACCGAATGGATCGGTCAGCCAGCCAAATTTCTCACGGAAGGGATACTTTTCCAGTGGTATTAAGACAGTTCCACCCGCCTGAAATTTGGCCCAAAGATTCTCCATTTCCTCTTCGGTTTGACAGTTTACAAAAAACGACACCGCAGGTGTGAATGAAAACTGCGGGCCGCCGTTAAAAGCCACAAACTCTTCCCCATCCAGTTCAAAGGTTACCGACATAACCGAACCTTCCGCCCGGCCGGCTATTTCAGCTCCGGACTTACCATAACGGAAAACATTAATAACCTTTGAATTGGGAAAAATAGCGGTATAAAAATTTACAGCTTCTTCAGTCTGATTTTCGTACCATAAGTAAGGGACAATTTTCTTCATAATGACTTCCTTTTGATGAGTATTTGTGATAGTTCCATTCCGGGATTTAAGACTCACGGAATAGATCTTTGGCGGATATTTCAGGATGACGATAGCGTTTTCTGTTAATGGTTTGAGTCCCATACTCTATGGCTTCCACCGGGCACCATTGAATACAGGCCAGACAATGCTCGCAATTTCCCAGCCAATTTGGCTTTTCATTGACCATCTTAATGTTTTGAACGGGGCACACCTTTTCACAAATATGACAATGATTACATTTTTCGTTGACATTAAAATTCCGGTCGAGTTTTGGAAATTTTGGAAACATTGACCGATAAGCCATATTGCCGATTCCGTTGATGAAAAAATTATTCCTTTCAATGGCGCTGTTTTGTTGATTTTCAATCATCCCGGCGATCGTTGCGGCTTTTTGTTTTTCTTTTAAAAAAAGCTTTTTTTGTTTTTCGTCTGAATAGGCCCCGTACTTTACCAAGTAGTTGCCCGGCATTTTAATGGTAAATCCGGCATTTAAGGTCAACCCTCCGGCGTTCAATAATTTTTGGGTTTGCAACAAAGCGCCGCCGGCTAATCCCCCGTAAGTACAGATGGCAAAGATATATTTCGCCCTCTCCGGTTGAATTCTATGGATAAAATCCACCACAATTCGGGGCATTCCCAAGTAATACACGGGGAAAATAATTCCCAAATTATCGGCGTTACTTTTAATGGGCTGATTTGTGACCTTGGGAATGGAAAAGATTTGGGCATCGGTTAGTTTAGCGGCAAGATCCTTCGCCACGGCAAGAGAATTCCCGGTTGCTGAAAAATAAAACAAATGGGTTTTCATGATTTCGACTCCTTTTCCTTAAAATATTTGATGAAATATTTCTGCTCTTTATTGCATGAGTATCCGCAGGCAGTATAAAATGCATGGGCGCCGGTTCGGGTAGCCCCGGATACCAAACGTACACCATCAGCGCCGGTATCGCGCGCCCACTGTTCAACGTAATTCAAGAGTTTCTTACCAATACCTCTTTTTTTGAAATCTGATGATACAGCGATTCCCATAATGTTTTTCAAGGGAGGCGCATAAAGCAAATCATAGGCGCAGGCATGAACATAACCTATTACTTTTCCGTCAACAACAGCCACCACTATTTTATGGGTCCGTTCCCTTAACAAATTTTCCAATTTCCCCTCAACGGCTTCGAGCGGGTACTCATATCCCAGTTCATTTTGATTAAGAACTTGAATGTCAATACTATCTCCGATCCGGCAATCCCGGATTAAAACGTTCATTCAGGGCCCCCTCCTTTTTCAATAGAAGTTTAATTTTGGGATACAAATTGTAATCCGACTTCCTTTTTACTTCAATCCCTTTTTAGCCCTGGGAAGAAGAATTTTCCGAAATGCCTCATCGTGTTCGATGATAAAGGAAGCCTCAAATCCCTTTCCGGCATTGCCAATAAAATATTCTTTGGTGAACTTGAGAGCCTCATCCGGGGTTTCCAAGATTGTTTTGCCCATCCGCAGTGAATGTTGGAGTAATTCATCTTTTGAAAGAACCTGGCTAACCAATCCGATTTGAAAGGCCTCCTCCGCGTCGATCTTTCGTCCGGTTAAGCATAATTCGCGGGTGCGTCCCTCGCCGATAATCCATCGCAATGGCGTGAAAATGGGCGGAGCGCCGAACTTAATTTCCGGATGGCCGAAACTAGCGGATTTGGAACACAGACGGATGTCGCAAAGGGTTGCCAGATCGAATCCGCCCCCCATTGCCGGACCGTTGACTGCGGCTATCACGGGTTTGGGAAAACTCCAGATATCCAAATGATATTGGGTTGATGATTTGAGAAGTTCCGGGAAACAATCGGGATTTTCAAATTCTTGAAGATCAAACCCGGCGGAAAACGACGAACCTGCTCCCGTGAATATTACCAGGCCGATACAAGAGGCTTCTCTCCACTGGTGAAGACAGCGGGAGATTTCTTGGCGCATTTGAATGCTGATCGCGTTTCGCTTTTCGGGGCGGTTGAGGGTAATGACCCCGATTCGGTCCGGCCGGATGTCCGCTTTGATATTGCGATATTCCATACTTTTTTTCTCCATCGTTTTTTAGCTCACCAGAAGGACATTATGGTAAATCTTATAAATCATCGATCGGAGGCTCTCCATTCATCCAATTCAATTCACTGTCTTTCATGAATTGATTCGGCCAGAAAATTTTAGTCTCATCCCAGTTGATAAAGGAAAGAATCTTGTCGCAGTGGCGGTTGATAATCTCTGCCGAAGGCATTGACAATAGTTGTTCGATGTCTGATATCATTTCGGGGGGCTTTCGATCAGCCGTTTGCAAGACTTGCAATAGCCATTTATGATAGGGGTATAGCAATTCATTGAAAGTAAGGATGATCCGGCTGCTGAACAAAACGATCTTTTGAAGGGAAAGAAAACTCAGATATCGGTTGTGCTTCACAACAGCCTCGCTATAATACCATTTCCAGGCTAACAACTGTGATGCAAACCTGTCGATTCTTTCTTCTTTTCCCTCTGCGGGATATCTTACAATATCGGCTAATAATTCAGTAATATTGTCCATCCTGGAAAACAATACCGTATTGTCTTTGAAAGCATACCGGGCGGGTTCGCTCCCCCGAAGCGCTATCAGCTTTAACAACTCGCCATCGACATATTTACCGTCGATATAGCCTTTTTCATAAGTACACAGTTCTTTATTATTATAGACCAGACGGTTATCGTGTTTCCGTGTTTGAAAATCGCCCGATTCAACGACAAAGGTTACATCGATGTCGGAATCGGGTTTAGCGAACCCGTGAGCCAACGATCCACCAAGAATCAAAGCTTTAACCGAGCTATTCCCTTCGAATTCCCTTATCAAATTGGCTATAGACTCTCGATGATGCCGTTCCATAGGCCATTTACCCCTTTTCCTTATATTTGTTTTAAAACGCGGGCGATAAAGGCCGTTATCCGCTTTCATCACGATCTCCTTGTAAATATACCGAGAAAGATTCGATGCACGCTTTCAAGGCGGACTTTATCTCTTTGGTTTCCGTGATCCCCCGTTCCCACCACCAGTTTTTAATCCGGAGAGGATTTGTGCCTTGGCGCTTTTCCGGTTCAAATCTGGCTATCAACCGGTCGCCGTAAAGCACCGGCAGCACGTAATAACCGTATTTCCGTTTGCCGGGGGGCAAATAAACTTCCCACGTGTATTTAAAGTTGAAAAGTTTTTCAACCAGGTCCCGGTCCCATAAGAGATTATCGAGGGGGGCCAAAAAACGCATTCTTTTCTCCAGTTGATTCATTCCCTCCAAAAGGGGTAAATCTTCTTTCCTGATATAAAATATTTCCTTCATTCCCTCGATGGAGAAGCTTACTAGGCTTTTTTCTTCCACCAGCTCAGAAAGGATCGCAAGTCGTAAACTCTTATCCGCAAGAAAATGCCCCAGCCACCCCCCGCCATTGCGTCCCCAAAGGAATCCGATCCCGCCAATCCTTCTTTGGACATACCATTTTACGAAATCGTGATCGTTGGCAAAAGGATCAGGAGCATCCAACAGCTCACGGGGAAGAAGATTTTCGATCCGGTCGTATATTTTCTGGGTGTTTTTTTTCTTGGAAATTCCTAATTCGCCGGTATTGAACAGATAGTCCATGGCGGCGCCGGAAAGGTTCCGGTGTCCCCAGCGCCCTTTCCCGGCCTGCCCGAGGTCAATTTGAGCGGATTGAAGCGGACCTCTCGCTGTCAGATTCTTACGGACTTCCTCGGTAAAATCGAGCGCTTCAAGAGAGTGGCGATAATTTAAACTTCGGATCACTTCTTTTTCCTTCTCTTTTCTCAGACGCTGAAAAAAAGGCCAGTCTTCCCGCAAGTAAATGGCCATCATCTTATCCCACCCGTCCAGCAAGGAGCGGTCCGTGTATAACATTTTTTCCAGCATAGCGGGGCGGTAGCCTCGAATCCGTGACTGCAGAACCAAATCGGGATTCCGTCCCACAACATTTAAGGGATCATACTGAATACATCCGACTCTTTGAATGTATTCCAGTATTCCCCGCTCTCCAACAAACGTGTCTTCGCCGCTCAATCCCTGGTAATGGATTAAAAAACAACGCGCCTCCCGGGGGGTGATTTTAAAATTTGTAATCATCCTTTTTTCGTTTCCATTCGGAATATTTTCTTGACACCATTTTCTTCATCCAAAAGGAAGGTTTGTTTTCTATTTTCTATATAAGCTCACCTTGGGCTATCATTTTCACTTTGCCGCCAACCTCAATGTTGTAGCGGTTCTTTTCCAGATTTGACTTGATATACAAAATGGATTGCCGGCCGATTTCATAACCTTGCTCAACGCTGATGTCGATTTCATGGGAGCCAAAATATCGGTAATGGGCCAAGTAAGCGGCCAAACACCCATTGGCGCTACCTGTGGCAGGGTCTTCCGGAATAGCCAAATCATCGGCAAACATTCTACAATGGACGGCATTTGTTGTTTCATAGGTCTCGGGGCAGAAGATGAACATCGGCAGATGCTCGGAACCGGTGAAATATTCCCGATACCGTCCCGAATTGAGGGATGCCTTTCTTACCGCATTCAAGTCCTTCAAGGGGACAAGCAGAAATTCCATTCCGGTGGATATCGCTTGAACCGGAAACCGGTCATCCAATTCATCCGTTGACAGGCCCAGCAATTCGGCGATGGCGCCCGGGTGGTGAATTGAAGCGAATGTTGGTTCGATTTGTCTCATCCACTGGATATCATGATCGTCGTCAAATGTTACGGGAATCTTTCCCACATCCAGGTCAAGGAGTACCCCTTTGCAACTCCGCCTTTCGAATTCTTTTCGAATGATAAATGCGCTTCCCAAAGTGGGATGTCCGGCAAAAGGCACTTCATTTTGGGGAGTAAAGATCCGTACTCGATACAAGCCTTCACGCGGATTGTTTTCTAAAATGAAGGCGGTTTCCGAGAAATGAAATTCTTTGGCAATGGCCTGCATCGTCTCTCCCGATAACGAGCTTGGGGAAAGGACGACCGCCAGTTGGTTCCCTGAATATTTGCCTTTACAAAACACATCGACAATAAAGTATTTCATTTTGTTTCCTCTCCCGCTCGGAAAGTCCAAAATTTTAAATAAATTTGTTCAATATATTTCCACAGCCATCCAATAATCCCTGCCGGGACCCGATCATTCTTTCTTCCAAATCAATCCCCATCCCCTTTCATTTTTCAATGCCCTCCTCCCCCTCCCGGCCCTCATGATTTTCTTTACGCTGATGGCGGCGGCATTTTGCATTTCCCGCTGAAAACTATCAAAAGAGGGGAGAAATGATTTTGCGGATGAACAAAACAACATTACTGATGGGAAAAACTATATTGCAGGTCTGAAAAACAACATTACTGATGAGAAAAACTATATTGCAGGTCTGAAAAACAA
>JAEZCE010000023.1 GCA_023429995.1 Bacillota bacterium | reverse complement strand
CACCCGACCGTTGCGTATGTCCACCCAACCGTCGCGTATGTCCACCCGACCGTCGCGTATGTCCGCCCGACCGTCGCGTATGTCCACCCAACCGTCGCGTATGTCCGCCCGACCGTCGCGTATGTCCGCCCAACCGTCGCGTATGTCCGCCCAACCGTCGCGATCTAGAAAAAGCTCGTGCGACCGCGCCCCGCTCTTAAATCCTGTCTCCATTAACCTTTTTTAAGATGGGGGTTATAACAATATGGATCCATTTCTTTGGCTACTGAGAAATGATGAGGATTCGGAGTTTATGGAGGCAACTTTCTCAAAAACAAAAAACAAAGCTTTAAACTATCCCGTTTTGACGGAGGGCAGCTGGCGCCTACGTTCGAATCGCCCTGAGAGTGAATGCGTAAGGGCGCCGACTGCGGCCTCATCAATCTTCCATTACGGTTCCATCCGTGGCTATGGTTACCACCTGCCAGGGAATGATTTTCCCGCTGTTCAGCAACGCTTGTTTCACGGCATGGGCGATTCCGCCGCAACAAGGAACTTCCATCCGCAAAACCGTGATGCTCTTGATTTCATGTTGCTCCAAAATTGAAGTCAATTTATCGGCATAATCGACGTCGTCGAGCTTGGGACAACCAATGAGGGTGATTTTATTCCGCATAAACTTTTGATGAATATTGGCATAAGCGAACGCCGTACAATCAGCGGCCACTAGCAAATTGGCATTATCGAAATAAGGAGCGTTCACCGGCGCCAGCTGGATTTGGCACGGCCACTGGTTCAATTCCGATGGTCTCTCTTCTGCCGGGAAATTCTTTTTGACGGCGGCTTGATTTTTAACAATCGTTTTCGCCTGTGAACCGGGGCAGCCGCATGCCGGAGAAGATGGCTGAATCGGCTTTTCAAGCCGTTCCATGTTATTTTTAACCGCCTCGGCATCAAAAGCCTCCGCTTCCCGTTCCTCAATTGAAATCGCTCCGGTGGGGCACTGGGGTAAACAGTTGCCGAGACCGTCGCAATAGCTCTCCGAGACCAAAGTAGCCTTGCCGTTTATTAATTGCAATGCCCCTTCATGGCAGGCAGTGATACAGAGTCCGCAACCATTGCATTTTTCCTGATCAATCTTTAAGATATTTCTTTTCATGATATATTTTCCCCTTTCAATTATTGTTTAGAGTATTCCATTCAACGGATAAAAATCGTTTAACTTAAAACCACTCGCTTCCCTTCCCAAACGGCCGCTTTTAGCCGGTTTCGGATATTGAATTGAACAAATAAATTATACGATAAAAAGTCGGCGAAATCGGTATCTAAGGATACAAAAAACCACCCTCCGACCTAAAGTCTTATGAAAAAATAAAATATGCCGTTCATTATCGAATGGCATATTTACATCAACTATTCTCATAGCATTGATACATATCCGCTAAAATCGTTTCATTTCCGGTTTATGATGGAAGGATCGTGCCGCAATATTCACATTGATTTTTCGAACCTTTAACGATTTGATTGATAGCGCCGCAACTGTTGCAGGCTATCGCCTCTTTTTCCAAATCTGATGAATGACTCGGCATATTCGGTGTATTTTGAGGGATATTCCCATTGACGGCATTGCGGTACATAATTTGATGGGTATTCACATCGACATAAACGCCGTTCATGGTTCCCTGGGCGATAAAACCTTGTAAATCAGTGATTACAGCATCAACAGACATATTAAGATTACCAGCTATCCGTTCCACACTGGTTTCATTTTGAATTTCAATGATCTGAGCATATTTATTGATCTTTTGCGCTTTGACTTTAATTTTACGCCCCATGATAATGAAAAAAATCCCAATTCCCAGGCAAATTAAACAAAAAGTCAAACCGGCGGGAGTATTTTTATCCCATTTCGTAAAAACTCCTACGATAAAAGTTATCCCGAAAAAAACAGCCATAAACCAGCCAATAATGCCTAAAATCCCACTCTTAACTCTGCTCATGACAACAGATTTAAATATTACCTGTTTGCTATCGTTCATATCACCAATCTCCTCTTGAATTGCCATTTTTTAAGCCAAGCGGATTTTTCAACCGTTATGTATTTATAACTTTCCGCCACACTCCGGACAAAATTTTGAATTATCCTTGATTTCCGTGTTACAATTGGGACATTTCTTAATGAGAGTCGCGCCGCATTCGGGGCAGAATTTTGCGGTCTCATCTTTAATGGCTGCGCCACATCCGGGACAAGGGCCCGGCAGCTTATATCCGCATATTGCGCAAACATTGTCTCCCTTTTTAATATCAGCCTTGCATTTGGGGCAAGGCGTATATACATCGCCGCATTCCGGACAAAATTTGGTTCCCCTGGAGTAGCTGGCGCCACAATTACTGCAGGTAATGGTTTGGGTTGGGGAATCGGAAGGCTTTTCTAAACCATCCGTATCGCAACCACATTCACTACAGAAACGTTTAGCTTTTTCCATGACTGCATGACATTGGGGACAACTTTTTTGTTGCCCGGAAACATTAATATTTTGAGCAATCGCGCCCATTTGATTTCCCAAACCGCCGCCTATTCCTACACCCATGCCTAAACCAATTCCGGTTCCCATAAGCCCGGCTGAAGTTGAGCCGGGATTGGTAGCTGCGCCTTCCAAGGTGTTGAAAGAGCGCTCCTGGACATAATTATAACCGACAATATCCATTTCCGCCCGCTTGGCCAATGCTTCCTTCAGTTTGATAACCGTCGGATCATCTTCCGGGACATTGATATCGTTCACGTAAAAATTAATCAATTTAATCCCGTATTCCGCCAGTTCCGGAAGGATTCTTTCTTTCAAATGATCGGAAAGTTCTTCAAGATAAGCGTTAATTTCCAAGGCGCTGATTTGTTTGTGGATCAAGTATGAGGATATTGCATCTTTCACCTTCGTCAAATACAAACCCCGAAAATAATTGAGTACATTTCCTTTGTCAAAAACCGGCAAAGTACCGACCAATTTGATTAGAAATTTCTTTGAGTCCTCGATTTGTATTCCAAACTGACCAAAAGAACGCAAAGGAACGAATACTTTATATTTTGGATCTTGGATCTGGATGGGGCTTGCAGTGCCCCACTTGATATCCATTGAAAATACTTTGTTGACATACCAGACTTCGGCTGTAAATGGCGAACGCCCTCCAAAAGGAAGATTGACAAGGTTATTTAACAGCGGAATATTCGCGGTTTCCAATGTATGCCGCCCGCTTGAAAAAACATCTAACGCCTTACCGCCCTTGAATAAAATTGCTTCCTGAGACTCATTGACAATCAATTGAGTCCAAGTACCCAATTCTTCACTGGGATATTTCCAGGCAAATACATCGGGAGCACCGTTATACTTTACAACCTCAATAATAGCCATTTTAAAGACACCTCGACTTTAATCATGATGGACTCCTGTCCCTTATTTCACGAAAAGAATAAAACACGAACACAACAGCATTGGATGTTTGATCAATCGGTTAAAGCCGATGTGTTTTTAATACCCTATTTTATTTTACAGTAAATTTCCATAGAACTAGTGATATGTCAGTTGTATTTTTCAACGGTTTATAAAATTTTCCTGCAAGTATCTGGAATTACAAAAAAAATTTTTTATTCAGCGTTTCGCGCCAAAAAAAGCCGAAAATTACTATAAAAATCGAAATCGGTTTGATATAAAAAAAACAGGACAACTTTCGTCGCCCTGTTCATGATTGTTTTTTACACATAAGTGAAAGCAATTGTTCCTTACCCCAAAATTGCTTGTAAATCCTTCTCGGGAGTGCTTGTCGGCTTGATGCTGAATTTTTCCACCAGGATATTTAAGACATAGGGCGACAGAAATGCCGGTAATGTCGGTCCCAGATAGATATTCTTAATTCCCAGCGCCAGCAAGGTCAAAAGAATACAAACCGCTTTTTGCTCGTACCATGAAAGGACCAGCGTTAAGGGCAGTTCATTGACTCCGCAATCGAAAGCGTTCGCAAGAGCCAAGGCCACCTGAATCGCGGAATAAGCATCATTGCATTGCCCCATATCCAATATCCTCGGTATTCCGCCGATTTCCCCGATATTCAAGTCGTTGAAACGGAATTTACCGCAGGCCAAAGTCAAGATTACCGTATCCTGAGGGGCTTTTTGAACAAATTCCGTATAGTAATTACGTCCCGGCTTGGCTCCGTCACACCCGCCCACCAGGAAAAAATGCTTGATCGCGCCTTGCTTCACTCCGTTGATGATTTTGTCGGCTACGGAAAGAACTGTGTTTCTGGCAAACCCGGTCAATAATTCTTTGCCGCCGTTGATTCCTGTGAAATCCCTATCTTCCGGATAACCACCCAGTTCCAGGGCTTGTTGGATCAATCCCGCAAAATCCTTTACCCCGTTTTTCCCTTCATCAATGTGTTTGATTCCGGGATAACCCACCACGGAAGTGGTAAAGACCCGATCGCCGTAGCTTTCTTTAGGCGGCATCAGACAATTGGTGGTAAAAAGAACCGGGGCCGGAATATTCGCAAATTCCTTCTGTTGGTTCTGCCAGGCGGTGCCGAAATTGCCCTTCAGGTGTGGATAGCGGTTGAGTCCTGGATAGCCGTGGGCCGGCAGCATTTCGCCATGGGTATAAATATTGATTCCCTTGCCTTTGGTTTGTTCGAGCAATTGTTCCAAATCCAGCAAATCATGGCCGCTGACCACGATAAAGGGGCCTTTTTCCACTTTCATGGATACCTTGGTTGGAACCGGATGCCCGTAGGCTGTTGTATTTGCTCCATCCAGCAAAGCCATGCACTTAAGGTTTATTTGGCCGAACTCCATCAGTAAATTGAGCCATTCTTCAGGCTGATGACTTTCCCCCAGCGCTTTCAATCCTTTATAAAACCAGGCGGTGACTTCCGGGTCTTGCTTGCCCAGAGCATAGGCGTGCCATGCGTATGCAGCCATTCCGCGTATCCCAAAAAGCAAGGTGGACCGCAGGGATACGATATCGGTATCGCCGGACCATAACATCGAAGCCGGAAAATCTTCGCCCCCTCCCAAGACTGCTTTTCGGGCCATAACCCCGGAAATAAGCTCATCAATCCGGCCTGAGTCAAAATTAACATTGGTGACTGTGGCAAAAAGGCCTTGCATCATCAATTCATCGGTTTCTTTTTCTCCTTTGCCGCCAGGAGCCGCTTTGGCAAGACTTATTAACGCAGCGGTCAATTCATCCTGTTTGTTGGCAACTTCCCCGTTTTTTCCGCAAACCCCAACGTTAGTGCAACCTTTGCCACCGGCGGTTTGTTCACATTGATAGCAAAACATATTCGACATGAATGATCCCCCTTATTTAGCGATTTAAGTATTTCAGAGCCTCTTGGATTCTCCCGCCATTCCCCCTTCAAGAAGTTCAGTTCGATTGCTTCGATGGGGAAATTGTATTATAATTGATAATTGAAGTCGGTAGCCGGGGATACAAAAATTTTTGAAGGTGAACGATGTTTGAGAAATATGGGGAAGTTTTACTCCAAACAGCTTTATTCCAAGGACTGAAAAAAGAAGAAATTTATACTATCCTGCAATGCTTTCAAGCCAGAGTGGGAAAATTTCACACCAATGAATTGATTGTCATGTCGGGCGATGTGTGTAAAGAAGTGGGCCTGATGTTACAGGGAACAGCTTCGGTCAGCAAAGAAAACGCCGCCGGGAACAGAATGGTCATGACCATGGCCACCCCAGGGGAACTTTTCGGAGAAGTTATCGCCTTTTCCACTCACACAAAATGGCCTGCCACAGTTGAAGCTCAAAATGAATGCCGGGTTTTATTCCTGCCGCGGGAAAAAATTATTGGCGAATGCCCGAAAATGTGTTCCTGGCATCGGGTGTTGATTCAGAACTTTTTACGGATCATATCGGAACGGGCATTATTTCTCAATAAAAAAGTTGAATATCTCACCATCAAAAGCATGCGCGCCAAATTAGCCAGCTATTTATTGGAGCAACATCAAAGAACGATGGAAAAGAGTTTCAGCTTACCGTTAAACCGCAACGAATTGGCGGAATTCCTCAATGTTTCCCGCCCTTCGATGTCGAGGGAATTGGGGAAAATGAAAGATGAAGGCGTTATTGATTATTATTTAACCTCTTTTAAACTTTTGGATCTGGAAGCGCTTAAAAAAATGAGTATCTTATAAATGGGAGAGCTTGCAATGATTGAAATAATTATCAATGAAATGATGGCCTATTTTCAAAATGATGTCCGCCGGATCAACCACGCGCTGAAAGTGTATGGATTTGCGGCCACTCTCTCCGGTATGGAACAGGTTTCGGATGAGAAAAAGACCATTCTCCTTTATGCGGCCATCTTACACGACATTGGTATTAAGGAAGCCGAACGGAAATATAATTCCACCTCCGGCAGGTATCAAGAAATCGAGGGTCCGCCTATTGCCGAAGATATTCTTGAAAGGTCGGGCATACCCTCAGCGGCTATCGAAAGAGTCTGCTTCCTTATTGGAAACCACCACAGTTATGGTAAAATCGACGCCTTGGATTTTCAAATCCTGGTCGAGGCCGATTTTTTGGTGAATATATTTGAGGACCAACTGGACCGGGAAGCGGTTGAGAGCATTGGCCACAAATATTTCAAGACGGAAACGGGCTCGACACTGCTTCACTCCATGTACCTGTCTTCCACCAAAACGCCCGGCTAAAAATCCAGTTTCAACGGCAATTGCTTGGATTGAACCACTTGATTGATGACCTTGATTAACTCGTCGAACCGGTAAGGTTTGATCACCACACCGCTAAAACCGAACCGCTCAAAGTTGGAGATAATGGGATCATTGGCATAACCGCTTGAAACGACAGCCCGAATATGTGGATCGATATTCCGCAGTTGGGAAATGGCCTCTTGTCCCCCCATGCCTCCCGGAACAGTCAGGTCCATGATGACCACGTCAAAGGGAGTTCCTTCTTCCAAGGCATGGCAATATATTTCGATAGCCTTGGCTCCGTCTCTGGCGGACATTGTTTGGTGTCCGTATAGTTCCAGCATCTCGGCTACGGAGTTTAAAATGATTTCTTCGTCATCCATCAATAAAATTTTTAACGGTCCGCCTGTTACTTCAATTTCTTTATCGCCTTCCGGCAAAATGACGGCTTGGTTTAATGCCGGCAGGTAAACCCAAAAGGTCGTACCCAGACCCACTTCCGACTCTACCTCAAGATATCCATCATGGCGCTTTATAATGGAGTATGATGTGGAAAGGCCCAAACCCGAACCTTCTTTTTTGGTGGTAAAGAAAGGATCAAATATTTTCCCCAGGTTTTCTTTGGGTATACCGACCCCCTGGTCTTTTACGGCAATTTTAATATAATTTCCGGGATCAAACCGGTTGCCGGAGTCGTTGACCATGTTTTCGGCGGTTATTTTGATGGCGCCGCCTCTGGGCATAGCCTGTTTGGCATTGATGACCAGATTATAGATAACCTGACTGATTTGACCCGTATCCACTTCGACCGGCCACAAGCTTTTCAAAATTTCACAGGATACTTTTACTTTGGAGCCCCGGAGCGCAAATTCCGCAGTATCGCCAATCAGTTCTCCCAAAGAAGCCGCTTTTTTGACCGGCGCGCCCCCCCTGGAAAATGTCAGTAATTGCCGGGTCAGGTCGCTGGCGCGGTGGGTTGATTCCACCATATCCTGCAGGTATTTTTTGATATCCTCTTTTCTGTTGTATTTCATTTGCGCCAATTGGATGTTGGAAAGAAGCGCGGCCAGAATATTATTAAAATCATGAGCAATGCCGCCGGCCAGAATACCAAGGGATTCCAATTTATCGGTTTTAAATAATTCATGCTCGATCTTAAATTTTTCGGATATGTCCTGAAAAACAATGACCGCCCCGATAATATCGGTGGAGGTTTTTATGGGAGAACTGTGAACTGAAATTAAAACTTCATTGAGATTCCGGGTCACTAAAATTAAACTTTGAGCCAGCTTGTGATTTTGCGATGTACTGAAAGAAGTAATCCGGGTAATCGGTTCGCTGGTTTTATCGTCAATAATATAAAGAATTTCGTCTATGGGTTGATTTATCGCTTCAGTCTGAGAATAACCGGTTAAATGGGAGGCTGCTTCATTGATTAAAAAAATCCGGTCCTGCCCGTCTGTGGCAATAACCCCTTCGGTCAAGGAATTCAACGTAACCATCAGCAACTCCCGCTCTTTGGCCAAAGCCTCTTCATATTGAATCCGTTCCGTAATATCCCTGTGAATCGAGGAGATTTCAACAATGTTACCGCTTGCATCCTGAATCAACGAATATTTGATGGACACATAAATAATGCTTCCATCTTTCCGTACCCGGGACGTGTGATTGTCTTCAAAAAGCTGACCCCGGGTTAATTTCTGAAAGGTTCTCTCAACACTAGCCCGTGAGTCTTCCGGGATGATCAGCAAAAACATTTTGCCAATCGCTTCTTCGGCGGTATAACCATATAATTTCTGGGCTCCATAATTCCAGCTGCTGATTTTTCCCTCCAAGGTCATGCTGAAAATGGCATCTTCCGATGTTTCAACAATTGCCGCCAGTTGTTGCGTGGTCTTCTCAACCCATTTTCGTTCGGTAATGTCCCGAACGAAAACCGAGATGCCATCGATAGCAGGATAGGCCCGAACCTCGATCCAGGTTCCGTTATCGGCATAAGGAATTTCAAAACAGGCCGCAGTCCGTTCATTCATGACTTGGTTAAATTTGCTATAATGGTTTGAACAGATGTTTGTTGGGAATGCGCTGAAAACGGACTTTCCGATTAATTCTTCTTTCTTTTTCCCAAACAAAACATCTTCCGCCGCTTGATTCATATAGGTAAAACGCCAGTCTTGATCCAAGGCAAAAAAAGCTTCCGAAATGCTTTCCAGAATATTTCCGATTTTAACGGTGGATTCCTCGATGATTTTTTGGGCCTTCGCCTGCTCGATTCTATCCAGAATCCAGATCATGGCCCCCTCCTCCCCTGAGGGTAATATCATCGGAAAAGAATAAGTAAAGTATCGTTTGGATTCCCCTGGCGGTGAGGAAAAAAGAGTTTCCTCCGAAACGAGGGCTTTGGTTTCGATCACCTTTACGACAGATGTTTTCGGACATAATTTTTGAATATCGGCTCCTATGACTTGCTCTCTGTTCAAGCCGATTAATGATAAGCCATTATCGTTGATGTCAACGATTTTTCCGGATGGCTGAATCAAAAGATATCCCCAGGGCAAATTGGCCAGCATACTTTGACGCCGCTGATGATTCAACCAAAACTCAAAGGCGATTTTTTGAAATTCGATAAAATCGAATTGGGGATTGGAATTTAAGAGCATCAATTGTGCGGTGTTCCTGCAGATATTCCGGTTGAACCGTTTCAATAACAATAAACAAAACAAACAAATGCCGATTACGATAGCGAATATCCCCGAACCAATTGTAGCGTATAACCGGATCAAATTCGAAAGCGTAATGAAGGCGAAGGTATATCCCGCTTGATGACGATTAAAATTTATGGAATACCCACACCCGAATACCCAAGTTTTATTTACCCTTGACCAAAAGAATTCATAAGCGGATGTTCCGGATGCCCGAGTTGAAAGCCAATATTTTTTTTCGGGTTCATCGAAAGGAGCGCCAATATTTTTTTTAAGGTTTACCCGGCGATGATCTCTTTCGATGATTACCCAATCAAGGTCAGGCAAATAGAAACCTAAAGTAAATGTTGTCGGATAACCGAGCAGAATTTGGTGATATACCGCCGGAAAAATCGGGGGATGAATTTTATCTTTATCGCCGGATTGCAGGTATCCGGTGATTGAAGACCGCTGATTTTGGATCATGGCCCCAAGCACTTTGTCAATTTCCAGTAAACGATACTTTACGGCGCTTAAAAATTGGTTCCAAGAAAAAAGAGTTATTAACAAAAAGGCCAATAATCCAAAAATTGTAAGATTGAGAATTTGAGTTCTGCGAACTTCACCAACGATTGTCTTTTGTTTCATGGGCTTCCTCCGATTGCTTCCCAAACGGATTGCATTTTCTGAAAATAAGTATTTCGACATTAAATGTCAAATTCATCTTAATTTCATATAAAATGTTTTTTTGCAAAAAATGCAAGGCTTTTTAAACTCCATTCCCTGCCGGAAGCTTTCAAACGGGAGTGGTCATCCAATAAAAAACTGTCTCAAAAGGCTTTAAAATCGATAAGATGTGATATATTGCTTCAATCTATAAAAAGATCAGCATATATTGCAATCTTAATCGATTCCTTTTCTTTTGAGACAGTCCGATATTGGAAAATCTCCAAAAATATTCTATTTTACCTTCATTTCCGGAAAAATAATATTTCCTGCCCGAGTCCGGCTTCAAATACGGCGCCTTCAAGATCAAACGAGACTTTCCGGGTATTCGTCGAAGCAGAACTAATCCTAAGCTGCTCTTGGGATACGCTCACCTGAAAAAGCTGCTCTTGGACAGTCAAATGAAAACGTAAGGCTCTCCAATGTTCCGGAAGTTTCGGATTAACTCCAACAGTGGCGCCGTTAAAGCTAACCCCCCCGAAACCGAGAACTGCAACCATCCAGGCGCCGCCATTGGCTGCCGGATGAGTTCCCCCTATGTACAGGGTACCGACATATCGCTTGTAATCACCCGTCAGATCAATGGTAGCCGTCTTTTGAAAATAAGGATACGCCCAATCCGGTTTTCCGATATCGGTGGCCACCATCGCGTAAACGCAAGGACTTAGGCTCGAACCATGCTCGGTCCGGGGTTCATAAAATTCCCAGTTAGCCTTTTTAATTTCCTGATTCAATTTTTTTTTAAACAGATTCAATAGCAAAACCACATCAGCCTGTTTAATAATGCGGGTGGCGGTGGCGATACCGTTTCCGCCGCCCCAATATTCATTCGGCGCTTGCGCCCTCTTTCTGAGCTCGCTCAAAGAGATTTCCTCAAGCTTGAGATAACCGTCGAATTGCTCAATAATCTTGGTATCACGATCGGGAACGGGAATATATAACAATTCCAACATTTCCGCAATGGCTGAAATCTCTTGTTCGAAGTGGAGACCGGAAATCAAACGAGCATAAAACGAATGATTTTCCCTCCTTAAAATCTCCAAAACTTCCAAAGCCGCTTCTAAACAATGCTTAATCAAAAAATTGGTAAAAGCGTTATTGGAGACCCTTTCATGATATTCATCGGGACCGGTTACGTCTAAAATTTCATATCGTCCTTTATCTTTTTTGAAATAAGCATAGGATAAGTAAAAACGGGCGCATTCCAAAATGACCTCAGCGCCTCCGTCATATAGGATGCTGGTATCGCCGGTCATTTTATAATAACGCCAAATTCCATACACCACATCCGCGCTGATATGAATTTGTTTATCCCGGAAATAGGTCCGCATGGGCCGTCCGCTGAATACATCGGTCACATTAAACAGCGTGCAGGCTTCTTCGCCGTTTTCTTGGCTTTCCCAAGCATAAAACGCTCCTTTGTAACCATACTCCGCGGCTTTTTTGCGGGCCCCCTCCAAAGCATAATAGCGGTATTTCAAAATATTTCGGGCCAGTTCCGGCTGGGTGAAAATGAAGAAATCCAACATAAACATTTCCGTATCCCAAAAAACCGCTCCCTTATATGTTTGTCCGGATAATCCCCTTGCCGGAATCGATAGTTTGTCACTGTGAGTTGGAGCCCCTGCCAGTAACTGATAGATACTGTATCTCAGTGCAAATTGGGCTTCTTCGTCTCCGTCAATCTCTACATCCGATAACAACCAACGTTCATGCCACAGCTGGGCATGACGGATCGATAACTTATCATAACCCGTTCTAAAACCCTCACAAGCCGTACGGATTGCCGCTTCTTTTATGGGAATTTTGCCATCCTTGCCGGTATAAATGGAAACATATTTTTCGAAACAATATTCCCGGCCCGGTTCCGCTTGAAAAAGGACTTGATGAAACACGCCCTGCTCCTGAAAGATAACTTCTCCGTTGCCCTCGATGCAATGTAAGAATTCAGCTACCGCGACAGTATCCCCTTCATGGGTAACCGCTTCGGCTGTCAGAAGCTTTTCCTGCTGTTCATAATGAATGGTTTTAAAATGGGGTCCATTGATATCCCATACATTACTATCAATTCCAGTCTCTATTTTTATTTGACAGGCTTCTTGACAATGAAACCGGCATCTCACCACCATCAGGTGAACCTGATCAAGACTTAAGAAACGCTCCATATGAACGGAAATCTCTTGAGAACCCATTTGAAATGTAGTATCACGGTAATGAATCGCCCGGTGTAAGTCCAAAACTTGTTGATGCTTGCGTGGTTCTTTTTGATTTGCCCGCAAGGGTTGATTATCGCAATACAATACTGTATAGAAGCCATTGGGCGCATTAACCGGCTCTCTCCAGGCATTACCCACCCGATCGAATATTCCCGCCAAAGTACATGCCACTTGTTCTGCTTTGCCATACTCCTCCATGGTTCCCCGGTAACCCATATAGCCATTACTCAGCAAAAACTTACTGCCGTTTAATTCGATATGATCCCGGGAAAAAGTCTCTTCAGACAATAACCACCGGCTGGGAGTTGTTTCCCCGGTTAATAAATCATAATCTAACTTAGTTAGGTCGCTGATAACCAAATCGGCCTGGTTTAATATACGGGGATCCCCAAGCCCAACTGCCATCATGCCACCATTATGAGCCGCCTCAATCCCGGCCACCGCATCTTCAAAAACCACACAGTGAGCCGGTGAAATATGAAGCCTGGCGGCAGCCGTTAAGAAAACTTCCGGGTCCGGTTTGGCTTTGACAACCTGATTGCCGTCAACAATCGCATCAAACAATGAATCCATCTTTAAATTGTCAAGGATTAACGGCGCATTTTTGCTTGCGGACCCAAGGGCGATTTTAATTCCTTGGCTCCGCAAATGATTGATAAAAGAAACAACACCGGGCAAGATTTCGGATGGAGTAATCCGCCGGATATACTCCAGATACCATTCGTTTTTTTGTTTGGCCCATTGGTCTTTTTGGGATTCATTCGCCGTCGCGACGCCGCCGACTTCCAACACAATTTCCAGTGACTGCATCCGGCTGACTCCTTTTAATCGTTCATTATGCTCAGGGGAGAATTCAAAACCGAGTTCTCCGGCTAATTTCTTCCAGGCTAAATAATGGTATTTTGCAGTATCGACAATCACACCATCCAAATCGAAGATGGCCGCTTGTAAAGGTAACATGAACATTCTCCTTTTTCAATTCGGTATTGCAAGCTTGATGCCATTAAAATCGATTGTATAAAGTCTTCCGTAAATCTCCACCGGTACTTCAGGTCCGTTGAGCACGATAAACTCGGCCCATTCTTGATCCACCTTCACACACAAAACCGCCTGATGAAATAACACCCGGAAGCTGTATGAACGCCATTGCTTTGGGATACCGGGTTTGAACACCAGATTCCCGCCATCGGATCTCATCCCGCCAAATCCATAAACGATATTCATCCAGGCAGCCGCGAGCGAAGTCGTATGTAAACCTTCCCGGGTATTCCGGTTATAATTGTCCAAATCCATCCGGGTCGCAAATTGGAAGAAGTCGTATGCTTCTTTGTTTTTGTCAAGCTCCATCGCCAGTATCGAATGAATGGAGGGTGATAAAGATGATTCGTGGATGCAACGGGGCTCATAATATTCGTAGTTAGCCCGCTTAATATCCGGAGAAAACGACTGATTATAGAGGAAAATAAACATCAGCACGTCAGGTTGCTTAATCATGTCCCAACGATAAATCCGGTCATAAGACCAGTTATGATATAATGGAAAATCATTGACCGGAATTTCTTGAATGTTAATATGAGGCATATCGAAAAAGCCATCATGTTGTTCATAAACCCCCGTGATTGAATCTTGAGGAAGATGCATTTTAGCACTCATCTGACGCCAGTTTTCCAATTCACCGGCTCCCAAATGATTCTTTTTTTGCAACTCCGACAAAAACTCCGGATGAGATGATTCCATCGTTTTCAAAGTTTCCAGTGTGAACTCAAAGGTTTTTTGGGCCATAAAATTTAAATAGCAATTATTATTCACCATGAGCTGAAACTCATCAGGTCCCATAACTCCATAAAAGCCAAATTGTCCGGTCCTGGGGCCCCACTGTCCGCGACTGGCAAAGAGGCGGCTGATCTCAACCAGCATTTCGATTCCTTGGTGATAAAGAAAATCATCGTCATTACAAATCTTGGTATAATGCCAAATCCCATAGGCCACCGCTGAACCAACTTGCAGCTGCAAACTGGCATGTTGCCATAAACCGCAACTTTCACTCCCGTCAATCGTGGCAATTGGATAAAAAGCCCCCTGACAATCCAGGGCTTTGGCTCTTTCTTGGGCCTTGCGCAAGGTCCGGTAACGAAAATCAAGTAGATTACGGGCCGCTTTTACATTGTTGAACATATAAAAAGGCAAACAATAGGTTTCGGTATCCCAAAAGGTATGTCCATTGTAAGCCTCGCCGGTAAGTCCCTTGGCTCCAATATTTGAGTTGGAATCAGCGCCATGAAGAGTTTGATAAAGTTGAAAAATACAAAACCGAATACCTTGTTGATTCTCCGGATCACCTTCGATTGTAATATCCGAAGTCTTCCATACATCAGACCAATATGAAGTATGCTGTTCCAAAGCCGCCTTAAACGTGAGAGCTTGATTTTTAAGCGCTAATTTCATTCCTGTTTCCCATACTTCCGGGCCTTGCGTATTCTGGTTTTTATCTGCATAGTTGGTTACAATCTTATCAACGTCAATGGACTTTCCTTCCGATAATTCGATGAAGAAATCCAATCCAGTATATTTCTCTTCCTCTACCAATTGGGTCTTGGCAGCCCCGTCAAGCTTTACGGCAAAAGCTGAGAAAAGCTGATGCCCCAGACAATTGGTTTTCCCCAGAATTGCAATGATATTATCCACTTGTTGCTTTTGCGGACAATTCCAAAAATTTCGAGCCATCCCTTCGTGCAATGGTGTTAAATCCAAACCCAAGCGAACTTTTATCGGACCGGAAAAATTCAGAGGAGTCAAAGTAATCCGCTGACACCCTAAATTGGGCTCAACCATACTTAAGAAACGCCAAAAAGCTACTTTAAGCGATTTGCCGTTTTGGGTTTGCCAAATCAATTCACGGTACAAAGTGCCGCTCCGGAAATCTAATACCCTCTGATAGTTCCGGTATTTGCTTTTGGCGAGATCAAGAGTCTCACCGTCCAATTGAATCCTGGTATAAAGCCAGTCAACGGTATTTACCATGAAACGGGATTTTGTAATCATCCCTTTATATGTAGCTGGCTGGATAACCGGGATTTCTTCATAAAATCCGTTGAAATAACTTCCCAGTAGCCCATCGCCGCTATAGCCTTCTTCAAAATATCCGCGGACTCCCATATATTCATTGGCCAGTGAAAAAATCGATTCAGACACCCGGCCCATTTCGGGCCGGAAGGAACTCTCCACCACCGTCCATGGATCCACCTCTAAGTAACGTTCCCCTACTTTGGCCATCTTGAAACTCCTTTACGCTTTGCTGATTTATGGTTGTAAACCATTGCTTTCCTATCCCTTAATCCCACCTAAAGTCAGACCGCCCTGCATAATGTATTTTTGAAGGAACAGAAAAACCACAATGGGTGGAATCATCGAATAAACAATAGCCAGCATCTGCCAGTCTACGGCCATTCCGTTACCGGAATTACCGCTGGGAATCATGGTAAATATCCGGATCATGACTGTGTAAAGATCCTGATTTGTCAGAACCATATACGGCCAAAAAAAGTTGGACCACGACGATGTTAAAGTTAATATCGTAATGACAAACATCACCGGTTTACTGAGGGGCAGGAAAATTTTTAAAAAGATTTTAAGCGGCGAACATCCGTCCAACATCGCCGCCTCAGTATAAGAACGGGGAATGCCATCAAAAAAGCCTTTGAAAATAAGGGTGAAAAAAGCATTGGCGCCGGACATGAACCACATTGGGAAAAACGTATTGGAAAAATTAATATGTAACAACGGGAAATTGATGATATTCATATAAACCGGGACGATATTTACGGTATTGGGTAATAGAAGCGTCCACAGTAATAGAACCATTAAAATGTTAGTTCCTTTAGGTTTTAACTGGGATAAAACAAAACCGAATAATGAATTGAATACCAGCGAAAACAGGATGTCGCCCGCAGCAAGTTCCAACGAGTTCAAATAATACGTAATAAAATGCAACTGCTTCCAAACATCGATGATTTTCTGTAATTCCCATATTTTAGGGAACAGTGTCGGATTCATCGAATATAACTCCTGAAGGTTTTTCACACTGGAGGCGAAAAGCCATACCGGGGGGAAAAGGCAGATTACTGTGATAATGGACATCAACAAAAATATCAGCCAGTATAATATTTTGTTTCCGGGACGTTTAAAATCCAAACCGGTCAACAACCCGCTTGATTTGGTTGAAAATTTTGACATTATTGTCCCTCGCTTCCTTGGTCTTTATTGGATAAAATAAAGTATGCAAATGTCGGAATGATTAAAATCAGAAAGGTAATCACTCCAACCGCCATGGAAGGACCAGCCTTAATATAGTTAAAAGCATATAAATAAGATTGCAACATCAAGGACAGAGAGGCATCATTCGGCCCGCCGCCGGTCATAGAAAGTGGTTGAATCATAACCTGGAAAACCGTGATAATTTGCATAATTAACATCAGCAAAATTACACCCTTGATGTTGGGCAATGTTATATAGCGAATCTTTTGGAAAAAACCGGCGCCGTCCAAAGCAGCCGCTTCATACAATTCTTGGTTGATGCCCTGCAAACTGGCCATATATATCAGCGCTGTCCCTCCGAAAGCGGACCAGGTCATGGTGATTACAATAAGTAAGATCGTATATTGGGGTATATTTAACCAACCAAAGGTCGGTAAGGCGATACTGGTTAAAATATTATTTAAAACACCCCATTTAGCCGGATTATACATAAATGCCCACATTAAAAAAGTAGCCATTCCTGGAATCATACTCGGAAAATAAAATGAAAATTTAAAAAATCCGTTTAAATGAATGACTTCATTCAGTAAAATTGCCACAATAATGGGTATGGTAAAACCGATGACCAGCGACCATAGAGTGTAGGAAAGGGAATTTAACAGAGCCGTGTTAAATGAAGAATTGGTCAATACATCCCGGTAATTTCCCAAACCGATAAATTTTACGATGTTATAACCTTTGGTCTGAAAAAACGATAGAATGATCCCGGAAACCAGCGGCTGCCATGTAAAAAATATAAACATCAATAAACTCGGCAACATTAAAAGCCAGGCGATAAGGTCATTTTTTAAGATTTTACTCCCGAAACGATTCGGTTCCTTTCCTATCAGCAATTGTGGTGATGACAATGAAACCACCTTCTCTTTATTTTGTTCCCGGTATGCAAATGACGGCTTAAGCCGCCATTTACATGCCAAATACTCATGGATGATGTCAATTATTGCTTATCAAGGACATCCTTTTGAAAATCTGCCGCCGCTTTATCAAGCAATGCTTTCGGATCAGCGTTGGCATCGGTCAGAACAGCTTGGATGACTTTATCAAGGGCTTTATAGAGTTCTTGACAGGCAACGGGTTCTTCAGCCCGATAAGTGTTTTTGCTTTCGTTATAGTCTTTGAAAAGCGCCAAGTTCACATTGACATATTTTGCGCGCAGTTCATTCCGGGCTTTAATGGATGCCTTATCGGTCCAAATTTGTAAAGAATTGCAACCGACTACATGATTGCCGGCCACGTCCGTTTTAAAATTGGCTATTTCATTTGCTTTAATTTCATCGGTGAATTTCGGAGATTTTCCCAGTAATTCTACCCATTTTAAACCGGCTTCAATTTGTGCCCTGGTTGCATTCGGAGCAAACATCCAGGTATCTCCCCCAATGAGAGAATATCTCCCTTTGGGCCCGGCGGGCAGGCTAAACATGGCAATATTATCTTTGCTAATCTTGTAATTATCAATCTGGAAATTAAAACCGTCGTGTTCCGTACCGGCGAAAAATAACATCGCGCCTTGGTTGGTGGCTAAGACTTGTTGCCCACTGGCCCAGTCAAGCAAGGTGGTTTCCGGTAAAACCTTATATTTCCATTTTAAATCTTTGACATACTGCAAAGCGGCTACACCTTCGGGACTATTGAAAGCAGCAGTCCATTTGCCGGCTACTTTCTTTTCGAATACCGTACCGAAACTCCAGGCAATGTTCATGAAATGCCAACCACCGGTATTATTATTGGTATCTAAAACAAATCCGGCTGCTCCGGTTTTTTCTTTGATAATTTTAGCGGTTTCAGCCAGCTCTTCGTATGTCTTGGGAGCTTTGGGAACGCCGCCCGCATCAACCAAACCGGCTGCTTTGAAAAGCTGAACGTTACATTCGAGGCCTTGGACATAACCATAATTCGGGACAGCATAAATCTTGCCATTGTAAGACAAAAGCGGCAATACTTGTGGATTGAGAGCCTTATCCCATCCGGCCTTCTTCATGGGGGCGGTAATATCAGCGGCATAACCATTTTCCGCAATCTTTTGAGTTTCAGTAAACCAACTGTTATAAAGGGTCGGCAAGGTCCCGGCTGCTGCTTTCGGAAGGAAAGAACTAACAGCATATTGATAGTAATCCGGAATGACCTCCACCTTATATTTTTCTGCCATGATTTTTTGGTATTTCTTAAATGCGGCTACCCTTGCAGGTTCATTCTCTCTTGGCCAGTTGCCTACGACAAGTGTCACCTTTTTACTGGCAGCCGAAGTAAAATTAATGGAAAAGACAGAAACGACAACTGCCATGCAAAGTAATAAAATGATTAACTTTTTTGACAATTTAACTCCCCCTTTTTTTATTTTTTCTAGTATGAATGCCCTTTGCCTCAATGATTTGATTATAACTTGAATATTTTTAAAATAGAAGGTTGCTACACTGCTAAAATGGTTTGTTAAACTGCTTATTAAATAAGAGTGACTTTTGTGTTACAATAGCTTTAGCTATGGCTGGCAAAAGAAGGGGATGTTTTGTTTCAAAAAATAGAAAAAAAGATAGTCCTAACCATCGTTATAACCATCTCTTTTTGTATGATCTTATCAAGTATTGTCACCTATGTCATTATCCGGAAAAACATTTTAAATAGCTTTATCCCACTGGCTATCCAATCCGCCATGCAACAAAAAAACAACTTCGATTTGTTTCTGGAGTTAACGACCGAGTCTTCCAAATTACTGGCCAACGATCCGGAAATTATCCATACTTTAAGGCAAGCCCATGTAAACAGCGTCGAGTTTCTTAAAACCATTGATAAGCTCAATGAAATTCAAGCTTCCAATTTAAACATCACCGGCCTGGCATTGTATGGAATGAACGGAATTTTTTATCCTTCCAATCCTTCCAACAATACAGCCAACTCGACTCCAGACTTAAAACAGATTTTAAAAGACCCGGTCATCGCGAAGTTCATTCATAAATCGGAAAAAAGCCTCTGGCACGATAGATTTCAGCGGGATTACTGGATTACGGATCTCACTTTGAATCTCCATCTCTATAGCGGTGTTTTTACCTTTGTACAAAAAATATATACCCCTGAGGGTTCGTTAATCGGTTTACTGATGACCGATATTGCCATCGATTCTTTATACGACCATTTTCCCAGCGATAAATTTCAGGCCAATACTTTTCTTTATTCAAACCGGCGGGGCATTTTGGGAACACATCACGGTAAAGGATTAACAACCCCTGAAAAAAAAGAAATTCTGGACAGACTGAATGCAAAGACCAACTACTTTAAAACGAAAAACAGACAAAACATCATTATCTTCTACCCGATACCCCATTCATTGGATTTTGTAATCAGAGTCATACCCTTGACGAATATTTTAAGCCAAATCAACAAACTATCTTTATTTCTGTTATTGATCAATGCTTTCTTAATCATGGGAGTCATTTACTTGGGTTTGGCCATGGCCAGAAGTATTTCTTCTCCGTTAGGCGAACTATATTCCAAAATGCAGAAGTTTACTAAAATATAGTCTTCCCTGATCCATGAAATCCTTACCTTGATAACTCCAGGGGTCAGAAATAGAGAATCCGCATGGCAGTGAATTGGCAACACTTCATTTACTCTGTTTACGGACTTTTAAAGTTAGGGTTACGATGGTACCCTTATTTCTTTCACTCTTCAAATCAACTCCGTAACCAGGCCCATATTCCAGCCTGATCCGCTCATCAACATTTCTTAATCCATACCCGCTTGGCTGAATCGTCTTATTAACCGTTCTACGATTGGCGGTATCAAGTTTAAAGCCCACACCATCATCTTGAACTTCCAATTTTAAATCGCCACCGGTCCGGTAGCCGCTGATTCGAATATGCCCTTGACCCTCTTTCAAGCTAATTCCGTGTTTGATCGCGTTTTCCACTAAAGGTTGCAAAATGATCTTTGGGATCAAACAATTTTTAATTTCTTCGGGTATATCATAAGTAATCTCAACCTTGTCCGGAAAACGTAATTGTTCAATACTCACGAAACTTTCCACCAGCTGAATCTCTTCCGCCAGGGTGATAAATTTATCGCCTTTATGCAAACTAATCCGGAAAAAAGTGGCTAACGCCATGACCATCCTCTCAATATCTCCTTGTTTCTTTAACTTGGCAATCCAAGCGATGGCGTCAAGGGTATTATAGACAAAATGCGGATTAATTTGAGCCTGTAATGCGGTTAATTCCAATTCTCGCTGTTTTTCCTTTTCCAAGTTATTTTTTTGGATCAGTTCCTCGATTCGTAACACCATATTGTTGAAACTTTGCTCCAACAATTCAATTTCATCATTGGCTTTTTCAGAAAATAACAGACTCGGTTTTCCTTTCCCAATCAAGTCCAGCTTGTTTTTCAACTTTGCCAGGGGTCTGGTGATATTAAAAGATATATACATCGCCAAAAAAATGGCAATTATCGAAATGATAATCTCGATATTTAAGACAATACTGTTTATTTCCGAGATGATTCCAAATAGTTTTTTCTCCGACACAACACTAATGATCTTCCAATTGACGCCTAGGTTTTCCAGCCGGCTGGTTAACCGGTGAACTGCAATAATGGACTTTTTTTGGTTGTACTTTACGATTTTATAATCAAAATTTTTTGAGGAATGAAAGACTGTGGAATCGAAGACGATGTTCCCGATTTTGTTTTTCTCCGGATGAGAAATGATATATTCATCATTGGCCAGAATAAAAGAATACCCTCCCCAACTGGGGACAATTTTCCGGTAAATCTCATAAAGGGCCGATTCCCGGATATAAATCACCAGGGAGCCAATAGTTTCTCCGGTGACGAAATTCCGGAATTTCCGCCCTACCACAATATAGGAATGATGATTCCGGTCTTTTAAAACCGGCCCCCATACCGTTATTTTATTGGATTGCATTTCCCTTCCATACTGTTCTTCCGGTAAAGGTAAATCGGGAACATTCGTAGTATATTTGTAAATTTCGCGGGAACTGGTGACAATAAAAATGCCTCCTACCACATCTTTATGGATCAACTGCTTATCCAGTTCCTGTCGGAGTCGCTGTTCCCGCTCGGAGCGGGACAGTTGCCGGTTGTCAAACAAACGGTAAATGTAGCGGTCCTCAGTAAGCCTGACCGCTAACATATTGACCTCATCGATGATCATTTCCAGACTGGAAACGGTTTCCGTTTGAGTGAGCTCTACGTAATGATATAAATAATTCTTGATTAACGCCTGGGCTATCAGTTTCGAACCGATAAAAATGCAATTGGAGGTAACTAACAAGCCCAGCAGCAAAAAAAAAGCCAGCCGTCTTTTAATCTGAAATTTACGCAGAAATCGAATGATTTTATCCATTATTGGGGTCCCTTAGAAAATCGTTTTGACATAATCTTTCGGGCTCATGCCGGTAATCTTTTTAAATAACTGACTGAAATACTTGGTATCTGTATACCCGACTTTTTGACAGATCTCGTAAATACGGTATTGAGGATCCTTTAACAGTTCTTTGGCCATTTCAATCCGATAGTCGACCAGGGAATCGTTAAAGGTTTTTCCCAATTCGGCTTTAAAAAGATGCATTAAATGGGACGGACTGATGAACAATTCTCTGGCTGCCGTTTCGGCGGTGATGTTATTTTCGCCATAATGAGCGTGGATGTAAGAAATTGCCTTCTTGATTTCAACATGGCAATCAGCTACTCCATTATCGGTAAAAGCAAACACACTGTTGTTACCGGGTATAAATTTATTACCGGCAGCCGCTATAGCTTCCTGATAGGAGCTATTGATTTCCAGGATGGAAGGATGAGGATTACTAATGCCGATAGAAAAAGTCGGATTCGAAATTTCGGCTTCTTCAACATCTTTGAATCTGGTGAGCAGTTCTTTGCAATTTTCCTTAAGAACCGTCACCGGATCCTCGACGGAACGGCTCTGGACAATAACAACCCATTCCCCTGGATTCTTTTCGAAGTTCAAACCTTGAAAATTGTCATTCTCCTTCATCAAACTTTGATTGGCATGATGAAAAATCATCTCCCGAAATTTGTCTAAAGTCTGCGTAGACATTTTTTGGGTGAGCATTTTATATTCATCAAGCTTAATGACAACTATCAGGTTAGTGCCCTCTACATTCAACGGCAGCTGCAATAAAGTCATTTTAGCCTGAATATCAGCGGCTGCGGTAAGATCCCCGTTAATTAAATCGATTAGAAATTGTTTTTTTATGGCCGGCAGTTCAATTTGCAATTGTTGATAATATTCCAGGGTGTTTCGAGCACTCGTAATTTTTTCCCCGACTTTGGTGATGGTTTCAATGAGTTGTCTATTTTCAATGGGTTTTAAAAGATAGGAGACAGCTCCGTTTTCTATTGCCACCCTGGCATAATCAAACTCCCCATAACCACTGAGTACGATAATGCGTGAGTCCAGTCCCTCCTCTTTGAGTTTGGCCATAAACTCCAAACCGTCCATAAAAGGCATCCGGATGTCGGTAATAATGATATCCGGACGATGAGTCCTCGCAAGCTGCAAACCCTCTTTCCCGTTGGAGGCTTCTCCGACTATTGTAAAGCCATGATCTTCCCAGGCAATCGTCTCACGGATTCCCATTCTTACCAAGTATTCATCATCAACCACCAAAATTGTCAACACCCAAAATTCCTCATTTCAACATTCAAATCAAAGCATCCATTCCCAACGGCAACTGGTAGAGGGTATCCTAAATAAATGGTAATCAGAAATGGGGAAGATACTCCCTACTTAAGTAAAACGTTCACAATCATTGAGTAGTTATTTAGAGAACGTTTTACTAGTAGAGCGTATCGCAAATAAACGGAAATCAGAAATGGGGAAGATACTCTCTCAAAACGCCAAGTTCTTATAGGAATTTCCATAATATTATTCCCTGGTTCTCCATGAATCCCTGCGTGACATAATTTTTAATTCAAAGCATTTTGAGTAAAATTTTGATAAAAACCTAGATTTTTTAATGATATAATATTATTATTTCTTAGAGAAGTATTCATTATAGAAAGGACGATTCAATTGAAACTGAAAACTTTATGGCTTGGATTGGCAATTGTTTTTTTGCTTGGTTCGACCGCTGTCTTTGGAAAAGACGAGAAAGAAGACTACTCCAAAAACGGTGTTTGCGTTGTTCCCGCCTCCATTCGCGCCGAGGCTAACCAAACCAGCAAATGGCTTTCCTCTTTGTCGGTGGGGGAAACCGTAATCCTTGCGAGCGGCCCCAAAAAAGATCCCAAGGATCCCAAAATCGAATATGTTAAAGTAAAGCTCTCCGATGGCACCGAAGGATTCGTCAGTACCTGGTGTTTGGTTCAGGGAGCTTATGTCGCCGTGGTGCACCGGACGGTTAAAATTTATAAGCGCCCCGACTTATTGGCCGATTCCAACAGCGCTTTTGAAATGTTAAATATTGTGGCTGTTGACGAAGAAAAAGGATCGTGGATTCGAGCCACCGGTGAAAATCGGACCAAAGGCGGCTGGATTGAACGAGTCGCAACCCGTAAAGCAAAAGAAGATATTGTAACCGCCGTATTACTGAACAAAGCTTTACGCGGCAAAGAAAAGACCATGACGCATGAGGAGATGGCGAAAATTGTATCCGGCCTGCCTTTTCCCAGTAACTATTTTGCCGTGAAGATCCTGCAAAAATATCCGGCCAAATCCGCTCCGGCAGATCAACCAGCCGCTGCTGATACCGATAATGACAATGATAATGATAATGATAATGATGATGGCAGTGTTTCACCTGCACAAACCCAAGATATTATTCAAGAATAACTCTTAATAGTCCTAGGGTCGTTAGATGTCCAATCACAGAAAAGGACGCGGGCGAGGAAGATAACGAGGATTATGATCTATTTGTTAATGGGGATGAACTTCATTAACAAAAGAAGAATTCGAAATACGATTGCCTTACTTCACCCGCTTTAATTCCCGAATAGCGTCTTCATGTTCGGCGGCTTTGCGGACTAGAAAAGTAACATCTCCGGCAATTCGTTCCAGCTCGCCTTCGATATGGGATGTGGTAATGTTTAAGCGGTCGATTTCTGCTTTTTGGAATTCTTGAGCGTCCCGAACGGCGCGAAGAATCTCGCTATGTTCATACAAAATTGCGGTATGTTCTTTTAAACTTTCGCCTTGTTCATTTACTTTCTGTAATAATAGTTCTAAAATTTCTTTTTCAGTCATTATAAACACTACCCCCTTTATAATAACTTGCTATTGATGTTTTAATTTTAGCACTTCTCCCGCGCTCCTTCAATCCATATAAAGGAGGCTGTCCCAAAAGTAAATCAAGACAGCCCCTTTTGCTTTTATTTTTCCATTTATCCTTAAGGGTTGTTATTGAACCGGTGATTCGCTTTCACCCTTTCAGGGCTCCGGTAGCAATGCCTTCCTGAATATTTTTCTGGAAGATTAAATAAACGGCGATAACCGGAATGACCGCCATGAAGTTACCGGCCAGGATCAGCTCCCAAGAAGTGCTATACAACGTATAGAACGACTGGGTGGATAAGATCAAGGTATAATTGTTCGGGTTGGAGATATATACCAAGGGCAACAGGAAGTCGTTCCAAATCCAGATAATCTGCAGTAATGCAACCGTAATATTGATGGGCTGCAGCATCGGTAAGATAATCTTTCGAAATGACTGCCAGTCGCTGGCGCCATCGATCAGCGCCGCCTCTTCGATCTCTTGGGGGATGGTTTTCACAAAACCGTGATAAAGAAAGATTGGCAGGTTGATGCCAACTCCGATATAAACCAGAATGACGCCCCAAATCCGGTTAAGGATATGCAATTGCGCCGATACTTTAACCAGTGGAATCATAATCACCGAAAAGGGAATCATCATCGAAGAAATAATTAAAAAGAAGATTACATTACTGAGAACGGTTTTAGTTCGGGATAGTTTGTAACCCGCCATCGAACTGAGGATTACAATCCCAAAGGTACTGCCGACCGTGATCACAAAGGTATTCAACATCGATCTCAAAAACCGCATCGACTCAAAAGCGGTAAAATAATTGTTTAAATTAACTACTTTCGGCAGAGCCAACACATTTTGGTTCATTTCGGCGGTTGTCTTAAAAGAATTAACGAAAGCCATCAATAAAGGGAAAAGAACCAAGACGCCGGCGCAAAATAAAAATAGCAAACTCAAAGATCGCCCGTTAAAAACCCATCGCTTGGCGGCTAATAATGAATTGACCGGGCTCATAGCTCCACCTCTCTCTTTTTCATCAGATTGATTTGAAGCAATGATACCGTTAGAATCATGATAAATAAAATGATTGCCTTGGCGCAACTATACCCCATTCTCATTGTAGTGCTGAACGCATCATAGAAAAGGTTCAAGCTAATCGAGGCTGTCGACCAACCGGGTCCACCATTGGTCAAGCCAAAAATCAAATCAAAAGCCTTCAATGAATTATTGATGGTCAAAAAAGTGCAAATCGTTACGGCCGGCATAATCATGGGAAAAGTCACCCTGAGAAATTTTTGCATCGGCCCGGGGCCGTCTAATAAGACCTGATCTTCCATTTCCTTCGGAATCGTTGCTAATGCCGCAAGGTAAATAATGATGACATATCCCAGACCCACCCATAACGAAACCAATACAATCGCCCAAAAGGCAAAAAAAGGAGCGGCCATCCATTGTTGGTTCAAAAAACCAACCCAACTGAAATGCTTACCCAATTCGGGGAACACTTTTAAAAAAATGAACTTTAACATATAAGCCCCAACGATGGCGCTGATCATATTCGGGAGGAAAAAAACAGTTTGAAAAACCTTCCGGGTCGCTTTTAAATTGGCGATTAAGTTGGCCATCAGTAAAGCCAGGCCATTTTGGAGCAATACCATGACCAGGGTGAAATTCAATGTAAAAAGAGTGGCGCTTTTAAAACGGTCATCTTCGGTGAAGATCTCGATATAATTCCGGAAATTGACAAACTTAAAAAATGGCGCGATTCCATTCCAGTTTGTAAAGCTATATATCAAAGACCCCACCATTGGCAGGGCCATGAACACCAAAAAGAAAAGGAATGCCGGCATTACAAAAATGAAAAAAGAGCGCCGGCTCTGGGCGTTGTACTTTACGGACATGCTTCAACCCTCCGTTATCTTAAAATAAATAGCATTGGCGTGCGAATACGCGCCAATGCCTCAAAATAAGACAGTCAATTAATGATTGACTCCATCTTTCCATGCTTTATCCAGAGCTTTAACCACATCGGCGCGTGTTGCTTTTTTAACATAATAAAGCTGAAGCTGCCGGCCGACCTCTTGTTTTACCGTATTGGGCATCTGGGGATCCTGATAACCCATTCCCTTTTTCACATAGGACAATGCAGTTTCAACCCAAGGGTAATATTTAAAGGTATGCACCGAAGATACCGGGTTAAATTTCAAATTTTGATACAAAGCATTCGAGTCTTTGGCATCAAGCATGTAGTTCAACAATGCAAAAGCAATTTTCTTATTTTTGGATCCGCTATAAACCGATAAACCTTTGGAAACCGAAATATTAATCATGGTCTGTTTTTGGTCGTCCGTGACTGGAAGCGGAGCGACAGCCAAGTTAAATTTGGGATTCGCCTTTAAGATTTCCTCCGCCATCCACGGTCCCTGAACCCACATGGCATATTTGCCGGAGGCAAATTGGGCGGCGCCGCCGGAGGAAGTGATATCCATGGCATCGGTGTTACCATTGGCATTCACCAAGTCGATAATATCAAAATATTCCTTAAGTTCGGAGAAGGATGTGGTTCCTTTATTCATCCTACCCACAAAACCTTTGTACTTCGTTTCGTTAAGCGCCCCTACCAGCAAAGAGTTAAAAAGTTGGGGAATCCAGTCCTCATTATAAGATAACAGGAAAGGCGTATAACCTGCGTTCTTCAGTTTCTCGATATTCGTTTTCAGCTGAGAAATCGTCAACGCCGGAGTAATTCCCACTTTATCAAAGATATCCTTGTTATAATCATAACCCCACCAAACACTCTCCAGAGGCATACATTTCACTTTGCCATGATAGGAAATAATGCTTTTTACATTCGCATATAAAGTCTTCACAAACGGTTGTTTGCTTAAATCTTCCAAATAACCGGATTGGTCGTACTGAGGGCCGGTATTGCCGGGGTGAATAAAGAAAACATCGGGAGCATCCCCTGAAGCGAATCGGGATTGTAAAATCTGTTGGGAATTTGCGGTAGCCGGGGTTTCAAAGTTAATCTTCACCGTAGTGCCGGTCTGAGCTTGATAATTTTTGACGAATTGATTGAAATAATTGGAATAAATCTCTCTGAACTGGGGATGATCAATGAAAACGCTTAGTTCAACTGTCTTCCCGGCTCCCATGACTGCTTGAGTTGCTCCCCAAACCAAACCAAGAAGAGCCAAAACCAAAACCACTAAAAAAGCGAATCTTAGTCTCATCCGTACCCTTCCTTTCAGTTTTTCAATACATATGTTTACGTAAACATATTTTAACATTGCTGTAACAAATATTCAAGACAATTTTGAATCATTTTTTAAAATTCAAAGTGAAGATAAAATACTTGACTACGATTGCGGAAAATGATAATTTTGTGTCAGCCGTTAAACAGAGTGGAGGAAAAGATGGTTACGCAACAGGATGTCGCCAAAAAAGCGGGTGTCTCTTTCATTACAGTATCCCGGGTTATCAATAACCAGGGTTACGTGAAAGAAGAAACCCGCCAAAAAGTGCTTGATACCATTAAAGAGCTTCATTATTACCCTAATCATATCGGGCGCGCTCTTCATATTAAGACTGTCAATACCATCGGCATCATTATTCCGGCCCCGGCCAACGTCACGGTGCACGCCACCGATTATTATAATTTATTGATGGCGGGAGTTGAAAAATCAACCATAGCCCATCAACAAGATCTCCTTTTGTCGACTTATCGGTCGGAAGACCCCAAAATAGATTATTTACGTCTATATTTCCAGGGGAAAGTGGATGGTTTGATCTTGATTACCCCCGATTTAAATCATCCCCAGATCTCGGCCATTTCAACGGAAAACATTCCCTGTGTGATTATAGGCAATCGCCCGGCCGCTAATTCCGTCAGTTACGTCGATACCGATAATTTTACCGGAATGTATCAGCTGACCGAATATCTGATCCATAAAGGCCACCATCGCATTGGCTTTGTAAGGGCAATGCCTTCTATTCGCAATGCCAACGACCGCTTGGAAGGATTCCGGGCCGCCATGAAAATATATAACCTTCCGATTCAAGAAGATTGGGTCATTGACGGGGATTTTACTCCGGAGTCGGGCCAAAACGCTTTTAAAAAACTTTTATCGTTGGGCCCTCTCCCTTCGGCGGTCATTTGCGCCAATGATTTAATGGCCCTCGGGGTCTTAGCGGAAACCAAGAATGCCGCCGTTAAAGTTCCCGAGGATCTGGCGTTGGCCGGTTTTGACGGGATCGGAATCACCGCCTTTACCGATCCGCCCCTTACCACTGTGAATCAGCCTTTATACGACATGGGTTTTGCCGCCTCTGAATTGCTTTTTTCAAAAATTCAGAATCCGGGACTACCTCCCGAATCAAAAATCTTCCCGGTAGAACTTGTAAAAAGAGCCAGCGCTTAGTTTCAATTTATTCAAGGATAATGGTTTGGATGGAATGCTTAAGACTTGTTCCATTGAGATAACGCTTTTGAATTTCCAATGAAAATTGTAAATCCTGATCGGTCCTGTTTAAAACGATGACCACGATTTGTTGATCGGGATTAATAAAGGCCACAGTTTCCACTGGTGATTCCTTTGAAGAACAGCAGATTCGTTTAGCGCCAGCCGCTATGAACTTACTGAAATGGCCGATATAATAGTATGAGCTTTGGAAGAAAAATTCCCCGGACTCGGTATCCACCACCACCGGCGCATCGCAATAATTGCCTACATGATTGGGCCCGCCGAGCCGGTCAAGGGCCAGGTTCCAGTCCATCCAACCCGCTGTTCCGCCATTGAAGTCGCCAATCATATGATGGGCATAAAATTCACCCCGGTCCCATTTCCCAAGCTGCACTCCGCCTTCAATACATCCTTCAGTGAAAATTAAGGGCTTATCTGGAAACTCACGGTAAGTCTTTTCGACATTGACAAATTGTTCTCCCGTATACCAATGAAAAGCAATCCCCCAGACATATTTTGCCGTCTGCGGATCGGCTAGCGTGATCTTGGCCCGCTCATAAATCCGGTCCCGGTTATGGTCCCAAATCAAAATTTTGATATGCCCGAGGCCATCTTTTTGAAGCTGCGGCCCCAGATAGTCCCGGACAAACTCCCCTTCTTCCTCGGCCGTATACAAACAAGAATCCCAGGTTTGTTTGGCCTCAGGTTCGTTTTGAACCGAAACGGCCCAAACCGGTATGCCTTCTTTTCCATAAGCCTGAATAAACCTGGAATAAAAACGGGCCCAGGCTTCGCGGCAATCGTCTTTAATGCTTCCGCCTTGATTCATCATTCCGTTGGTTTTCATCCAGGCGGGAGGGCTCCAGGGAGTGACCGTTAGAAGTAAGGGAATATCAGCCTGACCCATCGCCTCCTTAATAAGGGGGATTAGATATTGTTGATCGCGTGAAATATTAAAATTCTTTAATTCCTTATCACCATCCGTATCGTCACAAGAATAGTTTCCCAGTGAAAAATCACAACTGTTCATATGAACCCGGCCCATGGTGTATTTAAGTCCCCAGGTTGGCGAGAAATAGGCGCCGATAACCGCTCGTCTCTTTTCCGGAGTCAGTTTTCCCAGAACATAAGCCACAGCCTCCGTAAAGGCGCCGCCGAACCCAAGAATCGACTGATGCTGTTCTCCGGGGTTGACTCGTATAAGTGATGCGTCCTCTGCTTTTTCAGCGGTTACTTTCAAGGTAGATATCTCGGCAATACGTTCCTGGGTATCCTTCGCTGTTTGAATGACTCTGGCGGAACTGTAGTTTTCTTTCGGACTTATTGGGGCAGTTGGTAAGGTCTTCTCCATAATATTCCTCCACAATATGATATACGTAAACATATAGATGTAATCTGATCTTATCTTGATTCTGTTCAAAATTCAAGTCTTATTTTTTTGAAGTTTATTGATTTCGTTTACCCTCTGCTTTTGAGCTACAATCTCAGGCTCTCGGTGTTCAGAAAATATAACCAGGCGATTCATGAAAACGGTTGGACCGGATGCTCTCTTATTAACGATTTAACTTCAGTCCAACCTTCTCTTAACATTTGGAATCTATAATTTTTTTTTAGATTATTGGATATCTTCCAATTTATAAAAAAGGTGGTAGTCAAATGATTAAAAAATTAGGGGTTTTAGGTTTGCTGGGAATTATTTTAAGCTTCTGTATTTTGGGTACGGCATTGGCTGTTGACGCCAACGATGTAACTCTCAATGTTGCAACAGCCGGCGATACAAATATGGAAGAATTGCAACGAGTCCATGTGGCTAAATTCCTGGCGCAAAAATATCCCGGAATGAAATTGAATGTAGTTGGAACAGGCCCCGGCGACGATGGCAGTCAAAAAATTTATGAAAAATTAATGGCCCAGAAAGATGCCGGCAAGCCGGAATGGGATATCGATGTCGCCATTGTCCATCAGGGAATCATGGGAAATATGATTCAAAACGGCTTACTCCTTAAATACGTCCCGAAAACGGATATTGCGAACTATGTCATCGGCGACACTTCTAAAAACAGTTTAGGCGCTAATGTCGCAGGTTATGTAATTCCCTTGTTTCAAAGCCAGGTCGCAATCGCTTATAATTCTGATGTTGTCAAAAAAGTCCCCTCTAACTTAAGGGAATTAGAAAAATGGATTAAAGCCAACCCCGGCAGTTTTGGGTATAACGGCGTCAAAAACGGAATGAGCGGCGTGGCGTTCGCTACTGCCTTCATTTATGCCAAATCCGGCGATTATCAACAATTAAGCAAAGGACCTTATAATAAAAAACTTGAAAACAAATGGCCGGCCATTATCAAAGAACTAAAAGCTCTCCCGGTAACCTATACCGCCGGCAACCAAGGAACCCTCGACATGCTGAATCGTGGTGAAATCACAATGGGCCCGGTTTGGGTCGATATGTTCTATTCTATGATTGCCGGGGGAAGAATGAATCCCAATGTCAAGCTAAAATTAACGGCTCCCGGATTGCCGGGTCAGCCGATGTATATTGTAATTCCCGCCAAGGCTAAAAATATTTCCGCTGCGGTTAAATTTGCCCAAACACTGGCCTCTCCGGAAGTCCAAGCCGGTGTGATCGTTGAAAAATACAATTGGTATCCGGGGATTGATGCCACCAAAGTATTTCCCAAATGCTCCGAGGCAGCCAAAGACCATTTATTTAAAGATATTACACCCGGCGATCTCAATAAGTACAGTCAATCATTCATGCTGGCGCCTTATAAAACCGATTTGCTGGAAACCTATGAAAGCGTAAGGTAACTTCAACGATGAAAAATCCGGTTATACAAGTTATTCATTCACGAAGGATCCATCTCCCGAAAACTTCTTTTGCAGTAGGGGTATTGATTGCCCCTGCTGTAATTTTTATCACTCTGATTTTTATCTTTCCTTTTTTCCAAGTGATTGTTAACAGTTTCTTTCAGGATAACCATTTAGCCATGGAAGGATTTCAGAAAACGTTCACTCTTTATCGTTTCGATATTCTTTATACAATCGTTATTGCTTTATTATCGCTTCTAATTACACTGCTCATTACCATTTCAATTGCCGGATACCTGCGCTTATATCAAGATCGGTTTTTGGAATTCTTATTCAAGATTCCTCTATTCATTCCTTTTGTTGTGGTAGGACACGCTATGCGGACTTTCCTGGCGCCCCACGGCACCTTGAATTCGCTTCTTTCTTTAATCGGTATCGTCAATCTATCTCATTCCCCTTCCATTGTCTTCAGCCCGGCGGGTATTATTACCGCTTTGGTATGGAAAAATATGGGCTTTGCGCTTTTGTTAATCATGGCTCCCTTTAAAATGGTATCCGACGCTCATCTGCAAGCTGCTCAAAATCTGGGCGCCGGTCCGCTCCGACTTATTAAAGACATTATGTTACCCATGTCCGCTTCTTCCATCGCCACCAGTTCTATCTTGATGTTCACCTCAATGCTGGCTTCTTTTGCCATTCCGGTGATGATGGGTAACGGTCAGGGACCCCAAATGTTAATGGTTGATCTTTATTACCGGATTACCTATCTGAACGATTACCGCACAGCCAACGTATTAGGGTTGATCTCTTTTTTGCTGTCGCTGGGTGCAGCCTATTATTATGTGAAGAAGGTGCTGATAAAGTGAAACATCCATTAAAATTTGTGATCTACCTCATGACTATATTCATCATCCTGGGCCCATTATCATCGCTGATTATCTGGTCATTTGCCCAAAAATGGTATTGGCCAGCTTTGTTTCCCCAACAATATGGCCTACTGTATTGGGTTAAAATTGCTGATACCAATATCGTAAATGCCATCCTAACCTCATTATCGATTGCGACTGTGACAACGATAGCGGCTATGATCTTGACTGTGCCTTTTGCTTATGTGATGGTACGGAAAAATTTTCCCCTGAAAATTTTTTTGATGTTATTATTCCTGCTGCCTCAGGCTTTTCCCCAACTTCCGGTATTTATTAATTTGATGAGGCTTTTTTATAAATGGGACTTGGTTGGAACCTTCTCGGGAGTTATTTTGGTCCATTTAGCAGGAGGATTAATTTATGCATTATGGATTATGGTTTCTGTCTTTCAGTCAATTCCGGAATCTTTGGAACTGGCGGCTCATAACCTAGGCAGTTCGCACTTTAAGACTTTTTTTCATATTACTCTTCCACTGGCGATCCCAGGAATTATCGCTTCAGCAATCTTAGTATTCATTTATTCATTGGATGAATTTCCAGGATCGCTCCTGATTGGCGCGCCTTATGTCAAAAATTTGTCGGTTTTTATGTACAATACCGCTATGGGTTATGAGATGCAGATTGCTTCGGTTGCGTCCATTCTTTTAACCATACCGGGTGTAGTCATGCTTCTGATAATGGAACGATATATCAAAGCTGAACATTTAGCCAGTTTCGGCGTAATTTAAAACGAGGTGAATGGATATGCTCAAAGTCGATGCAATTTCTAAAAGTTACAATAAAAACGCCAAGGTGTTGCATAATGTATCTTTCGAATTACCGGAAGGGACCCTGACCGCGGTCGTTGGACCCAGCGGTTGTGGTAAAACAACCTTATTAAAAATCTTGGCCGGATTTTTATCAGCGGATGGCGGTCGGATTTTTTTTAATGAAAATGATGTCACCGAATTACCAACCCAAAAAAGAAAAACTGCCATTATGTTTCAAAATTACGCACTTTGGCCCCACATGAATATTTATGACAATATTGCCTACGGGCTACGACTTCAAAAGATACCTTCCGGCGATATTGTTGAAAAGGTTAATCAAATACTTGATTTAGTTGAATTAAACTCCGAATTGGTAAAACACAAATATCCTTCAGAACTGTCAGGCGGCCAACAACAACGGGTGGCTCTCGCCAGAGCTTTAGTTGTTAATCCCCAAATTTTACTTCTTGATGAGCCATTATCCAATTTGGACGCCAAAGTCCGTCAGAAATTGCGCTTGGAAATCCGGAATATCCAACGCAAACTCGGCCTGACCGCATTATATGTGACGCACGACCAGGAAGAAGCCCTAAGTATTTCAGATACGGTCATACTGATGAATCAGGGCCGGATTATCCAAAAGGGAACACCCCAGGAGATATACAATCAACCTGTTTCCGATTTTGTAGCCGAATTTTTGGGCAATTCCAACGTGTTGCTGGGAGAGGTCAAAGAAAATCAAATTTGCATCGACAATCACCCTTTTTTGGCTTCCACCTTCCCAAACGGTAAAGCAAAAGTGATCTTCCGGGCCTCGGATATTATCTTCAATCCTTTGACACCGGTCCACCCGGGAGTATCCTTTACCGGCAAAGTAGTCGAAAGGATGTTTATCGGAGGTATCCACCGTTATTTGATCCAGTTTGGCAATCAGGATATTTTCGCCGATACCATGGCCGACCTATCTCCCAATCAAGAGGTGACCTTAACCGTACCCAGGAACAAAATATATGTTTTCCCCATGTAATTTAATGATACTAGGCAAAATGTAACATATTTTTAACCAATTCCTATTTCTTTCCGTTATAAAATCAAATATACTATCTTCAATATTCATGCAAGGGGTTCATCATGAGTGATAAAATTTACATTATTGGCCATCAAAACCCGGATACCGATTCGATTTGTTCCGTAATCGCCTATGCGGATTTAAAACAACAGTTAAAGATGGATGCTATCCCGGTTCGAATCGGCAAAATCAATCGTGAAACAGCATTTGTCTTAGATTATTTCGGCATCAAGCCTCCCGAATACCTCTCTTCTGTTAAAACGCAGGTATCCAATTTACAGATGGATATTGTGGAACCAATTTCTGGTGATATATCTTTACAAGAAGCGTGGCAGCTCCTAAAGGTTCATCCCATTGAAGTGTTGCCGGTTAAAAACAACGACCAAAAACTAGTGGGAGTAGTTTCTGTTTCCGACATTGCCAACGCCTACATGAATATGCCGGAGAACAATTCTCTTTCCTTGAGCCATACACCCCTGGAAAATGTGATCCGCACGCTAAATGCCAACCTAATCCATGGCGCTGGCCGCGTCTTCTCCAATTCGGGAAAGACCATCATCGCCGCAATGACTCCGGAAGAAATGGGTTCTTATATGGAACCGGGCGATATTGTGCTGGTTGGAAACCGCAGGGAAAATCAAATCAAAGCCATCGAAGCCGGCGCTTTTTGCATTATCGTTACTTGCGGCAGCGAAGTGGAAAAGGAGATCGCCGACAAAGCCCGAAAAAAAGGCTGTATTCTTTTAGGAACCGAGTATGATACTTTTACGGCGGCCAGATTGTTGTACCAAAGTATCCCGGTGGGCTTTATCATGACCTCCGAAAATCTGGTCGTTTTTCAGCAAGATGACTATATTGACACCGTGAAGGAAAAAATGTTGCAGACCCGATATCGGAGTTATCCGGTAGTGGACAATCACGGCCATTTTAAGGGTTTTATTTCCAGATATCATCTGATTAAGCAAAACCGGAAAAAAGTAATCCTAGTGGATCATAGTGAAAATTCCCAAACCATTAACGGGATCGAGCAAGCTGAAATTTTAGAAATTATCGATCATCACCGAATCGGTGATATTCAAACCGGAAAACCGATTTTTTATCGAAACCAACCGGTGGGAAGCACTGCTACAATTATTGCCAATTTGTTTTTTGAAAACGGAATGCAACCCTCGAAAAAAATAGCCGGCATTCTTTGTGCGGCGATCCTTTCGGATACGGTTGCTTTTAAATCTCCAACCTGTACCGATATTGACATGTCCACCGCAAAAAAGCTTGGGAAAATATCTCAAATCGATATGGATCAATTCGCCCGGAAAATGTTCCAAGCTGGAGCATCTCTTAAAAACATGTCCCCCGACGAAATTTTGCAAAACGACTTCAAAGAATACATACTCGGCGCTAACAGAATCGGAGTCTCCCAAGTGAATACCGATGATCTGTCAAGTGTCAGGAAAATCCGTTCTTCAACCTTACAAAGTATGAATGAGCTGATGATGAAAAAGGGATATTGTACAGTCCTGCTTCTCATTACGGATATCATCAATGAAGAAACCGAAGTATTGTTTGTGGAAACCCGGCCTGGTCTGATTGCAAAGGCGTTTAATCCGTTAAAGGATGAAAACAGTTTCATGATGAAAGGCGTTGTCTCCCGCAAGAATCAAATTATCCCGGAACTAACCGACATTCTGTCCAATCAGTAAATGATGGTTAAACAGTAGTCTTGACTCATATTTTTTTACACTTTGGGTGATAATAACTTCTAAGAATCAGTAAAATATTACTTTTTAAAAGGAGTGTATAGAGTATGAGTCCAGCGATCCATAACGATGTCGATGCTTTCGTGAAAAATGAATTTGTACCGTTCCGGGAACGCCTCGTCGAAACCCTTTCCAAAAAACATCCGCAGTTATTTACATTTATCGGCACCCTTTTCACCAATCAACAAGGAAATAAGTTCGGCCTGCAAGTGACTGAAAACGGCCAAGTCATTGGGGAATACACCTTAAATTTTAACGGGACAAAGATTACCGATGTTGAATCCGGAAAACTGAATGCGGAAATCCACCATCCGTTTCTGGGTACTATCAAGCCGTATGTAAATGTTGAGCGGAAAGCTCTGGAGCAAATGATCGGCAATGAGGACAAAATATCAGATAATCCAATTCCAACAGCGGTCCAATACTTACCGGATCTTACAATTCGTTTTTTGCATTAAATATTCTTCAAATGTTTAGGCCCGCGAAGATATTAAAGACAGGGAACAGTGGGTATATCGCCTTTTTATCCACCGTTCCCTATTTTTACTTAATGTTTAACAGTCTTGAAATGTTTCCACCGAGAACCATTTTCGTTACTTCTTTATCTTCACTGACTCTTTCCACCATCATACGGACCAGCACAGGGTGACCGAACGGGGCGTCGGAACTAAACAAACTACGTTCCGGTAGTTCTTTCATGGCAAATTTTGGAGCAATCGACGTAAAGGAAGCGGAAAAGTCAAGATATAAATTAGTATGGTCCTTTGCTATCTTTATGGCATCCAACCAATTAGCTCCACCCATATGGCCTAGGATAACTGGAATTGTAGAGTACTTTCGGGCTAAACCCGCAATATCCTTTAAATCCGTCAAGGTCATCGGATGAAAGGTATGAATCCATACAGGCAATTTCCCTAGTTCCATTAATGATTTAAAAATATTTTCGAGCAAACATATACCACCACTGCCTGGTGAAACCTCACCCACTCCGAGAAGTCCGTTGACAATGATATTCTTCCCAATCCAATCCGCTGTTTCATCTTCTCCTAATCCAAGCGGTACCGGTCCAAAACCAAGGAAATCTTCCGGATGCTTTTTAATCGTATCACAAAGTTCAAGGGTGCTCCGCAACATACTGGTCTTTCTTTCTTCTAGATTACAATTTCCGGCTAATATATCAAACAAGCGCCGGATTTCTTGTTCAAAGAATACCAAATCCATGGTTTTTTCGGGGTGGATTGAGGTTGAAAATAAAATCGTTTTATCAACCCCCGCCTCCTCCATCAATGAAAGTTGTTTTTCCGTCGGTTCCATTACATGGGCATGACTGTCGATAATCATATTAATATCTCTCCTTTGGGTTGGTACAAAAAGGATAACACTCGTTTATCTCCCGGTAAAGTACGCACCTTATTGCAACCAAGTGGCATAAATGATACTATAAAATGAATAGTCACCCTGTATACCGTCAGGCATTTTGCAATGGGCGACATGGAGGAATCAACATGGCAAAATCCATCAATATAGCGGATCAATGTCCAATGGAGATCGGTTTGAACATGGTAAGCGGCAAATGGAAGATGGCCATTTTATGGCACTTAACGAAAGGTACGATCCGTTTTAATGAATTGCAACGGATGTTACCGGCCATTAGCCAAAAAACGCTGACCCAGCAACTGCGGGAACTGGAACGGGACGGTCTTATCGTAAGGCAAATATTTCCCGAAGTTCCTCCCAAAGTGGAATACAGACTTTCAAAACTCGGCAGCACGATTATTCCCGTTTTTAATTCCCTTTGTGAATGGGGAAAAGATTATCAAAAACAAAGGAACGATTCCGGCAAATAAGGGCCAATTCTATTTTAAAACCTTTAAGAAAACAATCTCCATGAAATCAGGCGAAAATCTCCATGTCAAACTGGAAAAGAAACTTATGGATTTGTTGGTTTGGCTCATTCATTACTGCAACAGGGCTAAGCCAAATCACTCCGGTATTACCCCTCTATATCGAACAACTCGGCATTACCAACACCTCCGCCGTTGAACAGTGGTCAGGAATTGCCTTCGGGATTACTTTTATTGCCTCGGCGGTTTTCTCCCCGGTCTGGGGCCGGATGGCGGACCAGTATGGGCGTAAACCGATGTTACTCCGGGCAAGTTTAGGAATGGCTGTTGTCATCTCATTGATGGGTCTGGTAAGCAATACCTATCAATTGGTAGGACTACGCCTGATCATGGGTTGTGTCTCAGGATATATTTCATCCGCGATCACCCTTGTGGCAACACAAACACCCCGGGAATATTCAGGTTGGGCCCTTGGTACCCTTTCTACTGGAGCAGCTGCGGGTTCATTACTGGGCCCCCTCATCGGAGGTTATTTGACTGAAATCATGGGAATCCGCGCGGTCTTTTTTGCTATCGGCGCCCTGCTTTTATTTACCTTTGTGGCTACGGTCTTACTTGTACGGGAAGAGTTTATATGTTCCTTGCCAAAACCGCTCCGGTTATCTGAAGTATGGGCTCTGATCCCCGACCGGCAATCCATTGCGGCCATGTTTATTACCACATTCATGATGCAAATGGCCCTGATGTCAATTGAACCGATTGTCACAGTTTATATCAAACAATTGTCTTACCATGAACATTATATTGCTTTGATTTCCGGCATCGCCTTTTCCGCTCCGGGTATAGCCAGCATCTTGGCCTCCCCGCTGCTTGGGAAAGTATCTGATCACAGTGGGCCCCGCAAGGTGATACTTTGGGCACTAATCACTGCCGGACTGTTATTGATTCCCCAGGCTTTTGTTGATTCTCCATGGCAATTAATCATTCTGCGTTTTTTACTCGGCATCGCTACGGCCGGACTTTTACCGGCAGTCAACAGTTTACTGAATAAAAATGTCCCGGCCGCGGTTACCGGACGCATCTTTGGTTACAATCAATCTGCCCAGTTTTTGGGGGCTTTTGGCGGAGCGATACTGGGCGGGCAAATAGCCGCTTTTTTCGGTATTCATTATGTTTTTTTTGCAACCAGCGCCTTATTGTTACTGAATGCCCTTTGGGTTTATTCCCGGGTAAGACCCGCTCCGATTCGGCAGTAACTTGGAGCCTGAAGCAAAATTTGAGAATTAAAAGGCAATTCCTGACAAGATCCATGTCATACTCTATGATAAAATGGATTTATTCAACAATGCAGAAAGAAGATTGATATCATGGATATTCCAAATTCTCAAAATCCGTCCGGCCTTCATAATTCTCTCAAAGCGCAAATCTTGAGAATTGTCGCCATGACTGTCTGTTGCATGGATGTTTATCCTGAAGAAAATGAAGCGTATGTGGGGGGCAATTCCATCAATTTTGCTTCCGGATGTATTCGAAAAGGGATAAAAGCCTCCATAGTAGGCTGCGTAGGTACTGATGACTATGGGTGGGAAATTATTGATACCCTTACCAAAAGTGGGATCGATGTGTCCTGTCTTCATACCCGCATAGGAAAAACTGCATCAAACCGGATTTATATTTCAAAAAACGGAGAGCGCTTTTTCTTGCCTGATAGTTGGGATGGAGGCGTTTATCAAACATTCATGCTGTCGGAGGAAGATTGGGCTTTCGTTTTTGAACATGATATCGTAGCCATACCCGCCAACAATCCTAATTTTCAAACCACCCTGAATCGATTGGGAGGCAGTAACAAACTGGTGGTAGATTTTCTGGACAGCCGGGATATTCAATTCCTCGAATCAGTTTTACCCCGGATTGCGCTGGGATTTATTAGTGGCGACCGGGAAATGGCAACCCGTTTAAAACCTTTATCGAAGTCCATTGCAGCTCCTATTGTTGTCACATTGGGAGCTGATGGAAGTATTACCCTCCTTAACGGGGAAGAATTTTACCAGGAGGCCGTCCCGGTTAAAGCCATTGTGGATACCACGGGATGCGGGGATTCTTACCAAGCAGCTTTTGCGGTTTCCTGGTGGCAAGAACATAGCATCCCCATGGCAATGAAAGAAGGGGCCTTAGCCGCGGCGGCCACTTTGACCCATATGGGAGGTATCAAATAAGATCTAACTTCATCATAAGCCTAGAAAAGGACCTTCTTCGAAGACTAATTACGGCCTTCTTTTCTATCTTTTATTTCATTGTTTTCATCGCTTTGCCCGCAAACGAAGTTTCCGCGATCTTTTCATAAGGAACTGCTTTTTCCAGTTCCCCCGCTTCTTTCATGATTCCCTGCATTAATTCGAAAGAATGCTTCTTTAATAACGGGTCCGAATTCCAAGTTCCTTGATTTTTATATCTTTCAGCTACCATTGTCAGCAATTGCTCACTGGTATCCGGAAAAGATGGCGCAATGGCTTTGGCAATCTCAGAAGGACTGTGGCTTGCAACCCAAAGTTGTCCCTTGTAGAGCCCATTGGTAAATTTTTGTATCATCAGTGCGTTCTTTTTTAAAAAACTCCTTTTGGCAAAATAGGCTGTATACGATACTTCACCGCTATCTTTGCCAATGGATGCCACCACATAGCCCTTTTCTTCCTTTTCAAGCATTGATGCGGTGGGTTCAAATAGGGCGACATAATCTCCCTGACCGTTTAGGAAAGCAGGCGCCATTAATGCAAACTGGACATTGGTATTGACATCAACATCTTTCCCAGGGAAAATACCTTTTTTCTTCAAAACATATTCCAGCGTCATCTCGGGCATGCCGCCTTTACGCCCGCCAATGATCGATTTTCCTTTGACATTTTCCCATTTAAAATCCGGCTCCGGTTTGCGGCCTACCAGGAAAGAACCGTCCCTATTGGTAACTTGGGCAAAGATAACCGGATAATCGATCTTTCCCTCATTGTAAACATACAGGGCTGCCTCCGGGCCCCCAAAACCGATGTCAACCTGACCCGATAACACGGCCGTCATCACCTTATCCGTGCCCGCTCCATTGGTAAGTTCCACCTTCAATCCTTCGGCGTTAAAAAATCCCAGATTAATCGCGGTATATTGGGGAGCATAAAAAACCGAATGGGTCACTTCACTCAAGCGGACTTTGATTAACCCTTCTTTGCCCAGACCCGGCATGGACAAACACAGACCGAGGATTAAAATTGCCAATCCCAAATGCTTTTTCAAATGCCGTCCTCCTTTACACTTTGAAATCTTTTTCATTCCCTTTACTATATGCCGGAATCACAGGAAATGGCATTGTCTTGGACTTGGTTACCATTTTATCAAGAACCGCTCCAAATAAACGACTGCCTGATACATGACGGCGGCAGCCACAGCCAAAATCATCACGCTGGCCATCACCAAATCCAGTTGAAAAACCTGCCCACCGTAAACAATCAGATATCCGATTCCCGCCTTGGAAACCAAAAACTCCCCGACTATCACGCCTACCCATGATAACCCCACATTCACCTTTAAAGCATTGATGATGGAATAAAGTGACGAGGGTAAAATCACTTTCCGGAAGACTTGCCATTTGGAAGCGCCAAAAGTTTGGACCAGTTTCACTTTATCCTGATCTACCGCTAAAAATCCGTTAAGGACCTCCAAAATTGTTACAATCAACGAAATCGCCAGGGCCATCACAATAATGGCCCCCGAGCCGGCGCCAATCCAGACGATAAAAACCGGCGCCAGGGCGATTTTAGGCAAACTATTGAGGATCACCAAATAGGGCGCACAGACTTTGGCTAAAAAGTCGGACCACCATAAAATTGTGGCGATCAGCGTTCCCAAAATTGTGCCCATTAAAAACCCCAGCACTGTCTCTAGACAAGTAATGCCGATATGCTCAAACAATACCCCCTGGTGGTAGAGATTCATAATTGTCTGATAAATCCTTGAAGGCTGGCTGGTCAAAAAAGCATCAATCATTTTCCAGCGGGCGAGCAACTCCCATAAACTAAAAAAGATAATCAAGAAAGAAATTTGGGTTAAATGAATCACTATTTTTTTCAGCCTGATTTTACTAAGGTAAGCTCTTTGTTCTTTGGAAATTTCCATGTCGCCGGTTGATTTTCTGTGAATGTTAAACATGAACATCAAGTTCCCTCCAAATCTGATTGAAATAAACTTTGAATTCAGCCGCATTTCGGGAATGGATCGGGGTCCGTTTTTCGCATGTCAGATGAATATCGTAAATATTTTTAATTACTGCCGGTCTTGCCGATAGAACGATAACCCGGTCGGCCATACTGATGCTCTCAGAGATATCGTGGGTTACCATGAGGGCCGTTTTATTTTCCTGCTTGATAATCCCGTAAATATCCTCAGTCACCAATAAACGGGTTTGGTAATCCAAGGCCGAAAATGCCTCATCCAAAAGCAAGATTTCCGGCTGGATCGCCAGTGTCCGAATCAAGGCCGCCCTTTGCCGCATTCCCCCGGATAGCTGCTGTGGATATTTGTCTTTAAAATCATAGAGTCCATAAGTCTTCAGGAGTTCCTTGGCATAGGCTTTGGTTTTTTTTGATAAGGATTTCCGGATTTCCAGGCCGAGGTGGACATTTTCCAGAATCGTCCGCCATTCAAAAAGATAGTCTTTTTGCAGCATATAACCGACTTTGGAAGATGTCCCGCACACGGGCGCGCCTTCAATTAAAATCTGACCGCCGGTGGGCGGGATTAACCCGTCAATCATTGAGAGGAGTGTTGATTTGCCACAACCGCTGGGCCCCACAATACAAACAAATTCACCCTTTTTAACTTCAAAATCAATCCGGGCCAGGGCTGGTATCTCACCGTTCAATGAATGATATTTCATGCTGACATTGACAATTTCAATGATGTTTTTGTTTTGCAGTAATAAACACCTCCGGCTTCGCAGGGCGTACGCTAAAAACTGAAACACTTTCACCAAATCCACCCTATAGGATATTCGCCTGCCTGTTCCGAGGGAACTTTTTTGGGGTGATCATACACGAAGGCCGAGCAAACCCCACCGGACTTTGTATTTCGCCTGCATGTTTAGAACGGTAATTGACTAATACTGCCATAATGGTATAGGAAGCCATTTGAAAACCTCTCCCCTTTTTCTATTCTTATTCACTGGGACTTACGAAAAAATATTAATCATGTAAAATATTAATATTTTTTTATAACACCTTAGGAGAATTCACAATATCTTTCCATTGAGGATAATCAATATGTATTAAATTCGCTAGAAGGAATTATCAGGAAATGACAGAATTAATTTAATAGAATATAATATAAGGGGATAATAAAATGTTTAGAATACCATTTAACTATTCTAAATTTTTTTCGCCTCATGATCGGGCTAATCTTCTTATCCCATCAAGTTACTTGGGCTGAGTCAAGTCTCCGGGTATTTCAGGCCCAAAAAGACAAAATCATCAAAGTTAACTTTAACAATATAGAAATCGAAGTTCCCCCAAATGCAGCTGGTGAAGAATTAAATATTCAGCAAGCAGATGACAACTATAACGGAATTACCCTTCCTTTCGGATTTCATCCCATTTCCTTACCATACCGTTTTGGACCAAGCGGCTTAAAGTTTACCTCCGGAAAAGAACTGAAAATACGCTTAAAATTAGACAAAACTGCCCTCCCCAAGGAATTTTCCTTATCCAATGTCAGGCTTTACTATATTAACCGTACCGCCGGCAAGCTCGAACCGGTAACCAATCAAAATATCAACTTTGAAACGGGAACCTTGGAAGCGACTATTACTCATTTTAGCGATTATGTGCCGGGGGTCACCTCCGGATGGGATGGCAACGGCCTAAATCCATTTATGGATTATACTCATAATGGGGAAGAGAATGTTCTTTTATATACGCAACGGTTAAGTATAGTATCAAGAGTAATCTCGCTGCCCGGGAGGGGAAGGGACTTTAATTTAAATCGGGTCTTTTCATGGAATGGAGTTGATTATACAGATCCTTTCTGGATAGAAGCAAGCTGGTATTGGGGAATACCTCATTATTATAACCAAAGGCTTTACCTTCCGGATGGGACGAGCTATGATGCTCCGCCAACTTCTTATTATAATAAAATGGTAAAACACGAAGACCTGTTCACGTGTTATTATACCGCCACACGTAAAATAAAAGATGCAGAAGAGCTTCCTGGTAATCTCTATCAAATAACTTTAAAAGATGGAACAAAGATTACATTTTTTAGTTCCGGTCAAACTATTACCTATAAAAACGGATACTATATAAATTGTAATCAGCAAAAGTTTTCTTATTTGATAAATAAAAATGCTCCGATAGATAAACAAGTTTGGCATGAATGTTATCGCGTAACATCATTTGTAGATTCGACTGGAAGAACTTTTTTGTTGAACTATGACCAATCGAATATGTGGTTCAATTTAACAAATATAGTCCAGAAGCTTTCCAACGGAAGCAGTAAAATAATTTTAACACGTTCATCTATTGGCGGTAATGGCAATTATACTGGGTTTTTTATCGACAGCCTGGGCCATACAACCAGCTATGAGTTTCAGAAAGGTATAGATAATTTAGGTCATCTCAAAAATATATGGTATCCGACTGGAGTTCACTCCTCATATTCGTACAATACCAGTCCCTATTCAGTATCTAAACAGGAATTTTATCATTCGGGAGAATCAACACCATTTCGGAGTGTAACCTATAGCGGCTATACCGGTCCGGTTACCGTCAATGATGGGGTTTGTAAAAAAATTTATACCTTCAGTTCGGCGGGATATACCACCAAAGAAGAAACCTACACTCTATCCGGCAGCTTGTTAAAACGAACCACTTATGACGGTAGCGACGCCAAACATCCAAGTTCCATTACAACTACTTTCTTTAAAACAGACGGTTCCGCCGGTCAAGCGGCAACATACAATTTTGAATATGATGACTGGGGAAATATAACCCGGACAATCGACCCTTATGGTACGGAAACCCTGATGGCCTATGCCAATACCAGCAGTAACAAAAACCTCGCCCAATATAATCCGCTATACCAAAATGCGTTATATGCCGCTGGATTTGGATACGGTCAAATGGTCACCAAAGCCGCATTAATTCATGATGCCGTCCATAATACCAGCCAATTAAATCAAATCCATTATCAATATGATACAAATGGGAATTTGCTGCAAACCAGCCGGATTTATAACGGTTCCTATTTAAATACCAACTATAGCTATGATTCCTACGGCAATATGCTCTCCAAGACTGATCCACAGGGAAATACCATTAAAATTGAATATTCCAGCGCCTACAATTATCTATACCCTACCCGTGTTTATCGGCTGGATAATACCACTCTAGCCACCTTCACCTATGATTTTGATCTCGGCAGGAAAATCTCAGCCACTGACCCAAACGGAAATCAATACGCTTATAGCTATGATTCTATTGGCCGGTTAACCTCAGAGAGTTTAATCAATTCCGATCCAGCGGTGGGAGTAACCCGCCAAATTACTTACGACGATACTAACAATATAATCAGTCTCAAGTTCGGCAATGCTACAGCCGGCTGGCAAGAAGGGCGAATCTATTATGATTCCCTCTTCGGTAAACCGACGCTAATCCAAAGGCTTACCAATGGAAATTGGATCAAAATAAAAAGCTATAATTATGATACGAATGGACGGATGATTTCGGAAAGCGCCAATCTGGGATACACAACCACCCACGGCTATGATGAATTGGGCCGTAAGGTTCAAACTCAATTACCGGATGGAGCAATTTCCAAATATACTTGGAATGATCGAACCTTGACGGTTACAGATGCCAGAGGATTTCAAAAGCAACAGACCTATGATCTGTTGGATCGCTTGGTCCAAATCCAGGAACATCCCGATTCAAATTCAACTTATAATACCACCTATGATTATGATACCTTTAGTGATTTAATTCGGGTCACCAACCCCCGTGGAGCCCAAACCATTTACACCTATGATAATTTGAGCAGATTGATCCGATTGGATTATCCTCAAGACGGGATCCATCCATTGACGGCTGAGACATATAGTTATGATAACGCAGGAAACTTATTAACCAAAACCACCGCCAAAGGAACCAAGCAGTTTAGTTATGAATTTTTTAACGGTTATCGAATAAAGCAATTTGCGGAAGCGGATGACCGGAGTGTAAACTTTACCTATGATGCCAATGATAATATTCTGACAAAAACATTTCCCATTGGCTCATATACTTATCATTATGATGCCCGAAACCGGGTAACCGGGTTGAGTGCATTATTGGATTCCAATACCTTTACTGTAAAATATACTTATGATACCTATGGACGGATAACCGGCATTGCATATCCGGGCCGGAGCGACTCAGTAACTTATACTTATGATGATTTGGATCGGATAGTAACGATTCCGGGGTTTGTAAATTTCTGCAGTTATGACGGGGATAGCAATTTAAATGAGATGGATTATAGTAATGGATTGAAAAACACCCATACCTATGATGCTGATGGCCGGCCACAAAAAATTACTGCCGGATATCAAGGCACATTAATAGATTTAAATTATACCTATGATTCGGCTGGCAATATTCAAACACTTAACACCGACCGGTTTACCTATGATGGATTAAACCGTTTATCCACAGAATCTTATCAGGGAGCGGGCAAAGTTGGTTCCCGTTGGAATTATGACAGTGCCGGGAACCTATCCTCTCAAGAAACTACGGCTATTGATGAGATTCAACAGAAGATTACCAGTATTAGTTCCAGTTATAGCTATGATCTGGCCAACAGATTGTGGTCGATGGGAAGTAATGTTTATATGAATGATGCTGACGGGGACCGAACAAGTAAAACCGACGGTTCGGATACTTGGTCCTATGGTTATGACGGAGAATCCCGCTTAACCAGTGTAATTAAAAACGGTACCAGCGTACAGGATAATACCTATGACAGTGATGGAATGAGGATCAAAAAAGTCGCCAATGGAAATACCATTTACACTATTTATCAAGGCGCAAATCCATTGCTAGAATATTCGGCGACTGACGGTCAATACACATATTACATTTATGCCGGAAAAAATTCCATTGCTGAGGAAAAGGGCGGCCAAAAATTTTTCTACCATAAAGATTATCTCGGCTCCACCCGGGCTTTAACCGATCTGAACGGAAAATTGGTAGGGCTATGTAAATATGACGCATGGGGTAATATCTTAAATTCCAATGAATATGATCAGGATGGATTCGACGGCCACATGGAACAAACCGGTAAATGGTCTCCAATCAATGATCTTGAAAATAAAATAACCTATAACAGCAGCGGAGGCTGGATGGATACAACCAATCTAGCGGTTGCTTCCGGCGGAGGAGCCCAATCAAACGCTCTATATGTATCCCCCAATTCCGACTATGTCTTAAACGGGTTTTTTAAAACCCCTAGCCATACAGCCACTCTAGGAAAAGCCCAATTGGTTTATTTCGATGCAGCGGGAACATTGATTCAGACCGATGAAACCAATGCCTTTGGATGGTCCGATATCTGGAGTCAGTTTACATTAAATTCCCACTCCCCCACAAATGCAGTGAAAATGCACATCCGGTTGATCAACGGCGGCGATTCCGATCCGGTTTTATTTGATGAAATCAGGTTAAAACTCCCTAACCTGCAAAATCAAGATTCTTATCGATTTACCGGAAAAAAGGAAGATGATGGAACGGGGTTGAAATACTTTGGGGCTAGGTTTTACGATCCGGAAACCGGTAGGTTTATGACGCAAGATCCGATCAAGTCTGGAGTAAATTGGTATCAGTATTGCAACAATAATCCTGTTAAATTGATTGATCCAGCGGGTTTTAGGTATCTTGATCCCCATGACAACCCGGACTATAATGACGATCTTCCGATTGGTCAAAGATCCCATGACCATGATTTTATTGATAAATCATATAATCAATCTTCAAAAATAGGCTGGAATCTTAGTGGAATAGACGAAGACTTCAGTTATAGAGTAGGTCCTTATAAAATTACGATAAATTTAGGTAATTCACTAACTGTTGATGGAGAGCTAACAATTAACTTGGACGCCAATGGAAATGTTTCAAGTGTAATTGATGATAAAGGATATGAAGTTAATGTTATTAGAGAAGGGGTAGTCGGCCTTACTGTTAAATTAATCGATTTTTCTTTAGGAAAAAATGCTCAAATCACAGGTAGTATCAAAGGGTGTTTGTCTTTAGATTTTGAAGGAGATTTAGATCTATGGAAAGCAGATTTATCCAATAAATATGGTCAGTCTATCGAAGTAACCGTAGCTCTTTGTAGAGACTTAGGGATTCATGCTCCTGCGCTAAATCCGGCAAAAGGTTTCGGACCATTATTCAGTCCCGGACCTTGGGGCGGATGGGAATATCAATTTTTTAATTAAAAACAACCGGGGAGGATGATAAAATGAAGGATTTTATAAAGAAAGCCCTCTATTTTGATATCATATACAATCTCACTAATATTTTTTTCTCTAACGTTCATTTGTTTGAGAAGGGTCATATTTTTAAAATTGTTTTCAGTGGTTGGGAACTAGTTTTTCTATTGGGATTCTTTATTATAGGTTTGATTGTTATCGGAATTATTAAAATTGTCAGTACCAAGGTTAACAAATTTATATATGAATCCGATATATTCATTTGTTATTTTGCGTTTTTAATCCAAAGCTTAGATTGGTTAACTTTAATGGTTGCTGATCCTGTAAAACCATTTATAGGGGGAATCTTAGCTTATTTTTCCTATGTAGTTATTTGTTTTATGCTAATTTTGGGATTATATTATTTTTGGAAATACCGTATTGAAATTTGTTTTAGCGCATTTATAACTACTTCTATCTACGATTTTACAAAACTAGTTCAAAATTTTTATGCAACTTTTTATCATATCCAAAAACCTAACCAGTTGCTGTTGGGGATTCCATTATTATTCATTCTTGCTTTCCTTTTGGCCCTGACATTACTGCTTAGACATTTCAAGTTATTTGACTTTCGCAGCCGAAAGGATAAATGGCTGGAAAGCCAAGGGGAAGGACCATATAAAAGGTTCTCTTGAAGGATAGCCGAAATTAATCCCCATTTACAAGCTGTCTCAAAGGAGTTTAAAATTAAGTGCATAGTATATCTTGATAACTTTTTTCTGAGGCAGCCTCTTTCCTCTGCTCATCCGGTTGGTGACCCACGTTGATTTGAGTATGAAAGTTTCCTTTTTCATAGGCATAACTTTTTTAGAACCGCTGGCTTAGCCTATGGTTTTATACTCCTGCTTTCAGTAATATTGCCTAAATCAAAAAATAGAGATTATATCGCTTTGCAATCGGTTAAAATTAATTAGTTAATTAATTAACCAGCATGATATGGGATAAAATATGGTACAATTTACATAAGAAGCAGTTCTCAACCATTTTAAGGAGGAGCATATTCATGAAATTTTGTTGGACAACCTTAACTGTGGATAACATGGAAGATTCGCTAAAGTTTTACCAGGAGATTGTAGGGCTTCCGATCAGCAAGAAGTATCCGGCCGGACCGGGAGTGGAAATTTGTTTTTTGGGCGAAGGAGAAACCAAGCTCGAACTGATTTGCGACAAAAATCAGACTTTTCCCAAAAATGTCGGGCGGGTTTCATTGGGCTTTGAAGTGGTGTCGTTGGACGAAAAAATCAAGTTTATCCAGGAAAAAGGAATTGAAATAGCCGATGGCCCTTTTCAACCCAACCCCCATATCAAGTTCTTTTTTGTGAAAGATCCCAACGGTTTTAGTGTCCAGTTCGTAGAAAATATGTAATTCACAATGGTCTATTGGAAAAAAATCTGTCATCTACCGGCTAATTCTCTCATAATATGTCGACAGGTTCGTGTCTGACTTTTTTATTTTACAAAATATGTCCATTTCTTAGCTGCTGAATTAACTGACAAATCAGGAAGGATATTTTAAGAAGATATGGAAATTAATTCAATAGATTAACCCCAAAATTGAAGCTGGGAGGTAATGATAATGGATTACCAAGAAGCTCAGATCCAGTGGGATAAAATTGAATTAGACATCCGAAAATGCACTTGCAATCAATGCCTTAAGGAATGCCCATTCAAGTATAACGTCTACAATTATGACGGAGACTGTATCATGGAGAACGGACAGCCGAAGTTGAACTAACAGAACGAAAAATCTTGAAGAACCAGAGAAAGCCAACTTTTGCTCTGGTTCTTTTTTGATGAGCAATTAATAATCCTATGCCTACCTCCCCTTGGGCTATTTTGAAGTCGCCGGGATAGTTGTCAGATTATCTTTTCGAATCCGTCTTGGAGCACCGCCTCTTGTCCCGAAATCTCAACTTTTGCGGTGACGCCTTTCGGAAGTTTGAGCCGGACTGCGATCCGGCCGTTCTGGCGTTGCCAACTGCTTTCAATGAAGCCATGGGGTGATGGCATTGTTATAGTCACATAGTCCAATTCCGGTGCGAAATATGGTCTAAAGGTAATCACGTCCCAGCCGGCCACCTCCTGAACCACGCCGCCTAAAATATTCATCAGGTGAAACAGGGGATGAGCACTCCAGGCATGACTAACGGATGTAAAGCCTCTTTGAATGACGAAAGCCTCTATGGCAAGGGGAATATCAAAAACCTCCAAAGTAGTGCCTAGTGGAATCATTGGCGTCCACATACGCCGGATATAGTCAAGGGCCTCTTTGAAATAGCCTTTTTGACGGGTTATGGTTAGCACATAACTGGTCCAATAGGCTGATGGAATTGCCTCATCCAACGGTTCTCCGCGCAAAAACGGCAGAACCCTTTGTTCCATCATCGTTGAATGATACTTCGGTTTTAAACCCAGCAATATTGCAAAGACTTGTGACTGCACTGAATATTTTGATAATGGTTGGCCAGTAGTGTCCAATCCATCGTTAAAGAGACCTTTTTCCGGATTGAAAGCTATCTGTTCCAAACGTTTCTGAATTTCCAATGCTTCTTCAGCAGCATCTTGCGCTTCTTGGCTATAGCCACTAAGATCTAAAAGTTGGGCAAACGTCCGTAAGGCCAATATGTACCACATGTTATAAAGAGTGGGTGCTCCGGTCTTATCAATCGTCGACCAATCCAGGAAAAGCCAATATCGCGAGTCACTCGCCAATAAGTCCTTATGGCGCGGCGCTTCATTCCTAAAATAAGACAGCACCTCTCTAATTCGAGGCAATTGCTCTTTAAATAAAGTTAAATCTTTCGTTTGATAATAATAGTCAAAAATGGTAATCACCCAAACCAGTGAAAAGTCAGGAAGAATGCAACCATGAGCCATTGTGGGCGCATGTCCGTAAGTTAACCCGTTGGGAACTTTCTGTCCTGCCAAAGATCGGATCCCGCGCTTCAGTAAACGGGTATCGCCATCCATTGCCATCGTGTTCCAAAATTGAATCCGGGCATCCCCCCACCATTGGGCCTGTTCCCGCCAGGGCGTGTCAATATAGGCATCCTGAGAACAGACCTGCTCAGTGCGGCGGCAGATGCTCCAAATCTTATTGAAAGCTTCTTCCGAGCATTCGAATTGCCCTCCTAAAGCATAAGGGTAACCCGTATCGATGACTTGCAAATTTATTTCGAAAGGTTCGAAACTCTCCTCTGCGACCAGTGTAATATAACGAAAACCCAGGATCTGATAAAAGTCAAAGAATGTCTTGCCCTCTCTTAAAATCAGCCGGTTAGCCATTGAGGTTTCACAAAGCGCCGGAAACGGTATCACCGGACTTCGATCTTGATTTAAATCTTCGCAAAAAAACAGGTCGAGTAAGGTACCGGCATTTCCTCCCTTGACTTTGAGTATCGAAGGGCCGACTACGGTTTCACCCATGTCTAAAACCACAGCGCTGAATCTTCCCTTTCCGGCGGCTGGAAGAGCAACTTCTAAATTAACTTGGTCCAGCCTGTCATCGTTTACCGGTATCCACTGCAAATTTTCAAACACTTCATGCAGCCCTTTGGCGATATTTCGCCATTGGCGATAATCAGCAGCTACATTTCCGCTGGCACGTGAGACTACTTTCACCGGTGTACGGGACAATTCTCTTAGCTGAGGGATACTTCGTTCTTCGAGACTATGCCATGGCATGGAACCAAAAAATGATTCCTCGGGAGTTAGCCAGTCCTGCGGAGGAGCTGAGGAACAAATCCAGGAACGGTCATCTTCCCTGGCGTCGACATGCTCCTGAAAGTTGAGTTGCATGGAGTAAAGCGCAGTATCACGTTTATGAGCCTTGTCGTAACGTGATATCCACGTTGCATCGCTTAAAATGACGACTTCCCCAAAATCGCCGGCACAGATAAAACCGGCGGACATCTGAGATATGTATTTATAAGTACTAACTCCGGGATTATAAACTTCTACCGCAATGAAATTCCTTCCCGGAATTAAAAAAACGGCTACATCTACTTGGTCGTATGGCCAGTGTGACTGATAACCCCGGGCCGGACCACGGGTGATATATTTACCATTCATCCACAGCCGGTAGCTTTCATCCGCTGTAATATAGAACATGGCTCTGTCCGGCTTGCCGGTTAGCTCAAAATCCTTCCGGAAATGGGCGTAGGAATTATGAAGATCGTACAGCCGGTGTTTCGGCCAGATCCACTTGGCAGCGGTCAATAATTTTCGGGCATCGCTATTTTCCATTTTCACCCTACCTCCCTTCAAATTAAAATTTTCAAACAGTTCCTTTCATAAAAAAGAGCTTACCTTTTGATGGCATCCGCTTCCATTCCTTCAATAATAAAACGTTGGGCTAATAAGTATAAAATGGTTACTGTTAAAGTGGTACTGGCGGCGCTTTTCAAAAAATGCAGCGGAATGAAGAAGTCATTCCAGATAATCATACATTAAATCAACACAATGGTGGTCGTAACCGGCGTTAATAAGGAGAATACAACCCGGCCCCGCTCTTAACCGGTCAGGGGTAATGGAACCAAGACCTATCCAGGTTAAAATACTGTTGATTAACCCGTAGGTTGGATAATAAAGGCTTGAAAACATCAACCCCACTGCTACTGTACTCAAAATCATCGAAAAAAAGAAGACCGTTCTTAAAAATTTTGGAATTTCAGACCCCTGTTCACCAATAAAGCCGATAGTAATCCCAATACTACCTTGAGTGTCGTTGTCCGAGACTTTAAATTTCAAGAACAACTCTTCTGATGACACAATAAACAGGATAATTTGCTGTCAGTATGACATCTGTCATACCCACTTCATAGCGTGGTACATTATACTTTGGGTATGGGGTGATGTCATGTATGATTTATTGTCACTGCTAACGGGCTTGGTGATTGCCATCATGATTGCAATCAACGGTGGTCTGACGGCACAGTACGGCGTGTTCGGTGCGGCCGTCATCATTCATATCGTCGGGAGTTTCTTTGCTTTTATACTCATTAAGATACACCGGCAAAAGGTATCGTTTCAGCTAAGCATCCCCTGGTGGATGTATCTCGGTGGGGTGATTGGCGTATTAACGACGGCATTTAATAACTTCGCCTATGGGAAAATCAGCCTGACAAGCATAGTTGCACTGGGGTTTTTCGGACAAACCGCCACATCCTTGATCATTGACAGCTTCGGCCTGTTCGGCATGGGGAAATATTCGTTCAAAAAGTCAACCCTGATTGGGTTGGCTTTTGCCCTCGCCGGTATTTGGGTGATGCTGGATAATTCTGCAGGTAACGCTGTGTATGCGCTCACGCTGTCTTTCGCCGGAGGCGTCACGGTTGTGCTTTCGCGTACGGTAAATGCAGGATTATCGGAGCGTGTCGGTGCGATGCAGGGTTCGTTTGTCAACCATATCGTGGGACTTCCTGTAACCGTAGGCGCTCTCTTTCTTTGGGGCGGAAATGATCTCATCTGCACCGGTTTCTCGTTGTCTTCCAACGGTTGGATATACTTTGGCGGTGTATTGGGGGTTTTCGTGGTATTGCTTTTCAACATCACCGTACCCAAGACCCCGGCGTTCCGTCTGACACTTCTGTCGTTTATCGGGCAGGTATTCGCGGGAATCGTTCTGGATCTGATCACAAAGCAGGGATACACCGAGGCGACTTTCTTCGGCGGACTGTTGGTTGCCACAGGTATTGCCGGAAATATCTTGACCGAGCAAACTTACCTCCATAGAGAGCGAAAGGCGCAGCGTTACCATGACAGAATCGAGAAAATGAAAGAAGCTGAGCAGGAACATCTTTTGGCGCTTGCAGCGCAACCTTTTCCTCAAAAGCCGGATATTGTATTCGATACCCGCCCGAGAGGAAGCATATATTGTCCGCATTGCTGGACGATTCAACCTTCGACCCGCAATCGCTGTTGCGGCTATCGATGCAACGTGAAGTTTATATTCTTGGACGAAGTAGATGAAAAAAAGCCCATATAAATAAGGAAAAACATATGGAGGTGGTTTCATTTCATGAAAACCCTCATTTTTGTTTCTGAGGAATAAGTTTTCCGGACTTCTAGAAGTTCGCAAATGAGAAGTTTGAAGTTTGAGAATTTTAAAAACCCGTTTCGCCGGCCTATGCTCTCTCCCATCACGCAAAAAGAGACCATGATTCACAGGATTCAAGGATTCGCTGGGAATAATTGATAAGCCGAAATAAAAAACCCTACGAAGAAAAACTTTAATCGCTGGCTTATTTGTCGATTCTTACCTTTTTCTCGTTCCCTTTTCACTTCATAACAATCTTTTTTCCTTCAGACTAAAATAACTCTTCTCTCCTCTTATCTCGTGGCCCAGCAGTTCAATACCCATGATTTTCCCGGCTTCCTGGAGTTTGCGGGTTAGATAAATTCATCCTGGCTGGGTGCAGCGTCACCACTCCGATGATTATGTTGATAAGCTTTGTAAAATATTCATAGCAATCCGGGGATTTATTAGATTTTTTGAAGTAAAATAGGCTTAATCACCAAAGGAAGACTTTACTTGATTTGGCTGGCTTGCCCAAATATTATTTTGGATGGAGAAGCTATAGGCTTCCTTAAAAATATTGAAACCGGCATAAACAGGTAGGATTAGAACAAAAAAGAATAAATACTTGGTAGCCACACCCCGAAAGCGACACATCCATAATCTCATGGGAGATTTCAATGATCCGCTTTAGCGGTCACACCGTCGCATAGCCCAACGATTCCAAATGTATCCTCAGCCCCTCCTTTAACGGAGTGGCTGGGCACCGCACTCCGGTCCCACGCAATTTGCTCAAGTCGTAAATCCGGTGGTTCAGATGACCGGCAAACTCAGGATGGGCACTCCCATAGCCGGTCAGAGGGATTTCCTTTATCGTAACACGTTTTCCCAAAAGCTGGCCGATGAGTTCATAGTAAATTCGATTTTCAACCGCCTTCGGGCCACCGATACCAAAGATTTCCCCGAAGGTATTATGGTTATTTACACAGTCCAGCATGGTCGCGGCCAAGTCATCAACGAAGATCGGCTGGGTGAGGTAAATACCGCCTGCTACGAGTGATAGAGGCATGCCCTTTACAATCAGGTCGGGTAGCTTTGGTTGGCGGCTGTGTTGGGGATAGCAGCCGATTAAAAATCCAGGGCCGTAAATATGTCCGGGCCGGAAGAGGGTCACCGCCAAAGAAGCCTGTTCTGCTTGTTGCTTTTCCTCCCCCCAATAGCGTAGAAATACTTTTTCCATTTTTCGTTTGTTCCCCGCATAGCTTCCCTCGGGCAAGTCTTTCCCGTCCACTACATAATACTCAGTTTCCTCCGTTTGAGGGGTTTCCTTATGGGCGGGGTCGTAGACGGAATCAGTGGAAATCACCACCAACCTTTTGCTCACCTTTGGTAATACTCGCAAGTCCTGTTCGGCGTGGGACTCCTTCATACAAATGCAGTCAAATACAACATCCCACTGGATGCCTACGCCCAGGACCGCACTCTGAAAGGCATCCTCGTCATTACGGTCGGCGACGAGGGATTGAATCCCTTCCCCCACCGGGCGCATGCCCCTAGTCAAAGCCCACACCTGATACTCATCTTGCGCCATAGTGGCCAGGCGTCCGCTCAAGCCCCCGCTTCCGCCAATAATGAGGGCATTCTTTCTTGCTTTCTGATTTTTTTCCATATAAAAACCCATCCTTTTTACCTATCCATCTGGATCTCATCCCCAAAAAACGGCTTACAGTTTTATGTAAAATGGCGCCGCCGGTAGTCCCTTTTTGTTACAAAGGTTAGCGTCTTTCGGAGTATTGGAATAGGCGTAGCGCACGGCAATAATCGTCCGGGAGACATTCGTCCCCAACCCGGCAAGAGGTAAAATTACCCGGTTTTCGGTAATCGTTCCGCTGACAGAGTTGAATATGACCTCGCCTGTTAGCTCCTTTCGCCATTCAATTTCAAATCCACTCGGCGCCTTGCCGTCCGTGGTTTCCAAACCATTGGCGGCGTTGGCGAATTGCAGAATTAACGTTCCAGAGCCTGATTCGCTCTCTACACCGCTAATCAGTGGGCTGAGCCAGTCGTCGTTTTCCCCATACACCTCTTGAAAGGCCGCATAGGCCAAACGTTGTCCAATAGGCATTTTCTCCGTCGGATGCAAATCGTTTTCCTCCCCGCAATCGATGGATACCACCATGGCGGTATGAGGAATCGCGGTAAGGGTCCTTTGCATATCGCGAAAAGCTACCCAATGAACGGCGTCTTCCAAATCATAATTGGGAAGCTGGACAAAAAGTACTGGAAGGTCCGGTATGCGCCACTTTTCCCGCCAAAGGTCAGTTAAACGGCTGAAATAAGCGGGATAGCGCTCGCCCTCGTCGGCGTTGCTCTCCCCCTGATACCATAAAACACCCTTTAGGGAAAAATCGTGAAGGGGAGCGATCATCGCTTGGTACATGCCGGTGGGAATCCTTTCGAAAAAGGTTGGTTCCGCCAGAGGAGGCATGTCGGCGCCCCGGACGTATTCCCAACCATCGGAAAGATCCATCACGGTTCCATCCCACAGCAGGCAACGTTTCTTCCCTTTTGTAAAACATCCCCGCCCGTGGAGAGCAGCGACACGGATGGTGATTTCATTGCAGCCCGCCGGCAACCCGGCGGGGAGTTCATATTCCCGGGGCGGGTATTGGTAAGTGATATTACCCACCCGAACTCCGTTCAAATAGGTCACATCAGCGTCCCGAATTGTGCCCAGGGATAGGCGCGCGGGTTTTCCCGCCAGTTCCGGAGGAATCTCAACCACTTTGCGAAACCAGATAACGCCGGGATTTTGTAGCTCCGCGATCCCGTCCCAAGGAGTGTCAAGGGAAATCCCTCGCCAAGGTGAAGCCGCTTTCATACCCCGATCCAAGCCTTCTAAATCTTCCCACCATTGTTTGGTCCGTTGAGCATCACTCGCCAGCGTCTTTTTTACATAAACGTCATTTGTGCAACCATCCGCCAGGTTCAGTTCCGCTGGAAAATCCCGCAGTTTCTCGCGGGAGAGCCATGACTGGATGCGGGTCCCTCCTACGGCTGTCAAAATCAATCCAATGGGGACATGGTAGGTTTCATAGAGGGTTTTGGCGAAAAAGAAACCAACGGCGCTGAAATTCCGTGTATCCATTGGTGTAGCTGAAATCCATTCCCCGCCGGATAGTTCCAAATGTTCCTCTTTAAAATCCCATTCAATGGGGACTTTAAATTGGCGGACAGGGACCTCCCTCAGTTCACCGGCAGGTTCGGAGCCTGGTTGACTGGGGGAACGCTCACTGGAAGACTTGGAGTTCAGAGAGATTCCTACCCGATAGTCCTGGGGGTAACAGTATTTTACCCGCTCCATGGGGAGCTCCATATTGGACTGGCCTGCTAGTAAATAGACATCTCCGAAGTAGATATCCTTGAAAGCCAGGAACTGATCGCCGCTGGAAAAGATAAAACCGTAAGGCCCTCCCGCCGGAAGCGCCGGTAGGGATATCTTCCACTTGCCGGAGGCATCGGCCCGGATGGATCCGGTAAACGCCTCCTGAAGTTCCGAGCGCACTATGACGTTGACCGTCTCATGGGGCGTTGCCTTGCCCCGGATCACAACAGGGCAGCCCCTTTGCAGAACGGCATGATCCGAAACCATAGGCGTCACCTTAAAGAGTAATTTTTGGGGGTCCGGTTCCATAAAAATTTATCCTTTCACACCTGTAGTCGCAACGCCTTCGACGAAATACTTTTGACAAGTAAAGAACAAAACCAGCGCCGGTATGAGCGCCAAGAAGGACATGGCTAAGATCTGGTTCCATTGCACGATACCGCTGCTTTGATCGATGGACATTTTCAGGGCCAGGGCCACCGGATACTTCTCCAGGCTAGTCACATAGATAAGCGGTCCTAAAAAGTCGTTGAAGCTCCATACGAACTGGAAAATGACACAACTGATCAGGGCGGGCTTCAAGACCGGCAACAGGGTGTACCAAAAAATCTGAAAGGAATTACAGCCATCGATAGTCGCCGCCTCATCCAGATAAGTCGGGGTGGAACGCAAAAATTGAATGAGCATAAAGACGAAAAAAGGCTCGTTAGCAAAGACCGCCGGTGCGATGAGGGGCACATAGGTGTCTAAGAGGCCCAACTGTTTCCAGAGCAGATAGAGGGGAATCCGGGTCACCACCGCCGGCAGGAACATTGTCGCCATTAACAGGGAAAAAAGTATTTTCTTGAACGGAAAATTAAAACGGGCAAAACCGTAAGCTGTCAACGCGCTGGTAACAAGGGAAAAAATGATCTTCGGCAGGACGAACGCAAAGGTATTGCAAAAGAAGGTTGTAAACGAATAGGGCGTCCGGGTTTTCCATCCTTCAATATACGGTGTGAAGTCAAAGTGGCCGGGGATGAAATTAATGGATGTAAAAATTTCATTGTTGGTTTTGAAGGTCGCCCCCAGTAGCCAAAGGATAGGATATATCATGATCATCGCCACAACGGTCAGGATGATATGGCGGGTGATGGCAGCGATCATCCGGCTTCGCCGCTTGCTTTGTTCTACCAGGCTGGGTGTATAAATCTGCTGTCTGGCCATGATTTACCGACCACCTTCGTCCGAGTAAAATACCCACTTATCCTGTGTGGTGAAAAGCGCTACGGTGACGCCGACAATAATCACGAACAACACCCAGCTTGCGGCGCTGGCATAACCCATGTTAAAGAACTTAAAGGCGTTATCATAGACAAACATACTTGTCAAATAGGTGGCGTTTAAGGGCCCCTTTCCGGTCACCAGATAAGGCCCGTTAAATTCCTGGAAGGCGTTAACCAATTGCATGACCAGATTAAAAAAGATGGCCGGGGTAATCAGCGGAATGGTGATCCCAAAGAAAGAGCGCACTTTACCCGCGCCATCACAGATGGTCGCTTCATAAAGTTCCTGCGGCACATCCTTTAAGGCCGCCAGAAAGATCAGCATCGCCGAACCAAATTGCCACACCTTAAGGAGGATGATGACCGTCATGGCCCCACCGGTGGAGGATAGCCACGAAACGGGCGCGATACCGAAAATACCGATAAAACGGTTGATAAAACCATCCTGCTGGAAGAGGAACCGCCATAGTACCGCAACCGCAACATTTCCGCCCAGGAGCGACGGCACATAGTAAGCGGTCCGGTAAAAGTTAATGGCTCTAAGCTTGAAATTTAAAATGAAAGCGATAAAAAGCGCGAACGCCAACTGCAAAGGCACGGTAAAAACTGTATATTTCACCGTGGCTACCAGGGTGCCGATAAATTCTTTGTCTCTAAAGAGTTTTAGATAGTTGGTAAGCCCGATAAAATGCGGATCCCGTACCAGATTGTAATCGGTAAAACCAATGATTAGCGCATGGGCGAATGGATAAACCGTTAAAAAAAATATTCCGGCAAGCCATGGAAGAATATACAATAAACCCATTTTACTATTTTTCAAAAAGTTTTCCCTCCATTCCAGCGATGCTAAAAATCTGCCATATCATCACGCCGCCAAAGGCTCCCCATACTGACGTGCGGGAGAAACGACTTCTCCCGCGACATCCTTGCCTATAGGGTAATGCGTGCGCGCCCGTTTTAAATCGAATGCCCTTCCTTACCATACTGTTTCTTTAACTTGGCGACTTCTTCGCTGTTGGCGTTGTAGATGGCCTGGGCGGCTTGCTCAGCGGTCAGCTTGCCGAACTCAAAAGCTTCATAATTACTCTCGTAAGCATTTGTGAAGATAGCGTCCTCAAAAATCGGAGAGTTATTGATGACTTCTGCTTTTTCGGTAAAATCATAAGCCTCTTTCACCGGTCCCGTAATTTGGCCACCTCTTTCCAATTCCGCTTTGGCAGATTTGGAAGCCACCATGCCGCGGGTGCTGCCCATCAATCTAACGCCCGCGGGATCATTTAAAATGTACTGTAAGAATTCCGCAGCCGCCCGCGGGCTCTTGGAATGTTTGGCGATAGCGAAAGTCATGGACGGTTTTGCCATAGTCCCTTTAAATACCGTGCCGTCGATGATTGGTAAATCCGCGATTACCATCCGATCACCCTTTTCCGCCAGGGTTGCCGCGTTAGAGGCCACACCGCCGCTCCATTCCAGCACACCCACATAACCGCCTTGAATATACTTGGCGTTTTGAGCAATGGAAACCGGATTGGATCCTACATTTTCGATGTAGTCTTTTCTGGAGCAGAATACATGGGCGTCTACTAAATTCTTATACCAGGAGAGGGCTTCCTTATAGTCTTCCACTGTATAGTTCATGCTCAAGTCGTCGGCAAATTCACCTTTGCCGGTCTTTTGTTGCAAATAATAGATGGCGGCGAAACGAAAGGTAGGGCTGACAATCAGGTATGTATTGGGATTTTTGGCCGTAAATTTTTTGGCGGCCGCTTTGTATTCCTCAAAGGTTTTGGGAATCTCGCTGATGCCAACCCTCTGGTAAGCGGACTTATTGGCAAAAAAGCACAGAGTGTTCTGGCCATAAGGGATAACTTGCTGGGAACCGCCGGTCTTACCTGCCGCTAAAAATTTGGGATCATACTGAGAGAAGTCAAAAATGTCTTTAGCTTTGTCTAAATCGTAGAATCCGTCGCCATGGGGGCTATACTGCAATACCCATGGAAAGTTGACGGTCATGACATCCGAAGGGTTGCCGCCCGCATAACGGGTTGCGAACACTTCGTCCAGATTGCCGAAGCCGGAAGGCTGGCCGACAACTTCAATCTCTCCTTTATGGGCAGTATTGAAGGCATCGATGGCTTTCTGGGTCGCCTGATGACGGTCGTCATTCCCCCACCAGGAAAAGTTGATTTTTTCTACCTTCTTCTCCCCACAACCGGTCAGAAGCGCTCCGACGAGAAAAAATACGATAATTGGGCTTATCATACTGAATTTTCTCATTTTCTTACCCCCTTTTCTTTGACTTGCCGTGTTTTGATATTTTTTTAAATCCTGATAAATACTTACCAACCTCCTTTCTTATGGATAAATTAATCTGCCCTTTTCATCTCCGATTCCGGACTTACGATAAAAGTAGGTGTTGATCTGGTCGCGCCATTCCCGCGCGCTCCGTAACTGCTCCTCCAATCGTTCCCGGACATTCAAAAAACTTGCTTCTTCGACTTTTCCCTCCAGGCTTTCCCAAAGGTCGATAAATTTCTCGACTTTCGCGAAACCCTCGAAATGGGCATCATAAATATGCTGAATAACGGTTTTACCGCTTTGCAGCACATGGGTGTAAGGCACATGATGAAAAAAGAGTAAACACTCATCCGGGCAAGTCTGCAACGACTCATACTCCGCGCAACGCTCCTTGGAGTATTGGGCGGTGAAGCCGGTTCCCTTGTCCACGGAACGTTCCCTGCCGACTCCCTCCCGGTCCGCGTAATGGTAAGTCCCCCATCGGTCATATTCATAGCCGTCAACGTCCACCCCGTAGTGATTCCCCGGTTTACACATAAAACCGACGGCCAAGGGACAGGTGTAGTCCTCGTAAGCGGCCCGGGAAGCGGTCAGGATGGTTACCACCTTGGCGGCGTCTTCCTCAGAAAGATCAAAACTAAGCCGGGTCCATTCGTTGGCAATCTTCTCGGAAGACAGGCTGTTGTCCCAGATTAGCCGCCCGTAGCCATAAAGGTTGGCTTGGGCCAGCTTATGTCCGGTCCAGTTGGCGTCCATCCCCACATTAACCACGGCAGATACGCCGCTATTGGCGGGCTTCGGCGACTGTGTCCCAATGACGTTCTTGATATATGCCCCTGATCCATGCTTGGTGTCATAATCCAGCGTCTCTTTCCACAGGGGAACCAGATAGCATACATGCCGTTGCTGCCCCGTATATTCCTGGGTCACTTGAAACTCCAAAATCTGGTTGGTCTTTTCCAGCGCTCCAAACAAGGGGGAATTGGGTTCCCGAATCTGAAAATCAATCGGCCCGTTTTTAATCTGCAAGACCACATTATCGTCGAAACACCCGTCCAGTGGTTTGAAAATATCATAAGCGGCCCGGGCCCGATCTACAGTCCGGGCCCGCCAATCCTGGACGCAATTGTAAACAAAACAACGCCAGATGACGATCCCCCCGTAAGGGCTGACCACCCGCGCCAGCATGTTGGCGCCTTCGGCGTGATTTCTGCCATAAGTAAGGGGTCCCGGTTCTCCTTCAGAGTCAGCTTTCACCAGAAAACCCGCAAAATCAGAAATTGCCGCGTAGATCCCCGCCACGGCCCGTTCCCACCAACGGATGACCGCCGGATCGAGGGGGTCAGCCGAGGGCAGCCCGCCCACTCTCATAGGCGCCGCATAATTAATGCAAAGGAAAGTTTTGATTCCATAAGCAGCGAAAACACCCGCAATTTCTTTAATATCAGGCAGTGCGTTCGTTATAAAGGCGGCTTCCAGCTTCTTGACATTCACATTGTTGATGGAAACGGCGTTAATACCCACCGAAGCCAGGAGCCTGGCGTATTGACGAACCAACTCCAAATCGCCCCGAAAACGGTTATTCTCATAGTAAATAGATTCTCCGGCGTAACCCCTTTCGATGGAGCCGTCAAAGTTATCCCAGTGATTGAGCATCCGGAGATGTTGGTCCGGAACGGAACGATAGGGAAAGGTATCGGCATCTGAATTAACCAACCGGTGCAAGGCGAACATACCATAAAGTAGGGCCGTCTCGCTGACGCCCCGTATGGTGAATCCGTCAGTGGTTTTGGTGATGATGAAGCCTTCATTGCCGAGGATTGCATCGTTAACCAGGATAAAACGGACCGAGGCTTCGCCGTTGACTTGCGTTACCCCTTTACACAGCTGGGGAAATTCTCTTTGGATGGTTTTTGCCAGCGGCCCGTCGCTGGCGATGGAAAATGTTGAAAACGCGCCCGGTTTTTTTTGTTTAGTGAGCCAGCAAAGGTCACGAACAGGTTGCATTTTGTGTTATCCTCCTAAAGTTTCAAAAAAGCATAAGGTTTTAAAGTGTTAGACCGGTGTTTTGCGGCCTTTCCCCCGACTGTTTTTTTTCGTGGAAGCGGCTGACGCTTGCCAGTAACCCTTGCTTCGTATAAAAGGGATCATCCTCTGCCAGGGGCAAGGTGACCGTGGCCCTTGTAAAAGCGGATTTATAGATCGCAGCGACGACCTCAACGGCAAGTCTGCCGTCCATGCTACCAGCCACAGGTTGCCCGCCGATTTGAACACAACGGAGCATGTCTCCGATTTGTCCTTCGTGCCTCAAATGTTCCGGCGCGGGGAGCTCGTCAAAATATTGCTGCAATTTCCGGGTAAAAGCAGGATTGAGATCAGGATAACCATTGACCGTGGCGCGGCTCGCATTCGCTTGCCATGGCGAGGCGACCCCGGCTTTTTCGCATTGAAATGTCAGCCGTTGACCTTCGCCGTGGACCACCAGGGCGGAGGTGAGGGTGACGATAGCGCCGCTTTCGTAGATCAGGATTGCCGCTGATACGTCTTCCGCCTCGGAATTGTTATGGGCCACATTTCCAATGACCGCCGTCACTTGTTTGGGGAGACCCATTATCCAGTTCAGTAAATCGATCTGATGGATGGCATGGTTTAAAGTACAGCCTCCGCCTTCCTTTTCCCAAGTTCCCCGCCACCACAGGTCATAATAGCCGGCTCCGCGATACCAAAAAGATTCCACCTGCCCAAAGAGGGGTTTTCCAATAAAATCCGAACTTAAAATACTTTTGAGTTTCCAGTTGTCCGGGATAAAACGGTTTTGAGCGATGATACTTAAATACCTGCCTGCCCGTTTCGCGGCGGCAATCATCTGATCACATTCCGCCAGAGAGGAGGCCATCGGTTTTTCCGCCAACACGTGTTTACCCGCTTCCATACAGTCGATCGCAATCCGCGCATGGGTAAAGGGCGGGGTACAGATACTGACCAGATTGATTTCAGGTATCGCCAGAAATTCCCGATAGGAACTGTAGACTACCGCCTCCTTCAGCTGGTACTTTTCTATCTGCTGTTTTGCCTTGTCCGGCAAAATATCGCACAGCGCCAGAATCTTGCATTGGTTCCCAAAAGCCAGATAAGCCCGGATGTGCGCATCTGCGATCACGCCGGTCCCAATAATTGCAATACCAATCATAAATCTCCCCCCTTTTTTCCTAAAAAGAATGGTCCCTCCGCTCGTTCTCATTCATTCAAGGAAATGCCACGCTTGTGAAATGAATTGTTCATATTGTTTTAACTTACTTTTTACTCTATAATTAAAATAATATTACAAAATAGCAGCAAGTTCTCTGCGCAATTTGCGAAGAAACATGCGTAAATTGTCATAAGGAGTGGGCATGAACCAGGAAGACAACTATAAAGCGATTAAAAAACGCTTGGACGTTCAGCATTTTATCGATACCCAGCCCAACAACGCCCCCTTTCATTGCCACGCGGACTATGAAATCTATGTGTTTATCAGCGGGGATACTGACTTTTATGTGGAAAGCGTCCGCTACCAGCCCCGGCGTGGGCAAATTATGATTATCAATGACCGGGAATCCCATCGGGCCGATTACCATGGAAAGATACCCTACGAACGGTACGCGATTCATTTTGACCATAGACCGATTCGCGATTTATGCACACCCCAGACCAACCTGCTGGCATGTTTTCAAAACCGCAAATTTGGCTGTGACAATATGATTATAGTTAGCGAGGAACAACTGGAAACTGTAATCGATTTGGCGGAAAAGTTGTTTCATGTCTTTACCCGTCCATCCTTCGGGCACGACGTGCTGACCCTGTCCTACCTGACGGAGCTTTTGGTGCTGATCAACCACCAGTTCCATTTGCATAAGTCGGATTTGTCGCCGGCGCCCTCCGCCTTTATCGCCACGGTCATGCAATACATGGAGAGCCATCTGGAAGAAGAAATGACCCTTGTTAGCTTGGCCCGCCATTTCTCCATCGACCATTATTACTTAAGTCATCTATTCAAGAAAGAGACGGGTCTCACCATTCATCACTACATTCTGCTCAAAAAGATTGCCATTGCCAAAGAAGTCCTTGCCCAAGGCGCGTCGGTCAGTCATGCTTGCACCCAAGCGGGATTCAACGACTATACCAATTTCATCCGCACCTTCAAAAAATTAACCGGCTGTACACCGCATAAATTCAGGAGGTAATAAGCGCCAATCTTTTGAAACTCTTCCAACAAGCGCTTATTGAAATGAAAAAAGCCCCGGCTTTCGCCGGGACTGATATTTTGTATGATAATAGGCTTCAAAAACTATAAATTTAATCGAATCCTCATTTTCGATTCGGAATGGACATCCCATGCCCAACAGGGGTAATATTTTTCTGCCGTATGCTTTCGGCTCCATGAACAAGCTCCGATAATTCCTGGACAATCTTTCTCATACTGTCGGCCTGGGCATTTAACTCTCCGGACGCTGATGCGCTTTCTTCGGCACTGGCGGCATTTTGCTGGGTTACCGTTTCGATTTGAGTCATGGCCTTACTCACTTGCTCAATTCCCCGGGCTTGTTCCTGGCCAGCGGCAGATATTTCATTCATTAAGTCATTAACCTTACCGGACTGGCTGGTTATTTCCGTCAAAACTTCCCGTACCCTTCGGGCAACCAAAACCCCTTTGGAAGACAGTTCAATGTTGGATTCAATGATGGCGGTGGTATCTTTGGCCGCCTGAGCGCTTCTTTGGGCAAGATTTCTCACTTCCTCAGCCACCACTGCAAATCCCATTCCCGCTTCCCCGGCCCGCGCAGCTTCTATTGCAGCGTTTAACGCCAGGATATTTGTTTGAAAAGCGATTTCATCGATAACTTTGATAATCTTGGCTATCTCATCACTGGACTTTTTAATTTCCTCCATTGAGTTCATCATTTCTTGCATCTCGGAACCGCCTTTATCGGCTGATTCCTTGGCCTGCCCGGAATGGCGGGCCGCTTGGCTCGTATTGACATGACTTTGTTTGAACATTGAAGCCGCTTCTTGCATGGTTGATGATGTTTCTTCAATAGCCGACGCCTGCTCGGCACTTCCTTGAGATAGTTGCCCTGAAGCAGCCGATAGCTGAGTCGAGGCGGCTGCGACTTCCCGGGCAATCTCATGTAATGAGGTCACCATTTTATTCAATGAAAGTATCAGACCATCCACAAAGAAGTAGGCCAGGAGGAAGGCGATGAGCAACGACACCGCCGCGGCGATCAAAAAACCAAGGATCAGTCCACTGAGTTTTTTGGCAAATTCCGCTTCGGGCATTGCAAAACCGAAGGTCCATTGTACCGCCGGAACCGGCGCCATTACAAAATACTTCTTGGTATTATCATAATCCTGGGCAGAGGCTAAAAAGGCTTGTTTCTGACCTAACTGAGCGGCCATCGATTTAAACCTGCCGTCCAGCACGGAGTCGATCTTCTGAAAACCTTTTTCGGTGGGTTGGAAATCAGCGAAGGGATGGACCAGATAGTTGTTCTGATCATCCAATAGAAACGCATAGCTGTCCCTGCCCATCTTGGCTTTTTTCACCATATCGGTCAAGTAGTCGACATAGATGTCCACGGCCATAATCCCGATCACTGCCCCATGATAGTTTATGGGTTTGCCGATTGAAACCGCCATCTTACCGGTCACCCCGTCCCGATAGGGTTCGGTAAAGGTCAGTTGCTTGTTGGCGATGGCTTGAAGATACCAAGGACGCCGAGTGCAATCAAAATCCGCCGGAGGCTGCCAGCCGCCGCCGTCAATGAATCGCTTGTCGTTGAATCCGATATAGGCGTCGCCAAAGGACGGATTGCTTTTCATTTTGGCAATTAGCCAGTCCATTAAATACTTGTCATCAAACTTCCCGTTGCGCTCAAGATCATTTTCCATCTCATCGACCACTTTACCTTGTTGGCTTAGCCAGCCATTGATGATTGCGGCGTATTTAGCCGCAGCTTCCGTCATGGTTTGTTTGGACTCTGCCGCAATGCTCCGGTAGGAAAAGGAATAGTTGATGACGGAAACGATTGCCAGAGATAATAAGGAAACGAGGCAGACCACTAAAATCGCTTTGGTGCGGAAGGTCATAGATGTCCGAATTTGCCACTTCATTTTGTTAACTCCTCATTGGTTGTCTTATCGCGGGGAACGTATTCTTAACTTGGAAGCAAATACTGGTAGGTCATTCCGGTTTTTTGGATAAAAAATTTCCATATCATTTTGTTCTCTAAATTCGGGGCCAAATCTTAAAATTCTTTTTATTTTTCGCCTAATAATCCTTCTACCAGCACTTTATCTATCGTCCTTCCACTCAATATACTTTAGAATTTAGAAATGAAAGTTAAGGGATGGTTAAGTTTTTTGTTATGATAACATCGGATACAGAAAGCGATCCGATTAAAGCTCCCTCCCAAGCTAAATCAACCATACCGGCGCAACAAAAAACTCACGGAGGATGATATCCAATATATCCGTGAGCATCAGGCCATAACTTTGAAAAGGCTAAGTGCAAAATTTGGCGTTTCCGAGGCTGAAATCAGCAGAATCCGAAACGGAAAACGATGGAATTTTTAATTTTATGATTGCTTTCGAAACCGGTATCTACAACTTTCACTTTTAAACTTCACCCCTCACCCTGCAAAAATATCCGCGAGCTTTGAATTTATATTTTTGGTTGTGACGGGGCTGTGCTTTCGGACTGAATTACAACCAAATCGCAAAATCTTTGTATTCAAAAGTTCCGCTACCGTGGTGCAGTCTGCCTTCCGATTTCAACTGACGGAAAGCATCCCGCATTCTGGGGAGTATTTCAGGCTGGATGTCCAGACTATGATGGGCCGGCAAAACCCGACTGACCGGAAGCGCGGCAACGCGCTCGATTGATTTCAGATAGGCTTCCGGGTCAGTAGAGGGATAATAGGCAAACAATGTATCTTTGTAAACCAGATCGCCTGTGAAAATATAACCCCGCTCCTGTTCATAAAAGCACATATGCCCCGGTGAATGGCCGGGCGTATGCAGTACCCGCAGGACACGCCCGCCAATGTCGATCCCGTCATTATCATTCAGTACTCTTGTAGGTGTTCCCTGAAAGAATTCATAGTTGTCTACGTCATATCCTTCCGGCAGAACACAGCGATCAACCACCATGCGCTTGATCTGCTCCATGGTCAGGGGAAACTCTCCATTCAACCAATTCAACTCATCCTCATGGGCGTAGAAATCCGGGAAGTATTTATGGCCGCCGATGTGATCCCAGTGAATATGGGTTGCCACGGCGGTGATCGGTTTACCGGTCAGTTTTATCACTTCGTCATAAATATTGCAGATACCAAGGCCCGTGTCGATCAGGAGCGATTTTTCCGTTCCGATGAGCAAATAACAATGCGTTTCTTCCCAATGCCGGTACTCGCTGAGAACAAATGTGTCCTCGTCAATTTTTTCCGTTGTAAACCATTTGTCCATTCCAATTTCTCCTCTAGTGGCTTCTATGATAATTTCCGGTTTGTTTTCACCTAATTTAACATCTTTTGGCGGGATAAAGCCACAGAATTATGCTTATTCTTTAAACAAATTAAACGGAAAACCCTTCAAAAAGATTAAATGGAGAACCGGCAATTTTATTCATGAAATAAAACAAAGGTTAAAGGAAAAAATCCGTGGGAAAATATAAAGTCGATTACTTCTGGCTGCTTATACGATTTAGTTGAAATGATAATAAAGTTTATGTATACCGAATTTCTACATGGGACAAGGAATTCATAATGATATATACTCAATCATCGCCGCCCTGTGGTATAATAAATAAAAATGCTTACTACTAAAATCGCGTAAAATAATAAATTTGATAATCGTTGAGAAAGCGTGTGTACTGTGAATGTGTCCCTTCGATAGTGAGATTGAAACGATAAAAAACCAGATCTTCAATACGTATCATCCTTTAGATATTATTCTCTTCGGTTCTTGCGCCAAGGGCAGAGTTACCCGAAGCAGCGATATTGATCTTTGCCTCATTATGCAAACGGAAGATAAAAGAAAAACGATCCGTGATATTTTGATCAACCTGGATTATGATGTTGATTTAGTGATTTATACACCGGAGGAGTGGGGAAAATATAAGGATGATAAAGCCACTTTTGCCGGTATCATTAATAAAACCGGGGTGAGTTTGATTGGTTGATACGACAAAATATAATGAGTGGCTGATCATGGCGCAAAAGGATTTAAAGAGCGCCAGGATTTTATTTGAACACGATGCGGATAATGAGATCGTTTGTTTTCATTGCCAGCAAGCCGTTGAAAAATATTTAAAAGGCTACCTAATCCATATGACGGGAGAACTTCAGGAAGGACATAATCTGGTTAAGCTTTGTAAAAAAGCAATTATGCAAGACCAATCCTTTGGAGAGTTTTTAAAAGATATGGCCTTAATAAACACCTTTTATATTGAAACCCGATATCCCGCGGTTGATCCTCTTATTGTCAGCAAACAGGATACGGAGGAATGCTTGCAAATATCCAATAAAATAATTATGTTAATTGAAAAACTAATCGATGGCCAAAAATAATTTCCTATTTCTATTATAGGCTTAGCCGATGGTTTTCAAATGCACAACAAAAAAACCAGCCTTTAGGCTGGTTTTATCTTTAAATTTGGTCGAGGCGTTCGCCTCTAAAATTAGTTTAATATTTGGTGGAGGCGGGGGGAGTCGAACCCCCGTCCGAAAAGGTAACAACAAAGACTTCTCCGGGTTCAGACTGTAATTTAGATTTCGCCTTCAGCCCGTCTACAGACAAACTGGCCGTCGGCTATCTCGATAATCTTAGCACCGTTCTCCGAGAATTGAACAGTGAGCATCCTGGTTTATTTGACGCCCGCCCCGACCTCCCAGGTTAAGCTCGGTTTGGACGGCTACTTAATTAAGCAGCTAAAGCTAAATTGTTATTGGCACTTAATGTGCTTGCTGCAGTTTAACGAGGCCACAGCACCTCGACCCGCTATCCTTGCCACCACACTCCCCGTCGAAACCGGTCGCCCCCGATTTAAAGTAAAGTGTAACTGGTGAAGAGAAAAAAATTCCTCTTCTTTCTGAACTGTAAACTAACTAATTTATTATATCATGTTATGATGAAAAAGCCTAAAAAGATCGAAGAATAAACCATACTTAATGTTTTACCCTTTTCCCTTTTCTCTTATTGCCCTATCTATATCCCTTTTGGCATCCCGCGCGGCGATATCTTCCCGTTTATCATAAAGCTTTTTACCTTTGGCCAGCGCCAGTTCCACTTTCACCCGGCCCTTTTCGTTAAAATACATCTGTAAAGGAATTAAGGTTAATCCTTGTTCCCGGGTTTTGGCAAACAAACGGCGAATCTCCGTCTTATGCATTAAAAGCTTCCGGGTACGTAAAGGCTCATGGTTGAAACGGTTGCCGAAATCATAAGGACTGATGTGGCAATTGTGCAATAAAACCTCGTTGTTGGTGATCTGGGCAAAACTATCCTGTAGATTGCCTTTGCCAAGCCGTAATGATTTCACCTCGGTGCCGGTTAAAACAATACCGGTCTCAAAAGTTTCCTCAATAAAATATTCATGCCTGGCCCGACGGTTTTCCGATATTCTTTTTCTTTCCTCGCGCGCTTTATCGGCCATCCTATTTCACCTCACCACAGTTGCCAAATAATTATAGCATGAACTAAGAAATTGTCAATGAGGTATATTTTCCTGCTACTTTCGGAAAGTATGGTCTCTCGGATAAAATCCGATAAAAAACCCCTTCCTTAGAAATAAAATAAAATTTCACAACTAAGGCAGGGGTTTGTATTTGACAAAACTTTAGGCATGAATCAATTCATAAGCATCCTTGGCAATCATTAACTCTTCATTAGTCGGCACGACCATCACCGTTACTTTGGAACGGGGTTTACTAATAATAACTTCCTTGCCGCGAGCATCGTCATTTTTCTTTTCATCAAACTCCACACCCAGGTGAGTTAATTGGTGACAAAGATCTGCCCTTGTAACACTATCGTTTTCACCGATTCCTCCGGCAAAAACCATGACATCAAGACCACCCATTTCAGCATAATAAGCTCCGACATTTTTTACCAAATTATGCATGAAAATATCATATACATCCTGAGCTCTTGGATTACCATCCTCACGAGCTTTCTGTATATCGCGCATATCGCTAAATCCAGCCATTCCTAAAAATCCGCTCTTCTTATTCATTAAGTTATCGACTTCATTAGGGGTTAACTTTAAAGTATTGAGCAAAAAGGGAACAATTGCCGGATCGATATCACCGCAACGGGTACCCATAACCAAACCGGCCAAGGGGGTGAAACCCATTGTCGTATCGTAACATTTGCCTTCTTTAATCGCTGCTAAGCTACTGCCATTGCCTAAATGCAGGGTGATCATCTTAAGCTTGGCCAAATTTTTCCCCACAATTTGAGCAGCCCTTTGAGATACATAACGGTGTGAAGTACCATGGAATCCATAGCGGCGAACTTGATATTTTTCGTAATATTCGTAAGGTAATGCGTATAGGAATGAACTTCGGGGCATTGTCTGATGAAAAGCGGTATCAAAAACAGCAATTTGAGGAGTGTTCGGCATTAAATCCCGACAGGCCCTTATGCCCATGATATTTGCCGGCATATGTAACGGACCCAGTTCTCTCAGACTTTCCATTTGGTCTAGCTCTTTATCTCCTACTATCACTGCGCTGGAAAAAATTTCCCCTCCATGCAGGACTCGATGGCCAACAGCTTTTATCTCTTCTAACGATTTGATGATTCCGGTTTCAGGGTTCACTAAAAAATCCACGACAGTTTTTAATGCTTCATTATGGTTATTAATTTTCTGTTCGAATTTGATCTTATCGCCATCTTTTATTTGATGGCAAATTGCAGCATTACCACTGGTACTACCAATACGTTCGACCAGTCCGGCGGCTAAAACAGTTTCAGTTTGCATCTGATAAAGCTTGTATTTTAGAGAAGAACTACCACTGTTGATGACCAAAATTAACACCGGGTTATGCCTCCCCTCAACCATTTTTATTGTAGAGACAATTTGTAGCACATATTTCTCCACTGTTGGTTGGACATATTAATTATAAACAGGCATTTTATTGTTTGCAATTGAATTTACATATTCATAATGTTACGATATTGTTGCAAAATGAAAAAAATACTCAACTGGCCTAAAATGTTTTTTTGATAATTATGCAATGTTTTTACTTTTTATCCATCTTTCAATAAAAAGTAGTTAGTTTTCAGTATAAAGTCCGGTAATAAAAAAATCAGCCACAGCCTGAGCTTTAGTTTCCCCGTCTTGTATAACTTCACTACTGGCTTTGATTATCTTTCTCTTCTCCCAAAGAATTTGTCCGCGCACCTCAACCATTTCGCCCATGACAACCGGCTTTTCAAACTTTATTTCCATACGGGCCGTAACCCCCTGATAACCTTTGGCCATAACAGCTTGGGCCATGGCTTCATCCATCAATGTTACAATAATGCCGCCATGAAGAATGTTAACAAAACCTTGAAATTCCCGTACCGGCATGAAATTGGCCAGAACCCCTTCGGGAGTATGTTCGAATTTTAATTTAAGACCGAGGGGATTATCCTTCCCACAAGCAAAACAGTACTGATCAATTTCCACTCTAATGACACCCACCTGTCTAAATTGTTACCAAACATCATTTCATAATTTTGATACCCTGAGCGAATTCTTTCGAAAGATAACCCAAAAAGAGACAAAAATAAAACACCGGAAGTTTTTTCCGGTGTTAAATATTTTATACCTCAGCGTCTTTGGTCGATTTCTTATTATTAATTTGAAAAACTTCACAGTTATGACACATGGTTCGTTTCTCGGTAATTGAGCCGTTGGGAACACCATCCGGGCAAAGAGTATCCGGAATCAGCCAGCATTTTTCCTCTTTACTCTGATAAGCCGGACAATTAACCCAGTTACAATCATTAACCCTCCAACAACGCTGAAAATCGGCTTTTACTTTAAACCGTCCAACCATCGAGGTCAGGCTCTCGGCCATCTGCTCCAACTGCGCAGCGGACATTAAAAGGTTCTCCATATTAACCCGCTGTTCTTTGGTTGCAGTAGCCACTTGATTGGCTCCACTCACGTTTTGCTTGGCAATGGCTGCAACTGTCTCCATAGTCCCCGTCATTTCCTGACTGCTGGCTGCTTGTTCCTCTGAAGCCGCCGCGATTTCATGAATCGTATTCACGGTTTGATTGACGGATTGAGTAATTTCATTAAAAGCTTCCCGCGCGGAAAGAGTTAACCGAGTCCCTTCATCAACCACTTGGGTACCAATTTCCATTGTATCGACTGCTGTTTGAGTCTCGGTTTGAATATCATTGATTAAAGCAACAATTTGAATTGCTGAATTGGTTGATTGTTCTGCCAAACTCCTTACCTCATCGGCAACAACCGAGAAACCACGACCGTGTTCGCCGGCGCGGGCGGCTTCAATAGCGGCGTTTAATGCCAAAAGGTTAGTTTGTCTGGAAATTCCGCGGATAACATCAACGATTTTACCGATTTCAACCGAACTTTTACCCAGTCTTCTTACAACTTCAGCTGAATTATCGACAGTTTCCTTTAATTGCAAAATCTTGGTACTGATTTCTTGAATAATATCTTCACCATTACGGGCCCGTTGTGAAACCTGCGATGAAAGGCCGGCGGCTTTTTGGGCTTCACTGGCTACCTGTTGGGCCGTTTGAGCCATTTGTTGAGATGCAGCGGCTGAAAGTTGAACATTTTGATATTGATCTTCCGTGACCTTGGACATTTGTTCCATGGTTTTGGTAATCTCTTGAGCAGCCTGATCCACCTTTTCGGTCATGGAAGACATTTCTGAAGCAGCGAATGCCAATTGTTCCGAAGACTGCAGGTTTTCTTCCAAAATACCCCGCAAGTTTTGCACCATCAAATTTAATGAATTCCCTAAGATTTCAAATTCATCTTTGGTATTTAATTCTATTTTATAACTAAGATCTTTATCGGAACTCTTCTCCGCAAACATGGTAAAAATCCGTAATGGAGCTAAAATCATTTTATTGAGCAAATAATTACTGAGAAATAAGAACAAAACCATTAAAAAAACTGCAACCCCAATACGGATACCAAGCGATGTGATAAAATTACTGATAGCCAATGATAACAACAACATAACGGCGATGGTAAACAGCAATTTTAGCTTAATACTTTGGAATCGATTCTTTAAGCTCAAGAGTTTAACCCCCTCTAATGCACTATAATTATAGGTTCGACGCGTTTTTTCATTATCCTGCTGCCTTCATCTCAGTTATTGGAATTTCCTAGCTTTAGATAAAAAAAAAGGGCATAAGCCCTTCTCTTCAAAATTACTGCATTTGCCCATTGATGACTGAAGCACAGTCTAAAAAAATCTGTCCCATACCTCAACCAAAATCAATAACAGACCAAAAACAATCGCAAGCCACATCGTAGCTTTATCTAACAATTTTTCCAGAGCCTTATTTTTGGAGAAAAACATCTGGCCACCCGAGCCAATTGCTCCCAACCCCTCGCCTTTACTGGGTTGTAAAATAATGATTGCTGTAAGAGCTATCGCAATAACAAATAAAATAATTTGAATAACTAATTTCACAAATGGCACCTCCAACCCAATTTGTACTCACCTATTTTAGCACATCGGGCTAGAATCTACAAGTAATTTTAACGCTTGACATTATAAAAAGCTGATTTTCCCGGATATATGGCTTCACTAGCCAATAAATCCTCTATCCGCAATAATTGATTATATTTGGCCACCCGATCGGTACGGGATGGCGCTCCGGTTTTAATCTGTCCGGCATTGGTGGCAACCACAATATCAGCAATAGTGGTATCTTCCGTTTCACCGGAACGATGGGATACAATGGCAGTATAACCGGCCCGTTTCGCCATTTCAATCGCATCCAGGGTTTCAGTCAAAGTACCAATTTGATTTACCTTGATAAGGATTGAATTGGCAACTCCTAATTGGATTCCTTTGCTTAAACGCTCGGTATTGGTAACAAACAGGTCATCGCCGACTAGTTGTACCGTCTTTCCAAGTCTCTCGGTTATCATCTTCCAACCATCCCAGTCTTCCTCGGCCATTCCATCTTCGATTGAAATGATGGGATAGTTTTTAGCGAGATCAGCGTAAAAATCAACCATTTCCGCGGAAGTTTTCATCATATTCGACTTCCAGAAGAAATATTTGCCCTCTTCCCCTTTTTTCTTGGCTTCATCCCACAACTCTGTGGAAGCAGGGTCCATGGCAATCATGATTTGTTCGCCCGGTTTGAATCCAGCTGCGCTTATGGCTTCCATAATAACATCAAGCGCTTCCTGATTGCTCTTTAAATTTGGAGCATAGCCACCTTCATCACCAACTGCGGTTCCATAGCCCTTATCTTTTAATACTTTTTTTAAGGCATGAAAGATCTCTGTGCCCCAACGGAGGCATTCCGAAAAGCTCTCGGCGCCGACCGGCATGACCATAAATTCCTGTAAATCGACACTATTATCCGCGTGTTTACCACCATTTAAAATATTCATCATCGGTACAGGCAGATTTTTGGCATTCACACCACCCAAATAGCGGTATAAAGGGAGGGCCAAACTATTGGCAGCCGCTTTAGCAACTGCTAAGGAAACCCCTAATATTGCATTAGCGCCTAATTTTGCTTTATTCGGTGTACCGTCCAATTCAATCATCAATTTATCTACGGTAACCTGGTCTAAAGCGTCAAGTCCAACAACCTCGGAAGCTATTTCATCATTAACGTTTTCGACCGCTTTTTGGACTCCTCTTCCTAAATAGCGGCTTTTATCTCCATCTCGCAATTCAACGGCTTCAAATGCGCCGGTAGAAGCTCCCGAAGGAACAGCTGCGCGTCCAGTGCTGCCATCAGCCAATTCTACCTCAACCTCTACGGTGGGATTACCACGTGAATCAAGTATTTCCCGTGCGTAAACATCTACAATAGATGTCATTGAATATTCCTCCCCTTTTTATTTCTTGTTTTCCACGATTCCAAAATTAAGATAACCGTTTATATTAAAAATATGAACCGAACAAGTCGTATTCCTCAAATTTGCGAGGAATCTCATTTCGTTTGTCCGCTCCGGCGGTTTTGAAAATGAATTACCCTTTTTGAATTAAGGTTTCACCGGTCATCTCCGAAGGTTTTGGAATATCAAGCAATTGCAATAAGGTAGGAGCCAAATCCGCTAAAATTCCGTCCCGAACTTTAATATTTTCACCAGCCCCCACCACAATAACTGGAACCGGAAAGGTTGTATGGGCTGTAAAGGGCTCTTTGGTTTGATAATCAACCATTTGTTCCGCATTACCGTGGTCTGCTGTAATGATTATTGCGCCACCTTTGGCTAAAATGGCCGGTACGACTTTGGACAGGCAAGCATCGACTGTTTCAACTGCCTTTTGAGCTGCGGCAAAAATTCCAGTATGTCCAACCATATCGCAGTTGGCATAATTCATAATGATAGCGTCAAATTTGTCTTTTTCGATTTCCGCCAGCACCCCATCGGTGACTTCAAGTGCGCTCATTTCGGGTTTTAAATCATAGGTTGCGACTTTCGGTGAAGGAATTAAGACCCTTTCTTCCAAGGGATAAGGTTGTTCCACTCCCCCATTAAAAAAGAAAGTCACATGGGCATATTTTTCGGTCTCGGCAATCCGCAATTGTTTTAACCCATTTTTCCCTAAAACTTCCGCCAAAATATTCTGCAATTTTTCTTCAGGCGGGAAAATTAATGGCACTTTCAGCGTTTCATCATATTGAGTCATGCAGGCAAAATGTGGTTCTACAAAACCTGTCTTCCTCTTAAACCCGTCAAAATCAGGATCTACGAAAGCCCTGGCAATCTCCCGGGCCCGATCAGGCCGGAAATTAAAGAATATAACCGGATCGCCATTTTTAATGGTTGCTAAGGGTTTGCCATTTTTCATCATAACGGTCGGTAAAACAAATTCATCGGTAACTTCTTTGGCATAAGAGTTGGTTACAGCCTCCAAGGATGAATTAGCCGTTTCTCCTTCTCCATAAACCATTGCAGCATAAGCTTTTTCAACACGGTCCCATCGTTTATCGCGGTCCATACCATAATAACGGCCGCCGATGGTAGCGATCCTGCCAATTCCTTTTTCCTGGCAAACCTTTTCCAATTTTTCCAAGTAATCCTTGGCACTGGAAGGAGGAGTATCCCGGCCATCTAAAAACGCGTGGATATAAACCTCTTGAACGCCAAGTTCTTTGGCTAACTGGAGAAGGCCATAAAGATGTTCCGTATGACTATGAACACCACCCGGTGAAACTAAGCCCATCAAATGCAGAGGCCGATTCTCTTTTACTGCATATTGGATTAGCTCCATAAAAACCTTATTTTGCTTAAATTGGCCCTCACGAAGGGCTTTGGAAACTCGGACCAGACTTTGATAAACAACACGTCCGGCGCCGATATTCAAATGGCCGACTTCGGATGTGCCCATTTGCCCCTCTGGTAAACCAACGGCTTCACCGGAGGTTAAAAGAGTTGCCGAAGGGTATTTGGCAAATAAACTTTTCAAAAAAGGGGTATTGGCGTGCTTAATGGCATTGCCGTCTTCCCGTGGATTGAGCCCCCAACCATCTAAAATGATGAGTGCAGCAGGTCTGAAACTCATAATATTTCACCCCTTGTGAACTTTAATATTGAATCAATTTTAAGAACGAATCCACTTCCAAACTTGCGCCACCAACCAAAGCGCCATCGATTTCCGGTTGGCTCATATATTCTTTGATGTTTTCAGGTTTTACACTGCCGCCATACTGAATCCGAATTTGGTCGGCTACAGCCTGACCATAGAGTTTTGCCACCGTATTCCGGATTAATCCGATAACCTGATTGGCATCGGCCGCACTGGACGATTTCCCGGTGCCAATAGCCCAAATCGGCTCATAAGCAATGACAATGGTCGGAATTGCAGCAACATCAATATCCTTTAAAGCTTTTTCGGTCTGCCCCTTAATCAAGGCATCGGTTTCACCGGCTTCGCGTTGAGCAAGAGACTCGCCCACACAGATAATGGGCTTTATGTCAACCGACAAGGCGGCTTTTACTTTCTGGTTCACTGTTTCATCGGTCTCTCCAAAATACTGGCGCCGTTCCGAATGGCCGATAATCACATAATCACAGCCGATATCCTTTAACATCAACGGTGATACTTCTCCGGTGTAAGCACCCTGCTCTTTCCAAAATAAATCCTGGGCGCCAAGTCCATAAGGAGTTCCCTTGATTAATTCTTTCACCGTGCTTAATGCGGTAAATGGCGGACAAAAGACTACTTCAACGTCATTTTTGCCTGCAAGTTTACCCACCAAACCAGATACCAACGTCTTAGCCTCGGGAATGGTTTTATTCATTTTCCAGTTACCAGCGATAATTGGTTTACGCATTGATATTCACCTCTAAAATTAATAGTAGACCCGGATAGACATATCCGGGCCTTGTATAATCTTTATGCCTTATTATTTATCCGTTAAAACGGCAATACCCGGTAATTCAATTCCTTCAAGGAACTCCAAAGAAGCTCCGCCGCCAGTGGAGACGTGGGATACTTTTTCCGCAAAGCCCATTTGTTCAACAGCTGCCGCGGAATCACCGCCACCAACTATTGAAGTGCCTTTGCATTTTGTTAAAGCTTCGGCAACCGCACGGGTTCCAACGGCAAACTGAGCGACTTCAAAAACACCCATCGGACCGTTCCAAACAACGGTTTTGGCATCAACGATTGCCTTGGAGAAAATTTTGATGGTTTCCGGCCCGATATCAACTCCCTGTAATTCAGAGGGAATTTCATTGGAAGCTACTGTTTTGGAAAGGGTCGGATTTTTGAAATCATCGGTTACGACTGTATCTACCGGCAATAAAAGTTGAACGCCTTTTGATTTGGCTTCGGCAATCATTTCTTTGGCAAAATCGATTTTTTCGGCGTCCAGCAAGGATTTACCTATTTCACTGCCTTGGGCTTTCAAAAATGTATATGCCATGCCACCACCGATAATCAGGGTGTCCACTTTCTCCAATAAATTTTTGATAACACCTAATTTATCAGCAACTTTAGCGCCGCCAAGGATGGCGACGAAGGGTCTCTCGGGATTGGAAAGGGCTTTACCCATGATATCGATTTCTTTTTGCATTAAGTATCCGGAAACTGCCGGTTTTAGAAACTTAGCCACTCCGGCGGTTGAAGCATGAGCTCTGTGAGCCGTACCAAAGGCATCATTTACATAAACATCGGCCAACTCGGAAAGTTTTTTCGCAAACCCTTCATCATTGGCTTCTTCTTCTTTATAAAACCGTACATTTTCAAGTAAGACAATTCCACCGGGAACCAAATTTGCGATTGCATTTTTAGGTTCATCGCCAATACAATCATTGACTTTCACAATGGTTGTGCCCATTAATTCCCCAAGTCTTTTGGCCATATTATCCATCCGGTATTTATTATCCGGGCCCCCTTTGGGACGGCCAAAATGGGAAACCAGAATAACCTTCGCGCCACGATCGGCTAATGTTTTGATGGTAGGGATTGCCGCTTTAATCCGGCGATCATCGGTAATATTCCCCTTATCGTCAACGGGAACATTAAAATCAACTCTGACTAAAACCCGTTTTCCTTTCACATCAATATCATTAATTGTCATTTTATTCATCGGTTAACCAGCCTCCTCTCATTTAAAAACGAATTTAGGAGCCGGTTTCCAAAAGTCAGAATTGAAAACCAAACAAAAAGCTGATTGCTTCAATATGGTTTATTCTTCTGACTCCTGGCCCCTTGCCCCCGACTTTTAAATTACTTACTAATCATATAGGTTAATAAATCAACAACACGGTTGGAATAACCCCATTCGTTATCATACCAGGAAACAACTTTAAAGAAGCGTTTTTCACCTTTAAGGTTGTTTTGGAGAGTGGCGAGGGAATCATAGATTGAAGAACGATTGTCATGAACGAAGTCAGTGGATACGACTTCTTCATCGGCAACTCCCAAAATTCCTTTCATGTAGGAAGCGGCTGCTTTCTTCATTAAGGAGTCGATTTCTTCGATTGAGGTATCCCGGGTCGCTCTGAAGGTTAAATCGACGACTGATACATCTGGGGTCGGTACCCGGAAAGACATTCCGGTTAATTTGCCCTTGGTAGCCGGTAATACTTCGCCCACAGCCTTGGCAGCGCCGGTGGTGGAAGGAATGATATTGATTGCCGCAGCGCGGCCACCACGCCAGTCTTTTTTGGAAGGACCGTCTACCGTCTTTTGAGTGGCGGTATAGGAGTGAATGGTAGTCATCAAACCGGTTTCAATGCCGATGCCTTCTTTTAATATTACATGAACCAAAGGAGCTAAACAGTTGGTTGTGCAAGAAGCGTTGGATACGATATCATGTTTTGATTTGTCGTATTCTTGTTCATTAACGCCCATAACGATGGTCTTAACGTCGCCTTTACCGGGAGCGGAAATAACAACCTTCTTAGCGCCCGCTGCCAAATGGCCTTTGGCTTTTTCGGAATCGGTAAATAAACCGGTAGACTCGATAACGTAATCGACTCCCAGCTCTTTCCAAGGCAATTGGCTAGGATCTTTGGTTGCCATAACGCATTGAATTTTGTGACCGTTTACGATTAAGATGTCGTCGGACTCTACATCGGGTTTACTCTTGGCGGTTGCCAGTTCACCATCAAATTTTCCATGTACGGAATCATACTTCAGTTGGTATGCAAAGTATTTAGCATCAGTGCTGACATCAACTACTGCAACAACGTCAATCTCCTTTCCCAAAAGGCCTTTGCCAACCAGTGCGCTGAACACAAGTCGACCAATTCTGCCAAAACCGTTAATACCTACTTTTACAGCCATAACACATACCTCCAGTTAAATTATTTATAAAAGACGGTAAACGACTGCCGGGAGGAATCTTCACCCTAACAGGTTACCCCATTTAGAGGTGTTTACCGGACAAACCGGTTATAACAAAGCACTTCAGAAGAGAAATGATTGAAAATTAATCTTGTTGTATTCTAGTGAAAACTTTGAATTACTCCGCGGGCAGCACCTTCATCAATGATTAGTGTATCTCGGACAGCGTTAGTTAATACGGCTTTCACAGCTGCCGCTTTACTTCTGCCGCCGACCACCGCAACGACTTCGCCAATACCATCCAATTCATGAAGCTGCAACCCAACACTTGAAGTGGAGTGAACTACGGTTCCATCCGTGGCGAAATAATATCCAAAAGCTTCCCCAACAGCACCTTTTTCCAAAAGTTTAAAAATTTCATCCTGGGGCATTCCCCGGCGTCTGGCCATTTCCTCGGCAGAGCCGATCCCATGTAAAACCATTTCAGCCCGGCGGAGCATCTCCAATAATTCTTTAATCTTGGGTTCTCCCTGGATAGATTGCATGGTTTGAACCCGTAAATCATCCGGAGCATGCAAAAGGCGATAGGTAGCGCCAAGACCTTTGGCGATATTGGCGGCAATTGCATTGGCTTGAATTTCCACCTCTTCACCAAGACCACCCCGGGCCGGTATGACTGTGATATTACGTTTAACCGCTGAAAAAGATAGGGCACTGGCAACTTCAGCCAGAGTAGTTCCTCCCGAAACCGCCAAAATAGAGCCCTCTTTTAAAGTTTTGCGCAAATAATCCGCAGTAACCCGGGCCAAATCCTTCTTGACTGTTTCATCCTGATCGGTATCTCCAGCTACTACCATAACTTTTTTAATAGGAAAAAGACGAATAATCTGTTCTTCAAGGTTACTAAGTCCTTGAAGTTCCCGGACATATTCTTCCATCTCCAGAAGGAGGTTTTCACCATCGGGCGTAACCTGCATTCCCGATGCAGCGCAGGTTATTAATTTTTGCTCTTTCAAAAAGTCTACTTCGTTACGGATTTTACGTTCCTGAAAACTCAATTGTTCAGCTAGCGCCCGCCGGCCCACAGGTTGCGAAACATGAATGGAGCGTAAAATTTGATAGCGAGAAAGAATTAAATTTGCCAGTTCAGGGACTATTTTTTTTTGAATCGAAATTAATTTATCCATATAGGGCTTCTTCCATTGTTACTTCCAAAACGGCGGGTTGAATTTTGTCCCAGCAACGATATTTATGTCCCACACTTTACACTTTATTCGCGTAGGATGATTAAATTCCTTCTTTATTGGTAATTTTTTTCCCGTATTGGCAAATTAATCGCAAGCGATGATTTACTGCTGATTTACCAATGGGTGGCTGATGACATTCACCCAATTCCTTTAAGGTTGCTTCCCGATATTCCAGTCGTAAAAGTGCGGTTTCCCTTAACTTGGGAGGCAACGAATTCAATCCTGACGGTTGATTCTGGATTTTTTCGATTTCCTGGACTTGCTCCATGGCGGCAGATAAAGTTTTTTCAAGATTGGCTGTCTCCCAATTCAGTTTGCGGTTGACTTCTTCTCGGAGTCCTTTTACAACGCGGATTTCTTCCAATTTTAAAACCGCAACATGAGCCCCAATTAAGGATAAAAACCGAATCAAAGCCTCAATTTCTTTTAAATAAACCAAATAATGCTCTTTACGAAAACTTACTTTTGCTTTCAGCCCCAAGAGATTCATTAAATAAACCAGACCGTTGGCCAAATCCTCACTTTGAGTCACCATCTCCAGATGGTAATTTCTCTTATGGGGATCCGTTATAGAGCCCCCCGCTACAAATATTCCCCGCAAAAAAGCAGTCCGGCAACAGTTATCTTTAACCAACTCAGGGTTAATACCCCCTTCCAGGGCGTGCTCCCGGGTCATCATCCCCAAATCAACGATCATTTTCCTTAAGCCTTCCTGGTCCGGAATGATTAAATTATAACGGTGTTGTTTGCCTAATTTTTCATTTTGTTCCACCTGGACTTCCGATTCCAGGCCATAAGAGGCTTTCATTAATTGAACCGCCCTGCGGGCCACTCCGGCTGTAACTGTAGAAATCGACAGGGATAACCTCTGATTTCCGGTCAGATGCAAACTGCCTAAAATATGAATAATAGCAGCCAACTCGGCTTTAATACAGTGTTGGGCCGTGGCTAAACTGCTTTGAACCAGTTCGTCACGGACTAGTTGTGAAAACCTCTCCATCAATCGTCCTCTGCTTGTTACTAATATTTACACCGGATGATTCATAAAAATAAACGAGCGGCAAATTTTCTAACCAGGAGGTAAAACCTTGATCAATAGTGTTTGGTATTTTTTAATGGCAATCGGTATTGTAGTTTCGATACTCAGTGGAAAGTTATCCATAATTACACCAACAATTTTTTCCAGCGCCGAACATTCGGTCCGCTTTTGTATCGGTCTTGCAGGCATACTTGGATTTTGGTCGGGAATTTTAAAAATCGCCGAAGTTTCGGGCGTTACTGAGATGATTGCCAAATTTTTTCAACCTTTATTGGGCTTATTATTTCCATCGATTGCAAAGCGCCAAAAAACATTGGGCCTTATTTCCTTAACCATTGCCGCAAACTTACTGGGTTTAGGGAACGTCGCCACACCTCTTGGATTAAAAACAATGGCCCAGTTGCAGGAAGTCAATCCAGAACCGGATAAAGCCTCCGATGATATTTGTACATTCTTAAGTCTCGTCCTGGGCGGATTAAGCATTATCCCCAGTACACTAATTGCTATCCGCGCTCAAGCCGGTTCCAAGGAGGCGGCGATCATTTTGGGCCCGGTTTTTCTCACTTCACTGGCAGGAACGGTTACTGCGTTAGGGGTTAATTTTATCGCCATCAAATGTTTGAACCGTTATTTGAAAAGAGGTCCCCGATGATAGCATTATTCATTACCATTTCCCAATGGGCTATTCCGGTTTTGGTGCTGTTTATTTTGGGTTTTGGGCGCTTTAAAAAAATACACTTATATGAAGTGTTCATTCAAGGCGTCATGGAAGGAATCCGTACTACGATAAAATTAGCGCCGTATATTATGGCAATTTTTATTGCAGTGGGACTCTTTCGGGGATCGGGAGCACTCGATTTTCTGACTTATCTTGCCCAACCAATTTTTAAGTTTTTAAACATATCGCCCGATTTGTTTACTTTAGGCATCCTAAAACCCCTCTCCGGTTCGGCGGCTTTAGGGATAACAGCCGAAATTCTACAAAAATATGGCGCCGATTCCACCACCGGGGTGACCGCCTCCATTATCCAAGGCGGCAGTGAAACAACATTATATGTATTATCCCTGTATTTAGGGTCTGTTCATATTAAAGACAGCCGTCACTGTTTGATGATGGGTCTTACCGGAGAACTGATTGCGTTTATCATGGCCCTGGCCGTCGGCTCACTGGTAGCCAACCGTTAAATGATTATTTTTCAATATCTTTTGAGTCCAGTCCTTTTTTGGGTTCACCACCGGCAGCAGCGGATTGATCCCAAGCAATATTCAAATCCAATTGTTTTTCAGCCATATCCAACAAACCGCTTAAAAAACTTTTAAATTGGCATTTGAAATATTCAACCTGATTTTTTAGCAAAGCCAAGGTGCGAAGTTCATTTTGGATATCTTCTTTGGCTTTCAACTTCATGGCTTCGGCATTTAATTCCGCCTCGCGAACGATTTGTTCCGCTTTCTGTTTGGCTGCCGCTTTGGCTTCTTCCGCCGTTTCTTCCGCTAAAACCATGGCATTCCTTAAACTATCTTCAATCAATTGATATTGGTGGAGTTTCTTCTCCATCTCTTCCAGCTGTTCTTTCAAATCGATATTCTCACGGTAGAGGTGTTCATAATCGTGGCTGAAATTTTCCATAAACTCTTGGACTTCGCGGGCGTTATATCCCCGAAATCCCCGTTTAAAAACCGTAGTCTCCAAATCAACCGGCGTTAACATATAAACACTCCCCTTATATCAATTGATTACTGGAATACCAATTCATAAGTACCGGATAAGCAATACTCCCAACCGTCCTTTTTTAGACTGTCCGGTTTGTTCCTGAAAAACCATCCGACCATGCCCGCGAAAAGAAACAATATCGCCTGGATTTACTGAAAAATCCGGGTTGGTAATAACTTTCCAATTCACTTTAACCTTTTCGGCTTTGATTTCTTTGGCCATCCGGGTACGGGATTCGCTAAAACCGAGGGCGGTGATGGCGTCTAGTCTCAATGAGGCTACCGTACTCTTAATAATTTTTTCCCGCAAATTCGGGATATTCAGTTGCTCGCCCTCGATTTCTTGGACCAGCGCCTTTTGGCTTCCAACCCGGTCCAGATGAATTCGGATAAATTCAACCAACTCAGGAACAACCACAAGTTGACAGGCGTTATCGCTCACTAATAAATCGCCAATCTTTTCCCTTTTCAAACCAAGGCCCATCAATGAACCTAAATAATCCCGATGTGTCAAAGGAGTCTGACTTTTGGTTTGAACCTCCAGATAAGCCAAGGCCGGTTCGATAGTTTCGACGATATAATAATCCGGATAAACGACCATTCGCCGCCGTTCAGCTTTAGCGTAACCCCCGAAGGAATTGAAGCGAACCCCGGAAACCCATCCTAAAATAGCTTGAGCCTGTTCCCTCTCAGGAGGTTCCAAAAAATCGGACCATTGCGGTTCTTTTTCCCCTAAAGCGCGCTCCGCCAGTTCAGTGAAACGGGACGCCAATTCCTTGCTTGCCTGTAGCCCCGTTTGATTCATTCCATCAGCCATGAGCACGCCCCAATTCCTTGGACTTTTGAGCGGCAGCAACCACCGCTTTCATAATGATTCCCGCGCACGCGCCTTGCTGCAACTCATATAAAGCAGCAGCAGTTGTGCCTCCCGGAGATGTCACCTCATTGCGGAGTCTAGCAGGATCTTCGGCGCTCTCCCGTAATAACTCGGCAGAACCTAAAAATGTTTCTCTGACCAGTACCAGTGCATCGGCCCGACTTAATCCGATCATCACGGCAGCATCCATCATAGCCTCTATAAAATAAAAAACATAAGCGGGTCCGCTGCCGCTCACCGCGGTAACGGCATCTAGCGAATGTTCGGAGACCTTAATGACTTTTCCGATACAACCAAGAAGTTCTACAACCAGCTCATCATCACCGGCAATGGTTTTGGATCCCAGGGCATAGGCAGAAACGCCTTTCCCGATTTTAGCCGGAGTATTGGGCATTACACGGACGATTCTGGCTTTTTGAAGCTTGCTTTCCAAGGCATCCAACGTTATTCCTGCGGCGATTGAGATTATCAAATGCTGATGGCCGGTTTTTCCCCCTAACTCTTCAAGCACTCCGGGGATAATATTAGGTTTGACCGCTAAAATTAAAGTTTGGCAAATATCCGTCACCTCGGAAGGATTGCTTGTCCCATGAATATGATAGTCCTCTTCGAGCCGGATCCGTTTAACCTGATCCACTTCGGCCAAATAAATATCATCCGCTTGCATCAAACCTTGATTGAGAATTCCTTTCAGCAAAGCGGAACCCATGGCTCCGCCGCCAATGATACCTAATTTTTTCATCTTTTTACCACCTATCGTTCGCGTTCATTCCGAAAAAGCGATGACGTTAAATTTGGATTGCTTAAATTGCCCGGGCGTTCCTTTTCTTTTTCCCGAAGTTCGGTTCGCAAAGGCATTGAAACTTCAATATGAGCCGGAGTAAATAGAAAGATTGAACCGCTCACTCTCTGCATGGTACCATCCAGAGCGTAAATCGCGCCTCCTAAAAAATCAGCAACCCTTCTGGCTGTTGTCTTTTCAGTTTCTTCCAGGTTTAAAATGACCGCCCTTTTATTTTTCAAATGATCAACAATGGCCTGAACCTCTTCAAAACTTTCGGGTTCAACCACAATTAATTTAATTGTTTTGTTGGAATGATTGAGATTCACCAATTTTCCGCGGTCTCTGGGGTCTTTGTGATATCCTTCCTGTGAAGTTTCTTCTTCTTCCATAATTTCTTCGGCTTCAAACCCAAATATATTAAGAAATTTCTCAAAAACCCCTTTTTTAGACTCCGCATTTTGTTCCGGGCTATCCTCATTATCCCATTTTCCCAAAATTAACACCCCGTTTTCCTAAACGTACATTAAAGCGAAAAAATTCCTTAAATCTGCGTCCATATGATAGGCTTAGCCTAAAAACGTTAAATTTTGCGGTAATGCCTCATCTTCCAAATATGTCATTAACTCTTGAAAATAGCCGTGCCGATCCGAACCATGTTGGATCCTTCTTCAACCGCTACTTGATAATCCTGACTCATCCCCATCGATAAATAACGCCAGTTTTCATCCTTTTTACCTGCGTAATCAGTAAAAATATTTTTGAGGCGCCTGAAAATCGGCCGAACCTGTTCCGGATCGTCAACAAAAGGAGCCATCGTCATCAAACCCATCGGGGTCAAATTTGATAACGAGTCAATCTTTTCCAAGATGGCTCCAAGGTCGTCGGGGCCAATTCCATGTTTAGTTACTTCACCGGATATATTCAACTGAACCAAACACTTTACCTGTCTACCAAGTTTAAGAGCTTCTTTAGCAAGAGCTTCCACCAACTCAACCCGATCCACGGAATGAATCAAATCAAATTCCAATATCGCCGGCTTCACTTTATTGGTTTGTAAAGTACCGATTAAATGCTTCGTCACGGCTCCTTCGATGGAAGGGAATTTTTCAAGAGCATCCTGAATCCGGTTTTCCGCAATATCCGTGACGCCAGCCCGAATCGCTTCATTCATTTGCTCAACACCGGTATATTTTGTAACGGCGATAATTTTTATATCCCCAGGATCGCGTCCGGCCTTGATAGCCGAATTTTGTACTTGTTTCCGTATGGTTTCGATATTATCTGCGATACCCATTTTATCCCAGCTTATTTGTGTAATATTACGCATACTGCTGCGTTTCATCCCAAAATTGGGATTTATTGAAAATAACAATCACTAAACCATTACTTTTTATCCTAACAATTTAGTGCCTAGCTCTGCAAGATCGGAACGTTCCCCTTTTGTAAGCGTGATATGTCCGGCAATTTTTTCATTTTTAAACCGTTCAACCACAAAGGTAAGACCGTTACTGTTTGAATCCAAATAAGGATGATCAATCTGATAAGGATCACCGGTTAAGACGATTTTGGTCCCTTCACCCACCCGGGTGATAATCGTCCTTATTTCATGGGGAGATAGATTCTGAGCCTCATCGACCAGTAAAAACTGGTTTGGAATACTCCGGCCCCGAATATACGTTAAAGCCTCAAGCTCCAAAATATTAAGGTCCTGCATGCTATTAACCAGTTGGTCGATTTTTTCATTCCGATCCCGATTACTGAATAAAAACTCCAAATTGTCATATATCGGTTGCATCCAAGGTCGCAATTTTTCATTCACATCTCCGGGCAAAAAGCCTAAATCATTTCCCATGGGGATCACAGGTCTGGATACGGTTAACCGGCGGTAACGGGATTCTTCCACTACTTTTTGCAATCCCGCCGCAAGAGCAAGCAATGTTTTACCGGTGCCGGCCCGGCCGATGATGGTGACGAGCCGAATATCTTCATCCAGCAACAATTCAAGGGCAAACTTTTGTTCCTTACTGCGCGCTTTCAATCCGAAAGGATCTTGACCCGCAAAACGCAAGGGGATCAGTTTACCATTGGAAAGATGTCGAGCCAGAGCCGACTTTGAAGATCCAAAAGCATCTTCCAATATCACCATTTGGTTGGGAAATAATGAAGCATCCTTTACTACCAATTCATTATTGCCATAGAACTTATCGATTTGGTCAGGTTCTACTCTTAACGTACATGTTCCGGTATATACTTCTTCGATCTGGATTTTATCCGTTTCATAATCTTCAGCATCGATTCCCAAGGCGTCTGCCTTTATTCGCATATTAATATCTTTGGTGACTAAAATGACAGGCAATGAAGTCTCTTGTTTCAAAGCAAGCGCCACGGCAATAATCCGGTTATCAATTTTGCTTCGATCCAAGGTAGCCGGTAATTTATCGACCTCCTGGTGATTTAATTCCACCCGAATGGTTCCGCCTTGGTCTCCTAAAGATACACCTGAATATAAATGTCCAACTGCTCTTAATTTGTCAAGAAAATTCGATACCCATCTTGCATTGCGGCCTACTTCGTCCTGGCGTTTTTTATGGCCGTCTATTTCTTCCAGCACTGCTATCGGAATGACAATATCATTATCTTGAAAAACGTTTAAGGCCTGGGGATCATGAACTAATACACTGGTGTCGATCACAAAAACCTTCTTCAAATGCAGGCCCCCTATCGTGAAATTATTGTCTTACCATAATCAATACCATCTATAATCGCTTTCACTCCATCATTTTCGCGGACCACAACTGTAGTTTCTTTGTAACTATCCCCCTTCACAACTTTAACTACATCGGTTTGACCTTTTTTATATAATGCTTGCACAGGAATGATAATGCCAGAAACTCGTTTATAAACCATAAAAATTTTAGCGCTGCGACTTTGAAGAAATTTGGACAGCATGGAGGCGTCTTCCAGTCCAAGCAGGACTTTTCCATCCGGTAAAAGGTTTTGATTTACGACCGTGCATTGAAATATACCGTCATCACTTTTAAACCACCATGTTTCACCGATTTTCGGCATCCCAATCCGTTTTGGATCGATTATCAGACAAATGATCTGATGAAACGGGCTAATAATCTTACCAATAACATCATCCCGCTGAATATCTTTTTCAGGAAACCGGCTAGGATAGTGTCGCTGAAAATCCTCTTCCTTTACTTCGGAAAAATGATCCGGACTCAATCTTGATTCCCACTCATCGAATTGATACCAAAAATAACCCGGTTTTTCCGTTTGAATCAAAACCGTCCCATGTTGCCAAGCCTTGAAGTTTTGAGTAATCTGTTGAATGTGGTCACGGTTTTGTTCTATATTTCGTAGTATAGTCCTCTTTTCCTGCTCAATAAAAGTTAAATCTTCAAGCAATTGTTTGAAGCGAGTCGATTTTTTGGAAATCCGGTTGATGTGGGCCCTTTTTGTCGTATATTCAAGCTCATTTCTTTTCAAATCCCCCTGTAATGCTGCGGTTTCACGGGTTAACTTTCGCAAACGGATTTGTAGCCTGGGGTCCGGCTCAGAATTACCGGAAGTCTTAATTGTGGCAATCAACTCCCCTTCCGCAACCCGAATCCCATTTTTACGTTCTTCTGTTAATTCGCCGTCAACCGGGGACTTTACCAGGGTTTCATCCCTTAAAAAGAGCACATCCGCCCAAAATCCCTTTTCCATGGTCCCCCACTCGGTTACTATGGGCCTGGAGGTGAAATTCCCGATCAAAATTCCTAACCCTTCAATAGCCAATAACAAAATCAAAAACCCGCCAATGATCCGAAATGCATCGGCCATTTTAAGGCGGCGGCGTCGAGGAATTTCCCTTATTTTAGAGTATTCATGATTCAAGAAAAATCGCTCCACCAATTATCATTTATTGTAAGGCAATTATTCCCATCATTCTTCCTTGGGCGCCTTTTTCGATACGATAGGAAAAAAAATCTTCATTGAGGCATCCGGTGCAAAGATTTGCCGCCTCAATATTCTCCGGTTTCACGCCGGCCTGCTCAAACAAATGAACATTAAACCCAGCCAAGTCGACCCGGAACCCTGATTCAGTTTGAATGACGCATTCCGGATTTGCCTTGCCAAATAATTCAGCCACTTCCGAAGACACTTCAAAACAGGATGAGCATATGGAGGGGCCTATTGCCACCCTAAAATGGACAGGGTCGGTTTTAAATGTTTGAATCATTTTATCCGTGACAAGCCGGGAAATTCCGGCAATGGTTCCCCGCCATCCAGCATGAACAATTGCAACTGCAGGTGTAATAGGATCATAAATAAAAATAGGCAAACAATCCGCGGTAAAAATTCCAAGTACTATCCCGCTCTCAGCCGTAATCAGGGCGTCGGTTTTAGAGAGCGCAGTCCGCTCCGAGAGGGCTCCGGCCCCAACTTCTCCCCTGCCGACGACCTGAATGCGGGTACCATGAATTTGTTCGGCAGTAATTAAATTTTCCAATTTCAAATGAAAGAATTGAAGAAAGGATTTCCGGTTGGCAATGACCTGTTCCGGAATATCGCCGGTATGCAAAGCCATATTCCCACAATCCCGGGAAGAGACGGCTTGAATAACCTCCTTGTTATTCAAAGCCCCGGCACGATATTTTTTAGGTCCCGCTATGGTATCGCAATACCAGGCGCCTGCTTTTTTCATCTCTCCACCATTGAACCGGTTGTCGGTTGCCACTGTACGATAGTTCCGGTCCTAACGCTTTCAGAGACATTAATCAAGCGTTGGTTAGTGGATCCCCGGAACGGTAGCTTTAAGCTTTTATTTTCAATTTGAAACGGACCATCCACCAAGACATCCGTTACATCCAAAAGCGCGCTAAAACCAGTATTGCCATGATGACTCAATAAATATTCCCATGTATACCCGGTATAAACCCATAAATTCAAACCCTGTCCTTTTAAAAAGCAACCGAGTTCTGCAGCAACGGTTGCTTGAAAAAAAGGATCGCCTCCGCTCAAAGTCACTCCGGAAATCAAAGGATTCAAGCGTAGTTTGGAGATTAAGTCCTGCAGTTGAATGGAACTGCCTCCCCGAGGATCCCAGGTCTCAGGGTTATGACAACCTTTACAGGCGTGATCACAACCCTGAAAAAAAATTGTGGTTCGCAAACCGGGACCGTCGACGACACTTTCGTGAACGATACCGGCAATTTGAGCTACTGAATTGAACATATTTCTCCTCGATCTGGAATATAGGAGCCGGAAGCCAGAATATTGGAGCTGTCTTAGAAGTTTTGTCGCGTCGTTAAACTCCTGAATTCCGTCTTCTGAATTCTATCTCAAATTCGTTTTCCCGCCCTACATCTGGTGTTTCACCCGGTCGCGTAATTCCGCCTGTTTGGCGTCATTAAAGCGATCGACTGTCGATAAATATCCTGTTATGCGGCGAATCCGGCGAATCTGAGTGGAACCGCAGGATGGGCATTCATCTTCTATAATCCCCCGATGAAAACAACTGAGACATTCGTCGATTGGGAAATTGATTCCTGCGTACCCCATATCCACTAATGCCATTTGGCGGATGATCGTTTCATAAGCCTCCAAATTATCGAGAGGAGGAGATTGCAATTCCACATAGCTGATATGGCCGGCATTGGTCAATCGATGATAAGGGCCTTCAATTCTTATCTTATCATAGGTCGATATCTCATAATAAACGGGAACATGGAAACTGTTTGAATAATATTCGCGATCGGTGACTCCGCTGATGACGCCGAATCGTCGCCGATCAATTTTGACAAAACGTCCCGATAAGCCTTCGGCCGGCGTTGCTAACAAGGTGAAATTTAAATCATATTCATCACAAAAGTTATCGATCATTTTTCTCATAAAGCTGACAATCTCTAAACCAAGCCTTTGAGAAGAAGGGTCTTCCCCATGATGCTGACCGGTTAAACCAGTAAGCGCCTCGGCCAGTCCGATAAAACCCATTGATAATGTGCCATGCTTGATAACAGAGGCAATGGAATCATCCGATTTGAGCTTGTCCGAACCCAAATATAATCCTTGCCCCATTAAAAACGGCATATCCTTCACCCGCAAACGGGCCTGAATCCGGAAACGGTGGTATAATTGGCGGGCTGCTAAAATCATAATCTTTTCCAATTCTTGATAAAAAGTCTCCAAATCCCCTCCGGATTTGATGGCGATACGGGGTAAATTAATGGTGGTAAATGAAAGATTGCCTCTTCCATCCGAAACCGGTTCGCCAAACCGATCGGCAATCACCCGGGTCCGGCAACCCATATAAGCGACTTCCGAACCATACTCCTGATTGAAACTGGAATCCATAAAAGAAAAAGTCGGATTGAGTCTTTGGGCGGAGACCCGGATCGCTAATTGAAAGAGGTCATAATTGGGATCGCCCTGATTGAAATTGATTCCTTTTTTAACCCGAAAAATAATATTCGGAAAGATAGGAGTTTCGCCGTGGCCCAACCCTTTTTCATAGGCCAGTAACAAATTTTTGGTCACCAACCGCCCTTCGGGGGTGGTATCGCACCCTAAATTCAAACTGCTGAAAGGAACTTGGGCTCCTGCCCTGCTGTGCATGGAGTTTAAATTGTAAATCAACGCTTCCATTGCCTGATACACTTCGTCCTCGGACACTCCGGCGATAAACTGCGCCATGTCCCGATCAAAAAAGGCGAAAGATTGCCCCCCGTGCATATCGTTTTGAGAGCTTTGCAAAATAATCGCAGCCAAAGCCGTGGCCGATGCCGGCCTTTTGGGAGGGCGAATAAAACCATGCCCATTATTAAACCCATTGGCAAGGAGTTTGCCTAAGGGAATTTGGACACAGGTCAAGGTTTTGGCGTAAAAATCAAGATCATGAATATGGTAATCGCCGTCAATATGCGCTTGGGCCATTTCATCCGGAATCAGCCGGGATAAATAATATCGCTTGCTGGCGGCCGATGCGATTTGCAGCATTTTTGCCGACGGAGAATTGCTGATATTAGCGTTTTCACGGTTTGTCTCAATTAAAATATCTTGAACCAAATCCATCAGATCCGATTTGGATTCACGAAGACGGGTCCGACGGTCCCTGTATAAAATATAGGCCTTGGCGGTCTTGGCGTGACCGGTTTCAATGAGCACTTTCTCGACCGCGTCCTGAACTTCTTCAACTGCGGGAATGCTGGTGCCTAATTGTTTATGTAAATACTGGTTGACAATCTCCGCCAACTCGTCGGCCAGTTGTTGATCCTCACCGCCAACGGCTTTGGCTGCTTTAAAAATAGCAGCGGCAATTTTATTCTTATTAAATTCAACGATTCGACCATCCCGTTTTCGAATCGAGCGGAAGATTCGATCTGCGCTGTGGTTTATCAGACTAATTACATTGGAGCTTTCATGAAACGCCTGTTCTTCCACTTCTATTGAATTTTTTGCCATTATTCCATATCCCCCGTCCCTTTGGTTCTAATCTCCAGATTTTGTAATTCGCGCATCCAGTCGTTTCTATCTTTAAACTGGCGGTAAACCGAGGCGAATCTCACATACGCAACTTCATCAATGGCTTTTATGCCTTCCATAACCAATTCTCCGACATCGGTACTCTTAACTTCCTGTTCCATACGATTACGTAGCTCCCGTTCCACATCATCCACGAGTTGTTCGAGCTTTCCGAAAGGAACAGGCCTCTTTTCACATGCTTTTAAGAGCCCGCTCATCACCTTTTGCCGGTTGAACGGTTCCCTGCTGCCGTCTTTTTTGATCAACACCAAGGGTACTTCTTCAATCCGTTCATAGGTTGTAAAGCGTCTCTGGCAAGCCAGGCATTCTCTTCGCCTGCGAATGGCATTGGCTTCGTCCGAGGATCGGGAATCGATGACTTTACTATCGAAATGGCCGCAAAATGGACAGTGCACGGTTAATCCTTCCTGTACTATATATTGTATACCTTTTTTATTATATAACCCAACATTTAGGGTGTCCAGATATAGTTTAGTGAATATTGGCGAAATATTTCCGATTCCCATGACTTTTGGCCGATTCTCTCACTAGTTTGAAATGGGACAAGTTCCCACAAGGGAAACAAAAGGAGCGCCCAAAAAACTCTACGTGGCTCAAGACTCATTGCTCTGACTGGTGAATTTCTCCAGACTACTTTACCTTTTGATATCTCCATTTTTATTTGCAAAACCCCCATCACGAAAGGGGCGATGGGGGTTTTGAAGGGAATGTAATGAAATGATTCATTTTGGAATCTATTGGTTGTCAAAAAAATATCTTGGCTTGCTTTGCGTCTTTTTTTTGTATTCAATTGCCGCTGTGGGGCATTGATGAAGACAAGCCATGCAGTGGGTACAGTGATTTCCCCATACAGGTTTTCCGCCAGTCAAGGTAATATTATTCAGTGGGCATAGCTCCACACATTTACCGCAACCAATGCATTTTGTTTCTGTAATATGAAATCCTTTAGCCTTTACCAAAAAATTATAAAATATGCTGTTTATTAAACCGCTTTTCAATTGATTGGCAACACTGTTTTCATCCATGGAAAAAAACTTATTTCCTTTATAGATATCCACTGAAATCTGATGGATTAACGGTTCTGCTTTTTTAGTTATTTCTTTTGCAGTTGCCTTATCAACGCCAGGAAACAGGACAAGGTAATTATCCGGCATCCTGACTTGCGCATATCCTTGCAAATCCCACCCTTTGTATTGGCAAAGTTTTTTCACATGATTACTTGCGCTTGCTGTTTCTCCTCCGTAAGTCAAAACAAAATATACTTTGCGACTTCCCTTATAAGTGGTCTTTTTTATATATTCCTCCACCACTCGCGGTAATCTCCATGCATAGGTGGGACAAACAAATACAAAGGGTTTCGTTTCTGAAATAAGGTCGTCTTGTTTATTCTGTTTGATGAATAGATTCAATGAAACGATTTCATCTTTCGTTTCATTGGCAATTCGCTCTGCAACATATCGACTGTTACCTGTAGCAGAAAAATATAAAATCATCCACCATTCTCCTTTCAAATAGGCATTTTGGAAGCTCCGAATTTTCCGGTTCTAGCCGTTCCATTTTATTAGCCGCAAACCCTATATACCTGTCATTGATTTCTTCTAAACCAGAGGGACGCCTCCTTATCTCAGCGCATTCTTGACAATTTGATATCACAAAATTACAATAACATCATGGTGTTGTTTTTGCAACCTGCAAATGTTTTTAATTTGTTGTGGCCGCAACAAATGAACATTATATGTCTGTTTTGCGTACTATCCTACAAATTTGATATCGATTAGGAGGTTACTTGTGAAGGAACTAAAACAGAACAGAAAAACCCAATATACACAAATGGTATTGCGGGACGCGCTTATGGAATTAATGGAGCAAAAAAAAATTTCCCAAATAACCGTTAAAGAACTTTGCATAAAAGCAGATATAAACCGGACAACTTTTTATGCGCATTATGCCGACCCCTATGACCTTCTTCATAAAATTGAAGCAGATGTTCTATTATCGGTGAGCAAAGCTGTCGGTAGTCTTCACGGCCCAATTGACAAGAGCAATATCATACCGATTATCCAAGAGCTTTTGCAATACATTGCGGACAACAACAAGCATATCCAGATTTTGCTTAGTGAACGAGGAGACGTTGATTTTCCAAAAGAGCTTTTTATGATGATTTATGAGAAATGCGAATTACGGACTTTAGCGCCTCATTCTTCGACAAGGGAGTTTTATTTTATATTTGCGCTCCATGGAAGTATTGGCCTGATACAACACTGGCTGAAATCCGGATTAACCAAATCGGCCTATGAAATAGCTGAAATAATTTTTAATATGGCAGCGCAAATCAAGTAAAAAAACGACTTTGAACCACTTTACCGATAATCTTTTCGTCATTCAACCGGCATCAGGCATTCTTGACAAACCGAACTCCCATATCAAAGGCTTTCTGGCAATCAACAGGAAATTGTTCAGTCTTGTGTTTTGCTTTTACAGCTTAATATTTCCGTATTCCAATTTTTTCTCGGACTACCATTCATCGCAATAATTTTCATTGTGCTTCTTCCCTCTCCTCCTTCAAACGGTATTATTTATTTTATAATATCATTTTAATCCAAAGTCAAAAATATAATCCTCGTAATTTTCTTGATGAAGTATAATAAAATACTCTTGAAATTAATCGAACGATCGTTTATTATAGATATTATGAGAAATAAAGATGATAGTAAGAAAGATGCTATTTTTGAGGCGACCATTGAATTGCTGAATGAAATCGGCTTTGGGAATATTTCCATGTCCAAAATCGGCAAAAGAGCCGGTGTTTCTTCTTCTACGATATACGTCTATTTCGAAAACAAGGAGGATATGTTAAAAAAAGTCTATTTTGAAGTCAAAAAAAAATTAATTACCGCTATGTCTCACGGCATTCAGGAAGACACTCCGATTCGTCTGGCTGTTGAGCTGCTGGTCAGGAATGTATTGACTTTTGTTCCGGAAAACAAGCAATATTTTTTATTTCTGGAACAATTCTCAAACTCGCCTTTGGTCGGCAACCTGGACGATATTAACCTGCTGTTTCAACCGCTGAACAATGTTTTTGAAAAAGGTATCCGGCAAGGCGAGTTAAAACCGATTGATGTTGATTTACTGATGAATTATTTGATTCATTCCGTTGTTCAATTAGCCAAAATGTATTTAAAACGCGGTGTTCAATTGACCGAAACAGACATTCAAAAGATCACTCAAATCAGTTGGGATGCTGTTAAAAAATAAGATTATCTTCATAAAGGAGGACCCCATGTCATATTTAGGCGAAAACATACCCAAACTCGGATTCGGATTTATGCGGCTGCCGATGATCGGCGAGGAAGTTGATATCGAACAGACCAAAGAAATGGTTGATCTGTTTATGTCCAAGGGATTCAGTTATTTCGACTCTTCATGGGGTTATATCGGTGGCAAATCCGAAGAGGCCATGAAAACGGCCATCGTCGACCGTTATCCCCGTGAAAGTTTTCAAATTGCCACCAAATGCCCAGTCTGGATTGTCAAAACCGCGGAAGAGGCCAAAAATATGTTTTGGACTTCACTAGCGCGCACCGGTGCGGGTTATATCGATTTCTATCTCCTCCACAACCTGGGCGATAGCCGTACCCAAACTTTTGATGATTTCGGGATGTGGGATTATGTCCGTGAACTGAAAGAAAAAGGCCTGGTACGGCATATCGGATTTTCAATCCATGACAAAGCCGATGCTATGGATAAAATCTTGACCGAACACCCGGAGATGGAGTTTGTCCAATTCCAGCTAAATTACGACGACTGGGAAAGCCCCACCATTCAGGCTCGAAAATGCTATAAAGTAGCCCAAAAGCATAACAAACCCATCGTGGTGATGGAACCGGTAAAGGGCGGCCTCTTGGCGAACCCTCCTGAAAACATCAAAAAAATATTTGAAGCCGCCAATCCAAATGTCTCTCTGGCCTCATGGGCTATCCGTTATGCGGCATCCCTGGATAACATTATAACGGTGCTGAGTGGAATGTCCACCATCGATCAGGTCCGGGACAACGTATCGTTTATGGAAAACTTCAAACCCCTTAATCAAGAGGAACTCGCTGTTATAGAGAAGGCCCAAAAAGCCCTCGGTGAAATCCCCAGTATTCCCTGTACGGCGTGTCAGTATTGTGTAAAAGGCTGCCCACAGAATATACTCATTCCCAATGTTTTTGCAACATATAACCGCAAGCTGATTTATAATGATCTAGCCAGCGTAAAGATCCGCTATGGACTTGAAACCAGAATGAACGGTAAAGCCTCGGACTGTGTTGCCTGCGGAAACTGCGAGCGGGTCTGTCCTCAGCACATCGGGATTATTGAAAACATGAAAACCATCGCCCAGGCGCTGGAATAAGAGTTTACTCAGCAACCCTCAAAAATCAATTCACCCCTGCAATTCAATTGCTTCCAGATATCAAGAGCATTTCCCCACTCTCCGGCTGTAAGATGCATGGAACTGCCGGAAGTGGGGAAAGCCGGTGGATTGGAAAAGACTACCCTTTGGCGCACAGGCAGAATGGGTGCCCCGCTGGATCCAACATCGTAGTGAAGTAGTCGCCGCCAAACTGCTCTTGGCTTTTTACGGCTCCAAGCGCCTCGGCCTTTTCAACGAAAGCAGGCACATCGGGCGCCACAATGTCAAAGTGCATTTGCTTTTGCTGTTTACCCACCTGCTCGGGCCAAACGGGCGGAACAAAATCTTCCTCTTGCATGAAAAGAATCGCCAAGCCGGACTCGCTGCGTACACCGGGAATATTATACAATTCACACCTTTCCCAGCCAAAAAGTTCCGCGTAGAACTCGCGAAGCTTTTGAGCGTCGCCACAATCGATGATGATATCGCCTATAGAAATATCCTGAGTCATCAAAATCCCTCCCTTATTGAATGAATATCGCTTATTTGCATTGAATTCAGTATATCAAAGCAAACTGGACAACAGGGTGTCCGATATGCAATAATATAAAAATAATTTAGTATGTATTGCGTCTGAACATCTTCCGCCAGGAGTTTATCCTCTGGGTCAACCCTCATTCTTTCTTTCTCCCTCGAAGGGAGAAACGAACTGCATATCTGTGAGTGTTTATTAGGCTAACAAGTCCTAATCACTCACTCAGCCTAGCCTAAAACCGTTTGGAATCAGCAGTTTGGCGACGTACCTTCCACGAAAAACTTTGAAAGGGCATACACGAAGCGCTTTCGTTCCTCCCTTCAGGGAGGAAGCAAGATGGAGGGTTGGCCCAACTTTTGGTGATATTATCTTATAGTCTAAAACTGCGGTTGAAATTACTTTTTCAAACCTCGATCTTCCCCACTCCCTGCCCGATCATCGCCACCCAGTAGCCGAATAAAATCCCTTCCTGCAACGCCTCGGTGTAGAGGATCTCATCCTGACGGTTCATCTGTTCGGTCCGGGAACAGTCGAAACGGTCCAATTTTTCCTGGTACTCCGTATCCAGCTTGGTGTTAAGCTGTTTCATCAGTTCCGCCGGTTCTTTCCCCAGCTCCCGGTACTAATAGAAGTTTGAAATTGTAAATGTGCCATTTCAGTTTACTCAGATTCACGTCCACTGGCGGTTTCTCTTTGATCCAGCCGAATGATTTGATTATCCACCGTCAGCAATTTCATTTGGTGAATGGCTATTTTATTTAATTTGAGAAGCCGTTCCGCTTGGGACAATCCTTCATTGATAAAATGCGCGTTGAGGTTTTCAAGATTCGATAAACATACAAGCTGAGGTATTTCCGCATAATCCCGAATATTCCCTTTTTGGCCGGGATTAGCGTCGCGCCAATCTTTGGCTGTCATCCCGAAAAGCGCCATATTGAGTACATCCGCTTCCGAAGCGTAAACCAGATTGATCTGGTTCTTGGTTAGTTCGAGGGGAATTAAGTTTTTCTTAATGGCATCTGTATGAATACGATAATTGATTTTAGCCAAATTACGACGAATATCCCAACCAAGCTGTTTATACTCTTCGTCTTTGAGCCTTTGAAATTCTTTGATAAGATAGATTTTAAATTCCGCGCTTATCCACATCCCAAATTCGAAAGCAATATCTTTATGAGCATATGTGCCTCCGTATCTTCCGGCAGTGGCTTTTAAACCAATGGCATTTGTTTTCTCCACCCATTCTTTAACGCTTATTTTGTAGTTATTCAAACCTGCCTGACTTTTAATTATGGCAAATTCGCCATAATTAAATCCGGATTATTAATTCTCTCCCAAACACCTAGAAACTCAACGGTATTCTGATTCCGCAACCAATCGGAAATAAAAAAATCACCATCCTTAGCTTTCAACATATCCGTCAAAGAGATATAGTCCTCATTATTTCGCGATTATCGAGATTTCTGTTCCTTCAACCTTGATTTTCGCCATTCTCTTCCTCCTGACCGCTCATACGTAAAACGCCTGGTATAAAATGATTCTTAAAATCCATCCAAATCAAAATGTAATTCTTTTTGCAATTTCCATTTTATACCTATCGCTTTCTCCGTCCCACTTATTTTTTCCTTTTTCACTTTTCAATTTTCCTGAAGCAGACTCGCCCGCAAGGCGTTGATTGCATAGGAATGTTTCCTCTTTACCATGGGAGTGCGGTTATTTTGTTTGTTGAGAGCAATGATATCGATTTTCTCATCGGACCGGTAATCTTCCAGAATGCACTGGGTCATAAAAATCATGTCATTCATTTGGCCGAGTATGCTTCGATCATGGGTTTTCGTATAAAGAAGGGTTTCAGCATTTTTAAGATACCGTTCAATAACTTGGCTGGAAAAGCCTTCGGCTGTGAAATTGTCCCTGATTGCATCGATTACAATACGGCCGAATTGATTGAACTGCTCTTTCCTTAGGCCGAATAGGACAATGTTATAATAAGTCTGATTATTCATCAAAATAACACCATTTTTCCAGTTGAATACAAACTGGTTACATGCCAGGAATAAAGCGGATTGATTTCATTGAAGTCAATATTTTCAATGGGCATGTTCAATTTTTCCCACAGTTTTTTGGTACATTCAATGGTGAGCATGGGTAAACCTCCTTGGCTGCAATTTTTGAAGGGTAAAGCTAGTTTGAAATTTTAAACAGTTTTCACCCTTCACCCTTCTAACTTTAAACTTTTTATTCCTTCCCGCCCAGCACCTCCATCATCACCAGCGCGCCGAGCTTAAAACCATATTCAAAAGAAGCGTAATTTTCCATCACACTGGAGTCGCAACCCAAATCCAAAAGCTCTTCCAGCGCTTGATAATCTTCCGCCGGGAGCCTCTTTTGCAACGTTTGCTTGATATCGGATTTTTTTTGATTTAAGGGACGATACTCGGGATCTTGGGGAACGATCCGTTCGAAGGGGAAGAGGCGGCCCTAATAGAGTTCTTCCAGGATGGAGGGCATGGAACATCCTTCTTTCTGCCTTTATATTGGGTCAACCCTCATTCTTTCTTTCTCCCTCGAAGGGAGAAACGAACTGCATATCTGTGAGTGTTTATTGGGCTAACAAGTCCTACTCACTCACCCGGCCTAGCCTAAAACCGTTTGGAATCAGCAGTTTGGCGGCGTACCTTCCACGAAAAACTTTGAAAGGGCATACACGAAGCGCTTTCGTTCCTCCCTTCAGGGAGGAAGCAAGATGGAGGGTTGGCCCAACTTTTGGTCATATTATCTTATAGTCTAAAACTGCGGTTAAAATTACTTAAAGGGGTTACCTTCGATATTTTGGTTTGTTAAAGAGATGAATTAAAAACTTATAAAATTGAGGCTTTAACATAGGGTCCACGGATTCCACCGGCTGGGTCACTTTCTGCGCGACCAGAAAGTAACCAAAGAGTCGTTGGAACCTACGGCTTCCAAACCTCCCTCATTTCTCCGGCCATCCAGTTGCCGGAGTAGGAGTTTTTGATTAAACTGACGCAAACCTCGTGTTTGCGTCTTCTTGGGTGGTACTGAGTGCCAACGGCTGATTTTCATCCTAAAAATAATCCGTGCCGCTGCCCTCCCTAGCAGCGGGTGCCTGTTCGAACATTATTGCTTTAATTGATAAATCTCACTTTCTCATACTGTTAATCTTGTCGATGTGTCAAATCCAAACTTCAAGCTATCCGCTTGGCATTATTCCCTTTCCACCGAAAAACCAACGCCGAACAAGGACGTGAGGCGGCGCCGCTTTAAGACAGGATGTCTTTAGCCGTCGCCATCAAAGCGCTTCCCAGAAGGACGCCGACACGATGTCGGTGTCCTATTAAATAGTTCCGACCCCGAGCACGGACGCGAGGGGATATGAAGGAGAGACCGGGAAACATGGGTTCCCGGCGGCTTTTTGGGTCCTTTTGGGCCGCTCCAAAAGGACCTCAGCCGGTGAAATCCGTGGACAAAAAAAATCGGGCATTCATTAAAAAAATATCCTGCTACCCCTTAAGATATCAGGCCGTTTATTCTTTTAAAACCCCGCACCATGCCTTACCCAAAACCTGCTTTTCATTTTCAGGCCCTCCTCCCCCTCATCGCCCTCATCAATTTTTTTATCCTGACATGCCGTCCATTCTGCGGTTCTGACAGTCGATACCCTTATCCCATCTGCCCATCGCAGCAATGGCGGCCCACGTGCGCCGGGCTCTCCCTTTATTGACGGGCAAGGGATCATCTTGTCTATCTTGAAAGCCCCAAAATTTGACCTATAATCAAAAGCCCAACTCCTGCAAAGGTTTAGCGGATTCCCTTTAAGGGCTAGGGTAATACACTATCAGCCCAGGCTCTCAAGATCCGGGCCGTTTGCTTTTCAATCCCCAAAAAGGAATTCATGGTTTCAAGGAGCTTTCATGTCCCCATTGCATAAAGAGGCCATGACCGTAAAGGTCTTGACCTCTTTTTCCCCCAATATTAAAGTTCCCTTTTTTCAAATCAAAGACTCGCCAAGTACTTGATGGTCCGGACCATCTGGCTTACGTATGAATTCTCATTATCATACCAGGCGTCTACCTTTACCAGGGTCTCTTCGCCCATGGCCATCACCTTGGTCTGGGTCGCATCATACAAAGAGCCATAGCCCATTCCGATAATATCCGAGGAAACGATTTGCTCATCGGTATAGCCCAATGACTCCGTCGCATCCTTCTTCATGGCCGCGTCAATATCTTCCTTGGTCACATTCCCTTCCACCACCGCGACCAGGTCCGTAAGGGATCCCGCGCTGACCGGAACCCGCTGCGATACACCGTCCAGCTTGCCGGATAGGCTGGGTATCACCAGGCCAATCGCTTTGGCTGCTCCGCTCGAAGTCGGCACGATATTCAACGCGGCGGCCCTTGCTCTTCGTAAGTCTCCCTTGGCGTGGGGCGCGTCCTGCGTGTTCTGGTCATTGGTATACGCATGAATCGTTGTCATATACCCTTTTTTGATCGGGGCCAGCTTGTTCAGGGTGTTGGCCATTAACGCCAGGCAGTTTGTGGTGCAGGAGGCCGCTGAAATTACCGTGTCGGCGCTTTGAAGGGTAGCTTCGTTCACCCCGAAAACAATGGTCGGCAAATCATCGCCTGCAGGCGCCGAGATCACGACCCGTTTGGCTCCGGACTCGATATGGGCCATGGACTTAGCTTTGGATGCAAAAAAACCGGTACATTCCAGCACCACGTCAATGCCAAGTTTCCCCCAGGGTAAATTCTTGGGATCTTTTTCGGCATAGATTTTGATTGGCTTGCCGTCAACCGTCAGGAAATCGTCGCCATACTCAACCGTTTTCTCATACGGTCCCTGGGAAGAGTCATATTTCAGCAGGTACCGCAACATCTTGGCGCTGGTCAGGTCGTTGATGGCTAGGATTTCAAACCCTTCCAAGCCGAACATTTGCCGGAACGCCAAACGGCCAATACGGCCAAACCCATTGATGGCTACTTTTACAGACATTTTAATTTCCCCTTTACTATATATATTGCATTAACTTTTTTTAGAAAAAGCCGGGCCTAAAAAAAGTTAACGGAGACAGGGTTTACCGGATTCACAGGATTTACAGGATTAAAACCTGGCAAAAAATGGACTGCAAAAACAGATAATTCATAGGGTTTTAAAAAAATCCCGTAAATCCATAAAATCATGTTAATCCTGTCTAAGTCCTTTTCGTTAGGCCAACATTCATCGCTTAATCTGGTGAATCGGTAATTAAATTATACATTCCCCCTCCGCTCGTGTATAATAGTTGATAGTGATGGCTGGTATCATTTAAAATGATGGGAGGTTTTCAGTTGGAAAGTTTGGAGTTGCGCATTTTTAGAGAAGTGGCTTTGCAAAAGTCCATTTCCAAAGCAGCCGAAAAAATGGGCTATGTTCAATCCAATATCACCGCCCATATTCAAAATCTGGAAGCCGAACTGGAAACCGTTTTATTCATCCGGCATAACAAGGGAGTCAACCTCACCGATGAAGGCCTGCAATTACTGGATTACGCGGATCAAATCATCACGCTGCTTGACAATGCCAAAAGTAAGTTTCAGAAAAGCGAACCCGCAATCCGAATCGGAGCATCCCAAACCATCGCCGCCCACCGGCTTCCGGTATGGCTTTCGGCATATCAGCGCAATTGCCCCAATACCAGTTTTTCGGTTTCCACCCATCTACAACCTTCCGAACTCATCGGGGCGGTGGCCGATGGCGATTTGGATTGCGCCTTCGTCTATACGGAATTCAATCACCCCAAGCTCTCATCGGCTTTTTTGTATCGTGAATCCATGGCGTTGATTGCCCCAAAGGGTTTAAAACCGGAAGAAATCGTCTATCAGTCCGTGGTTGCTTCCAATACTCCCGGATGCCCCTCCCGCTATCTTCTGGAAAACTGGATTATGAAAAGGATTTCCCGAAAGCCGAATATCATTCAGTTTGATACGGTGGAAAGCATCATCAAAGCTGTATCATTGGGCATCGGTATCGCGGTATTGCCAATCAGTGTTTTAGCGGACGCAGACACCCATAGTTTTCAGATCATTCGGCCGGACGATATCGGTGAAGCCAGCATTCAGCTTTTAATTCCTAAAAACAGCGAAAACCCATGCTTAAATCAATTTGTGGATACTGTCAAATCATATCCCATTTAGCGAAACGGCAAGCTGGACCAGTGTTTGAGACTCGACGCAAGGCAGAACGTGACCATCCGTCAACCTTCAAAATCGCATTCATTCATACCTTGAAAAAGCCCCGCTACAAAATACTAGCGGGGCTTTGGATTAAGCAATATTCTTTTTATGTTTCAGCTTATAGAGATTGGCTCCACATTTTATGCAATATTCAACAAAACTGCGGTTAAGAGCATTACAATCAGGACATTTCAAATCGATTTCTCCCCCTGTGAAAGTAAATTTACACACTCAAACAGTATATGAATGTCCATCAAAAAATGTTCCTACAATATGCTGCCGGCTCATTTATTTTATTGTCCATTGACGAACATAATATCATATGTTACTATTAACATGTGGTAGAAATAAAAAGGAGCAAATCATGTCCATCAACTATGCAATTTTAGGAATTTTAAGCTATCAATCTTTAACCGGGTATGATTTAAAAAAAATCATTCAAGATTCCCCTTTCATGTATTGGTCCGGTAATAATAATCAAATCTACAAAGCGTTGTTGGAATTACTTGAAGAAGGATTTCTCACCAGTGAAGTTCATCACCAGGAAAGCTCGCCCTCAAAAAAGATATACACCATTACCAAAGAAGGTTTGGCCGAGTTGAAAGATTGGATCCTTTCCACTCCCGAGCCTCCGGAATTTAAGAAAACATTTCTGATTCAACTGGCTTGGGCGGACCTTCTAAGCAGCGACGAACTAAATACTGTATTATCCGGATATGAAAATCAGGTTAACATGCAATTATTACTGCAAAAAGAATATCTGAACCGAGAAAAGTTCTCACCGGAGAGAAGTACACGGGAAAAATACCTCTGGAATTTAATTCACGATAATTTAATCTTCTCCTACGAAAATGAATTGAAATGGATTTACAAAGTTCGCCGCGAGCTTGGTGGTGAAATTGGAAAGGAGAGTAACAAAATGCAGTGTAGAGTGATGGAAAAGGGTAACGGCAGATATATTGAATGTATTTCTGCTGAGACACCGCTTTGCACGGAACAGGATGCGCTGGATTTGATCGCGATCTGCGGTGAAAACGATACCAATCACTTGATAATCCACACCAAAGCGCTTTCAGACAATTTCTTCAAACTTAAAACAGGGGTAGCGGGACAAATGCTCCAAAAGTTTATGAATTATCAAGTTAAAACTGCCGCGATTATAGGAAATGAACAAATCATCACGGGAAAATTCAAGGAACTGCTGGCGGAATCCAACAAAGGAAACGACTTTAGGGTTTTTAACAGTGTTGGGGATGCGGAGAATTGGCTCCTGAACCTAAAATGAAATGGAGGATAGGCCATGAAAACTAAAGTTGCTTTTAAGTCCCAAGAAGGGAAAACCGCTGTTTTAAAATTCTATGATTCATTCCTTAAAAAATGGCCTTTGCCAAATGAAAAATTTCACGTTAAAACGCGTTTTGGAAGCACTTTTATAATTGCCACGGGTGAAAAAGATGCTCCGCCAGTGGTCCTACTTCATGGTAGTGCATTCAATTCCCTGATGTGGTTGGGAGATTCACGTGAATATTCCCGTAATTACCGGGTATATGCTGTGGATATACCGGGGGAACCTGGTAAAAGCGACGAGACTCAACTGCCTTTCAGCGGTCCTGCTTTTGGAGAATGGCTTCTGGATGTTTTCAAAGCGTTAAAGTTGGAGAAAGCAAGCCTCGTCGGCATTTCATTAGGGGCATGGCTATCCCTGAAGTTTTCCGTTAGTTATCCGGAAAAGGTAGATAAACTGGTATTACTTTGCCCGGCAGGTATCGGACAGTTAAAAACTTCTTTCCTTTTGAAAGTGCTGGTTTATATGCTCTTAGGCGAAAAAGGAATGGATAGATTATACCAAAAAATAAATGGAAATCAGCCCCTACCTAAAGTGGTGCTGGAATATGAGAAACTCATCGGGAAAAACTTTAACTTTCGCCGGGAAAAAATTCCTTTATTTTCCGACCTGGAATTGAAGCAATTATCGATGCCGGTTATATTGTTTGTGGGCGAAAAAGATATCATGTTTCATTCCGCGGTGACCGCCAAACGTTTGGGAAATTTACTTCCCCATGCTAAAATCAACGTTCTGCCGGGAGACGGGCATACCCTGATCCATCTTACGGATAAAATCATCTCTTTCTTGAAATCCGAACCCTAACTTGATTCTAAGTTGCTATTTACTTCAGAAAAACTCCAACATTAGTTGGGGTTTTCTGTGATTGGATGGACCTGAAGGAAATTTAAACCCCGACCCGTTGAGACATTTATAAATCAACCATCGCCCGCTTACCGGAACTCAAGTGAGTTTTTGAAGTAGCCCTCTCCTGAACTTGCATAGCGACAGGTTTTCTTATGAAACTTTATTCTTATATATTTCCATATCTAACTCCCCAACATACCCACTTCGCCACTACTATTTTTACCATAATTCTCAACCCCCGGAGATCCCCAAAAAAGCTCCCTCCGGGCCTTCCAAAAACTATTTCGCTAGTTCCAGCGATTTCTGATTTTCTTCCGCCAAACGTCTCCACCATTTTTTCGGTCAACAATTTCCTCCTGGCAATCGTCTCCGTCGCTCAGGAAATCGCGCTAAAATAATAATGACTCATCAAAAAAATCATTCTAAACCCCGGACAAGCCTAAAATATGCGGCGTATTTCTTAGAAAATCAAAATATTCCAGGGCTGGGTTGTTTTTTGAAGCTGTGATAAAAACACGACACCGAGGCCTGGAATGCCTTTAGAACCTTTTCTTCAAACATTTTTTCCATTTCTCCCTTGGGTGATTGCGTTTCTCTAAACTTTTTTTCCGTTTCTCCCTTTGCTGATTTCGTTTCTCCAAACTTTTTTTCATTTCTCCCTTGGGTGATTGCGTTTCTCCAAACCTTTTTTCCGTTTCTCCCTTGGGTGATTGCGTTTCTCCAAACTTTTTTTCCATTTCTCCCTTGGGTGATTGCGTTTCTCTAAACCTTTTTTCCGTTTCTCCCTTTGCTGATTTCATTTCTCCAAACCTTTTTTTCATTTCTCCCTTGGGTGATTGCATTTCTCCAATCCTTTTTTCCATTTCTCCCTTTGCTGATTTCATTTCTCCCTTCCGTTTTTTCATTTCTCCCTTTGCTGATTTCATTTCTCCCTTGGGTGATTGCATTTCTCCAATCCTTTTTTCCATTTCTCCCTTGAGTGATTGCATTTCATCAAACATTATCGTTATCTGTAAAAACCAATCCTTTTCATTTTTATTTATTTTTTGGACCTCTTGAACCTCATGCCCCTCCTTTCCCTCGTAAAAAAGGCAAAAAACTTCTATATAGGATGAAATAGTAACTAAACTGTACCGCTTGCCTAACGAAAAGAACTTAAACGGGATTCACAGGATTTTATGGATTGACTGGATTTTTTTAAACCCCTATGCATTATCTGTTTTTTGCAGCCCGTTTTTACCAGGTTATAATTGAGCTGATGAACCATCTGGTAGACAATTTATAATCATGAGGGGTAGGAGGGTCATGAGGGTATAAAAATAAAAAGCCGGTTTTATATTCTCCCGGAGTTCTGCGGAGATAAAGCTGCGTGTATAAAAGTAACGACACCGAGGCCTAAGAGGCCTTTTGAACGTTTTTTAATATACCTAGCCCCATCGTTCACGTTGGAACGGAGATAGAATCAAACATCATTTTCGATCGTCCATGCATTCATTCTGTTACGGAAATCATTCTTGCCAATAAAACTACGCGCTGTACGAGGGGAGCGAGAGGCAGGAGGGCATAAAAAATCATCAGGGTTAACGAGGATTTTATCCATGCGAAACCGTAGTGTAATTTTATGAAAAATAATTTTGACTTTAAGTTCTTTCTCTGTGTCTCCGCGTCTCTGTGGCTAATTAATAGGCCACAAAGGCACAGAGACAGATTCAGGCAAGCGCTGTTTCAGATCAACCGTTTTGGAAAACATAGCCTACAGTTTTTCTTGGCAAACCGTTCTACACCCGCACCCTTCGGATTTGAAGAATGCCGACCCCCAAAAACACTCCCAAATAGGCCATAAGTATCAAAATCGACACTCCCGGGGCCATTCCCGCCGGACCGCTCTGCCGTAACGCATAACTGGCATGAGTCAGCGGCAATGTCTCAATGATGTAGCGCAAAAAGAGCGGTAAATGGCCGGTTGAAAAAAAAGTAGCGCATAAAAACGACATCGGCGTCAGCACGTAGGTATTAAAATGACTCATTTCCTCATGGGAATTCATCACCATCGCCGCCACCAGTCCCAAGGCGGCAAAAACGGCGCAATTCAAAAACAAGGCCAGCAGAAATAGCCAGCCGATCCTGACGTGGGCGCCGAAAAGATATGCCAACATCAGAATCACCGCCGAAGAAATCAATCCCCGTAAAATCCCGGCCAGGACTTTACCTACCACATAGGAAGCAGGGTTAATGGGGGCCAGCAAGTATTCTTCCAGTGTCTTATGATAGAGCCGGCTCATATTCACCGGCGTACCCACGGCGTTAAAGCTGATATTCATGGAATTTAGCGCCAGAATCCCCGGTACAATGAAATCCAGGTAACTGCCATGATCCATTTGAAGATTGCGGCCCAGCCCCCAGCCAAAAGCGACCAAATACAACACCGGCGAAACCATCCGCGCCAAAATATAACGGCCCAGCCGACGTTTCAAAACAAGCCAGTCCCTCCAGAATACCGTCCAAATTTGTCCCGCCGCCGCTATCGCCATCGCCGTCACTCCCCCACTTTCCTGCCGGTAAGTTCGATAAAGACATCCTCCAGATTGGAACGGCGAATTGTGGCCGCCGTGGACAATTGGGCCGCAAAGCGCGCCGCTGCTAAACGATCCGCAAAAAACCGCCCTTCGGGATCTTCCCCCTGTCGCCACTCCACCACATACTCGCCCAAGCCCCGGCATAAATTGGCAGGGGAATCGAGGGCGATGCGTTTTCCCTGGTGAAGAATGGCCACCCGGTTGCATAAGTTTTCGGCTTCTTCGATATAATGGGTGGTCAACAAGACGGTAAGACCTTGACCGGCCAGCATACGGATGAATTCCCACAACCTCCGCCGGACCGCCGGATCAAGCCCCACCGTCGGTTCATCCAAAAATAAAATCTGTGGTTGATGCAATAAGGCCCTGGCAATCATCAACCGTCTTTTCATTCCGCCGGAAAAATCCTGCACCATGTCGTCGCTTCGTTCCGTCAATTCCACCAATTCCAGCAGTTCCCCGATTCTACGCCGCCTGGTCCCGGCCGGAATCCGGTGCAGTCTTCCGTGTAACTCTAAATTTTCTCTGGCGGTCAATTCCAGATCCAGGTTGAAATGCTGGGATACTACGCCGATCATGGCCTTGATCCGCCTTTCATCCTCGGGAATCCGGCAGCCATTGATCACGATCCGGCCCGCATCCGCCCGGGTCAATGTGGTCAACAACTTAATCGCCGTTGTTTTCCCGGCTCCGTTAGGCCCAAGCAGTCCAAACAACTCACCCTTCCCAATCGATAAGTCCAGGTTATCAACGACTGTCCGGTCAGCGTATTTTTTGGTCAATCCCGTGATTTCAATCATTGGGATGACCATTCTTTCGATTGGTTTGCGCCGGAGCGGCAATCCCCCTAGCCAGGCAAACCGGCTTCCCGTTAAGGTCCAGCCAAAAATCGGCCTCAACGCCGAATACCGCCCGGAGCATTTCCCCGGTAATCACTTCGGCGGGGCAGCCGCTGGCATACAAGCTTCCCTGGGACAGCACCGCCACAGTATCGGAATAACGGGCTGCGTAATTGATATCATGCAACGCCATGACCACGGCGATATCCTGTTCCTGATTCAACCGGGCCAGCAAGTCAAGGACTTCAAGCTGATGATAAAGGTCCAGATAAGTGGTGGGTTCATCCAGCAGCAAAACCCGGGGTTTTTGCGCCAAGGCCATGGCTATCCAGGCCCGCTGCCGTTCTCCTCCGGACAAAGTGTTGAGGGGCCGTAGGGCCAGCGGCAGCAGTCCGGTCTGCTCCAAGGCCCATTCCACCACAGTTTTATCTTCCACGCCAGAACTGGCGACTACACGCGGCAGCCATTGCCGGCTTTGATGAGGAAAGCGGCCATAGGCAACCAAGTCTCCCACCGTCAGATCGCCGGCACTATAGGGCGCCTGATGCAAGATAGCCAACTCCCTGGCAAGTTCCTTGCCATTCAATTCCCTGATATCCTTCCCGTCAAGCAGCACCGTTCCTTGACGCGGTTTTAAATTGCGCGCCAGTATCCGCAACAAGGTGCTCTTGCCCGAACCGTTGGGCCCGATAATGGAGATGATTTCCCGCCCCTTGATGGACAAGGACAATCCATGAATGACCGTTCGCTCTCCAAAGCAGGCCGAGATTTGATTGACCCTCAACACAGCGCTCATTACCTTTCCCTCCTGAGCAGATAAAGAAAAAAGGGAGCTCCTAAAAAAGCCATCATCACTCCCACCGGCATCTCCACCGGGGCCAGCACCGTGCGGGCCAAGGTATCGCAAATCACGATCAGAGCCATTCCCAATAAGGCCGATCCGGGGAGTAAAAAGCGGTAATCGGAACCGAGGAGCAAACGGATTGTGTGGGGCACGATCAAACCCACGAACCCCAACAGACCGACGATACTTACCGCACTGGCGGCCAGTAAGGCCGCCACGGCGGTCATCACCAGCCGGGTCGCCTCCACACGAAGCCCCAGGCTCCTGGCAGTTTCATCCCCCAGACTCAGGATATTTAAGCGCCCCGCGCCTGCAAAAGCTACCAGGCCGCCCAGGAACGAGTAAGGCAAAATGATCTGGAGATGGGGCCAGCTTCTGGCAGTCAACCCGCCGACCATCCAGATCAGGGCCCCATGAACCCGGTCGCTGTAAAACACCAAAAGGGCCGAGATACCCGAGCCTAAAAACGCCGAAACGGCGACCCCGGCCAAAATCATCCGCAGCGGCCGCACGCCGTCTTTCCAGGCAAGAATATAGATCAAGGCCGCGGCCCCCATCGCCCCGATGAAAGCCACCGGCGTCAACAAGGTTTGCATTTCCGGATAAAGCGCCAGAACGATGATTCCGGCCAGGCCGGCTCCGGAAGAAATCCCGATCACATGGGGATCGGCCAATGGATTTCTCATCACCGCCTGCAAAATGGCTCCCGCCAAAGCCAGGTTCATTCCCACCAAAGCTCCGACCAGGGTCCGCGGCAGTCGGATATTCCAGATAATCTGTGCCTGGAAGCCGGATTGATGATTACCAAGAGCTTTGATGATTTGCTCCGGAGTGATATCGACCGCGCCCTTCATCAGGCTCAAGGTCATCCCGGCGACCACCCCGGCGGCCAGGGCGACCAGTACCGTAATCCGCCAAATCCGGCGTTCCATAAAGCGCAAACGCTTCCCTACGGAAATTCTCTCATTTTCCAACGGCATAAACCTCTGGATAGACAATTTGGGCCATGGTTTCCGCAGCTTCAGGAATTCGCGGGCCCGGATTTAACAAAAACAATTCCGAAGGCAAAAAGACCATCTTTTGATTACGTACGGCCCGTAAAGCGGCCCAGGCCGGGTTATTTTCCACATCCTCGCGGATGGTTTTTTCAATTTCCTCTGTTTTGCCCATGGTAACCACAAAAATGAAGTCGGGATCGCTGGCCACCAATTTTTCCAGGCTGTAGGGAGTCAGGTCGGAACCGCTGGCCATAGACTTGCTGCCTGCCACCACGTTCTGCAACCGTAACAATTTTGCCGTGTTGCCGGCGATACTGTTTTCCAGTTCCAAAGTCACGCTTTTGGCAGTGGCATGAAGAATGGCGATTTTGGTGGTTTTGGCGGGAAGCTTATCCGTAATCCGCTTCAATTTTGACTTTATAGATTCCAGCATGGCCTGGGCCTTTTTCTGGGTGCCGGCAAGATTCCCAAACAAAGTGATTTTCGCCAACACATCATCATAAGTTTTATATTGGAGGACCATCACCGGGATATGATTGCTTTCCATTACCGGAACCAGCATATCATGCATTCCCTGCATGGCGATAACCAAATCGGGCTGCAAGGCCACAACTTTTTCAACATTGATATGATAAACAAACCCAATTTCCGGGATCTTCCGGCCCTGTTCGGGCAAATAGTCCAGGTTGGCGTTGGAATTGGGGCGGCCGACGGCTTTCCCGCCTACCGCATATAAAAGATCCAGAAATGACGGTGACAGTACCACAATCCGCCTGGGTTTATGCTTCAAAACAATGGCCCGCCCGGCGTCATCCGCTATTTTCAAATAACCGTCCGCCGTAGCGCCGCCGGATGCGGATTGCCCGGCCTGGAGTCCGGAAGATGTTATCAATACTGCGACGGCGATGAAGATCCCGATCACACCCAAACGCAAATTTCCCTGCAAATCCATCCACCTCTTTATTTCCCAATCAATATTCAATCTTTACTGCGGCGCCCTAAGATCGTCGACAAGTAATTCACCCCTTGATCGCCGATATTCTTTAGGTCACGAACCACTTGTTCGCCGTCCAAACCGCAGCGGCTGACCATCACGGCATTCTCCCCCTGTCCATGACGGTTCAGCTTATCAACCACCTGCCGGTAATTTTTATAAACCTTCATCAGCACTACATTATCGGAAATTGCCAAAATCCGGTCCATTTTTTCTTCCGGAATGGTCGCCGGGATAATACTCAATATATCTTCCCCTTCAGCCAGCGGATAGCCAATCTTGCTTCCGATCGCGCAAAACGCCGGCACTCCCGGAACGGTTTCCACCGGGTACCCGCAGTTTTCCAATAAGTGAAATATATAAATGTAGGTGCTGTAAAACATGGGGTCGCCCAAAGTCAGAAAAACAACTTTTTTACCCTCGGCCAGCAATTCAAGAATGGCGTCTTTATTTGCCTCCCAGGCCTTTGATAGAGTTTCTCCATGATAGACCATGGGAAAAACCATTTTGACAATCGCTACATCCGCTTTTACAAAAGGTTTGGCGATATCCAGAGCCGTACTGTCGTCCTTTTTCTCCGTCTTGGGCGCTAAGATCACATCCGCCGCTCCAATCACCTTCACCGCTTTCACGGTGAGCAGTTCGGGATCACCGGGACCGACGCCGACGCCATAAAATGCTCCTGCCATGATTGCTCTCCTCATCAATAGTAAACTTCCGCTCCGGTTGGAAATCACCCCCGGCCTACAAAGGCCGGAATTGATCCGCAACGATTGCCGGTTTATTGGATATCCGGGATCGGAGGCTTGTCTTCTCCCCGCTTGGTATATTGACCGTCGATGGCGTCTTTCACATGTTGGACATAAATATCTTGAATGCCCGCATTTTCACCCAATCCGTGGATGTAAGTTTTCACCTGGTATCCGGCCTTTTGAAGCCGGGATTTGAATGAATCTTCTTCATCGCCTGCCATATCATTGTTGGCGTGATCTCCGGCAACCAGCATAAACGGCATTAAGGTCACCGTCTTGATTTTATTCTTTTTCAGTTTCGCCAATAAATTCTCTACGGTCGGATATCCTTCCACTGTAAAGGTAAAGACATTTTTAAGGCCTGCCTCTTCCAACTTCAACTGCAGCGCGGCATAGGCGGTATTGGCCGGGCTCACGCCGCCGTGGCCCATCAGGGCGACTGCGTCTTGAGGCCCAAGTTTGGGCAACTGTTTTTGAATGGCCTTGATGGCGATTAAATAATCATCCGGCTTTTCCCCTTCTTGCCCCGTGTAGTAAAGCAGCGGACGGCCGACTGCTATTTTGGCAATGTCCTTCTCATAGCCGGCTACAGCTTTCATCAGCTTTTCATATTCCTCGCCGGCTTCAATATGAAGGGGTTGGATGATAACATCCGTATAACCATCCGCCTTTAATTTTTCCAAAGCCTGTCTTTCCGTATCAACCTTTAAGCCGTCCCGCTCGGCCAGCCTCTTAATGATGATCCGGGAAGTAAAAGCGCGGCGCACTTCATAATCGGGAAAAGCCGCCCGGATTTTGTTCTCCACCGCTTCGGTGGTCACTTTGCGGGTATCCGCAAAGGTGGTGCCGAAGCTTACCACCAGGATCGCTTTTTTCCCAGCTTGTCCCTCCGCGGCAGAAGCGTCAAAGTTAACCGCTTCCAAACCCAGGGTTATCAAAAACGCAACTGTCAAGCAACGAATGATTTTTTTCATGGAATTCGACTCCTTTAAATGATTTAATAATGACAAAGATTTCCCGCACGGGTTAAACTTTCTCCGGCTAAGGAACTTTCCTGTGAAAGGCTTGATAGGCTTTCAACGTAAAACAACACCTCCCTATCGCGCGTAGGTTGGATATTCAGTCATTACAGGCAGGTCTTCTGGCTCAAGCGTCAATATTCTCCAAACCTTCCCGGTTTTCCAGTGGCGTTTACCTGGAGAACTCTGCTTTTACAGCGGCGGGACCACGTGGGATTTTCACCCGACTTCCCTTTTCACCGGTTTATCATGGACGATAAAATCCTAACCGGCACCTGTAATTGATGAAACAATGTTATCTTATATCTAAAATTCAATTCCTTTCCTGGCCTTAATTCCCCGGCTGTAAGGATGTTTCACCGCTTTGATTTCCGATACGTAATCCGCCAGTTCCACCAAATCCGCCGGGGCGTTTCTACCGGTCATCACCAGTTCCAAAGCGCCGGGCTTTTCCCTTACCCATCCGGCGACATCATCCAGGGGAAGCAGGCCGTTGGAAATGGCGGCCATGATTTCATCCAGAATCAACAAATCGCATTGGCCCCGACTCCCCAAATCCTTAGCGGTTTCCCACAATCCAGCTGTCCCGGACCGGACAGCCTGCAATTCCTGAGGATCCATATCCTTGATGAATTTAACCTTATCCGGATTGCGGTAAACTTTAAATTTTTCTCCCAGCCCCCGGAGTATCTTCAACTCCCCGGTGTCCGTCCCTTTAAGAAATTGAACCAGGGCCACTCTTAAATCCCCGCCGCAAGCTCTGATGCCCAAACCAAGCGCGGCCGTTGTTTTCCCTTTGCCCTCACCGGTATAAATATGGACCAAACCCTGCAATTTCGCTCATCCTTTCCTTTTTTACCCGAAGTTTTTATCATCCGGTGTAAAGGACCGTTCTTTATATTTTAAAGACAAGCCTACCGGCTTCTCCAGTTTTCCATCATCCGGTAAATCCCTTGGAGATCCAAATTTTGGCGCAAATGTTCCGCCAGTAAATCATATTGACTTTCTTTGAAAGCTTGATAATCTCCGAAGTCTCCCTGAATTAGCTCAAAACCTTTCCGCCTGCGGATATTGTTGATAAGCCCCAGGGTAAATTGAAGATTGTCAAAAAGGCCGTGCAGGTAAGTACCGAAAACATTCCCCTGAATGTTACAAACTCCGCCGTCAAAACCCCGCTCCCGACCCTCGCCCGGATGACCGCTAAAGCGGATAAAAGGGACTGTGCCGTCCAGAGAGGCAGTGACTCCCATATGGATTTCATAACCGGCCAGGCGGGTCCCTTTTAATCCTTCTAAAAGCCCGGCGTCTTCACAAACCTCTCCCCTGCTCTGGATGGTGGTTTTTTCCCGTTCCATGACAGTGGAAACATTGAGCAACCCCATTCCCGCCGTTTTTTCCCGGCTGCTCTCCACCTGGTAGGGATCGGCGATGGTTTTACCCAACATTTGATAGCCGCCGCAGATCCCAAAAATTTCCACCCCTTGACGGTGCTTGCGGATAATGGCGCTTTCCAGGCCGTTTGTCCGGAGGTATTCCAAATCCCCGATGGTATTTTTGGTCCCCGGCAGGATGATCAGGTCCGCTTTTTCAAGTTGCGACGCCGTTTCGGCATAACGGATATTCACATCGGCAATATTCTCAAAAACGTTAAAATCGGTAAAATTGGAGATCCGGGGCAGTTTAATCACTGCGATTTCCACTCTCGCCGCTACGTTTCGCCGCCTGTCAAAACGCTCGGTCAGACTATCTTCATCCTCGATATTTAACGGCAGGTAAGGTACAACACCGAGGGTCGGGACTTGAATCCGTTCCTCCAGCATCCGAAGGCCGGGTTCTAAGATAGCGGCATCGCCACGGAATTTGTTGATAATGGTTCCTTGTACCCGCCGCCTTTCGCTTTCGGTAAGCCAAAGCATCGTGCCGGCCAGGGAAGCAAAAACACCGCCCCTGTCAATATCGCCCACCAGCAATACCGGAGCGTCGGCCAACTCCGCCATACCCATGTTGACGATGTCCTTATCCCGCAGGTTAATTTCAGCCGGGCTGCCGGCGCCTTCGATAACGACGATCTCGTTCTCCACGGCCAGGGAGTGGTATACTTCTTGAATCATTCCGGCCAGTTGGGGTTTATAATCATGATATTCCACAGCGGACATATTACCGTAAACCCTGCCCCCGATAATAACCTGGGAATTTCGGTCGGTGGTCGGTTTCAACAATACCGGATTCATCCGGACATCCGGAAGCAATCCGGCCGCCTCTGCTTGAACCACCTGGGCCCGGCCCATCTCCAGACCATCGCGGGTAATAAAGGAGTTCAAGGCCATGTTTTGAGATTTGAAGGGCGCCACCCGGTAGCCGTCCTGTTTAAAAATGCGGCACAAACCGGCGACAATCCAACTCTTGCCGACCGAGGAGGCCACACCCTGAATCATCAAGGGTTTCGCTTTCATAGGTGATCCGTTCCTTTCCCCCATTCCCGGCAATGGTGGAGAAAATTTTCCGCCAATTCGGGATTGGCCCAAAAATGGAGATGGGGATAACCCGCCAATACGTTTTGATAGGTCATCCCTCCGGGCCAATTGACCGTTGTTCCACTCCCGCGCCGCTTTGAAACTTGAAAAGCCCCGGGCGCCTCTCCTCCCCGCGGGCCCGCCGCAACCAGCCTGGAATAATGAAATTCGTGAGCGCGGATTTTGGCGCCGGCCGGTCCTAAAACAGTCGCCCGGGTCATGGTAAGTTCGACATACCCGAAATGCTGCAAGGAATCGGTCATTTCACTGTCCACCGGGAAAATGCCGCACATCTCATGAACTTTTCCTTGCTGATCCGCTAAAGTCCGACAAAGATACATCATTCCGCCGCATTCCGCATAAACCGGCAGCCCGGCCCGGGCTGCCCGGCGCACGCTTTCCCGCATCGGGCGGTTGGCGGAAAGCCCCGCCGCAAAAAGTTCCGGATAACCGCCGCCCAAATAAAGGCCGCTCATGCCTTCCGGTAAGCTCCCCGCCGTCAGCGGGCTGAAAAAAACCAGCTCCGCGCCAAGGCGTTCCAATAAATCCAGGTTGTCGTGATAATAAAAATTGAAGGCGGCATCTTGGGCCACCGCCAGTCTCACCGGACCTGTCCGCCCGGATAAAGGCGGCGCTGGGCCGGGATTAACGGTTTCCACTTCCCGGGCGAGGCTTTTCAACAATTCCAGGTCGATGGTATTGGCCATTTCTTTTTGCAGGCGCTCCAGTTTCCCGTCAAAACCGGAGATTTCATTTTGGAAGACCAGCCCCAAATGACGGGAAGGCAGCGCCAGGTCCTCCATTTTCGGTAGATAGCCGATAACTTTCAAGCCATTTTCTTCTTCGATGATTTGCTTTAAGAGCAGAAAATGGCTCTTGCTTTTCAACTGGTTGAGGATGACCCCCCGGATGGGCAGATCGGGGATAAATTGCTGATAACCCCGGAGCAACGCGGCGAGGCTCAACCCCATTCCGGCGGCGTTCACCACTAAAACCACCGGTGTTCCCAAGATCCGGGACACTTGGGCGGTGCTGCCCGAAAGGGAATAACCCCCCTGCCCGTCAAAAAGACCCATAACTCCTTCGATCACCGCCAAATCCGCATCGCCGAAGTTCTGAACGAAAAGATGCCGCAAGACATCTTCGGTCAACATCCAGGAATCCAAATTACAGGAGGGCCGTCCGGTGGCGTATTGATGAAACAGCGGGTCGATATAATCGGGGCCCACTTTATAGGGCTGTACCTTAAGACCTTGACGCCGCAATAATGCAAGCAAACCGATGGTAAGCGTCGTTTTACCGCAACCGCTGCCGGCTCCGGCGATGATCACCCGCGGCATGGCCATTCTCGTCACCTCAATTGCCGGTTATTTCCGGCTCAAGAATTCTTCAAACTCTCAAAACCATTATTCCTCCCCGGCCAGGTCCCGGAAGCTTTCTTCAATGGCCGCGGCGGTCCGCTCCAAATCCGCCCGGGTATGGGCCAGGGATAAAAATAAAGCTTCAAATTGGGAAGGCGGCAAATAGATTCCCCGGTTCAACATCCATTGAAAGTAACGGGCAAATCTCCGCGTATCCGAACAGAGCGCGGTCCGGTAATCGAATACCGGCCCGTCGGTGAAAAAGGCGCTCATCAGAGAGCCGACCCGGTTTACCGTAAGCGGGACGCCATACTTGGCAGCTGATCTTACAAACGCATTCTCCAAAAATTGCGTTTTTCCGGCCAATTCTTCATAAAGTCCGGGACTCGCCTGCAACAACCGCAAGGTGGCAATTCCGGCCGCCATGGCCACCGGATTGCCGGATAAAGTGCCGGCCTGGTATACCGGTCCCAAAGGGGCCACCATTTCCATGATTTCTCTTTTACCCCCGTAGGCGCCCACCGGCAGGCCGCCACCGATAATCTTGCCCAGGGTCGTCAAATCCGGGGCAATGCCGTAATAGCCTTGCGCTCCGTGATAAGAAACCCGAAAACCGGTAATCACCTCGTCAAAAATCAAAAGAGCTCCGTATTCTTCCGTCAAACGCCGCAGCAGTCTCAAGAATTCGGGCCCCGGAGCTACAACCCCCATGTTGCCCGCCACCGGCTCCACAATCACCGCCGCCAGTTGGGAACCGCTTTGGCGGAATAAGTTTTCGATAGAGTCGGGGTCATTATAAGGGACCGACACGGTTCCAGCCACCCATTCCGCAGGTACCCCGGCGCTGTCCGGCCGGCCCGCGGTGAGCAGGCCGGACCCGGCCTTTACCAACAAACCGTCACTGTGTCCGTGGTAGCACCCTTCAAACTTGACGATCTTCGAACGTCCGGTAAATGCGCGGGCTAACCTCAGGGCGCTCATGACCGCCTCGGTTCCCGAATTGACCATCCGCACCATTTCCACAGCGGGAAGCGCCTGACAAATCATCTCCGCCAAAATGATTTCCCGTTCCGTGGGCGCGCCGAAACTGGTCCCGTCCCGGGCGGTTTCCACAATGGCCGCTAATACGTCGGGATGGGCATGGCCCAGAATTAAGGGCCCCCAGGAACAAACATAGTCCAGATATTCATGACCGTCGGCATCGGTAATCCGGCAGCCTTTCGCTTTTTGAATAAACGGCGGATTCAGGCCCACATTTCGGTAAGCCCTGACCGGGCTGTTGACTCCGCCGGGAATGAAACGCCCGGCCCTTTCAAATAAACCCTTGGAAATTGGATTATCCATGGCGCAACCACCCCGCGATTTCCTTGGCAAAATAAGTAATGATGATTTGAGCCCCGGCCCGCCGGATGCCGGTTGTCGCTTCCAACACCGCCGCCCGCTCGTCGATCCAGCCGTTGGCGACAGCGGCTTTGATCATCGCATATTCGCCGCTCACATGATAAGCGGCCACCGGCACCTGAACCCGCTGGCTGATCTCCCGAATCACATCCAAATAAGCCAAAGCCGGTTTGACCATCACCATATCCGCGCCTTCTTCCAAATCCAATTCCACCTCTTTGACGGCTTCCTTCAGGTTGGCGCAGTCCATTTGATAGGCTTTCCGATCCCCGAAAGCCGGCTTGGAACCTGCCGCGTCGCGGAATGGTCCGTAAAAGGCGGAAGCGTACTTGGCGCTGTACGCGAGTATCGCCGTATCGGAAAATCCTTGATCATCAAGGGCTTTCCGGATAGTCCCCACCCTACCGTCCATCATGTCCGACGGCGCGACGATATCCGCTCCCGCCTCGGCGTAACTGACCGCAGTCCGGGAAAGCAACGGTAAGGTTTCGTCATTTAAGATCCTGCCGCCCTGGATGAGACCGCAATGACCATGGGAAGTGTATTCGCACAAACAGACATCGGCTACAAACAAGAGTTCCGGGAAATGTTTTTTTCCCAAACGCAATGCCTGCTGAACGATACCCTGGGGATCATAAGCCCCGGAACCCGTCTCATCTTTATGCAGCGGCACGCCGAAAAGCAACACCGCCGGTATCTCAAGGGCGGCAATCTGTTCCAATTCTTTCAGGTAATCATCCAAAGAAAGATTAAAAATCCCGGGCATGGAGGAAATTTCCTTTTTCCCCTTGATCCCTTCATTTATAAACAACGGGTAGACCAAATGGCCGGTTTGCAATGAGGTTTCCCGGACCAAACCCCGCATCGCCGGACTGGTTCGCAACCGGCGCGGTCGTTTCAACATGATGTCGTCCTTCCTTCCATTGTTAAAATAGCGGCCATCATTCCCTCAATGGTATGAACACCGGCCACCGCGTCCACCCGCAGTCCCAATTCGGTCGCCGTTTGCGCGGTAACCGGACCGATACACGCCACTTTACTGTGACCAAGCCATTCCGGCATTTTACCGCCGAATAAATCCATAAAACAGCGCACTGTGGAAGAACTTGTAAACGTAATGATATCCATCGGGCCATACTTTAAATATTCCGCCAATTCTGCCCCGGCCCTCTCATTGGGAAGTGTCCGGTAAGCGGTGACGGTTTCATAACCTATCCCGGCCCCGGCCAGTCTCTGCGGCAACTCTTCCGAAGCGTTCTTCGCCCGGACCAGCAGCGCCTTGTCGCTGAAAGTCAATATAGGCGTTAAAACGTCCGATAAGGCCTCCGAGGTATACTCGGGGGGAACCAGATCCGCTTGAATGCCATGAGACCATAGAGCTTCCGCCGTGGCCGCGCCGATGACGCCAAATTTCAGGCCCGCCAGGGAGCGTACATCTTTCCGCTCCGCCTGGAACATTTTCCAAAAGAATTCCACCCCATGAACGCTGGTAAAAATGATCCAAGTAAATTCCCCCAGCCGGGATAGGGCGCTCCGTAATTCCTCACGGTCCGGCGAATCAGCCTCCGCTATCCGAATCAACGGGCATTCCAAGGCCTCCCCGCCTAAACCTTCAATGGACCGGGCCAACACTCCGGCCTGTTTCCGGGTCCGGGTCACCAAAATCCGCTTACCGGCCAGGGGACCCCTGGGGAACCAGTTCAGTTGATCCCGTAAGGCTACCACTTGTCCCACCACAATCACCGCCGGGGAACCCATCCCTGCTTTCGCAGCGCGCAGCGCCAAATCTTTCAGACCAGCGGTAACCACTTTCTGGGCAAATGTGGTTCCCTGCTGAATCACAGCCGCCGGAGTCTCCGGATCCTTGCCATAGGCGATGAGGTTGGAGGCGATCGCTTCCAAACGGCCGACTCCCATCATAAAAACCAAAGTCCCGTCCAAGGCGGCCAATGCCTGATAATTCACCCGGCTCTCTGACTTTTCCGGATTTTCATGCCCGGTGACGACATGAAAAGCGGAACAGTACTCCCGGTGGGTCACCGGAATCCCCGCATAGGCAGGAGCCGCGATCGCCGCCGAGACACCCGGCACAATCTCAAAGGGAATTCCCACTCCCGCCAATGCCGCCGCTTCTTCGCCGCCCCGGCCGAACACGAAAGGATCGCCGCCTTTCACCCGGGCTACCTTTTTACCCTCCAACGCCTTTTCGATTAATAACTGATTAATTTGCCACTGCTCCGCCTGGTGGCAGCCGGGTCCCTTGCCGACAAAAATCAGTTCCGCCTCCGGAGCGGCGTATTGTAAAATTCCTTCGCCCAGCAAACGATCATAAACAATAACCCCGGCCTCCTCCATACACTCCACCGCTTTCACGGTGAGCAGCTTTTTATCGCCCGGCCCGGCGCCGATAATCCAGACCAACCCTTTTTCCATTTGCTCTTTCATCGCCCGCCTCCGCTTTGGGCCGCAATCCGATCGGCCAGTTTCTCTCCCAGTTCAACCCCGTCGGCGGCTGCCCCGCTGAGGGTTTCCTTATAAATCGCCGCACTATCCTTTTCCGCCAACATTCCCCGGATTTTCATTTGGTCTCCGTTGATTTCGGCATAGGCAGCGATGGGAATGCTGCATCCCCCATCCAGGCGGATCAAAAACGCCCGTTCCGCCGCTCCGCAAAGGGCCGCTTGTTGGTCATGAACGGCTTCTTGAAGGAAATCGTAGGATTCCTCCGTCCGAACCTCCAAAGCCAAAATCCCCTGGCAGACGGCAGGGATCATTTCTGTCACCGTAAAATATTGACTAACCTTCTCCGCCAGCCCCAACCGTTTCAGTCCGGCGGCCGCCAGGATGATGGCATCGTATTGTCGGCGCTCCAACTTTTCCAGTCGGGTCAAAACATTGCCCCGCAGCATCTCCGTTTTGAGATCCGGTCTTAAAGCCAGAAGTTGTTTAGCCCGGCGTAAACTGCTGGTGCCGATGACGGCCCCGGATTTTAACTCCGGGAGGGTTTTTCCGTCAACACTCACCAAAACGTCCCGGGGATCCTCCCGTTTGGAAACAGCGGCAATTTTCAAGCCGGAAGCGATTTGAACCGGCAAATCTTTCATACTATGCACCGCCAGATCGATCTCCCCTGTTAGAAGAGCCGTCTCAATCTCCTGGATAAATAGCCCCTTACCGCCGATTTGGTCCAGAGGCCTATCCTGAATCTTATCTCCGCTGGTTTTAATGGTAAGGATATCAAAATCCCAGTCCGGGACAACCCGCTGGATTTGATCCATGATCAATTGAGTTTGCATCACGGCCAAACGGCTCCCACGGGTGCCGATTTTAATTTTTTTCATTCTGTTTCACCCCGGCAATCCGCGGAATAAACTCTTCGGGATCGGCCTCCGGATGGTCGATGATCTCGGCTCCGATCTCCCGCAAGATCCTTTCCCTTTCCCGGGGATTACTCACCTCTTTTTGAATTCTTTGCCGCCAAGCGGCCCACTTCTCCAAACCGCCCGCGTGCGCCAAAACCGGCAAAGCGGCGATTTTTTGTTTGAGCAACCGGGTTAAGGCCGGATATTTCCCGGAACTGGTTAAACCGATCACGAGGTCCCCCTTTTTCACCACCGCCGGGAAGATGAAAGAACATTTTTCGGGATGGGTCGCCGAATCGACCCAGACCTTCCATTCCCCCGCATCACGGCAAATCAGGTCATTGATCTCCGGCGCCGAAGTAGCGGCGATCGCCAGAAAAAACCCGCTTACATCTCCGCATTGATAAGGCCTTTTTTCATAAGTCAAGCGGCCGGTTTCCGCCAAACCCCGGATCGCTTCGGAAATTTGGCTGCCGATCACCTTCACCTCCGCCTCGAATTGCAGCAAGGTCTGTATTTTACGGAGGGCCACCTTTCCCCCTCCGACCACCAGGCATTTCCGGCCTTTCAAATCGATATAAAACGGAAAGTATGCCATCAGGCCCCCCTATCTTCCATTACATTTTCACGTATATTTCCCTGACCGTCCGGACCACGCTGTCCACCGACCGGAGGACCCATCCATAATCTACCGATGGTCGGCGCACCATGATCACAGGAATTTTTAATTTTCTGGCCGCAGCCAGCTTTTCCCGATTGCCGCCCGCAGCGCCGCTTTCTTTGGTCACCAGCAATCCGGCATGGCAATGGCGCAGCAGCGCCAAGTTCATTTCCGTGGAAAAAGGCCCCTGCATTGCGATGATCCGGGAGGCGGCAAACCCCAAACTCTCACATTTATCAATCACTTTTTTTACCGGTAAAACCCGGATAAACAGCCGTTCCCGGTAAGCTTCCACCCGCCGGACAAAACTTTCCAAATGATTGCTGCCGATGGTCAGCAAGATGTTTCCCGGGAAAGTCCCGGTTTGGGCTGCGGCTTCCTCAAAGTCGGCGGTCCAAATCATATCGTTCTCCCCGGCAGCAGTGTCTTCCCGTTCAAATCGCAAATAGCGGATTTGAGCGTCACGGCAGGCCGCCATGGCATTATCAGAAGCCTCCCTGGCGAAAGGATGCGAGGCGTCGATGACCAGCAGCGGTTGTATCGAACGGAAAAGTTTCACCATCCCCGGGTAATCCAAAGCTCCCTGATGGATCACCAGCCCCGGATAATGACGTAAATATTCAGCGCCCAAGTCAGTCGTGACCGTAGCGTGAAGTGTCAAGGGTTCCAAGCTCAATTTTTCAATAATCTCCCTGGCCTCAACAGTGCCTGCAATAATAAGGATGGATTTCTTTTTTGTCAATTCATTCCTAGCGTTCATCAAAGTATCCCCGGGGCGTGATCATCCGTCCCGCTTTGACGTAAGTCCGGGAATTTCCGATGATGACGGTGGTAAACATATCAATCGCCATTCCGGCCATTTGTTCCAAAGTGGTCAGGTCGTAACTTTCACCTTGGCGGCCCGCCCGGCGGACAATTCCGGCGGGAGTGAGCCCGCTCCGGTAACGCCGGATAATCTCTCCGGCTTGCTCAATTTGGCCGGTCCTTTGGTTGCTTTTTGGATTGTAGAGGCAAATTACGAAATCAGCCGCTGCCGCCGCTTCGATTCTGGCTTGGATCTGCTCCCACGGGGTCAGCCGATCGCTTAAGCTGATAACCGCAAAGTCATGCATCAATGGGGCTCCCAATAGGGCAGCGCCTGCGCTGGCTGCGGTAATCCCCGGAATAATTTCCAGCGGCACAGCTTTGCCGGAGCGTTCCATGACTTCCAGCATAATCCCGGCCATTCCATAGATGCCGCTGTCGCCGCCGCTAATCAAAGCGACAGTGGCTCCGCCGAGCGCCTTTTCCAAAGTCAATTCACAGCGCTCGATTTCTCCGGTCATCCCCGTGGAAAGCAATGATTTTTGGGGAAACTGCTCCCGTATTAATTGGATATAGGTCTGATAGCCCACAATATAATCGCTGTTTTCCAAGGCCCGGACGGCCCTTGGCGTCATATCTTCTTTGGCGCCGGGCCCGATTCCCACCACATAGATTTTCATCCGTTTCCACCCTCAGCGTTCTTCGTAAACTTTTGGCGCAAAGCATTTTGGCTTAAACAGCGGTAATAAATCCCGGCTTCTTTGCCGGATGCCGTTTCTTTAATGCCATATAAACAGCGGTTCAGTATGAAACCGGTCACTTTCCGCATTTCGTTGGCAATCATCTTTCTATCGGCGGCCTCAAGAGCTTTTACCTTATCCAGGGCGCTGTTGATTTTATGGTCCACCCCTTCGCGGACCGTCTTTTCAATTTGACGGATGATAGGGGCCAACTCCCGGGACTGATACCACCTTTGAAACTCCCTCATCTGTTGGTCAAGGATTTTTTCAGCCTTGATCGCATCCAACGCGCACTTTTGCCAATCCTCGCGGACACTTCCGCCGATCGTCTCGATATTAAAATAGCGGACTCCCGGAAGCAGACTGATTTTTTCGTCCATATCCCGGGGCGCCGCCAAATCGATAAAAGTTCGTCTTTTTGCCGTAATCAGCGTCCCGGCTAATTCCTCGCAGGTAATGGTATAGTGGGGACTGGCCGTCATGCTGAAGACCAGATCCGCCCGGTCCATATATTCATAACGCCGCTCGTAGGCGACCCCCTCGACTTGAGGACGGCCTTCAGCGATGGCAAGAACCTTGCCGAGCTTGCGTCCAGCCAAATAGACACGGCCAATTTTCCGTGAAAGCAAACGATTAACGGTTAAAGCGCTCATTTCCCCCGAACCGATGATCAAGGCTGTTTGGTGAGCCAATCCTTCACCGCTGAGCTCCCAAACCTTGTCCACCGCAACCGTGGCCGCGGAAATAGGCTGCTGGCCAAAGCAAGCTTGACTTTTGACCAGTTTTGCCCCGGTCACGGCATTTCGAAACAAGGTATTCAACACCGCCCGACTGGTTCCGACCGCCAATGCCGTTTGGTGAGCCTTTTTTACCTGGCCCAGGATTTGATCTTCTCCGAAAACCAGGGAATCCAAGCCGCAGGCCACCCGGAAAAGATGACGAACAGCTTCAGCGCCCCGATAAATATAAAAATATTTGCGCAACCCGGCGATTTTCAAATTTTTATACTCGGCCATGGCATCTTCCAAAACTGAGCCGTCCAATCCAAAGCCACCCTTGGACAGATAAAGTTCCGTCCGGTTGCAGGTGGAAAGCAAGACCCACTCATCCGCCGCCCGCTGCCGCTTTAAAAAGTCCAGAAAATCCTGGTGTTCCTCCTGGGTAAACTGGAATTTCTCCCTGATCTCCAGCGGCGCCGAACGGAAATTAATGCCGATGACCTCAATATTCACCATTGAAATGAAACTCCCTTTCTTCCTCGGTCAAGGCTAAAGTGATCCCCGGGTAAACCATCTTACCGCAAATCAGCCGGGCATGATTGCCGCCTAACAAGGCACAAGCTTCCGCTACATTTCCCACTCCAACCGTTTGTTTTACAAAAGCCGAACTTGAAAGTCCGGATTGGATGGGCGCCAGTTGGTCCACGGAAAGGGTTTGAAAAGCCAACCCATGCCGGCGGCAATATTCTACAATCCCGGTTTCATTCGCCTTTAATTCGATGGATGCCAGCCTTTTCAGGGACAGAAAACTGCGCCGGCATTTTCCCAGAAATTCATCCACCGCAGCGGCGACGGCTACCGCCGTAGTCCCCTTTTTACAGCCGATACCTAAGATCAAATTCTTCGGCCGGATAAAAAGCGCTTGCGGAACTCTTGGCTGATTTTCCAAGTCATTATCCAGAACGACCGCCCACTTCCCAGGTTGGCCGGGAGTAACACCCGGGTGAACCTGGGGCGGCCACTCTCCCGATAGCCGGTAAGGAGTGTATAAATGGACCGTTTCGCCATTAACCAGCGCCGCGCTAACCGTTTTCAGCGCGGATTCATTTTCGATGACACACTCATTTTCCCTAGCGAAAAGATCGAACGCCACCACTTGGTTAAGGTCGGTAGCTGTGGTGATCACAGCCTCGCCGCCGATCGCCGAGGCGACTTGCCGCGCCAATTGATTGGCGCCGCCGTAATGACCCGACAGCAGACTGATCACATGCTCCCCCTTTTCATCAACCACCACCACCGCGGGGTCAACCTTTTTATTTTGTAAATAAGGCGCGATACTCCGAACCACAATCCCGCAAGCCATAATGAAAATAATCCCCTCATACTTTTCAAAAAGCCTCCCCACCAAAGCGCTGAACTTTCCGTGGGTAAACCCGAGGGCGGCGGAAGGTTCTTCATGATCGTCCCGGTTCGTAAACGAGTCGGCCGTCATCTTTGCGGCAATTTTAGCGGCAACAGCCGCTCCGTTTTTGGTTAATGACACCACAGCCAGGCGCATCCTCCGGCACTCCTTTCCTTGTCTACGAATCCTTCCGGTATCCATGACTGAAATTGGGATCGTACAATTTGGACAATTGATATTCAGAACCTAAAAAATTACCCACCATCAACAAAGCGGTCTTGGTAATATTCTCTTGGCGGACCGCTCCGGCAATGGTATTCAAGAAGCCGCGGATTATTTTTTCTTCGGGCCAGGAAGCCTTGTAAACCACAGCCGCCGGAGTTTCGGGCGGATAATATTTCATTAACTTCTCCGCCAATTCCTCCATTTGCTGAATGCTTAAAAACACAACCATGCTGGTTTGATGGGCAGCCAAAGACTCTATGCTTTCGCTTTCAGGGACTAAAGTCCGGCCCGCCATCCGGGTCAAAATGAGGGTTTGGGAAACGCCGGGTAAAGTATATTCGGTCTTTAAGGCCGCAGCCGCCGCAAAAAACGAGCTGACTCCGGGCACAACTTCGTAGGGAATATTCCGCCCGGCCAAAGCATCCATCTGTTCGCGCACTGCTCCGAATAACGACGGATCGCCGGTATGCAACCGGACAATCTCTTCACCCATCCCAAAACCGGCTTCCATCACCGCGATCACCTCGGCCAAAGTCATCCCGGCGCTGTCGTAAATCTTACATCCCGGCTTAACGTTTTCCAGTAAGGCGGGGTTGACGAGGGAACCCGTAAAAATTATCAGATCGGCGCGTTCCAGTAAACATTTTCCTTTGACCGTAATCAATTCCGGGTCTCCCGGACCGGCCCCGACAAAATAAATCATTCCCCAAACTCCTTTTCCGTCTCTCCTAAAGGGTCTGTTGCAAAATAAGATTTATCGATAGAGAAATACAATATATAAAGCTTTGCCAATTATTTATGCTATATATTGTATTTCTCATTGATTTTAATCACTTTTACAACAGCCTCTTTCGAAGACGGCGCTAATAATATAAATCGGGTTTTGCGCCTGCAATAGATGCTTGTCTCCTGCTTTTTTACCCCGCGCAACCGATAAATGCGTGACTTCAATGGAGCCGAACCCGTGATCGGCAAGGCCGGTCAAAGCCTCATGGCAAGATTCGACGGTAACCGCATTGATAACCACCCGCAACGGTTTATGAAACCGGGATAACCGCTCCAAAATCGGCATCATCCTGCCGCCGCTCCCCCCGATAAAGACCCGGTCGGGATCAGGCAAACCTTCAAACGCCTCGGGAGCCTCCCCCGCTACGGTTTGCAGGTTAACAGCGCCAAAGAAGGCGGCATTTTGGGCGATGATCTCCAAGGCCTCCGGGACTTTCTCCACGGCGTATACCAGTCCTTCCCGGCATTGTAAGGCGCATTCAACCGCCACGGAGCCGGTTCCGGCGCCGATATCGTAGAGGCAATGCCCGGGCTGGAGCCTTAACTTAGCCAACGACAAGGTCCGTACTTCCATTTTCGTCATGGGAACATCGCCGCGGATGAACAAGTCGTCGGGAATTCCCGGAGTTTGAAAAGGCCATGGCGGGCTTTGAGGCTCCGTCACTTCCACCAGCATCAGGGAAAGACCCTCAAAATCCCGCCGGCTGATATCGCCGAGATTGCCATGGATTAACCTTTCATGGGAATAGGAAAGGTTCTCCCCCACCCACACCCGGGCTTTGGTAAATCCTTGACGAAGAAGATTTTTACAAATTATAGAAGGAGTAAATTTGCCGCCCGTAAAGACGCAAATCCGGCGATGCCGCAGCAATTCCGGCAAGATATCCCCGGCTTCTTTCCCATGCAAGCTGATGATGGACCAATCATCCCAAGCCATTCCCAGTTTGGCGGCCATATATTGTAACGAACTGATACCCGGAATCACTTGAACGGGACATTCCGGCAGCCTGGTTTGAACCGTTTGCGCCATGCTGAACAATCCCGGGTCTCCGGTAGCCAGGACGGCGATACTTTTTTGTAAATAATGAGCTGCTATATAACGGCAGATCCAATCGAGGTTGCCCGCAATTTCAATTTTTTCACCGCACCCGTCCGGAAATAAGGAAAGGTTTCGGGCGCCGCCGATCAATACTTGACACCCGGCGATCACTTCCCGGGCGGCGGAAGTCAGATAATCGGGATGGCCCGGACCAACCCCCACGATATAAACGCCGCTCATGCTTTCAGCTCCTTGATGATTTTCTCCGCCGCTCCGTCCATCGCCAGCAAATGGTCGGCGCCGTTAAACAAAACCACACCGATTTCCATCTCTTGGCGCACATATTCTTGGCAACGCCTGACAACCTTGGCGGCGATTTGCGGGAAAATTTGCGCCCCAAAATGGTCCATGACTTCAACTGCGCTCTCCGTGGTAGGACATTCATAGATTTTTTCCACCACCTCTTGGGGGGCCCCGGCTAACGCAGCATATGCGCAAAGAATTTCGGCTCTGGCATCCGCCACCCGGCTGTGGGTTTGAAAGATGCCCGCCGCCACCTTCACCAATTTCCCCAAATGGCCGACGATTAGCACTTCCTTAAAGCCGTATTCCAAAGCTTTATCCAGCATAAAGCCCAGATAATTCCCGATTTTCACTACATATTCGCTATCAACGCCCAAATTTTTCCGGGCGAAAACTTCGCCATAATTGCCAAAGACAAAGAGGGCTTGCCTCAAACCTCCGAAACCCATCACACTCAATTTTAAAGCCAATGACTCTTTAAGAGCCTCTTGGGACATGGGTTCGACAATTCCCGTGGTGCCTAAAATGGAAATCCCTCCAACGATTCCCAGTTTCGCGTTAAGGGTCTTTCCGGCCCTCTCCTCGCCTCCGGGCGCACTTAAAACGACCAAAGCGCCCTTGTCTGCCGGAAGTACACGCCGCACCTCCGATTCAATCATCTGAAGCGGCACCGGATTAATGGCCGGCCGGCCCACCGGAATTTTAAGACCCGGCAAAGTCACCCGGCCGATGCCTTCACCGGCCTCAATCAACACTTTCTTGTCTTCCGTCAGGCAGACTTTTGCGAAAATCTTCATCCCATCCGTAACGTCCGGGTCATCACCGGCATCTTTTACAACGGAACAACTGGCAATAGAGCCCTCCCTCCGGCAATCGGACACCGGCAAAGTTAACTGCCGCCCGCCTGGAGTATCAATGACTACCTGATCAGGGGCTGTCCCGGCGCATAATAAGTAAACCGCCGCTTTGGCCGCTCCCGCCGCGCAAGAACCGGTGGTATACCCTTTTCGCAGTTTTTTCCCCGTTCCGGCCTCATAGCAAAAATCATTCATTCTTCGCCATATACAGCAACGCGTTGACGATAGCCGCCGCCACGTTGCTTCCTCCTTTACGGCCCATCGCGATTATATAGGGAACCGGTTTCCTTTGCAACAATTCCTTAGCCTCCACCACGTTGACAAAACCTACCGGCACACCAATCACCAACTCCGGTTGGACTTTCCCCTGATCGATCAATTCACAAAGTCTGATCAATGCCGTAGGCGCATTGCCGATGACATAAATCCTGCAGTGAGAGTCTGTCACGGCTTGATCCATACATAAGGCGGCGCGGGTTACTCCCAAATCCTTGGCTTTTCGGGCAATGTCCGGGGTATCCATAAAACAGCGGACCTCTCCTCCAAAAGTTGTCAAAACCTTCTTATTGATCCCCGCTTCCGCCATCCGGGTATCGGTAACGATGCAAGAGCCCTTTTTTAAGGCGGCGATTCCTTGTTGAACCGCATTCTCGCTAAAAATGAGCGAATCGGCGTATTCAAAATCGGCGGTGGTATGAATCACCCGTTTCACCACAGGTTCCTGCCAGGGGCCAAAGTTTCTTTCCCCCAACAATTCCCCGATGATCCGGAAACTTTCTTTTTCAATGTCGGCCGGTTTGGTCCAGTGAATATCCTTTAACATCCAAGTATTGGTTCCTTTTGTAAAAAATAAAACCCCTTTGGGTAGCAAAAGGGTTTTGAATGCATTAATTCCTCTTGACTCCCATCGCTCGTAGGTATCAAACGAACATCTATAGCAGGTATTCTGGCTCTGGTTCATTGTTATTCCCGTCTTCCCCGGTTAAGAGTGACATTTGAAGAATAACTCCCCATTACAGCGGCGGGACCGCGCGGGATTCTCACCCGACTTCCCATGGCAATAGATAGTATTCAATTTATGTTTTTATATCCTAACTATAATATGAATCGCGCCAAATGTCAAAAAAATATTAAAGATGTTTGACGCGATCCCTGACCTCGGCGCGCTTGGCATTGTTAAACCGGTCCAATGTACCGACGAGATATCCGGTAATCCGGCGAATCCGCTCAAAGGCCGGCCCTTTCTCTTCCTTACGGCCGCACTGTGGGCAAGAATCCTCAATAATCCCGTTAAAACCGCACACCGGATCGCGGTCAACCGGATGGTTAATCGAACCATAGCCCACACCGGCTTCCTTCATACAACGAATCACCGATTCAAAGGCTTCCAGATTCATACTGGGGTCGCCGTCCAATTCAATATAAGTGATGTGCCCGCCATTGGTGAGTTGATGATACGGCGCTTCCAATTGGATCTTATCATACGCGCTAATCGAAAAATAAACCGGAATATGAAACGAATTGGTGTAATATTCGTGATCGGTCACACCAGGAATATTGCCGAAACGTTTGCGGTCGATCTCAATAAAACGTCCGGACAGCCCCTCTGCGGGAGTGGCAATCAGCGAAAAATTCAACTTGTATCGGGTCATGGCTTCATCCATCCGCCGCCGCATATGGCTTATGATTTCCAGGCCCAGTTTCTGGGCGGCTTCCGATTGGCCGTGATGCACTCCGATTAAGGCTTTAAGACATTCGGCAAGCCCTATAAAGCCAACGGTCAAGGTCCCATGTCTCAGTACCTCGCGGAGTTCGTCATCCGGCCCCAATTTTTCCGAGTCCAACCAGATCCCGTTTCCCATTAGAAATGGAAAATTACGCGCTTTCTTGCGGCACTGAATTTCAAACCTGTCCAATATCTGGTCAATGCAGAGAGCGATCATCCGGTCCAATTGAGAGTAAAACCCGGCGATATCACCGCCACTTTCAATCCCCAGCCTGGGCAGATTGATAGAGGTAAAGCTAAGATTACCGCGGCTATAAGAAATTTCGCGGGTTGAGTCGACAATATTCCCGATCACCCGCGTACGGCAGCCCATATAGGCAATTTCGGTTTCGGGGTGGTCCTGGCGGTAATACTGTAAGTTAAAAGGAGCGTCGATAAATGAAAAATTCGGAAACAGTCTTTTGGCGCTGACCCGGCAGGCCAGTTTGAATAAATCATAATTCGGATCCTCCGGATTGTAATTGACACCCTCCTTGAGCTTGAAGATTTGAATTGGAAAAATGGGGGTCTCCCCCGATCCCAAGCCGGCTTCCGTCGCCAACATAACGTTTTTCATTACCATTCGCCCTTCGGGAGAAGTATCGGTGCCGTAGTTAATTGAACTAAAGGGAACCTGAGCGCCGGCGCGGCTATGCATAGTGTTTAAATTGTGAATCAGGGCCTCCATGGCCTGATAAGTAGCCCGGTCGGTCTCTTCCAAAGCCCGCTCCCTGGCAAAGGCCTGCGACTTTTTTAATATTCCAGGCTCAAATGTAGCGGATAAAGTTTTAAATTCTTCATCGCTGTATCCGTTATGGCCCGCAATTTCCGGCCCGATTCCGAAACGCTTCAAAATAAACTGGGCGGTATTTTTAATTTTGGCTGCGGTATCGCCTTTCTCTTCACTTAAAAGAGTCAGAGCCCGAATCAGGTTGTCCGCATAGCGCCTGGCGAAAGTTTTCCGCACACCCTCGGCCATGCCATAATCAAAACTGGGAATGCTCTGGCCGCCATGCTGATCATTTTGGTTGGATTGAATAGCAATACAAGCCAGAGCCGCATAACTGGCAATGTCATTCGGCTCGCGCAAAAAACCGTGTCCGGTGGTAAATCCCTCATGGAAAAGCTTTTGAATATCAATCTGGCAACAGGTTGTGGTCAAAGTATAAAAATCAAAGTCATGAATATGGATATCGCCATCCTGATGGGCTTTGGCATGCTCCGGTTTAAGAATATACATCCCATTGTAAAGTTTGGCGCCTTCGGTCCCATATTTCAGCATGACGCCCATGGCCGTATCACAGTCGATATTGGCATTGTCGCGTTTTAAATCACTTTCTTTCGAAGCGCGATGGGTAATCTCTTCATAGGTCTTCATCAGCCGGGTATTCATTTCCCGCGCCCGGGTACGTTCGGCCCGGTAGAGAATATATGCTTTCGCCGCTTTGGAAAGGTCGGCGTCAATCAATACCTGCTCAACAAGATCCTGAATTTGCTCAACCGTGGGCGCAAAATTGGATAATGTTTTTCCCGCATCGACTCGTTGGGCCACCTTGGTCGCGAGAGCGAGCGCCTGCTTCTCATCGCCGCTTCCCACGGCCTGCAATGCTTTTTGGATGGCATTACTGATCTTCTCCAGATTAAAAGGCGCTTCACGGCCATCTCTTTTAATAATTGTTGTTAGCAAGTCCCCACCGTCCTTCGATTCCATGTTCATGATTTATACGCATCGCCTATCATGTTACTACCACATTTTGTATTTGTCAATTGTTAAATGTACTATATATAGAAAATTTTCTTTCGATGGCATCGATTGAACTATAAAAAGCGTCCATGATAAAACCCGGCCGTTTTCCAATTATCATAGTTATACAATCCAAGGGGTGGTATTCGTTCAAAACCGACAATCGATTCGGATTGGAGATCCCGCCACCCCATTCTCATCTTTTTTTAATTTCATGATTATTTAATATACAAGTAAGCGCATCATTGTAGTAAAATAAATCATGGAGAGTATACTGGAGGAAACCCTTGATGACCCGTGCGTTGATTCAATGTTTTTATGATATACCGCTTGATCCTGAAATTGAGAGTGTTCGAAGCCGTTTGGGAATCCGGAAAAATGCTCCGATAGACCCCGATTTACTTAGGATGCTGGAGCAAGGGAGCAAGCAAGCCAAAATTTTAAGCCACCCTACCGGATTATATCTCCCTTTAAAAATCTTCCACCGAACCTCGGATTCTGTTGTACTTGAAAATGAAACCCATTTTCAAAGCGCATCTCTGTCCCGATTATTGCAAAATAGCGAGGAAGCCGTTTTGATGGCGGCCACGATAGGCCATGAAATCGTTGATGCGATTATGAATGAGGTAACTCAAAAGGACGCCGCCCTCGGATTAATCCTCGATGCGGTCGCCTCTCAAACTACAGACGCTATCTTGGACTGGATGATGGACTATATCAACGGCATCCTTGCCAAAGAAGGCCGGAAACTTACCAGACATCGATACAGTCCGGGTTATGGAGATCTACCGTTGGTTTACCAAAAACCGATTTTTGAAACATTAGAATTAAATAAATTGGGGCTGGAACTAACGGAGAAATATATGCTGGTTCCGGAGAAATCAGTCATCGCCATTGCCGGAATTGAACCAAAGGAGTCATCATAAAACCATGGACAAAAAAGATTTTTATCATTTGATCAATGATCACTTTGTTTTGCTTGACGGAGCAACCGGAACGGAACTTCAGAAACGGGGTATGCCCAAAGGTGTTTGCCCCGAACAATGGGTAGTTGAACACCCTGATACCCTATTAGAGTTTCAAAATCAATACGTAGCGGCGGGTTCGGACATTATTTACACTTGTACTTTTGGTGGAAACCGGATTAAGCTTGAAGAGTTCGGTCTGGGAGAATCGGTGTTCGGCCTTAATCAGAAATTAGCCGCCTTATCCAAACAAGCCGCCGGAGAAAAAACTTTAGTGGCCGGTGATCTGGCGCCAACCGGCAGAATGATCGCGCCCTTAGGGGATTTGCCCTTTGAGGAATGTGTAACGGTCTATAAAGAACAAATCCAGGGATTGTTGGCCGGCGGTGTTGATCTTTTCGTGATCGAGACGATGATGGATATTCAAGAAGCCAGGGCGGCGTTAATTGCCGTGAAAGAAAGTTGCGCTCTTCCGGTGCTTGTTTCCTTGACTTTTGATCAGAACCAGCGATCCTTGACAGGAACAGACCCGGTAACGGCCCTCATTACCCTTCAAAGTCTGGGAGCGGATGTCGTAGGATGTAATTGTTCGACGGGTCCGGCGGAAATGGCCGCTTTGATCTCTCTCATGAAACCCTATGCCCGGGTACCGCTTTTGGCTAAACCAAACGCAGGTTTACCGAGGCTTATCAATGGTGTTACCGTATTCGATATGGATGCGCCGGAATTTGCCGGGTATGCCCAAGTTTTGATCAATGCCGGCGCAAGTTTTTTGGGAGGTTGTTGCGGCACATCACCTGAGTATATCCGGGAATTAAAAAACAAAACCGCTGGACAAAGCAGACCGGTGTCGTTAAGCCCAGTTTTCAGCGGAGTGACTTCAGCCCGAAAAACCGTCTTCTTCGGGAGTGACCATCCTGTAAAAGTGGTGGGTGAACGGATCAATCCCACCGGCAAAAAAAAGCTTCAGGAGGAACTTAAAAACGGATTAACCCAAGAAGTCCGGCGGCTGGCTATGGAACAAACCCAAAATGGGGCGGAGATTCTGGATGTCAACGTCGGTATGCCGGGAATTGACGAGAAGCAGACTATGGCCGAAATTACAACCCTGTTAAGCAACTTTAGCGACGCGCCACTCTGTCTTGATTCTTCGTCCCCCGCGGTGCTGGAAGCGGCTTTACGGTTCTATCCGGGACGGGCCTTAATTAATTCGATTTCTCTGGAAAAGGAAAAGATTGAAAAGCTCCTGCCCATTGCCGCTAAATATGGGTCCATGTTTATATTGCTTCCCGTTGGTGATGAGGGAGTACCGGAGACGAACGAAAAACGAAGGGAGATTATCGAGGAGGTCTTTAGGAAAGCTCATCCATATGGATTCCGGAAAGAGGATGTGGTTGTGGATGGCTTAGTAATGACCGTATCCTCCAATCAACAAGCGGCTCTCGAAACCTTGGACCAGATCGAATGGTGCGCCCGGGAATTCGGATCCCCTTCCATCATAGGACTTTCCAATATATCCTTTGGCCTACCGGAACGAAGCTGGGTAAATGCGGCTTTTTTGGCCATGGCCATCGGACGGGGATTGACCCTGACCATCGCGAATCCCTCCAGTGATTTGTTGATGGGGATCAAGATGGCGTCGGATGTCTTAACCACCCGCGATCGGGATAGCCTCCGCTATATTGCCCGTTTTTCCCAAAGTGAAAAACCAGCTTCAGGGAATGTTCCCGGGCCAGAGTTAATGTCCATTCGGGAAAAAATCTATCGGGCGGTGCTGAGGGGTGAGAAGGAAGATATTCATTCCCTCATTGAACAGGCGTTGCAAGAGTCGGTTCTGCCCGGAGAGATTGTCGATGATTGTATGATCCCGGCCATTAATGAAGTAGGCCAACTCTTTGATGCCAAAAAATATTATTTGCCTCAACTCATCCGGAGCGCCGAAACGATGAAATTGGGTTTTGATAAGGTTGAACCATTGCTTGGGGCAGATCAAAAAAGCAGCACCTCAGGTGTGGCCAAAGTGGTGCTGGCTACGGTAAAAGGCGATGTTCACGATATCGGGAAAAATATTGTGGGATTGATGTTGAAAAACTATGGTTTTCTTGTACGTGATCTGGGTAAAGACGTAAGCAAAGAGCGGATTGTGGCGGAAGCTAAAACTATCGGCGCCGAAATTATTGGAATGTCCGCGTTAATGACCACAACAATGACGGAAATGAAAGAAGTTATCCAATTGGCGCGGCAGGTAGGCCTCCATTGTAAAATTATGATTGGAGGGGCAGTGGTCAATGAAGATTACGCCCGGGAAATCGGGGCCGACGGTTACGCCAAGGACGCGTATGAAGCGGTGAAGCTGGCCCAAAGATTGATTTTGGGATAACCAAAAAGTTCTCTAAAAAGCCGGTGCTTTTTTATCAATCATTAAGTGGCGGTTAATTTAATAATAATTTCTTGATGTTGCGGATACTGTTCCAATAAGCTTTTCCGGGAAAGCAGTTCAAAGTCCTGGTAATCGAATCCCGGCGAAACAACGCACCCCATCAAGGTATAGGAATCATCCCGGCAAACTGCGGCGCCGAATATACAACCCCGGGGGACAACAATTTGCGGTAACTCTCCACCCGCTATATCCAGGCCAAGTTTCTCCTGGTGTAACTCTCCCTTCCCATCTATCATGGAAACGGTTAATGGGGAGCCGTCATGAAAATACCAGATCTCATCATACCGCAAACGATGAAAACAGGAAACCTCCCCCTCGGGCAACAAAAAATAAATACTGGAGGCTAATTGTCTTTCGAGAACAGACGACCCTGATTTCAAATGAACCGTCTCAGGGCAACGGTAACTTTCCCTAAAATAACCGCCTTCAGGGTGTTTTATCAAATCCAGCTTGCGAATCCAATACTCACTGGTACGAAAGGTTTTATCCGCCACTATTATCACTCCACAACTATCATTTCAGACGCACTTTATTGTAATTCTTGGATACTACTGGCTATGATTTGCCGTTTATCCACCGGAACATCGATAAAATTTAGGGCAATTCCCATTTTAGTATTCTCAATCGTTTGGCTTCGCAGAATTTCGCCCTTTAACTCAATGGGTGTCATTTGAGGAAGTTGAATTTGAAAAGTCAGTATACTTTGAAGTATCAGCCGGGGGTCGGGATAAACAACGGCAAAGAGCCCGCTTAAAGATAAATCCATCACCCTCCCTACATGAATTATCTCGTCCAGCATATAAAAGAAAGGAAAATCCGTTTTCATTCGAAAGTAACGCCGCAGGGATGCGGAGTGAATCTTCCATGGAGCTTCCACTTGGGGTCCTAAATAACGGTATTGCATTGAGGAATTCATTTTCCAGGGTTTGGCGCATATTAACGTTGAAACGTTCTTCTCAATCTTGGTAATTCGATAGGTATTGAATAAATATTGGGTTCCCTCGGGATTCTCATATTGAATAATAATCTCTTGGCTCTCAACCGGCAATTCGCCAAGGTCTTTCACTTCAGTCGAAATCAATAAACCATCTTCCGAGAAGTTATTGACAACCGCAGTAAAAGATTGAATTTGCCCCAGATATTCCGAAAAGATCAGTTGAATGGTGTTACCCGGTTTAAAAATCTGTTCAATTGAAAGGATGTTTTCCAAGTTTACAGGCTCCCTTAAGCATCTTCCAACGGTAAATTGAAATTTTTGGTAGTTTCCTGAATGTAATATACATATCTTATCATAAATCTTTACCGTTGATCAATAATATCAACCCGGGAGTATAGAGATTGAAGAACAGAAAATCAATCCTTCGGGGCCATATTCCAGATTTAAATCACATTGGAGCGGAAAAAATTCTTTATCTTTGAACATTCTCGACTAAATACCGCCAATAACGTTCGGGCATCCGTTGCCGCTGTTGACGCTTATTTTGGCGTTCAAGTATGGCTATTTTCTGAAAATACTGATCCCAAATTTTCTGGTACATTAGCTCCTCTTTATCCAATAATGCAGAGTTTTGCTTGGAACTAAAGGGTTTCATAACCGATTGAAGTTCCCCGGACATCTCCATAAACGGAATGAATTCAACGTGAATGCAATCATAATAAATACCGGTCCGGCGGCGGGTATCGTGAATAAGCCACTTTTGATCGGCAAACCGGGCTTTAAAATGGGGCGCCAGTAATTGAATAATGTTATAATCCGGGGTAATCGGCCCATAGAAAACTTGGTTAACCAGCTTACGGAAGCGGATAAATCCTTGCATCCTTAAAATTTCATGTTCAACCTGGTCACAAAGTCGCCTGACCTGGAAAACCACTGGATCCCCTAAATTATTCTGGACGCTTAAACCGTACTTCATCAATCGCTCCATATAGTCCAATAACAATTTCTCAAAACCGGTTTTCTCCGAAAAAAAGCAATATCCGATATCCAAAAGCACTGCCTTGGAAAAGTTTTTTTGGAGGGAATGAAAAAAATCAGCGGCTACAACAGTTTCGGTAGTTATTGGATAAATTTCAGTAAACAAATCGGCCTGAAATTCACGATTTGAGGTAATATTGACGATCTCACGGCTCTCTTCCGCAGCGGCGGCAAATACCGTAAGCAGCCCTTCAAAGGTTCCATCATATTGATAGCAAATCATTATCATTCTCCACTAAATTTCTGTAAATAAGAGCAGTTGGCTTTGGGCAGACACTCCACGAGAATTAGGCGCATCCAATAATTTTTGACGGATAAGGGATGCGTCGTCCAACCTTTCTAAAAATTTACCCTGGCAGGTGATGAAATAACGGGCTTTTTTGAGGACTACTCCCATTTTTGACAACTCATTCAGACGCAAACCGCCAAACCTGCGGGCCGCAATCATCCGTTCCGCAGACTTCAAACCGACTCCCGGCACTCTTAACAGAGTCTCATAATCAGCCCGATTGACCTCGACCGGAAAACGGTGTAAATTTCGCAGTGCCCAACTAGTCTTCGGATCTAAATCAGAGTCCAGAACCGGCTGAGTTAGGTCGGCAATTTCTTCGGCTTTAAACTGATAGAAACGGATTAACCAATCAGCCTGATAAAGGCGGTGTTCCCGTTTGAGGGGCGGGGATATATTCAAAGCCGGTAAGAAAGGATTGTTATTCACAGGTACATAGGCTGAATAATAAACCCTGCGAAGATTGACTTTATGATATAATTGTTCAACCAGCCGCAAAATTTGAAAATCCGGATCCGGTGATGCTCCCACAATAAGTTGGGTACTTTGGCCCGCCGGAACAAAATAAGGAGCCTTTTTAAAATGCTTTCGTTCATCAAGACTTTGATGAATTTTAGCGCCGATATAGGACATCGGAGTTAATATTTGATCCCGTTTTTTCTCCGGAGCCAGCAATTTGAGACCGCTTTCCGAGGGAAGCTCAATGTTCACACTCATTCGGTCTGCATAGTAACCGGCTTCACGGATCAAATCGCTGCTGGCTCCCGGAATTACCTTTAAATGAATATAACCGTTAAAATGTTGCTCGCGCCGTAATTTTTTAATGACTTGAAGCAACACTTCCATGGTCCGATCGGGACTGACGAAAATCCCCGAGCTTAAAAAAAGACCCTCGATATAATTGCGGCGGTAAAAATTAATGGTTAAATCGACCAACTCATTGATTGTAAAAGCGCTGCGGGGAATGTCGTTACTGCGACGGTTGACGCAATAGGCGCAATCATTGATGCAATGGTTGGAGAACAAAATTTTAAGCAAAGAAATACAACGACCATCCGCCGCCCAACTGTGACAAATCCCAACCGTAGAAGAAGAGGCATTGCCGAGCCCCCTTTGATCATTCTTGCGGGTACTTCCGCTTGAGGCACAGGAGGCATCGTATTTTGCGGCCGAAGCCAATATTTTAACCTTTTCCAGAACGTCCATAGCTCCATCCCTTCACGACAAACATACGTTCTGGTTTTATTATAACACGAACATTCGTTCTGGACAATAACTTCTTAGTACCAGTTCATCATCAAGATTCCATAGTATTCTTTAAGGGCAATACTGAAATTGTTCAGCGCTTCAGCCCCAGGAACCATATTGATACCATAAAAACCGAGATTTTGATTCGTCCGGTAATCAGTAGGATAAGGCGTCACCTCGATACCGAATTTATGAAACTGTTTTACAGCGCGCCACATATGGAATGCGGAGGTAACCAAAATCGGATGTTGATATTGGTGTTTTTTCATGATTGCTGCTATAAATTGAGCATTCTCGGTAGTATTTAAACTTTGATTCTCAACCAGTATCTTCTCTTCGGGAATTCCCGTCTCAACCAGAATCGCCTTGGCAATATCAGCCTCCCGGCCGGTATTTTGAAATACTTTGCCACCCGATACAATCAGTGGTTTATTCAATTGATAATAGAGTTGAATGCAAGTCAACAAGCGGTTTGCTGCCGCCCCGGATAAATGGCCCTGATGATGCAAATTCGGACTATCCAGAGTGGCTCCTCCACCCAGCATGATAACCACATCCCCCCGGATGGTCTTGGGAGGCCGGTAACGGTATTCTAATGAATGAAGCAATAAGTCACTGCTATAAAAATTGCTGCAGACATAAAAAAGGCTGGTCATCCCCAGTAAAAGAATAGGGATGGCCCGTCTTCTTTTATAAAAAAGCCATCCCGCAAGGAATAGCAAAGTGACAATGAATATCCCCGGCGGCAGAAAAAAAGTGACATAAATAAACTTTATGAAATAAATCAACGGATGATTTTAACTCCTCTCTAAACCTTTTCCGCTTAGAAAATCATCGATATGAAGGGGATGAGGTGGGCAACCCGGTACGTAAATGCCCTCTTGCAGTTGTACATTTCGGGTACAAACGCCCAAACGGATGATTTTACCCCGATTGTCTTCGGGAATATAGGGATTTTGTCCATAAATCAAAGTACACCCTTTTAGTTTGTCCAGAGTGCCTTTTAGGTATTGACTGTAAAGATAAGCGCTGATGGCATTGTTACAACCACTGCAAGCATCGCAAGGTACTAAACGGATATCCATTTGCTTTAAAATTTCCGGCTCCAGGCTTAACCGGGCAAAAGGCCTTTTTACATTCTCTAACGGCTCACCCACAATTTCAACTGCCGCTAAATCACTGCAACCCAACCCCTGTTCTCCGGCAAGCCGGATATATTCCACTTCCGAAAGATCGAAACCCATGATCGCCATGGCGACTCTATCAAGAGCAATCACATCGGTCGAAGCCATCACTAATCCTAAATGCGCCGGATTTCCGACAACCGGCCCCATTCCTCCAAGGCTACCGTACCGTCCATAATCGTCAATTCGGGCATTGCCAAATGTCCGAGATCAACGATTGTTTGACTGAGACCCCATTTATGAAAGCGTTTTTTGTCGGCCTGATGAATCATACCTTTTAAATTCTTGAGTCCAAGAGTCACCCCTAAAGCATCATGGGTTTTCATGGCCGGTATGTTAATCACTACGTTGCTTTCTATAAAAGTACGCGGTAGGCGGATTCGTTTAATATTCCTCCCTAAAGGATTCAGGCAATAAGTAAACTCATCCTTAATCAAATTCACCAGCGAACATTGATGTTTCTGAGCCATTTCCCGGATACCCAAGGCATCGAATACTTGATCGGTATCGTTACCGATGGCTGCGCCCTCTGCAATGGTTACTTTTCTGGCGCCCAATTCCTTACAGAGCTCGGCCATAGCAAAAATCACATTAGGATTTGTAGTGGCGCCCGTTTTATAATCAGCATCACATAAGAGGTTCGGCTTAATCATGACATGATCGCCCGGAGTAATCAAGGAATCGAGTCCGCCTATAAGTTCGGTCGCCTGACGCAAGGATTCTTTTACGGCCTCGAATTGGTGAATGTCGGCACATTTTCTAATGGATACTTTGGCATCCCGTAAGTGCATGTTACTACTCCTTTTGTTAGTGTATGAAACAAACTGCCGGCAAACTTTAACCGGCAGTTTATAGCGATCATTATTGTAATTGGAGTTTAAATCGAGAAAATATTACTTAAACGGATTCTCGTCCTTATACAACATTCCGGCGGGCTGGTTGAAGGCGACATCATTTACACCCAACATTTTCATAGCTGCAAACAATACTTTTCCCGCATGTTTAAAAGCGACCCCGCCGTGATGCGGATAACGTTTACCGATCAGAACATGGCGGTAAAATCTGCCCATTTCTTTGACTGCAAAAACTCCAATGCCGCCGAATGATTTGGGATCAACATCGATGATTTCACCTTCTGCTACGTAACTGCGTAACATAGCATCGGCAGTGCTCTGTAAACGGAATAAAGTTATTTCGCCGGGACGGATGGCTCCTTCCAAAGTTCCCCGGGTGATATCGGGTTCTTTATCCGGTTCCAAACCGCGATGCATGATTAATTGATATTTCATGGCCGCATTCTTCAGAAGGCATTTTGCAGTATTGCCGCAATGGAATCCCATAAAGAGATCATCGAGGTGATAGCCGTTAAACTTGGCCTTGTTGTTGTCAAACATATCACGGGGCACCGAGTTGTTGATATCAAGCAAAGTGGCAGGCATATTGGTGGCGCAGGTGATGATATATTCGCTTAAAGCCCCATAAATATCGGTCTCACAGGCTACCGGAATCCCTCTTGCTGCCAGTCTCGAGTTGACATAACAGGGAACGATTTTAAACTGGGTTTGAAATGCCGGCCAGCATTTATTGGCAAAAATAGCATACTCGGAGGCGCCTATATGATTTTCCATCCAATCAAGCAATGTCAATTCATATTGAGCCAGTCTCGGCAGAATCCCGGGATAACCGTTTCCATCCGCAAGCTCGTTTTCCATTTCCTTAATGACTCCGGAAATCCGTTTATCATTCTCGTGTTGGTTGAAGAAAGCAAATAAATCCAGCTCCGAGTTTTCCATGATTTCAACACCTAAGTCATACAAAGGCTTTATCGGTGCATTACATGCTAAAAAGTCTTGAGGTCTGGGACCAAAGCCGAAAATTTTCAATTTTTTAAGCGCCAGAATGACCCGGGCAATATCTTCAAAGTCTTTGACCATATCGGCAATTTCAGTAGCTGTTCCTACCGGATATTCAGGAATGTAGGGTTTTAATTGGCGTAAGGCCAAATTATAGGAGGCGTTCAACATTCCGCAATAGGCATCGCCCCGGCCGTCAAATAAATTATTTTCGGTCTCTTCGGCTGCCGCCACAAACATTGCCGGACCGACAAATTTTTGAGCCAGCATCGTTTCCGGCCCTTCCGGTCCGAAGTTTCCAAGATATACGACTAAAGCGTTGACATTGGCTGTTTTTAGTTCTTCCAATGCTTTTAAAACATCTTTTTCATTCTCAACGGTCGCTTTGATTTCTGTAATGGCAATTTTCTTATCATTACAAGCCTTTACGACGGCTGATCTTCTTTTTTGACTTAATTCAATTGGGAAACAATCCCGGCTGACTGCTACGATACCCAACTTAACCTGTGGAATGTTAATCAATAGAATACCCCCTCCAATTATTTTTTGGCAGAATTTATACATTTACATTATACCGCGTGCCAGTTGTACGTACAAGCATCAAAAGATTAATACTTCCATTAAATTTTTCCATTACCATTCTTGTCATAAAGCTGAAGTTTTAAATTACGCACCAAAAGCTGGTTTTTATTCGAGTTTTCAAATAAATACCCAACAAAACCAAAAATAAAGCCAGGAAGGCAAATATAAAATCAATTACTGTAAGAGGTTTCTGGTGGTACCAGGTTCTTGTTTCATAGCGGCCAAAGCCTCGTAAATCCATGGCGTTAGAAATAACCTCCACCCGGTGTAGGGATAATATCAATAAAGGAAGCAACACGGTGATATAGTTTTTCATCCGTTTAAAAATGCCGGCATCACCTTTTTTAAACTCAACTCCCCGGGCTTCCTGGGCATTGATAATGGCTTTGACTTCTTCATTAACATCCGGCACATAGCGTAAAGCAATATTGATGGCGTAAGATACTTTATAAGGCACGCCCAAGCGGTTCAGACTGCTGGCAAAACAACTGGGATGGGTTGTAAAAATAAATAACAGCGTAATGGGTAATATTGCCAGATATTTCAACGATAATGTCAATGCAAAAAAAAGTGTTTGGTAGGTTAACCGAATGAAACCCAAATCAATCGCGACAGTATAGCGGTGAGTCAACATCGAACCATAATCCGGAGTAATCAGGATTAATACCAAAGAATTTAAGACCGTAAAAATGGCCACAACCAATATCAAAGACTTTAGGACTTTAAACGGCAATTTCGCAAAGTACAACATCAAAAAGCCGAGGATTATCATGAATAAAAAGATTCGCGCATCCATGAATAAAAAAATAAAAATGGTCCAGGTAATTAGCATAAAAAACTTAATGCTACCGTCAAGCCGATGAAAAACGGAATCTTTTTCAATATATAGCGCGCCTGATCGTGTCATTGCAATTCGCCCCGTTTCAACTTCCCTACAAAAAAGGACAGAAATCCGCTTACATCCTGGATTTGATATAAAGTCGCCATTTGGGAAATGGAAGTCTCCTTCAAATTCGCCCGAATGATAATATCAGGATTGGACAAAATATTAAATATGGTATCTTCAGCAATAATTTTGCCGCCGCAAAGCACTAAACCGCGCTCAGCATACTCTAAGGCCAAATGCATATCATGGGTGATTAAAACTATACTCACACCGCTGTTTTTAATTTCCTCGAGAAAACTCATAAACTCCCGATAAGTTCGATAATCCTGCCCGGCTGTAGGTTCATCCAAAATAATGATTTCCGGTTGCATTGCTAAAATCGAGGCGATCGTGACCCGTTTTTTTTGCCCGTAACTGAGTGAATCTATCGGCCATTTCCGGTATTTATAAAGTCCGCAAATGCGTAAAGAGTCTTCAACACGAGATCGTACCTGTTCTTCCGGGTTACCGTTATTGCGCAAGCCGAAAGCGACTTCATCCAAGATCATGGGCTTGGTAATCATTTGGTTTGGATTTTGCAACACAGAGCCAATGATCTTGCCGCGTTTTCGAGCCGACCAATCATCAATTACTTCTCCTTTATATCGGATAGTGCCGGATTGATGCCTGACGATTCCGGATAAAATTTTTAACAAGGTTGATTTACCCGCTCCATTATTTCCTAAGACCGCCAGCATTTCTCCTTGACGGATGGTGAATGAAATATTATCAATAATATTAGGCCCATCATCAAAATAGCGATATTGTAAAGCATGCGCCGTTAATATTTCTACATTCTCTGGAGGTTTACGGCATTCCGTTCTATGAATGTAGGAGTTTACAACCTCATTCTTAAATTTCATAATATTGGAAATCCTAGAGACTCGATCATCCTTGGCTAATTTTAACTTCAAATTTTTTAAAACTTCAATGTAAAGAGGTTCCCTTAAACCAAATTTGGAAAGCAAATCAGTGGTTAAGATTTCATCAGGGGGCCCATCTGCGACAACGCTTCCCTCATTCATAACGATAATCCGATCAAATTCACATTCCAGAACATCTTCGATTCTGTGCTCTATTACAATGATGGTCTTTTTCATTTGCCGGTGAATGCGGTTAATTGTAGCCATTGCCCGTTTGCCGCTGGCAGGATCCAAATTAGCGAGCGGTTCGTCAAAAAGAAGGATTTCAGTTCCATTGGTAAGAATCCCGGCAATGGAAATTTTTTGTTTTTGACCGCCGCTCAAGTTGTGAGGCGTTTCATAAACAAAATCGGACATCCCCACTTCATACAAGGCTTGTTCCACTCGGGCCAGCATTTCGGGTTGGGCGACGTTTTTATTTTCATCGGCAAAAGCTACATCTTCCCCCACGCTTAAACCAATGAACTGACCGTCTTGGTCTTGTAAGATAGTTCCCACATATTGGCTGATTTCGAATATATTTTTTTCGTAGGGTTTAAAACCTTCAATTTCCAAAACACCATCAATTTTGCCCCCATAAGTAAAAGGAATTAGCCCATTGAGACAATGGGCTAATGTTGATTTTCCGCTCCCGCTCGGGCCGGCTATCAAGACTTTCTCACCAACTTCAATCGTCAAATTAATATTTTTTAGGGTAGGCTCTTTTAAATTATCATACCGAAAATAAAAATCGCGAAATGAAATAACCGGCACCTTAAGTTGTGCTCCTTTCAACTTTCAACTTCCAGGTTGTTATTTTTACTACGTAATTTTCCCAGGGCAATTACGACTGGAATGCCGACAACCGCCAGTACGATGAAGTTGGACACTCCAGCAAGACAAATTTGAAGCCATACTTTGTTTGCTGGTTCTCCATAAAGGAAAACGTCTCCGATATAGGCAAGGATGCTACCGGCTAAGATCCCAAAGATTGCATATAAGTACATTTGCCAATAATGTTTAGAGGATATTTTTCCGGCCAAAACATCAAACCCATTATCGAATTTAACAAAGCCACCGAACATTCCGACAGCCGCGGAAAGGAAGACCCAACTCCACCAGACGGAACCATACATCAGAGCATCATTTAACGCATGACCAAGGAATCCTACCAAAAATCCAACTACCGGCCCAAAGATTGCCCCGAAAATGATCAGCAAAGCCATAGCAATCCGGAAGGATGTGTTGGGCCCAATAGGAAGAGAAATGATCGACAAAGCCCCGTAAAGGGCAGCCCCAATACCAATGGCAACTACATCCCGAGTTGACAATCCTTTTCCCTTTTTTTGCTTGCTAATAATGATAAATAGCACAGCAATAACTACCATGACAAGAATTGCCACAATCCCTTGTTTTGTTGCTAAAGAACCTAAAAAACCCTTAATAAATTTCATAATCGTCCCCCTTTTTTTTAATTTATTAATTAAGTAGAGCGGAGAATACTCATCTTTTCATAAATCAAGCGCCAGATCCGCTTTTTATTAAAAAGGCGGATTTTTCAAATTCATTATAAATTGTTCCCCAATAAAATGCAATATCTCAGCAAACAAATAGAAATCATCCCAACTGGGATGATTCTATTAAGAAGCAAAAATAGAGCTTGTTACAACAAATTCAAAAACTTAATGATTACCCTCGTTTCTTAATCGTTGCAACCACCGCGCCTGTTGGAACTTGTTGACCCTGACTGACAAGAATGGAAACCACTTGCCCATCGAATGGAGAATTTAAGGGAGTCTCCATTTTCATCGATTCAAGCACCATAATGGGCTCATCTTTTTTAATCATATCGCCGGCTTTTTTATTGATTTTCAACACCAATCCAGGTAATGCGGCTTTAATCGGTTGAGCTTCTCCGGTAATTTGAACTGCATTGGCATTTTCCAGAACGCCTTCACCGATCTCATAATTAAAGCTTTGACCGTTGACGATTGCTTTATCGGCTTCCAACTTAACTGTATAGGAATTTCCATTCAATTTAATGGTATAAGTATCTGTTTTGGCAGTACTTTTCGAAACGTCCGCTTTTTTTGCTTCCTTGCGCACGCCGATCGTTCCCTGGCCTTTCAAGAAAGCCACGCCCTTTTCGGCGCAACTGGCGATAATAAAGATATTTTCATCAGTTATAGGAAGACCTTCATTTTGCAACACTTTTTTACTTGCGGCAATACCTTTTTCAGGATTCCGGTCATTAATAGCCAGCGGACTTTCGGTGGTAGGTTCCAGTTTTAATTGTTCCTGAGCGATTGCTACAATGGCAGGATCCGGAGCAACCGGAGTCTTACCAAAATAACCCAGAACCATCTTGCCGTAACCTTGGGCAATCTTTTTCCAGGGTCCAAACATCACATTATTAAAAGCCTGTTGGAAATAGAACTGGGAAACAGGAGTCACCGAAGTCCCAAAGCCGCCTTTGGCAACAGCTTCACCCATTGCGGCGATAACTTCAGGATATTTGTCCATCAGTTGATTGTCCCGCAGCATTTGGGTATTGGCTGTCAAAGCTCCGCCGGGCATTGGGAAGAAAGGAATTAACGGCTCAACTTTAGTGGCTTCAGGAGGCAGGAAATAATCCTTCATAGCTTCCTTGAAGCTCTGCTCCAATTTCATAACCTTAAAAATGTCAATGTCCAGATCATAATCGGTTCCGCGCAAAACATGCCACATCGTAATTAAATCAGGCTGACAGGTACCGCCGGACGCCGGCGCAAGTGACAAGTCGAGTTGATCGACTCCGGCTTCAATCGCCGCTTTATAGGCAACAGTACCCGAACCGGCGGTTTCATGGGAATGGAATACGATCTTCACATCTTTACCCAATAATTGGCGGGCCATTTTTATGGTATCGTATACTTTTTGAGGGCGGCTGGTTCCGGAAGCATCTTTAAAACAGAGGGAATCAAAAGGAATTTCGGCTTCCAGGATTTTTTTGAGTCTGTCGATATAAAACTCCGGAGTATGGGCTCCTTCGCAATTGGGAGGTAATTCCATCATCGTAATGGTTACTTCATGATTTAAACCTGCCTCTTTAATGCATTTACCGGAATAAATCAAATTGTTGACATCATTCAAGGCATCGAAGTTCCGGATGGTTGTCATACCGTGTTTCTTGAAAAGATCAGCATGGAGTTTAATGATGTCACTAGGTTGTGAATCCAAGGCCACTACGTTAATGCCGCGGGCCAGTGTTTGCAGATTGGCTTTGGGTCCGACAGCTTTGCGGAAAGCGTCCATAACCTCAAAGGCATTTTCATTACAGTAGAAAAACGGTGATTGAAACAGCGCGCCGCCTCCGGCTTCCAAATGCTCAATTCCAGCTTGAGCCGCTTCTTCAACAACCGGTAAATAATCTTTAGAAAATACCCGGGCTCCATAAACGGATTGGAAGCCATCGCGAAATGCAGTTAACATAAACTGAATCTTTTTTTTCATTTAATTTTTCCTCTCCTCGAATCAATCTTTGATGCTTTAATTTACATGCAAAATTATTAAAAACTCAACACTGTAGATTATAACAGCAGTCGAATGAAAAAAGATTAGATATTTTGTTTAGCAATTACAATAGCAGCAGCAACAGCAGCATCATCAGAGAAGGTATTTTCGGATAATTCTGCATTCACCATTTCGCCTTCAGAAGGAGTATCTTTGGAAAAACGATTGAGGATACTTCCCATTATTTGAATTAACCCTGCGACGAAAAAAGAAATAATTATGGCAATAATATAGCTAACCACAGCAACGGTCATTCCGTTCATTTTCAGGCCCTCCTTATTTTATAAGCGTGCAATAAATACCGGCAATAATCGCAGTTGTAATAACGCCACTTATATTAGCGCCCAGGGCATACGGCATAATCATTGCCTGAGGATTATCTTTGTGGACGACTTTTTGAGCCACCTTAGCCGTAGTCGGAACACAGGAAACCCCGGCAATACCGATAACCGGATTCACTTTTCCTTTTGTGAAGAAGTAGGCGATATAACCGCCGATAAGTCCGCCGATTCCGGAAAGCAGCAGGGATAAAATTCCTAATAATAAGAGCGGCAACACTTTCGGATCCAATATCGTATTGGCTTCACATAAGATTCCAAGCATTAGTCCTAAAAACATGGTTGAAATATAAAGAACCGGGCCGCTGAGTAAGTCCTGGAACTGTTTGATACCGGACTCACGGATTACAACTCCAAAGAACAGCGAAAAGATAAGAGGTGCTGCAACAGGGAATAGGAAAGACAACACCACACAGCAAACTGCTGCAAAGGCCATTTTCTGACCTTCGGTAAAATTCTTATTTTTCGGTGGATCCATTGGTAACGCCCGTAATTTTTTCGGGACTAAAGCCTTGATTAAATAGGGATAACCACCGTATGTCAAGCCTAAATAGAGATAGGCAACAACGGCAATGGGGACGAACAATTCCGGAGCTAATTTTAAAGAAGTGAATAATACCATCGGCCCATCCGCCCCGCCAACCATGGCAATGGCAGCTGATTGCTTAACGCTATACCCGAAAAATTGGGCAATTGGTAAAGTAAGAATCGTTCCAAGCTCTGCGAATAAGGCTAAAAACATTGAAAGAAAAGGACGAGACATGATAAAACCAACGTCCAACAAAGAACCGATCCCCATAAATACAAAACAGGCTATTAAACCATTGGAAAAAGTAAAAGTATATATTGGTTGAAGCCAGTCGATCCCAATAATATACATTAAATCTCCTGCGGCAGCCACTTTGCTCATCCCGGCGCCGGCTTGGGCTTCCACAAACAAAGTACCTAATCCGTGATGCAGGTTCAGAGGATCAAAAAATAATACTGAAGCATTGATGGTGGCCATACCAAGCCCCATGGGAATCATTAACAATGGTTCCAAAACACCTTTTCTACCTAAATACATCAACAGCAGTCCCAACAATATCAGGACCACACGGGATAAATTGGTAGCAAACGGTGAGGCAATAAAAGTTTGAACTCCTTGAAATACATCGAAAATAGAATGAATGCTCATAAATGATGTCTCCTGTGCTATTAAAGTTAGTTCAACGATTATCGGATAGCAATCCAAATTGTAATCAATTTGACAATTTCATACAATCAAACTACTACCACCTTAAGTAAGTTTATCTTGAAATTTTCCTCATGTCTAGTTAATGTTAACTTCATTTAAAAATTGTTAACAATTGGTTCGTAGCTCCATGATCTTATGTTTTTAAATAAAAAATCACTTTATTCTTTTATGAATAAAATGATTTTTTATTTTAAACCATTATTAAAATTTGTTCAGGCTTCGCTTCGTCCGCCTACGCCTTTGGTAGAATCAGTAATCCGTTTTTCAGGTTCATGAGGTCTTAAGCTTCTGGCGGCAGCACCGGCTTGCCACATTTCAGAGTTTCTGATTTCAGCCAATTCTGCATTTAAATCATCCTGGTAATTCGCTTTGCTGCAGGAACTAATCACCCGACGGGTTTCGCTGCCGTCTTTTACCTTTTGATATAACTCTTTAAAAGTCGGTAATACGGCTGCCTTAAAACGGGGTTTCCAGTCCAAAGCGCCTCTTTGAGCAGTGGCGGAACAGTTGGAATACATCCAGTCCATTCCCTTTTCATCAACCAACCGAATTAAACTTTGGGTTAATTCTTCAACCGTTTCGTTAAAGGCTTCACTGGGAGAATGACCATTTTCGCGCAATACTTCGTATTGAGCTTCCATAATTCCGGCCAAGGCGCCCATAAGCACTCCGCGTTCACCCGTTAAATCACTATAAACTTCCTTTTCAAAAGTTGTGGGGAACATATAACCGGAACCCACACCGATACCCATTGCTAAACAGCGGTCTAACCCTTGTTGGGAATAATCCTGAAATACGGCAAAACTGGAATTGATTCCGGCGCCGGACAAGAAATTACGTCGAACATTGAGGCCCGATCCTTTCGGAGCAACCATTAACACATCAATATCAGCCGGCGGGATGATTTCCGTTTGGTCTTTATACACAATGGAAAAACCATGGGAAAAATATAAAGCTTTCCCCGTAGTGAGATGCTTTTTGACCATGGGCCATATCTGCCTTTGAGCGGCATCCGAAACCAGCATCATAATCATGGTGCCTTTTTCAGCTGCTTCCTCCAATTCAAAAAGATCTTTCCCAGGTACCCAGCCATCTTTTACAGCCCGGTCCCAGTCTTTGGATTTCCGTTGTCCGATAATGACGTTAAAGCCATTATCTTTCAAATTAAGAGCTTGAGCCGGTCCTTGAACCCCATAACCCAAAACAGCTATGACTTCATTCTTCAAAATTTCTCTTGCTTTCGAAAGAGGGAATTCTTCCCGGGTAACAACCTCTTCCAAGACTCCGCCAAAATTAATCTTCGCCATCCTACCTACCTCCTGCTATACTCTTCTCAATCAATCCAAATAAATTAATATATAATATACCACAAGTAATTATATCAGACAATAATACATCTTAAATTATCTTCAATTAAACAAAAATGGATAGATAAAATGGAACAATTTAACAAAAACCAACCTTCTTGCAACATAAAACTGATTATTAATGATTAGCTATCAATCATTAATGGCATGAACCGCAACTTCCTCCATGGCATGAACCGCAAGAGTGAGCCGAACCGCCTATGGTTGTTGAACCGTTGTTGCCAACACTTTTCGCAGAAAAGAGCGAGAGTTTCCTCTTGGTCTTTGTTGAAGAACATTTCGGACAAGGAGCATCTTCCCCGGTTCGGCACAGTTCTTCAAATTCATGATTGCAAGCTAAACATTGAAATTCATAAATTGGCATGATGATCACCACATTTAATTAGAACGAATAATTAAAACTCGATACCATCTATTTTATAATGGTACCCAAATCCCCATTTTTTAAACCGGCTGCATTGGCTTCGTCCGTATCCAGGTGCATATCTTTTGCGAAATTGGGGCTAACTCTAACCAATACATTGTTAAACACTATCGACCGCTCTCCGTTAAACTTTACCGAGATGCAGTCTTTATCATTTAAGCCAAGTTCTTTCGCTTCATCAGTATGCAAATGAAGATGCCGCAGTGCAATGATGACTCCTTCTTTAAGTTCAATTCGTCCTTTCGGTCCCTCGATTGCGATACCGGCCGAACCGACAATTGAACCGGAGTCTCTGACGGGAGCGGTTACCCCTAAAGGAAAGCTATCTGTCCTGGAAATTTCAACCTGGGTTGCTTTTCGAACCGGGCCCAATATTCTTACTTTTGAAAGAGTTCCCTTGGGACCAATCAGGTTCACAGTCTCTTCACAGGCAAATTGTCCGGGTTGAGAAAGATTTTTGGTCGGTGTAAGTTGATGTCCTGTACCAAAAAGGGCCTCCAGATCAGCCTGAGAAAGATGAACATGCCGGTTGGAAATTCCCACAGGTACTAAGTTGTCAGCCATTTAAAGCGCCTCCGTGATGGTTTAATTTACCATTGAATTTAGGTATAAAAAAAAGCGGTTATTAACCGACATAATACTGGCAGGGGAGACAGGACTTGAACCCGCAACCTACGGTTTTGGAGACCGCCGCTCTACCAGTTGAGCCACTCCCCTGTTTTAATTCCTAATATAGTATAGCGAATATACTCTGTTTTGTCAATTTCTATTTTGTTAATCGCAAACCGATTTTATCCTTTTCCCCCCGAAACATTGACACCGATAATGCCGCCAAAAGTTCCGATAATAATGGAAAGTAGACTTTTTAACAAGTAAATTCCTACCTGAATGGATTGATGAAAACAAGCAGCTAAAATCAACCATAAAAAAGAAATGACGACCGCAACTCCAATTCCCACAGCCCATCCCTTTTGCTTGCTCCTCCATCCCGCCATAATCGAACCGAAGACAACCGAAACAAAAAAAAGCAGCAAATACAAACTGTTATTCGGCCATGAAACCGTTCCGGTCCATCCTATTTCAGTAAAAACTGCCGCAAATGTTGTCAGGATTAATGCCATCAAAAAAGCAGCTAAACTTCCATAAATTACCGCTCCGACCGGAAATAAGCTTTCCTCTCGGTCGATATCCATCCGTTCACACCTCCCATATTAGTACAATGTATGGGGGTTAACGGGTAAATATGACTTTAAGATAGATTTGGGCTTTATCACTATCAAAAGGAGTTATCCGTTGTTCGTTTCCTCACTGATTAAAACCATTCTTTGAGGTATATCCAAAGTCAAATCTAACTTGAATAAATCAGCATAACTACTTAAAGGTAAAAACAATTCACCTTCCACTACAATCGGCATATCACCATTTATAGCCTGAATCCCATTGACTTTAATCGACAAATTTTTCTTAGTTATCTCGATAACTTGATTACCCCGCGTTATCGTATAAGCAGTTTTGGTATTCCGATAAGTTATTTTCAAATCCGGAATGTTTTGCAGTCCTCTTGGAGCAATATATAAAATATCTTTTTTAAATACGGCAACTGGCGAAAGTGGATAATCGGATTGTTGGTAACGCATCCGAAGTTCATCGGCAGCCAATATCTGCATATTGAGCAATTTGCGGTTAAAGCCCCATAATAGGAAATTGCCAGCTTCTTCATCAAATCCTATGATTTGGCTAATCCGGCCGGTTAATGCGGTATAATCCTCCGACCAGGCTTGATTCTTTGGAGCGTATCGTAACAAGTGCGTCTTCCCTGCTGTATCCGAGGCCAAAAGGCGGCTTTCTCCACGACTGACAAAGAAAGATAGTTTTTCTGCAATAAAGTCTAGATCGGTCCACTGCTTTTTAAATTGATATCCTTTTTCAGGATTCCAGCCCAAATCATAAATGACCTTTTGGGAAGTGCTGATCAAAACATCATTTTGCCCTTGGCGATTTAAATCTCCGGAGGTTACTGCCATCACTTTTCCCCAGAGATAATTTTCCCAGACAGAAACCGCAGAATTACTATCGAGTTTAATAATACCGATACCCCCCGCCTTATAGGCGACAATGATTTCTTCTTTGGTATCTCCATCAATATCGGTTATACAACCCAAACTTATCGGACGCCAATTGGTAGGACACTTCCACACCAAGTCCAAAGATTTCTCCCCGAGTTTTAGAAGAAACAATGAGCCTTCCTGATTTTGAACAAGAATATCCTTTCCCGGGCTGCCACTAAAATTGCCGACAGCAATATAAGTTACTGTAGACCATACATATTTACCGGAATTGAATAACTCCCATTTCCTGTTTGACAATTGATAAATGTAAATGAATCCAGGTTCCATGGTTCCGGCAATGACTTCAGCCATACCATCCTGGTTAATATCTTTAACCTGAAAAGTAGTAAACGCAATATTATCATCCGCTGCCAACTGCTGCGTTTTTACCCAACTGCGCATATCGTCCTGAAGTTCAAACATAACGATTTTGCCGTCGATCAAAGACATAGCATTCAGATGCCCGTTAACATTTAGCCATTGGGTATTTAAGGAATTTAAATCCAATAATTCACCCTGATTAACACTTGCCATTAAAGCGCCGCTAGAAAAAACCGCCGAATAAGAACTAGCGATAAATAACAATGCAATGAAGGAAAATATAAAAAAGCGGGATTGAGTTTGCCCGAAGTGTCGATTCAATACCAATCTCCCCTTTGGAAATATTTAAACATATTATTAATATTTCAATTCAATTATCTTTTTTCCTTCAATATTTCAAACGCAATCCGAATAAATGGTAATAAAAAAAGTAGTCTCATGGTTTTAGACCAACGAAACTACTAACTTTTTAATGGTCGGGCAGGCGGGATTTGAACCCACGGCCCCCACCACCCCAAGGTGGTGCGCTACCAAGCTGCGCTACTGCCCGTTCTCTAAGCGACATTGATTATTTTATCATCTTCACGGTGAGTCGTCAAGCATTATTTAAGGAATTGGCCAGGAATCGATATTTAAATATACCCAGAATATTATGTATTAAGCCGCCGACTCTTTAATACATTTCCGAATTGATCAACTGTAATTTCCAAACGATGCATAAAGTCTCCGAGTGATGCCAATTTAGACACACTTTCCAAACGCATGAAATCCGATAAGGTCGTATTAAGCATTTTATAGACATTGGCTAGTTCTTCTTCGCGATTTTTTAGCCGCTCGGAATCCTTTGCCAGCATACTTTTTATAGAGTCATTTTCATCCATTAAGTGTTGAATTTCTTCCATAAATTTATCTTCCCGTTTGATATCCCGTTCAACCGCTAACAAATGTTCAACAAAGCCCCGTAAATCCAACTGGTGACGTTGGTTTTGTTCTATTGTCAGTAAACGTTCTTCCAAATGTTTAATCGTCCCGGGGAGTGTCGATATTTGATAAAAAATGGAGTTATCCGAATTCTGTTTTGAAATATTTCCGGAGTCGGAGGCGTTACTATTTTTATCCATTATCACTGAACGATTGATAGAAATCGGCTCCGGTTGGAACCTTTCATTTTGGGCTTTTTCATTGACGGATATTGTTTTCTGATATGATGGAACCCCAAGTTTCGACTGGGCTTCATAGGTATTATTTCCACCAAGCAACTCTTTCCCAATATTCAATAAGTCGTTATCATGATAGCGAAAACGCTTAACCAACCGGTAAAATCGCAATTTTAAGGCCGCTGCAGAAAAAATTGCCCCCAGCTTTTGTTGCAATTCTTCACAAGCCTGAGCTCTTGAATTCCCCAAAGCTTGATGTCGGCAAAAAATTTCCAGTATAGTCCGATCGATTTCTTTAAGTTCACGGCTACGTTTACGGGGTACAAAACCGGAACCATTTGTATATTTAGACTGCATCATATTATAATAGTCTTGGTTGGTAAGTTTTTTTTCTTTTAACAAACGGCAAAATTGGCTGCGAAGGGCGCTCATCTTTCGTCCCAGTTTACCGACTAATTCCCTTCGTTGTTGAGGATCCCACCACGATTCGAAAAGCATCTCGTTTTCTGCATCTGTATAACGGGGTTTTAGTTTTTGTAACGAATGATTATTGGAAAAATCCTCACTGATATGCGCATTCATTGCGAAAGCATTTTTGACCATTATTTCCCTCCTCCAAAATAACTTTAACGACGTACACCACGCCGATTGACGAGCCATCCATTCCGGAAAATCAAATATACACCGACACCAAAATGGGCTGTTTTAAACGATACCAACTTTATTGAATTTCCATGAAGCCGAAAAAACTCTCCAGTCAAACATCTTTTAGGCAGTCTTATCATATTTTGTTCCAGAGGTACCTGATTTATGCTTGGTTGCAAAAATATTATTGACAAAAAAGCTAAAAAAATCCCCTCGGCTCTGATTGGGGCTGAGGGGTATTCTCCGAAAAGGTTTAATTCCCGTGATGACAGCTGCTATACGATGTTTTATTTTTAATCTTGTCCCGTTACTTTTTGGCGTTTTTTTTCGATAACCGCTTGATCTTGTTTAAGTTGTAAAGGTATCGTCGCGATAACGATGTGTTTATGCCTCAATAAATCACGGGTAATGAAGAAACGGCTTTGATTATGAAGAAACACTTGCCACCATGCTTGAACAGAGAACTGAGGCAAGATGACGGTTATCATGTCGCCTCTTTGATAATTATGCTCTTCATAAGACTCGATAAATTCAACTAAAGGCGAAACAACCTTCCGGTAAGGAGAGTATTTCACAATCAACGGAATATTGGTATGCAAAAGATTCCATTTTTCCTTAAAGCGGTTTTCACATTCTTCATTGATGGCAATATTAAAAGCAACCACATTATCGGAGATGGTTTTTGCATAACGCAAAGCTCTGACGCTGGCTTTATTCACGCTTTCAATGGGAACGATAACATGATTCCGATAGGTCGCCTTTGACAGGTTCAAAGCTTTCAATTCTTCTGGTTTTAAGCGCAACTGTTCAGCAACTGCGGTATAATGTTTTTTTATTTTCAGCATGATGATCATCAAAATCGGGATGACTACGATAATAATCCAAGCTCCATGGATAAACTTGGTTGAACCGATGATAATGACAGTAACCAATGTAACCACAGCCCCAGTGCCGTTAATAGCGGCTTTATACATCCATCCCTTTTCTTTGGTACGAATCCACTTAATGAACATCCCAAATTGGGACAAAGTAAAGGAAATAAAAACTCCCACAGCATAAAGAGGAATTAATCGATGCGTATCTCCTTGAAACATTACCAGTAATAATGCGGCTATCAACGTCAACACGATAATACCATTGGAAAAGCTCAGACGTTCCCCCCGAATGGATAACTGACGCGGGGCATAACCGTCCCGGGACATAACTGAAAAAAGCATCGGAAAATCTGCAAATGCAGTATTAGCAGCTAAAGCCAAAATCAATGTGGTCGTGAATTGAAAAAAATAAAAAAACCAATGCTGACTTCCAAAAACCTCGACTGCTATTTGGGATAGTACTGTTTTACCCTCAACGGGCACTACGTGAAAGAAATTAGCCAGAAGCGAAATTCCGGCAAATAAAACAAATACAAAAAATGAAAGCAGTAATAAGACGTTGCGTGCATGTTTCGTGGTTGGTTCCTTAAAATTGGGAACCGCATTACTTACTGCTTCCACCCCGGTTAGGGCGGTACAACCCGACGCGAAAGCCCTTAGAATTAATAAAATAGTTATTGGTTCGAGAGTATTTTTAAGATGAATAACTGGTTCAGGGGGAATATAATTAAAAAATTTTACTTTAACAATACCGGTAACGATCATAATCAAAACCGACAATATAAAAGCATAGGTGGGCAATCCGAATATCTTAGCGGATTCTCGAATTCCCCGTAGATTACCGAGAAATAATATGGCTAAAATGAACAAACATATTGCCACCCGGTGTTGGAACAACTCGGGGAATACAGATGTAATTGCTGCTGTACCGGCAGCAATACTAACTGCTACTGTTAATATATAATCAAGGGCCAAAGCAGAACCGGCAACCACTCCGGCATATTTTCCCAAGTTGTCAGAGGCGACAATATAGGCCCCTCCCCCACTGGGATAAGCCTGGATCGTTTGACGGTATGAGAAAGTCAAGATTGCCAGAAGCATTACGATAGCACCCGAAATCCACGTTAAAGGATGAAAAGCGAGCATCCCAATTGCAGGAACCAACACCAGTAAAATCTCTTCTGTTGCGTAAGCAACTGAAGAAATCGGATCGCTGGCGAGAATCGGCAACCCCCAAAAAACTGAATACTTTTCTTCTTTGAGAGCCTCGTTTTCCAATGGTTTTCCAATTATTAGTCTTTTGAACCAATCAACCATTTCCAATCACCTCTTCTTCATTATGACCCAATAAAAAACTACACCCAGGGAGTCCCATGGCGTAGTTTTAACTTACAGCTTCTAAGTCTGAACTTAAAACCATTAAGTCTCTCTTCAACGCCTACGAAGTTAGCTGACGGATTAGGATAGAAGAGTCACCCTTTAAGCTCACTGTAAAGTGAGCTTAATTCACCCCAAAGGTTGGTTCCCCCGTTTTCTAACAAGAAATTAGGCACTTCAGGTTTATTAATTTATCACTCTCAGCTCATAGGATCAAAAGTTTCCATTGGAATCATAGGCGATCATCCGGAATCTCTTCTGGGAAGGTAGTAAATTTACTTCTCTTTTCTCACTCAAAAGAGCTAAGGCTCAAATTATCTTAAAGATTTTCGAAAATTAATTTAGACAGAATGCAAAATCTTGGTAAACGGGGATTCTATGAGAAATAAAGATTTTTAAAATTTTGTGAACAAAATATAACGGTGAAAACTAACCATAAAATAATCAAGCCCTGACACAGGGCCAAGGCTTGAAGGATCAACATGGTTGATAAAGTTTTTATTTTTGGTTTTGCTTTAGTTCATTGTTACGCTTTTTTTCAATAACCGCTTGGTCCTGTTTAAGTTGTAAAGGTATCGTCGCGATAACGATATGTTTATGCCTCAATAAATCACGGGTAATGAAGAAACGGCTTTGGTTATGAAGAAACACTTGCCACCATGCTTGGACTGAAAATTGCGGCAAGATGACGGTTATCATGTCGCCTCTTTGATAGTTATGTTCTTCATAGGACTCTATGAATTCAATCAGAGGCGAAACAACCTTCCGGTAAGGAGAATATTTCACAATCAGCGGAATATTGGTGTGTAAAAGATTCCATTTTTCCTTAAAGCGGTTTTCACATTCTTCATTGATGGCAATATTAAAAGCAACCACATTATCGGAGATGGTTTTTGCATAACGGAGCGCCCGGACACTAGCTTTATTCACGCTTTCAATGGGAACGATAACATGATTCCGGTAAGTATCCTTGGAAAGATCCAGAGCAGCCAATTCTTCGGGCTTGAGCCGCAATTGTTCAGCGACAGCAGTATAGTGCCGTTTTATTTTTAACATCCCCGCCATAATAATCGGGATGACTAAAATTACAATCCAAGCTCCATGGATAAACTTGGTGGCGCCGATAATCATGACGGTAACGAAGGTAACAAGAGCGCCGGTTCCGTTAACGATAGCCTTAAAAACCCATCCTTTTTCCTTGGCGCGTAACCACTTAACAAACATACCCGACTGGGATAAGGTAAAGGAAATAAAGACTCCTACCGCATAGAGAGGGATTAACCGGTGAGTGTCCCCTTTGAATACCACTAACAATAAGCCGGCAATCGTCGTTAAGACGATAATTCCATTGGAAAAGCTCAACCGTTCGCCCCTGAATGACAATTGACGGGGCGCATATCCATCCCGCGACATCACCGAAAATAGCAGCGGAAATCCGGCAAATGCGGTATTAGCCGCTAAAGTCAAAATCAAGGTAGTAGCGAATTGGAAGAAATAGTAAAACCAATGATGACTGCCGAAGATTTCTGCTGCAATTTGCGACAAAACCGTTTTGCCTTCAACGGGAACCACATGATAGAGGTTTGCCAGCAAAGAAACCCCCACAAACAATAAAAACACAAAAAACGAAAGTAACAACAAGACTGAACGGGCGTGCTTCACGGACGGCTCACGAAAGTTCGGAACTGCATTACTTACAGCTTCAACTCCGGTTAGCGCGGTACACCCTGAAGAAAAAGCCCGGATTATCAGCAAAATCGTGATGGGTTCCAGTGCCTGTTTCAGATGAATAACAGGCTGAGGCGGAACATAACCTCCGACTCGAATTTTAAAGATACCGTAAATAATCATTAAGATCGCTGAAAAAATAAATGCATAGGTCGGTAATCCAAATATTTTGGAAGATTCCCGGATTCCCCGCAAGTTTCCGATAAACAACAAAACTAACAATACAAGACAAATGGCCACCCTGTGGTGATACAGCGGAGGAAACAAAGCCGTAATCGCCGCAGTGCCCGCCGCAATACTAACGGCAACCGTCAAGATATAATCAAAGGCCAAGGCGGAACCTGCCGCAACCCCGGCGTATTTGCCCAAATTATCGGAAGCAACCACGTAAGCGCCTCCTCCGTTGGGATAGGCCCGAATTGTCTGCCGGTATGAAAAAGTCAATATCGCCAGCAACAAGATAATGGCTCCGGATATCCAAGTCAGCGGATGAAAAGCCAACACTCCTATAGCGGGTACTAGAACCAACAATATTTCTTCCGTAGCATAAGCAACCGATGAGATGGGGTCGCTGGCTAAAATCGGTAATCCCCAAAATACGCTATATTTTTCATCCTTCAGCGCCTCATTCTCCAATGGCTTTCCAATTAAGATCCTTTTCAACCAACTCATGCGGATCACCTCATTGATTTTTTTCTCAACAAAAAAAACTACATCAGGGAGTCCCATGGTGTAGTTTTAACTTAAAAAGTTAAATTGAACCATTGTCTCTCTTTGACGCCTACGAGGTTAGCTGACGGGTTAGGGTTGGAGAGCACCCTTTAAGCTCACTGTGAAGTGAGCTTAATTCACCCCCAAGGATTGGTTCCCCCGTTTTCTAAGAAGCTAATCTAAATGACTGAAATAGCCCTTTTTTAGAGATTAGGCGGAAAATAATAATGTTTAATTTACCACCATTTTTATAGAGAAGCAAAACTTTGGTTCAATCAAAAAAGACAAATTTTTGATGAAAATAGGAAAATCCAGATGTTCTCCTTTAACTACATCAGTCAATCTCGAAAATGCTTCTTGCAGTTCTATTTATTGAAGATTAAGTTTAAAAAGAAATCAAATCTCACTCGTGACAATGGTTATACCATCATGTTGCCCGAGATGGTTTTGTGAACAAATTGTTAAATTGCTGTCTGATTTTCACTTTTTAAAAAGTCGATTTCATTTTACACAAAATTCAGATGGAAAGAGTAAAATTTATTTGTTCCAGCCAGTTTACCGGTGGTATAATTATTTCTGTTTAAGATGAGAAAAAACGATAGACTCGTTAAGTCAGGCTGAGGATGGTGGATCATTATGAAATATCTGGTTGTTTTAGGAGATGGCATGGCAGATTTTCCAGTTCTGGAATTGGGCGGAAAGACTCCTCTCCAAGTCAGTAAAAAACCTTATATGGACAAGTTGGCGAGTCTGGGAGAAATGGGTATGGTCAAAAATGTCCCGGCAGGATTGCCTCCTGGAAGCGACGTTGCCAATTTATCGGTCATGGGTTATGATCCCCGCCTTTATTATACCGGACGTTCTCCGCTGGAAGCAGCCAGTATGGGAATTGACCTCGGCCCAAACGATGTCGCTTTTCGCTGTAATTTGGTCACCTTATCCGAAACGCCATTCTATCAAGAAAGAACAATGGTTGATTATAGCTCCGATGAAATAACCACTGCCGAATCGGAGATTTTAATGAAAGATATCGCCAAAGCGCTCAATACCAAGAACTTCTCCTTTTACCCCGGCATCAGTTACCGTCATTTAATGGTCTGGCACAATGGCCCGACCCAGTGCCAATTGACCCCTCCCCATGATATTTCCGACCGCCCAATTACGGACCATTTGCCCAAAGGGGAAGGGGCAGTTCAATTATTGGAGTTGATGGAAAAAAGTGTCCATATCCTTAAAAATCACCCGGTCAACGAGGCTCGAATTCAAAAAGGATTGCGGTCGGCCACCTCGATTTGGCTTTGGGGTCAAGGCAAAAAGCCTTCGATCCAAAGTTTTTATGAAAAATTTCATTTGCAGGGAGCGGTTATTTCCGCTGTAGATTTGGCAAAAGGTTTGGGAGTTTGTGCCGGTTTGGATGTGATCAATGTTCCGGGGGCCACGGGGAATGTGCATACCAATTTTCGCGGCAAGGCCGAAGCTGCCTTAAAAGCTTTTAAAGAGGGCCAGGACTTTGTATATCTCCACTTTGAAGCCCCGGACGAGGCCGGACACCGCGGGGAAGTTGAAAATAAAATCATTTCCATTGAAAAAATCGACTCAGAAGTACTGGCGTATCTTTTGCGGGAAATGCCCAAAATGACTACGGATTTTAAGATTATGCTGTTGCCGGACCATCCTACTCCGCTGGCTTTAAAAACCCATGTTTCCGACCCGGTGCCGTTTGTTATTTACCGGTATACTCCCGGAGAAAAAATTGAAAATCATCGGAGCTATGATGAAGAATCTGCGCGCCAAACCAAATTTCTCGTCGAAAATGGCTATCGCTTAATGGAGCGTTTTATTGAACAGAACTAGTAAAACGTTCTCTAAATAACTCGCGTGCGCACGCACGCGCACTCAATGATTGTGAACGTTTTACTTAAGTAGAGCGTATCTTCCCCATCTTTGATTGCCATTAATTTACGATACGCTCTACTAGCGGCATCCAAGACCCAATCACTTTGGGCGCTTTCCCAAAATTTCACAGATTTTATTCACCAACTCCTGGCTGGTAAAGGGCTTTATTAAATAGCCCTGAATTTTATAGGCAAAAGCCGCTTGTAAATCTTGGGTTTGCGCCTTGGCGCTGGTAACCAATACCGGAATATTTTCAGTGCCGCTATTGTTTTGAAGAGCTTCCAATACCATATAACCATTGAGCTTCGGGATTAAAATATCCAATAAAATGAGAGCCGGTTGATGGCTGATAGCCATTTCCAACCCGCCAATACCGTCCCCGGCCTCCAAAACTTCAAAGCCCTTTGCTTCCAGGCAGATCTTTTCCACCAATAGAATGTTGGGATCGTCTTCAATGAGTAATATTTTTGCTTTTGGCTTCATCACCGGAACCTCCTTGGGAGGGATTCGCCAAAGGAAGCGTAAACCTAAAATTACTGCCTTTACCCAGCTCGCTTTCAACCCAAATTCTCCCGCCATGGGTTTGGATAATTTCCCGGGCGATTGCCAAGCCGAGTCCGGCGCCATTGGTAAATTTATCACTGTTTTTAACCTGGACGAACTTTTCAAAAATTGTCGATTGATATTCTTTTGAAATACCAATTCCGTTATCCTTCACCGAAACCAGAACCCACTCTCCTTCAAGGACTCCATCAATCTCGATGAGCCCTCCTTCGGGTGTATAGCGAAGGGCATTGGAAATAATATTGTTAAATACCCAGGCAATGCGGGATGCGTCCACAAAAACCCCGGGTAAACTTTTTATCCGGGGCGCGATTTTCAGGTTGATCTTCTTTTCTTCCAATTGAATTTGAAGAGGTCCGGCCGAGGCTTCAATAATTGGATAAAGATTGCCGCTCTCCTTGACCATCACGATTTTACCCGACTCCATCCTGGAAAGATCCAACAGCTCACTGACGAGATTGTTCAAACGACCGCAATCCTCCTGAATCACCTGAAGCAATTGTTCTTGTTTCGGATTGATCGCGCCCACGGTTCCTTCTAAAAGAAGTCCCGTACTCAGGGTGATGGATGTCAGTGGCGTGCGGAATTCATGGGAAGCTGTTGAAACAAAATCCGACTTAATGCGGTCTAACTCTAACAGCTGCGTTACATCTCCCATAAAGACGACGATACCGATTAAATTTCCTTCCTTATCATCGACCGGAGTTGCATCCAGCAAATAATGACGCGCCGCATGATTGACCGTCAAAGTCAATGCCGACTCCATACCGGCGGCGCGAACCGGTAAATGATTTTCGGCGCTTTCTTTCAGAGCGCTGAAAATCGTCCCGTTATTAATGACTTCAAGAATATGGGTCCCTTTGACCTGCTTTTCTTTGATTATAAATAATTTTTCCGCCGATGAATTGAGCGCAATAATCCGATAATCGGCATCCACCACGATCAAAGGATCCGGGATACTGCGGACAATCGCATTGGCCCTTCTTCTTTCGGCAATTAACTTTTCAATGTTGTGTTTCTCATATTCCCTGAGCCGCTCCGCCATGCGGTTAAATTCTTCGGCCAGTTTACCGATTTCATCCTTGGTTTCAACCGTAATCGTTTGATCGAGATCGCCCTCGCCGATTTTTTTCGCATGTTCCGTTAATTTCATGGTTGGAGTAATGATAATGGCCGAGATTCTGTAACCCAACAGGATTGCAAGGAATATCGCCAATAGTGATACCAAAGTTGTTGACAATATGGCTTTCCCGGCATTGGATTTAGCCCTGTTGTCAGCCTTAACCATATGGTCCTGATTAATATTGAGTAAGGTATAACACTTGCTTTTCACCTTGGCAAATTGAGGAATGAATCTTTTTACATAAAAATCTTTGACTTGGTTCGAATTTTCAAATGACATTTCCCGAAGTTGTTGAAAGTAAATCAGATATAAATGATAATCTGCCTTGATACGTTTTAAGGTCTCCCTCTCTCCCTTAAAGGTGACATTTCCTTCAGCGATTGTATACCACCGATTGAATTCTTGCTGATTTGTCAAAAAATGACCCGTAATATCCGCATCGGATTTCATAAGTAAAAATAGTGATACCGCATTGTCTTGTTGTTCCAAAGCCTCAATCATTTTTTGGGAAGCGACCACACTCCGGTAACTGGCTACCATAATATCTTTAATGGCATGATTTAAACTGATAAAGTTATCTATTGCCCAGATACCGGTTACCAACAGTAAACCGGCAATGATCAAATACCCCATTAAAATCTTCCAACGCAAACTGGTTCCGGAATGAAAAAAGCCGGCAGTCATGGAAAACACTTCCTTATACTTATACTCTATGCGATTGAGTTTCCTCGAACTCTCCGGCAATCCGGTTAAAACGTTCCGCCTCTTTTTTTTGGCCCTGGGCCTCATAAATTCTCGCCATTAACTTATAAGTTTCTCCGTGACTCGCATTGACGGCCAGGGAATTTTGCAGTTCCTTAAAAGCATCCGCCAAGTTTCCCTCCAAAATCAGTTGTTTGGCCTTTGAAATATAAAACCCGACCTCCTGGACCGACGCAGGAGGCGTTTGAGGGATTTCATGTAATATCCGTCGTAATTTCGCAGCCGTAAAAGGTTTTTGCAAGTAGATCACTGCTCCAAGTTTGGTACATTCCACGGCGTTTTTAACAGTTGCAAAAGCAGTCATAATAATGATGGGAGTATTGATTCCGCTCTCCCGAACTCTTCTGAGTACCTCTGTACCGGTAATCTCCGGTAATTTGATGTCTAAAAAAACCAGATCCAATGGTTCATTTTGGATAAAACTCAAACCTTCTTTACCATCGTCTGCAGTTATTACTTGGTAACCTTCCGATTCCAAACACATAGTCAATAAGGTCCTGATATTCTTGGTATCATCCACCACCAAAGCCTTTTTCATCCGAGTCAACCTCCAAACAATAAAAAACAAACACCCTTTTCCTGTTTATTTGATCTTACTATAAGTGAAAATGAAATGAAAATCTAGTACCATTCTATACTTTGAATTCGGAATATCCGAAGCTTTCCTGGATTCTCTGCTCCTCACCTTCCTAAATCTTTTATTGAATAATTTCCATCGCGCTATTGGTAGCCACAGGCAGTGGTATTACCGCATTTTGGGCATATTGAGGATCGCGGGGATTGAATCCATTGGTATGGATAAAGACCATAATCGTCTTGGCGCAACTATGCTGTCTACGGAGTTTATATGCCCAACGGCTCGCAAAAGTCGCCACAGCTTCTTTCAGTGGCTCAATTGCAGTTTGGAATTGGCCGAATGACCTTGAAGTACAGATTGCCTTCTTCGCGGGTGCGATGAATTCCATTTTCAGGCACGTGATTCCCTCCAGTTCCTTCTTAATCCTCAACCCAACTACGGTCATTTGCTTTTTAACCCAATCCTCCGGCATCTGTGTAAAATCCCAGGCTGTTTTTACTCCCATGGAATGAAACATTGCGGCATATTGTCTTCCGATGCCCCATACTTCGCCGATTTCAAATATTTTAAGGGCTTCCATGATTTTATCCTGAGTATCCAAGATATAAACGCCATTGTTTTCGGGTACTTTTTTACCATAATGATTTGCGGTTTTAGCCAGAACTTTGGTAGGTCCTATGCCAATACTGACCGGAATACCAACGTTCCGGCACACGGTTTGCCGGATCGTCTGAGCGTACTCCGCAAGCTGAACCGGTATCCCCGACAAATTCAAAAAACCCTCATCGATCGAATAAATTTCAATCTCGGGCGTGAATTGACTCAAGGTCCCCATGACCCTTTGGGACAAATCCCCATAAAGAGCGTAATTTGAGGAAAAGACCGTGACATTATTCTTTTGCAGAAAGTCCGCGATTTTAAAGGCTGGTTGTCCCATCCTAATGCCAAGTTTTTTCGCTTCATTGGAACGGGCGATGATGCAACCGTCATTGTTTGAAAGAACCACCACCGGCTTTCCGTTCAAATTGGGACGAAATACCCTTTCACAATAATTTATCTTAAGTGCTCAGTAAAAAAGGCTAATAAATAACCCATTTACTTTGTTGATATATAAACAACGCGAATGGGGTTATTTAATTTATTCCTAATTGATTATAAATTTCATACAGAAACCCTTTACCAGAACACACGTTTGAGATATAATATAAACGAACATATGTTCCGAAGAGAGAATTATGAGTAAACGTGCTCAAAACAATAGAGAGGTATTGAAAAAACGCGATGAAGACTTATCTTTTATCGAATTTCAAGCAAAATTTATAACTGAGGATGATTGCCGCCAATACCTCTTTCAATTACGTTGGACCAATGGCTTTCATTGTACAGACTGCGGAAATACAAGTTTCTACTATATAAACTGAAAAAAGTTATGTAACTTTACAGGACACAGCATAATCGATTAATGACTAAGTCCGGATTGGCATCAACATAAAGAAGAAATGAATTGACATTGGCTCTAATTTCGGGCACTGACTTATAAAATACATTATAGACAACCTTTTCCTTAAGCCATTTCCAAAGCCCTTCGATAAGTTTCAAGTCCGGGCTGTAGGGTGGCAAATACATAAGTATAAGACGGTTTTGATTTTCTTCCAGAAAGGGTTTAAGCAACTTAGCATGATGAATTCGGGCATTATCAAGCACCAGAACAATTTTTCCAA
>JAEZCE010000013.1 GCA_023429995.1 Bacillota bacterium | reverse complement strand
TCAGTTTGATCAGGTTGCGGGCTTCGGCGTAATAATCGTGGAGTTTGTCGGACTCGACCTGAAGTTGCCGGGTCTGCTCCATCATCCGCGCTTTGCAGGATAGCCGGGCGTTTTGGGTGTCGACGGTTGCCTGGTAACTGGTGGTGAAATTGGTGAGGAAGGCGGTGTCGATCCCCCGTTTGGTCAACAGCTCGGTGTGGAGCTGGATGCCGGCGAGCAATTTGGCGGCGCGGGCCAGCCGGATATCGAGCGCTTGGGAAGGGACGGCTTTTTTGCCCGACGGCGCGGGGGTTGCTTCGCTGACCGCGGCTTGGGTTGTTACGTCGTTCATTTCATGTATCATTATTATGACCTCCAGTGAATGATTCGATTAGAACGAATTCCCTAATTCGATCTTGAGGTAATTATACCATGCCCGGATGGATTTGTTGTACCGAGTTTATACCTATATTGTATCGATGGAACGGTTGGTTGAGACGGCAGATTCGCCGGTGAAGGAGCCGCCGGTTTATTAAAGAAAGAGACTAAAATTTGGTCTCAGCCTCTTTGGAGCCACGCGAATGGCGGCTCATTATTTCTCGTACAATATCTCCCCGTTTTCAGCGATGCTTCCATAGATTAAAAAGGGGTTCTTTTGCAAACTGGCAAAGTTCTCCGGGGTTTCAAGGGTGATGTCGATGGGGATCGGGATTTGGAGCAATGCTTTGTAGATCGCTTGGGCGACTTCCCGTTTGTGAAGGAGATTGCTTTTTAAAATGCACAAGTCGTAATCACTGTCTTGATTGGCCGTGCCGATTGCGCGGGAACCAAACAGGATAACTTTTTCGGGTTCAAAATTTTTCACGATGATCTCCACCGCTTGATGAAGGTTTGAATCCATGGGGCTCACCGCTTTGGATCGTTTAGTTTCTTTGTTTAATTATATCAAAAAACAGCGATAAAGCAATGGAGTTGAAAAATATGGGACTTTGGGTATGAAAATTTAAAATATTTGTCGGATTGATGATAAGCGGTGGGGGTTTTTGACGCTTTAAAAGTGTGTCGGTTTGCTGGTCCACGGTTCCGGCGGCGGGATTCTTTTTGGCCGCCCAAAAAGAACCAAAAAGGCGCTGGAACCTAAACGGATTCCAGACCTCCCTTGATGCATCCCTGTCTCGTCTTCGCCATCCTGGCCGCTTTGCTTGGCTACAAGGTTTTGGCTTACGAAGTCCCCTTCGCGGGGCGACCGCTGTTTTTCATCCGGGAAAAGAAGCGTCGCGTGGCTCCGTCCGTGGAGCCGGGGGAGCTGGGGCGCGCTCCGTTTTAAGAAAAAGAGGCAGACTTGCTGCCTCTCCCTCCCCTTTGCCCTGCCGCGACGTTGATCTTTGATCCGTCCGGCGTTATTTTGATGCCGCTTTGGTCTCTGGTGGTTCTGCGCCTTCGGCTTGAAGTTTGAGATACTCGACGATCAGTTCGTCCAACTCGACACTGGCCGCCAAGACGATGGCGTTGGACGCGCCGTGGACGTTCCAAAGGTCGTTGAGGCGCTTCCGGCCGGTGGTGATCCGTTGTTTTAGGATATGAATTTTGATTTTTGATTTGATTTGGCGCATGGTCTCTTTCGATTTTTCTTTAAAATATGGTATAATGGGAATGATTGAGATTTTTAGACAATCCATGAATTAAGGTCACAAATTTTAGTGGCCAATTTGGTTATTGTCATTTTTTTCGGACTAATTGATTTACATATTAAATTAACATCTTCATTATATTTTCATCGTGAAAAAATGTCAAGGGGATATTTTTATTTATGCAAAATGTTTCTATTGGAGAACGAGTCACATTATTAAGAGAATTTCTTGAATTATCTAGAAAAGACTTCACTCAAAAGACCGGCATCAGCCAAGCTACCATATCGAGAGTGGAATCAAATGCATTAGAACCATCCGATGCTTTTTTAAATATCATTATGACGCAGTTTTTAGCAAATCCCGGTTGGATTTTAACGGGCGAAGGCGAGATGTTGATTGCTCCAGAGGAATATATCTCAAAGGGAATTACCTTGCTGGGACCCAAGAAGTTTAATGAAGGTCTGAATAAAATTTTTGACGATCCACAATTTGCGGAGTTACGGGCGTTGGTGGCGACCAATGAATTCATTACTGGAAAGATCGATGCGGAGTTGGTTGCGTATATTCGGTATATATTAACGTTAGGTCAGCAAGGTGATGAGAAGTTGAAGCATTGGTTGCTGGTGCAGTTGGAGAGGGCGTTTCCAGAGGTTGGGGAGAACTTTGAATAAAATATTGAAATACGATTTGTTGTTATTCTTTTAAGATTTTTATTATTTAGTATCTTTTTTACCTAAAATACTTCTTTTTCGGAAAGACCATAAGACTGTTAAACAATGATTGAGAATTTGAAAACCACAATATAGTAATAAAAAAGTCAATATAGAAAACAAAATGAAGGAAATCTTGTCCTTGTAATTCAAATACCTTCCAATTGTCCAAACCAACAGTATATATCCGATCAGAAAGAGCATGCAAATAATTGTCCAAACATGCCAATCAATAATTTTATTAGCGATACGTTGTACTTTCTCATCCTTTTCCCAGGCTCCTGCAGCTTGAACATAGAAAAGAAGTGCAGACAGAGCAAATCCAAATACAATACTAACTACCGTAAGAAGATCTGCAAAATGTTGGTGGATTCTAAAAATTACATTTGGGTCATTTTTGAACCAAAAATACGAGAAAACTCCACCAAATATGGCGGTCCATAATTCTCCATCCTTCCAGATTGACTTTTGTTTTAGTAATGGAAAGATAAATGCAAAAAATTCTCGATACATTTATTGATGTTCCTCAGATCTAATTGATCTATTTTGTAATTTCATAATTTCAGTCATTTTTTCTAGCAAACTTTCTTCTTTAATTTTTCCATCTTCATCTGCTTCAATTTTTACTTTTTGTTTCTTGTTCAACTTTTTAGTTGAAAAATGATCACGATTATTACCTTTCCATCCTTCAATTTGCGCAAAACTTAATAGACCATTTTTAAATAAACTTTGTATGTCCACTACTATGCCCTTTGTTTTTGAAAGGGTTTTATTCTTTCTAGCTACCATTGTCACTTCAGTTTTATGGGCATCAGAATCTTCGGATTCACGAGCTAATTCGGTTTCCAAATCTGCCCAACCCGGATTCGGCCGAACTGTTCTTATTGTCACTCTTGTTATACGATCAAGTGTTTCCATCCGACTAATAAATTCTTCACTCGGATCAGCCTCGATGCTTAAAGTAATTTTTTCTGAGCTACCTTCAGATTCTAAATATTTATCTATCATCCACTGTAAGTAACCTTCAAGGGTTTCAGGCCATATGCCTGCTTGCACCTTTTCAACTAACAATAAGTATCTTTTTCCGACAGTTGCACCTAAAACATGAGTATACTCAACACCCGCTTGAGTTTGACTATAAGGACTTGGGCTTATATTATGACTCTGAGTATCAATAACATCTGGGCGATATCCTTGTATGTAAGAATAATATTGCATCCAGAGGAACCCATTTTTAAAACTGATAGCTTTCATTGCATGAGACTTACCTGAACCTTTCCATTCACGGTCAACAAAAGCAGGAAACCTTTTACCTATATTCTCTAAAAAAACACCATAAGATAGCCCTTGCGGTAGTCCAGAAATTGTTAATCGATGTATTTCAATAGTTCTTTCTTTAGTATTTAAATTTTTCATGATACTCCCTCAACATATAAATTAATAATTCTTAGTTTCGCTAAAAATTATCTTTTCCTCTGATTTACATATACCGAACAAACTAAAATGTTAATAAAAAAGAGTAAGTGACTCCTTTGCTTTTTATGCGGTTGGCGAGCCTCATTTATTTAGCAAGGGAGGATTACTTTTTTCTACAAAGGTATCCTTCTAGAACCCCCATCCCTACCTTTTTGGGATGGGTGAGGAGGTATTTTTAGTTCTACTATAAGCCCTTCACAATTTCCATAAAACGATCATATGAGTACGCTCCAGGGTAATTCGGCTGTTTTGACTGGAACACCATAAAATAGCGAAATTGTTTACCTGCATGAGTATCCCATTTTACACCAATATCAGCCTTTTCTCTGGATTCGTCGTTATCGAGATGGTCACCCTTTGTCTCTATCATTAAAAGTCTACCGCTATGAGTCATTACAACAATGTCGGGATAAGCGTGTATGTGTCCGTTGATTTGAAAACCACGTCGGGAAATATTACGATGCCACCACTTGACGTTTTCAAGCGAGGACAATTCCCAAACGACTTTACGCTCATACTCGTTCATGTCCTCTTCCGCCGTATAGAGGGATTTAGGAAGAGTTGAAGTGAACGTTACGGGCGAAATAACTGATGGTAATTTATAATTTGGATGGCAAATAATAATATCCTGCTCCAACCATTTATCAAAAACCTCAGCCGAATGCCGCATAAGCAATGATTTTACTTTTTCTTGTATTTTTATAATATAAGGGTATGGAGACTGCTCCAACTCAGATAATTGATCTTCTGTTATAGTATCAATAACTCTGTCAATGTATTGCTGCAATTCCTTATCATTTACACAATTAAAGGAAGATAATTTTTTACAAATCATATTCTTGCAATGAACAAGCCTTTTTTCTGATGGCTGGGAATTGAACCACTCTTTAAAATAGATGTTATCGAACCCTGTAATTTTCCATGCTCGCGGTTTTGCGTCTTTTGAATCATCAATATCGACCCGCGCCAGTTCTGCGGGTGATGTTGAAAAGTCTATTAACACATCTTTATCTTTGAGCGTAAATCCCTTTGTCAAATTGTCAAATTCCAACAGACTATATTCGTTATCTGAAAATAGGCTTGCCCCCGTATCAAGCATAAATTGTGGAAATAGCACAGAAGAAGCTTCCTCCACAAATTCTTCGTTCATACGGAAACAATTCATCTTATCTCTAATCTCTAGCGGCGCGGCTGTAAACAAACTTTCTTCTGAAGTCTCCAATTCAGCCGCATACTCCTTGCTATGTGTAATAGCCACTTTTAGCATATCATCTGACTTGCTAGTCTCGGTTGGAATTGCGTTTTCTATCTCCTGCATGGTAATTTCAATTTTAGCTTTCAGTTGGGTGGTATCCACTTCCGGAATATCGTCCCCTTCTTTTGTTAACACCGGAGGTTCAGGCTGAATCGATGTTTCCATTGGAAGTATTGTTTTTTCTGGTTCAATATCTTTTACACGATAATCCTTGCTACTGAATCCCGCGCAGTTCAATCCTTCCACAATTTTATCCAACGTTATGTGAAAATCAACAGAAGAAGTTATGACATATGAAAGGTTCAACACATCGCTGTCATTTGTCTTTGTGTATGGCAAGCGCAGCACACGTCCGAGAATCTGCTCAACGTCCACCACAGAGGTTCGGTTAGCCACAGTTGCAAGCACATACGCAAAAGGGCAATCCCATCCTTCTTTTAAAGCATTTACCGTGATTATATAGCGAATAGGGCAATCTGGAGATAACAATTCCGCATCTTTAAGTTCATCTTTATCTCCTGTCTTAATAGCAATTTGGTCTTCTATAATGCCAATATCTATAAGTGTTTTTTTGATTTTTTCGTAAGTTGTACTATCGGAATTGTTTTTGGGCTGTGCCTGAAACAGAACAATAGGACGGATGTACCTACCACTTGTGACTTGTTCTTGTTTGGCCTGAGCTTCTAGCTTTGCGCGGATACTGATCGCATCCAGATATACGTCGCTTTGGGTTTTGCGATTGTAAACAATAACGGGCAACTTCACCATTTCTTCTTTTTTAAGCTGTGCAGCATCAACAAAGGATATGATATTGCTGCCTTTTTTAGGCGTGGCCGTTAAGTCGAGTACAAAAGCTGGGTTGAAGTCGTTAAGCATTTTTACGCTTAGGTCTGAAGTTGCGTGGTGGCTCTCGTCTACGATGATAATGGGATTAAGCGAGCGTACCACCTGTATCAGTGCGGTTTCGTCCGTACCATCAATCAGACCGTTGGGATTATTTATGGTTTTCGCAAAAGATGCAAGATTTCCATTTTCCTGATAAGCCTTTCGACCATCCTTATTGCTTGTACGAAAAGAGTCGTAACTTAGGACAAAAATGGAAAGCTGTTCTGTGACGGTGGTCGGACTAAAGTTATGACCGTTTAAAAGCTGTTCTTTTGAATAGACTTCCACTCGATTACCAAAATCTACATCGATTTTCTGACGATATGGGTGTGCAGGATTTGTAAGCGCCTTGTATGTTTGCGTCAAAATTGCATCAGACGGAACAAGCCACACGACCGCCTTCGCTCTCATTTGTGGTATTGAATCAAATATAGGCTTTATTGCGTTTACCGCAATAAAGGTCTTGCCACCGCCTGTGGGTACTTTCAAACACACATGAGGAACGCTCGGTATGATTGAATTGTACGGTGGCATTCCATTCATGCCAACCATAACATTTTTTTCTTCCCAAATTGAACGATATGCATCTGAGATATTTTGCGTTTCTATCAGAAGCGCAAGAAATCGGCGAAGGTCGCCAATGACATTTTTTTGAAAAATTTTCAGCTCCATTTACTTCACGCTCCTTTACAGCCTAGCAATATCTCGCGGAATTTTTTTGAAAGTAATACTATAGCGTTTTAGTTCGCTCTCGGAAAGAGTACATAGGTCAGCATATATGATATAGCCGTCTGCCTTTTCGCCAATTGTGCCAAGAAAAGTGTGGTCAAGGGTCGTGACATCATTTTTCTCATAATAGAAGTAGTAAGCAGTATCATTACTTCTACCAAGATAGTATTTGTTATCAGTGCTTTTGCAAAGAGGCAACGACTCTTTAGTCTCCATGTAATAAACATATTCACGGATTTTATGTTGGTTCACACCTTCATTCAGATTGCCGTCTGGCAAAAGCAACATTTCTCCGAGGTCATAGAAACTAAAATCACCACCAGTACCTGCCACATCCCCATAACCATCGATAACACGCTTTGCGCGTTCAGCTGTGACACCGTCTGCATAATCCATCATCTCCACCATGATGAATTTTCTATTTCCACCGTCTTGCTCGTTTAGTTTCAATACAGCGTGGGCAGTAGTGCCGGAGCCCGCAAAGCTATCTAATACTATATCATCGCCGGATGTAACAGTGCGTATAATTTCAACAATATAGTCTACTGATTTTGGTTGAGGGAAATCGTTTTTGTTTGCACCGGGGAAAATTTGTCCAAATATTACCTGCCCTTTTTCGGTATGAAATAACGGATTATTCCAAATCGAGAATGGTTTTTGCCTTACAGTCTCCCCATCGGAAGAAACGGCATAAGATTTTCTGTATATCTTCCAAACGCCATTTTTTTTCTGACCAACTAAAAAATGAATGTCCTTTTGAGAAAGGGCTTTGCTCCATGTCCAGCAACCTTCAAATCCGTCTGGCCAGTATGGAAATACAGCTTCGTTGCATTCTACTGTTTGCTCTAAAGAAACTGTACCATTTGGTGAAACAAATATGGGATACCAAAGGTTAGGACGATTTGCCTTTCCGAACTCACGATGAGTGTTTCGTAATTCCAATAAGCGATACGCACCATTGCCATCAGATAATTTGTAATCTTTCTTAATTGTGCTATGATCCTTGGCTACACTAAAACTTCCTGACGGTAAAACATTTTTCGCATACACAAGTAAGTATTCATGACAAGTAGCAAAATATTTATCTTGGCTCCGTCCTTTTGGATTGCACAACAAGGTAACTTGAGCGACAAATCCTGCATTGCCGAAAATTTCATCCATAATGGCGCGGAGATAAATGATTTCGTTATCATCGAGACTAATAAATATAGCCCCATCATAAGATAACAGTTTGTAAAGTAATTTTAGGCGTGGATACATCATACAAAGCCACTTATCATGACGCGATAAATCTTCACCTTCTTTACCCACAACATCGCCAAGCCATTTTCGCATTTTAGGACTGTTCACGTTGTCATTGTAAACCCATCCCTCGTTGCCTGTATTATATGGCGGATCGATATAAATACATTTCACTTTCCCCTCATAGTGGGGCAAAAGGGCTTTCAAAGCTTCCAAATTATCCCCATGAATAATCATATTTTCGCTGCCATTATCTTCATCATGACGACCATTTTGATCATAACTATATTGCCGTTCCAACAAGCGAAACGGCACTTGCTGATGATGATTTATTACCTTATCTTTCCCAATCCATTCCAGTGTCGGCATCAGTTAACCCCCCGTTATTCAAGTTGTCCGGCACAATTTTAAAATATAGTCAACACAACAGCTAAGCACGTAATAAATCTTTTCAACTATATTGAGAAAATATTTGTTACTGTTAAGATCCCATATTTTTAAATGGTTTCTAGCAATAGGTAAAATTATTATTATAAAAGACAGTCAGTACAGCAACTCTGACAATATTAATTTTTATTGTAACACGAATATGTGAATTACTAAACGTATTAATAGAGAGATTCCGAGCAGATAAAACAAGAAAATGAGGTTAAATCAACCCTGAACCGTCACACAACGCCTCTCCAAATACCTTAACCTCCGATACTCCATAACATCCTTCACATGCTCAACCAAAGCCTTTTCATTCAAAAATTCCCCTAATAGCTCATCCAACCGCAACACTTGTCCTACTGAATCGTAATGAAAAAATCCCTTTCCATCTAAAGCTTCCACCGGATCATGCAAAGCCAGCTTCGCCCAATCGTCATTATCCCAATCTTCCCAACCCTGATTGCACTTGTCTTGAAAATCAAGCTCTCGCAATTCCGATTCACGTGTATAAAATATCTGAAAACTCCGGCCAATTTCACTTAAAGGAATCATATCCCGAATTCCTTGTTCCGTCACAAAAGCTAAAATAGTCGGAATCTTATAGGACTTCTGAAACAATGTTTTCTCTAACTCCAATAAAAACTCTTCAACCGGCCCGTCTAGCCATTCCAGCTCAGCCGACTTCAAATCTCCCAAATTGGCAAGACAGACAAGCCAACCATCTTTGATATAAGTTTTAAATCCTTCACCCAACGCCTGATACATTTCCACTCTGGTAGGCCGATGACCTAACGCCGCTTTCGGGTCTGATAGACATCGCGATTGATAGCCATATGATCCATTCCTCTTTATCCGGCGAATATCAAACATGCCTTATTCCCACAAATCGTTTAAAGTTTTCGCTTTCACCAGTTTGGCATAAGACGTATAACGAGGAGCTTGCGGTGCTTTACCGCTTTTTCCGTCTGTCAAACTAATATTGGGGATTTGTTTAGTGCTGCCTTTTTGAAACTTTACCAGATATTTGTTGGTATCTTTATATTTTTCAATCAATTCGACCTCCGCAACATGGGTAATCGCCGAAATCGGAGCGACCTGATACGCTGCGATATATTTAATTTTATCAATCATCGCCGGTGAGATACGTATAGCATGCCATCTGTCGTTTTCCAAAAACTCTTCGCGAAAACCAACCTCACGAGCCGGAATAACGATCGTATCTAACTCGTCATAATCGGTGTTCTCCGGAAGATTTGCGCTAACTTCATCTTGGAAAGATGAGAACCGATGTAATGTTTCGTTTCCACAAACATAACTTTGCACTTCAATAATGTCAGCTGAAATTTTAATTTTGGACAAAACCCCTTCAAGTTCCGGCGTCTGCTCGTCAATTACTATAATTACCGCGACTTCTTTATCGAAAATGAGTTTGTCCAATAATTCATTGATATTACTAAACTTGGATTCTTTAAAAAAGGCCTCTAATTTCTTTTGCTTAACTTTGTCAGAAATAATATCATTAATTAAGATCGTCTTTATCTTGTGCTTACTTGTTTCAGAGGAAATTGCAAAACGCAATACTTGTTCTCCGATATGTCCATACACATCATGATTACTAAGCTCGAGTTCAACAAAGTAAAGTGTAGGATCATCATGAAACATCAAATCAAGATAGTAGCCGTCCGGTATTGCCGCTCCCTTAAGCGCCTTCCCGATTTTCTTTTTGAGGTCAAAATAAATACCTTTTCTTCCAAAAATGTCATCGGCATGAGCGACAACCATCTTTTCAAATTCATTTTCAGTTTGGTATTGATACAATTTATATGTTTTTGCCGATTCATCAATTATTTTATACATATTGATCTCCTATCAACTATGGTGCTTTTTATTTCACTCACAACATAATCCACCCATTTTCCATGGTAAACTTCGCCAAAATCCAGCAAAAACCCTTTAATCCGAATATTTTAACGATTATGAAAGTTCCTGATTAACCCGAAAAACAGCCATGTTCCCCGCCTAACCCCTCTGTCTGAACCAGGATTCCAAGGATTATCCGGATTAAAAGGATGGACAGCTCACCAAACCGCCTAAATGAGCTGCCCTAACATCAACGCCTCAAAGTTTTGTCCTTAAAATCCTTTTAATCCACTAAATCCTGCTTAATCCCGGTTCAGACAACGGTTTTAATCTTTTAATCCTGCTCAACCCCAGCCATCATCCCCCGCCCAACCCCTCTGTCTGAACCAGGATTTCAAGGATTCCACGGATTAAAAGGATGGACAGCCCATCAAACCGCCCAAATGAACTGCCCTAACATCAACGCCTCAAAGTTTTGTCTTTAAAATCCTTTTAATCTGATCAATCCTGCTTAATCCTGGTTCAGACAATGTTCTTTCCCCGATTATACAACCGCTTAAACTCCAAACTTTTGCCGCCAAAATTAATCAACAAGCCCGTATCCAAATTGTATGCCTCCAGATAATTTCGAGCCTGGGCATAATGGACATCTTCTAAAAGCAATAATGCCTTCAATTCAACCATCACACAATCTTCCACATAAAAATCAACCCGCCGGATACCGATCTCCAGACCCCGGTAGAAGATCTTCATTGACTTTTCCCGTTCAAATCGTAGACTTTCAAGTTCCATCTCAATTCGCAACGCCCGCTGATAAATAACTTCCTGAAATCCATTTCCCAACGCCGAATGAACCCGCATCGCACAACCAATAATCCGTTTCGTAATCTCCTCGTGTCGCATCGCCACCTCCAACCATTTCCGATGGATAATATTTCCTCGCAATCTTTCGGCAACCTACCAACAAAACCTTTAAAAATTCAAATGAACTTCTCACGTCTTAAATTCGTCTAATCTTCAAAATTCAAAAACGGTTTAATTTTTCGAATCTTTTAATCCCAATCCAGAAAAGCAGTGCTTTTAAATCTTTTAAATCCTTTTAATCCGTATAATCCTGCTTAATCCTGGTTCAGACAACGGTTTTAATCCTTTCCATCCATTGTTAATTTTCCGCAACATCAATTGACACATTCAAACTCCAGTGTTACTTTTAGTATGAAGTTACCGTTTTTGCAATTTTTAAACAAATTCCCCAAAAAGGAGTGGAAACCATGAAAAAAGTGTTCCTAATGATCTTGATTCTTGCATTCAGTTTCACCATCTCCAGCAGCACCTTGGCGGCGGTACATAACTTCACCGGCGATTTCGCCAATTACAAAGGCGCCCAATTCGGCGGCTTGGATTTCGACGGTTGGTACTCCATCGACCGGGACAGCCCCAGCCTGACCACCCGCTATGTGGCCCAAGACGACGACTGGGCCTTGGGGTTCGAGTATTATCAAAACGACCAGTTTTTTGTCGACCTGACCTACGGTAAATTCTACGACACCGACTATTACGGCGACCGCACCACCTTAACCGGCCTACAGGGAAGTTACCTCGACGAGTCCGGCTTCTTCTTCGGACTGGATTACACCGGCAGTAAATACCGGGATGGCGGTTATCGCGACAACTCCAGCCAAACCTTTGTCTCGGCCGGTCTGCGCCAAGACCTTGGCAAAAACAACGGGTATGTCGCCGGAAGCCTGGATTTCGCCATCGACGGGGACCTGGTGGACGAGACCGGCATTTACGGTTTGGATTTGGACTTCAAATACTTCACCGACAAAACCAAGATCTACGGCCAACTCTACCTCCCCAACGAGGACGTCGCCGATTATGATTCGGCCCGCCTCGATCTGGCCGCCAATATCCAAGTCGATCCCGCTTACATCGTCGGTTTCAAAATCAACAACTTCGACGACGCCAACTCCTACGAATTCGGCATCACTGGCGCCGTCGACAAACAGATCGTCGCCGAGCTGCGCTACAAACACGTCGATACCGGTGACGCCAGCTCCAGCTCCCTCGACGCCCAAGCGCTTTACGCCTTTACCAACGAATTGGCCGCCGGAATGGAGCTCGAAAAAGTCAAACACATCGACGATCCCTACCTGCGTCTCAAAGCCAAATACGCCGTAGACAAAGATACCACCGTCAAATTCGTCTACCAATTCGAAAACGACGCCGTCAACCAAGACCCCATCGTCTTCCTCCGTTGGGATGTCAATATCAAATAAACCAAGCCGCCCCCTCGGGCGGCTTTTTTAATGTCAAACTGAAGCGTCCTCACCCCCGGCCCTTCCAATTCCGCGAGCCACTCAGTACCGAGGAACGATCCATAGCGACCTAATTTATTAACTTTCAAAAATCTTTAGGTTCCCACGGACGGAACCGTGCGCCGCTTCTTGGCACGACGCCAAACAGCGGTCGCCCCCAACGCGACTTCGAAAGCCACCACCCCATACCCAGGCGGAGCGGCCAAGGATGGCGCAAACACACA
>JAEZCE010000084.1 GCA_023429995.1 Bacillota bacterium | reverse complement strand
AGGGAACGGGTTAGGTAAAAAGGCCTATTACCTAACTCTTGCTCTTCCCCGAAGGAGCTATCAAATAAGTCATTTCACGTGGAAGAGTAACCACAAACCTTTGGAGCTATTAAAAACCATCGCGAGCTATGTTTTTTGGCCCTTAAAATCAGCCAAGTCCCTTCCACTTGAAAAAGCTCGAGAAAACAGCATCTTAGGGGAAGGGAACGGGTTAGGTTAAATGTTATTGGCCTATACATTCACCCTAAAAAATTATCCTTTAAATTATTCGTAAAAGGAAAATATTAACACTTATCGAATAACCCACCATGGAAAAAGAAAAACCGATTATTACCGGACGAAAAGTGAACCCGGATAAAGTGCAACGAGCTAAAGAACTTCGTCAAAATATGACGAAACAAGAGAAAATTTTATGGGAAAAGCTAAGAAACAATCAGCTGGGAGGATTTCATTTCCGGCGGCAACAGGTAATTGGCGGGTTTATTATTGATTTCTATTGTAATCCGGTAAAATTAGCGATTGAAGTTGATGTGAAAATTCATAGATTACGCCGGGAGTACGATGAAGAACGAGATATGATATTAAAAACCGAGGGAATTGAGATATTAAGGCTATCCAATATTGAAATCGATAAGGATATTGATGCAGTATTACAACGTATTTTATCCTATTGCCAGAGAAAGAGAACATAATTAAATCTTTTAGGCCCCAAAGCCGGGTTCCCCTTCCACCTGAAAAGGTCGGAAAAACAAGCTACTTGGGGGAAGGGGAGAAAGGGGTTAGGTTGAAAGGCAGGAGTCTTGAGCAAGACGGTGAAGTATTACTTTGTCAATAAACAAAGAATGGCCGAAAATTCCTCGACGAAGTTAGTATTGTAATTTCAAAATTAGAACACAATTGAGGTTGTGCTTTAATCATACCTAAACCTATAACCTCTTCCTATTTTCCGTCCTTCCCAGCAAATAATCTACACTAACATTAAAGTAATCCGCGATTTTAATTAATGTTGCATATTCCGGTTCACGAATATCATTTTCATATCGGTTGATGGTTGCGGTTTTAACTTCCAATGCCTGCGCAAATTGGGGTTGATTGATTCCTGCCTCTTCCCTCAGTTTGCGAATTCTTTCACCGAACCTGGTTTTAACTTTCATTTTAACCACCCCGTCAATGAAAATAAAAATTCTCGAAAAATAGTTGACATTTACCTAATAGGTAAGTATAATGAAAACAATAGAATTACCTATTGGGTAAATGGTTCATTATAACCTCAAAAAGAATAAATTCTCCTCGATTGAAGTTGCCGTAAAAAAGCACATTCAATTTATTTTAACAGACTTCATGTTATGGTACAAGTAACGAAGAAAGCAGCCACGAAAGTCTAAATTTCCCCTTTTAATTTTAATTAAGGAGGTCTTGTCATGATTACCTACAAAGATTTCGGTATCAAAAAATTTATCCTCGACCGGCTGACTCAGATTTATGAGGATGTTGTCGAGCAAGATACGGAATATCAGGAACTGGGGGAGCGGCCGGGCGAACTTTTAAAATTAATCACCGCCAAACTCAACCCAGAAGATAAGAAGCTATTGAATGAATATCAGGATACCTGGATTGCTCAGTCGAACCGCCAGGACGAGCTGATTTACAGCCAGGGATTGATGGACGGGATCTTGTTCGGTTACTGGGCGGTTGTGGTGGGGCAGGGAACAGGGAAGATCATGGTGTAGTGAAGAATGCGCCTATAACCTAACTCTTGTTCTTCCCCGAAGGAGCTGTCAAATATGCCATTTCACGTGGCCCCAAACCTTCGGAGCCATTAAAATCTTTACAGGCGATGCTTTTTGGCCCTTAAAATCAGCCAAGTCCCTTCCGCTTGAAAAAGCCCAAGAGGACGGCAACTTAGGGGAAGGGAACGGGTGAGGTCAAAAAGAGAAAGGACAAAGATAAAAAGGAAAAAATTAGTATGATGTAAACTCTCGATGAAAAGCCGGAGTATCGCGAACACTGGCGAATCAATTGCTGCGTTCAGACACTTCCATCGGCGTCTTCGCCCTTATCCCTTTGAAGACAACTTGGCCGTCATTTTCAGGGCATAAACGTCTTCTTCGAGGACGGCCATTTTTTGGTTTAAGACCGCTTGCACATCCTCGATGGCCTGGTTGTAAATGAAAGGGCCCATTTGTTTGATGATAAAGTCGATCAAAAACTCCGCCGCCAGATCACCGATTTCCTCGCCCCGTTCATCCCGGAAATATTGTTGGACCATAGCTACGATTTGGGTCTTTTGTTCTCTGGGGATTTTTAGATTCATGGTAAGTTCCCTTCTCTTTAATTGAAATTCTTTATAAAGGACATTGAATAAGCCAACGGACCAATCCTAAGCATATATATTATAACACGCAGGAATTATTGGGTATGAATGGAATGATATTTTATAAGAATAGATCCATGGCTGCTGATAAATGAGGTAAGCAAAATGAAATTGAAACGAAGGAAATCAATTATCTTATCTTTGATTATTGTTGCACTATCCGGATGGATCGGATATGAAGTAAAACCGGTACTTTCAGCTGATAAAACCTGGATTATCGATTTTGGCTATGATAAAAACGAGATCCATAAGCTTTCGTTTAACCGGCGGGGTGTTAGAAGCTGTCCGGAAATACCGGTTAAAATCGGCAATAGTGATTATGACATGGGATTTGATACGGGCTGTGGTGTCGGACTATTCTTTACCAATGTTATGGAAGATAAGATGGATTATCAATTAATGGAAAGAATCGAAGATCTCAATAGGGACGGCACTCATCGAGGCTGGGGAAAACGCATTCAAATTGATCACATGACGGTTTATGGAAGAGAATATAAGCATATCAATACGAGCATCTCGGATTGGAATTTATATTCATCTCAAAAGTTTAACGGAACAATCGGTTTAGCTTTTTTCCAATCCCGAATCATTACACTGGACTATAAAGGGCATAAAATTGCATTTGGAAGTCGCCCCATTGAGTATTCAAAATTGAATTCAGCTCAATATATTGTACTGCCTCTTTATAAATCATCAGGGAAAAATCAGGAGAATCTTCCTTTTTTCGAAGCGGAATACAACGGTAAACCCATAATGGTTTATCTGGATACCGGTAAGAATTATTCATATGTCAATAATCCGAAGGGTATATATTCAATGGCGGATAAACCAACAAAACTAGTTGATATTCCATTGAAAATCGGGAGTATGGAGATTATCCTCAGTGATGTGGCCGAAGTGAACAATTTGGCGCAAGCGGATGGGTTACCTTATCCTACTGGGATTGAGTTAAATTCGGATCAGATTTGGAAATGCAATTTACTGGTTACGTTCGATTTGATTGAGCATAAAATTATTTTTGCAAAATTTCAATAGGGAGTGTGATCGGATGATACCGGTGAGGATGACTGTAAACACAGCTGCCAACGAGCAGTTGCTTTATTTTACTTCCTCCAGCCTTTCGGCGGATGACGAAATTTTGTGGTTATCAGCGACCGGACGGGCCATCCCAATGTTTTTTGCCGGGATTTAAGGACCGGAGCAGAAAAACAGCTCAGCCAAAACCGGGAAGATTTTTTAAAATCTTATGTTTATTTTAACGGCAGTCCATATCGTGGCCTTGGCCTGGCAAGCATCAGCGTAGATGCCAAAAATGCCAGGGTATATTTCATTCAAGGCCGGGATCTTTGTTCGGTTGATTTAGACGGAAGGCTCAAGGTGCTCAATCAAATTCCCGCCCGGCAAGTAACGGCCTTCACCCATGTCAGCGCCGACGGCCGGTTGATTTGCGTACCAACGACCGATGCCCGCGCCTTGGAGGGCGACAACTTTACCAATGACAGTCCGGGTTACCGTTTGGGAGATGGCGGTAAAAAGAATGAGGTTATTACCGGTAAACCCGATTATGATATTGATGAACGGGTTCGTAAAGAAAACCTCAGTTCCTATTTGAGGGTTTTTGATACCGAAAGCGGCGTGGAGGTTTTGGGTGAAAAGGTTCCTCAGGCTTGGATTACCCACGTCCAATTTAACCCGGTGGATTCCCGGCAAATCCTTTACAATCATGAATGGGCTGCGGATTGCGGTATCCGGCGGCTCTGGTTGTGGAACGGTCATCAGCATGTCAGGTTGCGGACCGAGGGCGGGGAACGGTCCAGAAGGGACTGGACTTGCCATGAGATGTGGCAGGCCGATGGAAAATACATTATTTATCACGGTAAGTTTCAAAACGGCGACGCCTATGTGGGAAGAGTAAGTCCGGCGGGTAATGATAATATAGAAATCAGGCTGCCGCAGAGCTATGAAGGCTACGGCCATTTTACCGCCGGAAACCTTCATAATGATTGGCTGGTATCGGATGGTTATTTTCATCCGGACGGTGCGCTGGTGAACGAAAACTGGGGGGGCGAATGGATCAGCCTGCAGATCGTGGATTGGGAACGCCGTAATATTCGATGGTTCCCTCTCTGCGAACACCGTTCTTTCTGGGACTGTCAGGACAGTCATCCCCACCCCATACTGGACCATGGGGACGGCAGTGTTTTTTTCACATCAAACCGGGATGGCAAACGGGCGGTGTTCAAGGTTGATGCGCCATCCGATACAAAATAAACCCCCCCATGATGTTTTCCGCGTTCCCGCACTTGCCTTGAAATTATTTCCGTGGTAATCTATTCATATTCAATGAAGAATCACACGGGAGTATCTTTTGATGGAATCCAAATTTAAAAAATTCATCTCTTATTACCGCCCCTATCTGGGGACTTTTCTGGCGGACCTGGGGTGCGCTTTTATTGCGGCCGGGATTAGCTTGGCATTTCCGTTGATTATCCGCTATATTGCCAATATCCTCTTGAAGGACGGGGCCGTTTCCGCCCTGAATACTGCGCCTGCGCCGATTATTTGGCAATTGGCCTTACTGATGCTGGGTATGGTGATGGTGGAGTTTTTATGTAACTACTATATCACCACCTGCGGGCACATTATGGGAGCCCGGATGGAATATGACCTGCGGAACGAGATTTTTAACCACCTTCAGAAACTATCCTTCAATTATTACGACAACCAGAAAACCGGCCAGATTATGTCGAGAATTACCAACGACCTTTTCGATATCACCGAACTTTACCATCATGGACCGGAAGATGTTTTGATATCCTTGACCAAGTTAATCGGAGCTTTTTGTATATTATGCCAGATTAATTTTCTATTGACACTGGTAGTCTTTATCTTCATTCCCCCAATGGGTTTGTTCGCTTACTATTATAACCGGAAGATGCGGTACGCTTTTCGGAAAAACCGTGAAAAGATCGCCGAGATTAACGCCGGAACGGAAGAGAGCATTTCCGGAGTCCGGGTGGTCAAATCTTTTGCCAATGAAGATTTGGAACTGCAGAAATTTCGTGAAAGCAACCAGCGGTTCGTGGAAACCAAGAAAAACAGTTACAAGTATATGGGCCGATACAATAGTGGGATTAACGCCTTTAGTTCATTGATTTATGTCGTTTTGGTGGTGGCCGCCTCTTTTTTAATTGGCCGTGGACAGATCCGGGCCATTGATTTGTTGACTTTCCTGTTGTACATCAATGTATTCTTAGAGCCCATCAAAAAGTTGATTAATTTTGGCGAGCAGTTTCAAAATGGAATCTCCGGGTTTGACCGTTTCTATGAAGTGCTTTCCATCGCCCCGGATATTGCCGATGCCAAGAATGCCGTTACTTTAAAAAATGTTCAAGGAGATATTGAATTCCAAAATGTTTCTTTCCGTTACCGGGAAAATACCACCGAAGTCCTCTCTCATATCAATCTGACCGTTAAACCCGGCGAGTACATTGCTTTGGTCGGCCCCTCGGGAGTCGGCAAGACCACTTTGTGCAGCCTGATACCCCGTTTTTATGAGGTTTCATCGGGCCATATCACCTTGGACGGCCGGGATATCCGCAATATCAAGCTTCGTTCGCTACGACGTAATATCGGCATTGTCCAGCAGGAAGTATACCTTTTTGCCGGCTCGGTCATGGATAATATCCGCTACGGGAAACCGGATGCTTCGGAGGAAGAAATCATTGCTGCGGCCAAGAATGCCAATGCTCACGATTTTATCCTGGAATTGCCGGATGGTTATGATACCGATATCGGCCAACGGGGAGTCAAACTTTCCGGCGGTCAAAAGCAACGCTTATCCATTGCCCGGGTGTTTTTGAAAAATCCGCCGGTGCTCATTTTTGATGAGGCCACCTCGGCGCTGGATAACGAAAGCGAAAAAGTGGTACAGGACTCCCTGGAGACATTGGCTAGAGGGAGAACCACCTTTGTAATCGCCCATCGCCTGTCGACCATCCGTAAAGCCCGCAGAATTTTGGTTTTAACCGCCGAGGGCATTGCCGAAGAGGGTGACCATGAGAGTCTGCTGGCCCAAAACGGAATTTATGCCGGCTTATATAAAATGCAGTTCAAATAGATCTTTTATTTTGGGAACTGAAATCAGGTAGATTCGCTTTTCTTTGTATAGTATGATAGATAGGATACACGAAGGAGATTAGGATGTTTACATTTACAGTCAACGGTGAGCGGATCACAACGGAACAAGACAAGAAGTTATTGGCGTTTTTAAGGGATGACTTGCGCCTAACCTCCGTGAAGGATGGTTGCAGTGAGGGCGCCTGTGGTACTTGCACTGTATTAATCGACGGCCAAAAAGTGAAAGCCTGCATTCCCAAAATCTCTTCCCTGGAAGGTAAGTCCATAGTAACGGTTGAAGGACTGTCGGAACGTGAAAAAGAAGTCTATGTGCATTGCTTTGCGGAGGCAGGAGCGGTTCAATGCGGGTATTGCATCCCGGGGATGGTGATATCAGCCAAGAGTTTGCTGGATAACAACTTAAGTCCCACCCGCGCCCAGGTTAAAGAGGCCATTAAAGGTAATCTCTGCCGCTGCACCGGTTATGTTAAGATTGAAGAAGCCATTTTAAATGCAGCCGATTTTTTTCGTAGGAATCTGCCGATTCCATCGCGGGAAACCAGCGCATCCCTAAACAAGCGATTCAAAAGAGTGGATGCTGCGGAAAAGATTTTAGGGACGGGCGAGTTTGTGGACGATATTGTCGTTCCGGGCATGATTTATGCCAAAGCGTTACGTTCCAAATATCCGCGGGCTGTCGTCCATAGGATCGACATCAGCAAAGCATTGGCCCATCCGGATTGTGTTCGTATTCTTACTGAAAAGGATGTGCCCCATAAGAAAATCGGGCATTTGGTGATGGATTGGGATGTAATGATTGGGGAAGGCGGAACCACCCGTTATATTGGAGATGCCCTGGCGCTGGTGGCCACTAATCATAAAAAAACCCTGGATGAAGTTTTATCCCTGATCGAAGTTGATTACACCGAGCTGACTCCGGTAACTTCCCCCACGGATGCTCTAAAAGGGGATGCGCCTCTGATTCACGAACAAGGCAATATCCTCCGTAAAGAAGTGCTGAGGCGGGGCAATGTCGACGAAGCCCTGAAGAAATCGAAGTATGTTGTAACCCGGAAATATAAAACTCCTTTCACCGATCATGCGTTTATGGAACCGGAATGCGCTATCGCTTTGCCGGATGGGGACGATGGATTACTCCTTTATACGGGTTCGCAGTCGGTCTATGATGAAAGACATGAAATATCTCATATGTTGGGTATCCCGGAAGAAAAGGTGCATTGCCAATCGAAATTGGTGGGCGGCGGTTTCGGGGGAAAAGAGGATATGAGCGTCCAGCATCACGCGGCGTTGATGGCTTGGTATACCAAGAAGCCGGTGAAGGTGAAGTTTTCACGGCAGGAAAGCCTTAATTATCATACCAAACGTCATGCCATGGAAATGGAGTTCACTCACGCTTGTGATGAAAACGGCATTCTTACCGCAATGAGAGCCGTTCTCATCGCCGATAGCGGCGCTTATGCTTCCTTAGGGGGCCCGGTTTTACAAAGAGCTTGTACTCACGCGGCAGGTCCGTATAATTATCAGAATATCGACATCCTGGGCCTGTCGGTATACACCAATAACGTGGTCGGCGGCGCCTACCGGGGTTTCGGCGTCACCCAGAGCTGTTTTGCAACGGAAAACAATATTAATCTGCTGGCGGAAAAGGCCGGGATTTCACCCTGGGAGATCCGTTACCGAAATGCGATTCGCCCCGGGCAAATACTGCCCAATGGCCAGATAGCCGACCCCAACTGTGCCATGGCGGAATGCCTGGAAGCGGTGAAAGAAGTTTACGAAACTCATCCTTATGCCGGTATTGCCTGCGCTTTTAAAAACAGCGGGACAGGGGTGGGATTAAAGGATATCGGACGTTGCATTCTATCCGTGGAAAAGGGGCTCGTTCATATCAGGACTTCCGCGGCTTGCATGGGTCAAGGAATCGCCACCATGTGCACGCAGATGGTATGTAATGAAACGGGACTGGATCCGGCCCTCACTTATCACGAACGTCCGGATACCATACGCACGCCGAACGCCGGAACCAGCACCGCTTCAAGGCAGACCGTGTTAACCGGAGAAGCAACCAGACGGGCTGCTGAAAAACTGGGAAAAGAGTTAAAAGCGGGGAAGACGCTTGCTCAGTTGGAGGGACAGGAGTTCTACGGCGAATTTTCAGCCGTCACCGATCCGATGGGTTCGCCGAAAGATTACCCGGTCAGTCATGTTAGCTATAGTTATGCTGCCCAGGTTGTCGTTTTGGATGACCGGGGTAAAGTGGAGAAAGTTGTAGCCGCTTACGATGTGGGCACGCCGGTCAACATCCAATCGGTTGAAGGTCAAATCGAGGGCGGAATCGTGATGGGTTTAGGCTATGCGCTAACCGAGGATTTTCCGGTGAAAGGCGGTTATCCCCAAGTTAAATTCGGAACCCTCGGCTTAATGCGGGCTCCTGAAACGCCGGCGGTTGAAGTGAAACTGGTACAATCCAAAGGTGAAAAGCTTCCCTATGCGTTCGGCGCCAAAGGAGTGGGCGAGTTATGCCTGATCCCGACCGCCCCGGCCTGTTCTCATGCCTATTACCGTTTGGACGGTAAATTCCGGACTTCGTTGCCTCTTACGGGGACCCACTATAAAAAATAATCTGGAAATTACCGGACCGGCTTTTCGGTCATAAAAAGAGAGAGGATGAAGCTTGATTTCCTCTCTCTTTTTTTAGGATTATTCAGCTACAGGCGCTTTTTTCGGTTGCATCGCCATTTTAGACGTATCATTGGTTTCTTTCCCGTATAATTTTCGAATGCAGGATAGTGCTACCAGAAAACCGAGGGCGATTAACAAGGCGGCAAAAACCAGTTGCAGCCCGTCGCTGTGAATTACAAAATCACCGGTAACCAATAACTTTTTGCCAATTTTGACAATTGTTTGCGCCAGCGCTGTGAAGGTGACTCCCAGCATGATCACCATCGGCGCCCATAAGGTAAAACCTGTCCGGTTGGTTTTTTTAAGAAATACAGCCAGGGCGCTGAGAGCCAGGGCAGAAAGCAACTGGTTGGCTGAACCGAATAGGGGCCAGATATTTTGATAACCGCCGATGGAAAGCAGATATCCCAGGAAAAGTGTTGCCAAAGTGGCGAAATGTTTATTGGTAAGCAGTTTGACCAGTGGCGACATTTGCGTTTCGTCGGTTTGGGAATCTACAAATAATTCTTGAAACGCCAGTCTGCCAACCCTGGCCACCGAGTCTAAAGAAGTCAGGGCAAAAGCCGATACAGCCAGAGTGATTATGGTGTATGCCGTCAGACTTGGAATGCCTAATTTAAGTAGAAAACCGGAAATGGCCGAAGCGAAAATTACCGGAGGTGTACCTTGAGGCATTACTCCGTTTAGCGCCAGTGCGCCGACTGCAATCAGTGAAATAACTGCCAAAAATGATTCCAGCAGCATGGCTCCGAAGGAAATCGGCAACATGTCTTTTTCGTTATCGATTTGTTTGGAAGTAGTGCCGGATGCCACTAGGCTGTGAAAACCGGAAACGGCGCCACAGGCAATGGTGACAAATAGAAATGGGAACATGGAAAGTCCATTCACATTAAAGCCGCTAAAAGCATGTAAATGAATTGTAGGCCGGGCGATAAGTATTCCGATGAAGGCTCCTACAATCATGGCTACCAGCAAAAATGAATTAAGGTAATCGCGGGGTTGCAACAATGCCCATATGGGAGTGACCGAAGCTATGAAAACATAAATGAACACAAAATACAACCAGAAAGTCTTGGTGAAATATATCGGAAAAAACAATCCCACTATAATCGTCATAATTAGCAGCACCAAGCTTACAAGGGTTGAAATACTGCTTTTGGGATTTTTATGATAAATGAACATCCCCAAGATCACTGCAGCCACGATAAATAAAACTGAAGTGGTGGCGGTTGAGGCATTGGCGATGTTATGGGTACCGTCGGCATTAAAACCATTGAAAGTACCGGCTACAATATCCGCGAAGGCGGCAACCACCAGGATTGAAAAAAGCCATACAAACAGCAAAAAAAGCCGTTTTCCGGTCTTCCCGATATACATTTCAATCAGGTAACCGATAGTACGGCCTTTATTTTTAACCGATGCGTATAGCGAAGCAAAATCCTGAACCGCGCCGAAGAAAATCCCACCCACCAATACCCATAATAATACGGGGCCCCATCCGAACATGGCGGCGATGATTGGACCGTTGATGGGTCCGGCGCCGGCGATAGAAGCAAATTGATGGCCGAATACAACTTCTTTGGGCGCCGGAACATAATCGACACCATCGTTTAGCTCATGGGCGGGCGTTTTAGCTTTTGGATCGATGCCCCATTTTTTAGCCAGCCAGCCTCCATAGAGGATGTAAGCTGCGATTAAAATAATCAAGGCAGCTAACATCATTACCACACCATTCATTCACAATCTCCTCCTCAGTGTAATGAAAAATCATGTCATACAATATTATAATTCGATTTAATGGGGATTGCAAATGTGAAGGCATGAAAAATATGGAGTTGATGGGGAAAAGATCATATTTGGTTTTTGTGATCATGGGGCTTTGGGAGTCATCCGGCCAGGCAAACATTAAAAAGATGTTAAAAAAATGACGAAAATTGTAAAATTTTAAATGAGAAATGAATTTAATCAAGGGTGAGGAAATTAATGAAAAACTCAGAGAGTAGTCAATGGGGATATGGATATCTATAAATGAAAAAGCAGGCATCAAGTCCAGCTGCTTTTTCATTTTTACGATCAGGTTAAGGTTCAGGATTCATGGAAGGAGAAGCATCTTCCTCCTGAAAATCTGATTGATATGCTTCATTAACCATGGATTGATGGGAAGAATCCACTCTGCCGCTTCGATGAACCCGGCTACCCAAGAAATGGATACAGAATTGGCCGCGGAAACCGTTGCCCTGAATTGTCTTGCCGCCGTGCGGCATGCCATTCATGGAAGCGGAAATATATAAACGATGGCACTCAATGATCACGGCTTTACGGTTCCAGCTCCAGTGTCCACCATAAATATCCAGCATTTTCTCTGTGTCCTGCTTGGTCAGGGGTTCGACATCCGCATGGTAAACACCGCCGTAGCGTCTGACTTCAAAAGATTTCCCGGAAGAAACATCAGTGACTTTTACGACTTCTCCCTGGTTCCATAACTGATTCACAAGTGACCAGGGAATCTCCTGAATCCCACGGCTACCGCCACGGGAGGCAATCTGCCGGTAGCGCCCGATTGGAATTAAAAGGCTTTGCCCCTGCGAGATTTGGTTGTCATGCAACTTGTTTTTGACCAGGATTTCGGCAACGGATGAATTAAATTTGGCGGAAATTGACTGTAAAGTGTCGCCCTCCACCACTGTATATTGAACGGCTTGGTTGCGATCGTTGAAAATCGCTTCCAAAACTTCCAGGGTGTATTGATCAACATTACCATCCGGTTTGAGATGGTTTTCCAATTGAAAGGACTGAACCGCTTCCTTGGTCGAAGCGCCATAAAATCCGGTAGGTGCAGTTCGCAAATATTTTAATTGGTATAAATAATTTTGAACTTCCCGGACTCGCTCACCTTTGGAACCTACCTGAAGAGGCTCATCCGCGTAAACCGGAGCCTGAACGCGGGCGGCCAGCAAAATGAATAGAAAAATGATCCCATATTTTAAACAATGGCGCATATTGTAAATTTCTCCTTGTATATTTCAAATTTGTTAATTCTCCTTTCAGGCAAGTGATTCCTGCCCGAATGTGGAATTTCTGAAACAAGATCGATCATCGTTTTTAGCGAGCATTAAAAAAGCCCGCTCGAGCGGGCTTTTTTAACCAATTATCCGGAAAAGGATTAATCATCGCTTTTTTTATTATCAGTCTTCTTTTCCATCTAAGATTTCAAATTGTTTTAATTCAACATAGCGATGTTTACTAACAGGATCTTCAACGCTTACCCGGACTTCATGTAATCCGGGCTTAAGTTCGGAGGGTAAGGGACAGGTCCAAATATGAGTGGAAGAGGTTGCAAACAATCCTGGAAGGGGTTGCGGTTCATCGGGCTTGATTTTGTTGTTGTAAATGCTGAAACCGACGGCATACCTTGTTGTGCTAAGCTGGTCGCGTAATGCCGCCGGATCGCCGATATCGGTATTTCTTATCGCTAATATCGGTTTTCCTTTATCGAATTGGCAGGAAACCTTGGAAGAACTGTTGCCGTCCCAAACATTGATCACCAATTTGCCGGCGGCTAACTCAGAGTCTTTTAATGCCGCAGGATCGGCCAAGCTTGCCTGGGTAAAGGGCGGAGTGGCCGGACGTGTTTGAGGATTGGCGTTATACCAATTCTTTTGGGCCTGAAACCACTGATCAAAGGAGGGGGTCCAAAATGACAGATTCATTTGAGCGTTTTGACTTTTTCCGATAGCCTTAAAATTTTCCTGATAATCGGCTCCGTTGAAATTGAAAATCATGTAATTCTTCGGTGAACCGCATTTTTCGAATGAGAAGGGAACTCCATTGTCATCCGTGTCGCCGGACCACCAGGAACCGCAAGCCGCTCCTATAATCATTTCACGGAGGGCGATCGGTTCGATCCAACCTTCTTCCATCTCTCCCGGTAAAAATTGCTCGGTGGTATGGGTATGCCCGGCTAAAGCCACAACCTTTCTGCCTCTTAATAAGGCATAGAGTTCGGCACGGTTTTTAACGTGATGCTGTTCGTGTAAGCGGTCTACAAAAGAAACGATGGGAATATGCATGCTGAGTACGATTAGATGATCGAAGGGCACGTATGAAAGATCATTTTTCAGCCATTCCATTTGGATCGGATCGATTTCGCCATGATAAGAGTGGGCATAAATGGTCGACGGGTAATATACAGTGTCCAACACCACGAAATGGACTTTTCCATAATTAAATGAATAATAGGTGGGACCGAATTCGCGTTTAAACGTATCCAGAGAATGGGCGTAATCAGGTGTGTCAAGATTGACGTCGTGGTTGCCGGGGGTAAGATAGACCGGTTTGTTCATCCCTTTCATCACCGAAAGGTAGCGGGGGTAGAGTGAAAGGACGTCTCCAATATTGTCCCCCACGGTTAACACGAAAGAGGCTTTTGTGGCGGCTGCCTCTTTGACCAAAGTATCCCGTAAGTAACCGATTTCGGTATTGTTATAAACTTGAGTGTCTCCGGTAATAATGGCTCTAAAGCTTTTGAAAACGTTCCTGGATGGAAGCAACGGAAAATTGAGTTGTGCCGGTAAATCCCCGGTTGGGTTAAGCCCCCGGTATTTTTGAATTGCAGCGGGAGAACCCAGCGGCTGGTGGATATAACTGAATTTTGGCAGATGATTTTCATTCAATGGGTAATCATAATCTGCGGGCTTGGTTACAAAAACAACCATCTCATCATAGGCCGGCAACCGGAACCTTCCCGCGCTGTCCGTTTGTACCACCTCTTTGCTGTTGGACACACATACATTGGCGATACCGGGTTCACCTTGATCCAGCTTACCATTGGCATTTAAATCGGAAAAGACTACTCCCGTTACATACCGGTTTGGGGCTGGTTCGGTTGCCATGGTTTCTAAACCCAGAAAGCAAAACATCATCAGCGATAGGGAAAAACACATTAATTTTTTCATTCGTTAAAACCTCCTTTGACCATTTTGAATTGGTTTAACCAAGATATAGTATGGCGCCGGAGATTAAGCTATTATTGGGAACGGCCTAAAAGAGATTTAAATCGATATTAAAAGATAAATAAATATTTTTGACTTTTGGATTTTGCTTGAAATCAATATATGTTTTAAGGAGCTATGACATTGAAGAAACATATTGAATATGATTGAACACAATCCGGGGGTTTTAAAAGATATTCGAGGTATTTTCGAGGTTTCTGAAAAAAAGGGCATGGATAAATCACGGCAGCTTAAATAAAGGAATGCTCCGCTGAGGATTCCCGAGGGAGAGGTCTTTATTTCAATGCGCAGTTTAAGAGTATGGTATCCGGTTAGCCGATAATAAGTTGATAATCAGTTTTACTCTGGTTTGGCATTACACGATGTTTGATTTCCTATGATAGTTTAAAGAAAGCCACCGATTGATTCAGATTATCGGCAATCTGGGAGAGATTTTCCGCTAAAGCGTTGACTTGCTGAACTGCAGCATTTTGTTCCTCGGCCGTGGCAGTGACTTCCTCCGTACTGGCGCTGGTTTCTTCACTAATTGCGGCAATAGCTTCGATGGCTTCCGTAACGTCATTATTACTTTCCGACATCCGCCGGGCGGAATTGGCGATAAGTCCGATTTGTACCAGAGTAGCATTAAGAGTTTGGAATATTTCCTCAAAGGTGCCTCGCGCTTGAGTGGCCAAATTTTTACCGGTTTCAGCCCGTTCAGTATTTTTTTCCATTACTGCAACTGCCTGCTCAATCCGGGTGTTCATATTGTCAATTAAATTCGTGATCAGGGTTGCCGATTGGATGGATTGATCCGCCAGTTTTCCGGTTTCAGCGGCTACAACTGCGAAACCCTTCCCGTGCTCCCCGGCGCGGGCCGCCTCAATTGCGGCGTTTAATGCCAGTAAGTTGGTTTGTTCGGCAATACCTTGAATCATATTGGTGATTTCACTGATCTCTCCGGAAGTTTCGCTTAGATTTTTAATGACTTCGGCTACCTGCAGCGTCGAATGATATAATTCATTCATCTCACTGGAAACATCGGACGATGCTTTCTGCCCTGCCTCGGCTGATTTGGAAACATTTTGAGAAGTATTGGCTATATCGGCTGTATCCTGGGTCACTTTGGTTACTAACTCCGACAAAAGATGAATAATTTCAACAGCGTTGTTAACCTGAGTCGATTGGTCTGCGGATGCTTTGGCCAAGTCTGCCATGGTATTGGCGACTTGATTCATGGATTCACCCGTATCGGAAGTCGCCGCTTTTAATTCTTTACTGGCCGTAAACAAGATATCCGATTGTTGGTTGATTTGGGTGACCAAACGTTGAAGGCTGGCTATTGCGTTATTGAACCCATCGGCAACTCCCGTTACTTCAGGGCAGCCTGAGGTGGTGATCTTTTGGTTCAGGTTTCCTTCGGCAAGGGATTTTACCGCGGATTCAATTTTTACCAAAGGTTTGGATATCGTAGAGGCCATAAGGAAACCCAATAAAATGGAAATCAATGTGCATAATACGGTGATCACCACCGTCATTATCTTGGAAGTAAAGGCGAATTCGGAATTCTTGGTAATCGATTGATAGCTGATATCGACCGATTTGGTATTTACCGTATCGGTTAATGTATTGATGGAACTTAATTCTTTTTTGAGAGCAATATAATTATCCTCATTGACATCCTGCCGGATAATTTGTTGAATGCTATTGATATTGGCCATAATTTGTTTGCATTCTTCCGGAGCAACATCACTTAATGCTTTTACTGCTTGAACCATTTCAGAATTAATCCGGGGAAGGCCTTGGGTATCACCTTCATTAATGAGAAATTCAATTCTGCCGCGCCCGGTAAGCGCTTTGATATATTCTTTTTCGATTAATTCAATATAGGTCTTAACAACGGTTATGTGGTTGAAACGGTTATTGGTGGATTGAATGTTATGTAAACTGTTTTTTTGGATAGTATCATTAACATAAATGCTGGAGCTTCCATGGATGATGAAAAAGACAATCATAATCGCGATAATAACCAAAATTTGGTGAAAGACTTTCAGCCGGGAGAAAAAGGCGGTATTCCAAAAATTGTGGCGGTTTACGAAAGTTTTTTGCTTCATGATTAACCTCCTGAAAAACAAAACAAATTTTTCCTTTTAATTATCGACATTTCTGGAATAATATTGATAATAAAAATAAATGGCTATCCTAAAAAAGCCATTTATTTTCTGATAAGTATGAAAAAAGAAAGATTAACAATATTAGCAAAACAATGAAATGAATCGGCCCGAAACAAATTGAATCCCTGGTATAATGGCCGTAGGGTCCTAACAGCATTTTTATTTCAATTTAAACACCATTTGGGTAGGACTTACAAACTTTAATGCCACGACTAAAGCGGCCATAGCTGTTAAAAAGTAGATCACCGCCATGGCATCGATGGCCTGGATAGGCCGGAAACCTGCGGCATAGGCGTCGGAATATAAGGCGACGATAATGGTTTGGGTCTTGCCGCCGGCAACAAGATAAGTTAATTCGAACATCGACAAAGTTTTAACCAGCGAAAGAATACCGGCGGTTAAAATCCCCGGCAGGGTTAAGGGAGCCAGAATTTTGCGAAAAGTGGTGAACCCGTCGGCGCCTAACATTTTAGCGGCCGATTCCAGATTGGAGCTGATTTGTTCAATAAAGGGCTGGAGCACCAAAATCATAAAGGGCACTATGGGAACGAGGTTGACCAAAATGACTCCAATAACTTTCATCGCCAAATGAGCTTTGTACATCACCATTGCCAGCGGAATACCATAGGCCATCGGCGGAATAATCATGGGTAATAGAAATAGGGATAGAATTACCCCTTTAAAATGAAAATCGCGCCTGGCCATTGCATAGGCCGCCGGAAAGGCGATCAGCAATGAAATGAAAACGACCGAGATTGCCACGATAAAGGTAAGACCCAACAAATTAAATATATCATGGTCGGTTGCCAAGTAACGATACCAATCCAAGGTATAAACTTTGGGGATCAGACCTGAAAACCAGTTTTTACTGAATGAGTTTAAAATAACAGTTAATAAGATTCCCGACACATTCAGTAAATAAATAAGAATTGCAACGAAAAACAAGATTCCCGACAGATTAATTTTTTTTTGCACAGCAATTGCCTCCCGAAGTTCAAAGTGTGAAGTAAGAGTTCATTTAAACTCTGGGTTTGTTTGGGTATTTTACCCTTTTCCGACGATGGAAGCGCCTTTGTAAATTCGCTGTCTCCAGATGAATACCAGAATAATGACTATAAGTTCAATAGCGGCCATGACCATGGATATCGCCGAACCCATATTAAAATTGAATTTTTCAAAAGACCATTGATAAGCGGCAATCGAGATAACCCGGGTAGGTCCGGAAGGCTGCCCCAGCAAGACCGCAGATGGATAAACCGAGAAGGCCATTACGAAATTGAGGCAAAAAGCGATGGCAATCCCGGGCACCATTAAGGGAAATAATATTTTCCAGAAGGTTTTCGTTTTTGATGCCCCCAACATTTGAGCGGCTTTCTCCAAATCGGGATTGATTCCGGATATATAACCCAATAACATTAAAAAAGCAAACGGGAAACCCTGTAAAACTACTGAGATGATTACCCCAAGATAGTTATGGGTGAAAAGAAACGGTTTCTTGATGAGACCGATCGCCATTAGAAACTGATTGAGCCAACCATGCGGCCCCATGTAAGTCAGCATTCCTTCGGAAATCAATACTGTTCCCAGGGTGATAGGGATAATTAAGAAAAAAGTGATTAATTTTTCATACTTCATGCCATGGCGCATGTAGTAAGCGAAAGGGATGGCCAAAAAAATGTTGATTAAGGTTGCGGGCAATGCGATCCAAAGGGTAATCCCTATGGTCCGTAGTTCCCAGGTGTCCGTGAAAAATTGGGTATAATTGGCTAGCGTAAAAACGCCGCTTTCATTGGTAAAACTAAGAAAGAGGCCATAGAGAAAAGGATAAATAAATAAAAAAAGGATGAATAAAAGCGCCGGAAGAAGAACAATGAACAAACCAAAGTCCCAACGTTTTTCTTCAGACATAGATATTTACCCCCTTCGGGAATACCAAAAGCTTCTCCGGGGGGATCCATAGCTCCAGTTCATCTCCGATGCGAATTTTTTCGGAGGCGCGTAAATCAGCCTGATTGTTAGTGCCTACCGTACCCGTAATGTGGCTTATCTGCCCGAGATATTCAACAAGATTCACCTTACATTTGAGGGAATTGGCTTCTCCTTTGCCAATCAAGAAGTCTTCGGGCCTGATTGCGGTATTGATAGTCTTTTGGTTTTTGAATGCTTCCTGAAGGGCTGATTTTAAACGGCGGTTTTGGCTGGTAAATTTGGTGTGGGAAACAAGTTTATTCCCGTTGATATTGACGACAATTTTGGCTTCGTCGTTGTTTTCCTGAATCTCTTCGATTTGGGCGTCCCAAATATTACGGAAACCCATAAAGTCGGCTACAAAAAGATTCGCGGGATGGGAGTATATTTCCTCGGGAGTACCAACTTGCTGAATGTAGCCTTTTTTCATTACTACAATCCGGTCCGATAGGGCCAAAGCTTCTTGTTGATCATGCGTCACATAAATACTGGCGACTTGAAGCCGTTCATGCAAAGCTTTTAGTTCATACCGCATATCATTTCGCAATTTGGCGTCCAGATTGGAGAGAGGTTCATCCAGCATCAATAAATGAGGTTCCAGGACAATACAACGGGCTATGGCCACTCTTTGTTGCTCACCACCCGACATCTGGCTGGGAAATTTGTTTTCATACCCTTCGAGATGAACCATTTTCAAGACCTGGCCCACTTTTTCCTGAATTTCATTTTTCGGGATTTTTTTTAATTCAAGGCCAAAAGCGACATTACGAAATACTGTTAGATGAGGAAACAGGGCATAGTTCTGGAAAACCATTCCAAACCCTCTTTTTTCGGCTGGTACTTTCTTGGATCCATCGTCGATGCATTCTTCGTTGACGGAAATATGGCCGCTGGTAATGGGCAGCAGCCCTGCGATACAATTGAGGGCGGTTGATTTTCCACAGCCGGACGGGCCAAGGAAAGTGACAAATTCTCCTTTTTCAACGACCAGGTTAAAATCAATTAAAGCTTCTTTTTCTCCAAATTTCTTGGCTAAATGTTCGATGGTTAACTTTTTAAATTCTTTTGTCATTCTGCTCACATCCATATATGATTTTTATTAAAGAAAAGGGCTGTCATGAGAAAATATTGCAAGTTTTTGCCGACAGCCCCCTCTTTCTGGAATTAATTTTCCGATTATTTTTTAATCTTTGCTCCAACCAGTCGATCCCACATATCGCAAGCTGTGGTCAGTGCCTCGGCATCCAACTGAGTGGCGGAAGGATATTTGGTGACGGCGTCATCAAGATATTTCCGGGCAGCTGCTTTGATTTTAGCTTGGCTTTCAGCCGGAGCCATGGAAAGTGTGACATTTTTAACAGCAGGACCGGGATAGAAATAACCGGTGTCATAATTGAAGGCTTGCATATTCGGCTTAAGAAGCCAGGCAATCAGTTTGAGAGCAAGCTCTTTGTGTTGTTTATCAAGGCCTTTGGGAATGCAGGCAAAGTGGGAATCGTTGACCCACGTGGTTCCTTCAAGGAAGAATGCTTGTGAGTTTGCGGGAATGGTCCCTAAAATTCTTTGATTGACATCCCAGCCCAAATGGCTGGCAAGAATGGCCCGAGTGCCTTCGCCCATCTCCCTGAATGTAATACCGGTACCGGAAGGATAGTAATCAATATATTGATCCAATTCTTTTAAGTAAGCCCATGTTTTATCCCAGGTTTTAGGTTCTTTGGGGTTTTTATCACCTAAGATATAGGGAAGACCTTGCAAAAAAGCTCTACCGGGTCCGGAATTTGCCGGTCTGGCATACATGAATTTCCCCGGGTTGGCTTTACACCATTCCAGTAGTTGAGCGGCTGTTTTGGGAGCATTTTTTACTTTATCCGGGTTATACGTAAACATTGGACCGCCCGGGCACCATGCAAACACAACACCATAGCCTTCAAAGAGATCGAAGGCTGTTTTGGCGGCCGGCAGATAATTCTTGTCAATACCGGGGAAATATTTCTTTTGTTCGGGTAAAATCCGTTCCCAAATCCGTTGTACAAAACCTGATCCCATAGCGTCATAACCGGTTAAGACAACACAGGTTTCTACATTACCGGCCATTTGCTGGGCTTTTATTTTTGCCGGCAGTTCGGGCGCGGTTCCAATTACATAATCAATTTTTACATTAGGATTTTTGGCGGCAAAAGCGTCAACTGCCGCTCCCACCATTTGCTTGCTTCCTGCAACATCAATGATTTGTAAGGTAATTTGTTTGGAAGCGCCCTGACTGACTGGAACAAGGCCTACTAATAACATCACAACCAGTAAGACTACTAACCACTTAAAATTTTTCACTTCTAGACCTCCCTTTTTTGTTGTACTAAAAGTTGCAAAATCTAAGTTGAATATTTGATTAAATTTCCATCAAAATGTTGTAAAAGCCTCTATAAAATATTGGCTGTTTTAGGAAATTTTTGTACTATTTTTCTATAAAAAATTGACAAGATAGCAAATTATTGTTCGAAATTGGGACTATAAGAGTATTTGGATTGATACTCAGTCGGTGTAAGACCGCAGAACTTCTTGAAGACACGGGCAAAATAATTAGGATCATTGTATCCCACTTGAAAACAGACATTTTTCACCGTTAAACTCGGATTGATCAATAAATTCCTGGCTTTTTGAATGCGGATCTCAGTTAAATAATCGATAAAATTCTGACTGTGCATTTTTTTAAAAATTTTACTGAGGTAAAAGGGGCTAATCCGAAGATGGGAGGCGACCTCTTCCAGGGAAAGATCCTTTTGGTAATTGTTTTCCATATAGTTAATTGCCATGGTCAATAGCGCATTGGCTCGGGATGCTTTAATCGTGTTGACTTCGGTTACCTTTTTTAAAAGATAATCCTTGGTGAAAAGATGGATATCTTCGCGTTTATGGAGTAAGCCCATGTTTTGGCGAAGCTCCTCCGTGTTAATATCAAATTCCGTCAGGTGGGTATTGGTGTAGGTCTCACAAAGCAGGGATAATAACATTTCGTACACCTTTTGCCGGTAAACTTCAAGATGAGAGAAGTTATCCAGAGCCCATTCCAACAGCTCCTCCAACAGTTGTTCGGCGCCGAGACGATCTCCCCGGTAAATGCATTGGGAAAGCTTTTTTTCTTTATTTTGCGGATAGACGGTTTTCCGGTTGCCTTTTTGAATATCACCATAACTGATAATCGAACCCGGTTCCGTTTCATAGCGTAAGGCCAGCTTGGCTTCTGAAAATGCCTGAAATATATCGTGTACGGAATGGTATACTCTTCCAATTCCGATACTCAAAGTCATTTGCATTTCATTGGACAAGCATTCATTTAATTCGCTAAAAAGGCGGATTCCCATGAGGCGCGAGCGGTATTCATCCAAAGATTCCTCGAACAGAAGCAAGATGTATATTTCCGCTCCAATCGAACGGATAAATGCGCTATAACCGATTTTGTGAAAGTAATTTTTTAACCACTCCGCTAACTGCTTGTTAAGGATTCTTTTTTTGGCTTCGGACCCAATTTCGCCGGGATTTTGCTGATAAAAAACGGATGATACAACCGATAAAAACGCCTGATAATTTGAATTGAGGATATCCAGGTATTCTCCAATTTCCTTTTCTTCAATTTCCCCGTAAGCGATTAAGACTAACAAGTTATCCTCGATATATTGGGCAATTTGATTGAACCGGCGTTCCTTCTCTTCGTCCATATGGTCTTTCGCGCGTTGCTCCCCGATGGCCGTAATTACGCGCTTTATGGTGGCAACAACAGTTTCAACCGGTGCCGGTTTGGTGATATATTCGTTTACACCAAGCGACAACGCCTCTTTGGCGTAGTCAAAGTGATGATATGCCGTAACGATGACGATCCGGCATTCCGGAAGGTTCTTGCGAATCAGGGAGGCAGCCTGAAGTCCGTCGATTCCAGGCATTTTGATATCGATAAAGATAAGATCCGGTCCGGATGAAAGGGCCGTTTCCAAAGCCTCCTTGCCGTTTGCAGCTTCATGGATCTCAAAAATTTCCGGGAAATTTTGGTTGATGATGAAGCGAATGGCTTCCCGTTCCAGTTGTTCATCATCGGCAATCAGTAGTTTAAACATGGACGGCACCTTCTTTGTTAGGGATTATTTTAAGTGTAATAACAGTCCCCCGGTTTAATTTGCTGTATATGCAGAAACAATCGGGATCTTTATAATAAAGAATCATCCGGTCACGGACATTTGTGATCCCGATTCCAGTGGTATGTCCTTTTAAATAAGGCTCATCGTTACCAGAAAGGACCCTTTCGATTTTATCTTGGGAAATACCGATCCCGTTATCAATGATCTTAATGAATATGGAATGCCCTTTTTTCAAGATTTTGATCCGCACTGCCCCGCCAGTTTCTTTGGGCTCAATTCCGTGAATAATCGCATTTTCCACCAGTGGCTGGATGATAAAACGCGGAATCTGAATGCGGCCGATATCCGTCTGCCGAATGATGTCAAATCCGATGCGTGAACCGAAGCGGGTTTGTTGAATGTAGACATATTCCTTGATGACCCCCAATTCTTCCTCCAGACGGACTTCCTTGGATGAACTTTCCAGATTATAGCGGAAAATATTGGCTAAGGATTGAATCAATTGGGTAGTAGCCATTGTTTCCTGAAACATCGATTTCCGCATGATTGCATTGAGAGCGTTAAAAAGAAAGTGAGGATTGATTTGGGATTGGAGGGCCAAAAAACGGGCTTCATTCAGCTGTTGGGAGATTTTTAAATTTTTCATTTCCTGCTCATGAAGTTTGCGCTCCAAATCCGATTTTTCGGTAATTTCCCGGATCATATTTTGAATACTGGCTGTCATTTTATTAAAGGCCAAAGCCAGAATTTTCAGATCCTCCGAGGAATTGATATTGAGGTTAGGCGTTTGAAAGTTCCCCTTGGAGATCTCCATGGCATAAGCGGCTAACTTTTCTATAGGGTCGGTAATGGAGCGGGACAACATAAAGATATAAATAATCCCCAAAATGGCGATGGCGATAAAACTAATCACCACGGTAACGATTTTTGAAGCGGTAGAGAAATTGGAACTCCGGGTAATCTCTTCATAACTGGTATTAATTGATTTACTGGTGGCATCGTCGATGCAAATTTCGATCGAATTCAGATCGCGTTTCAAAGCGGCGAAATTCGCTTCACTAAGCGGGAAACGGATGATTTTTTTTATGTGAGTAATGTGCATGAGGATTTGTTCACTGTCTTGAGGCGCAACAGATTTCAAAGCCTTTACCGCAGGTTCCATTTCCCCTTTAATCCGCGGCAAACCCTGTACTTCTGCCTCATTAATCAGATAGTGAATGTTCCCTTTTCCAGTAAGGGCTTTCAGATATTCTTTTTCGATGATTTCCACATAGGTCTTTACGATAATGATGTTGTTGAAACGGTTGGTGCTGATTTTGACAATGTTTAGGCTTGAATTTTGCATGGTATCGTTGATATAAATGCTGGTAACACCTTGAATAATGAAAAAAACGACCATGACAAAACTGATAATCAGCAGTTGGTGGAAGACCTTGAGACGGGGAATAGGAATCTTGTTTATCCAAGGAAAAAGGAGTCCGGTTTTATTCATTGCGGTATTTGAATTCAAGAAATGTCCCTCCTGGCGAGATGCTTGTGAATGGATCACTACAAACTACTCTTGGCAAGGCATCTATAGGGTGTTTCATCTTTGTTGGCAATTTGCGGAAAGAATTGGCGGTATTTTTGAATGAAGATTATTTTTGTCAACGAACTTCACTTCTAGTGTACTACAAATTAATAGAGTTTGTAAAAAGCAATTCAACATCAATAACAAATACAATATATAGTCTAGAATTGTGATTCATCAGAAGGATTTAGCCGGGAAATTTTAACCATATTTTATGAATCAACAAATTTCAACCGTTTATTATTAATTTGCTATCTATTCTTAAATTTGCAGAGGAGTAACCCCATTTGAATCGAAATCAATTGATGAACTTTGATGAATATGGCCCTATGATAAATAAAGAATGAACGGTTAAACATCAAAGTTATTTTTTCGCGCTTTCACACAATTGGAAAGGGGGAAGAATATTGAACAAAAGATTTATTTTTGTATTGACGGGAGTTGTATTCATGCTGAGTTGTTTTCTTCCGGTGCTTTTGGGAGAGAACGGCGCGGCTGCGCCGGTCATCAAATTACCACCCAATTATATCCTTTATATCCCCGGTCTAAAGAATACCCAAGATGCTAAAGCGGATATTGAAGCGAACGGTTTTGTAGCGTCGGATACTTTTAAGACTCATTTTTCTTTTGTCAGTGACAAGGCAGGGAACAAGGTCCTTAAACTGAACACTTTAGACGCAGTGAATGATGTGATAACAATCCCGCTGGATGGTAGCGAAACCAAAATTACCTTCATTTTCAAGGCGAAGGGTGCGGTAGTCCCGGACAGGGGCACTCCTTACGGTATTCTCTGGGCCATCTGGCAACGGGGCGAATATCATTCTTTACTACGACACAATGCCAGTAACCAGTTGAAAGGGAGCACCGGACAAACTTCTCTCAATCCGGATAACATTGTCTCGGATTGGCATGATTACCGTCTTGTTTTTGATCTCGGCGCAGAGGGTAAGACCATGACCGCCACTGCATTCATTGACGGCAAACAAAGGCATCAGACTGCCAATTTTGAAAAGAAAAACGGTTCCGGCAACTTCTTTCAATTTGGGGAAAATGACGGAAGTACCAATGGCCTTGGGAGATATCCCTATTTACTGCTGATTAAGAATGAAGACGTCAGTACCAAGAGTTTGGCTGACCTAAGTAAAATCGTTGGATTTGATTTGGAAGCCAGACCCGAACTGGTGCATGATCCCGATCCGGTTAGTAAAAAACCGGTCCAAAAACCTACAGGCATTAATATGACCGGCCCTGAAGCCGGCAGCAAGGATCCGAATTATATCGATCCTTCCTTCATTAAAGAGGGTATCATAGACTTGGCCAAATTACCCTATAGCAAAAACACGGCCCAGAAGGTTATTGCCAAACCGAAACTCAGATCTAATCTTGCCCAAATAGCCTCTGCGATTGTGGACCCCAACGGCGCCGGAGGCGCCTATAAAACGATTGCCGCAGCCATCGATGGTGTGAAACCCGGCTCATTAATCTATATTAAACCAGGATGTTATCGAGAGAAGCTTAAAATTACCAAGCCTAATATTAGTCTCATCGGTGAGAGTCCTGTCAATACGATAATTTATGGTTATGAATCCGATTATGGCGCGATTGATGGCAACTTATTGGTAGAGGTGAGTTTAACCGAAGCCGGATATTTCAATGCCGAAAATATTACGTTTTACAATAAGGGTCCCGAGTGGAATCGGACCTGGGATAATGTTGAAAGGCGGTCGATAGCGTTTGCCGCTAAAAATGTGGACAAAGCATATTTGAAGAATTGTATTTTTCTGGGACAGCAAGATACGATGTACTTGCGTTCCGGTAGACAATATTTTCAAAATTGCTATATTGAAGGGGAAGTCGACTTCATATGCGGTGGATCCACGGTATTGTTCGATAACTGCCATATCCACTCCTTGGCGTACAAAGAAGGCGGCTATATTACTGCGGCAGCCCCATCGGATACCAATGGCGTCGGTTTTAATAATGGTTATGTCTTTAAGAACTGCCTTTTGACCGTTGATCCCGCGGTTGCGACAAAAAATATTTTTTTGGGAAGGGGCGCCTGGAACGGCGGAAGTAATGGGGGAACGAATCAAGCCAAAGTTGTCTATATTTCATGCCTGCTTCACAACCGGATTCATCCTGAGGGCTGGACGGACTGGGATAATATTTCGACCGCATCCAAACAGTTTTTTAGGGAATACCGGAATACCGGAGAAGGTTCAGTGGCTCAGGAAACTTCGACCAGAAAGTTTTTAACCGATAGCGAATATAAAGTTAATTATCGTTCAGTAGAAAAGATCCTGGGATTTTTTCCCAAAATGCCGTACTAATAATTAATAGCAGGTTTTTAAAGTATTCAAACGGGATGCCGATTCGACACCCCGTTTTGAACATATCAAAAAGGGTTTTAAAAAAATTTCTCCATACAGAACTCGCAAAATAATATAAACTGAAGATTAAAAAATTAAAAATTGGCTTGACAAGGATAAGATTTTTTTGTAAATTAGAAGTGAAGTTAGTTTAACCTAACATTGAAATATGGTGATGGAATGGATGAAACCACTTCTCTTTCACTTTCGCCTTCCCTGGAAGACTATTTGGAAGTCATTCTGGATTTGAAAGAGGAAAACGAGTCCATCCGGGTGACCGATTTGGCGGAAAAGTTGCAGGTAGCTAAGTCAAGCGTAAACCAAGCAGTAATCAAGCTGGTGGAATTGCAACTACTAACCCATGAACGGTATGGACCGTTGGAATTAACAGAGTTAGGGGAGATCAAAGCGCGTAAAGTCCGGGAAAGGCACCGGATTTTGACACAGTTTTTTAGTGAAACTTTAGGCGTGGATCCCCAAATTGCGGAGAAAGACGCATGCGGCATTGAGCATTATATCAGTCCGGTTACCATGGAAAAATTAGTGAAGTATCTGGCAGGCTTGATTCAGTCAGGTTGTCCGGTAGACTGCCCGGGTAATCGAAAGTAACCATTCAGTGCTGAAAAAAATCTTTCCGACATCAAGATTTATTTTTTGTTTCATTGTTAGGTCAGACTAACTAGGATTTTGATTTATTCCGATGTTAGGTAAAACTAACATGGTAATATCCGGATAGGAAAGGACAGAAGATAATTTTACTTTATAGTTAGTATAGACTAACAAAAATAAAGGAGATGGACGCCGAATGGAAATGGTGTTGAAGACTGAAAATAATCCCGTTTTGCCCCGGTACTCAGCGGCTATCGATGCGCTAAGCCATCAGTTTGAAAAGCCTCTTGCCTTATTGCGGGCCGGGGAGAGCGGGGTGGTTTCCCGCATGACCGGTGATGAAGAATTTCGCAGTAAAATGTTGGCTCTGGGTATCCTCCCTGGTAAAAACATCACGGTCGCCAGGGGTGGTAAACATCAACCTTTTATTTTACGGATTGATGAAAGCCGGGTAATGGTCGATTGGAATCTTTTAAGCCGGATTTATATCTTATCCGACTTGAGTACCAAATAAGGAGGAATTTATTGTGAGTGAGCAGTTCAAAGAAAATAGCCGGTTGAGGGATTTGAAACCAGGTGAAATTGGGGAAATCATCGGTTACGGAAACAGCGACCCTGCTTACCGGAACAAACTGTTAGCGATGGGGCTTACCAAGGGTATTGAGGTTAAACTGATTAAAGTGGCCCCCTTGGGAGATCCCGTGGAGGTCATGGTTCGGGATTATAATCTTTCGCTCCGTAAAGCCGAGGCCGATGTACTGCAGATAAGGAGGAAAAGTTAATGAGAGAAGTGAGCGCAGGCGCGGGCATCCGTACAATTGCCGTAGTGGGGAATCCCAACTGTGGAAAAACAACCCTTTTTAACGGACTTACCGGAAGCAACCAACGGGTTGGAAACTGGCCGGGAGTCACGGTGGAGAAAAAAGAAGGCCTCATTTCAGTTGCAGGGCAAAAAATTACCTTAGTGGATTTGCCCGGTATTTATTCTCTGACAGCTCATTCTGAAGATGAACGGGTAGCCCGGGATTACATATTAAGCGGTGAACCCGGGCTGGTGGTTAATATTTTGGATGCCACCAATCTGGAACGGAATCTGTATCTGACTACCCAGCTTTTAGAAATGGGTGTGCCGGTTCTGGCGGTCGTCAATATGATGGACCTGGCTGAAGAGAAAGGAATCCAAATCGATTTACCGCAACTGGCGACACAACTAGGCTGCCCGGTCGTGGGTTCAAGCGCCACTCTTAAAAAAGAGCTTCACAAGGTGAAGGAGGTTATGGGAAAAGCTTGGCGGGAAGAAATTATTTCCCAGAAACTTCCTCAATATCCATTGGCAATGGAAAAGGTTATTACCGCCTGGGGCCCCCAACTGCAAAAATCCGAAAAAATATTAGGCGCCAATCCGCGGTGGGCTGCTGTGAAATTATTAGAGCAAGATCCTTGGGTTACTGAAAAGGTGATTTCATCCGGCGTCCTATTGGAAACCGAGATCCGAACAACTCTCACCAAACTCCAAGCGGAGTTGGGGGAGAATACCGACGTGATTTTGGCGGATTGCCGTTACAAGATGATCCGCAGCCTTACGGAAAATGTAGTGCAACGCGGCACATTCCGGGAGAGTGTCAGCGACAAAATTGATAAGGTTGTAATGCACAGATTGCTGGGGATTCCCATTTTTCTGGCTGTGTTATATTTAATGTTCTGGGTTACGATGAATGTCGGGGGTTCCTTTATCGACTTTTTTGATATTTTATTTGGAACGGTATTTGTGGATGGATTTGGTCAATTGTTATCCGTGATCCACACGCCGGAATGGCTTATTACTATCCTGGCCGGAGGGGTTGGCGCCGGCGTTCAAACATTGGCAACTTTTATTCCGGTTATTTTCATGATGTTCTTGGTTTTATCTATTTTAGAAGATTCAGGGTATATGGCCAGAGCCGCTTTTGTAATGGACCGGTTTTTGCGCTGGATTGGACTGCCGGGCAAGGCCTTTGTTCCAATGTTGGTTGGATTGGGTTGCGGTGTACCGGCTATTATGGGCACCCGGACGTTGGAGAATAAAAGAGACCGTTATTTGACCGTATTTATGATTCCCTTCATGTCCTGCGGAGCTCGCTTGCCGGTTTATGCTTTGTTCGGGGCCGCGTTTTTCGGAGCGGGAGCTTCTAATATGGTGTTTTCTCTATACTTGGTTGGAATTTTAATGGCTGTTTTGACGGGCTTGTTGCTCAAAAATACGCTTTTTAAAGGGGAACGTTCCCATTTTGTGATGGAACTGCCGCCTTATCATGCGCCGCGCTTTAAGAATATTATCTCCTATACCTGGAGCCGTTTGAAAGTATTTATGTTCCGCACCAAAGTCATTATTATTGTCGTTACCATCTTGGCATTTTTGAATTCATTCGGAACCAATGGAACTTTTGGTAATGAAGACTCGCCCGATTCGGTGTTAGCCCAAATTGGAAGGGCGATTACACCGGTCTTTGAGCCGATGGGGGTGGAGCGGGAGAATTGGCCGGCAACGGTGGGGCTTTTTACCGGGCTTTTTGCTAAAGAGGCAGTGGTAGGGACCCTAAATTCTCTGTATGGCCAGATTGATTCGGCAAATGCGTCAAAAGAGGATGCCGCTGAAGCTGAAGGAGATAAGGGCTTTGACTTGTGGGGCGGAGTTAAGGAGGCCTTTGCATCGATACCTGAAGCTTTAAGCGGAATCTGGGATAGTTTAAGGGATCCCTTGGGCCTGGGTGTAGTCAGTGGGGACGAGAAAGCAGTGGCTGAGGAAGTTGGCGCCGATCAGCGGGTTTACAGTATGATGCAACATTATTTTACCAAAGGACCGCTTCAGGCGTATGCGTATCTGCTGTTTATCCTGCTTTACATGCCTTGTGTAGCCGCTTTAGGGGCGGTCATCCGGGAAATCGGCAAAGGTTATGGATGGCTTGCCATGGGATATCTGACTGTAGTGGCCTGGGTAACTTCAACGCTGTTTTATCAAATTACTTTGGGACATCAAATGGTTTGGATTGCAGTTTCATTAGCTTTACTAGTCCTTATGGTTGCAACTTTCTGGTGGCTCGGTAAAGGGAAAAAGGACCTATCGGACGGAAATGACCGGCACCGGTTATCTGCTTGAGTAGAAAACAATAAAAAATGGAAACGGAATGCGTTGGGATGGGTTTTTCCCAACGCGGTTCCGAAAGATTTCAGGAGAATTTAATGAAATAATGAAACTGTATGGAGAAAATGAACAAATTATTGCCTATTGTCATGAAAACATTGAATCAAGCAGGATATCGTTTGACAGACCAAAGACGAATCATATTAGAAATATTATTCCAAAACTCCAATCAATATCTTGGTTGTGAAGCAATTTATGAAGGAGTAAAAAGAAAGGATCATCATGTGGGAATCGCCACAATCTACCGGACATTATCTTTGCTTGAGAAATTGCGCTTGGTTTCTGCGATTTCCCCTCATGATGAACGTAAGCGTTACCGGCTACAAATAGGAGAAGTCAAGAAATGTTTGTTAATCTGCCGGAAATGCGGTTTCGTTGAAGAATATTTGCAAGCTACGGAATGGATCGACCAAATTCAGGAACGAAATGGGTTTTCCGTAGAAGAAGTTGGTGTTTACGGTACTTGTAAAGGGTGTTACCTACCATAGAAAAGTAAAAAAAGGAAAGGAGAAAGGGATATGCGGTATTTGATTTTAATTGGTGTCGTTGTGGTTTTCGCGGTTGTAATCGTTTGGAATGTGAAACGGGCAGCCAAGGGTGAGAGCAATTGTGGTTGTGAAGATGGTTGTTCCGGATCGTGCTGTGGAAAGAAAGAATAAGAAGACAGAATCTGTATGATTTTTATCCATCGGGACATTAAGTTTAGGCAAGGTTTGTTCAGCGACAAAAAAGTTAGTTTAAACTAACTTAAGAATGGAAACGAAAACTCATGAAACAGGAAATGAAAACGATGAATTTTTTACATAACCAAATCGCCGGAAATTATCAGTCCCTCGATTATCTTTTATATTTAATTGCTTATTATTCGGCGCCGGTATTGGAAGCGGATAAACCAGCCGTGACTTTAAATTTTGGCAGTGAAATCGGACGACGGTTGAATGAGATTTGGACAAATCACCATGATAAAATTCCTTGTTCGGTAAATTTCCGTTTTTATGAATTACGCCGGACTCCGGAACAGAGTATCGTGCTTTTTTATAACCCCGATTTGCTTCAAAATGTTTTAAGGGAAAAGCCAACCACCCAATTTTTAATCCGTAGCGGTTACCGAGCGGAACTGACTGTAGAGACGGCTTTGGCAGATTTAAAAGAGCGATTTTCGGAGGGATGTCCTCATGAAATAGGAGTTTTTCTGGGAATTCCATTGCCGGATGTATTGAGCTTCATCGATAATAAAGGAAAAAAGGCACTAATCGACGGATATTGGAAAGTCTATCATGATCCTGGTCCCAAACTGGCCCTATTTGAACGTTATCGAGAAGCTAAGCATTGTTTTCTTAACATGATGATGGAAGGGAAACGACCGGGGGATTATTTCGCGGATAAATTAATAATCTGTACCGAGTAAGGGAAGGTGACAAATGTCCATTGTTATTTTTGGAGGCGACCGTTTGGGAAATATTCCGCAGTTGCTGGAAGAACATGGATTTGATCTGATTGATCATATAACCGGCCGCAAAATGGGTGACATGAGAACGGTGATTCACCGAAAAGCCGAAGGGGTTATTGTCTTTACGGATTTTCTCAGTCATCGGTTGGCTTTAGGAGTGAAAGCCGCTGCCAAACGAAGGGGGTTGAAAGTGGTATTTGTGAAACGTTCTTGTTCGCAACTGCGAGAAGTTTTGATTTCCATGAAAAATGAGACGATGAGGAGCCGCTTATGAATACTTGGTGGCTGATGGCTGAAGTTTATCATGAAATTATTGAATGTCTGGTAACGGCCTTGGAAGCGAAAGACCCCTATACCAGAGGTCATTCGACCAGGGTTGCGGACATGGCTTACCAGTTGGGAGAAATCGCCGGATTGAAGGGGGAGGCTTTGGAAGATTTACATTTAGCGGCTCATCTTCATGATATCGGGAAAATCGGCATTCCGGACCGGGTTTTGAACAAAGCTGGGCCATTGATGCCGGAGGAGGTTGCCATATTAAGGCAGCATCCAACGATAGGTTGCCAAATCTTGACCCGTTCAAGCCAATTAAAAGGTTTGGCAAAAATTGTTTTACACCATCATGAACGCTGGGATGGGAATGGTTATCCCGACGGAATCAAAGGGGAAGAAATTCCAATAAGTTCTCGAATTATTGCCGTCTGTGATGCTATAGACGCGATGACTTCCGAAAGACCGTACCGGAAGGCATTAAGTGTCAAGGAGTGCCGGCATCAATTACAAATCAACCGGAATCTACAGTTTGATCCTCAATTAATAAGGATAATAGAAGAAAACCAGTTTTTTCAATATTTGGAGAAATAAAACCGGTTTCATCTTTAGCATTCATTCAATAAGCATTGATACGTAAGCCGGTTGAACGGAAAAAATTTAAAATGGGGGAATGTCAAAATGAAAAATATTATGATTGTTTATTGGAGCGGAACGGGGAATACGCAGAAAATGGCGGTAGGGATTGCTGAAGGAGCCCAATCCGATGATATCGAGGTAAAAATGACAACTGTCGATGCCGCTGTTAAGGAAGATGTTTTGAAAGCGGACGGCATCGCCCTGGGTTGCCCCGCCATGGGAAACGAAATTTTGGAAGAATCGGAAATGGAACCTTTTGTTGAATTTTTGTTAGCTAAAGACTTGCAGGGGAAACCGTTAGCTTTGTTTGGTTCTTTTGATTGGGGCGACGGTCAATGGATGAGAGATTGGCAGGAACGCATGGAAGCGTCGGGAGCGAAGATGGTGGCGGATGGATTAACGGTTCAAGGTACGCCGGATGATGAAGGAATGGCAGAGTCCAAAGAACTGGGAGCCAAGTTGGTTCAAGCCCTTGGATAAGCCCAATCGAGGGTGATATAGTAATGATAGAAGAGGATAACCGCAATGAATGTCATGTTGCAAAAGACATATAAGACAGATTCACGGCCCGGAATGGATTTCTGCCTGGCGGAAGGGCTGAACAGGATATATGGCCGGGATTTTTCCGAGAGTTTCTACCGGTTGCCCCAAGCTTTGGGCGAAGGTTATTGCCGGCGGAGCATCCTGAGTCCGGAGTTGGAAGTCAATGTTTATGATTTTTGTTTTCAGAAGGAATTTACCTTGGAAGAGACCACCTACGCCAATGCTTGCCATATTACGTTTAATTTGGCGGACGATATGGAGTACACTATCCGGGGGTCCGGGGAATTATTGGCTTTGGAGCGGGATGATAGTTGCGTTTACCGGGGAAAATTCATCGACGGATTTCATACCTTTATCCCCGGAGAACGTTGTTACGGGATAACATTGACGCTTTATCCCGGGCGCTTTGCGGCTGTTTTTGAATATTTACACGCAGCACAGGCGATCACCCGTTTGGATAGTCCGCTGGTTATAGGCAAGAAGTTTAAAATCACGGCGTTGGCAAAAAGGATTTTGGAGCAGCTCGTGAATTGTTCTTATCAGGAAAGAGCCAGGGGGATTTATATTGAAGGGAAAGCGCTGGAATTAATAGCTCTCTACGTCCAAGAAATCGTCGGCTCCGGGCGCACGGAACCGCTTAAGATGAAATTTTCGCCGGAAGAAGCGGTGAGTCTGCGGCGGGCCAAGGAAATCCTTGATCTCAACTATGCCGATCCGCCCACCTTAACCCAATTGGCCCGCTTGGTATGCCTTAATGAGCTAAAGTTAAAGAAGGGTTTTAAAGAAAGTTATGGAATGCCAGTTTATGCTTATATTATGGAAAAACGGATGGAATTAGCCCGGATTCTTTTGGAGGAAAAAAAGCTGAAAGTGAAAGATGTAGCCAGTCAAGTAGGATATACCAATATCAGTCACTTCGGAGAAGCGTTCCGCAAAAAATACGGTTTGAATCCGGGAGAATATCTCCGCGGCTAAGAAATGTCCTTTGCAAGGGGATTCCGCCTCTGCGTGTTTACGCGGCTTTCGTTGTTGCGGTTGGAGTACTATTAAAAAAAGCTTGTCAAACCGTTGAGAAATTGGTCTGACAGGCTTTTTGTCATTAAGAACCGCCATTTTCCATAGAACAACAGAACAACGATCAGATTTTGCGAAAATACCATTTGGGGTATGGATAGTCCGGTTCGGGGTAGAAAAGCTTCCGGCCTCCATTTTATAATAATTTTAGCGGGAACAAGCGGGGAGATACTAATACCTGTGTTAGGCTTTCCTAACTTCCACAAACGTTTTAAAAGCCGTATCAAAAAACGTGTTGTTTAAAAGTTGAGAAGCTTGAATCTGCATTTTCTATAGAAATGGAGGAATTCGAATGACGGAAATCGCAAACAACCGAAAAACCGGCATTACCAGACTGTTGGAAATCGCCGGAGCGAAAAAGGGACTGCTGGTGTTGTCTTGTATATTGGCGGCGCTTAGTACACTGGCTTCATTGATTCCCTTTATGTGCATTTATTTTATCATTCAAGAACTTTTGAAGCATGGGGCGGACTTGACCCGGATTAACCGGGGGCTGGTTATCGGGTATGGCTGGTGGGCTATGCTGGGAATGGTAGCCAGCTTTCTGCTGCTTTATGCTTCCACCATTTGCTCGCATATTGCTGCTTTTAAAATTCTTTATTTATTAAAATTGGCTTTTACCAAGCACCTGGCCTCACTACCCCTGGGGTTTCATACGGCCAACTCCACCGGTAAACTCCGTAAAATGCTGGATGAAAACATCGAAAAAATCGAAGGCTTTCTGGCCCATCAATTGCCGGATCTAGCCGGCGCCATGACGGCGCCGCTGGTGATGGTGAGTATCCTGCTGGCCTTTGACTGGCGGATGGGTTTGGCATGCATGGTACCGCTAATGGCAGCGTTTTTCATTCAGATCAAGGCGTTTTCCGGAGAGAAAGCCAAGGAAATGATGGAAACTTTTCAAAATCATCTGGAGGATATGAACAACTCGGCCGTTGAATATGTGCGCGGCATTTCGGTGGTCAAGGTCTTTAACCAGACGGTCTTTTCTTTCCGGCGTTTTTACGATTCGATTATGGCGTATAAGGATATTGCCTTACGCTATACTTTCTCCTGGAAAAATTCCTGGGTGGCTTTTGTGGTGATATTGAACGCCATTGCGGTGTTTTTGATACCGGTGGGTATCTTTCTTGGCGGTCAAAGCAACAATTATCAAGCGTTCGTTCTTTCCTTCCTTTTTTATTTGATCTTTTCGGCGGCGCTTCCGGGACCGATTATGAAGCTGATGTATGTATCATCGGCGGGCCGGCAGATAAGCAGCGGCGTCGCGCGATTGGACAAAATTTTTGCGGAACAGCCGTTGCCGCTACCTCTTTATCCGAAGATAACCGCCGGAAATGACATCCTATTTGAAAGTGTCTCCTTTTCCTACACTTTGGGAGAAACCAAAGTGGAAGCGTTGAAAAATATTTCTTTTCAAGCCCGTCAAGGGGAGGTTACAGCTTTGGTTGGAGCTTCCGGCAGTGGGAAGAGTACCATCGCCCACTTAATCCCCCGTTTTTGGGATGTCCGGGAAGGCACTGTCAAAATCGGCGGGGTGGATGTCCGGGACATGGAGCCGGATTATCTCCTCACCAAAGTGGGCTTTGTTTTCCAGGATCTGTTTCTTTTTAAACAAAGCATTCAGGATAATATTTGCATCGGCAAAGCGGAGGCGACCGCGACGGAAATTATAGCGGCGGCCCGAGCCGCCCAGTGCCATGAATTTATTATCAAACTGCCGGATAAGTATGGGACGGTCATCGGCAGCCAGGGTGTTCACCTTTCCGGCGGGGAACAACAACGGATCGTCATTGCCCGGGCCATCTTAAAGAATGCCCCGGTTATTGTCCTGGATGAAGCGACCGCCTTTGCCGATCCGGAAAACGAACAGTTGATCCAATTGGCCCTGAAAGAGTTAATCAAGGATAAAACGGTAATCATTATTGCCCACCGGCTTTCCACCATCCGGAACGCAGATAAGATTCTCGTGGTGGACGAGGGAAAATTGGTCCAGCAGGGTACCCACGAACAATTAATGGCTGAGGGCGGTAAATACCGTAGCTTGTGGGACACTTATACGAAAACCTTAAGCTGGTCGATTAGCGGAGAAGGAGGAGCAGCCTGATGACAAAGAAGATATCCTTCAAGAACTTTTGTTTTTATCGGATCAAGGATACCGGGATTTCACAAAGGCGGTCTGGGCTAATGTTTTGTCCAACCTCAGTTTCCTGCTGCCGGTTTCGGTCATGTCCATGGTGATCATGGAAATTTTGAAGCCCTTCAGCGGCGGGACCGTAAGTTTTATAAAACTATGGCTGTACGCCGGGATTGGATTATTGCTGATTGCGGTCATGGTGGTCGCCAACCGCCATGAGTATGATAAAACCTATATAGCGGCTTATTCCACCGCCGCCGAAAAACGGATCAGCATCGCCGAACATTTACGAAGGTTGCCGTTAAGTTTTTTTAATCAAAAGGACCTGACGGAATTGACCACCCATATGATGGGTGACTGCAGCGGCATTGAACATGCTTATTCCCACGTAATGCCCCAACTGTTGGGCAATGTCATCAGCGTCTGCCTCTTTACGCTCATGATGGCGCTGTATGATTGGCGGATGGCCTTGGCGATCTTTTGCACCATGCCGGTTGCTTTTGCGATTGTGCTCCTGACCAAAAGAGCGCAACAAAAAATAGGGGCGCGCCAGGTGGCCGCCAAGTTGAATTCTGCCGAGCAGTCCCAGGAATATTTGGAGGGCATCAAAGTCATTAAAGCCTTCGGACTTTCCGGAGCCAAATTCGTCAGCCTGGACAAGGCGCTCAAGGATTTGATGCACCAAAGCATCAAGTTAGAGGCGGTGGTAGGCTCATTCATCATGAGCGCCGTGATCATCTTGAAATTCGGCCTAAGCGCAGCTATCTTTACCGGCGTTTACTTGATTACCGGGGGAGGCTTGGGTTTGGTTAAATTCACAATATTTTTAATCGTGGCGGCCCAGATTTATAATCCTTTGATTACCATTTTGACGCTTTTGGGGGAGATGTTTTATAGTATCCTCTCGGTGAACCGGATGAAGGCATTACAGGCCCAACCGCTCATGAACGGCAATGATGGGAAGACACTGAAGAAATTTGATATTGCTTTTGAAAAAGTGGGGTTTCAATACAATCAGGATGAGGTACTGCGGGATGTCAGTTTTACCATACCCCAGGGCAAGGTGACGGCGCTGGTGGGACCGTCGGGCAGCGGGAAAAGCACGGTTTCCAGATTGATTGCCCGTTTTTGGGATGTTAACCGGGGCTGCGTGACTATCGGCGGCATCAACATCCGGGAAATCGATCCGGAACGGCTCTTATCCTATATAGCCATTGTTTTTCAGGAGGTAGTTCTCTTTAACGACACTCTCTACAATAACATCCGCCTTGGCAAACAGGACGCCACGGAAGAAGAAGTAATCCGCGCGGCGAAATTAGCCCGCTGCCATGAGTTTATCACCAGGATGCCGGATGGATATCAAACCTTGATTGGGGAAAACGGCAGTACTCTTTCGGGAGGAGAACGGCAACGGATTTCCATCGCCCGGGCGCTTCTAAAAAATGCCCCCATCGTATTGCTGGATGAAGCCACCGCTTCCCTGGATCCGGAAAATGAGGTCTATATTCAGGAGGCTCTTTCCCATCTGGTTAAAGGACGTACTGTGGTAATCATTGCCCACCGGTTGCGGACGGTGGCCGGAGCCGATCAAATTCTGGTGCTGAACAACGGCACTTTGGTAGAACAGGGAAGCCATGAGGAATTGATGATCCAGCAGGGATTGTACGCCAAATTGTATACGATTCAACAGGAAAGCCTGGGGTGGAAGATAGGAGCTTGAATCGATGAATCATGAAGGGAGAAAAAATAGTGGAGGCTAATTTAAATGGAATTCCGGAGACTTTGTTGATTACTTTATGGGCTAGAGCGGTGGAGACCGGCCGCCCGGACTCGCTCATCCGTGACCAATATGCAGTCAAAATGATGGAACGGATCGATTATGACTTTGCAAAGTTTGAAAAGGCCTGGCTCTCTCAGACCGGGGTCGCCGTCCGTAGTCAAATATTGGATGGGGCGACCCGGTCCTTTATCGACCAACATCCCGAAGGAGTTATTATTAATATCGGCTGCGGGTTGGATACCCGTTTTCTGAGAATGAACCATGATAAAATTTACTGGTACGACTTGGACTTGCCGGAAGCTATCCGGATCAGGAAGAAATTTTTTGAGGAGACGGCACGTTACCGGATGATTGCCAAATCGGCTTTCGAGATATCCTGGAAGGATGAAATTCGGACAGATGGCAGAAGCGTTTTAATCATTGCCGAGGGGGTTTTGATGTATTTCGAGGAAGAACGGGTTAGAGATTTATTGCAGCAGTTGGCCGAGGCTTTTCCCGGAGCGGAAATGTTATTGGAAGTGATGCCGCCGACTTTGGTCAAACTCAGTAAAAAACATGACACCGTTGGGAAAATGGGGCTCCGTTTCCAGTGGGGAATCCACAATAGGCGGGAGCTTGGGACCTATGATCCCCGGATCCGGTTGACGGAGGAGTGGAATCTTTTTGATGTCCATCCTGAACGTTGGAAATGGATGAGGTGGCCGGCATTGCTTCCTGTATTTAAGAACCGTTTTAATGACAGGATTGCCCATCTAAAAGTTTCAGAATCAATCAGCTCAGATCAAGCAATTTAAAATCAATAAGAAATACAATATATCGCATCATTGAATATATCAGTTTAATATATTGTATTTCTTTATTATGCCTTGCCTGCCTGCAAATGTGCTTTCGGGGCAGCCCCGCCCTTGTTATTCAAATTGCTGACTTTCCAAAATTTTGTTAGGCGGTTTTTTTCAAATGGATATCATCTTTAGTTTTCAACAGCAAAGCAGAGTTTAGGACTACCCCTACCGAACCTAGATTATGCACCAAGGCGCCGACCACCGGCCCCATAAAACCCAAAGATGCCAGGATGATTGCGCTTAAATTAAGTCCCATGGACAAAATGATATTTACATGAATGGTACGGATGGTCTGATGGGATAGACGCAGTAAATATGGGATCCGGGAGAGGTCATCACTGACCAGCGCAATATCCGCTGCATCCACGGCGATGTCACTCCCGATTCCGCCCATGGCCACCCCGACCATAGCCGTTTTTAAAGCGGGCGCATCGTTGATACCGTCGCCAATCATGCAGATGGGCTCATTCGCGCACTGACGGACCTGAATGGCGGAGACTTTGTCTTCAGGAAGAAGTTCCGAGCGGATATCGGTGATACCGACGGCATTGGCGATATGGGAAGCAGCCTGGATATGATCGCCTGTAAGTAAGAGAGTTTTAACGCCTGTGGCATGAATATCTTCAATCGTGGAACGCGCGTTGTTACGTAAAGTATCCGCCAGCGCGATCAGCCCGGCTGATTTGCGCTGAATTCCTACGAAAATAATCGTACACCCTTCATTCCGGTATTTGGCCGCCATGGACAGTAGTTCATCCGTTAACCTAATACCTTCTTCTGTAAGTAGTTCCGCATTACCCGCCAGGATGGTTTGTCCATCGACACGGGCCTTGACGCCGCGCCCCGGGATCATGAAAAAATTTTCCGGTTCCGCCAGGCCTAAATCGAATGTTTTGGCATGACTTAATATGGCATGGCCCAAAGGATGTTCAGAACGGTGTTCCACTGTTGCGGCTATTTTTAACAATTGATTTTTTGAAAAACCGGGGATAATGGACTCTACCGCTACGACTCCGGGCTTACCGCAGGTCAGGGTGCCTGTTTTATCGAAGGCAATCCGTTTTATTTTAACCAGACGTTCCAAAACATCCCCCGAACGGATCAATACTCCGTGACGGGCGGCATTTCCGATTCCGGCCATAATGGCGGTGGGAGTAGCCAGTACCAATGCGCAGGGGCAAAAAACCACCAGAATGGTTACGGCCCGGATCGCTTCACCTGTCACCAACCAGGTAACCAGCGCAGCTGTCAAGGCTATGGCTACAATCCAGGTAGCCCAACGATCAGTCAAGCGGACCACTTTAGCTTTGTTGGCATCTGCTGCAGCTACCAACCGGATCATTCGCTGTAACGAACTGTCTTCTCCAACCCGGGTGGCTTGCATGTCGAAGGCGCCGAACTGGTTGACTGTACCACTGAAGACTTCATCTCCCGGCCCCTTATCGACGGGAAGCGACTCGCCGGTCATGACGGATTGGTCGATGGAGGTCTCGCCGGAAATTATGATACCATCCACGGCAATTGTTTCCCCGGGAAGCATCCGTAACCGGGCGCCGGTTTGGACGGACTCGGCTGAAACGATTATTTCTTGATTGTCTTGCACGATCCGGGCAGTGCGGGGTGTGAGCCGCACCAGCTTTTCAATTCCTTTCCGCGCCTTGGAAGACGTGAGGTTTTCCAAAATCGAACCGATGGTCATGATAAAAGCCACTTCGCCGGCAGCAAATATTTCACCGATGGCTACCGCAGCGACCAAGGCGATGGAAACCAAAACATCGGCGCGAATATCGAATTGGGTGCATAGACCGATGGCTGCTTGTTTAAGAATGGGTAACCCGGAAATCATAATGGCGACCCAAGCAATGTCGAAAGGCAAGAATTTTGGAGTCCAGCCAAAGAAACTGAATATGAGCGATACTCCGGAAATACCAGTCCAAAGAATGGCCCGCTTTTGACCGTCTCTTATCCAGTTTTTCAGTTTGTGCATGTAAACTCACCTCGATTGTGAAATGGGGTATGAACTAAAATCCATTGGAATTAAAAAAGCTTAAACCAGGCGCGAGAATTGCTCGATCGCATGGGTCAGATCCTGGATGGTTTCCTCGATTTCACCATGTTCGATCCCCTTTACGACGCAATGGCGCAAATGTCCCTCAAGGATAATTTGCCCCACCTTATGAAGAGCCGCTTTAGCGGCGCCAATTTGGATCAAGATATCTTCGCAAGGGACATCTTTATCCACCATGGAGCTGATTCCCTGGATTTGACCGCTGATTCGTTTAAGACGGGCTGTAACCGCCGGGGCGTCAATACATTCTTTCATGGTGAACCTCCTTCAGAGATTATATACCCCTATGGGGTATATTTTGATTATAATGGAAATGTTTTGTGATGTAAAGCTTATTAATGAGGATTCCCTATTAAATTCTAAATAGAAGCCCTCTTAATGCCATATACCCCTATGTGGTATTTCTTAAGACGGCATTGCGCAGACCCGGTAATGAAAACCCAGTATTAAGGGTGATTGCAGTATTTAGCCATCCGGTTTCGCTAATCGATTTGCTCTTAAAGGGACTGTTTAAGAGCAATATAAAGTCAATCGGGGATACCACATATCCCGTTATTCAATGGGTCGATTCCAATATTTTGCATTTTTTTATTGCGCGTGCGCGTACGTGCATAAATGCCCGTAAACGCGCCGAATTTACATTTGGGAAAGCTCCGAGTGAGACAAAGTATTTTTTTATAGGGGACTTGAAATTTAGTGTAGATAATAATATATTATTATTACTAATATAAGTTATGTTTTTCCAGTTGCAAACAAAATTCTTAGTCTAAAACCGGGAGGAACATGAATGACTTCAATCGGTAATAAAATCAAAGATTACCGGCAAACACTCAATATGACGATTCCCCAATTGGCTGATGCAACCGGTTTGTCCCGGGGCTTCATCAGCCAGCTTGAAAATGACAAGGTTTCACTCTCTATTGATAGTCTTCAGAAAATTGCCGTTGCCCTTAAAATTCCTATGAAAAGTCTTTTAGAGGACGGGCTGGTTAAACCGGAGTTCGTTCCGAAAACACACCGCCCCAAGATAAAATTAGGCGAAAAGTCTGAAATGGAAGTATTATCGGCGGCTTTTGGACGTCAATTGCAAGTATTGCTGATTGACCTTCCCTTGGGATATCAGACGGGGAACAGTACCCATACTCATGATGGTGAGGAATTTATTACGGTTTTGTCCGGAAAAGTTAAAGTCAGTCAAGGAGAATTTGCCGCGATTTTGGAAGAAGGAGACAGTATTCATCTGGATAGCACCTATCCCCATCTTTGTCAGAATGTTGAGGATAGTCCGACGAAAATCCTTGTAGTTTTAACACCTCCTTCATTATTACCGATTTCCAGAATTGAAGGGATTGAAAGATCTTGATTTTTAAATATGCTTTTAGGAGGTAACAGGCTTTATGATTCAAGTGACTTTGAAAGACGGCAGTGCAAAGGAATATCCCGCAGGAACCAGCATTTCTAAAATCGCCGAAAGCATTAGCGCAGGATTGGCCAGAACGGCTTTGGCGGGGGAAATTGACGGTGTAGTGAAAGATTTAAGCTATCAACCGCAGCAAGATTGCCGGTTGAACTTGCTGACCTTTGAGGATGAAGGCGGAAAACGCGCTTATTGGCATACAACATCTCATATTTTAGCGCAGGCAGTCAAGGAACTTTTTCCCCAAGTGAAATTGGCCATCGGCCCGGCTATTGAGAACGGATTTTATTACGATTTTGATACCGACCAAGCTTTTTCGGGGGAAGATCTACAACGAATTGAAAAGGAAATGGAACGGCTCATCAAGGAGAATTTAACGCTGGAGCGTTCCACCCTTCCTCGGGAAGAGGCCATCCAGTTGATGATGGACAAAAATGAACCTTATAAAGTGGAATTAATCCGTGATTTACCAGAGGACGCGGAAATATCTTTTTATAAACAGGGAGATTTTGTCGACCTTTGCGCGGGCCCTCACTTACCCTCCACCGGTATGGTAAAGGCATTTAAATTGACCCAAGTTTCCGGAGCTTACTGGAGAGGTAACGAGCACAATAAGATGCTGCAACGGATTTACGGGATATCATTCCCGAAGAAAAGCGATTTGGATGAATACCTAAGCCGGGTGGAAGAAGCCAAGAAACGGGACCATAATAAACTTGGCCGGGAACTGGGGTATTTCACCACCGTGGATTACATTGGCCAGGGATTGCCGATTTTGATGCCCAAAGGGGCCAAGGTGATTCAAATTTTACAGCGCTTTGTGGAGGATGAGGAAGAACGCCGCGGTTATCTGATGACCAAAACCCCGTTTATGGCCAAAAGCGATTTATATAAAATCTCCGGACACTGGGACCATTATCGGGACGGAATGTTTGTCATGGGGGATGCCTGGGATGAAAGCGCCGAGGTTTTTGCCTTGCGGCCGATGACCTGTCCATTTCAATTTCAGGTGTATTTGGCTAAACAAAGGAGTTATCGCGATCTGCCGATGCGGCTGAATGAGACTTCCACTTTGTTTCGTAATGAATCGTCAGGCGAAATGCACGGCCTGATCCGGGTGCGGCAATTTACCATTTCGGAAGGGCATATTGCCTGTATGCCTGAGCAACTGGAGCAGGAATTCACCGAATGTGTCAACTTAGCCAATTTTATGTTGAAAACCGTGGGACTGGCTGATGATATCTCCTACCAGTTCTCGAAATGGGATCCCAATAATAAGGAAAAATATATCGGTACGACTGAACAATGGGAAGAAGTCCAAAACCGGATGCGCCAAATTCTCGATCATTTACAGATCCCTTATCTGGAACGTGAGGGTGAAGCGGCTTTTTATGGCCCCAAGTTGGATATCCAAATCCGCAATGTTTACGGTAAAGAGGATACCTTAATTACCATTCAAATCGATTTTCAACTGGCTGAAAAGTTTGGGATGCAATATATCGACCGGGATGGTCAGAAAAAATATCCCTATGTAATCCACCGTACTTCCATTGGCTGCTATGAAAGAACACTGGCCTTATTGATTGAAAAATACGCCGGCGCTTTCCCAACCTGGATGGCGCCGGTCCAGGCAAGGGTATTGCCCCTGACCGATAAACATCAAGAATATGCCTTGGAAGTTCAAAAAAAGCTTCAATTTGAAAGAATCAGAGTGGAAAGCGATGCCCGCAACGAGAAAATCGGCTATAAAATCCGGGAAGCCCAGGTTGAAAAAATCCCTTATATGCTGGTGGTAGGCGATAAAGAAATGGAAAACCAAGAGGTTGCCATCCGCTCCAGAAAAGATGGGGATTTGGGTTCGCTTTCATTGAGTGAATTTATTGAGAAGATCAAAAAAGAAATTGAATTGCGGCAGTAAAGGCCTTGGATTGTTGTGAAGTGAAAGTTTATTGCTTTTCATAGGGCGAAGGGTATTTAAATTGATATCCCAATGTAAACAGTTAATACAATAATCCGGCTGGTTTTTCAGATTAAAGTGGAAGAATAGCCGGATTACTATATTTAACGGGATAGAAGGTGGGTAATCTGATGATGGCCTTTTATCCCCAGGACCATTGACAAATTGCATAAATCCATATATTATGATTTTACAAAATTAAATTGTATAAAATCTAAATATAAGGAGAAATGGAATATGTCAATCTATGATTTTAAGGTAAAGAATATCAAAGGTGAAGAAGTCTCTATGGAAATCTATCGAGGCAAAGTTTTGTTAATTGTAAATACCGCCAGTAAATGTGGTTTTACCCCTCAATATGCCGGGTTACAAGCTTTATATGATAAATACCAGGCTCGGGGATTCGAGATCCTTGGTTTTCCTTCAAACCAATTTGCTGGACAAGAACCGGGTGAAAATGAAGAAATTCAGCAATTTTGTTCTCTAAATTATGGAGTGACCTTTCCTTTATTTGCCAAAGGCGATGTCCGGGGCGAAAATACCCAGCCGGTTTTTAAATATCTTACAGAGCAGGCGCCGTTTAAAGGGTTTGATCCCAGCCATCCTATCGCCGGAAAATTGACCGAAGCACTTCAAGCTAATTTCCCGGAATTTTTAAAAGGGGATTCTATCAAGTGGAATTTTACCAAGTTTTTGATTGACCGCCACGGCAATGTGGCTGGGCGGTTTGAGCCAACTTCCGATCCGGAAGGGTTACAGGAACCGATTGAAAAATATCTTAATCAATAAAGCTGTCTACAAGCTATTAGTGGCAAGGACCTGAAGGCAAGGAATAATGATAATGATTAAAGATGATCAGCTGAAACTAGACAATCAATTGTGTTTTGCATTTTATGCCTGTTCGAAGGAAATTATCCGGCAATATAAACCTTTCTTGGATGAGTTGGGCTTAACCTATACTCAATATCTAACGATGCTCGTTCTGTGGGAAGCGTCACCGATCTCGGTCAAGGAATTAGGGGACCAACTTTATCTAGATTCCGGGACTTTGACACCGCTGCTAAAAAAAATGGAATCCGCCGGTTACATCAGACGTCGAAGAGATTCTGCGGATCAAAGAAGTGTCCGAATCCATGTGACTCCTAAAGGGCAAGCTTTGAGAGAGAAAGCATTGGAAATTCCGGGAAAGATTTTTTGCAGTACAGGTCTCACCTTCGATGATGCTGTAATATTACGGGAGCAAATAAAAAAGTTGATTCGGCGGATGAATCAATTATAGTTAGAGTGATTAGCAATAATAAAATTACGAATATAATTTTGAGACTTGGATGAGGATTCAGTTATGGAGGCGATTACAGCTCAGGCTGAAAAAGATGAACAAAATAATTGTTATCGGCGGCGGAATCGCTGCCATTAATGGGATTCAGGCGATTCGGGAAGTTGATCCGGATGTAGCGATTGACCTTTTTAGTGAAGAGCAATATTACCCCTATTACCGTCTTAAACTTTCCAAAATGCTCTTTGATAAGCTGGATGAAGACAGCGCCGGAATGTTGCTGAAACCGAAGGATTGGTATGGACAAAATAAGGTTAACCTTCACTTCAATGTTAAGGTGCAGGGTGTGGATGTAGAGCGGCAGGAAATCCTGCTGCCGCAGGGAAGCAGCATGCGCTATGACGGGCTGTTGTTGGCAAACGGGGCCAGAAACCGTCTTCTGTCGATTACCGGATTTGACAGCTGCAAGCTGTATTCCATCCGGAACCTTGAAGATATCATCAAAATCCGCAATGAAATGGAAAGCAAAAACCGGGTATTTTATATTGGCGGCGGAGTGCTTGGCCTTGAGACCGCCTGGATCATTCAACAACACGGTAAAAAAGCCGCCATCGCGGAAATTCAAAACCGGCTCTTTCCTCGGCAGTTGGACGAAAAGGCTGCAACCATCCTGGAGGGTTTGGTAGAATCTTTTGGAATCAGGGTTTTTACCAATGCCGAAGTGGTCAAGATTTATGGGAATCAAGCGGTTTGGGGAGTGGAAATGCGGGATGGTCAAAAATTTCCATGCGATATGGTGTTATATTCAACCGGCATTCAGCCCAATACGGATATTGTAAAAGGAACCGCCATTCAAATCAACCGGGGAATTGTTGTGGGCGATAAGATGCAAACAAGCGTCCCCAATATCTATGCAGCCGGCGACGTGGCCGAGTATGAGGGGAGGGTTTATGGTTTGTGGAATATCGCCGCCGGGCAAGGCAAGATTGCCGGCTATAATATGGCGGGCCGTTCCATAGTTTACCGGCCCGGCATTCCGGTAACGGCGTTGAATGCTTTTGGAACTTCCTTGTTTTCCATGGGGGATGTCTCCGAAACCGGCGGAGCCCGGACGATTATTGAAGAAGACCGGGCTAAGAACATTTACCGGAGAATTTTTGTTAAAGATCAAACCATTATCGGGGCGATTTGCATCGGCGACTCCGGTAAAACCGTACCTTTTAAAAACGCCATCGAGCAAAAACAATCTTTGAACGGCATTGAATGGGAAAACATTACCATCGGCCAGATTTTGGAGCGGCTCAAGTCGATGCATGACGCCGGGACAAACATTAAAAACAATTGATCCGGCGAAGGAAGCAATTTTCGGATAGAAAAGTTTTATTTTTTATTGAAAAATAGTAATAATTACTATATAGTAATACTATCAAAAAGAAAATTGTGGAAGAAATCATAGTCTGCTTTTTTATAGGAGGTGTGGAATGCAAAAATTGAAGGCATAAAATGACAAGGTATTCTCGAATGAATGAATCTGAAGGGCAAAAATTTTAATCAATCAAGTTTAAATAGGAAATAGTAAAAAAAATAAGGAGGAAATAAAATGTCAGTACAAAACGCAATGACTGCCGATTTTTTACGTTCGGCCTATGGTGGAGAAAGCATGGCCCATATGCGGTATATCGCTTGGGGAAAGCAGGCCGAAAAAGAAGGTTTTCCGAACGTGGGGAAGCTATTTAAAGGGATTTCATATGCGGAACAGGTTCATGCCACCAATCATTTCAAAGAGTTAAGCAGTCAGCCCGGGGATCATTCGGTAACCGCCGGAGCGGTATTCGGAACGGGAAGTTTGGTCGATAATCTGCAGGGCGCCATCAATGGGGAACTTCATGAAGTGGAACAGATGTATCCGGTTTATTTACATAGTGCCCAATTTCAGGGCGAAAAAGGCGCCGAGCGGTCTTTTCATTTTGCGCTGGAAGCCGAAAAGATTCACGCCGGTCTGTTTAAGGATGCCCAAGACGCGGTCAAACAAGGAAAGGATCTGGAGATTCAATCGGTCAATATTTGCCCGATTTGCGGACACACGATTGTTGACGGAATTCCCGATAACTGTCCTGTTTGCGGCGCTAAAAAAGAGATGTATGTGACTTTTTAAAAGACGCCGTCCATTTTTGAAGTTCGGGCCTGTTGCAAAATAAGATTTATCGATAGAGAAATACAATATATCTAAAGTTTTGCCGATTATTTATGCGGTATATTGTATTTCTCATTGATTTGAATCAATCACTTTTGCAACAGCTTATTTACGATTTTTCTGCTCACCCCGATTTTTTTATTCCTGTTACTTCAAGAGTCATTATATTTTTTCTGACTTCCGCCTCTTTTAGCTTCGAAGATAACAATAATTCTTGTAGTTCCTTTTTTGTATAAGCCGCATGGATCGATGTGATGAAACCGGGAACGATTTCCTTGGGCTCGGTACTTTTGATGAGGAGCGCTTTCAGCGCCGGATTCAGATCCCGGCGTAAGTCGCTGATATAATACCTGCCGCCTGGCTTTAAAACACGATATATTTCATTGAATATTTGCTTTGGCTCAGCCCATTCATGAAGCGAGCCGCTACTGAAAACGGCGTCAAAATTTTCATTGTCAAAGGGCAAATTTTGGGCGTCACCCAGGATGTATGTAAGTCTGTCACGAAGCTGGTATTCATCTGCGTTTTTTTGAGCCAGTAGAATCATACCCTGGCTAATCTCGACGGCTTTTAAAGTCGTGCCGGTTGTTCTGCGTAACCATTCCAAGCCTAGATAGCCGGGGCCGGGACCAATCTCCAGCGCGAGGCCGTTATGGATACCGGACTGAATAAGTCGGACCGTATCCAGATGGTTATCGTCCCTCATTTTTCGCCGCATTTTGTCAAAAACCGTAATGTCGAAGGGGTTTTGAATTCCGTTATCCGTTTCTTTTACACGCGGTTTAACCATTATTTTTTCCCCCATGGATGATTTGGCATTTTCTTTTTATAGTCAGCGCTGACTAATCAATGCTGATTAATTATAAAATAAATGTTTCTTTCTGTCAATAAGCCTAATGATTGACTTCTTAAAATTCGAATGATATACTCAGCGCTGAATTAAAAGTTGGCTGGAGGAGAAACATGATCGTTCAAACCTATATTTTGGGATTTTTAATCCGTTTTGGCCCGCAACACGGTTATCGCTTGAAACAGTTGCTCTCGGAAAATGCCGCGGATTTCACCCGGATTAAGCTTCCCACGATCTACTATCATTTAGAAAAAATGCAGCAGACGGGTTTGGTCACTGTTTCCGAAGAAAGGGAAGGTAATAAACCTGAACGCGCAGTTTACGAGATAACTGAGGCAGGAAGGAAGGAATTTGAAAGACTGCTGATGATGTTATTGAATCATCCTTGTGAATTTGTGTTTGAGCAGGATGCGGTATTATATTTTCATGAAGTCTTACAGACGGAACTCGTCATCGCATCGCTGACGAAGCAAAAAGAAAAAATCGAGCGGATTATTCAACATATCGAGGATCACCAAACCGAAACGCTGCCGCAAATGGCCCTTGAATTTCAAAAAAAAGCCCAACTTATTTTTACCCATCATTTACTTCATTACCAAGCTGAACTAAAATGGATTCAAAATGCTATCGAAGTTTTTCAGGAGTGATGGTCCATTATGCTTCGAAGTTTTTCAGGAGTGATGGGCCATTGGATTTGGACGGTATTGGTTTTTTAGGAAACCACGATCTGGATCGCAAAGGTTTTAAGCGGCGGTTCCTTCGACCAGGAACGTTTATACTCCAAGACGATGGAAGTTGTACCGCCGTTCACCGGGCTAAACTGCCAGTATTCCAGGGATGGCGACCCGGGGTTTTTGCCCTGGGGCAAAAGAAAATGCCGGGTTTCCTGAAGAATATCCGGGTCTGGTTTTTCTATGGACTGCCAGGTATATCCGGTTGAAGGATTGGTGGTCAGGGATAATTCCAAAGTTTGATCCATCATCAACCGGATGTTTTGCCCGTTGGCGCTTTCGCCAACGGACAGCTTCCGGGATTCCAACGATTTCATCGAATGAAGCGGTCCTTTTTCGTATGCTAAATCCCTTAGCTCCGCGTAAGGAATTGTAAATTCCAAGATTCCCAAATGGGTAGGGGTGTATTCATGGCGCGGAAAATAAATCACCAAAGAGTTGGGGGTCAAATAGAACCTTTGGTCCCGCTCCACGGTGTGGAACTTTTTGAGCGCCGGAATATCCTGTTCCACGATTTGGCGCCTGATGATCTTATTGAGCCGGGCGACGTAATCCCGGTTGTTTTTAAATAAATCTTCAAACTTATAAATGACGCCGTTTTGCAAGTTGAGGGTCAGAGCTTTGACTTTCAGGAAACGGGTGGAATAGGCTTTATTTTCGAAACTGATCCGCATGACCATACTTAAAAGACCGGCTTGGTTCAGGGTAACTTGAGTATTGCCGGTTACAAAGAGGCCGGGATCTTCATCAAAGCCATGATTCCAAATGGTTTTATAGACGGTATCCCGGATTTTCTCATTCATTTTGGTCTGGAGATCAAAATCTCCCAGCCCCTGAATTTCAGGGTAGGTCATTTGAATCCGGGCATTTTCGATTTTCCGTTCAAGGACGGGGTGGGCATGATAATTCATTTCTATCTCCTCCGGATGGCGCTAAAATCCTAGCGCTATAGTCTATGCGCCGAATGAAGCGGGCGTTCGCGCAGCCCTTATGAATCCCAATATTAAGATTAATTCAGCAGGGATCGGTATTTTCCTACCTGGAAAATACTTTTGCCCAAATGCTTCTACCCTTCCCCTAAAAACGCTTAGCGTTTTTTAAGGAATTGTTCCACAATTCCACTTAAAGGGAATTTGTTGGAATTGCAGGCCTAAAGGTGTAGCTTGACCAACGAAGGCCAATAATAGACCCGAAAGTTGGACTATTACCCTTTAAGGGCTAGGGTCGGGTTTAGGCTCATTTTCATCTTTACGATTGCCCCAGTAAATACTGGGGTGGATGACTAAAAAATAGAATTGAGTTAAGAACGTTGATTATCGCAAAAGGAGTCCTTGATGAAACCGCTATTGTTGGTCCACGGCATAGCCAGTAATGCCCGGCATACTTTCGGCGTTCCGGGGTATTTCTCCAGGGAACCGAAAGCGGGCAGCATGTTTAGCTTTTTGTTATCCGAAGGGTATCGGCCGGGGGAGGATTTATTTTGGTTTTCTTATCCCACGCTCGATCCGATTTTAAAGTCGGCCAAACGCCTGGAACTGGAGATCGCAAGGGCCAGAGCCCTTTCCGGCAGCCCGACGATGGATTTGGTCACTTTCAGCCTGGGAGGCATTATCGGCAAGTATTATACAGCCTCTCCCTTCTATCAAAACGATATCCACAAACTGATTATGATTGCTCCGCCATTTTTAGGTTCGCCCCGGGCCGATTTTTGCAAAACGGAATTTCATAAAAACAAGGGCGACCTTTTTTTACCCGGGGATAGCCGGGCATGGACCCCCTTGATACTGGGCCGCCGGCATCCGCTGCTTTTGGAATTGGCCGGCTGCCCCTTCCCAAGCCACATTCAAACCGCCATTATCGCCATGAAACTCCATGTTGATGAAGCCCAACATCCATTCCAAAGCAGGATTGCCGCCTGGATCGGCGAGGGGGATCAGACGGTTCCGGTGCAAAGCACTGAAATTGCGGCCAACCGGCATTATATTGTGGAAGATGATTATGCGCCCCGCAAAATCCATGGTTTTTTGCCCGCGCACCGGGAAATCCAGAAAATCGTCCTTCAAGAGTTGCAGGGGGATGGCGGAAGGTTTTCGTAAAGGGAAGAAGGCGTTTTAGGAATTTTTTGGGTCACGGAAAGAATGGTTGGGGTCAGCGGATCGGTCCTCTGAATCACCGAAATGATCATTTTTACCGCGGAAAGAATCCTTTGAGGGGAGGGAAGCATCCTATAAATGAGTCAAACGATCCTTTCCGTTACGGAAAGGATCATTTTGGCGACGGAAAGGATGCTTTCAACGGGAGAAAGGATCATTTTTGTCACGGAAAGGATCCTTTTTGGAGAAAAAGGGACCGATCGGAGGGGGAAAATGATCCTTTTTGGAGCCGGATCGATCTTTTGGACGACCGAAAGGACTTTTTATGGGAAGAATGGATCGATTCAGTTACGGAATTGATCCTTTGGGTGAGGCGATCGGTCCTCCGGACGACAAAATGGATCCTTTCCGTCATTCAAACGATTGAATGAACGGGAAAAAGGGTTTTTTTCGAAAACAAACGATCCTTTTCGAAAAAAAAGGATCAATTATGAAAGAAAAAAATCAATAATTATCTGTTTTTTCAGCCCGACTAGGTTTTAATCCTGTAAATCCCGTTAATCCTGTCGCCGTAACCTTTTTTAGGCATTCTTCAATACTGCGGGCCTAAGGGAAAGAACTGAAACAGGATGAACAGGATTTTAGGATTGACAGGATTTGGCCATTTCGAATCAATGATTTGGCCAAAAGCCTAAAAGCAACTCACCCCTCCAGCTATCTTGATGCGGGTAGAGGCGCCAAGCCGCTCCCCTCCCTTTGACTGTCAGCAAAATATATCCGCCCAAGGGAGGGGAAAGACGCTTGATGTCGGCTTTTGTTGCAATTGGCCTAAAGCATACCTGAAAGAAATGCGGCGCTTGTTGCAGCCTATCGATCTTCCCCTCCCTTTAGCATTTGAAACAGGCCAGCGGTCAAAGGGAGGGGAAATGCTACCGAACATCTTTAACCGACCGGGTTCCTGAAGGGGAGAGTCGATAGGGGGCAGTTTTGCTGAGTCATCTTTAAACAGCAAATTTCCCGGCTGGATCAGTTTACCGGATTTTAGTTTAAAAATTTTTTTTATTTTGAGGCCACTGCCCGATATCAGCCTATGGATAACTCCATGAGTGATAGCTGGAAGCTGCGTCAATTAAGAGTTTCAACGTTTGAATTTTTCAACCGGGCATTTATCAGGAATATTGTTTTGGAAAATTCTCTAAAACCTTTTCATATCAGCCTCTATGGTTATCGGGACAAAATCGACACACTTTTTTCGAAAAAATGTGATAATATGGTAATGGGTCAATGTTGGATTCCTCGGGATTCCTCGGGATTCCGAAGGAATCCCGCCGGAATCCCGAGGGTTCCACAATTTAGGACAGAAATACACAACGCTGTGGTTAGAGACCGGGGCGTTTTTTGATGCTTTGATCTCAATCCGCGGGTTAAAACGTTTTTAACCCGCGGTCGGCAAAAATCGCGAGCCTATTTTATAATAGTTGGCGATTTAATTTGATGACCTTGA
>JAEZCE010000083.1 GCA_023429995.1 Bacillota bacterium | reverse complement strand
CAGCTGATATAGGTCTTCAAGCACTATCAGGAGCTATAGATAGGGATGATAAAATCATTTATATTTGCTATGACAATGAGGCTTATATTAACACAGGAGTTCAACAAAGCTCTCTTACGCCTTATGGGGCTAAAACTACAACAACACCAGCAGGTAATCATATTCATGGAAGTAAAAACATAAAAAAAGATATGTTTGATATTGTAGCAGCTCACCGCATTAAATATGCTGCAACAGCTAGTGTAGGAAACATTCCAGACTATATTAAAAAGGTAGAGAAAGCCAGTAAAGTACAAGGCACCTCCTATATTCACGTAGCAGCACCATGTCCTACTGGATGGGGGATAGAAAGTAGCGATACCATAGCTATTGCAAGAGAAGCCGTTGAATGTGGCTTATGGTATTTGGCTGAGTATGAGAATGGGGAGTATAAGCTGAATAAATCACTTAAAAGCTTTTCTAGTGTGGAAGCTTATCTTAAAAGGCAAAGTAGATTTAAGCATTTAGATGAAGAGGATATAGCAAGGATTATAGAAGAACGAGATATGAAATGGGAAGAGTTAAAGAAGAAGGTTTTATAGAGGATTAGATAATGAAAAGGAACCCATTGATACGGTGTATTTATTACTATTGTTAAATAAGATGTTGTATAAAAGATAGTCTGCTATTGGAGTTAAGACTATCTTTTATTATGTGGAAATTAAGGAAGATATATATGGAGAGTATATTTTTAGCAACAAAGAATAATAGTTTACACTAATATGCATAAATGCTAAAATATTCTGTATAATAAAGTGGGTATGATCATATATGCAAGCTATTAAAAATAGTTACTCTATCCATCTTAAAATATCCTTATCCATCATTATAATTTATAAATACATATGTTATGATTTAAACTTTTTATCTATATAAAGGATACAATAATGAGCTAAGAAATTAAAAAACTAAAAGGAGTGATATACAATGGGGATTAAATACACACATACAAACATTATTGCAAGGGATTGGCAAGATTTAGCTCAATTTTACATTGAGGTTTTTGAATGTAAGCCATATGGACCTAAAAGAGATTTATCTGGAGAATTGATTGAGCAAATGACTGGAGTTGAGAATGTAAAAGTGAAAGGAATACATTTGAGCTTACCAGGATGCGAACTAGGACCAACTTTAGAGATTTTTTCTTATGAGCCAGAAGGTGAAAATCAGGAAAGACATATTAGTAAACAGGGGTTTGGGCACCTAGCTTTTCATGTAGATAGCGTTGAAGAAGTACTTAAGAAGGCATTAGCTTATGGAGCTAAGCAATATGGAGAAATAGTTAAGAAACAGTATGAAACATTAGGGCTACTAACAGCAGTATATATCAGCGATCCTGAAGGTAATCTTATAGAAATACAAAACTGGGGATAAAAATAAAATATCTATTTATCAGAATAATTAATCTATTATAAAATGCAATAATGTGATATATTGATTTTGGATGGTATCTTACAAAGAACTATACTAGACATATTTTTTGTTTTCAAAAGCTTGTATCCTATGGGAATAAGACTTTGGGCATCACTTTCATATCAGGGGGTGAGGCAATGAAAATTGGGTTAATTGGTGCAGGGAAAGTTGGCTTTTCTCTGGGACGCTATTTTTGTGAAAAAGGAGTAAGCGTTGTAGGTTATTATAGCAGGAGCTTTGATTCTGCGAAGCAGGCTGCAGACTTTACACAAACCAAAGGATTCGAGAATTTAATAGAATTAGTAAAAGCGAGTGATACCCTATTTATTACGACGCCAGATGGTGAAATCGAAAATGTATGGGATGACATTAGCAAGCTACCAATTGAAAATAAAATAATTTGTCACTGTAGTGGATCATTAGCATCCACGGTCTTTTCTGACATAGAAGATTGTAAGGCATATGGTTATTCTATCCATCCGCTTTATGCAATCAATAGTAAAGAAGAAAGCTACAAATATCTAGAGCAAGCCTATTTTTCCATTGAAGGGGATTTAGAAAAAATGGAAGAAATCAAAGCTTTATTTTGCCAACTAGGTAATCCTTATCAGATTATTTCAAAGACACATAAGACCTTATATCATGCGGCAGCAGTAACAGTAAGCAATCAGATGATTGCCTTATTAGAGCAAGGCGTGACATTAATGAAACAATGTGGATTTGAAGAAACACATGCACTAAAGGCAATTTGGCCATTAGTGGCGGGAAACATACAAAATGTATGTGATAAAGGATTAGTGGGAGCGCTAACCGGACCTGTAGAAAGAGGCGATATAGGAACGGTAAAAAAGCATATGGAGGCATTAACAGGCTCAGATAGAAATCTGTATAGATTACTTTCTCTCAAACTATTGAATCTTGCAAAGATAAAGTATCCTCATCAAGATTATGAGGAACTCATCAAATTATTGGAGGAGAAGAACAGTGAAGAATACAGTGATAACTTTTAAGAATGCTAAATTAAATCATGAAAAAATAACCATGCTCACAGCCTATGATTATTCCACAGCCAAGCTGATGGATGAGGCGGGAATCAATGCCCTATTAGTAGGGGATTCTTTGGGCATGGTTATTTTAGGTTATGAAGACACCTTATCGGTAACAATGGAAGACATGATCCATCACACTAGGGCGGTGAGTCGAGGGGCAAAGGATTCTCTAGTAGTAGCAGATATGCCTTTTATGTCTTATCAGACCTCTGTTTATGATGCTGTGGTTAATGCAGGCAGACTGATTAAGGAAGGAAGGGCCGGCGCTATTAAATTAGAGGGTGGCAAAGAAGTTTGTCCTCAGATTGAAGCCATTGTGAGAGCTTCTATTCCAGTGA
>JAEZCE010000063.1 GCA_023429995.1 Bacillota bacterium | reverse complement strand
AAATGATTATTTCATTAGCTCAGCATAGCTGACAGAATTAGTCATTAAACAGGCATTTAATAAACGATCAAACAATTGGCCTTCCCAAAAACGGCGATTAAAGCGGTAGCAAAATTCATCGAGATATTTTTGGAGATGCTTTTCTTCCAGGCCATGAAATGTGCCGTTAATATAGGCTTTTGCATTACTAATAATCACATGTACCCATTTCATCATATCGGATGGCTTTAAGTTTTTGGAAATTAAAGCTTTTCTACCATATCCTTGGAGATATACTTTTGAATAAATCCGAAAGCCGTCGGTTTGAATGGTACTGCCTAATTCTATGAATTCCTTAAGCTTTTCTTGGATTATCTCCTGGTTTAATTGATTAACCACTTGAATTTTTGCATACTTAGGTTTTCCCGCTCTTGTTAATGAGATTTCAACCAAAGCTTTCGCTTTTGAGGTACCACGACCGCGCTTATCACTTTTTTTAGGACCGCCGAAATAGGTTTCATCCATTTCCACGAGTCCAGCTAGTTTGTAATTAGCATCTTTTTGAACCATAGCTTCTCGTATTTTCTGTGCCATTGCCCACGCTTTAGGGTAATGAATCTGTAGTTCTTTACTGAGCGACAAAGCTGATTTACCTCGTTTATCCCGGCCTAAAAGGTAAATCATCCAAAACCAAATTTTTAAAGGCGTCCGGGTTTTATGCATAATCGTATTGGCAGTCAAAGAAGCTTGATAATTACATTGTGTGCACTGATACAAATGACGCTTGACTATAAAATAGTATTGTGAATTTCCGCATTTCGGGCATTTAAACCCGTGTGGCCAACGTATTTTAAAAAGATGTTCCCGACAAGCTTCTTCAGTATTGAATTTATCTTGGAATTCTATTAATGATAAGTTCTTTTGTTGAGCCATTATATCGCCCTCCAAACATATGTTTGTATTTATTATATCCCACAAACATACGTTCGTAAAGAGGTACCTGTTTAAATCAAATAATCATTAAAGAACATCTTCATTACCGGGACATAAAACAAATCCATTGTCACCTGGTGAACGCCATTCTTTTGGAGGCTCTCGTTTTCCATGTCCATCCTTTAAAATTTGGAAACGGCTATGGTTTTAATGGACGGGGTGCATGACAACTTTGACGCAATCGTCCTCTTTTCTGGAGAAGATTTGGTAACCTTTCATGGCCTCGTCAAGAGGAAAAGTATGGGTGATGATATCATCCACCCCGGAACCGTCCCTTCGCGATATATTTCAATAATTCATCCAGGTAGTTTTGAACTAAAGCCTGTCTGCACTTGATGGTTATCCCTTTGGCAAAGATATCGCCGATTGGAAAACCATTGGCCTTTGCTCCGTAAACCCCTGCCAACCCCAACGTTCCCCCAATCTGCTCGCCGACCTTCCATTTGGTGACGTCCTTCCCTTTCTTCTTTAATTTTTTTATAGATTATCCAAGAGCGGCAATTTTTAAAAAGCAATAATGTCCCACTCAAGATGGTAATAAAGGTAAACAAAGAAGGTTTTAGCTTTTAACAAGCAAGCCAAAACCTTCTTGTAATCATCGACTATGAAGCGCCTGGATTATTCTTTAATTGAACCCGCAGTAATACCTTTCAAAATATACTTTTGAAACGAAAAATATACCAGCAAAGTGGGGATTAAAATCCAAATGATACATGCGGAAATACTTGCCCAGTTCACCGAGCGGTCACCGGCAAAAGTCATGAGGGTCGTAGTCAATGTCCGGAATTTATCAGATGGAATGTAAAGATACGGTATATACATATCATTGGTGATATCAACAAATTTAATAATCGCAAGGGTGGCGACAGCCGGCATGATTAAGGGAAAAACAATTTTGGAGAATATTTTAAAATAGGAAGCGCCGTCTAACATCGCACTCTCGTCCAAGGATACGGAGACCTTATCAATATACTGCTTATATAAGAAAATCTGCATCATGTCGGCTCCTATGTAGATTAAAATTGGCGCATACAAAGTGTTATACAGGCCCATTTCTTTAATTAATTGAAACCGGGCGACCTCCACAGTATAAAAAGGGATCACCATCGCCACCAGGAACATTCCCAGCACGACTTTTTTGAACTTGAAGTCAAAACGGGCGATAATGAAGGCTGCCATGGCCCCCATCAACGCATTGATGATAACGCTGCTTAAGGCGATGGTTAACGAATTAAACAACGACAAAATGATTTTCGCTTTGACAAACGTTTCACTAAAATTACCCAAATAAAACGAATGGGGTAAAGCGAGCGGGGTCATCTGGCTAATCTCGGGCAAAGTCTTCAGCGACGCCAGGACAATGATCAGTAGCGGTACAAAAACTATCAGCGTAATAACGCCCATCACCAAATATTGAAAGAACCCTGTTTGCCCGAATTTCATTTTCGAGGAAGTTGATGTAACAATGCTGCTCATTTCATTCACCCCTTAATTTTTATGACTTTACTTTGGAGATAACCAAAGATAATAATCAAAATCATCAAAATAACCGCCATTGCGGAGGCAAGTCCGTATTGATTAAACTGAAACGCCGTTTTAATGGTATAAACCATAAAGGTGGAAGTTTCATATCCCGGACCCCCGTTGGTCATTAGGAAGGGAATATCAAATACCGATAAAGCCCCTCTCACGTTCAGAAATAAAACCAATTCCAACACAGTCTTGATGCCTGGGACGGTGATGTTGGTAAATTGGCGAAAACTGTTGGCCCCGTCAATGGAAGCCGCCTCGTAATATTCACTGGGTATGGATAAAATGCCCGCAATGAAAAGGATGACATGCAAACCGCAAAAACGCCACAAAGAAACCGAAACAAGCACAAAGTTTACAATATAAATATTGCTTAGCCAGCCCATCTTCAGTATGCTTAAATGCAAAAAATCCAACATTGAATTCAAGGCGCCGCCGTTGGGTGAGTAAAAATAGGAAAAGGTCAAAGCGACTGCAACACCATTGATTACATAAGGCAAAAAGGTGATGGACTGAAAAAACTTTGAGCTGCGAATCTTGCCGCACAAAATGGATGCCACACCGATTTCAAACGGGATTGCCAACAGATGGATGAAAAAATAATAGGAATTATTTCGTAAAGCAATCCAAACATCATTGGACTTTAAAATCAATTGGCGAAAGTTTTCCAATCCCACATATTTAAATGCCGGTGAGTAGCCGTCCCAATTGGTTAAACTGAATTGAAAAAGTTTCAAGGTTGGATAAAACATAAACACCATCAAAAGCAAGACCGGAATAGCCAGAAACCCCAGGATAATGAGTTTTTTTTGCAAACTGTAACTGATTCCCAAATCAAATGACCTCCTTAAAAGAAAGTTGCCATACCCGGTTTAAGTGGGCATGGCAACTTATCCGTTCTCCACAAATTACTTAATACCCAATTTTTTGCGGGCTTCAACCCATTTTCGATTAAAATCAGCTAATATATCTTTATAAGACATCCCTGCCAACATTTGGGAACCAATGGTTTTCGTATCAAACCTCGTCTCATTCACTAGCTTTGTGTAATTTTCGTCGCCTGGAACATATAAGAAAGGTTGATAATTGTATTTTTTCAGCCCTTCACTAAAAATATTGTCGGCATCAATCCCTTTTATGGTGGAAGACATAAACCGGTCGGTCAGATATGCCTTATAAATGGCCGGACTAAAGAACCATTCAATAAATTTTTTGGCTTCAGCGGGATGTTTGCTGTTTTTACCGATAGCCCAGAATAAGTCGAGCATGGCCATTTGCTTTTTAACAGGTTTAGCCGCACTTCCGACCGGAAGCGGAAAAACCGCGATGTCATTCATATCTCCACCCATTTTTTTATAATCCGGCAGGAAATATTGACCGACGCAGGTCATGGCGGCTTTTTTAGCAGCCATCAATTGTTCCTGCTCTGGCCAGCTGGTACCTAAGGGATCCCCGAAAACTCCCGCTTTATATAGAGTGTCAATCATGGTATAGGATTTGTAAAAACCGCCATCCGGCCCAAAAGGATTATCTTGCTTAGCAGCATTCGCTAGAATATTGGCATCGCCGGAAATTAAATGCGGCATAAATTCATTAAAAGGATAGGTTGGCCAGGTGTCTTTCGCCCCTAGGGCAATTGGGATATATTTACCGTTTGCTTTAATCTTCTTGGTCACGGTGATAAATTCATCCCAAGTCTTCGGGACAGTCAAATTCAATTCTTTAAAAATGGATTTTCGATAGTAAACCCATTCGTAGAAGGTCTTCATGGGCAAGCCGTAATATTTCCCATTGTTCGTATTGACCGCAAACGTATTGACGAACTTATTCTCTTTGACCAGTTTTTCTGTAGGGGCCCACATCGCCATCGAATCTTTGAGCGGTAAAATATCATAAGGTTTAACATAGAACACATCCGGCATTTCCTTGGCAGCCATCCGCACTCTTTGGATGCGGGACATTTCCTCTGTATCTTTGGACTGCTGGAAATCAATGTTCACATTGGGCAACATCTTTTTGAAAGAAGCATCATTGATATGCGCCTGGAAAAAGTCCAAATCTTCAGCCAAGAGACCCACGCTTAACGTGACTTTATCGGCGGCAAATGCGGCGCTCATACAATACACAGCCAGTGCGACAACTAAAAAAACTTGGAACACTTTAGTAAACTTTTGACCTTTCATTACAATCCTCCCTTAAATTTTTTCTGTATTTTCAAGGATTCAACCTCGTGATTGAATTATAAGTCCCGGCAAGATGGAACAACATGATTTAGTTTTCACTTTTTTGATATTTCTTGATAAGTCGATGTAATTTTAACCTGAATCCGGCAAGTAACCTACAAAAACCACTAAACATCGAAACTTGCCGGACTCAGCCAATAAACCCGATCCGGCCAATTTTTCTGCGTCAAAGCAGAAAAATTGTAATGTACTTGCCGGATCGAGGTTTAAATAATGGACTTCAAAATTGCAACCCCTTTCGGTTCCAGTGTTATGCTGTTGCAGATGCGTTTACCGGTTAAAAGTTCTAAATATTCCTTCCCGTCCAAGCTCACATCAGCAGAATGGTCATTATGATTCAGAACAAAAGTAAATACCTTATGAACCTTAACTCTTTGGGTTACCTCCACACCCTCTACCGGTTCAAAGGGCCCTTTGATTCCTTTGGAGTCGCAAAGATATTTTATCAAGCCATCTAAAAACCGTTGTACAGGATCTGAGGCGAGGTAATAAGCCTTGCCTTTACCAAAAATATTTTCAGTGAGTACGGGAATACCCGCGTAGAAATCCTTACCATAAACCGCTAAAGCTTTGGCATCTTCAAGATGCAACAAATCGCAGAGCATTCCGCATTCGTAATCTCCCTCCATATTGCCAAGGGGTTTGATAACGATAATCGAATTTTTCATATCCGGGGGGAGAGCATCGATTTCTTCCACCCAAATACCCAGGAGCTTTCGGAGTTCGCCGGGATACCCGCCTAAAGTCACCAAATCATTTTCATTCACTATCCCGCTGAAGAAGGTTGTTAATAAGGTTCCCCCCTCTTCCACAAACTTCTTGAGATTGCTGGCCACATCAGGCTTCATCATATAAAGAACCGGGGCAATCACCAGGTCATACTGGGAGATATCCCAATCCGGCCTGACGATATCGACCGAAACATTCAACACCGCAAGCGACTTATAATATTTTTCCACTTGGGGCCAATATTTTAAAGCAATACTGGGTCCGCTTGATAACTCAACGGCATTCCAATTGTCGAAATCAATCATCATAGCGACCTTAGCATTGCATTTCGAATCAAGAATCCCATCCCCCAGTTTATTCAACTCCGCGCCCAACTCGGCGCATTCGCGAAACACCCGGGTATTCTCATGCCCGGCGTGAGCAATCAATGCTCCGTGATATTTCTCACAGGCGCCAAAGGAGCGCCTAAGTTGAAAGAACATTACGCTATCCGCTCCATGTGCCAGGGCCTGATAACTCCACAATCTCATAACTCCCGGTCTTTTAAGGCTGTTATATTCCTGCCAATTTTGCTGGCTGGGCGTCTGCTCCATCAACATGAAAGGCTCTCCGTTTTTTAGTCCACGGATTACATCATGCTTTAAAGAAATGTTATGAAAGGGTTCTCCCATTTGGGGATAATTGTCCCAGGCCGCAACATCCATCGACTCAGCCCATTTAAAAAGATCCAACCTTTTGCAGACTGTCCAGATGTTTGTAGTAATCGTAATATCGGGCGTATGAGCCTTTATTGCATGATACTCATTTCGGTAGCATTCAAGTAGTGAATCCGACATAAACCTGTAATAGTCCAGGCTCATTCCTTGAAGACATTTGTTATCCCCATTTAAATTGGAAGGAACAACAACTTCATCCCAACTGTAAACTGTATGTCCCCAAAAGCTCATATTCCATACTCTGTTCAATTCTTCCAAACTTCCATATTTTTTCTTAAGCCAGGTCCGGAATTCTTTGGCGCAGTTGTCGCAGTAACAATATCCGCCTTCAACATACTCATTGGAGATGTGCCAGAGAGCCAGTGCAGGATGATCTTTATACCTTTCTCCCATTTTACCTGCAATTTTTGCTGAAAATTTGCGATACATGCTACTGTTGGGACAATAATTCAATCTTTTACCATGGGTTCTTTTTCTTCCATCTTCATCGGTCCGAAGGACCTCGGGGTATTTCAGGGACATCCAAGCAGGCTGCGCCGCAGTGGGAGTGGCAAGACATACGTAAATACCATTTTGGACAACCAGGTCCAATACCTTATCCAGCCATTCAAAGTTATAAGTGTCTTCCGCAGGTTGAAGTTTGGCCCAACTAAACACCGGAAGGGTTACCATATTGACTCCGGCTTTTTTAAAGAGTCTCATATCCTCATTCCATATCTCCTCAGGCCACTGGTCCGGATTATAATCTCCCCCATAAAAAATCTTTGGTAATTTTCTGCAAATCATGGCAAATCTCTCCTCCATACCCGTATTCTCATAACTTCATTATAGAAAGGCTAGGGCCGGGAACCTATGATTTTTCTTGAACATTTTTGATATTTTTGTACTATTGCCATCAAAAAAAATCAACTCATAACAAGATAAATCATATAAAATAAAGTATTGGTGTAGTAAAATTAGAGTGGATAGATCAAAGAAGGAAAAACAAATCATGCATTTTTTGCAAAAAAGCGTTATTTCCAAAATGATATTGCTTTTTTTGGTTTTGATCCCCATCCCTCTGTTCATTGCGGGCATCTTGTTATCGAAATCATTTTTAAACTTACTCATTGAAAACAACCAAAGAAAGAATCTGCAATTAACCGAGGAAATTGCCAAGAAAATTGACGATAACAACCTGCAATTCATTTTTTCCGTATCCAGCATCATGAATGATAATGACATTATTCCTTCAGTCGCCAAATGGAACATGGCCGCCAATCAGTTTGTGAAATTTGAACTATCGGGGCAAATTGACAGGAAATTAAATTATTACTTCAACTACACGACTAATTTGATCGGAGTGTATTTTATCTTCCGAAACAATGACTATTATTTTTATCGAAACCCGCCTCCCATCGATATTTCAACCATTAAAAGCCAATCTTGGTACCGTGAAATGAAGGCACATAAAGAATCTGTCAAGGTTATCGGCAAAATTAAAAATTCCCGTTTCACTGAAAACCAAAATAACGGGAAATACTCCATTGCCATCGCCGCCCTGAATGAACTTCCGGAAAACATTGCCACCAATGATGTTGAAATGGTTTTTTTCACCTTTAGCGGAGACACTTATCAGAAAAGTTCCAAATTAAACTTGTCCAAAGTTGGTAAAGTGGATATCGTTACTAATCAGGGAGAACCCGTATCCAATGTGGACAATGGGATAAGGGAGGTTTTAAAAAAGGAGCGCATTAACGAAAAGGATTTCGGTTCGTTCCGCTACAAACAAAATCATCAGGATCTATTAGTCACTTATTACTCGATTCCCAGCACCAATTGGAAGGTTATCAACTCCATATCCTATAAAGAACTTACGAGTAGTTTTACCCATGTGATGATGGTAATTATTGCATTTTTATTTACAATCACCGTCATTTTCATCATTATTTTCTTTACATCCATCATGGGAACGGTCATTGTCCCAATCAAAAGGTTAATCGGGCGGATGAAACGGGTTGAGGAAGGCGATTTTGGTTCCGTGGCTTCGGAAGATGGGGAAGATGAAATAGCGTTATTGAACAAATCCTTTAACCATATGGTCAATGAAATCCAAAATTTAATCATCAAAGTCGCAGATGAAAAAAATGAAAAATTACAACTGGAAATTAAATCCTTGCAATACCAGATTAATCCCCATTTTCTACTGAATACCCTGAACTCCATTACCATGATGGCTGATATGTATGGCGTCAATAATATCAAGAAAATGACCGACGCTTTAACCAAATTGCTTCAAAACACTTTAAGTAAAGGGAGTATGTTTACAACCCTCGAAAAAGAATTTGAAACCCTAACGAGCTACGCCTATATTATGAAGTTACGTTACGGCGATAAGTTCGATATCATTTATAATGTAGATACCCAAATCAATCAGTTTATGATTCTAAAATTACTGTTGCAACCCATTGTGGAAAACTCAATTTTACATGGGATGAGTGATGTATTCGATAAACTACTGATACATATTGAAGCAAAACAACTCAATCACCGCCTAATAATCATAATCGCGGATAACGGTATCGGAATGACACCCGAACAAATTGCCACGGTACTTCAGGAAAAAGAATCTTCTGGGAACACTTTTAATGGAATTGGCCTCTACAATGTTCATCAAAGGATTCGTCTCAATCACGGCGATGAATACGGAATAACCATTACCAGCGCCTTAGGGCAAGGAACGGCTGTTAGGCTGGAATTGCCGATTCTTTCAGCTCCTGTGGAAGAAGAGGTTGTCCATGCTTAAAATCATTTTAGTTGACGATGAACCCATTGTCCGATTAACCATTCAAACATTAGGTCCCTGGCAAAATTACGGTTTTCAGTTTGCCTTTGAGGCGGCCGGCGGTCAGGAAGCGTTGGAACAACTGAAATCCGACCCCAGTATTGATATTGTCCTCACTGATATCAGTATGCCGAAAATGAACGGTATTGAATTGATCCGCCAGGCTAAAACGATTCATCCGAATATTCCCATAATTGTGCTGAGCGCTTATAATGATTATCCCTATGTCAGGGAAGCCTTCAAGCTTGGAGTTCAAGATTATATTTTAAAATCTGATTTATCTTTCGAATCTCTTCTGAAATTATTTGAAAAAATCAAAGAAAATATTGATACAACCAACCGCTATTTAAAAGAAATCAATGATAACACCGCCTTGTTAAAACAAAAAGTGATTGAAGATTTAGTGACCGGTGTCCCCATCAACATTTCCGGGGAGAAATTGGAATCCTTGCACATCAAAATAAAAAAAACCAATAATGTCGTTTGCCTTTTCGATGTCGATGATTATAAGTTACAGGAAGATAAATACGATAGTGAAGTCCTGGCAAAAATCAACCATTCGATCACCGGTATTTTTTCGCAAAAAATCATGGAATACAACACCGGTGAAGTACTCTGTCTTTTCAAGGGGCGTTATGTTTTAATCGCTAACTTCGAAGGAGAACATAGTTCCGCGGTCATGTTTCAAAAATTAAACCAATTAATCAATGATATTAAGTATTCTTTATCGGAACTATTGAACATTTCCGTAACGGTAGGAGTTAGCGCTTTTGCCGACGGGATTGAAAACATCCCTTCCCTTTATCAACAGGCCGCTTGGACGATTCAATTCCGCTTGATATGGGGAAAAGGCAAAACCATCCATCAACAGGATATTCTCAATATAACAAACACTGCCCAAATCAATATTTCCGCTTTTAAGAAAGACCTCCTTGCAGCGATAGAGAATTTGAATCCCACCCAGGTTCAAACCATTTCCAATCATCTCAAACAATACATTGTTGGGCTCAATCCGGCCAAAATCAATATGGTTTATAGTTTATATATTGAGATCATTTATTACGTTCTCAATTATTTGATTGGTAAAGACCTGCATCCGGACGATATTTTGCATCAAGAACTGGACTTTTATCATAAAATCAACGAATATGAAACGATTGATGAGATCAGTCAGTTTCTTGAAAACATTCTCTTAAAAATCATTGAGGAGTTAAGACAAAAGAACGAAAATATTCCTTTGAAACTAAAAAAAGCCCGGGAATATATCCGGGCCCATTTTCAAAAAAATATCAGTTTAAAATCTGTAGCCGAATATCTGAATGTAAGTGAAGCTTATATAAGCCGCCTGTTCACAAAAGAAATGGGAGAAAGTTTTATTAATTATGTGACTCATTTGCGAATTGAGAAAGCAAAGGAACTGCTTAAGAACTCCGATTTATCCATCAATGAAATTAGTGAAAGGGTCGGCTATTATAACCAGGAGCACTTCAGCCGGGTTTTCAAAAAACATGAGGGTTGTAGCCCTAACAAATACAGATAAGGCGTAAACCGCGGTTGTAGAACCCGCCGGAACTTTCTGGATCAGGTTCTTGCCAAACCAATCTCCAGGGCCGATGGCGTCAAGCAAGGCAGCATGGAGAGGCGGACAGGCTACATCCCATTGATCGGTTACCCGGCCAAGCGCAGGGTTATCATCGTACCCCAATACAAGCACGCAGGGGTCTTTTTAGCAAATTGTATTCCTCCTTTTTTAATCTTTGCATTCTCATTTCTGATAAAATTAACGTTACTTCAAATCATTGCGGATGGCGTTAAACCATACATCCCCCATCTTATTGTAACCGGTAACGTTAGGATGAACGGTATCCGCTAAATCGGCAGTTGTAAGCGCGCTGTACATATCAACTCCATATACCGACTTGCCCTGATTTACCTTATTTTGAATCATTCCCGGAATTTGATTATTAAAGTTAAACACTTTTTGATTCAAATCCGTACCCACCTCCGGGATAATTTTGGCGACATACACTTTGCCGCCGGCAGGCAACTTGACGCAGATTTTATCGACTAAAGCACTCAGCCGGCTGGGGGCATTGGCCAGGTCATAATTCTGAGTGATGTCGTTGGTACCAATATGTAACAACACAATCCGGGGTTTATAGGCATCCATCCAAGCGTTAATATTGGCATCAAGCTGGTCGATTCGCCAGCCGGAGTGCCCTTCATGATTCTTATCTCCAAGCTCGGCCGACCCATTTGATAGAGAACCTACGAAATCCACCGTGAGGCCATTATTCGCAATATCTTTCCATAGTTGAATCCGGTATCCGCCTGGAACAAGATAACCATCAGTTATGGAATCACCCAAAGGCATTACCTTGACCGGGGAAGAACTACCCCCATTCACCTCAACATCATCCACATAATAATTAATTCCACTATCAGGTCCTTCGAAATAAATGGACAGTTCATTTAATGTCCCTGAAACAGTTAATGTATAACTGCCGGACAGTTGCACCCAGGAGCTATTGCTGCCGGTCCCGGTAGCAACATTGGTATAAGACGTTCCGTTGCCGTCCACTTTTTTAATAGTCATGACAATCGAAGCACTGGAATTATTATCCAACCTCACCCACCCGGAACAATTATAAGTCTGTCCGCTTTGCACTTGGGAAGTTATATTTGAGAGCGGTCCGTTCCAGGCGGCAGTCCGGCCGGTATGGTATAAACTATAACTGCCGTTATGCTTTTGAGCGGTGGAGACGGCAATCGTACCTATACCGTTAACAGTCCATCCGCTGGTATTTCCACTTTCCAAGTCCGGATTGGTAATTAAATTGCCCGTACTTGAGCCGGAATCGCTAACCTCTACGTAATCCATATATGCATCCCAAGCCCCGGTGTCGGTCGTCACATTCAGTCTAAGCTCTTTTGTCCCGGTTCCGGTGGTAACATTGGACAAGGACTGGACTGAAGGTGTGGTTCCGGAAAAGTTTAAAGTACCGACTTGGGTTCCGCCGACTAAGACAGCTACTTGGGCGGTACTGGAATTATTGGAACAGCCCCGGACGGAAATCGTATTGGTAGAGGCGGTAAAATTGTAATTGGTTGCACAATAATCATTGTTGGCGTATAAAGCAACTCCCGAGAAAGGCGAAGCGATTTTCCCCGCATATGTACCGCCGGTCGACATATTCTCACATTCTACTCTAGTGGTAGCGGCGTTTACCTGTAACACGCCCCATACCGTCACTAACAACAAAAACGCTAATAAATAATTAAATAAACGCGAATGATTTATTTTTAGCAAGTTCTATTCCTCCTTTTTTGGGCATTTACCTTTTTAAATCTTTTATGGCTAATTTGAACTCAGAAACATTTGCTCTCATAACTATCCATTTCAGTAAATCCCGATTGGTAAGTTATTGCGCCGAAACATCATCCACATAATAATTAATTCCACTATCAGGTCCTTCGAAATAAATAGACAGTTCAGTTAAAGTTCCGGAAACAGTTAATGCATAACTGCCGGATAATTGCACCCAGGAATTATTACTGCCGGTCCCGGTAGCAATATTGGTGTAAGATGTCCCGCTGCCGTCCACTTTTTTAATGGTCATGATAATCGGAGCACTGGCGGTATTATCCAATCTTACCCATCCGGAACAATTATAGGTCCTGCCGCTTTGCACTTGGGAAGTTATATTCGCGAGCGGCCCATTCCAGGCGGCAGTCCGGCCGGTATGATATAAACTATAGGCGCCGGAATGTTTTTGAGTATTGGAGACAATAAGCGTCCCTGCGCCGTTAACAATCCACCCGCTGGTATTTCCAGTCTCCATTCCGGGATTGGTAATAAAATTGTCCGGGGGAGTGACACTTCCGCTATTAAATTTGTACCAGTTTATATTCATAAGGTAATCGGTGCCACCGGTGAACTTCAGGTATAAGTTATGTACTCCTAATATCCCGTTGACTGAACAGGATTTGGTGACCCAAGTCTGCCACCCGCCAGTGCCTGGAACAGTACAGGTTCCCACCAGCGTTCCGGTGGGACTGTCCAGACGAATCTCAATATTTCCGCCGTTAGTCGCTGAGGCTACTCTAGCATCAAAGGATGTTGCACCGGAACCAAAATCCATCCCTTTGATCATGATCCAGTCCCCGTTTTCAATGTAGCCTAAATTCCGCCCACCTTCACTGCACTCTTCCGCATTAATACCGGACTCTTGAGCCATTGTTTCAGCTTCATTTGTAATATAAGGATTTACATATTTAAGCTGCGTTAAACCGTTAGTTGTTATTGTAACCGGTTGGATGGTACCATCCGAATTGTAATACAACCTGTCTAGACACAGGCTTCTTTGATATGCCCTTATCGAACTGTCCGTAATACCGTTTTGTATTGCCAGAGCATGATTATGATAAGCAATGTACCAATTTCCCATAAAGGATACTATCGCATGATGATTATTGTTACCGTCGTTCGAAGGCGGATTAGGCAATATGGTGCCTTTATCTACGAAGCCAGTAGTCGGGTTATTGCTCATCATATAGTTAATTGTCGCAGCACCCTGGGAAAAGTCTGTAGAGTATGAATAGTAGTATTTCCCATTATACTTATGAATCCACGAATCCTCAAAAAAACGCGGAGCTACAATTTGCGACGCCGATCCGTTAATACTGATCATATCGCTGTTAAGTTTGATTACTCGCGTATTCCCCTGCCCGTTTCCACCAAAATACAAATAAGCCTGTCCATCATCATCAACAAATGCGCCCGGATCAAAGCACCAAAACCCTGAAGGCGGGTTTACACCAGAAGTACTGCTATTTACCAATGCTTTTCCAAGCGCATCGGTAAAGGGTCCGGTGGGACTGCTGCTCACAGCAACGCCTATACCGTTTCCACCATTACCATAATACATGTAAAATTTATTATTTCTGTAAACAACGGCGGGAGCCCATGTTGCTGTAGCCCAGCCGGACGCTTTAAAAACCTCGCCGTGATCCGTCCAATTCTTCAAGTCATCTGTGGATATGCAAGTAACATCGGTTATAGTGTAACCCGCCCCTGCTTGATATATATCATGGGAACAATAAAGATAAAGCCGACCATTGTATTCCAAAGCAGATGGATCAGCCGTATAACGTTGATAAAAAATCGGATAGTCAGCAAAACATGGTGTGATAAAAAAGAGAACAATTATCGACAGTATTGAAAACAGTATTAAAAGTTTATTTTTCATTGCCTAAGCCTCCAATTTAAAAATAATAGCTAAAAATAGCATGATTCGATTCATAGTAACCTCTGAAATAGGTTTCAGGGTCTGTTGTAAAATAAAATTTATCGATAGAGAAATACAATAAATAAAACTTGCTCATTATTTGATGCTATATATTGTATTTCTCTTTGATTTTAATTCCTTTTGCAACAGCCTCTTTTTAGTTTAACTATTGCGCCCAAACATCATCAACATACATATTGACTCCGCTAGCCGGTCCTTCGAAATAAATGGAGAGTTCGGTTAAAGTTCCGGTGACATCCAATGGATAGCTACCGGCCAACTGAACCCAGGCGCTATTGTTTCCCGTTGCGGTTACAACATTGGTATAAGATGTCCCGCTGCCGTCCGTTTTTTTGATAGTCATGATAACTGTAGCGCTTGCTGCATTATCCAGTCTTACCCATCCGGAGCAAGTATAAGTTTTGCCGTTTTGCACTACGGAAGTTAAATTTTGCAATGGCCCGTTCCAGGCGGCAGTCCGGCCGGTAGAAAACAAACTATACGTACCGCTATGTTTTTGAGCCGTGGAAACAGCAACCGAACCTGCCCCATTAACAGCCCATCCGTTGGTATTTCCGTTTTCCATTCCGGGATTAATCACTAAATTGCTTGAAGTTTCGCCGGTAAATTGAAACCAGTTCACATTGAATAAATAACCGTTTCCTCCGGTAAATTTCAAATATAAGTCATGGGTTCCGTTAGCCCCGCTGACATTGCATGTTGCAGTGACCCAATTCTGCCAACCGCCGGTTCCGGTGACCGCACAAGTCCCTATTACAGGACCGGCAAGGCTGTCAAGCCTGATCTCAATATTTCCTCCGTTGGTGTTACTGGCTACCCTAGCCTGAAAACTTGTGGCGCCGTTGCCGAAATCAATATTATTGTAAATAGCGTAATCCCCGTTCTCAAGGTAACCGATATTCTGCCCCCCCTCACCGCAACTTTCGGCTTGAATGCCCGACTGGGTATTGTAACTTTCGGCTTCGATCCGTAAAAAAGCAGATTGCGGGCCATAATCCGTAAATCCCGCCGCTCCCGCCATTTGTACAAAATTCCACAGGCTTGGTTTCCAAACAGTCCAGTCGTGTCCTGCTCCCTGGACAAGCCATTCCGTGTAGGGGATATTATTGGCTTTGCAATAATCCCTTACCCTATTGTTATTCGATATAAGACTATCCGCGGTTCCGCAGGAAAGAAACAAAAGTTTCAACAACTGCTTGATGTTTGTATTGGTAAACAACTGACTAACATCTTTAGTGTTAGGCGCTGAAGAAAAGCCACCGATATAAGGGAATTTGTCCACATTTGGCAACCCGATATTCAACGATTGTCCACCACCCATCGAAAGGCCGGCAATCGCTCGATGCTTGGAGTCGTTATAAACGGAATAGTTTTTTTCAATATAGGGCATAAGGCTACCCAGCAAATCATTGGTGAAATTTTCCCAACCATCCGATACCCCTGTTCCTGTTGCATTACCGTTCGGCAATACCATAACAAAAGGTTTGATTTTCCCCGCCGCAAGGAGATTATCGAGGATGACATTGGGTGCGCCGTTGTTATACCACTCGTCTTCATTTCCGCCGATGCCGTGCAGTAAATACAGGACACTGTATTTACTGCTTGTTGAATATCCCGGCGGAAGGTAAATTCTCGCCCTCCGCTGACTGTTTGTCGCCGCAGACTGATAATAAATATAGCTGACCTGACCGTGCGAAATATTGCTCTGGACTTGGTCATATCCTGTCTGCGGCGTAGTTGGGAATGTTTCCGCAAACAGACTTACTGGTATTGCGAAAAGTATCGCGAAAATAAAAAAGATTTTCATTAAAGTTTTGAGTCCCATTTTTATTTCCCCTTTCATTTATTCTGTCATTTGAGTCAATTGCATAAGTCAATTTTTAAAAATCGAGGCACGATATATCGTATAACTATGTGCTTGTCAATACAATATATAGTACTTAATCAAAAATTTTTCGAGTTATGCAATTTCCTCATTTACCTATTAAGTTATTAAACAGCAAGCCTACCAATTTCAACGCCGGATTCCCAACAGATTGTTTCCGCTTCGGTTTGAACATAAGGGTTAAAGCGCCGACTCCGATTGCTATCCCGCCGGTTTTTTGGGTCAGCGGAACATAGTAGTAAAACTTGCCGTTCCGGTAGATACATTGGCCGGCCCAGCAATCGCCTTTAGCCCAACTGAATGCGGCAGACAATGGCGAGCCAAAATCGGTCCAGTTTACCATGTCTGTTGAGGCATAACATCTCCAGTCATTCATGGTGAAGAAATTATTTACCAATGTGTCCGTATCATGTCCGGTATATACGTAACAAGTCCCGTTATAAACCATCGGAGCGGGATCGGCGGTATAAATGGTTTGGACAATTGGGTTATCTGCAAAACATAATGCGATAGCATATCAATGAAAACATGGCTAAAAATTTTTCTTCTCTTTGCTCAAACCTCCAATTTATTGATTTCCATTTCCAGCTTACTGTATCTCCCATTGCTGATTGGTACTGCCGCTGTTGCTCCATTGGCACAGATCGGAGCCATTGCCGGTCGAGCCCATACCGTCTAGATATAGTCCAGTAGCGCGATTTTTAAACCGGACATAACTTCCCGCAGTTTCTTGAGTCCATTGCTGATTGGCGCTGCCACTGTAGCCCCATTGGCCGCAAATCGATCCGTTGGCGGTTCGGCCCATGCCGTCAAGATACAATCCGGTGGCCCGGTTTTGGATTATCCGATAACCTCCCGAGTCGATGATGGTCCATTGCTGATTGGTATTGCCGCTGTTACCCCATTGGCACGCATTGGAGCCATTGGCAGTCGAGCCCATGCCATCAATGGATAAACTTGTAGCAACATTAAGCAATCGGACATACGAACCTGGAGTTGGAGTCGGAGTAGAAGTGCCGGAATTGAACTTCCACCAGTTAAAATTGAACAGATAACCGCTGCCGCCTGTGAATTTAAAATACAAATCATGGATCCCCGTTACATTGCTGACTGAACAGGATTGGGTCACCCAATTTTGCCAGCCGCCGCTACCTTGAACAGCGCAGGTTCCCACCAATGTTCCGGTTAAGCTGTCAAGGCGGATTTCAATGTTCCCTCCACTATTTGCCGAGGCTACTCGCGCATCAAAAGATGTCGCGCCGGAATCGAAATTAACGCCTTTTACCTTGATATAATCCCCGTTTTCAATGTAGCCTACATCCATTCCGCCTTCACTGCAACTTTCAGTTTCAACGCCGGATTCCCAGCAAATTGTTTCCGCTTCGGTTTGAACATACGGATTTAAATTGCCGATCTGAGACGGGCCCGATGTGGTCATATTAATCGTCGGAATTGTACCATCAGCATTATATGTAAATTTCTCTACGCATACCGAACGGTGATAACCTCCGCCACCGGGTAGAGCGCCATTATGATAAAAGAAGTAAGAATTTCCGTTATAATCGATCACTCCCGGATGATTTGTAAAACTGCCGCCCTGCGTCGGCATGATTACGCCCCGGAAGGTCCAGGGACCGGTAGGACCGGTGCTTGTTGAATAAGAGATATGTTCGGATATGGGGCCGGCTGCGAATACCATGTAGTATAATCCACTGCGTTTATAAAACCACGGGCCTTCCTCGTATTGAGTCGGCCTGTCGCTATTGGAACGTACTCCAAAACTCGCCGTAGTCAAAGGTATCTGGACAGGGCTCCCCGAATATGAAATCATATCCTGATTTAACTTCACATACCAAAGGTTGGGGTTTCCCCAATACAGGTAGGCCTGTCCGCCATCGTCGATAAATACTGTCGGGTCAATATCACCGGTGCCGGTATATACTAACGGATGCCCGAGAGCGTCGGCAAACGGACCGGCAGGGTTGGTCGATACCCCGACTCCGATTGCCATCCCGCCGGTTTTTTGGGTCAGCGGAACATAGTAGTAAAACTTGCCGTTCCGGTAGATACATTGGCCGGCCCAGCAATCGCCTTTTGCCCAACTGAATGCGGCATAAGACAATGGCGAGCCAAGATCGGTCCAGTTTACCATGTCTGTTGAGGCATAACATCTCCAGTCATTCATGGTGAAGAAATTATTTACCAATGTGTCCGCGTCATGTCCGGTATATACGTAACAAGTCCCGTTGTAAACCATCGGAGCGGGATCGGCGGTATAAATGGTTTGGACAATTGGGTTATCCGCAAAACATAATGTGATAGCAAAAACCATCATCAACATCAATGAAAACATGGCTAAAAATTTTTTTCTCATTGCTCAAACCTCCAATTTATTGGTTTCTATTTCCAGCTTACTGTATCTCCCATTGCTGATTGGTACTGCCGCTGTTGCTCCATTGGCATAAATTGGAGCCGTTGCCGGTCGATCCCATACCGTCTAGATATAGTCCAGTAGCGCGATTTTTAAACCGAGCATAACTTCCCGCAGTTTCTTGAGTCCATTGCTGATTGGCGCTGCCACTGTAGCCCCATTGGCCGCAAACCGATCCGTTGGCGGTTCGGCCCATGCCGTCCAGATACAATCCGGTGGCCCGGTTTTGAATTATCCGATAACCTCCCGAGTCGATGATGGTCCATTGCTGATTGGTACTGCCGCTGTTACCCCATTGGCACGCATTGGAGCCATTGGCAGTCGCTCCCATGCCATCAATGGATAAACTTGTAGCAACATTACGCAATCGGACATACGAACCTGGAGTGGGAGTAGGAGTTGGAGTTGAACCATTTTCAACCGGTATTTCCGGCCTTTCATTCCATATAGAGCTTTCGCCGTTGGCATTAACCGCCGTTACGGCAAAATAATAGGTTGTTCCATTGGCAAGGCCGGTCACGGTATAAGGGCTTCCGGTAACGCCGGTAATGGTATTGGTATAACTGCCGGAAGTTGTTCCGTATTTGATATTATAAGAGGTTGTCCCATTGGAGAGCCTGAACCACAGCTTCACTTGGCCGTTACCGGGTTGGTGGGCATAGAGCAATGGCGGGCATGGTTTGTTCTCGGTTGTAAATGACCATATGCCGCTTGAGGATGCCGTGGAGTATCTGAGATCCTTGGTATAGGCCGTGACTCTCCAATAATATCGGGTATTCGAATTCAAAAGATTCGGTTCAACGGTATATCTGTAATAGATCATTCTATCCCTCAGAATGACAGGGTTGGAGAAATCTGAATTTACAGATACTTCAAGCTTGTAAAAGAACGCATTTTTTGAAGGCGTCCATGAAAGCACCGCCCGGTCGGAAACTGCCGTCGCATTGTTTGCCGGAGCCGAGAGGTTAAAGCTTGTCGGTGAATTTCCTGAAGCCTTTGTCGAGAAATACTGGATCGGCCCGTTCATCGGTCTTTCACCGTTCGAATTCGCGGCATACACCCTCCAGTAATAAGTGGTATTATATGCCAACGCGGTAGAGGGAGTATATGTTGATGCCGTATTCGAACCAAATTCGTTTGTACCGGTAATGGTTGTAATCCCTGACTGGTTGATTACCGGGGATGAAAGATCGCTGTTGGTGGAAACGATCAACCGGTATGAGGCGGCGTTGTAAGCCCTTGACCACAGGAATCTCGGAGTAACCGATTCATTGGGCGCATTGGCGGACGGCAGATAAGGTCCAAATTGTCCGGGCACGCCGGTATTTGGGCCGACCAAAAATGAGTAAACCCCATGATTGGAAACCGTCCTGCTGCCGCTGGAATTCACCGCCGTTACCTGCCAGTAATATTTTTGACCGTTAGTCAGAGCTGTTCCAACAGTGTAGCTTGTTCCGGTAATGCCGCTCTCATTGATTACCGGACTGGATAAATCCTTATGGGTCGATACCTTGACTGTATAGCTTGTAGCCCCTTGAGCCGCCGACCAGGTGAGTGTGGGAGTGGCTAAAGCAACTTCGCCGTCATCGGGAGTCATTGGATGGAAGAAGTTCGGCGCCGAGGCTGTTTTCTTCAGTACCACCATCCATGAGTCGTTGGCTGCCACATTGTTTATGGAAAAGCTGATATCGGTAGTTGACTCAGGGGTGATACTGGATTGAAACGCCAAACCGTCATTTTCGGTTGAAGTAATCTTGTACAAGTCAATTCTTACGCTCTGGCCGCTGAAAGGTTGGTTATTCAGATTTACGTTGATGGTTCCGGCAGTTGCGCTCTTGGCAATGATGACCTTGCATTCATCCCTGTCCTTGCAGGCACAAGCCGTAAAATCGTCGCCCGTACTTGTTGTCACACCTACGTATTGTCCGGACAATTGGGAGAACATATAGTATACCCACCAAATGGGAGTCCTTACGGCTCCATTTTGTTGGCTGAGTCTACCGGTTGTTGACAGTATATCGCTCATACCGTTCCAATTGCCGGACTGAATACAGCCCTTAATATTTTGGGTTATCCCTGACCTGATTACATTGGCCATGCTTCGTGTCCAATCAGCCTGCGCCGTGGACCAAGAATTGTTTTCTTCCCAGATGACATACTTGCCGTTGGTTTCAGGATATTGGTTTTGAAGGCTGACTACCGGTGCTCTCCAGTTATTACACTGGGTAAGGGAGGCATAGGTACTACCTTGCCAAAATTCATGCCAGGCAGGTCCTTCCAGGTCCAACTGGTTGGCGCTGCAAAAAGGGATATAGAAATCCGGTATTCCTGAATACCCTACCCCTCCGGGACCAACTGCGGGTATGTAATCGGGATATACTTCCCGTAACGCATCCAAGTTGCCTTGGAATGTCGGCTGCAAACCTGTCCAATATTCATTGGTAAGGTCTGCAAAGTCAGGCTTTGCGCCATTGTCTTTGAAATATTGGAGGACGTCCTTTACATACTGCTTAAACCAGGCTTGACTGGTCGGGGCTCCTCCACTGGGAGAGTTATTGGGCGCAGTCCAGGATGGATTAAGTCCCAGCAGGAAATACCATTTCAAACCGTTATCTTTTGCCCGTTGATACGCTTCCAGGCACCTCTGAAGTTGGCTGCCTTCGTTATTAAAATTTGCGCCGTCCAGATCGCCGATTGCCTGAAAGGTCTGAACCGGGATAGTCTCGCGATTGAGGAGGGGCCCAAGCATTTTCATCCTGCTGTCGGGTATATCATAGTTTGGTGTAAGAATGTAACCGAAGGTGCTGCTATCCACCGTCCGTTGCCCATTTGAAAAGTCGACCGTCACGGTGTCCGTTGCCGCCGCTTGGGTAACCGGTGTAAAGATACCCGGTCGAATCAAGATCAATGCAAAGAAAACAAAAATTAGAACCCTGAACAATAAATGCTGATTTTTAGGGGTGAATTCTTCACTTTTATTCAATATCATTTAACTTACCTCCTCGCCACTGACGACCTGTACACCCATAGTCGCCAACTGCTTTATATCTCTATTATTGGATTTGACAAGCTATCCCATTTAGGGTAAAAGCGGTTGGTTTAGCATTAGTACCGCTATAATTGAGATTAAATCCAAGGGAAACGGATCCCTTAGCCGGAATAATGTTATTATAAGAAAGATTTTTTACAGTTACTGCGGTGCCACTTTGCGTGTAGGTGCCATTCCACATGTTGGTGATGGTTTGATTACCGCTAAAGTTCCAGGCTAACGTCCAGCCATTAATCGCCGCCGAACCATTATTATTAATGGTAATACTTACTGTAGCGCCACTGCCCCAATCACTTTGGCTATAACTGATTGAGCAACCCGTTGGAGTAGATGTGGGGGTAGGGGTAGGTGAAACCGTTACGGTTGGCGTCGGAGTCGGTGTTGTCGTTGGTGTTGGCGTTGGAGTCGGGGAGGGTAACAAAGGTAGACCGTTTTTAGTGCAAGTAACCAGTTGCATTGTACCATCGGCATTATAAAACAACTGATCCAGGCATCCGTTTCTTTTGTAGGTTGTAT
>JAEZCE010000069.1 GCA_023429995.1 Bacillota bacterium | reverse complement strand
TTCTGCATCAAAGAAAGTTCCTTCGATAACACCCGCTTTGAAATCCATCTTTTTGAAATCCTTGATAATTCCGCTGAGAACTCTTGCCGGTGCAACCGCATCATCATAGCTGATGGCAAATGCGCTCGGTCCGGAAAGAACGTCCTTCAATGCTTCATATTTGGTTCCTTCGATGGCTCTGTTCACCAGACTATTCTTGTATACGGTATAGTCTACGTTGGCCTCACGCAACCTTTTTCTCATGGCGTCCGCCTGAGCTACGGTGATGCCGATATAATCGATCACGACCGCGGACTGCGCTTTCTCCAGCTTTTCTTTGATTTCATCAATAATCGCCTGTTTTTGCTTCAGATGTTCAACTGACATATTCTGTTCTCCTCTCCCGCACCGCCCCGTGGAGCCATGCGATGTAATAAAAAGGCCTTCCCTGCCATAGACAGAAAAGGCTCTCATAATCATCAATTGATATTTATGAAATACCTCGGCAGGAAATTAAGCATTGATGCACCTGCTGTCTACGGCGGATATTCTTTTTTAAATAATAATTAGAATGTTATCTTAATCGGATTGACCTTGACTCCAGGTCCCATGGTGGAAGCCACCGTAACACTCTTCAGATACTGTCCCTTAGCAGCTGCGGGCTTAGCCTTAACAACAGCTTCAAGCAATGCATTGAAGTTGTCCGCAAGCTTCTCTGGTCCAAAAGAAACCTTTCCGATAGGAGTGTGGATGATATTGGTCTTGTCCAGACGATACTCAACCTTACCGGCTTTGATCTCCTGAAGTGCTCTTTCCACATCCATTGTTACAGTTCCAGACTTAGGATTCGGCATGAGGCCTTTCGGTCCCAAAATCTTACCAAGTCTACCAACAACGCCCATCATATCCGGTGTAGCTACTACTACATCAAAGTCAAACCAGTTTTCTGTCTGAATCTTTGTGGCCAGTTCTTCCGCACCGACATATTCTGCTCCTGCAGCTTCTGCTTCAGCAGCCTTTGGTCCCTTTGCGAAAACCAATACTTTCTTGGTTTTACCGGTTCCGTGTGGCAGTACGATTGCTCCTCTGACCTGCTGGTCTGCATGTCTTCCGTCAACGCCAAGCTTGATGTGAACTTCAACGGTTTCATCGAATTTCGCTTTTGCAGTCTGTACTGCAAGTCCCAACGCTTCTTTAACCTCATATACTGCGGTTCGGTCGACTAATTTTGCCGACTCCTTGTAAATCTTACCTCTTTTAGGCATTTCAATTACCTCCTTGTGGTGCAAACGGCTGCGCCTCCCACGTAATTATTCCTTAACAACAATTCCCATGCTTCTTGCTGTGCCAGCGATCATTGAAGCCGCACTGTCAAGATTGGCCGCATTCAGATCAGGCATTTTGATCTTTGCAATTTCCTTAACCTGTTCTACACTAATTGTAGCAACCTTTTTCTTGTTAGGTTCTCCCGACGCGGACTTCAGATTTGCAGCTTTCTTAAGCAGCACTGCGGCCGGCGGTGTCTTCGTAACAAAGGTAAATGATCTGTCACCATAAACTGTAATAACTACAGGGATGATCATTCCAGGCTGATCGGCGGTCTTTGCGTTAAACTGTTTACAGAAATCCATAATGTTAACGCCCTTTTGTCCAAGCGCCGGTCCTACCGGTGGAGCTGGAGTTGCGTTCCCTGCGGGAATCTGCAGTTTAATTAACCCTTCAACTTTCTTTGCCATATTGATCGGTCTCCTTTCTAATTGCTTGTCAATTTTCCGAGATACTTTGCCTTATTGCCCCAAGCTTGCTTGGTTGGCAAAACGGACAGCAGCGAGTGGAATGAGCTGGAGCAGACTTCGTCTGCGTTGTCACTTGCTCTTTCGTATTCGCTTACGTACATCTTGGTACGTGCGCTTCATACTCACTCACAGTTTCGCGTCTTTCGAAAAATTTCCTGCGCAATTTAATTCCTATATTTTGTCGACCTGGCCAAATTCCAGTTCGACGGGAGTATCTCTACCAAACATTGAAATTCTGACTTTCAGCGTCTGCTTATCCATATTGACTTCCTCAACAACACCCATAAAGCTTTCAAAGGGCCCGTTGATTACCTTGACGCTGTCGCCTGGTTCGATATCCATCTGGATATAAACCTTTTCAATTCCCATTCTGCGAACTTCATCGCCGGTGAGCGGAATCGGTTCTGAACCGTGGCCGACAAACCCGGTTACGCCCTGTGTGTTTCTCACAAGGTACCAAGATTCGTTGGTTACGATCATTTTAACAAGGACATAGCCGGGGAACATCTTTCTTGTTTTGACCTTCCTCTGGCCATTTTTGATCTCTACGTGGTCTTCGGTAGGCACTACAATGCTCAGAACAAGATCTTGCATACCTCTGTTCTCAACGATTTTCTCAATATTCACCTTTACCTTGTTTTCATGACCCGAATACGTATGAACAACGTACCATTTCGCTTTTTTGGATTTGTCTCCGACAATATCCTCTTCCTTTGCAGGAAAAACAGAAGCTGTTTCTTCAGCAGGCTGTGAATCAGTTTCATCGTTATCTGCTGCTTCTTCGGTTTTCTCTTCTTCGGTTTCTTCTACCTCTGATTCGAGTTCCGCATCTTCCTCTTCGAAATCTTCGTCATCATAATCATCAAGTACTGCGAATTCTTCGAATTCATCGTTCTTCTTACTCTTGGCCATCTGTGCCTTCCTTTTTTACATAATAATTAATGCGCACCTACAAAATCACTTGCATCCTGCGCACCTAACAGGGTTTCTCCCTTGTTAGAAACTAATGTTCAGTACGTATTTCAGGGAAGCCAGGAAAGCGGAGTCAACAGCCCAGATTGCCAGACCCATAGCGACACAAGTAAAAATTACAACACCCGTATACGAAATTAATTCCCGTCTTGTGGGCCATACAACTTTTTTCACTTCCGTC
>JAEZCE010000060.1 GCA_023429995.1 Bacillota bacterium | reverse complement strand
AAGACATCATACCAACCAGCTAAGTTGACAAACGGGATTATGCACCTATCTATTTAGCTGAAATGTTGGTCCACCCCTCATTCTTCGCCTCCATGGAGGCGCACTTTCTCCCTCGGGAGAAACGAACTGCGGTGCGCTGGAGCCTTTTAGGGTTTAAGAAGTTTGACTGCCTTGACAGGGCCTTCGTTTCTCCCGAAGGCGGGAGAAAGCAAGAATGAGGGCTTGAACCCCAGTACAACACTTCCATTAAACGTATGAAGTGGTTAGCTTTTTGTATCTATTTTTTTTGAAGCGATAAGATCTGAGATTGTCAATATATCTTTTTATTTTTTTCCATACTTACGTATCAATTGTTTTCTGCGGCTTTTTCCTTTGCGAAAGTTGAGTTATAAAGATGAAACAACAAATACTAATAGTTGTTCTGTCCGCCGCGGGTTAATTCGTGTTCAATGAACACGCCCACACGGCTAGGTAATTTAAATAATTCTAAATCCCCTCCGGGGATCGGCTAATCTTTGTTGTTTTGACTTTGAAATCGGCTTCGAAGTATCACGGAGCCCAGTGGAACTGGGCTTTGAAATGCTTTTTAATACTTAGCCGTATTGGCTTTTCGCGTCCTTATTGGACGCGCGCCCGCGGCGGAGATTATGGCTTAGGGCGGGGTTTAATCTTGGGCCTAAAAAAAGCAAGATAACTTGCAGATCGAATCCATTTCCAAAAAACTATTTTGACGGAGGAAAAAATGAAACTGAAACTGCGCGATCCGGTCAGCGGCTTGACCCATCTTTTTGGAATGTTTCTTTCCATTGCCGGCCTGGCGCTAATGGTATACTATGCCGCCATAATCGGCACCGCATGGCATGTTGTTTCCTTCAGCATTTTCGGCGCCAGTCTGATCCTGCTCTATGCAGCCAGCGCTTTTTATCATATGTTGCCGGTGCCGGAAAAATGGCAAAAAATTCTGCAAAATATCGACCACATGATGATTTATATTTTGATAGCCGGTACTTATACTCCAATTTGCCTGGTTCCCTTGCGGGGCGCTTGGGGGTGGAGCTTATTCGGGGTGATTTGGGGCTGCGCCTTTTTGGGTGTTATCTTCCATACTTTCTATAAAGCGCCCCGCTGGCTCTCCACATCCATTTATGCGCTCATGGGCTGGTTGGTGGTGGTAGCTTTCTGGCCGCTGGCCAAAAACGTTCCCCTCGGCGGAATTCTGTGGCTCATTGCCGGAGGGGTTTTTTACAGTGTCGGCGCCGTGATTTACGCTTTAAAATGGCCCCTCAAAAACGCCAAATGGTTTGGGTTCCATGAAATCTTTCATCTGTTCGTGATTGCCGGAAGCTTTTGCCACTTTTGGCTGGTATTTAAATACCTTATTCATCTGTAATTACTTTCCGACAAGGGGGAGGATGGGATGAAGTATTCCGAACACTGTTATGCCATAACCGGCCTGGCTTTTATTCCACCCTGGGCTGTAAATGCCGGTTTTATTACCGGCGCAAAACAAACACTAATTGTCGATACAGGGGCCAATTACCTTTCGGCCCAAACCATTTTCGGCTACGCCACGGCGGTTCGGCCCGATAATCATTTTATTGCAATTAATACCGAACAACATTTTGACCATACCGGCGGCAACTGTTTCTTTCACGAAAAAGGCATTGATATTTACGGCCATTTCAAAATTAGCAGGCAAGAAGAGGATTTAATTGCAACCATGGATGATTTTAATGAAACCATACCGGATAGTTTTAGAAAAGAACGGGGAGAAGGCGAACTTTTATTTCAAGGGACCAAAGCTATCAACCCTAATAAACGGATTACTCATGACATGGAACTGGATTTGGGGGGAATTCAAGCTCAAGTCCTTCAGACTCCCGGCCATACTCCTACCAATATTTCAGTTTACATCCCAACAGACGGCGTTTTATTCTGCGGGGATTGCATTGTAAACGGTTACTTTCCTAATTTAACAGAGGGGGCCTGTGGTGACTGGCAACAATGGCAGCAATCCCTGGAGCGAATCCTTCACCTTAACCCGGAAATCATTGTCCCCGGCCACGGCGCAGTCATTTTAAGAAATGACATTGAAAAACAAATCCATCGAATCCACGATATCTTGCAAAAGACAATCGAAGGAAGAAAGTTTGAATAGAGCATGGAATGTCTAGGAGTGTGTCATGAATCAAAAAAGAACACTGATCGGCCTGAATCTGGCCGTATTCCTGATGATGCTCGGAGTGGGCATGATAATGGCCTTGCTACCGCAAAAGATCATGACCTTGACGGGTTCGACGGCAACCGTCGGCTACTTGGCCTCGGCATTCGCCCTATCTTACATCATTCTGCAGGTGCCCATCGGCAGCTTTTCGGACCGCTGGGGATTTAAATATTTTTTAACCGGTGGTTACCTGCTGTGCGCTTTCACCGGACTCATCTATTACCTTGCCAATCTCCCGGTATTGTATTTTTTAGGCCGCATCCTGCAAGGAGCGGGTGAAGCTCCCATTTGGGCCTTAGCTCCCGCCCTATTATCGATTCAGTATGCCCACACCAAAGGAAAGGTAATGGGAGTCTATAATGCCATCCTCCACTTAGGGCTAACCATCGGACCCATTCTGGGGATTCTTTTAGGACGAATCTGTCAAGGCAATCAGCCCTTTCTATTTTATGCCGTAGCCTGTCTAACCGGGGCTTTAATCATTCTATGGATGGTGGAAGATAAGACCGGAAAAGGAATGACCCAATCCCAATCTTTTAATATTCGAAATATTGCATCTCTGATGGCTTACAGAAACTCGAGCTTAACCTTGGCAGGTATTACTCTTTACGGGGCAGGCTATGGAATTTTCCTTACCAATATTCCCGCCTTTTTAATCCGCTTTAAAGATTTCACACAACTGGATGTAAGTCTCTTCTTCACGTTATTTTATGTCGCTATTAGCATCTCTCAATTATTAACAGGTTCGTTATCCGACCGGTTGGGACGAAAAAAATTTATGATCGCCGGTCTCATTATCGCTGCAGCCGGAATCACGTCTTTCCCCCATTTAGGTCATGCCTGGATTAATATTTTACTGAGCGTAACCAGTCTTGGCCTGGGTGTGTTTTATCTTTCCTCCATGGCCTATTTAAATGAGGTGGTCCCCAACTCTTTAAAAGGTACGATTACCGGGGCCTATTATCTGTTTTGGGGTATCGGCTTTTTCTTTGGACCCATTGTGATTGGCAAAGCGACCCAATGGGGGTCTCCGCAAAGGGGTTATCAATGGTTTGCTATGTTGCTTTTTGTGGAAGCCATCATCATGATGGTGGGCGATGGATGGATAAAGTTCAAAACGAAGAATACCGGTATATCGTCCAAACCATAATTGCAGTTAAAACTGAAGAAAACCTATTCCTCATCTCAAAAGCGGCTTTTTATACCTTTACGATTGCCTTTTCAATCTCATTTTAAAATTAACACTCTGGGAGTATAAATTTGCGCAACCGAAGTGAAGCTTTTCAAAACGGTTTTATAAATTTTATCTCCCGGAGTGCAAATCTCCACAACTCCAGTGAAGATTTTTAAAATGATTTTGTAAATTAATTAATCTTTTCCAGCTCTTCCGCGAATTTCAGAAAGTCCGGATATTTCCCCTGATAGGTGCTTTGAATGGGCTCCCCGGTCCGGTGGATCAAATAATCGGTGATTAAGAAAGTCTTAAGCCCCAAAGTTCCCGCCACCAAGTCCTCCTGGACATCATTGCCGACCATCATGCACTCTGCCGGTTCTTTTCCAATTGCCTGCAAAACTTCCCGGTAGTAATGAATTTGCGGCTTACAATATTGGTTTTGTTCGTAACAGGAAACATATTCAAAATCCCCGGGCTTAAAACCGGCCCATTCGATCCGGTGATATATCGCCTTCCGGGGAAATAAAGGATTGGTGGCAATGACCAGACGGTAACCTTTATCTTTTAAAAGGCGGACGCTTTTTTGCATTTCCGGGCTCTCCGCCACCGTCTCCCGGACCATTAAAAACCCTTGGTCGTAAAACTCGTCAAAACGTTGCTGGTAAACCGGTAAATCTTCCGCCCGGACCAACTGTCCGAATTTTTCCATGAAGACTTCTTCGTTGCGGCGGGGTTCTAAATTATTGACCATCACTTCGGTGGCTGCCCAGATATATTTCACCAATAGTTTGGGATCAATCAAATCGTGAAACTTTTTCCCCATCTCCTGAAAATATCTCTGGGTAAACTTGTCCAAATCAAGGGGTAGAAGCGTGCCGTCCAGATCAAAGAGAATCGTATCCATCATCAGGAACCTCCAGTAATTTTCTTCACCAAATGAGAACATAAATTCCTTTACTTCGTGAAATCCCTGGTCAACTCCTGCTCTTCATCCTCCAAAAATTGGGTCTACCGGTCCTCTTCCCGATAGTTGAAAAATTCAAAATCGGCGCATTCTTTATGGAGCATGGCATCTACACAACCAATTCCAACGAATGTTCCGGTAAATTCACCCGCCTTGCAGAATTCATCCGAGAATTCGGAAGTATCATAAGTATCTCCGATCCTTTGATATTCTTTGCCGTCCATTGACCAATAAAAGGTGGTATCGCGGGCCTGAATCTTGATCTTAAAATAGATGCCCCCCTTTTCAACCGGAACCTGCTCCGGCAACAGTTCGATCCGTTCCCCGCTTTTGACGCGCAACAAATCGATGACTTCTTGATTTAGTTTTTCGCTATAGGTTTTTCGTAAGAGAATATAATCCATGTTATCATAATAAATCATCAATCCCGCATAGTGCTGGTAAACCTGGGGCGCAAAATCCATCTTTGTCTCCACGCTGGCATGGAGCGAAGTGAGTTTGCGGGCAATGAGACTGACTTTGTTAAGGGAGGAAAAAGATTCTTGACCGCGCAGGCGCAAATAACCCGGACGTTCCCTCAAGGAGCAGAAACTTTGGGAATCGATTCGCGGAGAATACAAGGAACCAGGCATCGCCGGCCCATCAAACCGGTAATGGGTGTCTGCCGCGGTTTCCTTCATTTCCGGCAGGGCGCTGGGTTCAAAATACTCTTGGGCTAGGTTGGTATCGCCGCTCATCCTGAGCCAGCCATCTTCGGTCCAAACCATTTTCTGCATGCAGGTTTCCCTGCCAAGGGCGCACCGGAGTTCCGGTAAAAAAGGTCTGCCGCAGTGGTGAACCAGATACCATTCTCCCAGACTGGTTTCAACGATACTTCCATGGCCGGATTTTTGCAGATAACTATGGGGATTAAAACGATTAAGTTTTAGATAGTCATCATTATCCATTTCATCAAAATCAGCCGTTGAAGTAAGGATGGGATTATGGGGATCAGGCTCATAGGGTCCAAAGATATCTTTCGAACGTCCTACCGTAACGGAATGTCCATACCCCGTTCCGCCTTCCGCGCACATCAAATAGTAATAGCCGTTCCTCTGATATAGATGGGGCCCTTCGATACAGCCGCGCCGGGTACCGCCCTCCCAAATCCGCTTGGGAAACCCAGTGATTTCTTTTTTCCGCGGCTCATATTCCACCACACAGATACTTCCCGGTTTATGATAGCCGTCCCGGGTCTCCCACTCCATCGAGACAACCCATTTCCTTCCATCTTCATCATGAAGCACCGATGGATCAAAACCTGCGGAATGCAAATACACGGGGGCGCTCCAGGGGCCGTAGATGTCCGGCGCCGTAATCAGGTAATTATCCAGATCGAAATACCGGGCATTCATACTGTTCATAACGGTATAAGCCAAATAAAACAAGCCGTCCTTTTCGCACCAGGTCAGGCAAGGCGCCCATATTCCTTTGGCCGAAGGCAGCCTCCTTAAGTCTGCGAATTGCTCGCTTTTTAGGCAATGGGTAATTAACTCCCAATTCTTCATATCCTTGGAATGATAAACCGGTACGCCGGGAAACCACTCAAAGGAAGATACGGCAATATAATAATCGTCGTCTCTCCGGCAAATGCTGGGATCCGGATTAAACCCGGGCAAGATTGGATTATGAAGCTTTTTCACAGTTATTCCTCCCTTAATATGCATACACCCCAATCCCTAAGCAGGATATCCATACCACCGTCATAACGATTCCCATTCAAAATATCCTTCACCCCATGGTAGGGGCAATGAATCCTTTTCTCCCCGCTGGAATAATTGAAGATAAAATGGACGCCTTTGCCGGTCTGGCTTTTGCAATTTCTGATAATGAGGGGCCAGGTATAACCCGGGCAGGGTATATGAATCGAATGGAAGGCGTCTTGATATATTTTTTTCAAGATTTCCTTTGATGGAAAACATCCGATATAATACGCTTGTCCTTTCCCATAACGATTTTTGGTGACCGCCGCATATTTTCCCCAATACTGATGTTCATATCGGGCCAATACTTCCGTCGTCGCAGCTGGTTTCAAAAGTTCCATCCAATAACGGAGGGTATTTTGATCTTCCTCTACAATATCACCGGTTAATTTTGCCGTACCCGGCTGTGTAAACTGGTTATACGTTATCCCAAAACATTCGTGCAATATATGGGGCTGATCGTCATGATACACCGTTACATATTCATCACTTACAGCCGTTTTGAACGAGGATATCAATACCCCTCCGTCGGCAACGAATGATTTCAGCCGGCCGAGCAAATCTTCCGGGGCGCAATACAAAGCGGGAGTGATAATGACTTGATAGTCCTGAAAATTGTCGGATTCCGGAAACAGGAAATCACACTCCACATTCATTTCATATAAAGAATCGTACATCCAACGCACCACATCGTTATAAGACAAATCCTTATCGATGGGAAACCACTTCAAAGCAGTCAACGAGTCATTGCTAATCAACAGGGCTACCTTATTTCCTTTTTTTAAGTTGACCAACTCCTCTGCATGCTCCCGAAATTCTTTTCCGATGATTTGGGCTTCCTCATAAGTGGGGTTCTTCTTCAAGTCATGACTCAAAAGGCCTTTCCAATAGGTCTCATAACTATGGTGAATCGAATGCCAGTTCCAATAGATGACGCCCATGGCGCCGCTGGCGATATGGCTATAAGCCTGCAGCCGCAATTGCCCGTCAAAAGGCAGCCAATATTTAAATGCCTGGGCCTGGGTTTCCAACACCAGATAATTCTGCCTCTTGGCGGAACGGATCAGATCCCCGCCAAAGGCGATTTCAGCGCCTGTCAAATCATCCTGCGTCATATGGTAGATGTCGGCGCCGGCGAGGGTCAGTTTTTTGGCCAGTTGAAAATGATTTACATCGGGCTGCACCCCATAGCTGTAACCATCTTGGGCAATCGACGCGCCGAACTTTTTCCACTCAAAATCCAAATTATGAGTCACAAATTGATCTTCCCGCTTATACCGGCAAACAATATCAGCCTGCCAGCCAATATAATCGGTTACCAGCTGCCGCTGAAATTTTTCAAATTCACAGGCATAACTGGCATTGATGGTTCCTCTGACATCCGGCAAATCCTCCCAGTTCCCCACGGCATTGCTCCAATAAGCAAAGCCGAACGCTTGATTTAAAGCCTCTGTAGTACCGAATTTCTCTTTTAAATATTCGGCAAAAAGCTTTTGCACATCGTGCCCTGCCGTGCCATAGTGCTTGGTTTCATTATCCAGCTGAAATCCAATCACACACCCTCTGGTTGCCACATGCTCCATCAGTGTCCGAATGACCCGTTCCGCATAAAAACGAAACGTCAGGCTGACGATATTCATATTCTGCCTTCGGCCGTACAGCTCTTTCCCATTTTTAGTCTCCGCCAATACATCTTCGTCTTTTGCTGCCAGCCAGGCCGGAATGGCATAAGTGGGGGTGCCGACAATCACCGCAATTCCCGCTTTCTCCATCGCGTCCAACACCCTATCAATATGGGAAAAATCAAATTGACCTTCTCTGATTTCCAAGGTGCTCCAAGTCGATTCGGCTATCCGGACAATATTCATCCCGGCCGCCTTCATCATTTCCACATCTTGATCCAAACGCTCATAAGGCAGATATTCATGGTAATAAGCCGCTCCAAATAATAATTCCTTCATGGCTATCCCCCAACTTTTTTTGAATGATGACAAAGTAAAACCAATTGCAAAAACAAACCCCATTCCCAGCTTTCAACTTACCGAGTCCCGGTACTGATTGGGAGTCATTCCGGTGATCTTTTTAAATATCTGGCTAAAATACTTCTCATCTTTATAGCCTACCGCCACGGCGACTTCATAAATTTTTTCATGATAATCCCGCAATCGCTCTTTGGCCTTTTGAACCCGAATCTCATGAAGGGAATCTACAAAATTTTTCTGCAAAACCTGTTTAAAAATGGTACTCAAATATCCGGCCGACACAAAAACTTTTTGGGCTACATTCTCCAGGCTCAAATTTTCCCCATAGTTTTCCTCCATATATTTCAAAGCATTGTTCACTACTTTCCATTGGCTGGTATGGGATGGATAGAGTTCCATAATCGTATGTAAACAAGTTCTGATTTTCTGTTTTAACTCAATTATCGTGGAAGTCCGGGGTAATTCACCCAGAATCGCCAGATTGGGACCAAAAATCTTATCCGTATCAAAGCCCCGTTCAACACAAACATGATAAACCGAACAAATTAGCGCAGTAACCATCCGCTGAACATCATCCTTGGTGTTAAACCCCGGCCGGGCCAAACTTTCAAAAAATAGGTTCAAAGCCGGATCAATTCTCTCGTTATCACCGGTCCGGATGCACTGGACAATCCCATCTTCTTCATGAATGGTCACTTTGTTATTGACGAAACTATCTTCGGGGATTTCACTGCAGCGGATAATCCGGTCCGGTCCTTCCCAAAAGCCATGTTCTACAGCAAGAAACGCCGAATTAAACGCGTTATATAAATTACAAGGCAAAGCCGCCGGTTCACCCATGCCAATGGTGAGAGTGATCCCCAAAGTCTCCGTCACTTCTTGCCGCAACCCTTCCATTCTGTCCGTAAAGGTCTCCAGGCTTTCTTCCGTCAGGTTCCACAATACCAACAAATCGTCATTATAATCACAGATCATATTTTTAAGAGCCGGCTTGGTCTGCAAACAATCTTTCATGGCGTTCCTCACCGCCAACTTGGTGAACTCCAGATCTGCGCCGGATGAATATTCCGCCGTTTTTAAATTATCGATCCGAACCAAGGCCACTCCGATTTCTTGAGGACTGATTTCCATCTCGTAGAGGCGCCAGCGGACCAACCCCATTTCCGGGTCCATGGTTTCATGTTGTATCAAGTAAATGAGTAACTTTTCCCGCAGCAAACCCAGGTTTTCCCGGAATTGTTCCTGCAAATATTGCCACTTACCGGCTTCACATTCCGCCGTTAAAATTTGCTCCCGGATTCTCCCAATAACGGCCAGTATCTCCTGGGGGCGGCATGGCTTGAGTAGATAATCGGAAACTCCACTCCTGAGGGCCTGCCGGCAATAACTGAAGTCATCATATCCGCTAAGGATGGCTACTTTAGGGGGCTTCTTTTGTTCCGGCAGCTTTTCCAATACTTCCAAACCATTCATCACCGGCATCCTGATATCCAACAACAGGATATCGGGTTCAAAAGCCTCAATCATCCGCAACGCCTCACGGCCGTTGAATGCCAAGCCGACTACCTCAATACCGTTCTCATTCCAAGGAATCGCCCGGTTGATTCCCTCCCGGATTTCGGCTTCATCATCCGCGATGATTAATTTTAATTTCCGCTCCGATTTTAGCTGTACCTTAGATTTCAGTTTGAGCTCAGGGTTTAGCGTAAGTTTAGGGTTTTCCGTAAGTTTAGGGTTTTGCGTAAGTTTAGTCATGATCTTTCTCCCAGCGACAATATTGGGGCACAATAATCACCACAGTAGTGCCTTTACCGGGCAAACTGTCAAATACCAACTGGTAGTTTGACTGATAATATAATTCCAATCTTTCCAGCACATTCCTGATTGCATAACCGCCGGAAACTGTAGTAGGATTCGTTTCAGGATGATGGTCTTTGCCCAGGATTTGCTGTATTTTTTCTTTCGTCATTCCCACGCCGTTATCGATAATCTCAAATGTGATTTGCTCGCCTGTCAAATAACCGCTGATTTGGATGTGACCCGAGCTCTCCAGTCCTTCAATGCCATGAATGATTGCGTTTTCCACAAAAGGTTGCAAAACCAGTTTCGGAATGGTTAATTCCAGGATTTTTTCATCAAATTCAAGCCGGTAGGTTAATTTATCCTGAAAACGGATTTGCTGTAAAACCAGATAATACTCAATCAATTCTTTTTCCAGGGCCACGCTGGTTAATTCATTTCCCCGGTTCAGGCTCAAGCGGAAAATTCGTGAAAGAGCATAAACCATTTCACTGATCTCCGGCAAATGATTCTTTTCGGCTTTCCAAAAAATCGTGTCCAGGGTATTGTATAGAAAATGGGGATTAATTTGGGCCTGCAGGGCATTGAGTTCTGCTTCCCGCTCCCGAATCTGAAGTTTATAAACCCGTTCAATGAGGTCTTTCATATGAGCAACCATGGCATTATAGCCCTGTCCCAGTTCACCGATTTCATCCTCACCGGTAAAATTCACCTGCTGAGTTAAATCGCCGGTTTGGACCTTTTTGATGGATGCCAGCAGTTGGCCCAGGGGATTGGTAATGATATTGGTGATGTAACCGGAAAAAACCAATAATAAAATGTAACAAGCCACACAAACCATGATCATGACCAGCGCTATGGATTTAATATTTTGGGTCAGTACGGCTGTCGGGGTAAGCGACACCACTTTCCAGCCGCTGATTGTAGAGGTACTGCAGGTCATCATCATTTTACGCCCTCTAAAACGGATGATTTCCGAGGAAGAATCCTTATCTTTCAGCGCGCCGTCTGAAAAATGGGTAAGCAAAGACCGGTAATCCTTGGATGGATCCGAACCCGAAATGATATTTCCCTGTTGGTCAATAATAAAAATACTGCCCCCGGTTGGAACATTCATCCGGTACATGGAACGGATATTCTTTTCGTTCAGCCAGATCAACAAGACTCCTAAATTGTGAAAATTGCTTAATTCCAGCTCTTTCATGACCCGGTAGAGTATGATCCGCGGGACTCGGTAGTCGGACATGATAGGAGGCTTGTTATTGAAATACTCGATTCCGATTCCGCCATTGAGTGCTTTGGCTTTCTCGAAAATGGGATTTTTTTTAAATTCGGAAAAAGGCACTACATTGCTATCGGTGACGTCTGTCCCCACGCTGTATGTCAATCCGTTGAAACCGTAAACCGTAATCATTGTAATGTAACTTTTTGCGGCCATAATGGTATTTAGATACCCGAATGGTTCCGGTGTGGGATATTTTAAGCGGTAACTTTGGACATTGGGAATTTGCAAAATCCGTTGCATTCCGGTATCAATATTGATCAATGATGAAATGTCCTCGGCGTCGCTCAGTAGTTGATCCAGATTGTTGGCCACTTGCCGGACCAAAGCCATTTGGGACTGGGTTACTTTATTCACGACTTGGCTTGCGGCAATGGAGTATGAACAAAGCCCGATTGTAAAAATGGCCATAAATAACAAAAACGCGACAAACAAAGTGATTTTTCGTTTGAGGCTTAATTTGGGAAACCATAAGGTTAATTGGGTGTTTCGTGGCAGATGGAACAATTCAATTCCTCCTGGATCGTTATTTCTGGTTCTTTGCTTGATTACCCTTTTCCCAAAAAATAACCTATGAAAAAATTAAACTGAATTCGAATTTTATCCCCTTTTTTTTAGGGTTAAAATTGATGATAATTTAATTAGGCAGTTACGGTATGTTAACATCTGCGATATACTCATTCTATACCGGGACTGCATCAAAAAATATATTAAGGGGGTTTATGTAATGAAACGTTTTGCGGTTTTACTCCTTATCGTTGCCGTATTTGCAACAACCTTAGCCGTAAGTGTATTCAGCGCTCCGGAAAAAATCACTCTCCGGCTGGGCGACAACATTCCTGATCGTAACCATGGCTGGGGCGCAGTGATTGAACAAATCAATGCCGAATTCAAAAAAGCGCACCCCAATGTGGAATTGGTAACCGAAAGCCTTCAGGATCAGCCCTATCAGCAAAAAATCAAAATCTATGCCGCATCCAATCAATTGCCGGATATCATCAAATACTGGTCCTTTTCCAGCATGATGCCGCCGCTCATTGACAATGGCTATGTAATGCCTTTAAATGCAGGCAGTTGGAAAAAGTTCAACTTTCTCGCCGGCGCACTGGAAGCCAACACCTATCACGGCAAGCTCTATGGACTCCCTGTCACTGCCGATATGTGGTACATTTATTATAACAAAGCGCTTTTTGAAAAATTCAATCTCAAAGTGCCGACCACTACGGATGATTTGATCGAAGTGGCCAAAGTATTCCGAAGCAACGGTATTATCCCGGTGATTACCGATGGAAAAGATCAATGGCCCTTAACCATCACCAAAGACGCCATTTTCTTCCGCCAGACCGGTGATTGGAGTTTAACCCAAAAAGCTTTCGACCGTAAGCTCAAATACACCAACACCGCATTTTTAAATGCCGCTAAAGAGTATAAACGCCTAATCGACGCCAAGGTCTTCAACGATGATCTGTTAACCACCGATTACGGCGCATCCAGGAACTTGTTCGGCCAAGAAAAAGCGGCCATGTATATTATGGGTAGCTGGGAACTGGGTATGGCCACCGATAATTCTTTCTCTGAACATTTCCGTAAAAATCTGGCCGTTGCTAAATTTCCGGCTGTTAAGGGCGGCAAAGGCAATATTGACGACATTTTCTGCTGGTATGGCGGGAATTACATCGTCAATGCCAAAACCAAGTACAAAGCGCTCTGCCTTGATTATTTAAAAACATACTTTACTTTGTATCCTTCTCTAACCTGGAAAACCAAGGCAACGATGCCGGCCCAGAAAGTTCAAACCTTAGCCGATGACAACGAAGTAGCCAAAGGTGTCGTCGCCATGGCCAATGGCGCTAAAAAGAGCGCAGGTCCTGCAATACTCGATTCCTCAACTCCCGAATTCAAAGTCATTGAACAAAACACCATGAGCGAGTTGACGGCCGGTATCAAGAACCCGCAACAATATGTGGAAACCATTGATGCCGCAATGGCGAAAGCAGCCAAGAAATAAGACCGGGCCTGATTACGGGCAGAAGTGAGGCTGCCTAAAACGGCAGGCAATTTCTGCCCGTACTATATACCCTAATATTGATTGAAAATTAAACTTGAGCGAGTGATTACCATGAAAAACGCTTTTTCGAATAAAACAGCCATTTTTCTAATGGTCCTCCCGGGCATCGCTTTCCTGTTATTTGCGATGATTGCGCCGATCATCCTCAGTGTCTATTACGGCATGACCGATTGGTCGGGTCTTGGCAAAATGAACTTTATCGGCTTTGATAACTTTAAAGAGATCTTATGGCACGATTCAACCTTTTGGACTTCATTGCTCAATGCTTTACTGTTGACTCTGGTAACGATATTCGTTCAAAACCCTTTCGCATTCCTGGTCTGTCTTGCTTTATTATCGGCCAAAAAAGGCGGCCAGGCATTTCGGACCATTTACTTTATCCCGGCCATGATTTCCGTTGTGGTTATCAGCAAACTGTGGGTTTTTATCCTGAATCCCAACTACGGTTTATTGAACAAAGCTCTTGGGGCACTTGGCCTCAATTTCCTTAAATTAAACTGGCTAAGTGATTTACATACAGCCATCTGGTCCGTAATCTTCATTATCATCTGGCAAGGGTTCGGATGGGCGGTGCTGTTCTACTATTCCGGCCTTGTCGGCATTCCCGGCGAATTAAAAGAAGCCGCCCGGATTGACGGCGCCAGCGGCTTTACTTTATACAGCCGGGTGGTGTTGCCGTTGATGATGCCGGTGATCAAATCGATCCTGGTCATCGACCTCATTTCCTGTTTCAAACAAATGGAAATGGTCTTCTTATCCACCCGGGGAGGTCCCGGAGACAAAACCCAGTTCCTGGCCAGCTACCTTTACCAAAAAGCCTTTGAATCCAGCCAGTATGGCTATGGGAACGCCCTTTCGGTCCTTTTTGTGATCATTTGTATCGCCGGAACATTGATTTTAAACAAGCTAACCCAAAAAGACGTCGGCGAATTTTGACTTGGGAGGAACTCCGGTTATGGAAAACACAGTGAAAGTCAATCCAGCAACACCCCAAAAATTAAACTTTTTTTCAAATGCGGGGATTAAAAAAATATCAGTTTACGCTTTTTTAATCGTCTTGGCCCTCGGGCAGATTTTCCCTTTTGCATGGCTAATCAACTATTCCCTGGTCAAAAGCAGTGAACTTTTCGGCAGCGATTTCCTAAAGTGGCCCAACCCGTTTCAGTGGGTCAATTATTACCACGCCTGGGTCGATGGGCGTATTTTGCTTTACTCCATCAACAGCCTGATCGTTGTCGGCTTGTCGGTGGTTTTTGCGGTATTGTTTTCCTTCATGCTGGCCTATGCGTGCATGCGGATGGAATGGAAACTACGCGCCCTCATTTACGGCTTCGTGATGCTGGGAATGATGATCCCCCTCCACGCCACCCTGTTGCCGAACTTTATGCTATTTTCCAGGCTCCGGATCATCGATACCTATTGGGCTTTAATTATCCCTTATACCGCCTTTAACCTGGCCTTCAACACCATGGTTTATTCCGGCTTTTTAAAAACGATTCCCCGGGCCCTGGAGGAATCAGCCCTGATCGATGGTTGCTCCATCTGGGGGGCCATGTTTAAGATCATCGCCCCGATCACCAAACCGGCCATGGTCACCGTGGCCATCATGACCTTCATCGGCAACTGGAACGATTTCATTATGGTCAATACCTTCATCAGTTCCGACAATCTAAGAACCCTGCCGATTTCGGTTTATAAATTCCAAGGTGAATATTCATCCAATTATGCGATCCAGTTCGCCTGTATGGTTTTGGTCGCTTTACCTGTGCTGCTGACATATTTCATCTTGAATAAATATATCACCGAGGGTGTAACCATGGGAGCGGTCAAAGGTTGAACCGTTTTATCAAGGGGTAGTAACTCCCCGGCTATAACCTATCCCGGTAGGCGTTAAGATTTGCTGCGGCCTGGTTTGAATTTTACCGAGATTCAGATCATAGGCCGCAGCTTGTTCTATCATGGCCAAATGTTCGTAATCCACAGCCCCGCTCTGATGAATGCGGCTTCCCAGAAAATGGATGCAAAATTGGCCCGGAAACCCGTTGCCGGCAATCGATTTCCCACCATGAGGCATTCCATTCATGGAAGCGGCGATGAACATGTTCCCGAAACAGACAACCACAGCGCGGCGGCGCCAGCTCCATTTACCGCCGTATATTTCCAGCATAGTCTCGGTATCGACTTCGGTTAAAGGTTCCACATCGGCATGGTAATATCCGTAAAGTCTCCCCACGCGAAATGATTTGCCGGTTCCGGTATCGATGATTGCAGCCGCTTCCCCGACGCTCCATAACTCGTTCACTATCGACCATGGTAATGCCTTGACTCCGCCGATATGTCCCCTGGAAGCAAGGTACGGGACAGACTTTCTACCACAGGCCGCGTCCCGAAAAGCCCCCATGGTTTCAGGCCCGACAATGCCATCCGCTTTCAACGAATGTTCCAACTGAAATGCCTTCACCGCCTCGGCAGTTATCCGGCTATAATAACCGTTTGGCCTTTGCCGCAGATAATTCAATTGTTGTAAATAAGATTGGACATGGATTACCAGTTTTCCCCTCGACCCCACGGACAAAAAACTTTCTCCATGACACATTGTAGCAACTGTCAATAAAATAATATTGCACAGAACAACCATACACAATAAATTCCTTATCCTGACCATCTTTTTCCCTTCTATCCCTTTACTCTTCATTTATTTCTTCCCCAATAACCCCTGGATTAATTCTAAAAACGTCCGCCACCAGCGGATGAAGAAATTAGCCGGTTTGACTTTAACCATGGAGTAAGCGGGCGCCGCGGCAACAACTTTCCCATTAATATATGCATTAAAAGTAGCAATCGCCTTCCCGGCCTCGACCGGTAACTTTAAACCCCGATTCAGCACGAGACGGGTTGTGATCAGCTGGTCTTTGCCCCGGGAGATCACGGCTCCAAAATTAGAATTTAACTTCACCGGTACCCGCTCCGGATTTGCTCCGGGGACATTTACCTTTCCGGCTTCACCCGATTTTCGAATCAACTTCCACTGAAAATTGCGAAACCCGTAATCCAAAATCCGTTTGCTTTGTTCTATCCTTTGGGCATTGGTCGGCGCTCCCAAAATCACGCTCAATAACCGGAAGTCCCCCTTCTTGGCGGTGGCCGAAAGACAAAATTTAGCTTCAGCCGTGTGACCGGTCTTTAAACCATCGGCGCCCCTGTATTCCCTCAGCAATTCATTGGTGTTTCGCAGCATGAATTTTCCGTCCCGGAAAGTATCAAGCCAAACCGAAGTATATTTTAAAACTACCGGGTACTTAAGAAGTTCCCGGGACATCACCGCCAAATCATAGGCGCTGCTATAGTGGGCCGGATCGGGAAGTCCGGTTTCATTGGCAAAATGGGTATCTTTTAAACCCAAAGCCCGGGCTCTCTCATTCATCGCCTCCACAAAGTCCATAATGGAACCGTATAAATGTTCGGCCACCGCTGCGCTGGCATCATTGGCCGAAACCACCGCTATTGCTTTAAACATCTCATGGAGAGGAAATTCTTCCCCCTCTTTTAAATAAACTTGTGAGCCGCCCATACCATATGCTTTCGCCGATGTGCGTATCATCTCATTCCATTTAACCCGGCCCTGATCAACTGCTTCCAAAATAAGCAGCATCGTCATGACCTTGGTCACGCTGGCCGGAGGTAATCTCTGATGTTCATTCTGGCCGTATAAGACCCGGCCGCTTACAGGATCCATCAAAACTACAGACCTGGCGTTAATCGAAAACCCAAACGTTACCGAGTTGAAAAGACATGCCCAAATCAGCAGCAACCCCAAAATCCTAATCAGTTTTCGTCGCAAAGAAATCTCCACCTCTTCCATTTTAGAATCCCCAAAATGTTCCAAATTATTACAATCTTTTAATCGCTGATTGATCCGCCCACGGTATAGCTCCAAATTTTGCAGGGTACATTAACAAAAAAAACGAAAAGCCCCGATTCACATTTTTCATGCTGGAATTGATTTTTTCCCTATTTTGTTAATAGAAGATTAACTATATTAAGGACTCATTAAAACTTTAAGGAAACATTAAGGTTATATTGTATTCACATTAATGGTGTTATATAATCAATTACGGATTTCCCTATTAATACTATATCCATTCCGATTTCCGCATCATTCATTCAAGGTTTTATAAATGGACTCTAAAGATCAACAAATTGATAATTATCTCTATCAACTCAAAATATCCAAATCGTTCTTGAAAGGATGGGTAAAATGTTTAGAGTAACTGCTAAAGAAGAGATTTTTTTCGATTTATTTGTTGAAACAGTCGATGCTGCTTGTACGGCTGCCCAAAAGCTGGAAGATTTAATGAACAATTACTGTGATGTCCCGCTTAAAATTAAAGAAATAGAAAAAATCGAACATAACTGTGATCAATGTTTGCATAACATCTTCCAACAACTCAACAAATCCTTTATTACCCCGATTGATCGCGAAGATATTCACCTTATTGCCAAAGAACTGGACAACATCACCGATGCCATCGAGTCGACAGCCCACCGTTTTCAAATGCTCAACGTAAAAACAATCCGTGAAGAATCCAAAATCCTTGCCAAACTTATCGTTCAATGCACTTTCGAACTGCGCGAAGTCATGGCGGATTTGAAAAACATGCGCAAAAGCACTACTTTGCAGCAGAAAATTATCGAAGTAAACCGCATTGAAAACGAAGGTGACAATATATTCCGCAGTGTCATCACCCAACTTTTCGCTTCGGAATCCGATCCATTGGAAGTCATCAAATGGAAGGAAATTTATGAGTATCTTGAAAACACCCTTGATGCCTGCGAAGATGTGGCCAACATTGCCGAAGGGGTTATCATGAAAAATGCTTAGTATAACATTAATTATCGTTATTTTACTAGCCTTAACCTTTGACTTTATCAACGGGTTTCACGACACTGCCAATTCTATTGCAACTTCAGTCTCTACCCGTGTTCTATCACCTCGGGCAGCTATAATTATGGCGGCCAGTTTGAACTTTTTAGGGGCGTTGATGAGTGAAAAGGTGGCCAAAACTTTTTCCAGCGGTTTAGTGGATAACAACATGGTGGTTGCCAATGTAATCATCGCCACTTTGATTGCCGGAATTATCTGGGATATTATCACTTGGTATTTTGGAATCCCAAGCAGTTCTTCCCACGCGCTTTTCGGAGGTTTACTGGGAGCCGCAATCGCTTATTCGGGAAGTCTGAACATCGTATTTTGGCATGGGGCCTTACGGGTAGTTGCTTTATTTCTAATTTCCCCCATTTTAGGCTTTGGTTTAGGTTATTTATTTATGACGCTTTTATTTTTCCTGCTGAAAAAGAGCACTCCCAATTTTGTGAACCGTTGCTTCTCGAAACTGCAAATTTTCTCCGCCGCCTGGATGTCTTATTCCCACGGAGGAAATGACGCTCAAAAATCGATGGGTATTATCACCCTCGCTTTAATTAGCGCCGACATACTGGATAAAAACGCCTCCGTCCCCTTGTGGGTAATGATAATCTGCGCCTTGGCCATGTCTTTGGGAACATCCGTCGGCGGTTGGAAGATCATTAAAACCATGGGTGTCAATATGATCCGCTTGCAGCCCATCAACGGCTTCGCCGCCGAGACCGGCGCCGCCCTGGTCATCGAAGCCGCCTCCGCCATCGGAGCGCCGCTCAGTACGACTCATGTTATTTCCAGCGCCATTATGGGAGTGGGGGCATCCAAACGCTTATCGGCAGTCCGTTGGGCCTTGGCCAAAAACATCGTCTGGGCCTGGATTATGACAATCCCTGTTACAGCAGCCCTGGGCGCCGCCATCGCTCTGATCCTTAAATTCTTCTGCTAATCGTCCTGTATTCTTATGAAAGCTCCCCTTACTAAAAAAAACGAAACCATCAGCATTTAGCTGATGGTTTGAAACAGCGGCAAAAGCCCGATAGCCATCCGTTTAAAAATCCTTACAAACAGGTCTAAATCCATGGTCCAATCCGGCTAAAGCTTTACTCATCCCGGAGCGATGATGACCGGTGAACCGGCAAACTGAATGTAAATACCGAGCCTTGATACAGTGAACTTTCAACCTCGACTTTTCCACCGTAAGATTCCACAATATGCTTCACAATGGATAAACCTAATCCGGTGCCGCCCTTTTCACGGGAACGGGCTTTATCAACCCGGTAAAACCGTTCAAATATTCGGCCTAAGTCTTCTTTGGGAATACCGATTCCCTGATCGGCGACAGCCACCTTAATCCGCCCGCTTTCAAGATCAAACCATACCGATAACCGGATTTCTCCCCCGGTAGGTGTATATTTAAACGCATTATCCAACAAGTTGATCAAAACCTGTTTGATCCGGTCGCGGTTGGCCTCTACTTCCGGCAAGTCGGAACCGGGCAGGTCCAAATTCAATCGCCCATTCTCGGTATTGGTATTAACGAACCGGTCCTGGACCTCGTTGATAAGCTTAATCAAATCAAAGGGTTCCCTGGATGCTTCAATATTGGAATCCAGTTTGGCCAAATCGAGTAGGTCATTAATGAGATTACTGAGGCGATCGCTTTCCTGATCAATGGCCTCTAAATACCTCTTCAACATGGCTTGATCTTGCCAAGCTCCCCCCAGTAACGTTTCAGCCATCGCCTTCACCGAAGTGATTGGGGTCCTGAGTTCATGGGAAACATTGGCGACAAAATCCTGCCTGACCCTCTCAAGCTGCCTTAGTTTTGTTAAATCATTAAGAACCACAATCGAGCCGGCCATATTCCCATCATCATCTTTCAACGGCGCCAGGAAAACTTGAATTTGCTTGTTTTTGGGATAATAAAGGAAAAGTTCGCTCTCAAAGGCCTGCTTTGAAAAATTGACTTCCCGGATCAAGTCCATTAAATGATGATTTAAGATGACTTCTAAGACCGGACGCCCTTGGATATTGGATGAACTCAGTCCCAGTATATCCTGGGCGGCCCGGTTCACCAGAATAATCTTTAAGTCCCTGTCAATGACTAAAATTCCATCGACCAAATTTCCCAAGATGGCTTCCAGTTTCCTTTTTTCATCTTTGATGATGCTGAAAGAATCCGCCAGCTTTTCCGTCATCTTATTAAAAGCCAATCCGAGCTCGGCAACTTCATCATCTCCAAAATACCTCACCCGGGCGGACAAATCGCCTTTGGAAATCCGCAGCGCAAGGCTTTTTAAGTCCAGGACGGGTTCACTTAGACGGTGCATAATCAGGGCCCCGAAAATCAGGGCTAGCAGCGCCGTAATAATGATACCGCTAATAATAATAATCCTTATTCGCAGCAGCAAAAGATTTAAAGCCCTTTGCGTCTTGGCAATACGGACAACCCCTACGATTTTGCCTTCCATCTTCAGAGGGTATGCAACATAAATCAATCTCTCTTTTAAAGTATCACTGTACCGGGCCGCTGTTCCGATTTGCCCGGAAAGGGCAGCTCGAATCTCAGGGCGATCACTGTGGTTGGGGAGCCTGGTATAATTTTCCGAAGAATCTCCCAGGACTTTCCCTTCGATATCAACCACAGTAATCCGGCCATCCGCTTCTTTGGCAATACGCTCCACTGTACCGGCAACCTTTTGCGGATTTTTCAGTTGGGCTTCTTCCGTAAAATTGGCCGCCACCAGCTTAGCCTGAATCAGTTCATGTTCCCGCCATGATGCCCGGACTCTGTTCTCTTCAAAATAAATAAAATATGCCGCCCATAGGATGGTCATCAAGCCGATCCCAATGATATAATAAAGAAAGAGCCTTGTTCGAAATTTCATGGCAGCCCCCCGCGTTAAACTTTACTTCTTAAATTTGTATCCGACTCCTCGGACCGTTAAAATATATTCGGGGTCGCCGGGATCTACCTCAATTTTTTCACGCAACCACCGGACATGAACATCGACGGTACGGCTATCACCGTAAAAATCATTTCCCCATACTAAGTTCAGCAGTTGCTCCCTGGATAAAACCTGCCCCGGGTGGCTCGCCAAAATTCTGAGTAATTCATATTCCTTGCTGGACAAATTAACCGATTGGCCTTTAACGGTTACGTCATGGCCCAGCAAGTCGATTTGTAATTCCCCGATCCGAATGACTTTGGGAGTATCCAGCATTCCGGCGCCGGAGGCCACCGTACGTTTCAATACGGTCTTGATACGAGCCAGCAATTCACGCATGCTGAAGGGTTTGGTCACATAGTCGTCGGCCCCGAGTTCCAATCCCAAAACCCGATCGATCTCCCCCTCTTTGGCTGTTAACATAATAATGGGGACACTGGACTGTTGCCGGATGATTTTACAAATTTCCATGCCGTTCATTCCCGGAAGCATGAGATCCAGTAAAATCAAGTCAACTTCTTTGGTCTGCGCCAATTCCAAACCGGTTTCTCCATCCGTGGCGGTGAGCACCTCATATCCTTCTTGTTTCAAATTATAACTAACCGACTCCACAATCATTTGCTCATCATCAATAATCAGAATCTGCTTGGCCAAAGCTTTCACCTCATTTACCCAAGTTTAACTAAAAAAGGGACTCTTGCTAGGCAGGAATCCCTTGATTACACTGTTAATAACGTTCGGTTTTACCGGTTACCAAATAAATAACCCGTTCGCCGATATTGGTGGCGTGGTCGCCCACCCTTTCCAAATAGCGGGCTGCAAACAACAAATTCATAGCCTGCTCAACCGGACCCGTTTCTTCCCCTGCCAAAATGAAGCCGGTTAACTCGTTTAACAACTCTTCATAAACCTTATCAACCTCGTCATCCCGCAAACATGTTTTTTTGGCGAAATCCACATCCCGATCGACAAAGGCTTTCAAACTATCGCGAACCATACTTTCCACAAAGTCGGCCATTTGAGGCATTTTCTCCAAAGGCTTGATTAAAGGCCCGGTTCCAATCCGTAGCACAATTTCCGCAATATTGGTGCCATGGTCCGCTATCCGCTCCAAGTCGGTCACTGTTTTCAAAACGGAAGTAATAACCCGTAAATCCCGGGCTATCGGTTGTTGCAAAGCAATCAACCGAATACAATCTTCCTCTATCTTTAATGATAAATCATCAATGGCGTCATCGCCATCGATAATTTTTTGAGCTAGTGCCAAATCTTGTTTTGCCAGTGACTCCACTGCCAAATGAATGCTGTCTTCCACCATACTTCCCATTTGTAATAGTTCCTGTTGCAAATCACTTAAAGACTTATCCAGTCCTTCGCGTGTCATCTCATCACCCCGTTTTGATTATCAATCGGCAGCCAATCCATTACCCGGTTTACTTTCCCCTTGAGATGATTTCTGTTAACTATAGCCATATTATCATCCATCAGCCGCCAACTGTCAATGATTCCTACCTGTTATTTATTCAAACTCTATCCTTTTCATAACTCTCAGCCAAACCGGCTAAAAACCGGTTTGGGACCATCAACCGAATCTTCCGGTCAAATAATCCTCGGTCTCTTTCTGCCTCGGATTGGTCATGACGGATTCGGTGGCCCCGTATTCAACCAACCGCCCTAATAAAAAGAAACCTAAGCTATCCGAGATCCGGGCCGCCTGTTGCATATTATGCGTGACAATGATAATCGTGTAATCTTTCTTCAATTCGGCGATTAAGTCCTCGATTTTCCCGGTGGAAATCGGATCGAGGGCCGATGCCGGCTCATCCATCAGGAGTACTTCGGGTTCAACCGCAAGCAAACGGGCGATACAAAGCCTTTGTTGTTGTCCGCCCGATAATCTGAGCGCCGGGGAGTTCAGACGATCTTTGACTTCATTCCAAAGAGCCGCTCCTACTAAGCTCTTTTCCACAATCTCATGAAGCTTATTTTTATCTCTAAGGCCGTGGATTCTAGGCCCATAGGCAATATTATCGTAAATCGACATCGGGAAAGGGTTGGGCTTTTGAAATACCATCCCCACCCGTTTTCTAAGCCTCACGACATCCGTTTTCGGTTCGTAGATGTCGACTCCGTCCAGGGTAATCCGGCCTTCCAGCCTTACTCCGTCAATCAAGTCATTCATGCGGTTCAGGGAACGTAAAAAAGTGCTTTTGCCGCAGCCCGACGGGCCGATGAAAGCGGTAACCGTCCGGGCATAAATATCCATATCAATTCCTTGTAACGCTTGAAAATCGCCATAATATAAATTAAATTTGTCTGCCTTAATGGTTATATCCATTGGTTCCTCCCACCTTCGAACTTTTCGTTTTTTCTTCACGTTCTTAATCGCAGTGAAAACCGGGACATCAAGAAATTTGCGATCGTATTGATGATCCAAATCATCATGATTAAAACGCTGGCTGTAGCATAGGCTCTGGGTAAGGAAAGACCTTCGGCAGCCAAAGTATATAAATGCAGGGTCATCGGTCTGGCCGAATCCATGATCGATATCGGCAAGCGAAGGGCTCCACCGACTGTTAGCCATACCGCCGCCGTTTCACCGATGGCCCGGCCGACTCCCAAAACCAAACCTGTGACAATCCCGGGTAAGGCGGCCGGTATTACCACTTTTCTGATGGTGGTCCACTTGGTGGCCCCCAGCGCCAGACTTCCTTCACGGTAAGAATCCGGTACGGATTTGATGGCCTCTTCCGAAGTCCGGATAATGGTCGGCAATAACATCAGCGCCAGAGTAATGGAACCGGAAAGAATCGAAAATCCAAAATGTAAAAAAGTGACCAAAAAAGCAAAACCAAACAATCCGAAAATAATCGACGGCACTCCGGCCAGAGTTTCCGTTCCAAAGCGGATCACCCGGACGATCCATCCTTCCCGGGTATATTCGGTTAAGTAAACCGCCGCGCCGACCCCAATCGGCGTTGCAATCAGGATCGACACCAATGTTAAATATAACGAACCCACGATAGTCGGAAAAATTCCGCCCTCCCGGCCCATGTTCTCCGGGTAGGCCGTTAAAAATTCCCAATTGATCGAAGGCAATCCCTCCTTCAAAATGTAAAAAACGATCAGCACCAGACAGCCGATGGTAATAAAGGCAGTAGACCATAAGAGCCCAAATGCGAGACGCTGTGTCATTTTAGGCCAAACTCTCATTAGGAAGTCACCCTCTTTTGTGAAAACAATAACGCCAATGAATTGATAATGATAATAAAGACAAACAGGAAAATACCGACCGCGAATAGGGCCTGGGCATGTTCACCGGAAGCATAAGACCATTCTTGCCCGATGGTTCCGGTCAGTGTGGGCCCGGGATCAAACATCGAATGAGGCACGATCGGTGTATTGCCGGTAATCATAATGACCGCCATCGTTTCACCGAAAGCGCGGCCCATTCCCAAAATAACAGCTGCCGTAATCCCTGATTTGGCCGCAGGTAATAAAACTTTATAAATCGTCTGCCAGTGGGTTGCCCCAAGCGCCAGGGAGGCTTCCTTGTATTCTCTGGGCACCGCCTGGAGAGAATCCTCGGAAATGCTGATAATCGTCGGCAAGATCATCACCGCTAAAATCACTCCGCCTGCAAACAAGCTAAAACCGATTCCGCCAACAATTTCCCGAAGCGCCGGCACTAAAACCACCAGGCCGAAAAAGCCGTAAACCACCGAGGGTATCCCGGCCAGCAGATTAATTGCCGGACGAACCATTTTATTGACCCAAGCCGGCGCGATTTCAGCCATAAATACCGCACATCCGACCCCAAGGGGCACTCCCAAAATCAACGAAGTTAAGGTTACATAAAAAGAGCCGATAATTAATGGCAACAAACCATATTCCCGGCTCGTGGGATTCCACTCTTTACCGAGGGCCAGATTAAATGGCCCATATTTAGCTAATACCGGCCATCCCTCCCGAAAAACAAATAAAATAATCAACAATACACCCGCTACAGCAATACAGGCAGTTAGCAGCAATAATCCCGCAATGAGTTGTTCTTTCTTCTTGACCCAAACATGCCTTTCCATTGCAATTCCTCCATGAAACGAACAGTTATATGTTAATCATACGGAAAACAAATTAAACCCTCTTGACTTTCATATTAAGAGTATATTAAGAAACTTAGTAAATGAACTTATTAAATCTCTTATCTCGATTGGATCTTGAACTTGTTTACCGCCAGGAGCAGGGTGTCTCCCCAGTGGGCCAACATCTGGCTGGCGCTGATAATTTCTTGGGTGAAGCTATAGTGTTCTTCCGCGGCGTTGGATACTTGTTCGGTTCCTGTTTTATGCTGTGAAGCGATGTCGGTGATTTGTCCGGCCGCTTTTAACAACTCTCCCTGTTCTTCACTGAGCTTCATCGTGGATTTGCTGACTTCTCCCAATTCCTGATTAACCCGCTTGGCGCTGGTAATAATGGATTCAAACAGCAGGTGCAAGTTGGTTACGGCTTGTTCGCCTTCCAGCATGGCAACGTTTTCCGTTTCAATCATCGACGATAATGTAACAAACGCCTCTTGAATCCGGTCAACCAGGCTTTGCACCTGATCGGTGGCTTGTTTGGTTCTGTCAGCCAGTTGTCCGATGGATTTGGCGACCACACTAAACCCTCTCCCGAATTCTCCAGCCCTTGCCGCCTCAATGGCCGCATTCAAAGACAATAAGTTAATCTGCTCGCCGATTTCTTTGACCGCCGAAACGATTCCCCCGACTTCATTCGATAAATTTTGAAGATTGCCCATCATTTCATTAGATACCGCCATGAATTGTTGAGCGCTCCTGATTTTAGCCGCAGCTTGGTTGGCGACTTCCTCGCCTTGAATCGCTTTTTGCACCGAGTCGGAGGATAATTGTTCCACCCGGTTGGCGACTTCATGAACCACCTGGGAAAAGTTGGCCACCGTTTGAATGGATTCATGAATGGATCTCACCCTTTGTTGTTGGGTGGTCGCCCCGTCCGCCACTTGGGATAAGGTTTCCACCAGCTGCTCTGTAGCGGCGTTGGCATTGTTTGTCCCGTCCAGGAGCTTCTGAGAGTTCACGTGAACGTTATCCGCAGCGACCTTTATTTTTTCAACCAGCAAAACCAGTTCATGAATCATGATATTAAAGCACTCGGCGACGTCACCGATTTCATCGCGCCGGTTATTTTCCAAGGTAACATTCAAATCACCCTTGGCTATTTTACGGGCTGCGCCGGCCATTCTGGCAAGAGGGGTGACGATAAGCCAAGCGGTTAAAGCGCATAGGATGACTGCCATTGCAAAAGCGACAGCCAATAATATACCGGTAAAGATTTGTTGATTTTTTAACCCTTCTTCTGCTTCCGTTTTGGCAACAAGCGCCCGCTGCCGGTACTGGGTTTCCACAAGGCGGTCAATCCCGCCGACTAAATAATAGCGCAATCTCTTTTCCTGTTTCATAAACTCCGCGTCATTGGCCAGGGCCGGGTTAGCCAGTAAACTTTTGAAACTTTCAAGATAATCCAACCAATAATCATGGAGATCTTTGAGAACCTGATATGTATCATCAGCCATCCGCTGATCCGAACTGTTTGTATATTTAGAAATCCCGAAAAGCCAACGGTTTGATTTTTTACTTCGGTTGGCCTGAGACGGATTGTCGAGAAGTTGCTTGAACGCATATTCAACCGTTGGTTGAACCGTGTTTGGCAGGTACTGATTTTTAATATAACCCAGAGCGGCCTGGTCGTGATTTAAAAAAGCATCCTTCGTCGTTACCTCCAACTCGCCGACATAAGAACGGATATCGGCCAGGTAAGCGAGGGGCATTAATTCGTCATCGATAATCGAACTAAAATTGCGGTTCATGGTATTGATATGGGCTTGGTTAACCCAGACAATAAAAAGGGCCGCCAAAAGAACCAGTCCAAATCCGAATACTAATTTCCAAACGATTTTGATATCTAAGTAACATTGGTAGATTCGTTTCCATAAATTTGTGAAGTGAGCATTATTCATCATCATGCCTCCATATCCTTCCAATGTGCGCCTACAGCATTGAATCCAAATCAAAAGACGACCCATTTTATAAAAAAAACTTTCTAAACCTTTTTTGGCTAGAAAGTCCAAAATATCACGCTTCTATGGTTTCTTTTGGCCTTTTCTTTGGCCTGAAACAGGTCAGCGCCACACTTACGGCAGTATTCCTCGAAACTCGCCGTAGCGTTCTTGCAATCGGGGCAAACCATTCTTTTTCACCTCCTTGTTTGATTATCAGCAGCTTCTTTTCATTGCCAGAGATCCTTTTGATAAACCTAGACCATGGAAGAACCCGGATTTTTCACCCGTATCATCTTGATCCATCCCTTTGGCTTCAGGGGACTTTCGGTTTAGTGTCGCCACCGGTCATCCTCTCAACTTCCAACTTTCAGCCGGTATTGGTGGAGTTACCGTCATCATCAATTTATCACAGGTTGTTTAAATTGAAATATCAAGAAGATTAAGCCGGGGTAAATTTCTTCATCATGGAACAAAAAAAGTTGCCTCGAAATAGACGGGGCAACTTTTTTTAAATTTTAAACGTTAGAATTTAACCACGAAGCGGGCTCCAAAAGCGCTTTGGTCCTTATCGCCATCCAAGACTGTGTATTCCCCTTGCAGAGTTACGTTTTTGGCCATCTGAACTTTAACGCCGGCAGCGGTCCAATTATCGGTGACAGCAATTTTGTTATTGGTTGTATCTTTAATACTATTTGCCAAAGTAACAAAGATATTGTCGTCGGAGAGGGAAATCGCCCGGGCGGCGTAGAAAGACAAGGCATCCGATAATTTGCAGTTGCCTTCAAAATAAATGCCGGTTTGGGCATCAGCCGAATCGCCGTTTTCGGTCGGGGTTAAAGACAGATATTCGACGAAGTAGCCCACTGGCCCGAAAGAACCATTGCTGTCAACCACATAAGCATTTTTATAAGTATCGGTTTTATCTGCAGTTGTGGCATCAACATCATGAACGTATGCAGCGCCGACTTTAATGGAATCGGTTATTGCATAATTGGCCCGTACGCTGTAATCCATTCCGGCATCATTATTGACGCTGGCGGTATTATTCGCGCCAACCAGAGCGGCGGCGAAATCAAATTGACCGAAAGCGGCCCCATATTTAATTCCAACACTGTTGGCGCTGCTTCCCCACAAAACATTGGCTAAGCTGTCTTGTAAGATTACACTATAAGCGCCGTTTACGAAAGGAAGGGAGACTTGACCGATATCCAGTTCATCTTTTTCTGACAAAACCGATTTTTGATAGTAATAACCGGTATCAACACGGATATCACTTTCACTTTTCGATCGTTGGGTCCGGAATTGAAGCTCGCCCTTAAAGCCGCTGACATCGGTTATATCCGCAGCCAAAGTTAAGGCGACCCGGTCAAAGGTAAAACCATTGGTCTTTTCATTTCCCGCATCTTCAACATTGGTATATTTGTACCAAAACCGCGCATTACCACCAACTGTTACGGCAGCAAAAGACATCGATACGACGGAAACCAGTAAAACGAGAGCTAAAACAAGAGACAACAATCTTTTCAATTTCATATCCTCCTCAATTAAAATATGGGCAGTAACATATCCCCGCCTTCTTTTGAAATTTTAATTTTGAATCATTAAGATTGGACAGTAGACCCATTAAGCATGAATTAAGCATTGGACAACATTTCTTAAAATAGGGGATACCGGATCAATCAATACATATTTATAAAGCCAAATTTACGAGAGGCATTAATCTGCAAAATTAATAATTCTTAATCTAGAGTTAATTATTTTTTGCAGAAATCCTTAACATAGAAAAGTTAGTTTAGAGGTAACAAATTAAAGGAGGTTATTCATTCATGAAAAAAATTAGTTTACTGATTCTCGTCTTCACTTTTGCTCTTTCAGTCGTCTGCTTGGCCGCACCTGGCGGATCGATTACCATGGCCGGTTCCACCTCGGTTCAACCCCTGGCTGAAGAATTAGCCAAAGCTTATATGGCAAAAAATCCGGATGTTAAAATCGCTGTTCAGGGTGGCGGATCGGGCGCAGGAGTCAAAGCCGCTATGGACGGCACCGCCGATATCGGTATGTGTTCCCGGGAACTCAATCCCGAGGAAAGCAGCTTAACAGCGACTGAAATCGCTAAAGACGGCGTAGCCATTATCGTGAATAAAGCCAACAAACTCAACAACATCTCAATTGAACAACTTCAAAAAATTTACACCGGTTCCGTTTCAGCATGGAAAGAAATCGACCGGAAAAGCTTAAATACTAAAATTGTGGTTGTCAATCGCGAAGCCGGCTCCGGTACCCGCGGCGCTTTCGAAGAACTGGTGCTGGGTAAAATGAAAAATACCAACAATTGCATTGTTCAGTCTTCCACCGGCGCCGTTCAACAAACCGTCGCCGTTACCAAAGAAGCTATCGGTTACATCTCCCTCGGTTCCTTGGATCCCAAAGCAGTCAAAGCGCTTACCGTGAACGGCGTGGTTTGCAGTGACGCCAATATCCTCGCCAAGAAATATCTTATCCAACGGCCTTTCTTACTTCTTACCAAATCCGCCCCATCCGGCGCAGCCAAAGACTTCATGAGCTGGATCTTAGGCCCGGAAGGCCAAAAAATTGTTTCCAAAGAATTCATCAGCGTCAACCAAGGGAAATAATTTTGATAACCATCATAACAAAAGACTGTCTCCGATGAGGCAGTCTTTTTTATTACATTTAAGTCGTCTTTAATCAACATTTAAAGTTCTATTGATTATGCAATAAACTTGCTGCATTACTATAAAAACAGAAAGATAGTGAAAGGGCTCTAAAAAAATGAAAAATACTTTATTGCAAAATATCAATGAATTTGATCGCAATGTATTTCTCACTGTCAATCAGTCTCAGTCAGCCAAATTAAACAAACTCATTGCCGGTATTACTCATTTGGGCGGCTTGTATTTTCAATCTTTCCTGCCCCTGATTTTATTAGGGATTCCGGCCACCAGGCAATTGGGCATCCGCTTAGCCGTAGTGCAAATACTGACCACCATGGCCGTTCAAATTATCAAAACGGTTGTCGCCCGGGATCGTCCTTATAATGCATTAACCGGCGTCACGCCTTTTAAACCGGAAAAAGACTATTCCTTCCCATCAGGTCATAGCGCCAGCTCATTTGCAACAGCCCTGGTCTTGAGTGCAACTTTCGCAATGAGCAGCGCGCTATGGTTTGGTCTGGCGACATGTATCGGATTTTCCCGGATTTATGTCGGAGTCCATTATCCAACCGATGTCATAGCGGGTAGTGTCATTGGATTTAGTTTATCGGCGATATTTTTATTCACTTTATTCTAGTTCTTTCTTCAAGACCATTTGGGAAAATCCATACTTTTTGGAGGTGTACACCAATGATCGTCTCCCAATGCACATGTCCCCTTTGCCGACAAACTGTGTTGTTACAAGCGGAAAGCAGCTGGTATTGCCCGTCTTGCTATCATGTTTATCCTAACTTGCCTGTGTATGGATTGAAATTACCGGAATTAAAAAATATTCTCTCTCCCGGTTCATGGTATAAACTATAACTTCAGATGAGGTTAAAAAATGTTTCAACCGGTTCGCGCAAGTCAAATGAAAATTACATCCGAGCCCATGCCTTCCTTAACAGTGGGGCAACGCTGGTTTCTCAAATCTTTACTATTTTGCTCCGGCAAGCTGATTCAAATCGAAGGCCTGGATCGGGAATTAATTTCCAAAAATCCAATCATTTTTGCGCTCAATCACAACTGCTCCTATGAAACAATCTTGGTTCCCGCTTACCTGATTGCTTTACGGAACGGGGGCAAGATCAGTTTCGTGATTGATTGGATGTTTGGGCATTTCCCCCTGTTGTCCTGGATTTTTAAACAGATTGATCCCATTTATGTTTTTAATAAAAAATCCAATTTCTCATTTTTAAATCATTTCCGTTCCGGCCACCAAAGAGGGACCGCTCATTCATCCAATGTTTATCAACAATGTATCCAGCGCTTAAATCAAGGCGGGAGCATCGGTATTTTTCCCGAAGGCACCCGCAATCGCAATCCCCAAACCTTGCTACGAGGTAAAAAAGGAATAGGATATATCGCCCTAAGGTCCCAAGCATCGGTTATACCGGTGGGAATCGATTTCCCATGCCGTATCCAAAAGAATAAGATACCGAAGTTCGGGCCCTTAATTATCCGCTTCGGAGCGGAAATGAATTTTTCCGAAGAACGCTCCATATATTTGCAAATCAATAATTCCCGCTTGATTCATCCGGTCATAAAGCGGAAAATCGGCGACTATTTAAGCGAAAAAATAACTTACGGCATCATGAGGGAGGTTTCCCGTTTATCCGGTAAGCAATACCCGTTTCACGCGCCCACTCCACCGGCCGCCATGAAACGGTTTATTTTTAGCCCGGACCTTATAAAGTCCGAGAGCGTTTATTAATTTATTATTGAAAGGGGTAATTAAGATGTCGATCACCAAAACGTTTAAAGTCATGGACCTAAAAACCCGGGAACTTGCTATCCAGGTTATCTCAGCGGTTTATCTTCAGGAAAAAAATTGGATCCGCTTGCCGGAGGACGAAATCCCAACCGATATCGGTTCCTCTTCCAAGTATTCCTGGTTCCTGGCAACCGTCAACGGTGAACCGGCCGGGGTTATCCGGCTAACCTATGATCCTTCGCTGGATTTTCCTCCGGAACTTGGGGTGACTTTAAACCAAGGAGTTGATTTGGAAAAAATGGCGCAGGATTGTAAAATGGTGGACATCGGCCGCTTTATGATCGTTCCTCACCATCGCAAAAATATCCGGGTCGTCCTCCGTTTAATGCGGGCCGCCATTAAGGAAGTGGTGGAACGGGGTTATACCCATTTTATCACCGATGTTTTCGAAAGCGATCCCCATTCCCCGCTCCATTTCCATACCCGGGTTCTGGGATTTGAACGCATCGGCAGCCACCTTCACGGCGAATTAAACTGCAGCAGCACCCGGATTATCCTGACCCTTGATATCGTCAAGGCTTATGAAAAATTAAAAATCCGCAAAAACAAAATCTACCTGGAAATGACCGAAGGAATCCGGGAGCTTCTCGATGAGCAATTGGCAAAACGCTTTGGCGCCGGCGCCCGCAAATCCTCGGTGACTCCATTGTAAAAGGGGCTATTGCACCATGAAAAGAAAAGAAACAAAGTTAAATCAGACTTTATCCGGGCTGTTGGTTGAGGCCCCCCGTCTCACCATTACCGACCAGGACAAAATCGTGGTCTTCAGCGACTTACACATGGGCAATGGCGGGCCTCACGATGATTTTTTGCCGAACTCTGATTTTTTCAAGTATCTCTTGGAACAGTATTACCTTAAAAATCATTATCAATTGATTTTGAACGGCGATATTGAAGAGTTGCAAAAATTTTCGCTCCGCTCCATCACCCGAAAATGGCGGGATCTTTATCATCTGTTCAATGAATTTGAGAAAAAAGGGGCCTTTTACAAACTGGTGGGCAACCATGACGCGGAGCTTTTCTCCAAAAAATACAACCTCAAAAAACCGCTTTATCATTCGCTAAAGCTCAGCTATGGCCGGCACCAGATTGTAATTTTCCATGGGCACCAGGCTTCGTTGCTTATGGAACGTTTTCATTTCTTTTGCACCATTGCCTTGCGGTATCTCATCAGCCCCCTCGGGATCAAAAATTACTCGGTTTCCCACCATAGCAATGTTAAGTTTAATACCGAAAAGCGGGTCTATGATTTCGCCCGCAAACACAAAGTGGTATCCTTGATTGGCCACACCCACCGGCCGTTGTTCGAATCCTTGTCGAAAATCGAATACCTGAAATTCAAGATCGAACAATACTGCCGGGATTACTCCCATGGGGAGAAAGATGAGGCCGCCCGGGAAAAAATCGCCGCCAAGATTAAAAAATTCAATGCCGAGCTGCAATATTTATCCCAAAAAAAGCATAAGCGCAATGGTTCCCGCAGCAGCTTATACAATTCCGACCTGATGGTTCCCTGCATCTTCAATTCCGGATGCGCTATCGGCAAAACGGGGATCACCGCCATCGAAATCGCCGGCGGCAAAATTTCATTGATCCATTGGTTCGACCGCCGCAAAAGCCAGAAGTACTTCGACTATAATGGGTATACTCCAGTACAGCTGGAAAACAGCGACTTTTTCCGGGTGGTCTTCAAAGAGGATGATCTTAATTATATCTTTGCACGGATTGATTTGCTGGCGTGAGGAGTTATGGGTACCGTCCTATGATACCACGGAACCGGTCATCATATAGTCAATCCCGGCTGCATTCAAAACGCCGATCACTTTTTTTAATAATTCCGGTTGTGACATTTATCCAAACGCTCCAAAAATAAATCCTTAAGCTCACTATCGGTCAAATCAGGAAACCGCTTTTGAAATCCGGTCCTGAATAGGACCAGGGACAAATTGGAAAGTTCGAATGCTTTCAGAAGCCTTTGTTCGGATGTCTCCGGCGTAGGATTTGAATATATAGTTGATGGTTGGGCCTTTGCTTAATATCCATGAGAGGGTCCTTTCATTCATTATTCCTAGACCTTTTTATTGATATTATACACAAAATATTCCTTGATTGACAGACTGAAAGGATTTTCCCTGTTCACGGCCTGATTGATTCGACCCTAAAAACGAATTTGAAAGATGGTTGCCATCAAAAGCGCCTCATGCCTCGGCAAGTAATCAAAAAAACCGCCGCAAAAAAGCATTCCCTTTCATATCCAGCCCTTCTCTAAAGGGCCGGGACAAAATAATACCGTTGTTCCCCTTCCTGAAGATGAATGCGGCTTTCTCCGGGATTTCCATAAAGCATGATGCCATTTTCAACTTTCAATGAGACTGGATTAATCACCGCCAGCTCACGGTCAGTTACCGCCATGATCTGTTCTTGATCCCGATAAAAAAAGCAACTACGAATGGAATCGTGAAACTCATACAGGGCTGTTAGGGATAAATCCGACGAATCGATCCGATAGATTGTCTTATTCGTGACCAATAATATCTGCAGATTCGGCTTTTCGATTTCCAGCATCACCATGGGTTTTTCTTTAGGTGCCACAATATACTGAGGATTGTCCAACCTACTGCCAAATACGGTGACATCGCTCGTGCTGGAACTTAAGAAGAAATATTTCATCCGTTCAGCATCCACCGCTATGGTAGTACCACCCTCAAAAAAGTTCACCAGTGATCCAGGGTAATAGGTATATGGGCTGTAAAGCACAGACATTGCAAGCGCATTCGCAAATATGTTCACCATCGTATTTTTAAATTTAGCGCCAGAGCGCCCATAGCCGCAATTTTGAATCATAATATTCTGTTTGAGATCAATTAATTTAGCATTGCCGCCATTTGGGCAATAAAGAAGCGCTAAACCGGCATCGGGAAAATATTTCATACTATAATTAAATTTAGCATCGCTGAATGGATCTTGATAAACGTTCAGTCCGGTTTCACAACTTGTTTCGGTGTTTTGATCGAAATCAACTGTTCGCAGCGTCTTTTTAGCCACTAAAAACAGTTGCCCTTTATCTTTATGGTACAGGCAATTTAGCCAATCGGTTTTCGTGGTAAATGTTTGGGTTGCCCCGGGGGTCATTTTAAAAACCATGCTTTGTTGCTTCGGAGTGTCTGCGATCGCAATCAATGTCCGATCTTCCTTATACCAAAAGCTGGTTATTTTATAAGGGGCGGGGATCGGGTATTCCTGGATGGTCGAGCCATTGGAAGCATTGATTATTTTTATAAATCCCGGCTGTTTTTTGTTTTTTTCGTCGGCATCAATTAAAACCAACTTTTGGGCATCTAAAACAAATAATGCTTTCGGATTAATTGCGGTTTCAATAGCGCCTATGTTTTTGAAAGGTGAAGCTGTAAAAATCATGACTTTTCCTGGAATATGTTTTTTAGCCTCACCCGAAATCAATCCATAAAGAACGGTTTCATCCTCCGACAAACATAGAGAACCAACCGGCTTGGAGATATCGGAAACTTTTTCAACTTGTTTCCCGGCCGTATCATAATGAAGTAATTCAAATGAGTTCAGATCCTGTGAAGAACGATAGGAAATATAAAAATGCATCCTATCCTTTGTATAAACCCAATTAAAAGGCCCATATCCTAATTCAATAACCTCTACTGTTTTTTGAGCCCGGTTATAAACAAAACATGCTCCTTTTGAGGCTTCATTTTCAAAACCTTTTTTAGGAGCCTTCGGTGTATATAAAGCGATGTATTGGTCTGGGCTATTGGTTGCAATAACCTGGTCAGGCTTTATTCCAATGTCAATTTTTTCAGTGAATTGAACTCCATTTTGCGCCATAAGGAGTTGACTGTTTTCCTTATCAAATACGCAATAATCGGCTCCCATCGCATCATTACATGAAAACATGGTCAGCCCTATGAAAATGAAAAACCATCCAAAATAAATTTTTTTCACCGAATTTTCTCCTCCATATGATAGTTTAAATAAAAACAAATAATAAAAAATCTATGGCGAAAAAATTTTCTATATTATTTTTCATTTTCCTCTAAAAGATTTCTTAATTTTATGGCGTGCTCCTCAATTATACCATCTCTGGTCTCCCTCAGATTGCGATGTTGATTGATTGCCAATCCGGTCTTTCCAGGAAAGCCTATTGGTAATGTATTTCACGGGTTCGATTTACTATCTCTGATTCCATCCTCCGTCCGACATCAATCTGAATGAGTTATTCCCGCTTTCCTTCCCCACATCCTCAAACGCCCTCTCCAATTGCTTCATTCCCCGAAAAGCTCTATGCCTTGATCGATATAATCTGCCGCCGTCAGGAAAATTTCACCTTTGTCATCAAATTAAAACGCCAACTATTATGAAATAGGCTCTCGATTTTTGCCGACCGCGGGTTGCAACCGCGGATTGAGGTCAAAGCATCAAAAAAACGCCCCGGTCTCCAACCGCAGCGTTGTGTATTTTTATCTTAAATTCAGGATTCTTCGATTTTGTCCCGATAACTCTAGATAATAATGTGACAATGGTTTAGGAAATTTTCTCCTTCAAAGAAGCCAACCCTCATACTATCTTTCTCCCTCCAG
>JAEZCE010000055.1 GCA_023429995.1 Bacillota bacterium | reverse complement strand
TCAAGGTCATCAAATTAAATCGCCAACTATTATAAAATAGGCTCGCGATTTTTGCCGACCGCGGGTTAAAAACGTTTTAACCCGCGGATTGAGATCAAAGCATCAAAAAACGCCCCGGTCTCTAACCGCAGCGTTATGTATTTCTGTCCTAAATTGTGGAACCCTCGGGATTCCGGTTGGATTCCTTCGGAATCCCGAGGAATCCCGAGGAATCCAACATTGACCCATTACCATATTATCACATTTTTTCGAAAAAAGTGTGTCGATTTTGTCCCGACAACTATAGATATTGATGCGCCAACGGTTTTGAAGATTTTTTGAAGCAATATTCCTGATAAATGCCAGATTGACTCACGTACTTTGATTATGCGAAAACGATTCAAGGAGTCTGCAACGATCCGTCGCCCAGACGAGTTTGAGTCCAGGTGGTTACCGTATTCTCACAGGGATATTGAGCCGCTTCCTTTTCATCAATTTCCACACCGAGGCCCGGTTTGTCGCTGGCATAAACAAAACCATCGTTGCCATAAGCAGGCATGCCCGGGAAGACTTCCATCAAGGCGCCGCGGGGACCCTTTAGCTGCTGAATGACGAAGTTAGGAGGTTCAATGCCGCTCCACTCTTGCAACCCAAGATTGGCGGCGGCTAAATCAATATGAATATTAGCGGCATGGGCAACAGGGCTCATATCTCCGGGACCATGCCAACAAATCCGTACACCATACTGTTCGCAGAACTGCTGCAACTTGTAAGCCGGAGTAATTCCACCGACTTGACTGATATGGACCCGGATAAAATCGATCATCCGGTTCTGCACCAAGCTCTTGTACTCGGCGGGGTTGTTAAACAATTCGCCCTGAGCCAGCGGAGTGACACTGGTCTGGCGAATCTTCCCCAGCCATTCGCTCTGTTCCAAAGGGACCACATCTTCCATAAAAAACAACTTATAGGGTTCCATTTCCTTTACAAAACGGACAGCATCGGTAGGATGGATCCGCTCATGCACGTCATGAAGCAAATCAATTTCAAAACCGATTTTGGCGCGAATATCCCCGAACAACTTTAATGTATCCCCCATATATTTCTTGGCGTCAAGATAAATACCGTCAGGCGCGCCTTTGGCCGCCCAGTCGGGGGCATTCCCGTAGCCGCCGCCCCCATAACCGCCGCACTGGCAGCGGATATGTCGGATGCCGATACTCTGGTATTTCGCAATGTTTTCACAGATCTCACCGGCGTCACGGCCGTCGGCATGGCGGTAAACCGGCACTCCTTCCCGCACTTTGCCGCCAAACAAATCATATAAAGGCATCTTGGCCATTTTACCTTTGATATCCCATAACGCCATGTCTATGCCGGAAATAGCGTTATTCACAATGGGACCGCAACGCCAGTAAGCGTTTTGATGCATCAATTGCCAAAGTTCGTTGATCCGGGCGACATCCCGTCCTATGACCAAGGGACGTAAATATTCCTCGATCAAGTGTTTTACTGTCAAATGCCGATATGCAAAAGTTGCGCACCCCAAGCCATACAAACCGGGTTCGCTGGTCATTACTTTAACGACAACCAGATTAATGCCTTCCGGCGCTGTCAAAATGACCTTGATATCTTCGATTTTCGGATTCATTAACGATCCCCTCCCTTGTTACCAAATCATTGCAACGTCCGGCCCGTTTTCGAAATTAGAACCGGTTCCCGCTGCGATATCACTTATGGTCCTTCCAACAAATTACTTAACCAAATATCCGCCATCCACAGGAATGGTAGCGCCATTCAGATAATCGGAAGCACTGGAAGCCAAGAATAAAACAGGGCCTTTCATGTCGGCCGGGGTTCCCCACCGGCCGGCCGGAATCCGTTGGGCACATTCGTCTTTGCGTGCTTGAGTCATATTGGCGCACATTTCCGTATCCATATAGCCGGGGCATAAGGCATTAATGTTGATATTACGGCCGGCGCAGTCCACGGCGAGGCTTTTGGTCAATTGGGAAACGGCGCCTTTGGAAGCGGTATAAGCAGGAACGGTCGTGCCGCCAAACCAAGTAACCATCGATCCGATGGTAATAATCTTTCCCCCGGCCGGCTGTTTCAGCATCACCTTCAACGCCTTTTGGATCATGATAAATACATGGTTCAGGTTAATATTAAGAACCAAATCCCATTCTTCCAATGGAAATTCCTCCGGCAAATGACGGCGCTGAATCCCGGCCGCCGGAATCAACACATCAAGTTTCCCATCTAAAACCGCCATCGATTCTTCGAATATCCGGTCAATGTCGGTCCGATCGGCCAAGTTGCCGGTGACAGCATATGCCTGATATCCTTGGGCATTATACTGGGCACAAACACTTTCCAGCTTCTCTTTTTGAACATCGACCAGGACAACTTTACAACCATTTTCAAGCAAGGCCTCAGCCATGCCGCGCGATAACCCTTGCGCCCCTCCGGTAACAATGCAATGTTTTCCGGCAACATCAAACATACTATTAGCAGCCATTGTAATATCTCCTTTTATTCCGAAATGGTTTCCCGAAACAGTCCCTTAATCGAACAGGATCACGGTTTTCTTTACCGCGGGATCGGGATGCGTCATATTATTGAAGACTTTTTCAATCTCACTGAACGTAACAAAGGTAGTCGCCAATCCTTCCAGACGATATTTCCCTTCCGCCATATTTTGAGCGGTTTGTTTAAACTGGTAGGCGCTCATCCGGCTACCGATGATATCCAACTCCCTCTTATTGATATCGGCCTGGCTGAAGTTTTCCGGTTTATCACTAAAACCCATCGGTACAATGCGACCGGCATTACAGACGATGCCAACCTTAAGTAAGCCGGCCAAACTCCCCGGAAAACAGGCGGCATCAAAGGCAACCGTACAACCGTGACCTTCCGTGATTTCCTGTACCCGGCTCACGATATCTTCTTTTCTGCTATCAATAATATAGTCAGCGCCGAATTTCTTGGAGCGCTCCAAAGATTCCCCATCAATGTCGCAGCAGATAACCCTGGCCCCCTTCACTTTACAGGCCTGTGCAATAATCGTGCCGATAGTTCCGGCGCCCAGAATAAATACGGTGTCTTCCGCCGATACCCGCCCCCGGTTGGTGCAATGTTCCCCGATAGCCAGCGGCTCGATAAGCGCGGCATCCTCCCAGCGGATAGCGGGGTCGATCCGGTAAACATCGCTTTCCGGCGCAGTGAAGTATTCACGCCAGCCGCCATCGGTGCCGCTGCCGCGGACCAAAACTCTCTCACAAACATTCTCCCGTCCATGGGTGCATTGATAGCAATGGCCGCAAGTAATAATCAGGTCGACGACAACATGATCGCCAATTTTGAATTTCGTGACATTCTTGCCGGTTTTCGAGATGATTCCCACATTTTCATGTCCGGGCACTAACGGATAGCTCGAACACGGATTTTCTCCGCGATAAATATGTAAGTCGCTGCCGCATACACCGGCAGCCATCATTTTGATCTGGACTTCATCATCCTTGGGTTCAGGGATGGGAACCTCGCGGATCTCATAATGGAAAGGCTCCGTAATGACGCAAGATTTCATGGCGTTTAGCCGTCCTTTCTCTGCAGTTTATTTTTTTGGCTTTCCTTATGGCAAAAACAAGCCACATAATGACCCGGATCGGCTTCCAGCAATGGCGGACTCTTTTCTTTGCATATCGCTTGCGCCATCCAGCAGCGGCTGGCAAACCGGCAGCAGTCCGGGGGATCGATGGGGTTTGGAACATCGCCTTTTAAAAGAATCCGTTTGGTTTTCTTGGCCAAATCAATCTTGGGAACGGCGGAAAGTAAAGCGATCGAATAGGGATGAAGCGTATTGGAAAATATCCCATCCGCATCCGCGAGTTCCACAATCTGCCCCAAATACATAACCGCTATGCGGTTGGATATATGCCGGACAACGCTTAAATCGTGGGAAATAAACAAGTAAGAAAGATGGAGCTTTTTCTGAAGATCCATCAACAAATTGATAATATTCGCCTGAATCGAAACATCCAATGAAGACACCGGCTCATCGCACACAATAAATTCCGGGGAAAGAGCAAGGGACCTGGCGATTCCCACCAACTGGCGCCTTCCTCCATCCAATTCATGGGGGAATTTATCTAGTACATATTCCTCCAGACCCACCATCGCGGCAATGGCCTCGATTTTTTCATTCAATTCCCGGTCGTTCTTGGCAAGCTTATGGATTTTATAAGGTTCCGATAAAATAATTCTGATGGTTTTCTGAGGATTTAAAGAAGAAAACGGATCCTGAAAAATAATTTGCATTTTTTTCCGGAGTTCCATTTCCTTGTAGCCTTTGGCCTCAAAAATATTTTCCCCCTTTAACAAAACCTTACCGCTTGAGGAAGGCAATAATTTCATGAGCAAGTTTCCCACGGTACTTTTACCGCAACCGCTCTCACCAACCAACCCCATGGTTTCTCCAGGCATAATGCTGAAACTGATGTCGTCGACCGCATGAAGCTGCCCTTTATTTTTCAGGGCAAAGTATTTCTTCAGATTTTGAACTTCAACGAGAGGTTGGATGTTATTTTGTGGCATAATCGGTTCCCTCCGTGTTCCAGCAAGCTGCATAATGGTTGTCGTTTATTTTCCTAAGTTTGGGAACATCCGTGCTACATCTCTTGGCACAATGCGCGCAGCGGGGATGAAACGTGCACCCGCTAGGAAGATTTTGTGAATTGGCAACATTGCCGGTAATTGCATTGAGCCGTTCTCTCGGCCCTTCCAGCTTGGGTAGCGCGCCAATCAACCCTTTCGTATACCAATGACACGGAGTTGCAAACACTTCTTGAATCGTGCCATATTCCACAATGGAACCCGCATACATCACCGCCACTTTTTCGCATATTTCGGAAATAATTCCTAAATTGTGGGTAATCATCAGCAGGGAAGTGGAATGCTCGTGTTGCAACTTCTTCATGAGTTCAAGGATTTGCGCTTGAATCGTTACATCCAAAGCGGTCGTCGGCTCATCCGCAATCAATAACTCCGGATTGCAGGCCAGTGACGCAGCGATACCAACCCGTTGCCTCATCCCTCCGCTAAATTGATTGGGATAATCCATGTAACGCGATTTATCAATCCCAACCATGTTTAATAAATCTTCAACCCGGTTTTGGGCTTCATTCTTACTTAAATTTTGGTGTTTCCGCAAAACCATGGCAATTTGCTCTCCGATTTTAAACACCGGATTGAGCGACGTTAACGGGTTTTGGAAAATCATGGCGATTTTATTGCCGCGAATATCGGTTAACTCTTTCTTGCTCATCGCAAAAACCGATTTGCCTTTAAATTGAATATCCCCTTGGATAATCTTGCCAACCCGTTTGGGAAGTAAATTCAACATCGCCAAAGCGGTGGTGGTTTTACCGGCTCCGGTTTCACCAACCAATCCCAAGGCTTCTCCAGGTTGAATTGATAAATTGATTCCGTTGACCGCATGCGATGTGCCGTTCCCCGTCCGATACTCGATCATAAGGTCTTTAATCTCTAACAAAGGTGCCATCTGGACATTTCTCCTTGATTTATCATTTATCTCGAAAGTGTCTTTGGGCTTAATCGATATTTTTAGGATCCAGGACATCCCGAATACCGTCGCCTAAAAAATTAAAGGCGAGTACCGTAATCATCAAAGCCATGCCGGGGGCGATAACCGTCCATGGCGCCGAGGCAATATATTCCCTTCCGTCGGCAATCATCGTTCCCCAGGAAGGCTGGGGCAAAGGCACTCCCAATCCCAGAAAACTCAGGTTGGCTTCGGTTAAAATCACCATCCCCACTTGCTGGCTCATCAAAATAATCAAGGGCGGGACGATATTGGGCAAAATTTGGGTGAAGATAATGTGAAGATTGGAGCCGCCCAAAACCCGGGAAGCTTTGATAAACTCCGTATCCCGGATTCCCATTACGCACTCCCTCATGACCCGGGTATAATTTACCCAGCCGACGATAACAAGCACGGCCAAAAGATTCTGAATGCTGTTGCCAAAAATGGCCATCACGGTAATGGCGAAAACCATGACCGGAATGGAAAGCTGGATGTCGTTCAACCGCATGAGTATAGAATCAATCTTTCCCCCCGTGTAGCCGGAGAGCATCCCCAAAACTGTTCCGATAATACTCGGAACCACTACACCTACCAATGCAATAATCAAACTGATCCGGCTGCCGATGAGCAAGCGGGTTAAAATATCCCGGCCCAAGGAATCAGTTCCCAAGATATGCCCGCTGAATCCCTTGCTGAAAAACTCCGGCTTTGCTAGGCGGGAGGACAACGAAGTCGCTTCGGCGTCATAGGAAACAATCACCGGAGCCGCCAAGGCAAGTAACACGATGATGAAAGCCAGAATGCTTCCGATAATAAAAAACTTGCTTTTGGACATCTTGCGAATAATGCTTTTTCTCCGTGAACTTTGCATAGAAATCCTTCCCTCCTAATTGAGTTTCATCCGGGGGTCAATCGCGGTATACAACATATCCACCAGTAAATTCACAACCACGAAAATCGCCGCTGTGATTAAAAGAATTGATTGAATCAGTGGAAAATCTCTCATATTGATCGCTTGCACCGTCAATGTCCCTAAACCGGGCCATCCAAAAACCTGTTCAATAATGATCGCGCCGGCCAATAACTGTCCGATTTGCATACCCGTTACGGTTACCACCGGTAAAAGCGCGTTCTTCAAGGCATATTTCAGATAGATTTTAGATTGATCGATTCCCTTGGCATAGGTTGAAACAATATAATCTTCCTGTAATACATCGTACATGTCGGAACGGAGCATCCGCACGACTATAGCCGAAAGGGGCAATCCCAGCGTAAGAGCGGGCATGATGATGTTCTTGAAACTACCGTACCCCTGGGTGGGAAGCCACCCCAAGGTGACGCCGAACAATAAAATGAGCAATAACCCAAACCAAACCTGCGACATGGATTGACCCACCAGTGCGAAAAAAACGGATCCGAAATCCACGGCTGTTCCTCTTTTGATACCGGAAATAATTCCAAGCGGAATACTAATCAACAAAGAAATCAATACCGCCACCAGCGTCAATTGCGCCGTCGCCGGCAACCGTCTGAAAATAAGACTTGCGCATGACTGGTTATAAAATATCGAATTGCCTAAGTCGCCATGCAAAACCTTACCCATATAAAGAAAATATTGTATAACAGGCGGTTTATCCAGCCCCATTTTCACTCGCATATCGGCGATCTGCTGCGCCGTTGCATTTTCCGGAAGCATCAAAACCGCCGGATCGCTGGGGGCAAGCCTCAATAATGCGAAGGCAATGATCGAGACTCCTACCAATACCAGGATACATTCCAAAAGTCTTTTTAACATGAACCGGGCTGTCGCCATGGTGCATTTCTCCTTTACCATGATGGTGGTAACATTCGGATCCTTTTTGCGGGTTTGCTATAAAGAAGGGCGGCCACTTTCACCGCCACCCCCCTTTGTTTAAAACCTGGCGTATGCCGCCTCACTTACTGCTAACGCTCACTCTCCGCAGATCCATAACGCCGTCCGGATAAACAACGACATCTTTAACCTTTGAGGAATGGACTGCAAACATATCCAGACTCAGCACGTAGATGATTGGCGCCGCTTCCTCCATGGTGATTTGGAACGCTTGTTGCATTAAAGTATCCTGTTTTTTCAAGTCCGTGCTTCGGGAGGCTTCTTTTATAAAAGCCAGCTGTTTTGGATTGACAAATTCGGTATGCGCCGAATCGGTTGTATAATGCATATTGGCATGGTTAAGGCTGGAACCGTTGCCGTAAAAAATGTTGGAAAAACCGATATCATAATTTCCTTTCGAACGTTTGGCCACAAAGGAGGCGCCTTCCATAATTTCCAATCTAACTTTGAATCCCACTTCAGTCATCATGGCTTGAATGGCTTGTAAAACTTCCTTGGTCCTGGGCACCTTACCGTCAATCGCCATAAAGTACACTTCCTGCCCCTTGTAAGAGCTGTTGGCCAATAATTTTTTGGCTAATTTCGGATCGTATTTGGCATATTGCTTGGAAGTCTGCGCGGCCTTGTTATATCCAATGACCCCGGACATGGTCGGCCAGTAGGCGGCAGTGCCTGAACCCAGGATGCTTTTAACGATTAAATCGCGATCAATGCAATGAATCAAAGCCAAGCGGGCGTTCTTATCGGAAAAAATCTTGCCCGCGCCGGTTTCAAGGGACATAAAAGTCATGGTCAAACCGGGTTCCTGCCGGACGACGATTCCCTTTTTTCCCTTTAAAGCAAGGGCCTGATCCGGAGGAATATCTCCGGCGATATCGATTTCATCGGTTTTAACCCCCGAGATACGGGTAGTATCTTCGGAAATAGGCCGGAAGATAATTCGGTCGGCATTCGATTTTTTACCTTTCCAATTCCAATAGTTGGGGTTTTTTTCAAAAACCGTTTGATGGCCCGGATCATAACTTACAAACCGCCAGGCGCCCGTACCTGGGTTGGTTTTGAACAAGTTGGAACCTTCTTTTTCCAATGCCTTGGCCGGCAGTATGGAAGCGACGGAAACCTCGCTCAAAAATGCGCCATACGGCTGGGAAAAATGAAATACCGCCGTGTAATCGTCAACCACTTCCACGGACTTGAGGTTCACCCACAAATAGTGCATGGCCAAAGTGGTATCTTTCGCCATCCGTTCAAAGGTGGCTTTGACACAGTTGGCATTAAACTTCTCCCCATTGCTGAAAGTAACATCTTTCCGCAAATTGAACGTCCAATCTTTACCGTCCGGGGAAACGCTCCATTTTGTGGCTAAGGACGGCGTAAAATGGCCCGAATGATCGCTCTCGATTAACGTATCGTAGATTAAGATACGCGCGATATAGGACGGCATGCTGGGTTGTCCCGCTGGATCCCAGGTGTAAAAATCTTCCGCCAAGGAATAGGTTACGACTTTTTTTGAAGCTGCCTGGATACTGCTACCGATAATAGAACCCAATAGAAGGCTACATACTACAAAAACCAAGATTCTTTTCATCGACTCCCACAATCCTCTCTATAAAATTTAATTTTCTTGTTGAATTTTGATTTTGAAGCGCAAATCAGATTTTTATACTTCATTCTTTCATCTTTCTGCGCCAAAATCAATTTTCATCATCAATTTACAGCATTTGAGGCAGGCAGTAAATAAAACAAACTTAAAATTGTTAACATTTCATATCAAAAAGAATAATATTTGTTAATAAACCAATATTATGCTCGCATAAGATGAAACCTAAAAATTTCTTTTTACGCTATAATAAGAATATGGGCTCTTTATCACCAGCAGCCGATTTTCAATGCCATAAGACAGTCTCATCCATTGGTTACATTGCCATTTTGCACAAATTACCCACCGCGATTTGCAAGAATCCTTTTCCGTTTATATTGGATAAAAAACCCGTCTCATTTATAATCGTCTGAAGAACGGCATGAAGTCAGCCATCTCAAGTCCTTCCGATTCAGGTGTAGTTCCCGATAAAGCCTTTGAAAAATCTGTAAACAGGGGAAACCGATCATTCCTTGAAAAATAATGTGCAGCATAAGGGGGAGGTTATTGCATGGAGAGAATAGGAAAGTTTTTTTCAAGCATAAATCGGAACGTATTTTTTGAAACTTTACTGATAATCGGGACCCTTTGCCTGTTGATTATGGCGTATGTTATCTTTTTTGCTTTTTTGCCCATCGTCAAGGCCAATAAAGAGAAAAACATTTCCCTTTATACCAATACACTTAATGGCGTCCAAGCCATGGTCGATTATTCTTTATTAAATATGCACGACATTCTGACCAAAACCAGTCAAGAAGGCAGCATTATCAGCGCGGTGGTTTCTCCCCAATCCAATTCCCACGATACGGAAGTTCTACTTAGTCTTTCCGCTTTAAGCGGCGAAAATGAACTTATCGACAGAGCGTTTTTATATATTCCCCAAAACGGGAAAGTTTTCGATTCCCGGTATCAATTAACAAACTACGAACATTTCTATAAAAAAAACATTATCCATCAATACTATCAAAACTATGACGCCGGTGACGGTATCGACCGGAACGGGCGAATTACCCGAGTGATCCAATTTCGCTCGGAATTATTTTTGATAAGGGATTTTCCGCTGGACGGCAACAAAAGACTGGGAACCTTTTTTATTAAAATCAATCGCAATAAGCTTTTTTATAATGTAGGCATCCAAAAGGCCGTATTCCCCAATCAACTTTTCATTTACGACTTGAAAGGGATACCCTTATTTACGGATAATCTCCGTGACTCGGCCAAATATCGCCGGATTTTGTCCTCATTCAAAGAAAATATCATCAATACCACAGGAAAGAACCATAGAAAACTTTTCTTATATTCACGATCAAAGATTACCCAGCTCCAATATTTTTTCGTCACGGATGACATGAAGATGTTCAACATTGGGCAAATCATCATTTTAATCATCCCCATTTTCTTCCTATGTCTTTTCATGGCGTTTTTTTTAACCCAAAAAATCTTAATTCCCCTTAAAAATATTATTTATTTCGCCAACAATATTAAAATCAGCAATTCCAACCCCATTATCAATAGTCGAAATTCCGTCGATTTTCATTCCAACGTCGGCCTCCAAAGCAATCCCGCATCGGCAAATTCCATCAATGATTTAAAGATAACCTTTTATAACGTGGTGAACAGTATCAAACATTTGGAAAATGTGATCAAAATATTGCAACCGGATATCTCGGCGATCGTTTTTAACGATTTGCTTTCCGGAAAACCCATGGAAATTTCGGACATCGACAACATTTTAAATAGCGTGAACAGTCCCATCAGTGTCAATGGGATCTATAATGTGATGGTGTTCGATGTCGATAGAAATTCCGCCCTCAATTTGATTGATGAATTTATGGCTTTGCTCAAGATTACCTTGGACGATAAAAGAAGCCTGAACTTTAGCGCTTTTTACCTGCACATCATCAATACCTTTTCCTATGTGCTCATCTTGGAATTTGAAAAAAGCACTTTGCTGGGAAATGTTAAAAAATTTGAATCGGAGCTCCGGGAAGATTTTTTACGAAAAGCCGCCAACTTGCATATGGGGGTAACGATTCAAATCGGAAAATTATGCAACTCCATTCTGGATATCCAATTTTCCTTTAAAAAGGCCTGCCGGCAAACCGGCCAAACCATGACGGAAAACATTGTGGAAACCGATGGCCTTGATCTTCCCGATATGAATTCTTACTATAACAAGGATTATTTCGCCGAGTATTCCAAAAAGTTTTTCGAATTGATCCAAAATAGCAATGAAGCCAGCGCTTTATTAATTGCAGGGCAAGTGTTCCATGATATCCGCGGTAAATATGAATTGGCTCAGGGCAAACCGCTTTGCAACCTATATATCGAATCCATATTGGAAATCCTGTTAAAATTTAAAAATGTGGATTTCAATAAGGGCGATCTCTTTCAAATCAGTGAAATGATTAATACCGCGGATGATTGGGACCGGATGGAGGAGAGCTTGGATAATTTCCACAAACAAGCCATCTCTTTGGCCTCAAAGCATTATAAGAAATTAAATAACCAGTATATCGTGAAAGCGGAACATTATATTCAAAAATGTTACGCCGATGCTTCTTTATCATTAAGCGCCGTGGCCGGATACTTGAATACCAATGCGACCTATCTTAGCAAGCTGTTTAAGGATAGTCTGGGCACCAATTTCAATGATTACTTGAATTTGTGTCGAATCGAAAAAGCCAAATCCATGCTTTGTAATTCAGATATTAAAATAGAATCGGTCGCCGCCGCGACGGGATTCAATTCACAGCAAAATTTCATCCGGGTCTTTAAAAAATGTGAAGGGATTACTCCCGGTCACTATCGTTATTTAAATCGTGACTGTCGACCGGATATTGCCAATCCGCCGGGGGACGAGGCCGTTAAGCATAAAACGTCAGAATAAGGCATCCCCCCCTCCCGCGGGCAAACAAAAAACCATCAAAAAAACGCCCCGGTCTCCAACCGCAGCGTTATGTATTTTTATCTTAAATTCAGGATTCTTCGATTTTGTCCCGATAACTCTAGATAATAATGTGACAATGGTTTAGGAAATTTTCTCCTTCAAAGAAGCCAACCCTCATACTATCTTTCTCCCTCCAG
>JAEZCE010000043.1 GCA_023429995.1 Bacillota bacterium | reverse complement strand
CTTTTCAACCATTTTTTCGATTGATTGGATAGCGCTGACGATTTATTATTTTACCACCGGTTCTTTCTTTTGTCAACCTCATCTTTGAAATCTTTTTCATTTCATTCGATGAATTTGACAGGACGTTTATTTTACCACAGATGATTCCTTCTGTCAACTCCCATCTTTTAAAACGTTATTTACGACTTAATCTGAGGATTTGACAGGAAGATTAGTTTATCATAGCCCTTTCTTTCTGTCAACTTCTTTTACAAAATAGTACTCCGCAATAATGCTAGTCAAAAGTATGTTCCTAAAAAGTCTTTAAAATAACCATCCAGCGCCCTCTGTTAAACCCATATATTCAAAAAAGACCGTCTCTTTCGAGGCGATCTTTTTTATCGTCATTTTTCAGCCCATTCTCACTTCATCTTCGCAATAATCGCATCAGCCATTTCCTTGGTTCCTACGGCAGTCGAGTCATTGCGATCAGCTTTCATATCGTATGTTACATTCTTATTTTCCACAATTACAGAGGCGACAGCCTTCTCCAATCGATCGGCGGCTTCATTTTCCCCAATATGCCGCAACATCAGCATGCCCGATAAAATAAGCGCCGTTGGGTTAACTTTATTCATCCCTTTATACTTTGGGGCCGAACCATGAGTCGGTTCAAACAGAGCCACTCCATCCCCAATATTAGCTCCGGGTGCTACTCCCAGACCGCCGACCAAACCGGCGCAAAGGTCGGATAGAATATCACCATAGAGGTTGGGCATCACCATTACATCAAAAGCCTCCGGGCGCTGTACAAGTTGCATACACATGGCATCAACCAATACCTCTTCATAAGCAATCTTGCCCTCATATTCCTTCGCCACTTCACGGGCAACCCGATAAAAAAGCCCATCGGTAAATTTCATGATATTGGCCTTGGCAACTGCAGTAACCTTTTTCCGGTTATTTTGAACGGCGTATTTAAAAGCATAATCTACAATTCTCCGGCAACCGGTAATGGAAAGCGGCTTGATGGAAATTGCCGAATCCTCTCGAATCTTACCCTTTGCCATACCTATAATTTGTTTGGATTCGGGCGACTCCAGGTCAAACTCGACCCCGGCATACAAATCCTCACTATTTTCCCTAACCATCACGATATCAATATCTTGATAGCGGGAACGTACTCCCGGATATGTTTTGCAGGGGCGAACACAGGCATATAAATTCAAGGCGTGGCGCAACGCTACGTTGACACTACGGAATCCGGTGCCAATCGGCGTAGTAATCGGGCCTTTCAAGGCAACTTTATTGTGACGAATGGATTCCAGAACCCGATCAGGTAGAGGCGTGCCGTATTTCTCCATCACATCCACGCCGGCATCCATCACTTCCCAATCAATTTTAACTCCGGTCGCTTCAATAACCCGGCGGGCGGCTGCTGTAAGTTCAGGGCCGGTACCATCTCCGGGGATTAATGTAATCTTATGACTCACTTACACTTCTCCTTCCAAGCCAATTTTATCTTCTTCGTGAATACAAATTCGGATAGAACTATCAAACTCCTGCCAACCCGCTGAATAAATACAAAATACACCTCAAATTTAAATTTTATGAAACAATGGTTGAAGGATACTGACAATGCATATCGAAAATTAATGAAAATTATTCGCTTTGGAGGAATCACCATGGAGATCGGTAAACTGGCAAAACAAAACATCGAGGAACTGGCGAAGAATTCCTATCCCGGCAGAGGTATGATTATAGGATTGAGTCCGGACGGTCAGAACTACCTTCAGGTTTATTGGATCATGGGAAGAAGTGAAAACAGCCAAAATAGAGTGTTCATTCACGAAAACGGGTTCATTCGCACCAAAGCCTACGATGAATCAAAACTCACTGATCCTTCGCTCATTATCTATTATCCGGTCAAATTCGCCAACAATGCGCATATTGTAACCAATGGCGACCAAACCGAAACGATTTACCAGGCAATACAAAGCGGCGGCACTTTTGAAGAAGCCTTGAACAATCGGGAATTTGAACCGGATGCCCCGAATTTCACACCGAGAATTTCCGGAATGATCGATCTTAGCAATTCCAAACATCTTTATAAACTAAGCATCCTCAAATCCGCGGGCCAGGACCGAAAATATTGTATAAGGAATTATTTTAACTATGGCGCGGCGATTCCCGGAATCGGGCATTGCCTTCATACCTATTGCGGCGATGGACAGCCCTTACCTTCCTTTGAAGGCGAGCCTTATCCAGTAATTCTTTTTAATGAAATTGAGCAGACCCTTCAATATTATTGGGACATTTTAAACCCGGAAAACAGGGTTTCCTTACTCGTGAAAATGATTCATGTTCACACTCACGAGGTCCAAATCCGCATCATCAATCGCAATCAATAATAAATCAATCAATATCCCTTAACTTCGTTGAGGTTCAAATTTTCTTCCCAAACCAGATCCGCGACCAAGTATTCCGTATAGCGTCCTACCTCTTCCCGGACGATCACATTACGGATTCCGGCATTGATTATCCAACGGGAACACATCCGGCACGGCTTGGTGCCGGGAGTGTAGGAACCGGTCTTTGCATCTTTACAGGCTAAATAAAGCGTGGCATCAATCATGTTCAGGCGATCGGCATGAATTATCGCATTCGCCTCGGCATGAACCGAACGGCACAACTCATAGCGTTCGCCGGGGGGAATGTTAGCCACCTCTCTGGGACAAGAACCGATATCACAACAATTTTTGGTCCCCCGGGGCGCACCAACATATCCAGTACTGATAATCTGATCGTCGCGGACAATAACCGCCCCGAATTTCCGCCGCAAACATGTCCCCCTTTCTGCCACTTCCGCCGCAATATTTAAGTAATATTCCTCTTTGGAAGGTCTCATTGTTTTACCTCCTTTGGTTTTTCAACAGGGTCTCAAACAATTCTAAATATTGAGCCGCAATCGTCGAATGTCCATACTGTAAAGCTGTCTTCCGGGAATTTTGCTGAAAAGAACGATATCGCTCAGGATTCCCCAGCAAACTTAAAACCGCCTCCGAAAAAGCCTGGGCGTTTTCGGGTGTTAACAATCCATTCTCACCATGTACAATCGTGTCATTGGCGCCAGCTGCAGAAACGGCTACAATGGGAACGCCGCTGGCCAAAGCCTCCAATTGGGCCAAAGGTTTTACCTCTGTCGTTGAAGTCATCACGAAGAGATCGGCTGCAGCAAGGTACTCCGGGACAAATGAAGGCTCGACAAGTCCTGTAAAAATTACGTCTTCTTGGATACCAAGCTCGGAAGCATGTTGGATTAAACCTTGTAATGCAGGGCCATCTCCCACAATCATCAGTTTAAGGGAATGTGCCGCAGAGTTGGCAATCATTTGCCGAAATGAATGGAGCAACAAATCTAAATTCTTCTCCGGAGCAATTCGTCCGATACTAATTAACAACTTTTCCTGTTTTAAACCATACTTTTCACGAATTTTATCCCCGTGGTTATGAAGGAATTTATCCAAATCCGTCGGATTGGGTATAACCTGAATAGGCCTGGTAACGCCGTATGTCAGCAAAATTTTCCGTGCCGATTCGGCAGGCGTTGTGATTTGGTCCACATCTTGACTAAACCGTCTTACTTGACGGGTGGAGAACCAGCTTACCAAGGAACTGGGTAAAGGGACATAATGCGTGTATTGGTCATATTGCGTGTGAAAGGTATAAACGATCGGGATTTTTCTTTGCCGGGCCAGCCGTAACCCGAGCGGTCCCAAAACAAACGGATGATGACTGTGGATAATATCCAGTTCAATATGGCGCAAGGCTTTATTTATTTTAGGAGAAACAGGTACGGCAACCGGATATTTAACCTTAGGGGTTAAATTAACCGAAGGATAACGATAAATACCGGGTTCCAAGTCTTCATAATCTTCAAAAGCAGGTGTAAAAACAAACACTTCATGACCGGCTTCCAAAAAGCCTTTTCGAAGTAAAGTTGCTGCACCTACCACTCCATTTACCAGCGGATAATAACAATTTGTAAAAATACCAATGCGCATAAAATTCCTCCAAAGTTTTTCTAGATGTTCAATGATAAGTCAATAAAGTTTATTCTTTCGACAATTTCTTATAAATCCCTGCTTTGGTTAGTTAAGACACCCTTCGTTACACCAGCTAAAAAGCCATTACAGATTATCAACTTTGATTGACAAAACCCCACGACTATATTAAACTCGTAGACGAAAATCCATTTTTCTTCACAGTTAACTCATTGTCAGTCAAATCAATATAGGATATTTTAGGGGGGAAATATGAAAGCACTCGCATTATTATCCGGGGGTTTAGACAGCACTTTAGCCATTAAAGTCATTCAAGAGGCAGGTATTGAGGTGGAAGCCATCAATTTCACCAGCCCTTTTTGCCGTTGCTCGGGAGCATCGGGTGGCTGCAGCGCCGCTGCCAACGCCGCGAAAACTTTGAATGTCAAATTGCATTACCATCCCTGCGGAGAAGAATATCTGCGAATTGTTGAAAAACCATCGCACGGTTATGGAAAACGTTTAAACCCATGTCTTGATTGTCGTATTCACAAGTTTAAAATTGCTAAAAACAAGATGGATGAGATTGGCGCCTCTTTCTTATTAACCGGTGAAGTTATCGATCAGCGCCCCAATTCGCAACGGCGTGATGCTTTGGATATTGTCGAGCGTGATTCGGGATTACGCGGCTATATTTTGCGTCCGCTTTGCGCTAAACATTTGCGGCCTACCATTCCGGAAGAAAAAGGCTGGGTTGACCGGAATAAATTGCTTGATATCAAAGGCCGGGGCCGCACTCAACAAATCGATTTGGCTGAAGAATACGGGATTACGGATTACCCTTGCCCGGCCGGGGGATGTTTACTCACCAATGAAGAATACAGTTTAAAAGTCAAAGACTTGTTGGAACATGATGGCAAATTATCGATGGGTTCCATCAATTCCCTCCGTTTTGGAAGGCACCTGCGTTTAAGCCCGAAAGCCAAAATCATCATCGGAAAAGATCAGGCTGAAAATGAAGCCATCAAAAAGACAGCCACTTCGGAAAACTTACTATTGGAACTCATAGATTATCCGGGGCCGGTAACCCTGTATATCGGGCCACCTGAAGATTTCTTAATCAATCTGGCGGCAACGATAACCGCCGGATATGGCAATGTACCGGCCGATGAAGAAATCAAGGTCGAGGTCAGCGGCGCCATGAACCGGGAACTTTCGGTGAAACCGATGTCCCGCGAAGAAATACGAAAGTATTTTGTGTATAAGGTCCAATAAAAACCAAGTCGATTTTGTCTTTAGGGGGAAGTCATGAAAGCATTGGCTTTACTTTCCGGTGGGCTGGACAGTATACTGGCAGTCAAAGTAGCTCAGGAAGCGGGAGTTGAAGTTGAAGCCATCAACTTCATCATCCCGTTTTTACAGTCGCCGGACCAAAACGGGGCCGGAAATGCCGCCAGCGCCGCCAAACAACTGCAGATTAAGCTCCATTATCATATCTGTGGCGCAGATTATTTACAAATAATCGAACATCCCGGGCACGGATATGGCAAACGGATGAATCCCTGCCTGGATTGCCGGATTTACACCTTTAAAACTGCTGCTCAAAAAATGCAGGAAATCGGAGCTTCTTTTTTAATTACCGGGGAAGTCTTCGCTCAACGCCCCAACTCGCAAAGGCTCGATGCCCTGGATATTACAGCCAGAGATGCCGGATTAAAAGATCTCATTGTACGTCCCCTTTCGGCGAAACTGCTCCGGGAAACACTACCGGAAATGAACGGATGGATTAACCGCGCTAAATTGATGGATATTAAAGGCCGGGGACGCACTAAGCAGATAGCTCTGGCAGCCCGTTACGGCGTAACCGATTATCCATCACCTGCCGGCGGTTGTTTACTGACCAATGAGGAATACAGCTTAAAAGTCAAAGATTTATTGGAACACGACCCTAAACTATCCATGGAGTCCATCCATTTGCTCCGTTTGGGAAGACATTTGCGTTTAAGCCCCACAGTTAAAATCATCATCGGAAAAGATCAGGCTGAAAATGAAGCCATCAAAGAAGCAGCCGCTTCGGAAAACTTAATATTGGAACTCATGGATTATCCGGGGCCGGTAACCCTGTATATCGGGCCACCGGAGGAAGCGTCCATCCATTTAGCCGCCGCGATGACCGGAGGATATGGAAACGTACCCGAAGGGGCCGAAGTCAAAGTCGGCGTTGTCGGGGCCCGCAGACGGGAGCTATTGGTTAAACCCATATCCCGTCCGGAAATGCGTCAGTACTTTGTATACAAAGTGTAAAGGTAAAACATACTACTTCTCCAACCGAACATTCTTTTCTCTCCCCTGGCCACTATTGTTCCACCATAGGATGCGGTCGCCTATTTCTTCACGAATCAGCGATAAATTTTGGAAAATCCTGATACTAAACACGACTACCGCACCCAAATAAATGTCAATGCCCAGGATGTCCCCGAGATAGGCAAGGAGCGCCGCCATCGCGGTATTAGTAAAAAAACTGCTGATAAACTTGAAGAAAATGAACTTTTGACCCAGTTGAGCGCGAATGCCGCCAAAAATGGCATCCAAAGCGGCCAAAATCGCTATCGCCGTATACTTTACAAAATTAATCGGAATATCATAAGGTAAAACAACTCCCAGCAAAATTCCCATTAAGGCGCCAATGATCGGGATATACAAACTATTTCTCCTCCTCTACCGGTTTGGCGTAATCAAAAGAAATACTTCCCTTGTAGGCCGGAATTTCGATTTCCTCGGCTGTTTCTATCGAAAATTTTAAATTAAAGGCTAGAATTTCCCGCTCAACATAACCACCCGGTATGGTTAGGCTTTTTCTCAGACTGTTGGGATCACCAATGACGAAGATTTCAAAAGGAGGAGCTATCCTTTTGGTGTCAATCAAAATTGTAGTCCCCGCACAACTAAATCCAGAGGAATTGATAATCCGGTTATTATTAATCATAATCCCTTCGGCGCCGGCATTCCAAAGTTCATTCATTAGCAATTCCAACTGGTAATAGTGAACAATATAAAAAATGGGGTCCTCATAATCTTTCAACTTTTTATCAGAATCATTTAAAGTAATAAAAATTCCTTTTCCCCTCACCGGAATTGAGCCGGTTGCCATTCTTAGTCTGACAACTTCCTGGTCCCGGTCATAATTTTTAAGTTGTTTACGAAGATAGCTATTCTCCTGTTCGTATTTTTCCAATTGCATTTTTTGACTTACATACATTTTTGCCAATTCATTAATTTGACGCGTTGGCAAGAGGGCATTGATATTCCACTCTGTTCGCAGCTGAAAAACCAGCATTATGCCTAATATCATGGAAACGAGGCCGATTCCCATTTGCCAACTTCTTATTTTAGGCATGGATAACTCCCCTTTATATAATTGTTTAAATATTCCATATTATATTTATTGTTCCTTTATTAACCCGGAAAATAAAAAACACTGGTTTCCCAGTGTTTCAATAGTAAGGCTCCGTAACGACCCTATCGCACTTAATTTATTACTCGAAAAGGCTACCGTTTGCCGTTAACGATTGAGAATTTTTTTACTTCTCCAGCTGAACATCCTTATCCTTGCCATGGCCATTGGTACGCCACCACAAGACCCGGTCGAAAATTTCCTCCCGGATCAGCGATAAATTTTGGAAAATCCGGATACTGAATACCACAACCGCGCCCAGATAAATATCGATCCCCAGAATATCGCCGAGGTAAGCAAGCAATGCCGCCATGGCGGTATTGGTGAAAAAACTGCTGATAAATTTGAAAAAAACAAACTTCTGGCCGAGTTGGGCGCGAATCCCGCCGAAAATAGCATCTAAAGCCGCTAAAATCGCAATCGCCGTATACTTTACAAAATTAATCGGAATATCATAAGGTAAAACAACTCCCAGCAAAATTCCTATTAAGGCGCCAATAATCGGAATATACAAACTATTTCTCCTCCTCTACCGGTTCGGCGTAATCAAAAGAAATACTTCCCTTGTAGGCCGGAATTTCGATTTCATCGGTGGTTTCTATCGAAAATCTCAGATTAAAGGAGAGAATTTGTTGTTCCACAAAGCCACCGGGCATCATCAATGCGTTCTTTAAATTTTTGGGATCACCGATAGCGGAAATTTCAAAAGGGGGAGCAATTCTTTTCGTATCCACCAAGATAGTGGTTCCCGCGCAACTGAAACCCGTGGTATTGCCGATACGATAATTGTTTATCGAAACCGCTTCGGCTCCCGCCGCCCAAAGCTCATTGACAAGAAGTTCCAATTGATCATAATGCACAATATAAAAGACCGGATCCTCATAGCTTTTTAGCTTTTTATCAGAATCACTCAGTGTAATGATAATTCCCTTTCCCCTAAGAGGCATCAACCCCGAAGCCATTCGAAGCCGCACGATTTCACGATCCCGGTCATAATCTTTCAATTGTTTCCGCAAATATTCATTTTCACTTTGATATTTTTCCAATTGAAGCTTTTGGTTACTGAAAATTTTAGCCAATTCATTCACTTGACGCGTGGGCAGAACGGCGCGAATTTTCCATTCGGTACGAAGTTGGAAGACAAACAATAACCCGAGGACCATCGATACAACACCAATACCCACGTGCCAACTTTTAATCCTTACCAAACGAAAACTTCCCTTCTTTATAACACTCTACTTTCGACCACTCCTGTTTTAATACCAAGAATGAATTATTCACCAAGAAAGGAGAAATTCCTTTTCAATTCTCCTTGATTTTTTTAGCGCCGGTTTCCATAAAAAAACACCGCTGCGCAAGTGCGAGCCCGGTGTTTTCAAAATAGCTACCACCTCTCGGTTTCCATGAGATTCATAAAATTTAATCTCGGCTTAAACTTGATTTATCTCAATTCGGTGTCGCGGTTCCTTTGATTGCGTATGGGACATTACGAAGTTGCCTTTTTGGCCGCCACCAAAACCCGGGAAAGCAAACGGAGCTGTTCCAAAGTCTTACCCGTTCCTATCACAACGCTGCTCAAAGGGTCTTCGGCCACTCTGACCGACATTCCCAATTCTTTACTGAGCAACTGGTCAAAGCCTTTTAATAATGAACCGCCCCCGGTCATCACGATGTCTTTAAACATAATATCCGCCACTAATTCGGGGGGAGTCTTTTCAATGATCTGCCGGACTACGTTAACGATAGCGTTAAGAGGCTCCTTGAGCGCATTCCGGATTTCTTCCGAACTGATTTGGATGACTTTCGGCAAGCCGGTCACCTGGTCCCTGCCCCGGACTTCATACTTAATTTCCTGCGCCAAAGGATAAGCCGATCCCAAATAAATTTTAATATCTTCAGCGGTTCTTTCCCCAATCATCAAGTTATAATTGCGCCGGATACTCCGGGCTATCGCTTCATCCATCGTATCGCCGCCGACCGGAATCGATTGGCCGGTAACAATACCCCCGAGAGAAATCACGGCTATATCGGTAGTGCCTCCGCCTACATCAATCACCATGTTTCCTGTAGCCTCATGCACCGGCAATCCCGCGCCGATAGCCGCAGCCACAGGTTCTTCAATTAAAAAAACTTCGCGGGCCCCGGCATTAATGGTGGCCTCAATGACGGCCCTTCTTTGGACTTCAGTTGTCCCGGAAGGTATGCTCACCACGGCCCTGGGTTTGATAAATACCTTTCCGTGGCAGGCTTTTCGAATGAAATACTTGATCATTTCCCGGGTAATGTCAAAGTCAGCGATCACACCATCCCTTAAAGGGCGAATCGCGATAATATCACCCGGAGTGCGGCCAATCATCTGCCTGGCTCCGCTGCCGACAGCCAGGACTTCTTTGGTAGTCTTACGGATTGCCACTACCGAAGGTTCCTTCAATATGATGCCTTTATTGCGCTCATAAACTAAGCTATTGGCCGTACCGAGATCGATTCCCAAATCTTTTACAAAATGACGGGTAATAAACTTAACTGCCATTTTTCACTCCAACTTTCTAGACAATACGTTTGCGGTAAAGATTACTCTTCCCTTTAAAGTAAACTCCTTATTCAACTTCAGAACGGAATTCTTCGCTCACGCGGAATAAAAACCGTTCCACATCCGTACTGGAGAGTGTACAGGCCCCCGGTTCCAGGACTTTGATTTTCCGGAACTCTTCCCTCAAGGTCAGCGGCATTAAATCCGCGATTGAGTCCGCTTCTACCACCATCTCTACAGGCGCATAGGCAATTTCCTGATCTTGATCGTCCGGGATAACGTAAACTTCAAGTTCCTGATCGAGTTTCTCAACCATTAAACCTTGAAACGGTAAATTTTGAAGAAGCGAAACATTTTTAGCCCTAATTTCCTTGGCCTGCTGCCGGATGTCTGTTTGTTGCCAAAAAAATCTCCGGGAGGAAGCAGGCTCCGCCTTAAAGTCAAAACGAATTTTAGCTTTCAATCGCTTTCCCTTCTCTTTCGAAACTAAGAACTTTCCTTTACCTGCAGCTTTAACTTGTTAAGCTCTGTTAACTCAACTTCGGTTGGGCGCCGCCATTTCCCGGGTTTTAAATCCCCGAGATGTAATGGACCGACCGCGATCCGGTGAAGGCTCAGTACCGGATGGTCGATGTAAAGCATCATCCTTTTAATTTGCCTTTTTCGCCCTTCACCGATAATAATTCTGATGATAGCATTCCCATTTTCCACACCTTCTATTGCAACTTTTGCAGGCGCGGTTAAACCATCTTCCAACCATATGCCGGAAGCCAAATTTTGCAGTTTTCCCTCTTCCGGCACACCGCGAACTTTAACCAAATAGGTCTTTGACACCAGATGCCTGGGATGAGTGAGGGCTAAAGCCATTTCACCATCATTGGTAAAAAACAATAACCCGGAAGTATCCAGGTCAAGTCTGCCGACCGGATACAACCGGGTATTTCCTGGCGGTAACAGATCCATCACCGTCGGACGGGCAAAAGGATCACTGACTGTTGTTAAAAAGCCGGGAGGTTTATTTAAAATCAAATAATCCCATTGTTGAAGCGCAACCGCCAAGCGCCCGTCCACGATGACTTGATCTTTTTGGGGATCGATTTGGAGCCCCATTTCCCTTACCACTTGCTGATTCACCAGGACCCTGCCTTCCTGGATCAGGTGATCCGCTTGCCGCCTGGATGAGATGCCGGCTTCCGCTAAAAATTTATTCAGTCTCATCTTTCGCGCCGTCTTCTTCATTCGTCATCGGGATGACGAATGAAAATTGACTGCCCTTTCCTAATTCACTGATGACCGAGACTTTCCCTCCATGTCTTTCGATAATATGCTTTACAATGGCAAGTCCCAGTCCTGTGCCGCCCATAGCCCTGGAGCGTCCTTTGTCAACCCTGTAAAAGCGCTCAAAAATCCGGGGCAGGCTTTCTTTGGGTACCCCGAATCCGGTATCTTTAATATAAAAAACAATTCCCTCGGTGGTTTCATGACTGCCGATCAAAATGCTGCCACCTTCCGGGGTGTATTTAATGGCATTATCCAGTAAATTGAGAATCACTTCCCGGAGTAAATCCTCATCCCCCAAAATTAGCGTTGCCTGAAGCTCTTTCTTTAATTCCAGATTTTTCTCTCTGAGCCTGTTTTCTACGGAAAGAATGATTTCACTCAGCAAATCATCTAAATGGATGGTGGTCTTCCGTAATTCGGTTTTGCCCGATTCCAATTTCGACAAATCCAATAAATCATGAATAATATTGTTAAGCCTCTCGGCCTCCTGATAAATGATGGTGAGAAACTTCATCGCCGTTTCGCGTTGAGACACGGCGCCATCCAACAAGGTCTCAATAAACCCTTTAATCGAGGTCAGCGGCGTTTTTAACTCATGGGATACATTGGCCACAAAATCCTTGCGCATGGTTTCCAACTGCCTGAGCTTGGTAATATCTCCAATTACCGCAACCACGCCGCGAATTTCTTCATTAACTTCATCATCCCGAATCGGGGCCAAATGCACTTTCAATTCACGTTCTATTACCCCGGGCCAGGTAATCTCGATTTCTTGCGGATAGCCTTTTACATAGACCTGATGAAATATATCGGCCAATTCCGAATCCGGGAATACTTTGTAAGGAAACTCGCCGACTCCTTCTCCGGGGTTGAGATTGAAAAGTTCCGTGGCAGCCGGATTGATCAGGCTAATCCTCCCGGTAATGTCGGTGGCGACAACCCCTTCGGACATGCTGGCCAAGATGGCTTGGATTTCTTCCATCCTCCCATGCAAAGTACTGAGATGACTGGTATGGGTACGGTCTATCTTCTCAAGACCTTTGGCTAGTTTGCCATAGTAATCGCTCCGGCGGGTCAAACGGTTGCGGATGGGAATCCCCATCTGAAAATTAACCATGAAATCGTAAAGCTCTTTTAAGGGGTTACTTAACCATCGGAAAATGAATCCCCCGACGATGATGAACCAAACCAGGGAAAAAAGAGGAAAATAAATATTATGCCAGAGAAAACCCGCCAATAAAAACGGCAAAAAAAGAAGGAGGAGCAATCCTCCCAATTGCCAAGCGATTGGTTTCATTCTCATTCACCTCGAAAACGATAGCCAACGCCGCGGACGGTCTCCAGGTATATAGGGTCAGCCGGATTGTCCTCGATTTTCTGACGCAGACGCCGTACATGCACATCAACGGTCCGGGTATCCCCGAAATATTCATAGCCCCACAAATGTTCCAGTAAAAATTCCCGGGTAAAAGCCCGGCCGGGATTTAACAACAACAATTTAAGGAAATCGAACTCCTTGGGTGTGAGTTCGACTTCTCCCCCTTTAACCTTCACCAAATGCTGCCGGAGGTCCATACGGATCCCGCCGATCTCGATGATTGCCGGTTCATCTTCCTCGGCGTTTCCGGTCCTTCGCAACACGGCGCGTACTCTCGCCGCCAATTCCCGGGGCGAAAAGGGTTTCGTGACATAATCGTCCGCCCCCATCTCCAGTCCAAGAACCCGGTCGGCCTCTTCGCTTTTCGCGGTAAGAATAATGATCGGGATCGATTTGGTTTGCGCATCAGCCCGTAATTGTTTGCACACCGACAGGCCGTCAAGTTCGGGCAACATCAAATCCAAAATAACCAAGTCCGGCAACTCCTGCTGAACAAGTTCCAAACCCTTTCGACCAGTTCCAGCGGAAATCGTGCGGTACCCTTCGCGATCCAAATTATATTTTACCAGTTCCACAATATTTGGTTCATCTTCAATAATGGCAATTGTTCCAGGCATTTGCAAAGCCTCCCTTGTCAATTTAGGTTTATTATACCAAAAAAAAGCCGGAATGGACAGGGGTTATGAAATACGAAAAGGGACAAGATTTTGGTAATTTTGCCGCAAAAAGTGATAAAGCAGCCTCTTTTCAGATGAAGACCTAAAGTTCCGTGATGTAGACTTAATTTTAAATCATGTAGACTCATTTCCCAATCCAATGAAAAAAGCTCCCTTTTTAGGAAGCTTATTGTCAAAATTCAGGGTGCTGTCAGAGAATTAACCGGTCCTTACCTCACCGACGCCTTTTTGATTTTATTTTCCTCAAGACGGGAAAAATCCAGCGTTGCAAAATAATCTTCGTTCGTTTCGGCCCTGCGGATTAATTCCACTTCTCCGCCGGGCTTTACCATCAACTCCGCCGAACGCAACTTGCCGTTATAATTGAAGCCCATGGCATGTCCGTGAGCTCCGGCGTCATGGATGACCAGCAAATCGCCCCTATCAATCAAGGGCAATGGACGGTTGATGGCGAATTTATCATTGTTCTCGCAGAGGGAACCGGTGACGTCGTATATGTGGTCCAACGGCCAATCCTCTTTTCCGAGCACGGTGATATGGTGATAAGCGCCGTAAAGGGCGGGCCGCATCAGGTTGGCCATACAAGCGTCCAAACCGACATAATTTTTATAGATCTCTTTCTTATGCAACACCGTGGCCACTAAATAACCGTATGGCCCGGTGATATAACGGCCGCATTCCATGGTGATCCGTAGCGGATGCAAACCATTGGCTTTGATTTTTTGGTCGTATTCCTTTTGAATGCCGTGAGAAATCATCCCCAAATCAATGGGCTTTTGATCCGGCTTATAGGGAATGCCGATCCCGCCCCCCAGGTTGATAAGCTCGAAACGGATGCCCAGTTGCTGTGAAATTTCAACCACCAAATCAAACAACATTCTGGCGGTTTCGATGAAATAATGGGGATGGAGTTCATTGGAGGCTACCATGGTATGAAGGCCGAACCGTTTGATGCCCTTTTCTTTTAAAATCCGGTACCCTTCGAATAGTTGGGCTTTGGTAAAGCCGTACTTGGCTTCTTCCGGAACTCCGATAATGGCATTGCCTTTGCGCAACGGTCCCGGATTGTAACGGAAGCTAACCAGTTCCGGGAGTCCGGCCTGTTCCTCCAGGAATGCAATATGACTAATGTCGTCCAGATTGATAATCGCACCCAGCCGGCGCGCTTTTTGAAACTCTTCGGCCGGTGTGTCATTGGAGGAAAACATGATCTCTTCACCCGAAAGGCCGGCCTTTTCCGCTAATATCAATTCCGTCAGCGAACTGCAATCCACGCCGAATCCTTCTTCATGCAGAGCCTTGATGATATAAGGATTAGGAGTGGCTTTGACTGCGAAATGCTCCTTAAACCCCGGGGCCCAGGCAAAGGTGGCCAGCAGTTGCCGGGCATTATTCCGGATAGCTTGCTCGTCATAAATATGAAAAGGCGTCGGATATTTCTCAATGATTTTCTCGATTTGAGTTTTCGAGAACGGCAATGGCTTGATTGGCATCAGTACCTCCGCTTACCTTGAACTGTTTTTACTTGATTTCATCATTTTAACCAAATTCCATCCAACAGGCAATGGGATTTCAGTTTAAATTTTAATGAATTATCATTTTTCTTCCGTTTGAATTGTTTCTTTGATCACTTGGATAAAATCATGAACATCCTCAATTGTTGTACAAAAAGAGGTCATTAAACGGACTTCCGAAGTTTTCTCATTCCATACGCCAAATAAATATTTGGCTTGAATTTTAGGAATATATTGGGGCGGAATCACGGCAAACACCGCATTGGCTTCAACCTTTTGGGTGATTTGGATTTGCGGGATGTTGCTTATTTCTTGCGCCAAAATCCGGGCCATTTCATTGGCATGGCCGGCATTTTTGAGCCATAAGCCATTGGTAAACAAGGCCTCGAACTGTACCGCCAAAAACCGCATTTTGGAGAGCAACTGCATTCCTTGTTTGCGGATATATTTAAAATCCGCCCCCAACCGGCTGTTGAAGAAAACCACCGCCTCCCCGTACATCAAGCCGTTTTTGGTGCCTCCAAAGGATAATACGTCCACACCGGCATCGGTGGTAATTTCCCGAAGTTTGCATCCCAGACTGGCCGCGGCATTGGCAATCCGGGCGCCGTCCATGTGTAACAGCAGCCCGTTTTGGTGGGCGAAATCAGCTAAAGACTTGATTTCAGCCGGAGTATACACCGTGCCGAGTTCACTAGTTTCCGAAATCGAAACGACTCGGGGCTGATTATGATGCTGATTGCCGACCTCATGCAATGAATCCTTGATTAAATCAGGGGTCAATTTTCCGTCAGCCGTCTTGACCGTAATCAGCTTACAACCGACGGCAAACTCCGGAGCTCCACATTCATCAACATTGATGTGGGCCGTTTCGGCGCAAATTATCGCCTGATAGGACTGGGTAATGGCTTTAAGACCCAAAACATTGGCGGAGGTGCCGTTGATTACAAAATAAACATCGATATCCGGCCCCAGTTGTTCTTTAAACTTAGCTACCGCCGCCGCTGAATAGGAGTCATCGCCATAGGCCAAGGCGTATTCATGATTGGCCCGCTCAAGGGCTTGTAAAATCTCCATGGGAACTCCGGCGTGATTGTCACTGGCAAAATTTTTCATCCAACTGTCCTACTTTCATAAATTTTTTTGGATATCACTCAAGCAGATATTACTTTGTCAGTATTTCCGCGATCTGTGCCCCGGCGGCGCCGTCGCCGAAAAGGTCCGGATATGCGGAACCCACCCAGTCCAATGAGACAGCCTGGCGGATCCCTTCCGGGTCGGCACCCACCAAGCGGTTCCAATGGGCCTCAACCGTTTCTACCCACTCCGTTTCATCGCGCAAGGTTATACAGGGGGTCTTGGCCATATAAGCTTCTTTCTGCACTCCGCCGGAATCGGTGAAGATCATTTTGGCGTTCAGCTCCAGATTCAGCATATCAAAATACCCGATGGGCTCGATCAATTTCAGGGAATTCCCCTCAAAAGACATCTGATATTCCGCCAGCTTACCCCGGGTCCGCGGGTGGATTGGAAAGATGACCGGATCATCAAGGCCGGCCAAAGTGCTTAAAATAGCCTGCAATCTCCGGGGGTCGTCGGTATTCTCGGCCCGGTGCAATGTTAACAGACAATATTTCCGGGGGGGCAAACCCAAGGTGTCCAAAATCCGGGACTGGGCGCCTACCCGCTTCGACATTTGCAAAAAGGCATCATACATCACATCGCCGGTGCGGTATACTCCCTGGGTGATCCCTTCCTGATTCAAATTACTGATTGCCGTCCGGGTCGGCGCGAACAACCACGTTGACAAATGGTCGGCCACCACCCGGTTTATTTCTTCCGGCATCCGCCGGTTAAAGCTGCGTAACCCGGCTTCTACATGGGCGATGGGAATATGGATTTTGGATGCCGCCAAGGCGCCGGCCAAAGTTGAATTGGTGTCGCCGTAAATCAGCAAACAATCCGGTTTTTCCTGCAGGCAAACTTGTTCAATCTCCGCCAGCATTTTGCCGGTTTGGACGCCATGGAGCCCGGAACCGATTCCCAAATGATAATCGGGGGCCGGAATCCCCAGTTCCGTAAAGAAAATATCCGACATGTTCACATCATAGTGCTGGCCGGTATGGACTAATATTTCACGGGCTCTTTGCCGTAAATGGGTGGAAACCACTGCCGCCTTGACAAATTGCGGTCTGGCTCCAACGATGGTCATCATTTTCATCGCTGATTTCCCTCTTTAGTTTTTGGATTCATAAAACTGCTTTATTTTTTCGATGACAAACTTTTGTTCTTCCATAGTTAGCTCGGGAAACATCGGCAAGGACAAGACTTTCCCGGTTAAGGCCTCACTAACCGGCAAGTCGCCCGGCTGGTACCCTAGAGAGGCAAAAACCGGTTGCAAATGCAAGGGCATAGGGTAGTACACGGTGGTACTGATTCCATGGAGGGTTAAAAAATTTTGAAGCTCCTCCCGCCTCTCAGCTTGAATCGTAAACTGATTATAACTATGCCCGCCATCCTCCGCCGGAAGCCGAATCCCGGGTATGCCGGCTAGCCCTTGACGGTAGGTTTCGGCGATTTTCCGCCGTTTTTCAATCCAACTCTTCACATAAGGCAATTTAACATTCAAAAACGCAGCCTGCAACGTATCCAAACGGCTGTTGATCCCAAGCGCTTCATGGTGATACTTGCGGCGGGCCCCATGAACTCGCAACATCCGCAACTTATCCGCAAGTTCCGCCCTGTTGGTTGTGACCATTCCGCCATCGCCGAAACAGCCTAAATTTTTGGTGGGAAAGAAGCTGAAACAGCCTAAGGTACCGATGCCGCCAACCGGCTGATCCTCACAACGGGTTCCCAGGGCCTGGGCTGCATCTTCAATTACCGAGAGACCTTCCGCGTCGGCCAGTTTCTTCAATTCATTCATTTTGGCCGGCATACCAAAAAGATCCACTACCATAAGGGCTTTTGTTCTGGAAGTTATTTTTTCCCTCACTGCCTGCGGGTGGATATTATAATCCTCCGGGCTCACATCCACAAAGACCGGGGTGGCTCCAACCCTGCTAACCGAGCTGGCTGTGGCGAAAAATGTAAAAGCGGGGACGATAACCTCATCGCCAGGCCCGATTCCCAATGCCATCAAGCTCAAAACCAGGGCGTCGCTGCCGTTGGCAACCCCCAACGCATGCCCGACGCCTAAAAACGCCGCGGCTTGCGCTTCAAACTTTTGGACCTCATCGCCCAAAATAAAATGCCCATGCTGTAAAACAGTTTGAAAAGCCTGCTGCAGAGCTGGTTCTAATATCTGATTTTGCCGGGTAATATCGAAAGCCGGTACCTGCAAACAAATTCCCCCTTTATCCATCAACCATCACCGAGAAAATGAATTAAAAATAAGAATGATTGAAGCATGTTGTTGTTTTATTCTATAGCATACAGGCCTTTATGTGTTTTGGACTTGTCATTTAGAGACGCCCGCAAACCAAATGTGATAACGGTATTTAGCGCTATGCATCCGGAAACCGCCTTTTTCATAAAGATTAATGGCCGCCCGATTGGTTAACTGGGTACCCACTTGCACTTGGGGGTAATTTAGATGGAGTGCCGCGGCAATCGCCTGATGAACCAAGAATTGCCCGATCCCTTTTCCCCGCTCCGAACTTTTCACTGCGATCAACCGAATGATCAAAGTCTTGGTCGAAGGTTCCGGTTTGAATGAAATAAATCCGCAAACTTGCCTTTTCTCTTTAACCACCATGATTTTTTCGGAATTGGAAAAGGACTCCTTTAGCCAGCTGGGATAAAATTGCTCCGCCTTGGACCGCTGAAAATGAGGATCCATCATAAACCGGGAGTCCCTGAAACCGGTAGCGGCAATTTCTAAAATACCCTTGAGATCTTCCACCGTCGCTTCCGCGATTTCAAATGAGGGGGGGGGGTTTTGAATGCCCCCGGAACAGTCTAAAACAAAGGTAACCAGAACATCTCCAATGATCCCTCCGTGCCCGGCAATGATGGTTGAGGCCTCCGGATAGATTACATCAACCGGACAATATAAAAATCGGTATTTTTGGCGGCGCGCCGCTTCCAGGGTATGAAGCCAGGCCGATTCCGAGAAATTCGCCGGTTCCGGTTTTGAAGGCAACAACACCTGCCCCATTTTAATCCCAAAAAATTCAGTATCCCAATCTAATTCTCTCAGCTCATATTCGAGGACGGACATTTTTTCACCTCCGGCTATTGATATACACCTTTGCCTGTGATCAGCCGGCCGAGGGTTACCATAAAGATCTTCAAGTCCAGCCATAAAGAATACTCTTTCACATACCGGGCATCAAGTTGCAGCCGTTCTTTCCAGGGCAACCCGTTCCGGCCCCCGATTTGGGCCAGCCCGGTTAATCCCGGTCTTGCCATCAGCTTTAGCCTCTCATCACCCTGGTACAATGGAACATGTTCCGGCAAATCGGGACGGGGGCCGATAAAACTCATGTCACCCTTCAGGACGTTGAATATTTGCGGCAACTCATCCAGACTAAAACGGCGCAGGACTTTGCCGAACCGGGTATAACCCTTGAGCTCATGGGTCAAGGCCAGCGATCCATCGGGATTCCGGGGCGTGCTCAACGTATGATCCCCCGGTGTCATCGTTCTCAATTTGAGAATCAAAAAAAGCTTACCGTTTTTCCCGGGGCGTAGTTGCTTGAAAAAAACCGGCCCCGGCGAATCGATATATAGAATGACGCCCAGAATCCCAATCACAGCAGCCAGCGGAATCAATAATAACAAGGCCAGCAAAAAGTCAAGCAGATATTTGACGTTCCATTGCATTTTCGGTTTATTTTCCATTTTCATTGATAACCTTTTCGATAACATCGCCCATGAGGGCAGCTAATTGGGCCCGGTTTCCAAATGTTTGCACATAATCAAAACCCTTTTTACCCAATTCCCGACGGTATGCGGCATCTTGAGAGAGCTTTTGCAAAGCGGCGGCAAGGCCCGGCCCATCCTCGGGAGTCACCGGAATGCCGGAACCGATTTTCGCGATAAACCGGCCGGCCTCGCCGGAGATGCAGCATATTACCGGCAATCCCACTGCCATGTATTCATAAAGTTTATTGGGCCGGACTGTTTTAAAGGTATCGGTATCCTTTAAAGATGCGATACCAATATCGGCCGCCTGGAGAATCTGCGGTACCATTTCCGGGGGTACCGGTTCCTCCATTGTGATATTGGGCAACTTACACTCGCTTAATACCTTAGCCAACCGCGGCTTATCCGAACCGTCACCAAAGAGTCCAATCTGAACCGGGCTATCTTCCGGCAGATGTTTTGCGGCATTGATTAAGGTCTCCAAGGCATTGGCAGGCCCGTGGGCTCCAACATAAACGGCTACGATCTTATGATCCGGCCATCCATAGCGTTCCCGGATTTCCCTCCGTTTTGCTTGGCTGGTCTCCGGCGGTAAATTGGCCCCCAAGGGAATCAGTGAAATCTTGGGGCCGGGGACTCCCTGCTTTTGGAGATATTCCTGCATTTCACCGGCAACGGTTGAGAAATGATCGCTATGACGGTATAAAAAACGTTCTAAAAAGCGCAACCATCCGATAACCAATTGATTGTGAAACCCCATGGCAATAATGGAATCCGGCCATAAATCCTCCACATCGAGAATAAACGGGATCCGTTTCACCCGCGCCAGGAGCCAGCCGCTAAAAGCCGATTCCAGAGGCGGTGTCACAGCCACGATGGCCTGGGCTGGAGTCCACAACCCCCGCCAAAAACTGTTAAATGAAAAAAAGAGGATATTGAGTTCCCGGAATAAGGAGTTTCCCTGATAGGGAGTGCTCCAGATCCACTTCAATTGGACACCGGACTCCTCCTTCGGAGGATTGGGCAAGTAACCCCGGAAATAGTGATTGAAACGGCAACCCAAAAGGGTAACCTTCCATCCCTGTTTGACAAGGCTGGCGGCAAAATCAAAGTTGCGGGTGGGCCCGGGCCAGCGCGGGATTGACGCATAATGATTGATAATGATTACATTCGGCTTACTTTGCTTCTCCATTTTGCGACTCCAAATCTTGATATAGCCCCAATAAATTTTGTTTGGCAATTTCCCAATTATATTTGGAAGCAGCAGCCCGGAAGCTCCGTTCCGACTGATGCCGCCATAAGCTCTCCTCAAAATATCGCTCTAAAACCCGGCCAATGGTGGTACCTTCCAAATCCGCCAGAACCGAGCCGCAACTTTGAGTCCGGACAATCTCGGCGATTTCTCCCACCTTGGTGGTGATAATGGGCCTTCCGGATGCAAGGGCCAAAAAAAGCAGATTGGGCGTACTATATTGGTTATTGGCATAGGCGCCGTCAATTCCGTAATAGACCAGATGGCATTGGTCGATTAAAGCGCGGGCTTCCGCTTGCGCCTTATAACCGGTAAAAAGGATATTGGCGCTTGAACCGGCAATTTCTTGCAAACGGGATAATTCCGAACCTGCGCCGACAATGGTAAAATGATAACGCGCATCGCCGGACACGGCCTCAATCATCGGGCCAATCATCCGGTCGCGGTTTAACCCGCCGACATAAATGATTTTTAAGGGGGGGATTTTCTGTGGTTTTACCGGCTCTGAGAGGTTTAAGGTTTTATAATTGCCGACCACCACCACCTTCTTGGCGTGGAGCGATTGGTAATGACGGGCCAAAATTTCCCCCACGGTGATGACGGCACTCGTTTTGGGAACGAGAGACGCTTCCATCCTCCGGATCATCAACACCAACCAAGAAGGAAATAAATGGGCCACCATATCGGGATAGGATTCGTGGGCGTCAAATATTACCGGGATCTCAAATTTACGGCCGTATCGAATCCCGGGCCATAAAGTATCCAAATCGTGACAATGAATGATATCCGCGGAGCGCTCCCCTAAAAAGGCTGCGGCTGCCTTCCAGAACTGTCTGAATTTAAAAATCTGCAGCGGCCCCCGGCTGTAAGTAGTGCCAATCTTGGAACGGACGATTTGGATACCCTGATAGTTCTCATTTTCCGGCAATTGGCCGGTCCGGTCCCAAGCGAAAATCGTAACCTGATATCCGGCTTCGGTCAGTGCCTGCGCTTCGGCAGCCACCCGCGGGTCGGGAGCAAAACCGTTAGAAAGCAACATCACAATTTTTTTCACTTTTCCCCATCCCCGTTTATGTTATTGGAGTCATTGCAAGACTTTTTCCTTGAGGCGTAAAATTTCAGCATCGGCTGAAACTGATCCTCCCAAATGGCCCGTTTCCATATGATTTTGCGGTTAATCGTCGCGGCTTTCTCCCGTAAAGCAAGGTCCCGGACCGCCCGGTTCAAAACCGAAACCAAGTTGGTGAAATCCGGCTTTACAAAAAGGCCGTTAACCCCGTCGGCGACCCAATCATGATAAGCCGGTAAATCGCTTAGAATTGGTAATGCGCCGGCCGCCATGGCCTCCAGCAAACTCACCGGAGTGGCGTCACTGGATGGGAGGCTAATCATTAAGTGGCTTTCACCCATCCGCTCCAGCGATTCCCGGGGCGACACCATACCCCAAAAGCGGATACTGTTTGCAAACTCCCCACCCTCCGCCATCCTTTCCAGCGTTGGAGTCAAACTACCCGAACCCAGCAACCACAGCTCAAGTTCAGGAAAATCTTTCTTAACTTCACCAAATGCCTCAATAATCATCTGAATATTATAAAGCGGTTCGTGCAGCCGGGGAGAACAAAGGATTAGCCGCGAATTCTCCTTGGCGACTCCGGCCAATTTCTGATAGCGTCGCCGCTCAATTCCAAAAATGACCCTCATCAGTTGCTCATCCTTAGCCCCATAAGCTTTCAATTCTCCCTCGACCAAGCTGCTGTCGGAGGTAATCACCGTGGCCCTGCGGACCAGAAACTTGGTCAGCCAGCGGATGAAACGGGATTGTTTCGGATATACCAGAACATCGGAACCCCAGGCTGAAATCACCAAGGGTGAAATCCCACTAAACCAGGCGTATAAGGCGTGGGCGCCGAATTGATGGGCATGAACCACATCCGGCTTTAGTTGGCGGATGAGCCGCCGGACTCGCCAACAATATTTGGGAAAACCAAGTAATGACAAAGGATGAACCACAACCCGGGCCCCTGGTATTTCTCCCGGATGGTGGGAGATAACAATTATCTCCCAATGCAAGTCGGCGCATCCCCTTACCCATTTGAGTGTGTGCGGGCTCCTGGCGTCTGCCAAAAAACAAATTTTTCCCAATTCGACACGACTCCATCACTGATAAAATGTTCGCTTCGTAAGATCGTTATATTTTAATCTTCGCCGCCAATTGATTGAAATTCTCAACCAACTGCCGGGTTTCGGCTTCAATATTCAACTCGTTTTTAAAAAGCGCCGTTTTCCAAGGATCGTTTGCTGTTTTTTGGTCATAAAAATTATTATAACACTGTTTTAAGATTTCAGCTATTTTCCCGTAGTCTTGGAAATCCACTGCCGTATCGACTAAATCATAACACCCGGCATAGCGTTCCAGCAAACTCCGGAGTTCCGGAAAATCGGGAACTACAGCCAGGATTCTTCGCCCACTGGCAAGATAGTCGAAAAGTTTGGTATTAATCGTTGGGAATTCCAGCAACAGCAATAGGGCTTGACTTTTGAAAACTTCCAGTTGGGCCTCTTTTAATGTTTTGTATCCGGCCCATCTCACGACTTGGGCAACCCCGAGGGACTGGGCCATCGTGGCGAAGGTTTTATCAAGGGGCCCGACATAATTCAAACAAAATTTTTCCGCCCTGATCGTCCCTTCGTCCAGCAACATCTTGATTGCCTGTAAAGTGGCCCGAAGCGTTGCAAAGGGGGGATAAAAAGTTCCGATATACGTCAAGGTAAAAATGGGATAACTTTGATAATTCGCAGGCAGATCCTGAAGGTCAACCGTGTCATAAAAAACAATCAATTTCTCTTTACACCAGGGATAGAGTTCCCGGTAGCCATCAGCGGTAATATGATAAATGCAAGTAATCAAAGAAGATGACCGCAGCACCCAACGTTCATAAAAGTGATCAATTTTTCGGTGCACCCTTGTTGGGTACCCTTGACGTCCCCTGTTAAAGCTCCAAGGATCCCGGACCTCCGTTACTAAAGGCCTTCCGGAAATTTTTTGCAGGGCGGCTCCAACCATTAACGCCGAATAGGGAGGGCCGGTTACATAAATCAAATCGATTTTGAAACGGATTATCAGATAAAGTCCGGTGAAAAAGGCGCCCGGCGCCCATAAAATATGCTGATCCGGAAGCAGCATCCACCGTTCATCAAGCCTGAGCCTTCGTAATAGCCTGGCCAGCAAGTTACCTCCCGGGATTCGCCAGGAACGGTAAACCCGGGTTCCTTCGGGAATCGGATTGGGAGCCCGATGGTAAGGTTCGGGATTTTTCACCGTTAAAACCAGCGGTTGCCACCCGAATTTTGAAAAATAACGGGTCGTTCGCAATGTTTTTAGCACCCCGGCCCCGGCAAGGGGCGGATAATGGTAAGCGATGACTAAAACGCGTTTCATTTTAGATCTCCAGGTTGTTCCTATTCTTCATTTTTTCTCCCCGATTTGCTCCATGATTTGGGCCAAAGTTTCGGCCTGACGCTCCCGGTTGAAACGGGCGATTACTTCCGGGTTGGGCGGAGCCGGCGGGATGCTTTTTTGCCAACTTTGATAGGCTTTCATTAAGGCCTCTTCAAGTCCGGAGCCCCCTGCCAGACCAATCACAAAACCCGCTTCCGCTTCCCTAATCAACCCTGCCGCCGGACTTTGGGGATGAACCAAACCCAAAATGGGTTTTTGAAGCCCGAGATATTCAAAAATCTTTCCGGTAAAGGCCGCCGGGTTGGACTCCGCCAATATCGTCATATCGGCCTGGTCCATTGCCTTTAGGGCTTCCCGGTGCGGTAAGTAATTACGGGTCTCGATCCAATCCAGGCCGCTCCATTCCAGGTTCTTCCAATCGCCCGCCCCAATGAATTGCAATCTCACGGATGATAAAGGAATCGCCCCGCGGGCATCCAACCGTTGCAAAGTTTGAATCAAGGGCAACAACAATTCTGCCCGGGCCTTGTTCAAGGTGCCGACATGGGTCAACTTCCACCGTTGATCATGGACCCCGGTTAAATCAGAATCCCGGATCAGGGAAAAATCCTCCGGATCAAAACCATTGGGAATCGTGTGAAAGACCGCCTCCGATTCCGGGGCGGTTTTCCGTAATCCCCGGGTTATCGTTTCAGTCACTGAAATTATTGCATCCGCCTCATCGAGAACCGTTCGCTCGGCTCTTTGATGGAGCCGGAAATGATATGGAGTGACCGTGCGTAAATAAGGATTTTGACTCCATTCATCCCGGAAATCGGCAACCCAGGGCAAGCCGTATCGTCTTTTCAATTCCCTGGCGATTAAGTGAGCCGTATAGGGAGCGGAAGTTGAAAAAACAATCATCCCGGGATTATCAAGGCAAATTCGGGAAGCCGCAGCCAAAGCCGGCTTTAACCAGCCCTGCATCCGATCGGGAAAAGAAAACCATTCATCCAGATAACTTCTCACCCGCCAGAAGCCCGGTATACGGTCAAATTTTCTAAACCTTGGCCGGTAGGGAACTGGTTCTACCATTATGTTCGGATCCCGGATCTCACATTCCAGTGAAGGGTCGACCGGCTCGAAGGGCAGGGGAACCACTGAAACAACCTTTACCTGCCATCCCAGGCGGGCCAAATACTTGGCAAATTTGGCGGAACGCTGAACTCCGGCACCTCCCAGGGGCGGGAAATAATAGGCTATCATTAGTATTTGTTTCGATTGCCTGTCCATTTATAATAAAACTCCCTCTATACCTTGATGAATCTGCTGCCAAACCGTCTCCGGCAGGTAATGTCGGGATACAAAAGAACGGCCTGTTTGATTCAAAGACAATTTCCCGGCTTGGAAATCCTGGTATAACTCGCAAATTCCTCCCATCAGCTGCGCATAATCCGTGACTTTTCTTACCCCTTCAAAGGGATAACTCCAAATAACGTACCTTCCATGGGCCAGCGCCTCTAAAACCATAAATGATAATCCGTCATGTTCGGTAAAGCGGACCAGCACCGTAATCTCCGGGTATAATTCCCCCATATCGTCCACCCACCCGACCGGAATAATGTTTTCCGGCCAATTGGGATGCGAAACGGTCGGTGAAGCGGCCACAGCTAAAAATACAATCTCCGGGAACTGTTTGGCAAGTTGAATAATTTCCGCGCCGCCATAAAAAGCCTCCCGCTCCGGCGGCAAATAGCATAACACCACGAACTTTGAAGGAAGTTCCTTGACTTGCTCCGGAAAAGTCGCCGGTGTCAGGGGCACAACTTGGGCCTTGATACCGAGTTCCTGCAACTCCCCGGCGGTCCAATCCACTTCAGCCCAGTGATAAGAGTGGCGGAGCAATATCGGGTTGAAACGGTGTCCTTTTCTCAGCCAATCCTTCATTTCCAGAATATCGGAACCAACCCAATGCATGATCACTTTTTTTCCCAAAAGAACCGCTACAGTATAAAAACGGTTGGATCGCAAATCACCGCCCACCAAATAAATGGCATTCACCCGCAGTAAAATTAACCATTGTTGCAATTTACCTTTGGGCATCGTAAAAAGCTGATAATCGGAACCCTTTGCCAATTCCATGATCCTACCCACAAAATAAGGGTAACCGATAATCAAAATTCGCCTTGTTTTTTTATGATCCCGCTTGCTCACGACTTTCGCCTCAACTTTCTGCTGAAAGAATGACGGATAGTATTCCATAAGATCTTATAATCGACGATATCCTCTTGGGTAATTCGAAATAGTTCCACCCCTGAAATTCCGGCCTTTTTACAAAAAATGGCGATTAACAGGCTGATGGAAATGATATACGATAAGGAATTCGCCAAAGCCCCGCCAAGTAAGCCCCACCTGGGAACCAAAAATAAACTGGCCCCGAAATCGATTACCATCGATAGGGAGGATATCAATAGGGGAAATTTAGGTTTACCAAGCTGATTTGTGAAATAGGTAGAAAAAATACTAGCGATACTATAAGCCAACATTCCCGGCAGCATCACCCGGTACGGCAGCATAGCCATTGTAAATCTTTCTCCGTAAACGAAAGGGATTAACCAGGATACGCTCCACATCAAAGCGGTTAAAGGTATATTGAGCAATAATGTATGCCGGACAGCCTTGGCAGTCAATTGTCCGGCACGCTGCAAGGAAGCTGAACCAACATGGGCGCATATCGCAACCGAAATAGCTCCGGAAGCGTACCAAAGCAGCTCGGCGGCATTAACCGCCACAGAATAAAATCCATATTGTTTGGTCTTTAAAAAAGCCAGTACTAAAAATGAATCGATCCGCGAATTTAAAATTCCGACCAAACTGCCGAGGCTAATCTGCCCGCCAAAGGTCAGCAACTCTTTCAGCAGGGGGAAGCTTACCGAACGCAAATGCGGCGGCCACCAATACTCGCGGCTCACCCATAAACCGGCTACAAATGTCATTACCTGGCCAATCAGCCAAAAGAATATGGCGATCCGGACATTAATTTGAAATCCCAGAAAACCGATACAAAGTAAAAGCAGCTGCAAAAATCCGGCGGCTATCCCAATCCAATTTAAGGTGGCAATCCGGTTGAGCCCTTGGAATAATCCGTTCAAATTCGTTACTATCAGCGTTAACGGGGTAACGGACACCACCATCCAAATTATTCCATGATGAAAGCCGGGTTTGAGCAGAGTAAAAACCCAAAAGCAGGCAATTGCCAATATCCCGGCGACAGTACTATACAGTGTGGCGGTTAGGAAAACTATCCGGGGGGAAGTTTTTAAACGGCTTATTTGATAAGTGATAGCCGGACCTAAAGTACCGGCGACCATGGTAAAAGTATTATAAAATAAAAAAACACCTGAATAATAGCCTTTACCGTCCGGCCCCAGGAATCTGGCAATGAGTATTCCGATTAAAATTCCGGATATCCCGGTTGCAATCCGAAAAACATACGTGCGTAAACTATTGGTGGCTATGCTCATATATACGCTTCTTTCAATTAAATCGGCTTTTTGCTTTTTGCTTAAAATAGTTACCAGATAATTGCTGAGAATCAATAGCCAACTTCCATAGCTAATAGCCATTAGCCGATAGCCTATTGCTATTTCAGCCTTCGTATGACACGGGCCGGGACTCCCGCAACGATTGTAAAATCCGCGACATCGGCGGTAACCACGGCTCCTGCTCCAACCACCGCCTGTTTGCCAATGGTTATTCCCGGTAAAATAACCGCCCGGGCTCCAACCCAGCAACCCTCCGCTAAAGATACCGGGCCAGCTTTCCTCTTTATCAACTTGGCGAGCGTCCGCTCTCCAACATCCCCATGGGTTAACAACATGACTTGGGACGCTATCACCGCTTGTTTTCCAATGGTTATCGATTCCGCCAAATCCATAAAAACTCCCGGCCCAATATAGGCTTTTTCGCCAATATGAAGCCTGTTTAATCCGGAATCGATGTTATCCAGTAAAAGGCCGGTTTTGAAGGTCGCCGAATCATCAATTTCCGCGCCAACGCTCCGTAAAACAGCCTTTAAATAACGGGCCGGAGCCCTTTGTACTTGACGGATCCGGTAATCGCTTCCCCACATCTTGTAGCCGATGCCGAAACGGAATAACCAGAACCGCAACAACAAAAAATCAAAAAGTTGAATGAAGCTTCGGATAATTTTTGGGATGAAGCCCATGCTATACAGCCCCTATAAAAAATGGTTTATTCCGGCAACAATTCGTCCTCGGGCACCGGCCGTACGGGTCTGGCTGGAACACCCCTTACGACTTGTTTAGGAGCAGTGTCTTTGGTAACGATTGAACCTGCAGCCACAAAACTCTCTTCCGCAACCGTAATGCCGGGCAATAAAATGGCATTACCCCCTACCCGGGCGCCCCGCTCTATCGTTGCTCCTTTTCGAAGCGTAAAACGTTTTTCGGTCCGCCCCATAAAATTATCGTTGGTCGTTGTGACCATTGGAGCGATAAAAACATGGTCCGCGATTTCCATGGAAGCGGTAATATAGGCATTGGTTTGAATCTTGGTAAAATCCCCGATCGATGTGTTATTTTCCACTGCAACGCCACGGCCAATTAGAACCGCCTTACCAATCCGGCAGTTTTCACGCACCGAAGCCAGATCGGCAATGGTAGTGTCCTGTTCGATATTGGTCCCGGCATACACAATCGCCCCGGCGCCAATCTGACAGTCGGAAGCGACCCGTAAGGGCTCCAGGGTCTTAGGCTCTGTTGTGCTGGTCTTGGCAAGCTGCGGCATTTTCCCCAGTATGGCATGATCGCCGATTACAGTATTGGCGCCGATTTCGCTACCTCGATGGATGATTGCATGATGGCCGATCCGGCAACCGGAGCCGATTTTAACCTGCGCCTCAATGACTACAAATTCGCCAATCTCTGTATCCATACTAATATCGGCGCTGGGATCGATATATGATGTCCTCACCTTGAACCTCCGCTAACGCGTCCATCGTGTGTGCCCATGCACGCATTAAAATTCATTTCCATATATTTCGCTTCTTAAACATTTTTCCCTTTTTTCCGGCAACATTTTCGAATAAAGACCCCACCGTATGTTCTTTCCGGGTAAAGCATTGAAAATTCCGTCGGTGTCAATCGTCCCCCGGGCTAAAAAGTGATCTGCCCGTCCTCTTGGACATGAAGACTTTCCCATTCGTTTCCCTCCCTGATTTTTTGAACCGTTACATTCAGATACCACCTGCATTGAGAATTCGCCTTCATAATTCCCACCTTTTCATGCAAGGCGGCGACATCCACCCGGTCAAAAGCGCCGGTGCAAGGCTCCAAGGCGGCATTATATTGATTGGCAAACCCGCCTTCATTGATCCAAATCCCCAGGTAGGGAACTTCTTTCACCGGAAAGGATAAGGCAATGACTTCCCTGGTCCGGGGTTGATATAAAGCGGCCCATCCCTCCCTCAAAGGATCTTGAACGTAATATTTCTCAAAGAGCGAGCTCCGGGGGGAAACGGTGTCGATTGGATATTCCACACCGTCCGGAGTAAGGGTCTTAGGCCAGGAATGAAGCTGCTGATACCCGCCGAGCCGTTTTCCGCCGCTTAAAACATTGACCACTTGTTTTACCCCCGGCGGCAATAAAATCTTCATCCCGGGGACCATATTCAGCAGCGGATGGGCGGCCCAAATAAAATCCTGGTCAAAGGGAGTTTGGTTGGTGACTTGATATTCAAAACGAAGAATATGGGGCGCGCTGAAATAAACCCACTTATCAAGCCTATAAGGAAGCCGGATTCCCGAGACCCAAAAATGGATCTTCCCGTCTTGCAACTCATATTTCCAAGGCAATGACCAGACCTCCCCATGGTCGGGCAAGCCCGTTCCCTGCCAGGGTTTTTTGTGGTAATAACAAGCCGAGATGGTGGGAAACATTTCATCAAAACCAAACATATCCCAGGTATCAAAGGGAGTGCCGTATTCCGGCCGGCTGCACCCAAGAGTGGGTTCTTGCCATAAGTACTCGTGGGCCGAGGTTTTATCAGTCAAAGAAGCCATCTTGCTGCCGATTTCAGGTAAAAATACCGCGGCCAGTTGGTCGCTTTCCAAAGTCAGCGCCGGGATATCTTTATAAAAACAACGGTATCCTGCCATAGGGACCTCCTCCATTATGATTTTCTCAATCACGGCTTTCCCGCGATGGTTGCATTGTTCCGGAAATCAAATTCCTTTCCGAAACATCAAATCTGGAAATTACCTCCATCAATTCTTCGGCCATTCTTTGCATTTGGGCAGCCAAATTACTGACTTGATCCGCGATCGCCGTCTGCTCCTGAGATGAAGCGGAAACTTCCTCGGCAGCGGCGGCCGTCTCTTCCGATATAGCGCTGATGGTGATAATCGAATGCAATGATTGCTCCTTGGCATCGTGAATTTGGGCCAGCAATGAATTCATGCCGCTGAGTTTACCGACCGCAGTATCCATGGCCCGGATAATTTCATCAAAAGAGTTTTGGGCTGAACGGACTGCCTGTATTTGATCGAGAACAATTTGATGGGCCTGGCCCGCCGTTTGATATGAGGTAGCAGTTTTTTCCTGGATTTTCTTTAATATGCTGTTGATATTCTCTGTTGCGTCCCGGGATTGAACCGCTAATTTATTAATTTCATCGGCGACCACCGCAAAACCCCGGCCCATTTCTCCGGCGCGGGCCGCCTCGATCGCCGCATTCAGCGCCAAAAGGTTAGTCTGTTCCGTTACACCCGTGATAACTTGGATAATATCGCTTATTTCCGTTGCGCTGTTATCAAGTTCGCTGATGTCGCTGACAATGGCATTGGTAATGCGGTCCGTTTCCGCGGTTTTGTCAATCAATTGTTGCACCGCCTCTTTCGATTGAAAGCTTAATTTCTTGGTATCCCCGGTGATATGTTCAACTTCTGCCGATTGCGCCACCATATGATCGATCTGCGCAGCCAGGCTTGTCATTCGTTGGGATGAATTCCCCGCTTCATGGGTCTGTTCCATGGTACCCCGGGTAATCTCATTCATGGCTTGGGCCACGCTTTCAGCAGCCTGGGCAGATTGATGGGAACTTTCTTGCAATACCGCGCCCTGTTTTTGCAGCTGGGTAGCTGTTTTTTTTGTGTCAGCCAGCAGTCCGTTGATTTGTTCCAGCATCCGGTTGAAACTGCTCCCCAAATACCCCAGCTCATCCTGGTTATTGACGGCCACCCGCACCGTTAACTTGCCCTTTTCCGCCTCTTTCATGGCATTCACTACGGAACGGATAGGCCCGGAAACCAGGAAGGCCACATAAATTGAAATAATGATGGCAAGCGTCCCAAAAACGATGCTTAATAAAAAGATCACCAGTCCGGTCACCCTGGCTTCGGAAAATAGAATCCGGGCGGGAGCTATACTGAGAATACTCCAGCCGTTATGTTTCATATATTCAGCCGAAACCAGCGCCGGTACCCGATTGAAAGTTCCGAAAAAACTATCCTGCTTTATGCTTCCATTCCTGACTTGGGTAAGAACTTTATTTTGTTTCATGAAATCGGAAAGGTTCCGGCCGATGTCCGCTTTAAAAGGAGTGGATGCAATCATGCCTTTTTCATCGATAATTACCGTATAGCGGGGGAGCGACGCCGGCGTAATTTCCGTATTGACCGTAGTATGCATTTCCGTAAAATTCGTATATTGAGCCATACCCGCTTCCTTGATCAAAACGGCAAAAGTCCCCAGAGGCTCACCAGTATTGATATCGTCGATGTTTTTAACCATGACCATATTGTTTTCCGTAACCACTGCATTTTTAATAACCGCCGGCATCCAAACCGTATCCAGGTATAACCGGGAATTTAATGAAGCGGCGTATTTCCTGAGGGTAAGATCCCAGCTTTCACTCACCGAACCCCGTTGAACGAAAATCCGGGAATGCTGGTTACCCTTTCCCGCATCCGTAAAAATGAAGGCAAAAATATTCGGATCATCCACCAGATAACTTTTTAAATAATTCTTCACATTTTGTTCCCGATCCAAAGCTTCTCCGTCCGCAGCCTTGGCATAAATCTTAAATTCCGTGTTCAATACGGGATTGACGTTAATCTGAAGCGCTATTTTTTCGTATTGCCGGAATTTTTCGTCCAGGATTTGGGCGGATCGGGAGATGTTTTCCAGTGAATATTGACTCATCTTCCGGGTCATTGCCGTTCTGGAGCTGTAGTAAGAAATCATGCCGGTCAGCGCCAGTGGTACCAGCGAGACTAAAAGAAAGAAAAACAATAATTTATTGCGAATGGTAAACTTCTTGGTGAAATCAAACTTTTGCCACTGGATGTCCCCGAAAATCCTGCTGAAAATTCCCATTCCATGCGCACCCCTTTAATATACGAATAAATCCCGTTAGCCTATGGACTCAACGGGACTTCATGAATTTCTTGACGACTTGGAAAGATTAGCGTTATGAAAAGATTAATCCTGTTTCTGTTTCATTTGATCGAACAACACTGCCAGCAATAATATGATCCCCCGCACTACATATTGATAAAAAGTGGGGATATTCAAAAGATTCATAGCGTTTTGGACGGTTCCCATAATGATTACGCCGACGATCACCCCTAAAGTAGTCCCGACACCGCCGGAAAGAGAGACGCCTCCCAAAACACAGGCCGAGATGACATCCAGGGAGAAACCGACGGATGAATTCGGTTGTCCGCTGGTCATCCGCGATGCCAGGACAACTCCGGCAAGTCCGGCGACGAAACCCTGGACGGTAAAAATAATGATTTTAATCAGGTCAACATTGATTCCAGCCAGTCTCACCGCTTCTTTATTTCCGCCGATAGCCATGGTGTTCCGGCCATAGGTGGTCCGGTTCAATAAAAACCCAAAGGCGACAAAACAAAGAATCATAACCCAGACCGGAATGGGGATGGCCAGAAAATGATTATTCCCCAGCTTATAAAAGTCGGGGGTTAAAATACCCACGGCCACGCCGCCCGATATGATAAAACCAAGTCCCCTGACCACCTGGCTAATGGCTAAGGTGGTAATTAAAGCGTTGATTTTGAGTTTAGCGATGATCAAACCGTTCACCAAGCCGACCAAGCCGCCGGCGACAATCCCGGACAATATGCCAAGCCAAATATTTCCGGTGCTTCGAATCGCTATCGCTGCAATGACACCGGAGGTAGCCACGATATTTTCTACGGAAAGATCAAAATCCCCCGAAGCCAAACAGAACAACATGGTACAAGCGACAATACCCACCGTCGATATGGCAAGCGATAGGCCCACCATGTTCTCCCAACTGAAAAAATAGGGAACGGTCAGTGATAAAATTACGAACATAATCAAATAAATAATTAGAATGCTGGCACTATCCCAGATCCGTCTGTATAACGGTTTGATGTTGGTTTTGGTGCCGGAGGCAAGAGTATCGGTACTCATCTGCTTCACTCCTTTTTTAAACTATCGACGACTTTATTTTCAACGACCGGCAAAGCCAATCGTAACACTTTCTCCTCGGTTGCTTCATCATGGGATAAGGAGTTCTGTAGCTTTCCCTGCCGCATGACGATAATCCGATCAGAAATACCTAAAATCTCCGGGAGCTCACTGGAGACAACGAGCACGCCAATGCCCTCCGCTGCCAATTTGGATATAATCCCGTAAATTTCGGATTTAGCCCCTACGTCAATTCCACGGGTGGGTTCATCAAACAAAATGACTTTCACTTTCTCCGACAACCAACGGGCCAAGACCACCTTCTGCTGGTTCCCTCCGGATAAATCCCGGACCATCCGGTTCATGGACGGGGTTTTAATGTTGAGTTGTTCGATAAAACGGTTGGCGTTTTCAATATCTTTCCGCTCGGGAATAATGCCGAATTTGGCAATCAATCGCCGGATACTGATGTTAATATTTTCCCTTACCGAACGGATCGGAATAATGCCTTCTTTTTTGCGATCTTCGGGGCAAAAAACAATGCCGTGACGAATTGCCTGGCTTGGCTTACTGATTTTTACCTCTTGTCCGAAAACTTTGATCTTTCCCGCTTTCCCTTTGGTAGCGCCGTAAATCAATTTCAGCAATTCGGAACGGCCTGCCCCGACCAAACCAAAGATACCTACGACCTCTCCCTGGTCAACCGTTAAATTTGCCGGCTCGGCCAGTCCGTATCCTGTTAAGCCTTGAATTTCCAAGGCCGGTCCGTGATGGGGGTGCCGGACATAATTATAGACATCATGAATGGAACGGCCAACCATTTTCGTGACCAGCTGGTCCTGGGTCAATGTGGACATATCGGTGAAAGTTTCAATATGTTTGCCGTCTCTGAAAACTGTTACGGCATCACAAATCGTAAAAATTTCCGCCAGCCGGTGGGAAACATATAAGACCACCTTACCCTGGCGTTTTAGTTCCCCGATGATCGAAAATAATTTTTGCACTTCCCGGTCGGAAAGACTGCTGGTCGGCTCGTCAAATGCGATGACTTTCGCGTTACGGGCCAGCGCTTTGGCGATCTCAATCATTTGCCGTTGCGCAATGGAAAGGCTTCCGATTTTGCAACCGGGATCGATATCTTCTTCTAAATTTTTAAGTTGTTGCAAGGTGACTTCCCGTAGGGCCTTCTTGTTAAGCCATCCCATTTTAGCAGGCATATGACCCAAAAATAAGTTTTCGGCTACCGTCATTTCGGGTACCAGGTTGAGTTCCTGATAGATAATGGCTACTCCTGAGTTCAAGGCGTCGCTGGTATTTAAAAAATTCTTGGCCGCTCCACCCAGAAAAATTTGACCCCCGTCGGGCCGGTATAGGCCGCTCAGTATCTTTAAGAGAGTGGATTTCCCGGCGCCGTTTTCGCCGACTAAGGCGTGAACGCTTCCTTCGGCCGCCTCAAACGATATCCCGTCCAGCGCTTTAACCCCTGGGAACTCCTTGCTAATGTTTTCAAACTTCAGAAAACCGGTTTCCATCCCGTTCACCTCTTATTATAATCCGGGAGCTGCCCAAAGATTGCATCAAACTGCCGTTACATAGCCGGTTAAACCGGCCCTGTCTTCGGTTTGAGACTGCTCTTCGGGCAGTACCCGGATTCATTTACTCATTTTCAATCAATTCGTAATCGAGTCGGCAAGTCCGAGATCGGTCATGACTTTTTTATATGTCTCGCGGGTTACGATATAACCGGCGGTTAAAGTCACCACTGGCGGCTTCTTACCGCTTTTGATCCATTCATATAACAATTTCGCGGTCTCATAACCATGACGGTATGGGCTAATCGCGCTGGTGGCAAAGAAACCGTTCATACCGGGTTTTTTAAATTCGCTAATTCCGATGCTGGCGCCCAGGCCGATGCCGATAATGGTGGTGCCGTTGAAATTGCGGCCTTCCATCGCCCGGATAGCCCCGATAACGCATTCTTCATTTCCACCAAAGACCAGCCAGCGTTTTACTTCAGGATGTTGGGTTAAGGCAACGTTACCGCCTTCCATCGCCCCCGGAACATCCAGGGTTTTATTTACGGCGTCGTAGATTTTGCCCGCGGGGAAACCAGCCTTCACCAAAGCGTCTTTGCTGCCGTCGGTACGTTGTTTAATCGTCTCAAGCTCATCGTGAGTTACTGCCATGGCAGCGGTTTCAGCAATATTCCAACCGCGTTTTTTCATTTCGCCATACAGGGCTTGTCCAATATCAAAACCGATTTTGGTCGAAGAAATACCCATATAAGGTACATCGGCCATGGGTTTACCGTCGGCGCCCATAAATCGATCGTCAACTGTAAACACTTTCAATTTTTTGGCGTTTGCCTTAGCCATAATGGCGGGTCCCAAACGGACATCCGGCGTACAAATCACAAAGCCTTGAGCTTTTTGGGCCGCTAAATTATCAATGGCAGCCATTACTTTTTCGCCATCGGGAACCCCGATTTTGATCAGTTCAAAGTTTTTTTCATCGGCAAATTTTTGGGCGAATTTCCATTCATTTTGGAACCATAATTCTTCGGCTTGTTTTACTAAAAAACCGATTTTGATTTTGGCAGGAGCCGCAAAAACCGCCATCGATGAAAAGATCAGCGCGGCAACCAAAAGCAGTAAAAAAAAGGTTTTTTTCATTACAATTCCTCCATTTTGTTTGTCTTTTCAAAGCATTCCGCCATAGTTCCTTCCGTCTATTCCGGCAATCCCTCCTTTCATGTTTCAAAACAAGGGCTGGAACTTTCTTTCACATTCACTCTATATAGCAGGAAACACACGCTTTTTTCTTTGAAATTTCACGGCTCATCCACCATTTTCAAATGGCTCAGAGCCCCCAAATGGTTGGCATCCATTTCCAACACCCGCTTGAACTCACGCCGGGATTGTTCCTTCTTTTCCAGACCCAAATAACCCAAGCCCAATAGATAGCGGCAGTGAATCTCATTCTTTCGGGTCAGGTCTTCATCGAAAATCAAAAAATCCGGCAATGAAACAGCGAAATAATCGATGTTTACTTTATCAAACATATGCTGTTCGCCATAATCCACCAGTTTATGGAAGCGACTCCGGGCCTGATCGGGCTGAGCTAATTTCAGCAAAGCCAAGCCTTGATAGAATATCATATCGGCCGGCTGATCATTGTAAAACATTGCGCCGGAAGGTTCACTCAGGCCCACGGAGGCCTTTTGAAACAACTCTCCGGCTTTTTCAGCCATTCCCAAACCTTCATAGGCGCGTCCGAGAAAATAATGAATGTGATTTTCCTGCGCGCCGTAAAGTTTTCCTTCGCCTAAATTCTCCGGGTACTGGCCGGCTTCTAATAATTCGGCGAGGGCTTTCTGAAATTCCCGCTTTTGAATGTACAGCTTGGCCAATTCCACCCGGGAATAAACATATTGGCTGGAAACCTTGCCCTCGCCGCCCTCCCAGGGGTGGAATTTCCGGCCGGCTATAAGTTCTTTGGCCTTTTGATATTCGCCCATTTGATTATGGAGGGCGACATACTCGATATAGAGATCATCGCGGGATTCCACCAAGTCTAAATATTTCCGGAAACCATTCATCCGCGATTGCCAATCGACTCCGGTTTTTTTATAAAGTTGGTCCAGTTCCAGGAAAACCCTGGCATCGGCGGGGTTGAGGGAAAATGCTTTTTCCAATGCCGCTCTGGACTTTTCCGGGTCGTGTTTTTGATTATAATATCCCAGCGCCAAATTGCGGTGGACTGTGGCCAACGAATCATCAATTTCCCGCGACTGTTCCCAACACTGAATGGCCAAATCGGACTGCTTTTTGTCATACCATAAATTCCCCAGGTAATAGTATGCCTTCGCATCTTTGGGGTTTAGTTCCAACGCTTGCCACAGGACTACAATATCCTCCAGCCGGTTTGGAAAACAATAATCGGAATTCTCCTCCCCGGCCTGCTTAAAATAGGCCGAAGCTTGCCGGAAATCACCGTTTTGGCGTTGGTAGTACCCTAAATAATAATAAACAAGCGGAGAGACATTTTGCAATTGCTTTTCACCGGCAATTTCATCTTCCAGCACCTTGCAGGCTTCGGTAAAAAGTCCGGCGCTGCCGTAATCCCTGGCCAGTTCCAAATAGTTATGAGGATTGGTGTCCAGTAAATTCAGCAATTGTTCCTTCATCGCCCGGGCCTTTTCGGTTTGTTGTTCCGCTTCAAAACACAGTTGAAGTTCGCGGCGGGAACCGAAATCCATCGGGTCCAACTGCAGGGTTTCAAAGGCAATTCTTTGGGCTTCCCGATACCGCCCCATTTTCCGCAAGATGGCCCCCTGGAGATGGCGGGCTTTATAATGATGATAATTCCGGATTAAAGATTTCCCGATCAATTCTTCGGCTGTAGGATAATCTCCCCGCCAGCAGGCAATCTGGGCCAGCGCAAAGTAACCGCTATCCTGCCAGGCCGCGCTCCAGACGGATTTATAAAAGGCATCATAAGCCAGATCCAAGCGGCCCTGAAACTTCAGAGACAGCCCCAAGTTATAATAAGGTTCCCCATCGTAAGGATTGGGATTGAAACGGGTCAGACCGGCAATGGCTCTCCGGAAATAACCTTCACTTTCTTTAAACAATCCGCGACGTAACAACAAACAGCCGTAACCGTTATTATGACGGATATCGTCGGGATCCCGCCTCAATCCCTCCAGGTAATAGGGATCCGGATCATACGTGGCATGGCGGTATTGTTCCAGATGAAGGGCACGTAAATATAAGGCTTCGTTGGTTTGAACCTCCGAAGGCGGCAGGGCCGGTTTTGCCGGCTCGGGTACCCGCTCAATCTTCGGCTCCTCCGGTTGATAAGAAACCATCAGCTTCCCGCCGGGTCCGAACACGCTCACCATCAAATGATGCGCTTTTTCCGCCGGTTCCAGGACAACTTCCCCACTCCAGGAGCTTTCGGGCGAAAGGTCAACCGTGGTCCGAAAATAGGTTTTTTCCTTGCCCTTAAGTTCCACCACGGCTTCTTCCACAACCGCCGTCGCATATACCGCAATTACCGCCTTGCCGTTATCGATCTCCAGGTTCACGGCCGCCTCAATCGAGGCATTCTTGACCACGCCGATATTTTTATAGGGCATAAAATACTGGGTGAAGGATTTTTCCTCACTGGGCAACAGCCAGGTGAAATCGGGCTGATTATCGGTATAGACACCGGTCATCAATTCGATATAGGGACCGTCTTCATCGGTAAGATTGCGGTCCCAGGCCTTGCCGAAGTCGCCGCAGCCCCAAGTCCATTGTTTCTTCCCCGGTGAAATATGGTGATCGGCAATGTGTAAAATGCCGGCCTTTTTCCCGTGATCATATCCGCCGACGAAATTGTAATCGGAATGATACGCCATATAGGAAGTGGGAACCGGAATGTTTTTATAACGGGAAATGTCCACTCCGGAGGAATAATCCATCTTGTAATAAGTCCCGGTGGCAATCGGAAACCTTGATACATCCCGTTTACCGTGGTCAAACACGGCATGAACATCCGGCGGGAAAACCGATTGAGTTTGCTCGTTCACAGCAACCGCCGGATTGGCCCACCAGAGAAACGTTTGGGCCTGGGGAGTCCGGTTGTAAAGTTGCGACTTAATCTCTAAATACGCTTTGTCCGGGTAAAGTGTAAATCCGGTGGTCACTTTGGTGCCGTGCATACGGTCGATTTCACTCACCCAAACCGTTTTGCTGCCGTCTTCGTTTTCTTTCAGCAAATATTCAACCGGGCCGTAGGTATTGGGGCGGTGGTGCTGGGGCCAGTTGAATTCGATTCCCCCGGAAATCCAGGGGCCGGCCAGTCCCACCAGGGCCGGTTTAATGACCTGGTTATAATAAACAAAATCATATTGATTGGTCTTGTCGAGAGCCCGTTGAATTCTACCCCCAAGTTCAGGCAGAATCATAATCAATAAATAAGGGTTTTCCAGAAAAACCGCCCGGTATTTTTGATTCACTTTCCGGTCCTCGATTTTATCAATGACCGGGTAGGGATAAACTTTTCCGGAGCTTCCTTGATAAACCCGTTTCTCTAAAAACATGGGATTCTTATCGGGCTTCCCTACGGGGTAAGTGGGGAGCTCCAAAACTTCTTCCCAAATCTTGGCTTCTAAATTTACAGGATGCATGGTACAATCCTCCTCGGATAGAAAATTCCTAAACTCCAATGGGGCAATAGGGTCCGGCCAATTTTTCCGCGCGCCGCGGAAAATTTTCACTTGCCTTGCCGGATCTTGAGGTGTTTAAGAAATCATTAAAATATAACGCGTCCAAGAAGTCGCCAACCGGTTGACGCGCCCATTACGGACACATTCATACTTTCAATATGTTAAATATATCTTAATTGTTTGGGAAACTCCATTCATTATCCGCCGAAGAACCTGGATTATCTTACGAACCTCGGTTGCTAAAAAACCATCCATGCCTTACAATGAAATCATGGAAACAATCAAAAAAGATGAGGGTTTTTACGGACAAAAAATCATCGTTTTACCAAGGAATTTCCTGAAGGAAGTTACGGAGAACCCTTTAATCAACTCCCTTTATTTATCGGACATCGGCTACTTTCCCGAGGCCCAATTCCATTACCGGGAGCGGCCGGACGGCTGCGAGCAGCATATTATGATTTATTGCGCGCAAGGGAATGGCTGGTTTACAATAAACGGCAACAAACAACCAGTCGCTGAAAACCACCTGCTGATTATACCCAAAGGGACGCCTCATATTTACGGTTCCAGCGACACCCGCCCATGGACGATTTACTGGCTTCATTTTCTGGGCAGTCACTCAGAGCATTATTTCAAACATTTATTGCCGGAATTCCATACCTTTCCGATTGCGCTTGAAAAAGCCCCTAAAATCGTGGATTTGTTCCATGAAGTCTATCAAGTGTTGCAGAATGGTTTCACGCTGGATAACATGATCTTCGCCTCTCAAGTGCTTCCTCATTTGATGGGCTCAATCTTTTTGATGAATCACGATTATCATTTGCAATTAAAAGCCAGCAGCCAGGATATTGATGAATCCATTCAATATATGGCCAAAAATTTGGGGCAAAATCTGTCCCTGAGGGAACTGGCCGGCCATGTCAATCTTTCCGTATCCCATTACTCCTACCTATTCAAAAATAAAACCGGCTATTCGCCGATTGATTATTTTTTGCGTTTCAAAATTCAGCGGGCCTGCCAATACCTGGATATTACCCCGTTAAGTATTGAAGCGATCGCCGCTACATTGGGTTTTAAAGACCCCTACTATTTTTCGCGGTTATTTCATCAAATTATGGGGCAGTCCCCTTCGGCATACCGTAAAATAAAAAAAGGATAACCTCAACCTCCGCCTCCAATACCAAGCCCGATTATCCCTGAAAAATAAAGCCTTTGATAAATAAAAAAACCAACCGTTGAAAGTTGGTCTTAAAGTCCTTAACAAACCTTTCCTTGATATTCCTTCATCAATTCCGGCAGCGGATAGGCCTTCTCTTGCAACGGCAATCCCACCGGTTGCCCGGAGAGGCTTGAATGATAAATCCCTAAAATAACTTCCAGGGCCTTTCTGCCTTCCATCCCCGGAATATCGAAATCCGTTCCGGTTTCAACCGCATGCATAAAGCGCAGATACAACTGACGGTGGCCAAACCCATAGATATTGGGCGGTGTTTCTCCACAGTTCTTAACGACTTCCGCCTCATCATCCAATCCGTCGGCAAAACGCCAGACTTCGATCTGATTGATGGAGGTTCCTCCCAGGATCACCGTGCCTTTTTCACCGAAGATATTTAAGGTTTCCTCCAAATTACGGGGATAAACGGTCGAGGAAGCCTCAATCAACCCCATGGCGCCGCTTTTAAAAGTCAATATTCCCAGCCCCAAGTCTTCAACTTCGATGTTCCGCTCCCGGGTAGCTATTTTTCCGTAAATGCCGGTAACTTGTCCCATCATCCACTGCAATAAGTCGATATTATGAATGGACTGATTCATCAGCACCCCGCCATCCTGGGCCCAGGTACCATGCCAGGAATCCTGTTCAAAATAATGCTGATCACGATACCAGCGAATCACCGCCGTGGCATGGGTCAATTTCCCAAAACGTCCGTTTTCCAGGGCTTGCCGCAATTTTTGAACCACCTGGTTGTAACGGTTTTGATGGCAAACCCCCAAGTAAACATGGTTTTCATTACAAGCCGCGATTAAGCGGTCGGCATCATGCAACGACAAAGCCATCGGTTTTTCAACAATCACATGTTTACCGGCCTGGGCCGCCGCAATTCCAATTTCGGCATGAGCCCCGCTGGAAGTGGCGATGGAAATAACATCAATATCCGGACGTTCCAGAACCGCCCGGTAATCCGTATAGACATCCCCACCATAGGTCCTGCCGTAATGTTCAGCCTTTTCCGGGACCAGGTCGCAAACTGCTTTCAACTCCGCCTGTTCCAACTCCATAATATTGCGGGCATGATTGGGGGCAATCCGGCCGCATCCGATCAAACCAAATCGAAAGGTAGACATCTTTTCTCCCCTTAAATGAATTGGCAATCCGCTGTCTTCTTGTCTAAAAGCTTTATAGGCCACAGAGACACGGAGACACAGAGAAAACCAGTTTTTTTAAATCCGGGCAATCTTCGCTTGGCATTCCTTGATATGCCTTGTCGCGTTCCGGGTATCGAAAACCAACCGGCTATTATCACATATCCATTGGTAATCGTAGGCGGAATGATCGGTTGTAATCAGCGTCAAATCGGAGGATTTTAATAATTCCTCCGTAAGGGCGGTGGATTCCAGACGTAAATTTCCGAAGGCATAAACCGGAATACAGGGATCATTCACCTTCACATCGGCCAGGTGTTGCTTTAAAAGCTGATAAATCTTAATGGCCGGTGATTCCCGCGGATCATCGATGTCTTTCTTGTAAGCGATCCCCAGCATCAATATCTTGGCATCCTTGAGCGGTTTACCATACTCGTTCAAAAAGGTTGCGGCCCGTTCAATCACAAACTCGGGCATTTGATTGTTGATTTCCCCGGCGATTTCGATCAACCGGGTATGATAATCGTATTCCCGGGCTTTCCAGGTTAAATAGAAAGGGTCGATGGGAATGCAGTGGCCGCCCAGGCCCGGGCCGGGGTAAAACGGCATAAATCCGTAAGGCTTTGTCTTGGCGGCATCAATGACTTCCCAAACATCAATTCCCATCTTATTGCAAAGGATAGCCATTTCATTGGCAAGCGCAATATTGATGTTCCGGAAAGTGTTTTCGAGAATCTTCTCCATTTCAGCCACTTTGGGGCTGGATACCTGATAAATATCGCTATTCAAAACATTTCCGTATAGGGCGGCGGCGATTTCCGTACAGCGCGGGGTGACGCCGCCGACCACTTTCGGAGTATTCTTGGTATGGTATTCTTTGTTTCCCGGATCGACCCGTTCCGGCGAAAACGCCAGGAAAAAATCTTTACCGCAGGAAAGTCCGGTCGCTTCCAGCACCGGCATGACCACTTCTTCGGTAGTCCCCGGATAAGTAGTGCTTTCCAAAACGATTAACATCTCCCGGTGAAGATGGGGGGCAATCTGATGTGTGGAACTGGATACATAAGAAATATCCGGTTGCTGATATTTGTCAAGCGGAGTGGGCACACAAATGGCGACAGCGTCAACTTCCTCAATTTGGGTATAGTCTGTTGTAGCCTTCAAACGTCCGCTTTTCACCAGTTCGGCCAATTCACTATCCACCACGTCGCCGATATAATTATGCCCTTCGTTTACCTGATCAACCTTTTGGCCCTGGACGTCAAAACCGATCACCCTGTAACCGGCCTTCGCTTTTTCAACCGCCAGGGGAAGCCCGACATAACCAAGGCCAATAACACCAAGAACGGCCGTCTTGTTCAAAATTTTATCCAGTAAAGCCTGTCCCGGTTTAGTAATTTGCGCCTGCGCGCCGTTATTTTTATCCGGCATTTTGATTCCTCCGCAATGAATTCGCAATAAATGAAGCTGTTGCAATTTTAAAAACCAAGTTTCGTCAAAACATTGTTTTTTGAAACAAAGTTTTTCAAAAACAATGAGATATACAATAGATAGCCCAATCAATACAGGTTAAATATTGTATATCTCCATCGATAAATTTTATTTACAACAGCCCCGCCAGATTCATTATATATCATTCATTGCAATTTGCAAATCCGAGTGATAATTTTTCAAAAACTTTTTAAAACGGAAAAACCTCTGTGGAATATCAAAATCAGCAAATCATAAACCAAAGAAAGAGGCCAACTCTTTCAACTGCCGTCGTCCGGATACCAACAACCAATAACGAATATGGAATAGCCAATAACCCGCCTACACCAGTCCCAAATTTTTCAAAACTTCCTGCAAAACTTTTTGTTCGTCGGCGGTGGCTTCGACCAATGGCAACCTGAGTCCCCCCGCTTTAAATCCCAATAGGTTACAGGCCGCCTTCACCATAATCGGATTGGTCGTGACAAAGAGGCTGCGGACCAGCGGAGCAATCTCGCTATTGATTTTATTGGCAGTCAAAAGATCCCCTCTGCAAAACGCGGCAACCATTTCCTGAAGCTTTCGCCCCACGATATGGCCGGCCACACTGATAACCCCCACTCCCCCCAAACTCATTACCGGTAAAGTCATGGCATCGTCGCCACTATATATCAACAGGTCTTTGGGCGCTTTTTCGTAAATCTCGCTCACTTGTCCGAGGTTGCCTGAAGCTTCTTTTACCGCCACGATATTCTCGATTGCCGCCAGTCTGGCAATGGTGCCGGGGGAAACATTAACCCCGGTGCGTCCGGGAATATTGTACAGAATAACCGGCAAGGAAGTCTCATTGGCGATGGTTCGAAAATGTTGATACAATCCTTCCTGAGGCGGTTTATTATAATAGGGCGCCACCAGCATTACGCCATCGACTCCGGTCCGCTCTGCCTCTTTGGTTAATTCGATACTGGCCGCGGTGTCATAACTTCCCGTTCCGGCAATAACCGTCCCTTTTCCGCCAACAGCCTCCACCACCGCTTTAAACAAACCGAGCTTTTCTTGTTTGGTCAAGGTCGGCGATTCCCCGGTCGTACCTGCGACCACAACGCCGTCCGAACCGGAATCAACCAGTTTCACAGCCAATTCTTGCGCCGCTTGATAATTAACCTGTAAATTCTGATTAAACGGCGTGATCATTGCGGTTAAAACTTTACCAAACTTTACCATAAAAAATCCTCCTTACCCTTACTCCGCTAACTCAAATTCATTATGCAACGCCTGAAGCGCGCTGCACATATCTTCTTGTTTTACCAGGCAGGCAATATTAATATGAGAATCGGTCGAGTGGTGAATTGAAATATGTTCTTTTTGCAAGCCCTTGACCATCCGCGCCATAACTCCAGGAACACCCCGCATCCCCGAACCCACAATCGCGACCTTGGCATACCCTTTCTCAATGGACAATTCCAGTTTCAGCGGACTTAGCGTTTCTCCGGCCTTATCCGCCAAATCGCCATTGATAATGAAGGCAATATTGAAAGGCGATACCTGAATCATATCCACACTAATTCCAGCGCCAGCCAAAACTTGGAAAATCCTTAATACCGTCCCGTTTTGGTTGAGATCCTCTACGGAAGTAATCTTAAACAACGCCATCTCCGGGATTTGGGCCAGACCGGTTACTACTTTATCGCCCCTGATTTCAATATCGCCGATAGATGTTCCGTCACTGATCAGTGTGCCCAAATTGTTGGAAAAAGTTGAACGGATCCGTAGAGGAATTCTCCCTTCCATCGCTATTTCCACCGCCCGGGGGTGCACTACTTTGGCGCCCAGATGAGCCATTTCACAGACCTCATTATAGGTCATTACCGGCAGCGGCTTAGCCTGGGGAACCAGCCGCGGATCAGCCGTCATAATCCCGTCCACATCGGTATAAATCTCAACCAACTCCGCATGTAAAGCCACTCCCAAAGCGGAACCGCTGGTATCGCTGCCGCCACGGCCAAGCGTCGTGACTTCCCCCTCCTTGGTGACTCCTTGAAAACCGGCAACCACGGCAACTTTTCCCTCTTCAAGACACCTCCACAAATTATCGGGTTTAATTTCGATAATGCGGGCATTATTGAAATGGTGGTCGGTAATGATGCCGGCTTGCCCTCCGGTAAAAGCCACCCCTTCAATACCGTGGGCTTTTAAAGTCTGCACCATAACGACTGTGGAAATATTTTCGCCGCAGGACATTAAAAGATCCAGCTCGCGCGGTTTAATATATTTTAAAACGCCGCGGGCCAGTCCGATGAGGGTATCCGTAGCATAAGGATCACCGTTGCGTCCCATAGCCGATACAACAACCACCACTCCCAAACCTTTTCCCAGGGCTTCCTTTACTTTCGTTACCACATTTTCGCGGCCTTCCCGGGTAGCTACCGAAGTTCCCCCAAATTTCTGCACGATAACCTTCATGCGTTTGCCTCTCTTTCCGATGTAAGTTGTCCACTTAGACAATACCCTTTTGCTCTAAAGCATTCAGCTAAAACCGGGAGTTTGAATCCCAGTTGGCGAGACAATCAAAGGTCAATCGGGGTGTATTTGCTCCCAAACCCAAGAAAGACCCTCAATGCTTCTACCCTTCCCCTTAAAGGGAATTCGTTGGAATTGCAAGTCTAAAGACTGTAGCATGCCAACGAAAGCCAATAATAGGCCAGAAAGTCGGGCTAATACCCTTTAAGGGCTAGGGTCGGGTTTAGGCTCATTTTCATCCTTTCATTTGCCCCGGCAATGCCGGGGTGGACGATTACGAATAACCAACCATCACCGGCTGTAATTGTCGGCCGTCCAATGCCGCTAAAAGCGCTTCCGGTATGAATTTCATCTTAGCAATCAGGGAGTTCTGTTTTTCTTCCGGGCTATCCTGGCCAAAAGGCACAAAATAAGTATGCTTGCGATTCATTAATGTTCCAATGTTTCGGGCATTGGCGCCCAGCCCGTCATTGGTTGAAATCGCCAGTACCACCGGCCGGTTGTTTCGCAAATGAGCCTTTGCCGCCAGCAACACACAGGTGTCGGTAACCCCCAGCGCCATTTTGGCCAAGGTATTTCCGGTACAAGGGGCTATTAATATTAAATCCAACAATTTTTGCGGTCCGATGGCCTCCACCTGAATTAGCGTCGTTAAAGGCTCTTTACCGGAGATGGTTGTGACCTGTTGCTGCCAATCAGCGGCCTTTCCAAAACGGGTATCCGTTTTCTGAACCGCCGGTGACAAAATCGGGGTGATGGTTGCCCCTTCATCCTTCAGCAACTGCATATATGGCAACACTTCGGCAATGGTGCAATGGGAGCCGGTTAAGGCAAATCCAATCCGTTTTCCGTCAAACCTCATAAAGCTCCACCCCCTTCACGAAAGAAATCTTGAATTAACTTGGGGATGGTGGAGGCTAAAACTTCTCCGGCGGTTTTTGGAGCTACCAAACCGGGTAAACCCGGCGCTAAAATCGCCTTAATCCGGAGGCGCTCGGCAGCTTTGAAATCAGTTCCGCCGGGCGCCGAGGCTAAATCAATAATCACCGTTTGGGGAGCTAACTTTGCCAGAATCGGATCGTCAATCATCAACGCGGGTACGGTGTTAATCAACAAATCGGCTGTCTTGGCAAGCTCACTCCAACCCTCCAAGGGAACCGTGGCGCACCCCATTTCCTTGGCTCTGGCCAATGATTCCTTCCGCCTGGCGGTGACAACAACTTCGGCGTTTAACGCCTTGAAAATGCGGGCTACACTCATTCCAACCCGGCCAAACCCGATTACCATCACCCGGCTGCCGTGGATCGTAATCGGCAATTCTTCCATCGCAAATTGTAATGTTCCTTCTGCGGTCGGAATCGAGTTTAAAATGGCAATTTCATCGTTATCTGCATATGAAATGACTTTCAAACGATTGAAACCAGCAATATCGGACCAACCTTCGGTGATGGAGCCGGTTACGATGATAGTTCCCGGATTCAAAGAACTCATATACCCCCCGAAATCAATCCGGGGTTTTCCTTTATAACTCCATATCAAACCCTCATCATTGATCCCGCCGATGGGAAGCAAAACCACATCGGCGTCAACCAGAGCTTCTACAAGGTCGGAATGACATTCCAGCCTGTCGGGAACCGCCGCCTGAGGATGACCAAAGATTTTTACTTTTTTAAAAAGTGTGGTTAAACTTTCGGCAACAACAATTTGTCTGGCATCTCCGCCAACGACTGTTGCCTGTAATTCCGAAATCGATTTCACCTAAGGCTCCTCCTTTTCCAACTTAAAAACATGCTGATGTAGTATATTCCAAGTGGAAAAGGGAGGTGAAAGTTTATTAAAAAAGATAATGCTCTAAGCCATAAGTCAATCCGGGCCTACCGGGAACCATTTTAACAGCCAGTATCACGCCCGGCATAAAGGACTCCCTGCTGATGGAGTCATGACGGATGGTAAGGGTTTGTCCCTCACCGCCGAAGATGACTTCCTGATGGGCGATTAATCCGGGCAAACGCACACTGTGAAGATGGATGCCATTCATTTCCCCGCCGCGAACCCCTTTGATTTTCTCCTCGCCAATGGTTACCGGGGCTTGCGTATCCCGTCCGGCCAGGATCATCTCCGCGGTTTTAATGGAAGTTCCGGACGGGGCGTCCAGTTTTTGATCATGATGAAGTTCGATGATCTCCACCTGCGGGAAATACTTGCCCGCTGTCGCCGCAAACCGCATCATCAGCAGCGCCCCGACTGCGAAGTTCGGCGCGACCAAAGCATTAACACCGTACTCTTTGCATAAACCTTCGATCTCTCGGAGATTTTCCGGGGTCAAACCGGTAGTGCCGACAACAATATGCGCCCCCGCCTTTAGAACCGTGCGGATGTTTTCCATTACAGTCGCCGGAGCCGTAAAATCGATGACTACCTCCGGCCGGCACGAATCCAGTCCCGCCGCGAGTTCACCGGAAACGGCAATATTCAGAGGTTCGGAACCGATGAGAGAACCGATATCCTTCCCTATATTGGTCCTATCAACCGCACCGACCAGTTGAAGCTGGGAATCTCCGGTAACCGCCTTGCAAACCTCCCGGCCCATTTTTCCGGAAGCGCCGGAAACCAAAACCTTAATTTCGCCCAATTTGATTCACTCCTTAGACAATCCCATGATGATGGTTGTTCGTTGTTATATGTACAGATTCTTGTCGGCCCGGATAGAAAAAAAGGTTGGCCCTCGCCAACCTTGAATTCCTCAAGAATTCGTTTGGCGGTAAGATAGCTCTGTAACTGTCATTTTTTTGCGACAGTTACCAGTACCGGGATTGTTCATCGACAGTACCAGCCGGAAATGATGGGCCCGTATTGGGGGAGTTTAAAAAAATCCAACCCGAAACAGGTTTTTTCCGACTTCGGCGAAATACCCTTTGGCTCCCTTTCCTCGGCAGGCCCGGCCTCCACGGAGTTACTCATCTATTTCGCGCCTCTACTCTACCACAAATATAAAAAAATAGAAGTCCGTTTAACTTCTATCTCCTTTTTACTATAAAACGCCGCAACTGTCAAGTCGGTTTTGCTTTCAGCGACGGCTTAAAACTTGATCAAACGGCGCTTATCTTACTGACCCTCACGACCCAGGCTCGTTTTTTCCGGATACCAGAATTAATTCTTCGCTGATTTTTTGAATATCCCTCCAAGGAATCGTCTGAATCACTTTTTCCCGACCGGTCCACCCTTGTTTGACCAATATCAAGGCTTCCACCGTCCCCTTCTGCGTATTCACCAACAGTTCGCTTTTTTGAATGACACCCAACCGGTCGCCGGTTTTGACGTCAATCACTTCTTTACCTGCCAGTTCACTTAAACGCATCGCTTCCTCCAGCTTTTTTATTACTAAAAGGTATGCCGGAAGCTTCTTAATCATTAACGGTTTTCAAATTCCCCGATTTTTTCCCCGCATTTGCTGCAATAAAGCGCTCCGGGGGGCAACTGCGACCCGCAAGTTATGCAAAAAGACTTGCCCAGCGCCACCTCGGCCCGGACATGGAGCTCTCTCAAATCGTTTTCCTTTTCAAGAATTTGACTGGCGAGCAAAGCGATAATCTCGCATTTATTGCGGATTTTTTCTTCATTAAAACCATTTTGCAGATACATTTGATAAACGATTTCCCCCAAAAGGGAAAAAGCGCTTTCCCGTTGATTCCGGAGGACGCCGAGCTGATTCTTGATTTTAACGACCTCCATCATTTCTTTGGATTTGACCGAAACAACCGCAACCCCTTTATCAAGCCCCTGTTTTACCCTATCAATTAAATCAACCATTGACTGCCTCCTCGTTTGGTTTCCCCAATAGTATCTGCTCATTTATCAAGGGTATTCAAAAACCCCGCGTTCAGATACGATCGGAAGGCCACAGGGTCATCTCGCGGATTCCTTTTTCAAACCTCAGTCCGGCCAAAACATCAGCCATTCCCGTTTCTACGACGGGCAATTCATTCCAATGGGTGACGATGATTTTCTGATCGCGGTAGACCTTGTATAAAATCGTCAATAAGGTCCGCAGCGGTTGTCTTAGCCCGGCCGGTTCCCGCTCAGACAGGCTTTTTCCCAGGCAATATAGTTTCAATTTTTTTCCACCTGCCGCCAATATGGGTTTACCGGCCTGAAAAACCACAAAATCATAAGAACCGGATGGATTTTCCCCCTCCCCCCGGTCATGAATAAACCCAAGATAATTGGCGGGATCATTCCATTGCAACCCGTAAAACTCCGGTAAATCCTGCCCCGGAGAAGAACGCAGTTCTTCAACGGCCTTCGGCAAGGCAAATTGAACGCCGCTTAAATGGCTACAGAAGAAACCCCGGCGGACTTTTCCAATCTGTTCCAGATAGTCGTAATATGAATAGCTCTCGCCCCAGGAAACCGATTCCTGCCGGGCCATTTCCCGGCAGATAATGCCATAGCGGTTGATCAAGGTTGAGGCCCAGGCCTCCGGATTGGGGATCCCGGGCGGGGGCGACAAAGACCACCGTCCCATTTGGGCAAGGACACCAAGCGTAAGCACTCCTTTTGCGCCCGTCCGGTCTCCGGGACGGCTTTGCAGCAAAAAACGGATCGGGCCCAGCGTGTCATTGGTGACGGCCCCTTGCCCAATCAATTCCTCCAGCGTTTGCCAGGCAAGGACCGTCGACATCCCGGTTTCCCGTAAAATCTGGGGCAAGGATAAAGCGCCCCGAGTCTCCAGCAATCGGCGCAGGATTTGGGCATCGCCGCCGATGGACGGCGCGGAGGGGGAGTAAGCCATGGGTTCCTTGGAAACCCTCTCTTCGGCGAATTGATTTTCACCGGCCATTGCCTTTTCAAAACAGAGTTGAAGTTGCTGTTCCCGGCCACGGGCCCGCCAAAAAAATTGTCCGCTGGCGATTAACTGATCCAACAGAGCGGGGCTGAAATCCCGGACTCTTCCGGGCAAGACGCTGTTTTCCCACATCCCCGCCGGCAGCCATAGCCCGGCTAATTGTTCCAAAGTGGCGGCCAGGCCGTCGAAGCCCTCCCGCCGCCCGCCAATCCCTTGCCACCTGGCCAAAAAGGCTCCGTATTCCAACGGGCCCCGCGGCTCTACTTCCCTACGGGCCTGGGCCAGACTACGGCGGTGGATTTCTTCCAAAATCCCGACATCGCACCATTCCTCACCGCTGCCTCCGGGGATGAATTCTCCCGATTCCACTAAGTTCTCGGCCGCCATCACCGTTAACTCCGCCGCCACTTCCTGCTGGGAAAATCCGTAGCGGCTAACGATGTCCGCGATTTGGAAAGGGCCGTGAGTCTTGACATAGCGTTGAATGATACGAGCGCGGGCCTCCGCTCCGCTAATGGGTTTTTGAGCGTCAAAACCCGGCCGGGCTTGAATTCTAGCGCGAATATCCGCTGCTATTTTGGAGGGGATTTCCGGCAATCCCCGCAAATAACAGGGGGCTTCCCACAAGGCAACCAGCAGGGGCTCAGCGTGTCCTGCCGGAATGCAAAGGATTTTTCCAAGTTCAATGAACTCCCGGACATAGTTTTCAACCTGCCGGGCCTGAGCGGGAAAAAGCTCCGGTATTTCATCAAGGGAAAGGTCGCCAACCTTTTCCAGCCAACTTGCGAAGGAATCCCCATTCAAATCCCCACCCAAAAGGCCGGACCCCCTGACTTTGGCCCTAACATTACGCAACACCCCGGGGGCAATCACATTCCGGAGCCCTTGCTTCCCAAGGATGACTTTCAAGGTCCCCCGCCCCAGGCCAAACATTTGCAAACGCTGTTCCCCTTGGGGCGCTTCTCCTTCATACATGAAATTGCCGATAAAATTGAATAAGTGGCCCCCCGCAAACGGCGAAGGGGTCTTGTGCTGATAACGGCGGACCTGAATCCGGCCCTGACGGATGTCGCCCAGGACTTCGAGCAATCCCTCCAAATCAAAATAATCCTGTAAAATGGCGCGATAGGTTTCCATCACCAGGGGGAAATCCTGATACTTAGCCACTGTATGCAACAAGTTCCCCGCCTTGAGCCGGGATAGCCAAAAAGGATTCCTTTTCCGCCCAAACCCGGCCCGCGGCATGACCAAGGAAAGTTGGGCCGTCTGCCGGAAGGTAATCCCAAAAAGCGCCGAACCCGAAACCAGCCCGGCCAGCTTCTCTTCCAAACCGATAGGGTTTAAGTCCCCCCAAGGAATTTCCGGGGGCGTCTGGCTTCCTTGCAGATGAAACATAATCCCCTCATCCATGGGAACCGCCTCAACCTTCATTTGGAAATCCTTTTCCCAGATGTTTTGGATCAGTAAGCCGAGGGCCAAATGGAGCCTCATCCCGAACGGGGAATGGAGCAAGACCCGCCACTCCCCAATCTCGTCGGGGAATTCTTCGACCACCAGGCGCCGGTCGGTATGGATGTACTGAAGAGATTGCTTTTGGGCTTCCACATACCGGTAAAGATTTTGGGATACTTCCGGAGACAAAGCGCATTCCGATTCCAGCCAGTCTTGGAGATCGCCAGCCTTCAGATGATCCTCGATTTCCCCAAAAAAAGCGCCGATCCGCTTTCCCAGTTCGTAAGAACGCCCTCCGGGATCGGCCTTCCAAAAGGGTACGATGGCTTCCCCGCCTTTTTGGGAAGGGCTGACGATCACCCGGTCCTGCCGGAGTTCTTCGATTTTCCACACCGAAGTTCCCAGCACAAACCGTTCATGCAAACGCCGCTCATAAACGAATTCTTCATCCAACTCGCCCAGGCGCAGGTTGGAGCCTTGCAAATACACGCCGTAATAACCGCGGTCCGGGATGGTCCCGCCGCTGGAATATACCAACCGTACCCCATAAGAGTTGGCTTTCAAGACTCCGAGTTGCCGGTCCCAAAACAGCCGCGGACGCAGGTCGACGAAGTCTTTGGTCTCGAAATTCCCGGCCAGCATGGCCAGGACATTTAGAAAAACCTTTTCGGGCAGAGAATGATAATTGTAAGAACCCCGGACGACCTGAAAAGCCTCGGGGACACTCCATTCTCCCTCGGTTGTCAGGGCCACCAGTTGTTGGGCCAGCACATCCAAACCATTGAAAATGGCCTTCACCGGTTCAACTCTGCCGGCTTTCATCTCCCGGAAAACGGCCGCGGTTTCCAAAAGATCCGCCCGGGTCTTGGGAATAATCCTGCCTTTGCTGGGCATCCCCACGATATGGCCGGCCCGCCCCACTCTTTGCAGTCCCCGGGCCACTTCTTTGGGGGATTCGATTTGGATGACCAGATCGATATGGCCGATATCGATGCCTAATTCCAGGGATGCGGTTGCCACAATACAGGGGATTTCGCCTTGTTTCAGCATTTTTTCGGCCTCTAAACGCATTTCCTTGGAGACGCTGCCGTGATGGGTTCTGGCCAGCTGAACGCCTGCCAGCTCGTTGAGGTTGGCGGTCATCCGTTCCGCCAGGCGCCGGTTGTTGACAAACACCAGGGTGGTCCGGTGTTCGCGGACCAAATCCAAAACCTGCCGGTAGATGGGGGGCCAAATCGATTTCTCGGGAAGTTCCCGCAGATCTTCCACAGGTAGAAGGATTTTCAAATCCAAAGTTTTTCTTTGACCGGTATCGACGACTTCCACCGGCCGATCCCGCCAAAGCCCGCTTTGAGGATGAATTTCTTTGCCTCCCAAAAATGCCGCCGCCTGATCCAGGGGGCGCATGGTGGCCGAGAGCCCGATCCGTTGAAAAGTGCGACCTGACCCCAATAAATGCTGCAACCTTTCCAGGGACAAGGCCAGGTGGGCGCCTCTTTTGGTCGGAAAAAGGGTATGAATCTCGTCGATGATCACAAAGCGGACCGTTCGCAGCATTTCCCGGGCTTTCGAAGACAACAGCAGGAACAAGGACTCGGGGGTGGTGATCAAAATCTGCGGGGGGCGGCGCAACATTTTTTGCCGTTCCCCGCCGGGGGTGTCCCCGGTCCGGATGGCCGTTGTAAGATGGGGCAAATCAACCCCCATCTTCCGCCCTGTTTCTTCGATTCCCGCCAGCGGCGCTTCCAGATTGCGGTAGATGTCGTTGTTCAACGCCTTTAAGGGAGAAACATATAAAACCTGCACCCCGGTTTGAAGGGAGCCGTTTACGGCATTCTGATAGAGTTGATCCAGGCATTTCAAGAAAGCGGCCAGGGTCTTGCCGGAGCCTGTCGGGGCTATCAGCAAAACATTTTGGCCGGCGGCAATCAGCGGCCAGCCCTGGGCCTGGGGCGGCGTCGGCTCGCCAAAGGTGTGGGTAAACCACTCCGCAACCACCGGATGAAAACTTTTCAGACAGGGATGAAACATGGAACACCTCGGATAAAAAATAAAGAGTAAAGAGAAAAGGGTAAATAATTTCAAGGATTTACCGGATGATTTAATGATTCGATTCTTTTACCCGGTTTCCGGTGATTGACGGTAAATTGTTCGATTGTGGGTTCAGCATTTTAAGGGATATATTAACCATCTTCTTTCCAATGGGATGGATTCCGGATGATATATTCGCGAATGCGCCCTCGTTTCCTTAAGATCTCAATTATTTCCATTATACCATCAAAAGAAAAAAAGGGTAAACCCCCTTTTACTCGCCACAAAGCTTCAACATCATCTGTTGGCCCGCAATACCAGCCAGTTCCCTTTGAGGAGAAGAGTAACGACCTTCCATTCACCCCATTAAGCCGCAGGTAAATAACGACCAGCGGAAAACCCGTCAAAAAAACGCCCCGGTCTCAAACCGCAGCGTTGTGTATTTTTATCTTATATTCAGGATTCTTCGATTTTGTCCCGATAACTATAGATAATAATGTGACAATGGTTTAGGAAATTTTCTCCTTCAAAGAAGCCAACCCTCATACTATCTTTCTCCCTCCAGGGAGAAACGAAACGCAATTCTGTCAGCTTTTGAAAACGATTTTAGTATTCAAAGTGG